>JAGYKP010000077.1 GCA_018401555.1 Halomonas sp.
CGAAGAGCCCTCGAAATACACCTTGGGACGATCGAGGCGACCCGAGACCACCTGCATGGGCTCCACCCCGCGCCACTGACCCGGACCTTAGCGTCGTCAAGCCGGCGTCAGCATCAGGGAACAACCACCGATGCCACTGAAAAAGCCTCTCGGCGTCCAGCGACGTGTCAGGATTGAAGGTGGCATCCAGCATCAGCTCCGCCAGGCCTTCGGAACGTGGTGAGGTAACGCCCTCAGGCTCCTCTACGCCAAGGCGTCGGGCCAAGGATGAGCGGACTGAGGCCACATTGAGCCGCTCCCCCTCGATGGCCGAGGACGTGACAATGCTCTGCAACAGCGTGTCCAGGGCGGTTCTCGCATCGGCATCCTGATCGTCCGTGGGCGTCAGGGCCACAGACCGACCGACCAAGATACCGAGATCCCTCCAGCATACCTGGACCCGTGGCTGAATCTCTGCTGCCTGCCAGGTAAAGTTCGGCCAGCCAGGATGCTGCCAGATCCATGTCGAGGCGTGATCAGTCATGCCAGACCTCCGAGAATACGGATGAGCCGAACCGCACGGCTTTCGGCTCACATAGTGAGCCGAATATTGATCGGTTTCGGCTCAGCTAGCAAGCCTGGGAGTCGTAAGGCCTCGGCTCGCCATCTTCTAATGTCATCGTGGCACCTACACTTACGCCCTGAGTTCCAAGCGGCCTGCCCCCGGCACCAGAGCGTTGCCACGAGAGCAATGGAGAGATTGTGATGCATATAGGAATCCTCACCCTGCACATCTCGCTGCCCGGCTGTCGGTCGCTGAAGGAGAAGCGCCAGCGTATGGGCGGCCTTCACGAGCGCTTCGGGCGCAACCCGGCGGTGGCGGTCTGCGAAAGCGGCGAACACGACCGACTGGAGGCGAGCGAGTGGACCTTCGTGGCGGTGGCCAACGAGGGCCCCAAGGTAGAGGCGCTGCTCGCAGAGATCGAGGACAAGATCCAGCGCAGCGTGGACGGCCGGGTGATGGAGGCGACCAGGGAGATGCTTTGACGGTGAGCCGCCATGCGGCCGCAGTTCTTACCGACCCGGCTGGGGCGGCGAGATGCGGCCGGCGGGGCCTGCATCGCCAGGCAACTCCCGCAGGCGGAGACGAAGGTCATGGCGGCGATAGTCGAGATCGAAGGCCATCACCTCGAACAGGGTATCGTCCCGTGTGCTGACCAGGCGTGGCGCGGAGTGGTGCACGAAGCGCTCGCCATCCACCGTCAACTGCAGGTGCGGCAGGCCATCCGTGTCGTACTCCAGCCGCATCGCCTGGAAGCGCCAGCTCAACGGCGCCTGCCGGGCACAGCTTTCCACATCCAGCGGCACGCCTGGAGCCAGCTCGACGTGCTGGCGCTCCAGTTCCCTGCCCTCGGCATCGGTCACGACCAGCCGGTAGGCACGCGGCCCCGTGAAGGGCGCTCCCTGCTCTGGCAGGGAAGCCAGCAGCGCGGCGCGAACGGGCTCCACCGGCCGGAGTGGTGGCTGGTACACCACCGAGTTCCCGGCCCGGGACGATGGACGAAGCGCAAGGAGAGCAGCCGCTCGCTACTGATATCGAGCCCCGGCACGCTGCCGGACATCGCCAGCGCCTCGCCCGGCTCCCAGGCGAGCTTGGCGTGGCGACCCCGAGCGGTGCGCAGGAAGAGCGTGCCGGGGGTGTCGTCCAGCGTCAGCCGGGATTCGGCAGGCGACTCGGGCGAGGCGTCCCGATAGCGCAGCAGGTAGTCGTAGGAAGGATGGGTGATCCCCTGCGCCTCGGCCGAGACGAAGTGCAGCCCGCCCCCATCGGCGGCGGCCAGGGTGACTCGCAGCGGCTCGCGCTCCAGGGCGACGGGGAAGAGGTCGGCCCCGGCCGGGTCTCGCACCGGGGCGTGGTCGATGAAGGACCAGCCGAAGGGCTCGCCGTCCTCGTCCCAGCCCAGGTAGGCAATCCCGCCGGGCAGGCGCTCCTCCCGTTCGGCCACCGTCTGCAGGGTCAAGGCCGCGCCAGGGGCCACATAGCCCGCATCGAGCCGCTGAAAGCCCTGCGCCTCGGCCACGAGACGGCCGCTGCCGTTACCCAGCAGCCACACCGGGCCGGGCAACGGCAGGCGAAAGCGCCCCTCGCCATCGGTGGTCGCGGTGGTTTCGTAGCGCTTGTCCCAGACCAGCTGTCGATCCGCGCCGCTCAGGCCCCAGCCCTGGCGGCTCAGGGTCAGGGTGGCGCCAGCCACCGGTGCATCACTGTGATATTCGATCAACCGCCCAGTCACCGGAGCGGGGGTAAGCCACTCGAGCATCAGCCACATCGCCAGCACCAGCCCCGATAACGTGGCCCCCGATATCACGACCCACCGCCAACGGCGCCCGGCATGCTCGCTCATGGTTCGCCTCCCCTCCTCGCCACCGGCAGCGTAGCACTCCGTCCATCGCAACACGCTCCCTTTCGGCCACCATTGCCGAATCGGCTCCCGGGCCCTATGGTCGAGGCCCACCTCGCTCCCCCGCACTGAAAGGAAAACCGCATGCCAGAAGCCCCGCCACAGACAACGCGAAGCCTGCTGATCACCGGTTGCTCCAGCGGTATCGGGTATTCCGCGGCCCACGCCATGGCAGAGCGTGGCTGGCGAGTCTTCGCCACGGCGCGCAAGGAAGAGGATGTGGCCCGGCTGCGCGAGGAGGGCCTGGAGGCGTTGGTGCTGGATCTGGACAGCAGCGCCTCCATCGAGGCCGCAGTGGCAGATGTGGCACAGCGCACCGGCGGCACATTGACGGCGCTCTTCAACAACGGCGCCTACGGCCAGCCCGGCGCGGTCGAGGACCTCTCCCGCGACGTGCTGAGACAACAGCTCGAGACCAACCTGCTCGGCACCCACGAGCTCACCACCAGGCTGCTGCCGATGATGCGTGCCCAGGGGCATGGGCGCATCGTGCACAACAGCTCGGTGCTGGGCTTCGCCGCCCTGCCCTACCGCGGCGCTTACGTCTGCTCCAAGTTCGCACTCGAAGGCCTCGCCGACACCCTGCGCCAGGAGCTTGTCGGCAGCGGCATCCACGTCAGCCTGATCCAGCCCGGTCCCATCAGCAGCCGCTTTCGCGAGAATGCCTACCGCGCCTTCCGCGCCAACATCGATACCCGGCACAGCGCCCATGCCGATACCTACCGCAAGGTGGAGGCGCGCCTGGCCAGCCAGGACGGCAAGGGTGCCTTCACCCTGGGCCCCGAGGCGGTGGTGGCCAAGCTGATCCACGCCCTGGAACACCCGCGACCCAGACCGCGCTACGCGGTGACCCTGCCCACCCACCTCTTCGCCGCCCTCAGGCGGGTACTCAGCACCCGCGGCATGGATCGGGTGCTGCTGCGCGCGACGCGGGATGAGAGGGAGTGAATGCCCGAGGGATAACCCGCAGATAGCCCCCTTGCCGGGCAATCTCGGTGCGCATATGCTATGCGCATAGCCCTTCGAAACAGGAGACTTCTCCATGTCGCCACTCTTCGATGTCACGGCACCCAAGAAGGCCACCAACGTCAGCATCAACAGCGACCTGCTCCAACGTGCAAGGCGCCTGGGGATCAACCTCTCGGCCACCTTCGAAAGCGCGCTGACGGAAAAGGTACGTGCAGAGCAACGCGCACGGTGGCAACAGGAAAACACCGATGCCATTCGTGCCTACAACCAGTTCGTCGAAGAGAACGGCACCTTCGGTGATGGCGAACGGCAGTTCTGATGGCTCAGTTCAACGCCTACGAAAACCGGAATCCGGCCTCGCGACATCGATACCCCTACCTGCTTGATATCCAGAGCGACCTGCTGGAAGAGCTACGCACCACGGTTGTCGTGCCCCTCTGCCCTGTCACTCAAGCCGAAAGTGTGCGAATGACCTACTTGAATCCCGTCATCGAGATAGATGGTGAACATTACATCGCCATGACGCAGGAGCTCGCCGGAATCGAAAGGAAGCGACTCGGCGAATCCGTGCATGACCTTGGCATCTATCGCGATCGGATCATGGCCGCCGTCGACTTCCTGATCACCGGCATCTGATTCAACCAGCGGCCACCTGATGCGGCCGCAGTTCCCGCGCTGCCCATGCCTTGATGTCGATCAAGGTGATCGCCGGACGGGCGACTACGCTGAGGGCCAGGCCCCCTGCCTCACCTAGAGGTCGTCGTCATGCACCAGCGCATCCTGATCCTGCAGGGTCACCCCGACCGCAGCGAAGCCCACCTCTGCCACGCCCTGGCCGAACACTACCGCGCCGGTGCGGAGGAGCATGGCCATGAGATCCGCCAGATCGACCTGGCCAGCCTCGAGTTTCCCCTGCTTCGCAGCCAGAAGGAGTGGGAGCACTCGCCCCTCCCCGACAGCCTGGCCGAAGCCCAGCAGGCCATTGGCTGGTGCCAGCACCTGGTACTCATCTTTCCCCTCTGGCTTGGCGACATGCCGGCGCTGGTCAAGGGCTTCCTGGAGCAGGTGCTGCGCCCAGGCTTCGCCTTCGAGTACGAGGAGGGCAACCCCCTGGGCAGGAAGGGGCTGACAGGTCGCTCGGCTCGAGTCATCGTGACCATGGGCATGCCGGCAGCCATCTACCGCCACCTCTACCGAGCCCATAGCCTCAAGTCGCTGGAGCGCAACATCCTCGGCTTCGTCGGACTGTCACCGATACGCGAGACGCTGATCGGCGGTGTGGAGGGGATGAGCCAGAAGGAGGTCGACGACTGGTTCCGCGAGATGCACACCTCCGGCGCCGAGGGCCGGTAGGCAGGCTCCGCTACGCTTCCGCCTACCGGTCCAGCCCCAGCGACCGGGCCCGGCGATAAAGCGCAGTGATGCTACCGTTGCCCAGCATCATGCCGAGGCCCAGCACCACCACGACCAGGGCGTCATAGGCCACGGCGCCCGCGCCGGTGTAGGCCGCCACCAGCATGCCGAGGTGGCGCGCCACCAGGTACACGCCGATGAGGAAGGTGCCGGCACGCACCAGGTCCTCGTCCGCGATGCGAGCGCCAGCGTCGGCCTCGACTCCGCCATGCAGCCTCTCCGCCAACCAGCCGGCGAAGCACCACAGGAGCACGCCACCGAGAATCGGCACCCCCACCGTCGCCAAATAGATCAGCAGCAACTTCCCGACCCCGGGCTCGGCGGTATTGGGCCCCAGCAGCGCCAGCGCCGGAACCACCGAGAACAGCGTCTTCAGGAAGAGATAGAGGCCCAGAAGCCGGATCAGCAGGATGGAGAAGGGCTTCATGGGGCCTCCCGGGAAAGCGTCAGTCCGCCTGGCAGGTGCAGAGTCCCGCTTCCCACAATCACTGCCTCTCCCGCGATGCGAATCGAAAGATCATCTTCGGTGCGCTCAGCCTCTGCAAGGATGCGGCTTGGGCGACCCATCTCGACCCCCTGCTCAATCTGCCAGCGCCATCGACCAACTCCTCTGTTCTGTGCCAGGTGCCCAGCCAAGGCCGCGGCCGCACTGCCGGTTGCCGGATCCTCACGCACGCCACCCGGCGTGGAAAACATACGGGCCCTCACGATGTGTGATGCACCAGCCTCCTTACCGGCCACATAGAGATAGACCTGATCGTGGCCGCTGGGTGACACCCGGTCCGACCAGATGCCCGGCGATGGCCGTGCCCACACGAGGGCCTCAAGCGACGCGAGCTCGACCAGATGATAGGGCAGCCCGCAGGAGGCCAGTACGGGAGAACCGATAACCAGGTGCTCCTCCAAACCGAGCAGTTCAGCGGCGGAGATCCGAGTCAGGGGACTCGGCAGGCTGCTGAACGGCGCCGCCGTGGTAAATCGAGTCAGCTCGTTCTCGAACTCCACTACGATAGGACCGACGTCGGCCTCGAGAATCAGCGGGCAATCCCGTGCGGCCAAGCCCAGCGCCACCAGCAGGTGGGCGGTACCTACTGTCGGATGGCCTGCGAAGGGCAGCTCCTCCCGTGGGTGTAAAGATGCGGATGGGGTAGCGATGATGGCCGGTTGCCCCTCCGACGAACACCGTTTCGGAGAGTTTCAGCTCGTTGGCGATGGCCTGCATCGTGCCAGAGGCGAGGCCCTCGGCGTGGGGAAAAACCGCCAGCGGGTTGCCAGCAAAGGCTCGGTCGGTGAAGACATCGAGCAGGAAATACTCGGTCATAAAGACTCTCCGGAAACTCGAGCTTCAGGGCTGGCCAGCATGTTCATGATTAACCGGACCATGGTCTCTTTGTTGGCCGGGTCGGACTCGGCGATCAGCAGCGTCAGGGCGGCGAGGCCCACGTCGTTGACCACCACCTCGCCGTGGGCATCGAGCAGGCGATCGTTGCGGTAGAGGAAGTCGACGAAGAGGTAGGCGGCACTACGCTTGTTGCCATCGGCAAAGGGATGGTTCTTGACCACGAAATAGAGCAGGTGCGCCGCCTTGGCCTCCACCGAGGGATAGGCCGGCTCGCCGAAGACCGTCTGGTCGAGATTGCCGAGCAGAGAACCGAGGCCGTCGCCACGCTCGCGGGCGAATAGCTCGGTGGCTTCCCCCTTGGCGATCAGCTCGGCCTTGAGCGACGCAAGCGCCGTGTGGGCCTCATCCAGCGTCGGCAGTCGGCCTCCGACCTGGGCATGGGGCTCTGTCAGCAGGCCCTCGTCGTAGCGCTGCAGCAGCAGGAAGGTCTGGGCGTAGCGGGTGACGATATCCACCAGGCCCCGTCCGCTGGTGGCATCCAGCGCTGGGCTGCCGGCCGTCTTGCGCACGAGGGCCATGGCGGCCTCGAGCTCGCGGGCATTCTCCTCGAAGCGCTGGCGATTCAGCGTCCAGCCCTGGGTGAGGTGCTCGCGCAGCACACGGGTGGCCCACTGACGGAACTGCACAGCGCGCCGAGAGTTGACGCGATAGCCCACCGAGATGATGGCATCGAGGTTGTAATACTCCACCTGATAGGTTTTGCCATCTGCGGCAGTTGTTGCATTTTTTGCAACAACTGACTCGCGATCCAGTTCCGCATCACCGAAGATGTTCTTCAAGTGTCGAGAAATCACAGACTTGTTGCGATCGAACACGTCGGATAGCTGCTGCAGACTGAGCCAAACGGTCTCATGTTCGGCATCCAGTCGTACCTCGACCTCACGGCCGGCCTCCTGATAGAAGACGATGGGTGTCTCGCGGTTGGTGGTCATGTCCTATGTCCCCGATTCCCCTGCCTGCCCGTGCCTGCCCGTGCCTGCCCGTGCCTGCCCGATGCCTGCCCGTGCCTGCCCGTGCCTGCCCGTGCCTGCATTATGCGACGACGGTCCCGAATAGCGCTCCTTGCAGACACATTATGTGGATGCTAAGCCGCAGCGTTGAAGGACGCCAATCGGCAAGTCCCCCGTACCACCCGCCCACAAAGCCACAAGCCCGGCTCGATGGCCGGGCTTGTGGCGTATCGGCTGGCTGTCTGGCGTCGGTTCAGCCGAGGCGGTCGTAGCCGTTGTCGAGGAAGGGATAGTCGGTGTAGCCCTCCTCGGCGCCGCCGTAGAAGGTGGCGTGGTCGGGTTCGTTGAGCGCGGCACCCACCCGGAGGCGCTCGGGCAGGTCGGGGTTGGCGATGAAGGGGCGGCCAAAGGCGATGGCGTCGGCACTGTTCTCGTCGAGACGCACCTGGGCACTTTTCGCGTCATAGCCGCCGCAGTAGATCAGCCCGCCCTTGAAGCGCTCGCGCATCTGCTCGCGGAAGCCCTCGGGGTAGGTGATGTCGGCACCCGCGAAGCCGGGCTCGTTGAAGTGGAGATAGGCCAGGCCGCGCCGGTTGAGCTCATCGGCCAGGTAGTGGGCCATTTCCTCGGGCTCGTCGTCGGTAAGGCCGAACAGCTCGAGGAACGGCGTCAGGCGGATACCGACGCGCTCGGGGCCGAACACCTCGGCCACCGCATCGACCACCTCAAGAGTCAATCGCGCGCGGTTCTCGAGGGAACCCCCGTACTGGTCGGTGCGCTGGTTGGTGCCGGTGGCCAGGAACTGGTTGAGCAGGTAGGCGTTGGCGGCGTGGACCTCGACCATGTCGAAGCCGGCGCGCTTGGCACGCACGGCGGCCTGGCGGTAGTCCTCGACGATGCCGGGGATCTCGTCGGTCGCAAGCGCCCGCGGGGTGCTGGTGGGGTGCGGCCCCGCCGTGCCGTCCTCGAACTCGACGAAGCACTCCGCGCCCTCGCCTTTCAGGGCGCTGGGGGCCACGGGCGGCTGACCGTCGGGCTGGACCATTTCGTGGGAAACGCGGCCGACGTGCCACAGCTGCAGGGCGATGCGCCCACCCTTGGCATGCACGGCCTCCACGACGCCCTTCCAGCCGGCCTCCTGCTCGTCGGTCCAGATCCCCGGGGTGTAGACGTAGCCGCGGGCGGTGGGCGAGATATTGGTGGCCTCGCTGATGATCAGGCCCGCCCCTGGCGCGCTGGCCATAGTAGGCCTGCTGCAGCTTGCCGGGCACGCTGTCCGGGGTGCGTGAGCGGGTCAGCGGCGCCATGATCACGCGGTTGGGCAGGGTCAGGCTGCCGAGCTTGAGCGGCGTGAATAGCCCGGGATTGAACTGGGGTGTATCGGTCATGAATCGCCTCCTGAGGCAAAAGATATTTCACTGAATGAAGATGCGACACACCATAAGCCTGTTAACGGCCAGCGCCAAACCAGTGAGAGGATCGACCAGATAGCCTGGCGCTATCACGCAGGCACATTGCCCCGCCTTCGGCCCGCCCGGCGGGCATGGTAGGCTGCTGCGAGTCGTCCTCATGCTTGCCCGCCATTCCATCTCTCACCCTCAGTCTAGGAGTGCGCCATGACCGCTGCCGAAATGCTCGACCGCCTGGTGGGCTTTCCCACCGTATCCCGGGATTCCAACCTGGCCCTGATCGAGTGGGTCGAAGCCTGGCTCGACGATTACGGCGTGGCGCACTGGCGGGTGGAGAGCGACGACGGCCGCAAGGCCAACCTGCTGGCACGCATCGGTCCGGACGTGGCCGGGGGCGTGGTGCTCTCCGGGCATACCGACGTGGTGCCGGTGGATGGCCAGCCCTGGGCTACCGACCCCTTCACCCTGACCGACAAGGGGGATGGTCGCCTCTATGCCCGCGGCACCTGCGACATGAAGGGCTTCATCGCCTGCGCCCTGGCCGAGGTACCGCGCTGGGTGAGCATGGAGCTCGACACGCCGATCTGGCTGGCGCTCTCCTACGACGAGGAGGTGGGCTGCATCGGTGCGCCGCGCATGATCGAGAAGCTGATGGCCGAGCATCCGCTGCCGGCGGCGGTCATCGTCGGCGAGCCGACCCTGATGCACCCGGTGGTGGCCCACAAGGGCGCCACCAACCTGCGCACCACGGTCACCGGGCGGGCCAGCCACTCCAGCCAGGTCAACCAGGGGGTCTCGGCGATCCACGTGGCGGCGCGGCTGGTCACCTATATCGAGGAGGTGATGGCCGAGCTCCGCGCCGAAGGGCGGGTCGATGAGGCCTTCAACGTGGTGCACTCCAGCCTGCACGTGGGCAGGATCCAGGGTGGCACGGCGATCAACATCATGGCCCGGGAGTGCACCTTCGAGTGGGAGATCCGCCACCTGCCCTCGGACCGCTTCGAGGACCTGATCGGCCGGGTCGAGGCCCGCGCCGCCGAACTCGAGGCGGAGATGCGCCAGCTCGCGCCGGAGGCGAGCATCGTCACCCAGGCGCTCAACCAGACGGTGCCGGCGCTGGCCGACGACAACAACGCCGAGGTGCTGGCGCTGTGCCACGCCCTGCTCGGCGAGCGCCCCGCCGGGGCGGTGGCCTACGCCACCGAGGCCGGGTCAGTTCCAGCGCCAGGGGCTGCCCACGGTGATCTGCGGCCCGGGCAGCATCAGTCAGGCCCACCAGCCCGACGAGTATATCGAGCACGAACAGCTCGAAGCGGGAACACGCTTCATGGCGGCACTGGGCGAGCGCCTGCAACGAAAGTAGAATACGGGGCCGTTACCCCACGCCAGGAGTTCCCATGCCCCGACTGCTGATCGTCAAGACCGGCGACGCCTTCCCCGAAGTGATCGACCAATACGGCGACTTCGAGGGGCTGTTCCGGGAAACCCTGACGGGAGCCGGCTTCGCGGCCGAGGTGTTCGACGCTCGCCATGAGCCGCTGCCCGACCTGGCCGGGATCGATGGCCTCATCATCACCGGCTCCCACGCCATGGTCAGCGACGAGGAACCCTGGAGCGAGTCGCTCAAGCCCTGGCTGGTCGCGGCCCGGGAGCGCAACCTGGCGATGCTCGGTGTGTGCTACGGCCACCAGCTGATGGCCGCGGCGTTCGGTGGGGTCAGCGGCTACCATCCCTCTGGGCGCGAATCCGGCACCCACGAGGTGACCCTCACCGAGTCGGGCCACGAGGACCCGCTGCTCGGCCGCCTGCCGGGGCACTTTCCCGCCCAGCTGACCCACGCCCAGTCGGTGCTCAAGGCGCCCAGCGGCGCGGTGGTGCTGGCCCGCAACACCCACGATGCCCACCAGGCCCTGCGCTACGGCCCACGCCAGTGGAGCGTGCAGTTCCACCCCGAGTTCACCCCGGCGGTGATGCGCGCCTACCTGGCGCGCCAGGTCGACAAGCTGCGCGACCAGGGGCAGGACGCCCACGCGCTGATGCGTCGCGTCATCGACACGCCCGAGGCGCGCTCGCTGCTGGTGCACTTTGCCGAGGCGGCGGGGCAACACCCCAAGCGCTGAGGCCGAGTCAACACCAACACCGAGGCGCCTGACGGCGCCATTCGCCCGGGAAACCCGGCCTCCCACCAGGCAACGCCCTGGCCCATCACGACACAACCCCACCATATCGATAGGGTTGTGTCCTCGCTTTCAGCTTCCAGCCGCGAAACGGCGCTCTTCCAGCTTCAGTCTCCCGGCTCAGCCGGGTCAGTGGCGCTCGCCCACCGGCGGGGCGGGGTCGCCGCGTGCGATGCTCGCCTCGGCGGCCTCATCACGCAGTCGCCGGGCATCCGGCGCCCCTTCGGCGGCCTTGCGGCGCTGGCGATAGAGGTCACGCAGCGAGCTTGCCAGCATGGCGGCGACGATCATGCCACCGCCCACGAAGGCCAGCGGCGCCGGCACCTCGCCGACCCACCACCACACCAGCAGGGTGCCGACCAGGGTCTCGAGCAGCATCACCAGGCTCACCTCGGCGCCGGGCAGATAGCGTGCCCCGGTCTGGATCAGGAAATAGGCCAGCGGCAGCAGCAGTCCCATCAGCAACAGGCGCTGCATGTCCTCACCCCCGGCAGCTGGGCACCCCCCAGCAGGGCCGCAGGCAGCAGCATCGCCAGGCAGCCCAGCGGCAGCACCACGGTGGTATCCAGGCCACGCTGGCCGGTGCCGGGCCGCGAGCTGGCCACGCTGGTATTGACCGCGATGGAGACCGGGATGATCAGCGCCACCGCCAGCCCCAGCAGGCTGCCCTGCCCCATCTCGCCGGCGGCCATCAGGCTGGCACCGACGATGCACACCGCGATCACCAGCCAGGTCTGGCGGCGCAGCCGCTGGCCGAAGAACAGCATGCCGATCAACCCGGCCACCAGCGGCGCCAGGTTGAGCATCACCAGCACGTTGCCCGCCGAGGTCAGCCGGGTTGCCCCCACGAAGGCCCAGGCGCTGGCCGCGAAGGCCAGCGGACACCAAAGTGCCGCCGGGCCGCAGTCGAGGATCGCCTGACCCAGACGCTGGCGGTAGCGTGCGGCGGCGATCAGCAGCAGCACCAGGCCCAGCATCAGCCCGCGCCAGAACATGAAGGTGGCCACGTCCACCGTGGTGTCCTTGACCAGCAGGGCATCCGGCGAGAGCAGCAGTACGCCGCTCATGGTGATCAGGTAGCCGCGCAGACGAAACGGCAGCCGCTTCCACATGGGGGAGTCCTCCTTCCCGGCGGGATGGCGTGGTTACCAACGACAACAGGCCGGAGCAAGGCTCCGACCTGTCGTTGAGTGGGGTGCCGCCCGAGGGCGGCATCCGAGGCGTTACGCGCGCGACTGGCGGCGAATCGGTGACTCGCCGTCATCGCTGCGACGACGCGGGGCACGCTCGGGGGCGCCACGGTCCTCGCTGATCTCCAGCGGACGACCGGCGACGCGGGCGCGGGCCATCTTGGCCAGGATGCTGGCGGGCAGCGAGTTGGGCAGCTCGACCACCGAGAAGGCGTTACGGATATCGATGCGCCCGATGCGGGCCCCTTCGATACCGCCCTCGTTGGCCAGGGCGCCGACCAGCTGACCGGGCTTGACGCCATCCTTGTGGCCCACGGAGACGCGATAGCGAGTCATGCCCTCGCTGGGGCCACGCTCGCGGCGCGCCGGCTTGCCGTCACGCGGGGCGCGATCATTGCGCTCCTTGCGCGGCGCCTGCAGGCGACCGATGGGCGCCTCGTCGGCACGCGCCAGGCGGGCGAAGGCACAGGCCAGCTCGACGGGGTCATAGCCCTCGCCGATCAGGCGCTCGACCAGGGCCTGCTGCTCCTCGGCACCGGCGGTCAGGGCGGCGATCACCTTCTGGTGGAAGGCCTCGTCGCGATGGGCGCGGATGGCCGCCTCGTCGGGCACTTCCATCTCGCTCATCTTCTGGCCGGTGGCCTGCTCGATCCAGCCCGCCTTGCGGCCTTCGCGGAAGCCCACGAAGGTGATCGAGATACCGGTACGCCCGGCACGGCCGGTACGGCCAATGCGGTGGGTGTAGGCCTCTGAGTCCTGGGGCAGGTCGTAGTTGAAGACGTGGGTGATGCGCGGCACGTCGAGACCACGGGCGGCCACGTCGGTGGCGATCAGCACGTCGACCTTGCCACGCTTGAGGCGCTGGATGGTGCGCTCGCGCAGGCTCTGGTCGAGGTCACCGGAGAGGCTGGCCACGTTGAGACCGCGGGCGGAGAGCTGCTCCATCAGGGTGGTACAGGCCGCACGGGTACGCACGAAGACGATGGCACCGTCCACCGGCTCCACCTCGAGGATGCGGGCCAGCGCTTCCAGCTTGGCGCCACCATCGACGCGCACCAGGCGCTGCTCGATGTTCTCGCCGGTGGTGGTGCGTGACTCGATGGCCACCTTCACCGGGTCCACCAGGTAGCGATTGACGATGCGCTCGATCTCGGCAGGCAGGGTCGCGGAGAAGAACACCCGCTGGGCGGCCTTGGGGGTGTCGGCGACCACGCGCTTGACGTCGTCGATGAAGCCCATGCGCAGCATCTCGTCGGCTTCGTCCAGCACCAGGGCGCTGGAGGCCGTCGAGCTTGAGGCTGCCGCGATCCAGGTGATCGATGATCCGGCCCGGCGTGCCCACCACGACCTGGGCGCCGCGCTTCAGCGCGCCCAGCTGCTCACGGTACTCCTGGCCGCCACACAGGGTGGCCACTTCCAGGCCCTTGAGGTTCTGACCGTAGCGGGTGAAGGAGACGGCAACCTGCTGCGCCAGCTCGCGGGTCGGTGCCATCACCAGCACCTGGGGCTCGCGACGGGTCAGCTCGAGACGCGAGAGCAGCGGCAGGGCGAAGGCCGCGGTCTTGCCGGTGCCGGTCTGGGCCTGGCCCAGCATGTCGCGCCCTTCCAGCAGTGCCGGAATGGTCTCGACCTGGATCGGCGAGGGAGTCTGGTAGCCCAGAGACTCGACGGCAGAGAGAACGGCAGGCAGCAGAGCGAGATCGCCGAAGCTCGGCGAAGCGACAGAAGAAGAGGTCATCAATCACACCTTGGTAGGCCGGGATCACCGGCGTAAATTCATTGGCGTCCCTGACGCAGCAATAACGGTCAGGCGCGCTGTGCCCTCGAGGGGTGGCAGCACGGGACATCGGAGTCGGGGACGCCGGTCGCACCTGGCATCGGTTCCTGCCATCGTGGATGGCGAACAGGAACCCTGTGGCGACCGTTTGCGCCGATCTCGCCAGAACGGCGGGATCTCGGTGGCGCTCCATCTACACAATTCGAACGCTTGCGGTGCGGCCTGATTCGCGGCCGGACCTGGCGTTGCGGCGCCCACCGGCCTGAGTGGCGGTGGCGTCGTACATGATGGTGGGGTCAACACATGCGAGGAACGCGCATGCTACCATCGTCGACCTGTTCTGGCCAGCCCTTTCGGCCGCTCTCTTGTTGCTGCTGTTAATCGAGGAGATGTCATGCCCAGCCTGTGGGTCGATGCCGACGCCTGCCCCAAGGTGGCCCGCGAGATCATCGTACGCGCCGCCGAGCGTACCCGGACGACGACCTGGTTCGTGGCCAACCATACGGTGCCGCTGCCGCGTTCCCCGTGGGTCAAGGCGCTGTCGGTAAGCCAGGGCTTTGATGCCGCCGACGACGAGATCGTCGAGCGCATCCAGCCGGGGGACCTGCTGATCACCTCGGACCTGCCGCTGGCCATGGCCGCCATCGAGCGGCAGGCGAAGGTGATGACCACCCGCGGCGAGGCCCTGGACGCCAACAACATTCGCGCCCGGGTGCAGATGAGGGACTTCATGGAGACCATGCGCGCCAGCGGCGAGCATACCGGCGGGCCCAGCGGCTATTCCGATACCGACCGCCGGGAATTTGCCAACGCCCTGGATCGCTGGCTGGCGAAGAACGCCTGAACCGTGACGCATCTGTACCCGGGTGCAGATGCGTCTGATACAGGACCCACATGGAGACCATGCGTGCCAGCGGCGAGCATACCGGCGGTCCCAGCGGCTATTCCGATACCGACCGCCGGGAATTTGCCAACGCCCTGGATCGCTGGCTGGCGAAGCAGCGGTAGCCTGTCTTACTCCCCTGATTGCGCTGGAAGCGCTGGATCTCGCGACGCTGCTTCTTGTCGGGGCGCTTGAGCGGGATGCTGCATGGCCTGGTTGGTGAGCCGGCGCGCCTCGGCTTCGCGCTCGCGACGCGCCACGCTCTCCTCGGTCTCGCGGTAGAGCGCGCGCGCCTCCGGGGCACCGCGACGCTGGTCGGAGAGTGCGATGACCTCCACCTCCCAGATATCCCAGCCCTGGGGCACGCGAATGATGGCCCCCACCTCTACGGTCTTGCTGGTCTTGGCACGGGCACCGTTGTAGTGCACCTTGCCGCCCTCGATGGCCTTCTTGGCCAGGCCGCGGGTCTTGAAGAAGCGCGCCGCCCAAAGCCACTTGTCGAGCCGTACGCTATCCATGGGCGCCCTCCCCTCCATTGGCCCCCGTCTCGGCCCCGGGGGCCAGCGGCGGCTCGTTGCCGGGCAGGATGGCAGCGAAGGTATCCAGGGCGACGAACTCCTCCAGCTCACGCTCGGGCCGCCGACTGTCGGGCTGCTTGATGCCCAGCAGATGGCGGATGCCGAACTCCCGGGCGCTCTCCAGCACCCGCGGGTTGTCATCGATGAACAGGGTGCGGGCGGGGTCGAAGGGTTCCACCTCCTGCAGCGCGAACCAGAACGCCTGCTCCTCCTTGGGCACGCCGAGGTCGGCCGAGGAGACGACGGCATCCAGGTACTGCTCCAGGCCGGTGAGCGGCAGCTTGAGTTCGAGGCTGGCGCGGTCGGCGTTGGTGGCAAGCACCACCCGGGGGTGGGCCTGCTTGAGCCACTTGAGGAAATCCAGGGCATCGCCGCGCAGGCCGATCAGGTGCTGGATCTCACGCTTCAAGGCGACCACGTCGACGTCGAGCTCACGGCTCCAGTAGTCGAGGCTGTACCAGTTGAGGGTGCCCTGCTCGTGCAGCACCTTGGAGCGCACCACCTCCTGGGTGGCCTCGTCGAGCTGGTGCAGCTCGACGTAGCGGCGCGGCAGGTGCTCGAGCCAGAAATGGCTGTCGAAATGCAGGTCCAGCAGGGTGCCGTCCATGTCCAGCAGGACGGTATCGATGGCGCGCCAGTCGATCATGGGGATTCCGGGTCGTGGCTTGCGGGAGGTGATATGGTAACAGGCGATCCCTCCCCCAGAAACGGAGCCGCCATGACCTCGCCCAGCTGGCCGCAGAAACCCGCCATCCTCGACCGCCGCTCGGTGGCCAGGAGCCGCCTGTTCCACGTGGAGTCACTGGACCTGCGCTTCTCCAACGGCGCGGAGCGCACCTTCGAGCGCCTGACCGGCAGCGACAGCGGCGCGGTGATGATCGTGGCCATGCCCGACCCGGAGCATGTGCTGCTGATCCGCGAGTACGCCGCGGGATTCGAGGACTATGTGCTGACCCTGCCCAAGGGGCTGGTGGACCCCGGCGAGGATATCGTCA
Source organism: Halomonas sp. (assembly GCA_018401555.1). Taxonomy (GTDB): domain Bacteria; phylum Pseudomonadota; class Gammaproteobacteria; order Pseudomonadales; family Halomonadaceae; genus Halomonas. The sequence continues at coordinate 16,185 of JAGYKP010000077.1, forward strand.
GCGCCGCCAATCGCGAGCTGATGGAGGAGTGTGGCTTCGGCGCCCACAACATCCAGCCGCTGGTCGAGCTGTCGCTGGCGCCCAACTACATGCGCCATCGCATGCAGGTGCTGCTGGCCAGCGACCTCTACCCCAAGCGCCTGCCCGGTGACGAACCCGAGCCACTGATCGTCGAGACCCACTCGATCCACGAGCTGCCCGCCCTGCTCGCCCGGGAGGATTTCCACGAGGCCCGGGCCATCGCCGCGCTGTATATCGCCCGCGACAAGCTGCTCGAACGCGAGGCGGAGACGGCCCTGCGCTGGTAGCGCGGCTCAGCGCCGGTGCAGTCGCTGGCGCTGCAGCCCGTTGCCCTCCTTGAGACGCACCCAGCGCGCCTGGCGATAGCTGTCCAGGCCCGCCTCCAGCAGCTCCATCACCTCCATCGCGCCGTCCAGCGGCACCGGCGGTGGCGCACCGTGCAGCAGCATCTCGGCCGACCCCGGCGTAGAAGGCCGGGTAGTCGCCGGGCCGGTTGGGCTGCTCATGCACCGCCGGTGTGTCGCTCTCGTCGCTGGCCAGGGTCAACCGCCCGAGGTCGGGATCGTCGCCCAGGCCCGCCACCACCGCCAGGCTCTCCCTGAGGTGTGCCTCCTGGGGATCCTGGCCGAACTTCACGTAGCTGCCGTGGGTCCCGTGCACCCGGAAGCGGGGTGTGGGGTCGGCCACCAGCGAGCTCGCCTGGAGGGTGACCCGCGGGCCGTCGTACTCCAGCAGGCAGAGGAAATCGTCGTCCACCTCGGCGCCGTCGCGCAGGGTGGCGAGCTCCAGCAGGATCGCCCGCGGCATGCCGAACAGCTGCACCACCTGGTCGAGCAGGTGCGGCCCCAGGTCGTACCAGATCCCCCGCCCGGACGATGGTTCTCGAGCCAGCGATCGGTCACCGTGGGGCCGGAAGCGATCGAGGCGCGACTCCAGCGACACCACCCGCCCCAGGGTGCCCGCCTCGAGCAGCCCCTTGAGGGTCAGGAAATCGCTGTCCCAGCGGCGATTGTGGAAGACGCTCAAGCTACGCTCGGCGTTATCCGCCTGGGTGCGCAGCAGGCGTGCCTCGGAGAGCGACACCGTGAAGGGCTTGTCCACCACCACATGCTTGCCCGCGGCGAGCGCCGCCTTGGTCAGCGGGAAGTGGGTATCGTTGGGGGTGGCGATGACCACCAGGTCGATATCGCGACGCGCGAACAGGGCCGGCGCCTTGGCCAGTACCTCCACCTCCGGCAGGTTGGCGTGGACCCGCTCGGCATCACCGCTGACCACGGCGGCGAGCTCCATGCCCTCGGTGGCCTGGATCAGGGGGCGTGCAACACCGGGCCCGGCCTGGCCGTAACCGACCAGCCCGACGCTGAGCGTATGGGTCTTCATCGCAGCCTTCCTTGAAAGAGACGCCGACGCCCCGGCCAGAACCGGGGCGTCGGGGAGTGGATCAATCGAGCTTGGTGAGGTCGCGCACCGCGCCCTTGTCGGCCGAGGTGGCGAGCAGTGCATAGGCCTTGAGTGCCGCGGAGACCTTGCGGTCGCGCTGGATAGCGGGCTTCCAGGCATCGGCGCCCTTGGCCTCCATGGCCGCGCGGCGCTCGGCCAGCTCCGCATCGGAGAGCTTGACGTTGATGGCGCGGTTGGGGATATCGATCTGGATGATATCGCCCTGCTCGACCAGGCCGATGGCGCCGCCGGCAGCGGCCTCAGGGGAGGCGTGGCCGATGGAGAGGCCGGAGGTACCGCCGGAGAAGCGGCCGTCGGTGAGCAGCGCACACGCCTTGCCCAGCCCCTTGGACTTCAGGTAGCTGGTCGGGTAGAGCATCTCCTGCATGCCGGGACCGCCCTTGGGCCCCTCGTAGCGGATGACGACCACGTCGCCCTCCTTCACCTTGCCGCCGAGGATATGCTCCACTGCCTGGTCCTGGGATTCCACCACGTGGGCCGGCCCCTCGAACACCAGGATCGACTCGTCGACCCCGGCGCTCTTCACCACGCAGCCGTCGACGGCGATGTTGCCCTTGAGCACCGCCAGGCCGCCCTCCGTCGAGAAGGCGTGTTCCAGGTCGCGGATGCAGCCGGTGGCGCGGTCGCCGTCGAGGCTCGGCCAGCGAGCGCTCTGGGAGAAGGCGGTCTGGGTGGGGATGCCGCCGGGACCGGCCTTGTAGAACTCCACCACCTCGGGACTGGGACTGCGCATGATGTCCCACTCATCCAGGGCGGCCTTCATGGAGTCGCCGTAGACGGTGGGCACCCGGGTATCCAGCACTCCGGCGCGATCCAGCTCGCCGAGGATGGCCATGATGCCGCCGGCGCGGTGCACATCCTCGATATGGTACTTCTGGGTATTCGGGGCCACCTTGCACAGCTGCGGCACCTCACGCGAGAGGCGATCGATGTCCTCCATGGTGAAGTCGACCTCGGCCTCCTGGGCGGCGGCCAGCAGGTGCAGGATGGTGTTGGTGGAACCGCCCATGGCGATATCCAGGGTCATGGCGTTCCTGAACGCTGCCTTGGAACCGATGGCACGCGGCAGCAGATGCGACTCGTCACCCTCGTAGACCCGCTTGGCCAGCTCGACGATGCGGTGGCCGGCGTTCTCGAACAGGCGACGGCGATCGGCATGGGTGGCCACCACGGTGCCGTTGCCCGGCAGCGCCAGGCCCAGCGCCTCCATCAGGCAGTTCATGGAGTTGGCGGTGAACATCCCGGAGCAGCTGCCGCAGGTAGGGCAGGCGCTGCGTTCCACCTCGGCGAGGGTCTCGTCGTCGACGCTGTCGTCGGCGGCCATCACCATGGCGTCCACCAGGTCGAGGCCGTGGTCGAGCAGCTTGGTCTTGCCCGCCTCCATGGGGCCGCCGGAGACGAAGATCACCGGGATATTGAGGCGCATGGCGGCCATCAGCATTCCGGGAGTGATCTTGTCGCAGTTGGAGATGCACACCAGGGCGTCGGCGCAGTGGGCATTGACCATGTACTCGACGCTGTCGGCGATCAGGTCGCGGCTGGGCAGCGAATAGAGCATGCCGTCATGGCCCATGGCGATGCCGTCGTCCACGGCGATGGTGTTGAACTCCTTGGCCACCCCGCCGGCCTTCTCGATCTCGCGGGCCACCAGCTGTCCCATGTCCTTCAGGTGCACGTGGCCCGGCACGAACTGGGTGAAGGAGTTGGCCACCGCGATGATCGGCTTGTGGAAGTCGTCATCCTTCATGCCGGTGGCGCGCCACAGGGCGCGGGCGCCGGCCATGTTGCGGCCGGCGGTGGTGGTGCGGGAACGATACTCGGGCATGGTGTCCTCTTCTTCGCGTGCGGCCGCCTGTGCCGGCGGCTCGGTGTCCAGATCAGCCCACGATTCTGGCACGCGACCGGCCGTCAGGCCAGTGACTCAGGCAGCGGCACCAGCCGCCCCGCCTCCAGCCGGCAGCGACGATCGGCCAGGGCGTCGATGTCATCGCGGTCGTGACTGACCAGGATCACCGCGGCGCCCGCCTCCTGCTGGCGTCGCACCAGCGCCCAGAGCCCCTCGCGGGTGGCCTCGTCGAGGCCGGTGAAGGGGCTCGTCGAGCAGCAGCAGGGGCGAGGCCCGCAACAGGGCGCGCAACAGCGCCACCCGCTGGCGCTGGCCGCCGGAGAGCTCGCTGGGCAGGCGCGCCTCGAGGCCGGCGAGCCCCACCTCGGCCAGGCCTTCCGTGATGCGCCGGCGCTGGTCGGTGGTGAGCCTCAGGTCGGGCGCCATGCCCAGCCCCAGGTTGGCCCATACCGGCAGGTGGTCGAAGAGGTTGTGCTCCTGGAAGACGGTGGTGATGCCACGCTCCCAGGGCGGCCGCGCCAGCGAGGCCCTCGCCCCGCCAGGTCAGGGCGCCCCCTTCGGGCTCGAGAAACCCGGCCAGCAGCCCCAGCAACGTGCTCTTGCCACAGCCGGAGGGTCCCTCCACGGACAGGCACTCGCCCGGAGCCAGGCGGAAGGTGAAGGAGAAGGCCGGCGTCTCGCCGGGGTCGGCGCGATCATAGTGGAAGGTCAGGTCGCGACAGTCGAGCATCTCAGGGTCTCCAGCGCGGGTGCGGCGGGCGCCGGGTCAGGCCACCCAGCACGGCGAAGGTCAGGGTCACCAGAACCAGCAGCAGCAAGGCGGTGGCCGCCGCCCCCTGCCAGCGGTAGCCACCCAGCTGCTGGTAGAGCAGCATCGGCAGGGTCGGCGCCGAGGGGCTGCCGAACAGGGCGATGACGCTGAAGTCCCCCAGCGACAGCGTCATCGCGTAGGCCAGCGCCAGGGCCAGCGGGCGGCGCAGCCGCGGCCAGGTGAGCCAGCGCAGGCGTGCCGGCCCGCGCACCCCGAGCTGGTCGGCCAGACGCGCCTCGGGGGCGGTCAGCCCCGGCAGCGCCCCACGCAGCACCTGCATGGCGAAGGGCAGCGCCATCAGGGCGTTGACCAGTACCACCAGGGCGTAGCCTTCCCAGCCGCTGCCCAGGGTGGGACGCAGCAGCAGGAAGAGCCCGGTGCCCAGCACCAGTGCCGGCACCACCAGGATCAGCTGACCGCCGCCCTCCATGACCAGGCCCAGGGCCCCGCGACCGCGGCGGCGCGGCCAGCGGCTGCCGGCCAGCAGCGCCAGCGCCAGGACGAGCGCCCCGAGGCCCGCTCCCAGCGCCATGACGAGGCTCCTGGCCGCCGCCGGCCACAGGCTCGCGGCCCGGGGTAGCTCGGCCAGGCCGCCCAGGCCGGCGATGACGATGGCCGCCAGGGGCGGGGCCAGCAGCGCCACCAGGGCCAGCAACCAGGCGGCATCGATCCAGCGCGATAGCCCCAGGGCGTCGCGGCGGCGCCAGCGCCCCAGGGCCGGCAGGACGCACGCTGCCCACCATCAGCGAGGGCGCCCCGCCCCGGGAGAGCGCCAGCAGCCACAGGCCCAGGCAGATCGTCAGCTGAGTCAGCGCCAGCAGCGCGGCAAGGGCCAGGTCGTGATCGAACTTGAGCGCCTGGTAGATCGCCACCTCGAGGGTGGAGCTGCGCGGCCCGCCGCCCAGGGTCATGACGATGGCGAAGCTGGTGAAGCAGAGCGTGAAGACCAGCGCCGCCAGCCGCGGCAGCAGCGATGCCAGGCGCGGCCACTCCAGGGTGCGCCAGATCGCGCCTCGCGAGAGTCCCAGCTGGGCGGCCAGCCGCCAGTGGGCCGCCGGCGCCGTCTCCAGCGCCTGCAGCATCAGTCGTGCGGCGAGCGGCAGGTTGTAGAACACATGGGCCAGCACGATGCCCGAGAGGCCGTAGAGATAGCCCGCCTCGAGACCGAACAACCACTCCCACAGCGGCGCCGCCCAGCCGCGCCGGCCATGCACCGCCACCAGGCCGAACAGGCCGATCAGGGTGGGCAGCACCAGCGAGAGCTCCATGGCGCGCAGCAGCAGGGCCCGGCCGGGGAAGGCGGGTCGCCGCGCCAGGGCCACGGCCACGGGCACGGCGAGCCCCACGCTGAGCAGCGTGGAGAGCGTGGCCTGCCACAGGGTGAAGCGCAGGATGGCGGCGAACCATGGCTCCTGCCAGAGCATGGCCGGGTGCACCTCGCGGGCCTGCCACAGCAGCGCCCCCAGGCTGCCGAGCCCGAGGCCCGCCACCAGCGCCAGGGCGGCGAACCCCAGCCCCGGCGGCCAGGGCGAGGGGCGCGCCCAGCGCGGCGGCGTCAACGCGCCGCGGCGTTCAGCCACTCGCGGATCCAGGCGCGGCGATTGTCGCGCACCTCCTCGGGCGTGAACGTCAGGCTCTCGGGGTCGATCAACCGCTCGAACACCGCCGGCAGCTCGTCACCCAGGTCGATGGCCGGGTTCATCACGTTGCCCAGCGGGATATGACGCTGGAAATCGGGCGTGAGCATGAAGGCCAGGAAGTCGCGGGCCAGCTCGGGCTCGTCGCTGGAGCTCAGCATCGCCGCGGTCTCCACCTGCAGGTAGTGGCCTTCCGCGAACTCGGCGGCCTGGTAACGGTCGGTCTCCTCCACCGCCATGTGGTAGGCCGGCGAGGTGGCGTAGGAGAGCACCATGGGCGCCTCGCCGTTCATGAACAGCGAGAAGTAGGCCTGGCTCCAGCCGTTGGTCACGGTGAGCACCCGCTCGTTGAGCCTCGCCCAGGCCGCAGGGGCTTCATCGCCGTAGACATGCTTCATCCACAGCAGCAGCCCCTGTCCGGTGACGCTGGTGCGTGGGTCCTGGAGGATGATCTTGACGTCGTCCGGGGCCTCGAGCAGTTCGGCGAAGCTGCCCGGTGGATCCTCCAGCTGCTCGCTGTCGTAGACGAAGGCGAAGTGCCCCCAGTCGTAGGGCAGGAAGGTGTCGTCATCCCATGCGATGGGCAGCTCGAGCGCGCTCGTGTCGACGCCATGGGGCGCCAGCAGCTCGAGCCCGCGGGCCTCGGCCATCAGGTTCATGTCGAGGCCGAGCACCAGGTCGGCGCCGCTGCCCTCCCCCTCCAGGCGCAGGCGCTGGAGGATATCCACGCCACCATCCAGGGCCACGAAGCGCAGGTCGCAGTCGCCACAGCGCGCCTCGAAGGCCTCTTCGATGCCGGGTCCGGGCCCCCACTCGGAGACGAAGGAGTCATAGGTATAGACGGTAAGCGTGCGCTCGGCGGCGGTAGCGGTGCCCGCCGCCGCCATGGTCAGGAGCAGGGCTGCCAGTCGTTGCATGGGATGTCCCTTGTGATGGATAACCCCGGAATCGGTTCGGCACCGACCCGGGGTTGTCTTGCCGCTGGTAGATTCCCCTGGGGTCAGACCCCGGCCAAGCCAGCAAAGCCTATCAAGGTGCACCATTCCAGCGGTAATACCCTCCGCCGGGGTCTGACCCTGAGGCCTCCCCACGAATTATACAGTGACCCCCAGTTCGGCTTCTTGTCGCATGAGCCGAAGGAGTCTGTCCATTCGGCCCGCGGGATAGCGGGCTAGGATGGCTTCACAGCCAAGTCGCCAAAGCGAGACGCCTCGCCGTGAGCGACGCGTATTGCTCTGATAGGCCGGTGCCTTCCCGCTCTATCAAGGGAAAGGCCGCTGGCCAGGAGGCGGAAGCTAGCCAGCATGGCGATGAGAAGCAGGATCTCGATACGGCGTGCATGTCGGGTGCCATGCAAGTTAAACGCAAACCCGAACCGCTCGCTCTTGATATCCCGAAAGCCTTCCTCGATTTCCATGCGTCTGCTGTAGAGCTGCACGACCTTGGCGGCGGTATGGTGGCGGGGTGTCAGATTACTGACTAGCACCCAGGGTTCTCGGTGCCCCTTGGCCACCTTGCGGCTTCGGGCAGCGCGTGACGCACTGCCATTCTTGTTGCGGTCTTTGCGCCCTCGGTAGGGGGCGCGGTACAGGTACAGATGGGTCGCCAGTGACCGTGTCTTGGCCAGGGTGACGGAACCGCGTGCTGCTGGCTCGCGTGTCGCCAGCGGAAACAGCGATTCCAGGCGGCGCCAGTCGGACTCGCCGTCGTGCTTCAGTTGAGTTGCCCCACGCACTCGGCCGACGTAGTACCAGCCATACGCCTCAACAGCCCGTAACCAAGCTGTCTTGAAGCCGGCATCAGTGATGAGGATGGGCTTGGCCTGTGACGGCAACATCCACGCCAGGTCCGCAAGGAGGGCCTTCTGGCAGCGGGGGCAGGCGTCTTTGTGATGCACACGTTCATAGATCGGAAACGATCGCTTCCCGAAGGGGATCGCGGCACGCAGCAGAAAATGATGTCCTCGGTCGTCGATCGGTGACCAGTCAACCAGAATGGTGGGATGTCGCTGAGTGCCCACGAGCAGGCGAGCGACATCTGCATAAAGCCAACGACGCTCACGCTGCAGGCGAGGGTTGCTGAGCAGGCGATCGACACACTTGATCGCGTGCTTGGGCTGAGCCTGGCGCGGGAGCTGGCGACCGATTGCCGTCAGGGACAGGCGCTGCCCCGACAACAAGGCCTCGACGCATGTGGCGAGAGCATTGAAGCGGGCTGAATGCAGAAGGGAGGCTGAAGTCATCAGAATCCTGTGCAAGAATTGGCGCGTCTGCATGGGCTCCTCGGCATATTGTTGGTTTGGCGATTAACAACATGCCTGCCCATGCAGACTTTTTTCAATCCTAATATACTGATTTTCTTATTCTATTCGTGGGGAGGCCTCAGGGTCTGACCCCAAGATGGTGCCCGTCGCCGGTCAGCCGAATACCACCTTTGCCACATCCTTGTAGCGCCTGGCGAAGTGTACCGTCATGCCCTCCTTGAGGTGCTCCGGCAACTCGTCGTAGTCGCGGTGGTTGGCCTCGGGAAGGATCACCTCGAAGATGCCGCTGCGCCGGGCGGCGATCACCTTCTCGCGGATACCACCCACCGGCAGCACATGCCCGGTCAGGGTCAGTTCACCGGTCATCGCCAGATTGCGATCGATGGCCTGGTGGCGGGCCAGCGAGAGCAGCGCCGTGGTCATGGTCACCCCCGCCGAGGGGCCATCCTTGGGCGTGGCGCCCTCCGGCACGTGCATATGCACGAAGGCGGAATCGAAGAAGTCGGCGTCGGCGCCATACTCGGCCAGGTGCCCCAGCACATAGCTGTAGGCGATGTTGGCCGACTCCTGCATCACCTCGCCGAGCTTGCCGGTGAGCTTGAAGCCGCGGGTCAGCGAATGCACCTTGCCGGCCTCGATGGGCAGGGTCGCGCCGCCCATGGAGGTCCAGGCCAGGCCGGTGACCACGCCCTCGCCCTCGAGCACCTGCTCCTTGCGGAACAGTGGGGCCCCCAGATACTCCTCGAGATTCTTCACCGAGACCTTCACCGACTGCTGCTCACTCTCCAGCAGCTTGACCGCCGCCTTGCGCACGATGCGATGCAGCTGCTTCTCGAGCTGGCGTACCCCGGCTTCTCGTGCATAGCCCTCGATCACCTGGCGCAGCGCGGCGTCGGTGAGATTGATGCGCTTCTTGGGGATATTGTCGCGCTTGAGCAGCTTGGGCCACAGATGGTTCTTGGCGATCGCCACCTTCTCCTCGGCGATGTAGCCGGAGAGGCGAATCTGCTCCATGCGGTCGAGCAGCGCCGGGGGAATCGAGTCCAGGGTGTTGGCGGTACACACGAAGAGCACCTTGGAGAGGTCCAGGCGCACGTCCAGGTAGTGGTCGAGGAAGTCGACGTTCTGCTCCGGGTCGAGCACCTCGAGCAGCGCCGAGGCGGGGTCGCCCTGGAAGGACTGCCCCATCTTGTCGATCTCGTCGAGCATGATCACCGGGTTCTCGACCTCGACCTCCTTGAGGGCCTGGGCGAGCTTGCCGGGCATGGCGCCGATGTAGGTGCGCCGGTGGCCCTTGATCTCCGCCTCGTCGCGCATGCCACCCACCGAGAAGCGGTAGAACTCGCGCCCCAGCGCCTCGGCGATGGAGCGACCCACCGAGGTCTTGCCGACCCCGGGCGGACCCACCAGCAGCACGATGGAGCCACCCACGTCGCCCTTGAAGGTACCCTCGGCGAGGAACTCGACGATGCGCTCCTTGACGTCGGCCAGGCCGTCATGGTCGCGGTCGAGCACCTGGCGCGCATGGGTGAGGTCGAGCTGGTCGTGGCTGCGTACGCCCCAGGGCATGCTGGTGAGCCAGTCGAGGTAGTTGCGGGTGGTGCCGTACTCCGGCGAGCCGGTCTCGAGCACCGCGAGCTTGTCGAGCTCCTCCTCGATGCGGGTCAGCACCTTGGGCGGCACCACCAGGCTCTCGAGGCGGTCACGGAAGGTATCGACGTCGTTCTCGCGGTCATCCTTGGAGATGCCCAGCTCGCGCTGGATCACCTTGAGCTGCTCGCGCAGGAAGAACTCGCGCTGGCGATCCTGCATCTGGGCGTTGACCTGGTCGCTGATCTCGCTCTGCAGCTGGGCAACCTCGATCTCCTTGCGCAGCAGCGGCAGCACCTTCTGCATGCGCGCCAGCACCGGCAGGGTGGCCAGCACGTCCTGCAGCTCGTGCCCCTTGGCCGAGGTGATGGCGGCGGCGAAGTCGGTGAGCGGCCCCGGCTCGTGGGGGCTGAAGCGATTGAGGTAGTGCTTGAGCTCCTCGCCGTAGAGCGGGTTGATCGGCAGCAGCTCCTTGATGCCGTTGATCAGCGACATGGCGTAGGCGCGCGCCTCGTCCGCCTCGGAATCCACCGGCTCGCGGGGGTAGCTCACCTCCACCAGGTAGGGCGGCTCCCGGGAGATCCAGCGCTGGATCCGGAAGCGCTGCAGGCCCTGGGCGATGAACTGCAGCTGGTCATCCTCGCCCTGCAGCTTGTGCATCTTCACCGCGGTACCGATCTCGGGGAAGTCGCCGTGATCCAGCCCCTCCAGGGCAGCATCACCGACGAAGGCCAGGCCCACGGTATGGTGGGGCGTCTTGGCGACCCGCTCGATGGTCTCCTCCCAGCGCTCGCGGTTGATCACCAGCGGCTGCACCTGGGCGGGGAAGAAGGGGCGGTTATGGATGGGCAGCAGGTAGATGCGCTCGGGCAGTGTCTCGCGGGCCGGCACCACGGAACGCTGGCTGTCGCCGGACGCCTCACCGAGGTCGAGGGCCTCATCCTGCTCCTGCTCGTCGTGGATCCATTCCGGCTCGTCAGAATCGTGGCGGTCCTGGTCGTCGCTCATGGGGTCTCCCTTTCCAAGCGGTTGGGCGTGTGCCGTTGCACTGTGGAATGCGGGCGATGACCGGCAACTTCAAGTCTGGCTATCGCCATAGTGGCGGCAGCGGGCGGCCATTGACGCGCACCTTGCCCCGCACCACGTCCACCGCCAGCTCCCGGGTGTCCAGCGGCAGTCCCAGCCACAGCGCCACCACGGTGGGCACCTCGCGCCAGACGAAGTCACCGTCCAGGCGGCTGCGCCAACGGGCCTGCTCGGCGGGATCATCGAGTCGTGCGACGCTGAGCTCATCGAGGCGCCGTGGATCGAAGATCAGCGCCCCCTCCCCTTGGGCGGAAAGGCCCAGCATGGGGCTGTCGAGCGCCACCGCGGTGACATCCAGGCGCGGCGAATCCTGCAGCAGCGCCTTGAGCTCCGGCTCGAGCCGCTCGATCAGCTCACGTGGGGTCTGCCGATGGACCTGCATGACCTCTTCGCGCAGGCGGCGCAGCAGGGTACGCAACGCCTCGGCATCGACGCGGGAAAACTGCGCCGTCGCGCCTCCGGTAAGCAGCACCTGATCGGCAGCCATCAGCTGCCCCAGGTTCAGCTCGCCGTCGATGAGAAGCTCGCTATCGTCGAGCTGCATGCGACTGCGGTAGACCAGCTCGCTGCCATCCAGCTCGAGGTCCGGCTGACTCCAGGAGACCCGGTCGAGGCGCAGCAGGTCATGCTGGGTGAAATGGTGGGCATCGGCGGTATAGGCGTAGCGACTCTCCAGGCTGGTCGGCCCGGCCTCCAGGGTGACGACCCCATCGGTGAGACGCAGCGGCTTGAGACGGGCGCGCAGCCACCAGTCGCCATACTCGCCGCCGAAGGTGACCTGCCCACCCTGGAAGTCGAGCTCGCGCTGGCCCTGGCGCACCACGAAGGGAGCCAGCCCGACACTGCCCTTGAGGGCGCCGCCCAGGGTCTGGTAGCGGGCGTGCCAGCGCGGCGCCGTGGAGGGCAGCGCATCGCCGAACAGGCGCTGGCGTGCCAGTGCCCAGGGTGGGCTGGATCTCGCCGTCCAGCCGGGTGCTGAGCACGCCGTGGCGCGCGGTATAGGTGAAGGCGAGCTGCCAGCCGTCGCCCAGCAGCGGGGCGATCAGCACGCGCCCCGACGAAGAGAGCCAGCCGCGTTCGACATCCTCGCGCTCGACCACCAGCTCACCGCGCGCCTCCAGGTCGTTCAGGGTGCGCAGCAGCTCGCGTTCGAAGAGCAGCGAGGCGGCGTACTGGGCCACCGCCCAGACCAGCGCCAGGCCTACCACCACCGGCACGATCAGTCGTTCCTTGCGCATGCTCACTCCCTTCCCTGCGACGCCTGCTCCGGCATCCGCGAAATACCGCCGTGCCGTTCTAGTGCAGCCAGAACCACAGGTGCATGAGGCTCCAGGCGTAGATGCCGGCGAGGACATCGTCGATCATGATGCCGAAGCCACCGGCCACATGGCGGTCGGCCCAGCGGATGGGGAACGGCTTGATCACGTCGAATACCCGGAAGACCAGGAACCCCCAAAGCGCCGACTCCCAGGAGAAGGGCACCGCCGCCATGGTGATCCAATAGCCCACGAACTCATCCCAGACAATACCCGAATGGTCGTGGACGCCGAGGTCGCGGGAGGTCTTCTCGCACAACCACACGCCCCACACGAAGGCGATGAAGACCACCCCCCAGTACCAGGAGAGCGGCAGTTCGGAGAGCAACCAGTAGAAGGGGATGGCGGCCAGGGTACCGAAGGTCCCCGGTGCCCAGGGCACGGTACCGCTCCCCAGGCCGAAGGCCAGGAAGTGGGAGGGGCGATGCCAGACGCTGGATGGGGCGCGATTCATGAAGTGCCTCCCGGAGGGGCGCCACGGAAGTGCTGCCAACCGGTGCGCTGGGCCGCCGGCACGCCACTTACGCCCGGCGCCTGGGTCAGGCGACCGACCACCGTCAGCGGCAGCTCGAGTGCTGCCAGGCGTCGGCGGGCCTCGTCCAGGTGCTCGGCGGGCAGGCACACAAGCAGCTCGTAGTCATCGCCGCCGGTGAGCGCCGCCTGGCGCGCGCCCTCCTCGCCCAGCGCCGCTCACCAGCCCCTCGGCCAGCGGCAACGTCTCGGGCTCGAGATGGGCGCCGCCCCGGAGTGTTCGAGGATATGGCCCAGGTCGGCGAGCAGCCCATCGGAGATATCCACCGCGGCCGAGGCCAGCCCGGCCAGGGCTCCTCGCCGGCGGCCAGCCGCGGCCGGGGAGTGAGATAGCGCCGCAGCAGTGGATGCGCGGGGTCGCGTTCGCCTGCCTGCCACGCCGCCAGGCCACCGGCACCACCACCCAGGGCGCCGGTCACCGCTACCAGGTCGCCGGGACGGCCGCCGCCGCGGGTCATGGCCGCCTCGGGTGCCACCTCGCCCATCACGGTGACGCCGATGGCCAGTTCACCGCGGGTGATGTCGCCCCCGGCCAGGCGGGTACCGGTCGTCTCGCAGAGTGCCAGGAAGCCACGCGAGAAGCCCTCCAGCCAGGCGTCCTCGCTCTCTTCCAGCGACAGCGACATGAAGCACCAGCGCGCCCTGGCGCCCATGGCGGCCAGGTCGGAGAGGCTGACCGCCAGGGCCCGATGGCCAACCGCCTCGGGCGGGGCGTCGGGAGGGAAGTGCACCCCGCATACGGAGGTATCGACGCTCACCGCCAGCCGGCATCCCGGGGTGGGGGCCAGCAGCGCACAGTCGTCGCCCACGCCCAGCACCACGCCGGACTCAGGGTCGGGGGCGGCGGGAGTGAAGTAGCGCGCGATGAGATCGAATTCGCTGTGCATCCGGTCACCCTTCAGCGGCGGCGGGCGGCCACCTCGGCGCCGCGAAGGCGCCCGGCAAGCTTGTCGAGGATGCCGTTGACGTACTTGTGGCCGTCGGTGGCACCGAACGACTTGGCCAGCTCGACGCCTTCGTTGATCGCCACGCGGTAGGGCACGTCCAGGCGCCGCGAGAGCTCGTAGGCGCCCAGGCGCAGGATGGCCAGCTCGATGGCGTCGAGCTCCTCGAGCTTACGGTCGAGTAGCGGCGCGATGGAGGCGTCGAGGTCGGCGCGGAAGCGCGCCACGTTGTGCACCAGCTCATGGAACAGCGCCAGATCGGCGATCTCCATGACCTTGTGCCAGTTCTCGTGGTCCTCGAGGTCATCGTCGGCCAGCTGGCTACGGAATTCCATCTCCACCGCACTCATCGACTTGCCGGTCATCTGCCACTGATAGAGACACTGCACCGCCAGTTCGCGGGCGGCACGCCGACCCTGCTGCGCCTTCGAGGGCGTGCGCTCGCGGCTCATGCCTCCTCCTCGGCGCCACCGCCCAGCTGGCGCATCAGCGAGACCATTTCCATGGCCGCCATGGCCGCCTCGGCGCCCTTGTTGCCGGCCTTGGTGCCGGAACGCTCGATGGCCTGCTCGATGGAATTGACGGTGAGCACGCCGTTGGCGATGGGGGTCTCGAACTCCAGCTGCAGGTTGCCCAGCGCCGTGTTGCAGCCGCCCGCCACGTACTCGAAATGCGGGGTGCCGCCGCGGATCACCGCGCCCAGGGCGATAACCGCCTCGGGGCGCGCCACCTTGAGCACCTGCTGGACCGCCAGCGGCAGCTCCCAGGCGCCGGGCACGTGGACGATGTCGATGTTCTCGGCATCCACACCATGGCGCACCAGGATATCCACGGCTCCCTCGACGAGGCTATCCACCACATGGTGGTTGAAGCGCCCCACCACGATCACATAGCGGCCGTCGACGTCGACGAAGCTGCCTTCCAGTTGAGAAATGGGTTCCATGTCGGTTTCCTGCTGAGACTCTCGGGCGCAGCCGAGCCGCGCCTGGTATTGAACAAGAGTGTTGAATATAGAGTGTCGAATTGGCGCCGGCTCACTCGCCGACGGTATCGTCACCGCCAGCCGGCACATCCTCGGGGCCCAGGCGCTCCACCACCTCCAGGTCGAAGCCGGAGATCGCCGAGAACTTCCAGGGCGAGCTGAGCAGGCGCATCTGACCCACGCCCAGGTGGCGCAGGATCTGCGAGCCGGTGCCGATGGTCAGGTAGTTTCCGGCGCCATCGGAATCGCTGGTACGCGGGGCACGGCGACGCTCGAGGAAGATATCGAGCTGGTCGCGCAGGTCGAGGCGCGGTCGGCCATGGTCGAGCAGCACGAAGACGCCGCGCTCGCTGCGCGCCACCTCGGCGATGGCCTGGTGGGAGGTCCAGTGCCCCCCCTCGCCCTTCTGCAGGCAGAGCAGGTCGCGCATGGTGTCGGCCAGGTGCACGCGAACCGTGGTCGGCGACTCGGGACTCGGCCGGCCCTTGACCAGTGCCAGGTGGTGGGCGCCCTGGATGCTGTCACGGAAGACGTGCAGGGTGAGCTCGCCGTGGGCGGTCTTCACCGTGGTCGACTCCTCGTGATCCACGGTCTGCTCGTTGTGGATGCGATAGTGGATCAGGTCGGCGATGGTGCCCATCCTGATGCCATGCTCCTCGGCAAAGCGCTCGAGCTCGGGGCGGCGAGCCATGGTGCCGTCGTCGTTCATGATCTCGCAGATCACGCCGCTGGGGTCGAGGCCGGCCAGGGAGGCCAGGTCGCAGGCGGCCTCGGTATGGCCAGCACGCCGCAGCACGCCGCCGGGCTCGGCCATCAGCGGAAAGATATGGCCGGGCTGGACGATATCCTCGGGGCGGGCGTCGCGGGCCACGGCGGCCTGTACGGTGCGCGCGCGGTCGGCGGCGGAGATGCCGGTGGTGACGCCCTCGGCGGCCTCGATGGAGAGGGTGAACTTGGTGCCGAAGCCGGAACCGTTGTCGTTGACCATCAGTGGCAGCTTGAGCCGCTCGCAGCGACTGCGGGTCATCGGCAGGCAGATCAGGCCGCGGGCATGGCGGGCCATGAAGTTGATGTGCTCGGACTGCACCTTCTCGGCGGCCATGATGATGTCGCCTTCGTTCTCGCGATCCTCATCGTCCATCAGGATCACCATCTTGCCCTGACGGATGTCCTCGATCAGGTCTTCGATAGGGGCCAGGCCCCCGGCAGTGGCGTGCACCATGAGATCTCCAGAAATTCTGCGTGGCAGGCGTCGGCAGGCGGCGACAATCATGTCGTCCACAGGCGTCGCCTCGCCTCGAAACGGCGTCAGGGTACCTTGGCGCGGCAGCGGGCGCCAGTAAAGAGGCCTTGGCGCGGCAGCGGGCGCCAGAGAGCCCTAGCCAAGATCAAGTGCTCGCCACTCGCCGCCGCGGCCGGGCGATAATGCGCCAGTCCTGCCCCACGGCGCGGATATCGAGGATCTCCAGGCCGCGCTGGTGGGCCATGGTCTCGATGCCGGCGAGCTGGAACAGCGGACGGGCGTCGCCGCCGAGCAGGGTGGGCGCCACGAACAGCTGCATCTCGTCCACCAGGCCGGCATCGAGCATGGCACCGGCCAGGGTCGCCCCGGTCTCCAGCAGCACCTCGTTGGCCTGCTCGACCTCGGCCAGGTGACGCAGCAGGGCGTCGAGGTCGACCCGGCCATCACCGCCGGCGGGCAGGGTGAGCACCTCGGCCCCGGCATGGGTCAGGCGCGCAATGCGCTCCACCTCGACGCCCTCCACGGCAACCACCAGGGTACGCCCCGGCTCGCTGAGACAGGCCGCCGCCTCGGGCAGGCGCAGGCGGCTGTCGACGATCACCCGCAGCGGCTGACGCGCGGCAATGGCCTCGACATCGTCGAGACCGAGCTGGTCGGCACGCACGGTGAGTCGCGAGTTGTCGAAGATTACCGACTCGACACCGGTGAGCACGGCGCTCGAGCGGGCGCGCAGGCGCTGCACCTGACGCCTGGCCTGGGGACCGGTGATCCACTGTGATTCACCGGACTGCATGGCGGTGCGGCCGTCGAGGCTCATGGCCATCTTCAGGCGCACGAAGGGGCGGCCGTGGTCCATGCGCCGCACGAAGCCGACGTTCAGCGCCCGGGCCTGGTCCTCGGCGATACCCACGGTCACCTCGATACCCGCCTCGCGCAGCAGGGCGATGCCACGCCCGGCCACCGCCGGGTTGGGGTCCTCCATGGCCACCACCACACGGGCCACGCCAGCCTCGATCAGGGCCACCGCGCAGGGCCCGGTACGGCCGTGATGGGAGCAGGGCTCCAGCGTCACGTAGGCGGTGGCGCCGCGGGCCGCCTCGCCGGCGGATCTCAGCGCATGCACCTCGGCGTGGGGCTCGCCGGCGCGGGCGTGGTAGCCCTCCCCTACCAGGCGCCCATCCTTTACCAGCACACAACCGACCCGGGGATTGGGATGCGCGGTATAGAGGCCGCGCCGGGCCAGCTCGAGGGCTCGGGCCATCCAGGTTTCCGGGGGCGTGGGGTGGGCCATGGGGGGGGGCTCCGGGTCAGCGAGGTGGCGTCTGGTCGGGATCCTGGGCGAGACGCTCGATCTCGGCGCGGAACTCGTCGATGTCCTGGAAGCGGCGGTAGACCGAGGCGAAGCGGATGTAGGCCACCTGGTCGAGGCCACGCAGCGCGGCCATTACCGCCTCACCGATGTCGCGGGCATGAATCTCGCGCTCGCCCCGGGCACGCAGGGTCTGGCGGATGCGCTGCACCGAGGCCTCGATGGCCTCGGCGCTGACCGGGCGCTTCTCCAGGGCGCGCAGCATGCCGGCACGCAGCTTCTGCTCGTTGAAGGCTTCACGGGAGCCATCGCCCTTGATCACCCGCGGCATGATCAGCTCGGCGGTCTCGTAGGTGGTAAAGCGCTCGCCGCAGGCCACGCACTGGCGACGCCGGCGCACCTGGTCCCCTTCGGCGACCAGCCGCGAGTCGGTGACCTTGGTGTCGTGGGTGCCGCAGAAGGGACAGTGCATGGCAGGGTTCCAGAACGGGGAAACGGGACTCCTCGTATTGTACTGACTCGAGCCCCGCCCGCCCAGCGGCGCCGCCTCAGTGGCCGGAGTGCGACATCCCCGCGGCCGGCTCGTTCGCCTGGCCGTGACCCATGGTCTCGATGCGACGCACCGGCGCCTGGAGCTCCAGGGTCTGGCCGTCGTCGAAGGTCAGGCTGAGCGCCACCTCGTCACCCTCGTGGAGCGGCTCGACCAGGCCGATCAGCATCAGGTGATAGCCGCCCGGGGCCAGTTGCGCACCCTCGCCCGCCGGCACCGGGATCGTTTCCACCTGGCGCATCTGCATCACGCCATCCACATCCACATGGTTGTGGAGTTCCGCCACCCGGGCCGCCGGGGTGCTGGCCGCCACCAGGGCGCGATCCGACTCGCCTTCGTTATGCAGCATCATGAAGGCGGCAGTGGTCGTGGAGACCGGCGGCACGGCACGCACATGCGCACCCTCGACGCTCAGCGAGTCGGCCAGTGCCGCGCTGCTGGCCAGACAGGTAAGCAGCGCAACCATCGGGCCGCGCCAGGACAGGGGGAAACGTGGCAGCATGCTGGTGATCCTCTCGGAAATGGGAACCTGATGGCACAGCATAGGTCAGGAGCAGCCGTGTGTTCGCGCTTGCGACATAACGCCCCAGCGCGGTGGAGATTAATGCACCGCTAATCACCGGCTGTCAGGCTCTGCTCCTGGCGGCATGACCGCCGACGGATTCATCGGCAAGGAGCCTTTCCCCATGCAGGCATTGAACCAGAGCATCGCCGTGGGTCCCATGGGATTCTCGATCGGCCAGCTGCTGATCATCCTGGCCTTCGGCATCGCCCTGTTGACCGGGGCGCTGATCGGCCGACGCCACCGCACGCCCACGGCCGACACCCTCTTCAACCTGCTGCTGATCGCCCTGGTCGGCGCACGCCTGGTATTCGTGGTGCGCTACTGGGGCAGCTACGACGGCGTCCTTTCACTGCTGGACATCCGCGATGGCGGCTTCGACCCCCTGGGCGGCCTCGCAGCCGGCCTGGGCTATGCCACACCGGCGGCTGTGGCGCTCCCCGCCAGCGAGTGCCGCTGGGCGGCGCGCTGCTGGCCGGCGCCCTGACCTGGGGGCTGACCGCGGGCCCGCTGCTGTTGATGGAAGATCGCGGCCGCCCGCTTCCCGACACGCCCCTGACCACCCTGGCGGGAGAGGCCACCGACCTGCCGGGCCTGGCCGAGCGTCAGGGCCAGCCGCTGGTGGTCAACCTGTGGGCCACCTGGTGCCCGCCGTGCCGGCGCGAGATGCCGGTATTCGAGCAGGCCCAGGACGAGGCCAGCGACATCACCTTCGCCTTCGTCAACCAGGGCGAGGATGTGGCGCTGGTGAACCGCTTCCTCGACGAGCAGTCTCTGGAACTGGACAACGTGCTGCTCGATGCGCGCACCGCCCTGGGTGACGTGACCGGCGCCATGGCCATGCCCACCACGCTTTTCTATGACGCCGAGGGGCGTCTGGTGGATACCCACTTCGGCGAACTCTCCCACGCCACCCTGCGCCAGGGGCTGGAACGCCTGCGCTGACGCCCTGCTTCGAGACACTGCACCTCAGCCTTTACGACAACCGTCACAAGGACCCCACAATGCGACACCCACTCAAGTTACCGGCCATCGGCGCCCTGACCCTGGCCTTCGCGGCTCCCGCCCTGGCCAATGATGACCTGCCCGCCCCGGTGGCCGCCCTCACCGAGCAGGGCCTGACCATCCACGGCGAGTTCGAGGGCCCGGCCGGGCTGACCGGCTGCGGCGCCAGCCACCCCGCCGGCGAAGTGGCCATCTACCTGCTGCCGGGTGGCGAGCACGCCATCGTCGGCACCCTGGTCGATGCCAAGGGCAACAACCTCTCCGAGCCTGCACTGGACAAGCACGTGCGCGCCGCCCAGTTCGCCGAGGTGTGGCGGGACCTGGAGGCAAGCCACTGGATCGCTGATGGCGACCCCGAGGCCGAGCATGTCGTGTATACCTTTACCGACCCCAACTGCCCCTACTGCCGCCAGTTCTGGCACGACGCCCGCCCCTGGGTCGAAGCCGGCAAGGTGCAGCTGCGCCACATCATGATCGGCGTGCTGGCCTCGGACAGCCCGGCCAAGGCCGCCGCCCTGCTCGGCGCCGACGATCCCGCCGCCGCCCTCCACGCCCACAGTGGCGACGGCGAGGAGATCGAGGCCGGACCCCAGTCACGCGAGGTCGAGGAGCAGGTCTACGCCAACAACCAGCTGTTCGACTCGCTGGGCTTCATGGCCACCCCGACCACCCTCTTCCGCAATGGCGACCGGGTCGATCGCATCGAGGGCGTGCCCAGCCCCGAGCGCCTCGAGGAGGCCATGGGCGGTCCGGCACCCTGAGCGCAGTCGCCTTCCCGCCCACGCGGCTACTGACGAAACAGGCCCCGCCCGGCAGCTGCCGGGCGGGGCCTGTCGATCTGGCGCCAGGTTACCGGCGCCGGGGGCGGATCACTTCTCGACGTCGAGGTCCTCGAAGCGCGGCTGGCCGACGTTCCAGGGCTTGACCTCCTCGCCCTTCTCGCCCCAGTTGGCGTGGTCGGCGAGACGATGGCCATCGACCTCACGTTCCTGGCCGTAGCTGGAGTTCTTGTGGAAGGTCGGTCCGAACTTCTCCAGCACCTCGTCCACGCTGCCGGTGTAGCGCGGGTCCTGCGGGCGCTCCTGCTGGGTCATGTAGTAGGCGATGTCCCAGGCCTCCTGGTCGGAGAGCGACAGCGGCTGCCCCAGCGGCATGTTGTTCTTGATGAACCCGGCCGCGGTATGGGTGCGCACGATGCCGGCACCCCAGTTGTTGGAGCCGTCACCCCAGGGAGCGGGGAACACGTACTCGCCATCCTGGTAGAGGCCGGAGCCGTCCTCGCTGTGGCAGACCGCACAGTTCTCCACATAGAGCTGCTCGCCGTTGGCGTAGCTCAGTTCGTCGGGACGCTCCGGGGCCGGGAAGCCGCGGCCGTAGATGGGCTGGTCCGGATACACCGGGGCGCCCTTGGCCAGCCACTGGTGGTAGGCGAGAGAGCGCCAGCATGTCGTCGCTGCCATACTCCGGCGGCGTACCGTTCATGGAGTAGGCGAAGCAACCGGCGATGCGCTCCTCGAGATTGTTGACGTGCTGGTTCTTGCCGCGGAAGTCCGGCAGGGTCACCGCCGCCGGCCACACCGGGGCGCTGAACGGCTGGCGACCTTCGCCCAGGTGGCAACTGGAGCAGTTCATGTCGTTGAAGACGTTCTTGCCACGCAGCTGCTGGGTGTTGGTGAAGAGGTCGTAACCACGGCGAATGACCGCCTTGGTTTCCGGCTTCATATCAGCGGCCTCGAGGTCCGCCATGGTGGGCGGCACATGAACCAGCTCACCCTCCTGGGGGGCCGGATAGCCCATTTCCACCAGCTTGTCATAGGGATGGCCGTCGGTCTCTGCCCAGGCGGCCAGGCTTGCGCTGGCGGCCAGGGTCACACCGGCCAGTGCCAGCGTCTTCCTGTGCTTGATCATTGTCTGTTCCCCCTTACTCGTCGGTCGCCGGCTGACTGGCCAGCCAGGCCGCCACGGCGGTGATGTCCTCGTCGCTCATGCGCTTGGCGATCGACCCCATCAGGTTCTGGGGTCGTTGGCACGACGACCCTCCTGCCAGGCGTGCAGCTGATTCTCGATGTAGCCGGCATGCTGGCCGGCGATGCCCGGGAAGGTGCTGCCCACGCCCTGGTTGCCGGGGCCATGGCAGCTCTTGCAGGAGACGATGTACTCGTCCCAGTCGCCACGCAGGGCGAGTTGCTCGCCGCGCGCCAGTACTGCCTCGTCGGCGTCGCCGCCATCGGCTTCGGTGGCCGGCATCTGGCTGTAGTAGGCGGCCAGGTCGGCGATCGTCTGATCATCGAGCCCGTTGACGAAAGGCATCATGGTGGGTGCCTCGCGACTCCCATCCTTGACGTCGTGCAGCTGCTTGGCGAAGTAGTCTGCATCGAGCCCCGCCAGGCGCGGCCAGGATTCACCACCCGGCACGTTCATGCCACTGCCGTCGGCCTGGTGGCAGGCGACACAGGTCCCCGCGGCCTCCTCGCCACGCTGGGCGTCTCCCTCGAGCGCCACGGCCTGGCCGGCGGCCAGGCCGGCACCCAGCAGCAGGCCGAGCCCACTCAAGATCCTCTTGCTGGTCATCGGTATTCCCCTCGTTTTGTCGTGGCCCCTCGGATGGGGCAGTCTCTCATTGCCCCTCCGGGGCAGTGCGATTCGCCTGTACCGGGAAGGTCAGGCGAGCCTCCAGCCCACCCCTCGCGGGACGGACAAATTTCAGGTCACCGCCGAAGCGCTCGGCGATGGCCACCACGATGGCCAGCCCCAGGCCGCTGCCGTGCTGCTTGCTGGCACGCCAGAAGCGTCTGGCCATCTGCTCCAGGGCTTCGTCATCGACGCCGGGCCCCTGGTCGATCACCCGGAATGTCAGGGTATTGTGGTCTTCGCACTCCACATCGAGGGTGACTCGTGACCCCTCGCCGCCGTGGCGGAGCGCATTGTCGATCAGGTTGCGCAGCGCGGTCACCGCCAGCTCCCGCGGCAACGCCAGGGGTGCCTCGGGCCACGCCTCGGGCAGTTCGAAGCGCGCGGTCGCTGCACCGCTGTCGCGCAGCGCCAGGGCCACCACATCGGCGGGGCGGCACGGGGTGCCGTCCTCGAAGGCCAGCCGGCCCTCCACCCGCGCCAGCATCAGCAGCTGGTCG
This sequence comes from Halomonas sp., assembly GCA_018401555.1. Classification (GTDB taxonomy): domain Bacteria; phylum Pseudomonadota; class Gammaproteobacteria; order Pseudomonadales; family Halomonadaceae; genus Halomonas. The sequence goes on from JAGYKP010000077.1 coordinate 38,473, forward strand.
AGTATCCGTGCCAGGCGCTCGACACCCTCCTCAGCGTAGCCGACGGCATCACGCGCCGCTTCGCCCTCTACCCGGCTGGCCACCTGCAGGTGGGTCTTGATGGCGGTGAGCGGCGTACGCAGCTCATGGGCGGCATCGTTGGTGAAGCGCTGCTCGCGCACGATGGCCTGCTGAACGCGGGCCAGCAGGCCGTTGAGGGTCTCCACCAGCGGGCGCAGCTCGCTGGGCACCCCGTAGGTGGCCACCGGCGCCAGGGCATCCGGGTGACGACGCGCCAGGGAGTCACGCAGCCGGGCGATGGGCGACAGGCCGCGCACCACGCCGATCCACAGCGCCACCAGGCTGCCCAGCATGGCTACCACGAAGGGCACCGTGGCCACCTTGATGACGTTGCCAAGCAGCAGGTCGCGCTCATCCATGCGGTCGGCGGTGGTGATGGTCAGCCCGCCCCGCTCGTAGGTGAATACCCGCCAGGTCACGCCGCCCTCTTCACGGTAGGCATGTCCGCCGACCTCGCCCACCGCCAGGATCGACTCCAGGTCGGTGTGGGTACGCGCCATGATCTCGCCGCGCGGCGAGTGAGCCTGGCAGGCCAGCCCCTCGATGGGCAGGATCGACAGCGCCCGCCGGTCGGCCTCGAGCCACACATCCTGGGGCAGCTGCGCCATCCAGCCCCGCCACCATGCGCGCCGACTGGGCGAGCCGCTGGTCGAGGGTGGCCACGAACTGCTCCTCCAGATCGCGCAGCAGCCAGGCGGCGGCCAGCCCCCAGAGCAGCACCAGGGTGACCCCGAGGGTCACCAGCAGCCGCGTGCGCAGGCTCACGGACGCTCCTTCTCGCCGGACTCGCCCAGCGGCGGTCCCGGCCAGTAGCCCAGCCCGCGCACCGTCTCGATCACCTCGCTGCCGAGCTTGCGGCGCAGGTGATGGATATGCACGTTGAGGGCGTTGCTCTCCACATCCTCGCTCATGCCGTAGAGGCTGTCCTTGAGCTGGTCCGCCGAGAGCACGCTGCGCGGCGCCTGCAGGAAGGCCTCCAGCAGCACCAGCTCGCGGCGCGAGAGGGCCACCGGGCTGCCGCCGAGAGTAACTTCCCGGGCCACCGGGTCGAGGCACAGGGCGCCGTGCTCGATCAGCGGGTGCGAGCGCCCCGCCGCGCGCCGCAACAGCGCCTGCAGCCGGGCCACCAGCTCGTCGAGATCGAAGGGCTTGACCAGATAGTCGTCGGCACCGCCCTGCGGGCCGGCCACCCGGTCGCTGACCGCATCGCGGGCGGTCAGCACCAGCACCGGCGTGGTCACCCCGGCGTCGCGCCACTCCTCGAGCAGGCTCAGGCCATCACCGTCGGGCAGGCCGCGGTCGAGGATCACCACATCGCTGTCGACACTCTCCAGGGCGCGACGCGCCTCGGCAATGGAGGCCACGTGATCGACGACATAATCGTGCACGGCGAGCCCGGCGCGAATGCCTGAGGCCACCAGGGCGTCATCCTCGATCAGCAGTACGTGCATGGCGTAAGGTCCTCTCGTTGTGCGACATCCTGTCACTGGGCCATTAAGCCTGCGTTAATCGCCATATGGATATAAGCAGGATGGCGGCATCCATTGGTCGTAGACACAGACTCCCCCGCAGGCCGGGCCTGCGGGGGAGTCTCTTGATCGAGCACAAGTTCAGCTGCGCGCGGGAATCGCCCTGGCCAAGAACCAGCCGGCGACCATTGCCACCAGCATCGCCACCAGCGGTACGCTGGGCCCGGCGATGGAGGCGATGGCCGGCCCCGGGCAGTAGCCGGAGAGCCCCCAGCCGATGCCGAACAGAGCCGAGCCGCCGATCAGCCGCCCATCGAGATCCTGGCGGGTAGGCAGCTGGAAGGCCTCGCCGTAGACCGGGGCCGTGCGCTTGAAGGCGAGGCGGTAGCCGATGAAGTTGGTCACCACGGCACCGCCGAGCACGAACATCAGGGTCGGGTCCCAGGCGCCGGCAAGGTCGAGGAAGCCGAGCACCCGCGCAGGGTCGGTCATGCCGGAGACGGCAAGCCCCAGGCCGAACAACAGTCCGGCGATATAGCCCATCAGCGTCTTCATGCGCCACCTCCGATCACGTGCCGAACCACGAACACGGTGATGATCGCCATCACCAGGAAGGTGAGGGTCGCCACCAGCGAGCGCGGCGAGAGCCTGGCCAGGCCACAGACGCCGTGGCCGCTGGTGCAGCCGCTGCCCAGGCCGGTGCCCAGGCCCACCAGCAGGCCGGCAACCAGCATCAGCAGCACGCCACCGGCGGGCTCGCCAATGACCTCTCGCCGGCGGCACCCGCCACATTGCCCAGGCCGCCGCCCAGCAGCATCACCACGATGGGGCCGCTGATCATGCCGAGCAGGAAGGTCACGCGCCAGGCGCTGTCACCCTTCGGCCGGGCGGTGATCAGGGTGCCGATGATGCCGCTGATGCCGGCGATACGGCCCAGGGTGGCCATCAGCCAGGTGGCGGACAGGCCGATCAGCACGCCGCCGGCCAGCCCTTGCAGGGATGAACTCCAGTCCACGCTTTTTTCTCCTATCGTCTCGATACTGATTTGGTTAACTTCAAATACTCGGGGCTGACCCGGTGGCAAGCCTGCGAGGAGGCGCTGTGAATACCTCCATGTACGCTACCGACGCCATCCCTGGCGTAGGACCTCCTCTTCGGCTTGCCCCCGGCGCCCCTCGCTGGCTGTTATCGCTGCGGCCCTGCCGTCAGGGCATCCGCGGATGCGGTGCCTCGTCGTCGAACGTCGCGCCCGGCATGGCGCCCATCTGCATCTCGGCGCAGCGCCGCGACAGGCGACCATCGCCGAAGCCGCGCAGCTCCTGCCAGGCATCGAAGGTACTGAGGAACACCTTGCCGGTCATCTCGTGGCAGAACTCGGTGTGCTGCAGGCGATCCATCACCGGGCCCTTCACCTCGGCCAGGTGGAGGCGCACGCCGGAGTCCCTGAGGCGCGCGTTGATAGCCTCCAGACTCTCCAGCGCCGAGGCGTCGATGACGTTGACCGCCTGGCAGGCCAGCACGATGTGCTCGAGGCGCGGCTGGCGGGCGGCCAGTTCCATCACGGTGTCTTCCAGGTAGCGCGCATTGGCGAAGTAGAGACTCTCGTCGACCCGCAGGATCGCCAGGCGTTCGTCGGTCTCCACCCGGTGGCGCTGCACGTTGCGAAAGTGCTCGGTACCGGGCACCCGCCCGACCACGGCACTGTGAGGGCGGCTGGTACGGTAGAGATGCAGCGCCAGCGACAGCCCTACGCCGACCATGATACCGCTCTCCACGCCATGGCCCAGGGTGACAGCGATGGTGGCCAGCATGGCGGCGAAGTCGCCGCGTGAATAGTCCCAGGTGCGCTTGATCGCCGCGAAGTCGACCAGCGACAGCACCGCCACGATGATGGTGGCCGCCAGCGTCGCGATCGGCAGGTGGGCGATCAGCGGGGTGAGCAGCAGCGCGGCCACGCCGATCCCCACCGCGGTAAAGGCGCCGGCGGCCGGGGTCTCGGCGCCGGCGTCGAAGTTGACTACCGAGCGCGAGAAGCCGCCGGTCACCGGCATGCCGCCGGTCAGCGAGGCGGCGATGTTGGAGGTGCCCAGGCCCACCAGCTCCTGGTCGGGGTCGATACGTTGGCGGCGCTTGGCGGCCAGGGTCTGGCCCACCGACACCGATTCCACGAAGCCGACGATGCTGATCAGCAGCGCCGCCACGAACAGCTGGCTCCACAGGCCGCTGTCGAAGCCGGGCAGGGTCAGCGGCGGCAGGCCACGGCAGGCACCGCGCCGACCACCGCCACGCCGTGCTGGTCCAGTCCCAGCCCCCAGCTGGCCAGGGTGGTGGCCGCCACGGCGAGGATCGGCGCCGCCTTGGTGAGCATGTCCGCCGGGCGCGACGGTACCCCGAGCCGGACGCAGGGTGGGCTTGAGCCAACGCCGCGCGACGTAAAGGAAGGCCAGCACCCCGAGGCCGATCACCAGGGTGGGCAGGTTGACGCTGCCCAGCTGGCTGCCCAGCCCGATCAACAGCTCCAGCAGGTTGTGGCCGCTCGCCTCGACGCCCAGCACATGCTTGAGCTGACTGGCGGCGATGATCAGCCCCGAGGCGGTGATGAACCCTGAGATCACCGGGTGGCTAAGGAAGTTGGCCAGAAAGCCCAGCCGAGCTACCCCCATCAGGGTCAGGATCAACGCGGACATCAACGCCAGCACCAGGGCCGCACCGAGATACTCCGGCGTGCCCTGGGGTGCCACCTGCCCCACCGCTGCCGCCGTCATCAGCGACACCACCGCCACCGGCCCCACGGCCAGGGTGCGACTGGTGCCGAACACCGCATAGACCACCAGCGGTGTGATGCTGGCGTAGAGCCCCACCTCGGGTGGCAGCCCGGCCAGCATGGCGTAGGCCAGCGACTGCGGGATCAGCATGATGGTGACGATCACCGCCGCCAGCAGGTCGCTGGCCAGGGTGGCTCTATCATAGCCGGGCAGCCACTGCAGGATCGGCAGATAGCGTTTCGGGTTCATCTCAACGCTGCCCGGCGGCGGCTTCCAGTAGCGGGCGCCGCTCCTCGAGATCATGCCCCGCAGCATGGGCCGCGGCCAGCAGCGCCGGGATATCACAGCTCTCTCCCTGGCTGCGAGCATGGGCCCACAGGTGAACGGCGCGCTTGCCGGTCTTGCAGAAGGCCAGGATCGGCGTTCGCAGTGTCTCCAGCGCCTCGCCGAAGGCGGCGATGTCAGCGGCGTCATACTGCCCCGGGGTCACCGGAATGCAGCGCCACTCGAGGCCGAGCTCGGCGGCGCGGGCCTTGAGGGGACGGTCGTCGGGATGGTCCTCGGCCTCGCCGGGGCGGCGGTTGCAGATCACCGAGCGGAAGCCGCGACGGGCGACCTCGTCGAGATCGGCCGGACTGACCGCGTCGGTGATGGCGAAGCCGGGTTCGAGCTGATGAATCTGCATATCGACTGACTCCTGAGCCTTCAGAACTTGTTGATCGGGACCTTGAGGTAGACCTGACCGTTATCCTCGGCGGGCGGCATCTGGCCGGCACGCATGTTGACCTGCACCGAAGGAATGATCAGCCTCGGCATGCCGAGAGTGGCATCACGCTCGGTGCGCATCTTGACGAACTCCTCCTCGCCGATGCCCTCGTGGACATGGACGTTGTGGGCACGCTGCTCGGCCACCGTGGTCTCGTGCTGGTACTCCTCGCGCTCCGGCGCCTTGTAGTCGTGACACAGGAAGAGGCGTGTCTCGTCGGGCAGCACCAGCACCTTCTGGATGGAGCGGTAGAGGGCGCGGGCATCGCCGCCCGGGAAGTCGCAGCGCGCGGTGCCGTAGTCGGGCATGAACAGGGTGTCACCGACGAAGGCGGCATCGCCGATCACGTAGGTCAGGCAGGCCGGCGTATGGCCCGGAGTGTGCAGCACTCGCCCTTCCAGGTTGCCGATGGCAAAGGTGTCGCCCTCCTCGAAGAGGCGGTCGAACTGGCTGCCGTCCCGGGCGAACTCGGTGCCGGCGTTGAAAGCCTTGCCGAAGACGTCCTGGACCACGGTGATGTTGGCGCCGATGCCGGTCTTGCCGCCCAGCTTCTCGTGCAGGTAGGGCGCGGCGGAGAGGTGGTCGGCGTGAACGTGGGTCTCGAGGATCCACTCCACCTCGAGGTCGTTGTCACGCACGAAGGCGATGATCTCGTCGGCGGAGCGCACGTCGGTGCGCCCGGCGGCATAGTCGAAGTCGAGCACCGAGTCGAGGATCGCGCAGGCGCGGCTCGCGGGATCCTGCACCACGTAGCTGAAGGTGTTGGTGGGCTCGTCGAAGAAAGGGGTCACGATTGGCTGGGACATGGGAAACAACCTCCATCGGATGTCGCTGGCCGAAGCATGGAGACAGCATAGCCGAAAACAGGTTCTAAGAATAGAATATTTGGCTATATAAAGGTCTGGACTACCCTCCTCACGGCACGAGCCCCGACGGCAGGGCCTGCGGGGCTCGTTTTCCAGTACGGCCGGGGATTACTCCCAGGCTGCCCCCTCCAGGGCATCCAGCGGGATCTTAAGGTAGCGCTTGCCGTTGGCCTCCGGCTCCGGCAGGCGACCGCCGCGGGTGTTTACCTGGAGCGAGTGCAGGATCAACTTGGGCATGGGCAGTTCGCTGTCGCGCTGGTCGCGCATTGCCGCGTAGTCATCCTCGGTGACGCCGCCGGCCAGGTGCTTGTTGGTCTCGCGCTGCTCGCGCACCGTACTCTCCCACTGCGGCTCGCGACCGTCGGGCATGTAGTCGTGGCCGGTGAACAGCCGGGTGTCGTCGGGCAGCGCCAGGATCGCCTGGATGGAGCGCCACAGCTGGTGGGCATCGCCGCCGGGGAAGTCGGCCCGGGCGGTGCCGAAGTCCGGCTGGAAGAGGGTGTCGTGGACGAAGGCCGCATCGCCCACCACGTAGGTGATCGAGGCCAGGGTGTGCCCGGGAGAGAACATCACCCGCACTTCCAGTTCGCCGATGGCGAAGGTATCACCCTCGGCGAAGAGCCGATCCCACTGGGAGCCATCGGCGGGGAAGTCGGGCCAGTGGTAGATCTCCTTCCACAGCTTCTGCACCTCCACCACCTTCTCGCCGATGGCGGTGGGCGCCCCGGTCTGCTCGCTCAGGTATTGCGCCGCCGAGAAGTGGTCGGCATGGGGATGGGTGTCGAGGATCCACTCCACCTCCAACCCCTTCTCCTTCACATAGGTGAGCAGCTCATCGGCATGGTGACTGGCGGTGGCGCCCGGACTTCTCGTCGAAGTCATACACCGGATCGATGATGGCGCACTTGCCGGTGGCCGGGTCGCTGACCACGTACTGGATGGAGAAGGTACGCGGGTCGAAGAAGCCGGCGACCTCAGGGCTGACGGCACCGGTGCTGGGCGAGAGGGCAAAGGTCTGCATGGGGATACCTCCGATAGCGTATTGCGGTGAGTCGACCACCAATTGCTTTATATGGAATAAGCTTATCTTAAAATGAACTATATGACGATTGTGCCACTGCATGGGGCCGATAGCCTTTCCGCGACAACCTCCCGCGCGGGAGGCCACCAACGCACGGCGCCCGCGACCTGAAGGCCGCGGGCGCCGTGCATCGATAGCCGGCCGTGGCCGACGGTGACTATTTCTTCAGCTTGCAGGTATTCACGCCCAGCAGCTTGTAGGCCGGGCAGAAGTTGAACAGGCCGGTGGCCAGCGGCACCACGCCGATCCAGCCCCAGGCACCGATGGTGCCGGTCAATGCCAGCAGGATCAGCACGATGCCGACCACGATACGGGCAATCCTGTCGATACCACCCACGTTACGGGTCATGGCGTTCTCCTCGATGCTTGGACGCAAGAGTTGCTTGGATTCAGAAGGTGAAGACCGGAACGGACGGGTCACGCATCAGTTCGGCGATCGGCCCCGGAGCCGCGACACCCACGCCATCCAGCAGCACTTCCTGGCCATAATCGCGGTTGGGCAGGTAGATGGCACAGACGTCTACCTGGGCGCCATTACCCATCAGCATCTGCATGATGCCCTCGGGCGTCACCTGACCGGCCGGGTTGCTTGGCGGGGTGTTGATGGGCTGGGCGCTCTGATAGCCCTCCACCGCCAGGTCACCGGCCTGGTCACACAGCAACAGCTGCAGGTCAGTGCCCTGCTGCTGCATGGCATTGGCGAGGATCATGGCCATGCCCTGGGTCTCCAGGGAGTCGCTGGTCAGGATCATCAGTGCCTTGTCGCCGGCGGCCTTGTCACCCTCGGCCTCGCCACCGTGATTGTCCGCCAGGGCACTGGCGCCGAAGGCAATGGCACCCGTGGCCAGCGCCACACTCAGGGTCGTCTTGAAACTCATGGGCCTCTCCTTGCTTGGGTCGAAGACTTGCGTGGAAATCTCTTGGCGGAAACGTCTTGCCCGGAAGCGCAGGGAGGCCACCGGCCCCACCCGCGTGCCGCTCATCGGGCTACTCGGCGGGCTGCCAGGCAACCTCGGGGTCGATCTCGTAGCTCCACGGCAGGCCGGAGTTGCGCCAACCGTTTACGGCGCGCACGCCCTTCGAGTCGCCCTCCTCGAGCTTGCCGCCCTCGAAGCCATCGGTCACCGAGTAGACCTGGCTGAAGCCCATCTCGGCGATGGCATCGGCGGCGGGGGCGCTGCGCGTGGAACCCGAGCGGCACATGACGATGATCGGGTCATCCTCGGCCACCCCCAGCGCCTCGAGCTCGGCGCGCATCTGGGTGTCAAAGTCGGTGTTCTTGACCATCGGCCAGCTCTTCGCCTCGGCATTGAAGCTGTCGCGATCGGCCAGCACCCAGGGCACGTGGATGTCGGTGGGCTCGGCGAAGCCGGTGAACTTGATCTCTATCGGGTCGCGCACGTCGATCAGCACGGCCCGGTCGTTCTCCTGCATCAGCTCCCATGCCTCGGCGGCGTTGACGTAGAGCCCGAGCGACGTCTCGCGATAGGCCTCGGCCTCCTCGGCGAGGGCCGGCCCGCTGGCCAGCATGGCTGCCATGACAGAGCCGGCCAGCAGGGTCTTCATCGCTGCTTTCATAACCACTTCCTCTAAAACTATGACATAACTCGACGTTAATCCCAGCGTAGTCCAGAAGCGGCCGCGCCGGCATGAGACATGTGGCCGCACCTTGATATGCATCAACAGAAAGGCAGCCCTCGGGCGCGGGACAACGTGCCGCAGCCACGGCGTGTGCGAAACGGGCATCATGCACCGAGGTCAACGACACCACTGGCGGAGACGCGCATGTCCAGAATCTGGCAATGGATCACTCTGCCCTACCGGCGCTACCCCATGATTACCGGCATCCTGGTGCCCCTGGCACTGGTGGCGGCCTTCATGCTCGCGCCCGGCCTGATGGAACCGCCGCCGGAGGCGGTGGACCCGCTGGGTCGTACGGCGCTGACCCTGGCGGCCGAGAACGGCGAGACCGAGCGGGTACTGGCGATGCTCGACGCTGGCACCGCGATGGATGCCAGCGACCGCTGTGGGTGGACGGCACTGATGAAGGCAGCCGCCAACGGCCATCTGGAGATGCTCGAGGCACTGCTGGCCCGCGGTGCCGACACCGAGCACCGCGACCAGGCTGGCTACACGCCACTGCTGGTGGCCGTGGTCAACAACCAGGCGGCCACCAGCCAGGCACTGCTCGCCGCCGGCGCCGATGTCGATGCCGTGGATGACGAGGCGGGCTGGTCGAGCCTGACATGGGCCGCCAAGGATGGACGCCCGGAGCTGGTCGAGCTGCTGCTGGAGCATGGTGGCGACCCCACCCATGTGGCGGGCGACGGCACCACGCCGCTGCACTGGGCGCGGGAGAATGGCCACACGGAGATCGTCTCGCGCCTGGAAGCCGCCGGCGCCGGCGAATAGCCCGTCTCAGGCCGGTTCGGCCGGCCCGAACAGGCGATCCGAGAAGCGCACGTACCAGGCCGCGGACTGCACCTGGATGATATAGGCCAGGGCGATCAGCAGGGCGGCGTCGGTTCCGGCCTCGCCGAAGGCGTTCATGGCCAGCGCCAGGGCGATGGAGAGGTTGCGCATCACCGTGCCGTAGACCAGGGCGATGCCGTCGCCGCGCGAGAGCCAGGCCCGGGCCGCCAGGGTGCTGATCAGGTAGTTGACGGCGTAGAGGATCAGCAGCGGCACGGCGATATCCAGCAGCAGCCCGGGGCTGGCCAGCAGGTCATCGGCCTTGAGCGCCATGGCCACGAAGACGATGCCCAGCACCCCCAGGGTGGAGAGCGGTGGAAAGCGCGGCGCCCACTGCTTGCGGAAGCCCTCGGCGCCATGACGCTTGATAAGGAAGTGTCGCGTGAGCTGGCCGGCCAGCATGGGAATGCCGACCACCAGGATGATCTGACGGAACACCGCCACCAGGTCCACCGGGATGGCAGCCCCCATCAGCCATTTCACGTAGAGCGGCGTGGCAAGCGACCCCAGGATCAGCCCGACCACGGTCATCTTCACCGCCGCCGGCAGGTTGCCCTTGGCGAAGCCGGTCCAGGAGATGGTCATGCCGCTGGTCGGCAGTAGCGCCGCCAGCAGCAGCCCCAGCGCCAGGTAGGGCTGATCGGCAAACCACCACAGGCCCAGGCCGAAGGCGATAAAGGGGATCACCGCGAAATTGATCAGCTGCGCGAGTCCCTGGGCGCGGCCGTCGCCGCCCATCAGCAGCTCACGCAGGCGCAGGTTGACCATCATCGGGTAGATCATCAGCAGCGTCAGCGGTATCACCAGTGCCGAGAGCCAGGCCACTGGCGCGACGGCCCCGAAGGCCAGCCCCAGCAGCAGGGTCACCGGTATCGCCACCACCAGATTACGCGTCAGCGCCTGGATCACGCCCATCATGCTCGTCCCTCCCGCTCCATTGATACCGTCACGCTGCGCCTCCGCCCGGGTGACGACAAGACGGCAGGTTGTCGCGGCGCTAGAGCTCGATGCGGTCGCCGTAGGCGGGAATCTCGGCCTCGATCTCGCTCTCGGCCAGCGCCGCCTGGAGCACCTTCTGGGTCTCGGGCTCGCCGTGCACCAGATAGAAGCGCGGACGGTTGCGGAAGGCCCCGGCCCAGCCGATCAGCTGACTCTGGCCGGCATGGGCCGAGAAACCGCCGATGGTATGCACCTTCGCCTTCACCGCCAGATCGTGGCCGAACACGCGGATGCGCTCGGCGCCGTCGACGATCTGGCGACCGATGGTGCCACCGGCCTGGAAGCCGACGATCACCAGCCGGGTGGCGGGCTTCTCCAGGTTGTAGCGGAAGTGGTGGACGATACGCCCGCCGTTGCACATGCCCGCACCGGCGATGATGATCGCCCCGCCGTGGATGCGGTTGATGGCCATGGACTCCTCCACCGTGCGGGTCATGCGCAGCACCGGCAGGTACTGGCCCGGGTCACCGCTGGCCGCCTTGTTGAGCACCTTGAGATCCTCGGCATCCAGCGCCTTGCGCGCCCGGTGGTAGAGCTCGGTGACCCGGATCGCCATGGGGCTGTCGAGGAACACCATCTGCTGGCGCAGGCGCCCCTCGTGGTAGAGCACGCTGAGGTGGTAGAGGATCTCCTGGCTGCGCCCCACCGCGAAGGCCGGGATCAGCACGTTGCCGCCGTCGGCGTGGGCCTCCTCCAGCACCCTGGCGAACTCCTCGAGGGTCTCCTCCAGGGGGCGGTGGTCGCGGTCACCATAGGTGCTCTCCATCAGCACCAGGTCGGCTTCATAGAGCTTCTCGGGGTCCTTCATCAGCACCGAGCTGGGATTGCCCAGGTCGCCGGAGAACACCAGGTGCTTCTGCTGGCCGCCGGAGGGCACATTGAGCTCGACGATGGCCGAACCGAGGATATGACCGGCGTCGCGGAACACCAGGGTCACCCCGCCGGGCAGGTTGACCGGCTGGCCGTAGGGGTGGGAGACGCACTGGGCGAGGGTCTGCTCCACGTCATCGAGGTCATAGAGCGGTGCGACCAACGGCCTGTCGTTGCGCTTGCGCCACTTGTTCTCCCACTCGATGTCCTTGGCCATCACGAAGGCCGCATCCTGGAGCATGATCTCCAGCAGGTCGCGAGTGCCACGGGTGCAGTGGATGGGCCCGCGATAGCCCTCGCGCACCAGCTTGGGCAGCAGGCCCGAGTGGTCCAGGTGGCCGTGGGAGAGCACCACCGCCTCGAGCTCCTTCACCAGCTTGCCGAAGGGCTTCTCGTTGGCGCGGTCGGCGTCCGCCCCACCCTGGTGCAGGCCGCACTCCAGCAGCAACCGGTGGGGCCCCTCTTCGCCGTCCACCTCGAGCAGGTAGCGGGACCCGGTGACTTCCCCCACCGCGCCCAGAAAGGTCAATGTCGACATGGTGGTGCACTCCTTGGCCAGCGGAATTGCCTCTCCTTGCAGCATAATGGTTCAGGGCGAGGGTGCACATCCGAAGTTGACGATATGTCATATCGGCCTGCATAAGATGTCATAACGACGACGCCCCGCGCCGTTCTCACAGCGCGGGGCGTAGCCTGTCGATCATGCTCGGCCCCTGTGGCAGGAGCCTGTCATCGCTCAGCGATAGACCGGGAACTTGGTGCAGACGGTGGCGACCTTCGCCTTGACCTCGGCCTCGATGGCGGCGGAGTCTTCGCCCTTCGCCATCACGTCGAGGATGTCACAGATCCAGCCGGCCAGGTCCTTGCACTCACCTTCGCCGAAGCCGCGGGTGGTCACCGCCGGGGTGCCGATGCGCAGGCCGGAGGTGACGAAGGGGCTCTGCGGGTCGCCGGGCACGGCGTTCTTGTTGACGGTGATATGGGCACGGCCCAGGGCGGCATCCGCGTCCTTGCCGGTCAGCTCCTGCTTGATCAGCGAGAGCAGGAAGAGGTGGTCCTCCGTTCCGCCGGAGACCACGTCATAGCCGCGCTCGAGGAACACGCTGGCCATGGCCTGGGCGTTCTTGACCACCTGCTGCTGGTAGGCCTTGAACTCGGGGGCCATGGCCTCCTTGAAGCAGATCGCCTTGGCGGCAATGACGTGCTCCAGGGGGCCACCCTGGCTGCCCGGGAAGACTGCTGACTGCAGCTTCTTCTCGATCTGCTCGTCGCCCTCGCTGGAGAGGATCAGGCCGCCACGCGGACCACGCAGGGTCTTGTGGGTGGTGGTGGTCACCACGTGGGCGTGGGGCAGCGGCGTCGGGTAGACGCCGGCGGCCACCAGGCCGGCCACGTGGGCCATGTCGACCAGCAGGTAGGCCCCCACTTCGTCGGCGATCTCGCGGAACTTCGCCCAGTCGATGATCTGGGAGTAGGCGGAGAAGCCGGCGATGATCATCTTCGGCTGGTGCTCGCGGGCGAGCTTGGCCACTTCCTCGTAGTCGATGCGCCCGCTCTCGTCGATCCCGTACTGCACGGCGTGGTAGTGCTTGCCGGAGAAGTTGGGCTTGGCGCCGTGGGTGAGGTGGCCGCCGGCGTCGAGGCTCATGCCCAGCACGGTGTCGCCCGGCTTGACCAGCGCCTGGAATACGGCACCGTTGGCCTGGGAGCCGGAGTGGGGCTGGACGTTGGCGTAGGTGGCGCCGAACAGCTCCTTGGCGTAGTCGATGGCCAGCTGCTCGACGATGTCGACGTATTCACAGCCGCCGTAGTAGCGCTTGCCGGGATAGCCTTCCGCGTACTTGTTGGTCAGCTGGCTGCCCTGGGCCTCCATCACCCGGGGGCTGGCATAGTTCTCGGAAGCGATCAGCTCGATATGGGCCTCCTGGCGCTGCACTTCCTTCTGCATGGCGTCAAAGAGGGCATCATCGAAACCGGCAATCGTCATGTCACGGCTGAACATCGGCGGAAAACCTCATATCACGGGGGTAAGGTGAATCACGGCATGATACCCCAGCCCCCCGCCCCTTTCACATGAAACGACGTCATCCCGGCCCGCACCGCATTCATCTTCCCGTGCCGGCTGCCGGGTTCAGCGCGTCTCCACCTGCATGGCGAAACGTTCGGGCAGCACCAGGGGATCCTCGGCGAAGCTCTCGAGGCGCTCCTCGGCGGGCAGCTCGAGGGTGACCACCAGCTCCTCGGCGCCACCGGCCATGAGGTCGACCAGGCCGTTGAGCAGCTCGCGCACCTGGGGGCCGAACATCATCCCGAAGCCCTCGGCCTGGGTACGCGCCTGCTCGAGATACTGGGCCTTGCTGATCCCCTCCATGGTGGCGCCCAGAGTCGCCAGCCGAGCGAAGAGCCCCCGCTCGGCGAGGCGCAGCTCGAACCGGCCGCCCCCAGGGCGGCCTCCTCCAGCAGCGTCCCGTCGGCCAGAAGCGTGGCGACCTCAGCCCCTTCGGGCAGGGCCAGCAGGCTCTCCAGGTCGATCGCCATGACCAGGGCATCGCGCAGGGCCAACTCACCGTCACTGAACAGCCGTCCCGTCTGCTCGTCCTCAGGCTCCCAGCGGGCGTCGAAGTCGGCATCCAGATACAGCTGGCCGCTGCCGTCGGTCAGCACATTGCTGGCCATGCGCAGGCGGGTGCGCTCCTCCTCGGGGGAGAGCGTGATCAGGCGGTCCAGGTCGACCGCCAGGGCCTCGAGCGCAAGCCTACCCTGGCCGTCCTCGAAGTCACCATCCAGGTCGAGACTGGCCAGGGAGGCGAGTGTCCCCTCGGGGTGCTCCAGGCTGAGCTCGGTCAGGGTCATCACATCGAGCCACTCCTCCGCCAGCGCCTCGTCGTCCTGGGGCGGCACGGCACTGCCGGGATCATCCAGCACGATACGCGCGACGCCCAGCGTCAGGGAGTCCTCCAGTTCCTGCGGGGCGTCCTCCAGGCGAATTCCCTCCACGCGGATGCCCTCCAGCGTGACGGAGTCCGGGCGCGCGTAGTCACCCTTCACCACGTAGCGGTCTATCCACTGGCGTCTCGCCGTCGGGGCCCTCGAAGCGCAGCTCCTCGGCGCGGGTCTCGCCACCCAGCAGCGAGGTGGAAAGATCACCGATGACAAGCTCGCCGTGCTCGGCGACCAGGGCCTGCAGGTCGCTCTCGAGACGCTCGGTATCGGCGAATGCCGGGGCGCTGGCCAGCAGGGCAAATGCCAGGGGCAGCGCCAGGCGCGGCGGGACAGGATTCGGAAAGGACATGGGATCACCTCCGTGTGTGATCGAGCTGAGCGATCGTGGGGTCTGGCAGCAGTCTAGCCTAACGGGATGACTGCAGGCGTGCCTCGAGGTGGGCATTGACCGTGTCGATGACCGTCAGCCGGGCACGCCGCTTGTCATCGCAGCCGACCAGCGTCCATTCGGCGCCGTGGCGGGTGGGTGGCAGCGAACATCTCGTCGATGGCCAGCCGATAGTCGTCCCAGCGCTCGCGGTTGCGCCAGTCCTCGTCGGTCAGCTTGTGACGCTTGTGGGGCGTGGCGGCGCGCGCCTCGAAGCGGCGCAGCTGCTCCGCCTTGCTGATGGCAAGGAACAGCTTGATCACCACCCCGCCGTGCTCGAGCAGCTGCTGCTCGAACTGCCGGATCTCGGCGAAGGCACGCTGCCACTCATCGGGCCTGGCGAGCGCCTCGACCCGCTCCACCAGCACCCGGCCGTACCAGCTGCGATCGAAGATGGCGATGCGCCCGTCGGCGGGCAGACGCCGCCAGAAGCGCCAGACCCAGGGACGCAGGGCCTCCTCGTCGCTGGGCGCGGCGATGCGATGCACCCGGTACTGCCGGGCATCCAGCGCCGCGGTCAGGCGGTGAATGCTGCCGCCCTTGCCCGCCGCATCCTGCCCCTCGAAGACGATGACCACCGGCAGGCGGCGCCGGGCGGCCTCCCGCGCGTTGATCGCCAGGCGCGCCTGAGCGGCGGCAAGGCGCTCTCCGGATAGCGGGACTTGTCCAGGCGCTGGGCGACCTCGGGGTCCGGTGTGGCGCAGCGCGGGGGACTCGGCGCGGGCTCGCCAGGCGACGCAAGCCGCCACCGGTCGGCGGCGATGCGGCCGGCGCCTCGAGGGCACCCAGCAGCGCCTCGCCCACCCGTGGCAGCTGTTCGTCCGGGGCGCGCAAGGCGAGCCGCCGCCAGCTGGCGTAGGGCAGCCTCGGTGGCGTCACGCAGGCGTCGTCCCAGCGCCTGGATGGCGGCATGCTGGACGTGGCGCTGCCACTCCGTCGGCCCCACCTGCCAGGCAAGCGCGGGATCGGCCTGCAACGCCTGCAGGCGCTCGCGCTGGGCATGGCGACCGATATCCATCCACAGCTTGACCAGCACCACCCCCGGCGGCGGCAGTTCGGCCTCGAACGCGCGGATCCCTGCCAGGCGATCGCTCGAAGGCGCCGGCGGAGAGGCGGCGCTCGGCGCGGGCGAACAGCGCGTCGCCATGCCAGCCGTGGATGAATATGCCGACCCGCCCGCGCTCCGGCACCCGCCGCCAGTAGCGCCACCAGTAAGGCCTGGCCTGCTCCTCGCTGCTGGGCGCGAGGGCATGCACCTCGGTATGGCGGTTGTCGAGCCAGTGGTTGAGGCGGTTGACCAGCTGGCCCTTGTGGGTCACCGCATGCCCGGTCAGCAGCAGCACCACCGCGCGATCGCCACGTCGGGCCAGCTCGAGTTGGGCTTCCAGCAGCCGGTAACGCAGGGTGTCCTGTTTCATCTGCTGCTCCGCATGTCGTACACCTCAGGTCTCGCCCAGCAGGCCCAAGCTCGTCGCCGGGGCCTGGCGGCGCAGGTCCCGGGAGAGCAGGTGGCCGATGGCACCAATCAGCAGCGCCCCACCCAGCGGCAGCGCCAGCCACAGCAGCCACAGGTGCAGGCGCGGCGTCAGGTCGAGCCAGGCCAGGTAGAGCGCGGCGCTGGCCAGTTCGGCGAGCAGTGCGCCCATCAGGCCACTGGCCAGGCCGAGGATGGCGAACTCGGCGCCCTGCACCCGGGAGAGCAGGCGATTGCCGGCACCGAAGACCCGCAGCAGGCCGCTCTCGTGGGCGCGCACCGGACGGCTGGCGGTCAGCGCCGCATACAGCACGCTGACGCCGGCCAGCAGCACGAAGGCCAGCACCACCTCTACGGCACGCGTCACCCGGGTGAGCAGGTCACGCACCTGGGCGAGGATGGCGTCGACGTTGAGCAGGGTGACGCCGGGGAAATCACGCACCAGGTTGCGCTGCACGTCGCGCTCCGCGTCGTCGAGGTGGAAGGCGGTGATATAGCTGTGGCCGAAGCGCTCCAGCACACCGGGCGGGAAGATCACGAAGAAGTTGGGGCGGAAGCTATCCCAGTCGAGGTCGCGCAGGCTGGTCACCTCGCCGACGATATCGGCGGCGCCGATGGTGAAGGTGAGGGTGTCCCCCAGTTCCAGGCTGAAGCGCTCGGCCAGGCCATCCTCCATGGAGATCGGCACCCGCTCGACCCCGGGCTCGGCGACCACCTCGTCGTACCAGCCAGCGGACTCGGCCTGTTGTTCCGCATCGAACCACTCCCCCGCCACCAGGCGATTGCCGTCGGGCAGCGTCTCGCGCCAGGTGAGGTTGAGCTCGCGACGCAGGGCGTTGTCGCCGCGCGCCTCGGGGGGCACCGCCTCGCGCGGCGCCATGCCGTTGATGGCGGTGATGCGCCCGCGCACCATGGGGTAGAGGGCGCTGCGGGCGTCGGCGGCACCGCTGAGCGAGGCCTCGAAGGCCTCACGCTCGTGGGGCTGGATATTGATGGCGAAATAGTTGGGGGTGTCCGCGGGGAGCTGCGCTTCCCAGGTGGAGAGCAGGTCACCGCGCACCAGGGCGATCATCGCCATGGCGAAGAAGGTCACGGCGAAGGCCAGCAGCTGGCCGAGGCTGGCGGTGTGCCGGCGCGCCAGCTGGGCACCGCCCAGGCGCAGTGCCTGGGTGACGCCTGCCTCGGCCCCGTCACGCGGCAGGCGGGCGGCCAGGCGCAACACGCCGCCGAGCAGCAGCGAGCCCAGCCCCCACAGCACCACCAGCATCACCAGGCCTCCCAGCAGCAGTCCCAGCGCCAGTGCCGAGTCGCCGGAGTAGAGCCACAGCAGCCCGCCGAAGACGCCGCTGGCCACCGCCACCACCAGCCAGGCCGATGCCGGCAGGGGGTCGAGCTCGCGGCGCAGCACCTTGAGGGCGCTGACCTTCTTGAGTCGCAGCAGCGTCGGCCCGGCGAAGCCCACCAGCACCGCCAGGGCAGTGAACACCCCGAGCCACAGCGGCAGCATGCCCGGGGCCGGCAGCTCCATGGGCAGCAAGGCCGTGAGCAACGCCAGCAGCGCGCCTGGCCGGCCAGCCCCAGCAACGCTCCCAGCACCGAGGCCGCCAGCGCCAGCCACAGCAGCTGCAGGCCGAACAGTCGGGTCAGCTCGCCCTGGGTAGCGCCGAAACAGCGCAGCAGCGCGGCGGTATCCAGGTGACGGTCGACATAGCGCCGGGTGGACATCGCCACCGCCACGCCGGCCAGCAGCACCGCGGCGAGCCCAGCAAGGCTCAGGTAGCGCTCGGCGCGCTCCAGGGCGCTGCCCAGCCCCGGGCGGTCGCGGCGCACGTCACGGACCTCCACCCCGTCGCGGCGCAGACGCTCCAGCAGCGGCGCCAGGTCGTCGAGGATATCCGGCGGCCCGGCGGCGAGCAGTTCGAACTCCACTCGTGAGCCATCCTGGACCAGGTCGGTGGCCTCCATGTCGTCGCGATGCATCATCAGCCGCGGGTTGAAGCTGCCGAAGCCCGCGGACTGGTCGGGTTCGCGCTCCACCAGCCCGGCCACGACCAGCTCGCTCTCGCCCAGGCGCACACGGTCGCCGATCTCGGCCTCGAGCAGCAGCGCCAGGCGCGGCGCCAGCCACACCTCGCCCGGGGAGGGGCCACGGGCCACCACCTCGACGCCCTCCCCCAGGTCGACGTGCACCCCGCCGTAGAGCGGATAGCGACCATCCACCACCTTGAGGCTGGCGGGCTGGAAGGCGTCCCCCAGGCTGACCATGGAGACCATGTCCACCTGATCGCTGAGCACCAGGCCCGCCTCCTCGAGGGTGCCGCGCAGCTCGCTGTCGAAGGGCCGCCCCTGCTCCAGTACCAGGTCGCCGCCCAGCAGCTGGCTGGCCTGGCGGGTCAGGCCGCGATCCAGGCGGTCGAGGAAGAAACCGATCATGGTGGAGGCGGCCACCGCCAGGGCGAGTGCCACGAACAGCGCACGCACGTCCGGGGCGCGCAGGTCACGGGCGAGCCCCCGGGCCGAGAAGCGCGCCAGGCGCAGGGCGGAGAGGCTCATGCGCTCACCTCGTCGAGATGCATCTCCTCCAGGCGGCCATGCTCCAGGCGCAGGCAGCGATCGCAGCGGCGAGCCAAGGCGTGGTCGTGGGTGACCAGCACCAGGGTGGTGCCCGCCTCACGGTTGAGCGAGAACAGGGCGTCGATGATGCGCTCGCCGGTGTCGGGATCGAGGTTGCCGGTGGGCTCGTCGGCGAACACCAGCTCGGCGCCGGTAACGAAGGCGCGCGCCAGGGCCACGCGCTGCTGCTCGCCGCCGGAGAGCTGCTTGGGCA
Organism: Halomonas sp.; assembly: GCA_018401555.1. Taxonomy (GTDB): domain Bacteria; phylum Pseudomonadota; class Gammaproteobacteria; order Pseudomonadales; family Halomonadaceae; genus Halomonas. The sequence continues at coordinate 57,492 of JAGYKP010000077.1, forward strand.
GGTGGTCGAGGCGCTCGCTCAGGCCCACCCGCGTGAGCCACTCGCGGGCGCGCTGCTCGCTGTCGGAGCGCGGCGAGAGCTCCAGCGGCAGCAGCACGTTCTCCAGGGCAGTGAGGGTCGGCAGCAGCTGGAAGTTCTGGAACACGAAACCGACGCGACCGGCGCGCAATCGCGCCCGGCCATCCTCGTCGAGGTCGGCGAGCCGGTGCCCGAACATCTCAAGCTCGCCGCCGGTGGGTAGGTCGAGCCCGGCCAGCAGCCCCAGCAGGGTCGACTTGCCGGCACCGCTCTGGCCGAGGATCGCCACCGTCTCGCCGGGGAACACCGAGATCGCCAGGTCACTAAGAATGGTGAGCCGTCGATCGCCGCTGATAACCTGCTTGCTCAGCCGCTCGGCGTGTAGAATCGGCGTCATATCCGTGCGAGAGGTAGCGTTCATGAAGAAGGGACTCCCTGATGTTCCATTGCGTTGGGCCCTGGGCTGGCTGCTGGCCCTGACGCTTGCGCTGGGCGCGGGCTCACTGGCGGCCGATGAGCGCCCCACCCTGCTGGTGATGGGCGACAGTCTGAGCGCCGCCTACGGCATCGAATCCGACAGGGGCTGGGTCCAGTCTGCTGCAGGCGAGGCTGGACGGAAAGGCGCGCGTGATCAACGCCAGCATCAGCGGCGAGACCTCCAGCGGCGGGGCCAGTCGTTTTCCTGAGCTTCTCGGACAGCATGACCCCGACATCGTTCTGCTCGAGCTGGGCGGCAACGACGGCCTGCGCGGCCTGCCGCCCGGCCAGTTCGAGGCCAACATGCGGCGCATGATCGAGGCCAGCCACGCGGCCGACGCCGAGGTGCTGCTGCTGGGGATCGACATCCCGCCCAACTACGGCCGCGCCTACCGCGAGGCCTTCACCGGGGTCTACCGCCGCCTGGCGGACGACTTCGACCTGGCACTGGTGCCCTTCCTGCTCGAGGGCGTGGCGCTTGACGACAACCTGATGCAGGACGACGGCATCCATCCCACCGCCGCCGCCCAACCGATGATTCTCGACACCGTGTGGCCCGAACTCGCTCCCCTCCTCGAGGAGAATGGCCTGACACTAGCCAGCGGCTCGCAGGAAGACCATTGATGGACTAAAATTGGTCCACCATCCTCTGCGGGGGAACCGTCATGCGCACGGAAACCATCAGCTATCTCAAGCAGAATGCCGCCACCCTGGATGTCCAGGAGCCTCTGGTCATCACCCAGAAGGGCAAGCCTACCTACGTGGTGGAGTCCTACGCCGCCCATGAGCGCCGCGAGCAGGCCATCGCTCTGCTCAAGCTGCTGAGCCTGGGCGAGAAGAGCCGCGAGGAAGGCAAAACCATGCGCGCCGACGAATTCATGGCCAAGCTTAAGGAAGATGAAAGGGACGAGCTGGGCGAAACGCTGTGATCCTTCTCCTGCCTGTCACCCTCGAGGATACTGCCCTTCGGTCGCTGCGCAGCTGTCGTCACTTCCTGATTGATCATCAGCAGTGGGCACCAGCGGAGGCGCACGCCTACACACAGCGACTCGTCGCTGGTGCCCTGCAACGACTCTCCGAGCAGCCCGGCATCTACCCGACTTGCCGGCTGGCCCTGGAACTCGGCATCAGCCAGTACCATGAGCTGCTGATCGAGGGCTATCGCGTCATCTATCGCTACTGGCCCGGGCAGGGCCAGGTCTCGATCTACCTCTTCTGCCACCAACGCCAGGACTTCAAGCAGTTGCTCTTCGAGTATCAGCTGCTCTCCTGAGGCACCGGCGCCTTCTGCCACTGCTGCAACCCGAGCCCGGCGAGGATCAGCACCAGGCCGACCAGTGTCGAGGCCAGGATCGGCTCCCCCACCACCAGGTAGAGGAGCAGCAGCGACACCGGCGGCGACAGGAAGATCAGGTTGGAGACTCTGGACGTGCGCGATACCCCGTGCACGGCCAGCTGCCACAGAGCACGAAGGCGATACCCATCTCGAACAGCCCCACATAGACCCCGGCGCCCAGCGCCGGCTCAGCCGTGCCACGCGAGGCCCGGCCCGGCCAGCAGCAGCGCCGTGAGCACCGGCACCCCGACGCTGAAGTTCTGCCACTGCGGGCCACCAGCGGCGGGCGGTGATCGCGGGCGTTGAGCAGCCAGTAGAGCGCCCAGATCAGCGTCGAGGCCAGCGCCATGCCCACGCCGAGCGGGTCGGCGAAGGCCACGTCCGAACACCGCGCCGCGGGTGGCGATCACCCACACCCCGGCATAGGCGATCAGCCCGGCCGCGACGTCCGTGCGGGTCAGCCGCTGGCCAAGGATCGGCACCGCCAGGAAGGCCATGGCCAGCGCCCAGGTGTAGTTGAGCGCCATGGCCTCCTGGCCCGGCAGGCGGTCGTAGGCACCGAACAGCACCAGGTAGTAGGCCACCGGGTTCATCAGCCCCGCCCAGGCGGCGGTGCGCCAGCCGTGCCTGCAGCGCCTGGCCCACTCAGCCCCTGGCGGGCCACCAGCACGCCGATCAACGCCCAGGAGACCAGCGAGGCGAGCCACATCAGCTCGAGGGGTGACATGTAGCCCAGCGCCACCTTGAAGGCGGTCGCCACGGTGGACCACAGCGCCACCGCGCCGAGGCCGTACAGCATTGCCTGGCCGTCGCGGGTCATGAGGCCGGCCTCGGGTGGCTGGTGCAGTCGAGAAGTCTTATAGGTGACACGGCGGCCTCCCTGTCGCGACAATAGGGACCCATCCTACCAGCGAGGAGCCCCATGGCCGCACCCGAGATCAGCCAGCGCCGCCTCTACGAGTGGCTGACCGGCGACGATGACAGCCGGATGTGCAAGGACATTCCCGACGAGGCCTGCGACGAGCAGCCGCGCAGCTTCTTCCTGCATCTGGTCGCCTCGCTGGGCAACAAGCTGGCCGACGAGCTGTCCAGCGCACGCCTGGTGCTGCCCTGGCTGCTGGGGGTGATCGGTGCACCGCTGTGGATGGTGGGCCTGCTGGTGCCGATCCGCGAATCCGGCGCCCTGCTGCCGCAGCTGTTTGTGGCCGGTTTCATCCGCCTCAAGCCCCAGCGCAAGTGGGTGTGGGTGGCCGGCGGACTGCTCCAGGCCGCCGCCGCCGCGGTGCTCGCCCTGCTGGCGCTGTTCGGCTCGGGCGGCATCGGCGGGGGCCTGGTGCTCGTCGCCCTGGTGGCACTCTCGCTGGCCCGGGGGCTCTCCTCCATCGCCACCAAGGACGTGCTGGGCAAGACCATCGCCAAGCAGCGGCGCGGCACCCTGATGGGCTGGAGCGGCAGCGTGGCGGGGGCCGTGACCTTGGCCGCCGGCGGCGTGCTGATGCTCTTCGAGGATCGCCCCGGCGAGATCGCCCTGGCCGTGCTGCTCGGGGTGGCAGCGCTGGGCTGGGCGCTGAACGCCCTGTGCGCGGCGCGCATCCGCGAGGCCCCCGGGGCGGTGGAAGGCGGCGAGAACGCCTGGGACAGCGTCAAGCTGGGCCTGCGCCTGCTGCGCGAGGACCGCGCCTTCCTGCATTTCAACATCTCCCGCACCCTGCTGCTGGCCAGCGCCCTGGCACTGCCCTGGGTGGCGCTGCTCGGCCAGCAGCAGAGCGGCACCGAACTGGGCGGCCTGGGGGTGCTGATCGTGGTCTCGGGACTCGCCGGCATGCTGGCAAGCCCGGTATGGGGCAAGCGCGCCGACACCTCGAGCCGGCGGGTGATGCGCGACGCCGGCCTGGGCGCGGCGGCCTGCTGCCTGCTCGGCGCCGCCATCGCCTGGCTGCCAGGCGGCTGGACCCAGACGGTATGGCCCTATGCACTGGTCTATGCGCTGCTGGTGATCGTCCACGCCGGGGTGCGCCTGGGCCGCAAGACCTACGTGGTCGACATGGCCGGGGGTGACAAGCGCGCCCTCTATGTGGCTCTCTCCAACACCATTACCGGCGTGCTGCTGCTGGTGGTGGGCGGCGCGGTCGGCGCCCTTGGCCAATGGCTGGGTAGCCCCGCCCTGCTGGTGCTGCTCGCCGCCATGGCACTGGCCGCCGCCGCCAGCGCCAGCCGCCTGCCCGAGGTGGAGTGATCACCGGCGACGACAGCCGGCGACGAGCCGAGGGCCGCGTTGAAATCCCGCCGGCTACTGGCCATGCTATCTGGCACAATCGAGTGCATTACGCACGTCGTCACCCAGGCGGCCAGGACCGGATCCGCGACAGGAACGCCCATAATGGAACTCCCGACATGAAACGATCCCCACTGATCAGCCCGGACCTGCTCGAACGCATCGTCGATGCCTCCGAGGATGGCATCGTGGTCGCCGAACAGGAGGGCGACGAGAACATCCTGATCTACGTCAACCAGGGGTTCGAACGCCTGACCGGCTACAGCGCCGACGAGATCCTCTATCAGGATTGCCGCTTCCTGCAGAACCAGGACCGCGATCAGGAGGGCCTGGTGGCCATCCGCAAGGCGCTGGCCGAGGGTCGCCCCTGCCGCACGGTGCTGCGCAACTACCGCAAGGACGGCACCCTGTTCTGGAACGAGCTCTCGATCACGCCGGTCCACGACGACGACGACAACCTCACCTACTACATCGGCGTGCAGAAGGACGTCACCGAGCGGGTCGAGGCCCAGCTGGAACTGGAGCGGCTCAAGGCCGAGCACGGCCTGGAGTAACCGGCCCGGAGCGACCACCCGGCGCGGTGCCGCGAAAAAAACCGGCGGCGGGGCTTGTGCTCCACGCGCGTTGCATATATACAGCGCCCAGGCAACCCCGTTGCCTGGGCGCTTCGGATTCCACAGCCGCATAGAGGAAGAGAAGCGATACGTGATCGGTCGACGCCCGTCGACCACTGGCCATGGGAGGAACACCACATGGGCCGTGAACACCTTCTCGATCCTGGATACGACGACGACCAGGAACTCTCCGACGCGATGAACGATGACGACTACGCGCGTCCCCGTGCCAGCAGTCGCGCTGACACCCTGCGCGCCCGACGCCGCGTGGAGGCGCTGCTCGAGGAGCGGCGTCTGCGCCGCGCCATCGAGGACGACTGGGCCATCGACGAAGAGGAGTAGCCCCGCCGGAGCGGGACAGTGGCTGGCCTTTGCCTGTTGCGGGCTCTATCATCCGTGGGTCAGCCAATCCTTCAACCAAGTGGAACTCCATGGCGCAATACGTCTACACCATGAACCGGGTGGGCAAGGTCGTGCCCCCCAAGAAGCAGATCCTCAAAGATATCTCCCTCTCCTTCTTCCCGGGCGCGAAGATCGGCGTGCTGGGCCTCAACGGCGCGGGCAAGTCGACCCTGCTGCGCATCATGGCCGGCGTCGACACCGAGTTCGAGGGCGAGGCACGCCCCATGCCGGGCATCAATGTCGGCTACCTGCCCCAGGAGCCGCAGCTCGACGACGACAAGAACGTCCGCGAGACAGTGGAAGAGGCCCTCGGCGAGATCAAGGACGCCCAGGAGAAGCTCGATGCGGTCTACGCCGCCTATGCCGAGCCGGACGCCGACTTCGATGCCCTGGCCAGCGAACAGGCGCGTCTCGAGAACATCATCGAGGCCTCCGACGCCCACAACCTGGACCGCAAGCTGGAGGTGGCCGCCGAGGCCCTGCGCCTGCCGCCCTGGGAGGCCCGCGTGGGCAACCTCTCTGGTGGCGAGCGGCGCCGCGTGGCGCTCTGCCGCCTGCTGCTCTCCAGCCCCGACATGCTGCTGCTCGACGAGCCCACCAACCACCTGGATGCCGAGTCCGTGGCCTGGCTGGAGCGCTTCCTGCACGACTACAGCGGCACCGTGGTGGCGATCACCCACGACCGCTACTTCCTCGACAACGTGGCCGGCTGGATCCTCGAGCTCGACCGCGGCCAGGGCATCCCCTTCGAGGGCAACTACTCGGGCTGGCTGGAAGCCAAGGAGAAGCGCCTGGAGCAGGAGGCCAAGCAGGAGGCCTCCAGGAACAAGGCCATCAAGCACGAGCTGGAGTGGGTGCGCAGCAACGCCAAGGGCCGCCAGGCCAAGAGCAAGGCGCGCCTCAACCGCTTCGAGGAGATGCAGTCCGGCGACTTCCAGAAGCGCAACGAGACCAACGAGATCTACATTCCGCCCGGCCCGCGCCTGGGCGACAAGGTCATCGAGTTCCACGGCGTTTCCAAGGCCTTCGATGACAAGCTGCTCTACGAGGACCTGACCTTCACCGTGCCCAAGGGCGCCATCGTCGGCGTCGTCGGCGGCAACGGCGCGGGCAAGTCGACGCTGTTCAAGCTGATCACCGGCAAGGAGCAGCCCGACGGCGGCGAGGTGGTGGTCGGCGAGACCGTCGACATCGCCTACGTCGAGCAGCTGCGCGACGCCCTGGATGACAAGCAGACGGTGTGGGAGGCGGTCTCCGACGGCCAGGACATCCTCAACATCAATGGCTACGAGGTCTCCTCACGGGCCTATGTGGGGCGTTTCAACTTCAAGGGCAACGACCAGCAGAAGCGCCTGAGCGACCTCTCCGGTGGCGAGCGCGGTCGCCTGCAGCTGGCCCAGACCCTCAAGCAGGGCGCCAACGTGCTGCTGCTCGACGAGCCCTCCAACGACCTCGACATCGAGACCCTGCGGGCACTGGAGGAGGCGTTGCTGGCCTTCCCCGGCTGCGCCCTGGTGATCTCCCACGATCGCTGGTTCCTCGACCGCATCGCCACCCATATCCTGGCGTTCGAGGGCGACTCCCACGTGGAGTTCTTCGAGGGCAACTACACCGAGTACGAGGCGGACCACAAGAAGCGCGTCGGCGACGACACCCCGCACCGCATGAAGTACAAGCGTATTGACGCCTGACCGGCTTCGCCGGAGCCGCAAGCCATAAGCTTTAAGCTGTAAGTGAAAACCCACGGACTTTGTGTTCGTGGGGTTTTCTTATGGCTTACGGCTTAAAGCTCACAGCTCCCGGCGAAGCCGGGCCTGCCCGGCGCGAAGCGGGCGCTCTTCCAGCTCGACGCGAAGCGTCAGTAGAAACCGGGTTCGCCCTCGGGGCGGGTCTTGAAGCGCCGGTGCAACCACAGGTACTGCTCGGGATGCTTGCGGATCGCCGCCTCGATCACGGCGTTGATGCGGGCGGCATCGGCCACCTCATCGCCGCTGGGGAAGTCCGCGAGCGGGGGCAGGTATTCGAGGGTATAGGTGCGGTCATCCGGGTTGCGGTGGAAGACCAGCGGTATCACCGCCGCCCCGGTCATGCGGGCGATGCGCGCGGTCATCTTCACCGTGGCGGCCTGGATGCCGAAGAAGGGGGCGAAGACGCTGGCGTCGCGGCCGAAGTCCTGGTCCGGCGAGTACCACACCGCATGGCCCGCCTTGATCCGGCGCACCACGCCGCGCAAATCGTGACGATCGAGTACCGCATCGAAATAGGGAGCGCGGGCACGCCCCATGAAGCGGGCGAAGAGCGGGTTATCGTGGGGGCGCTGCACGGCATCGGCGCGGAAGTAGAGCGAATGCAGGGCGGCTCCCAGGTCCAGGGTCGAGAAATGCACGCCGAGAATCAGCGCGCCCTTGCCCGCCGCCTGCAGCCGGGCCCGGTGCTCCTGGCCCTTGAAAACCACCCGATGGCGAAGATGCTCCGGGTCGCGACACCAGCCGGTCGCGGTCTCCATCAGGCCGATACCGTTGGCAATAAAGGTCTTCCTGACCAGGCGTCGCTGCTGGTCCGCATCGAGTTCCGGGAAGCACAGCCCGATGTTGGTCTCGGTGATATGCCGACGCCGCCCGGCGAAGCGCAGTGCCGCCAGCCCGATCAGCCTGCCGATCCACAGCTTGAGGCGCCAAGGCAGCCAGGCTGCCAGGTACATGGCCCCGATGGCCAGCCACACGGGCCAGTAGCGAGGATGGGCGAAGTTGGGCCGGGTGTCAGCGTCCCTGGACATGCTCGGTTCCTGTCGGGCGTTCAAGGCTGCCCATGATACCGCCTGGGCACCCTCGGCAGCACCCCGGTGAGCAGGGTATAGCTGATGGTATCGCAATGGCGGGCGACCTCGTCCACCGGGAGCACCTGGCCGTTGGCCGCCCGGCCCCACAGCACCACCTCGCTGCCGATGTCGGCCTCGGGAATATCGGTGATATCCACGGTGAGCATGTCCATGGAGACCTTGCCGGCGATGGCGCTGCGCTTGCCCGCCACCAGCACCGGCGTGCCGTCCACGGCGTGACGATCGTAGCCGTCGCCGTAGCCACAGGCCACCACGCCGATGCGCGAGGGACGCGGGGTGATCCAGCGCCCGCCGTAGCCCACCGGCTCACCGGCGGGAAGATCGCGCACGGCGATGATCGCCGAGCGCAGGGTCATCACCGGCGCCAGCCGGAAGGTCACGGGATTGGGCCTCTCGAGGGGATCGCTGCCGTAGAGCATCACCCCGGGGCGATTCCAGGCGCCGCAAGCCTCGGGACGCGCCAGGGTCGCCGGGGAGTTGGCCAGGCACAGCGGCGCCTCCAGGCGGTCGGCCAGGGCCCGGAGCTGCGCCATCTGGCGCATGAAGTAGCCGCTGTCGACCAGGTCGGCGGTGGCGAAGTGGCTCATCAGCTGCAGGTCACAGGCGTAGTTCGGGAGCGGCCGCCAGCCGCCGCCACACCGCTTCGACGCGCTCCGGCGTGAAGCCCAGGCGGTGCATGCCGGAGTCCACCTTGAGCCACACCGGAATCGGCCGTGAGGGACGCTGGCCGAGCAGCGCCTCAACCTGCCAGTCGCTGTGCACCGCCATCCACAGGCCCAGTTCGTCCGCCTGGGCAAGCTCGTCGGCGGTGAAGATGCCCTCGAGCAGCACGATGGGTGCCGTGATGCCCGCCTCGCGCAGGGTCAGCGCCTCCTCGATGCAGGCCACCGCGAAGGCCGGGGCGATACCCTCCAGGGCACGTGCGCAGGCTACCGCACCGTGGCCGTAGGCGTCGGCCTTGATCACGGCGACACAGCGACTCTCGGGTGAGCACTCGCAGGCGAGACGGTAGTTGTGGCGCAGGGCGTCGAGGTCGATCTCGGCGATCAGCGGCCGGGCCATGGCGGACTCCTGAACTGGAATGGATGGGCAAAACGAGAATTATCGTTGGAAGTGCCGGCCAAATCACGAAAAAAGCCACCATATGACCGGTGGCTTCTCGGAAACTATCACTGAATACGGCAAGGAATCTGGAATATCTAGCTGATCACCACGTCAAGCGGGAGTCAGGCGAAGATGGCATCCAGGCTGAGGCCCTGCTTTTCCAGCACCCGACGCAACTTCTTCAGCGCCTCGACCTGAATCTGGCGCACCCGCTCCCGGGTCAGGCCGATCTCCTCCCCCACCTGTTCGAGGGTGGCCGCCTCGTGGCCGCGCAGGCCGAAGCGCCGCACCACGACCTCGCGCTGCTTTTCGGTGAGCTCGGAGAGCCACTCGTCCACATGCTGCTTAACATCGCCGTCGAGCAGGCTCGACTCGGGGCCATGGTCGTTGTCGTCGGCCAGGGTCTCGATCAGCGGCTTGTCGCTGTCGCCGCCCACCGGGTAGTCCACCGAGGAGATGCGCTCGTTGAGCCCCATCATCTTCTTGACGGCTTCCACCGGCTTGTCGAGGTGGTCGGCGATCTCCTCCGCGGTGGCCTCGTGATCGAGCTTCTGGGTCAGCTCGCGGGCCGCGCGCAGGTAGATGTTGAGCTCCTTGACCACGTGGATGGGCAGGCGAATGGTGCGGGTCTGGTTCATCAGCGCCCGCTCGATGGTCTGGCGGATCCACCAGGTGGCGTAGGTGGAGAAGCGGAAGCCACGCTCGGGGTCGAACTTCTCCACGGCGCGGATCAGCCCCAGGTTGCCCTCCTCGATCAGGTCGAGCAGCGAGAGGCCGCGGTTGAGGTAGCGCCGGGCGATCTTCACCACCAGCCGCAGGTTGGACTCGATCATGCGTGAACGGCCCAGCGGGTCCCCCTTCTGGGCCAGGCGGCCATAGAAGACCTCCTCCTCGGGGGTGAGCAGCGGTGAGAAGCCGATTTCGTTGAGATAGATCTGGGTGGCGTCGAGGCTCTGGTGGCTGTAGCGATCCTCGCGGTTCAATGCCTTCTCGAAGGCCGTCTCGTCCTCGGCCTCCGGTTCGTCGATGGCATCGACGATGGTGTCATCCTCCTTCTCCTCGAGCGTGTCCAGATCGACATCCTGAAGGTCCCGTTCAAGTATGCTCATCGATGGCTACCCCGTGCTTGCGTCCTGTCGCCGATACCCAGGAGCATCGGCGAAACTGATTATTATTGTGTGACATTCCCGGTGGGGGTTTCCCACCGGGTAGCGGCATCAGCGCGAGGGCAGATAATCCAGGGGATCCTGGGGCTGGCCATCCTTGCGCACCTCGAAATGCAGCCTGACATCCTCGGCATCGCTGTCGCCCATGGTGGCAATGACTTCGCCCGCCTCGACCACGTCGTTCTCGCTCACTCGCAGCGTTTCGTTGTGGGCGTAGGCGCTGAGGAACTGGTCGTTGTGCTTGAGCAGGATCAGCTTGCCGTAGCCCCTGACGCCGCTGCCCGCGTAGACCACGATCCCGGGCCCCGCCGCCTTGACAGGTTGCCCCTTTTGTCCGGCGATATCAATGCCGGCGGTGATGGCGCCACCATCGCCGAACTGGCCGACCACCTCGCCTCCTGCGGGCCACTGCCAGGGCACCTCCGCCACCGGGGTATAGGTGCGCGAGCCGCGATCCTCGGCCTGGGTACCACCGGCCACGGCGGTGCCGGCATCGGCCTCCGGAGCCTGTTCCTGCGAAGGCTCACTGGTCGCCTCTTCGGCGGGCTCTTCCGAAGCCGTGGACTCGGCCACTTCCCGGGTCTCGCTACGTCTCTTCAGCCGCCTCGACGTCGTCAGCGGCCTGCTCGGCCTCGCTGGCGGCATCTCGCTCGCTGCGCTCGGCCAGGTCGCGCTCGCTCAGGCTGCCATCGGCGCCGGGACTCTCCGGCGAGTAGACCGGGCCCGGCCCGCTCTCGTCGTCGCCGCTGGCCGCGTCAGCGTCATCCTCGTCGAGGGACGCGGTGGCTCGATCATCGCGGGAGACCGTCTCGATCCTCACCGCTGGGCAGCAGCCACTCCATGTCGCCGGAATCGGCATCGGCCTGGGCGCCGCCCAGGGGCGTGGCCACCGCCACGGCACTCGCGCCGTCATCGTCGGGCTGCTGCGCCGCCGGCTGTCCCGCCGCCGCATCGCCCTCGAGCACCAGGCGCTGGCCCGGCTGGATCGCATAGGGCGGGCCAATGCGATTGAGTCGCGCCAGGTCGCGATAGTCCATGTTGTGGCGCCAGGCGATGCCGTAGAGGGTATCGCCCTGCTCCACGGTATAGTGGCTGGCTGCGGTGTCCGAACGGCTCGCCGAGAGGTCGCGCACCGGCACCTGGCCCGGGGCATCCTGCTGGCTGGCACAGCCGGCCATCGCCAGGGCCAGGCCCGAAATCATCAATACCTTACGCATCAGAGCCTTCCTCCTTGTTTGCCCTATCAGAGCTTGGCCTATCAGAGCTTGCCCCATCAGAGCTAGCCCCATGTGATTCATTCCCGCGCGTCGCTGCCGGACGTCGCCCGGTGCGGTCGAGCAACAGAACGCCGGCCGCCCCGGCCAGCATCAGCGCCACCACAGCCACCAGCTGGGGGGCGTCACCGGTGAGCAGGGCGTAGTCACCGGGTGTCAGGTAGCGGTAGTCGAGCGGAATCATCTGTCCGTCCGGGCCGAGCTGGTAGCGTACCAGCTCCCGCCACGGCCAGAGTACCGGCAACGAGCCGATGATGAAGCCCACCAGCAGCTGCAGGGTCCCGGTATGGTAGCGGTCGAGCAGCCAGGAGAGCAGTCGCGAGAAGGCGAACAGCCCCGCCGCGCAGCCCACCCCGAAGAGGCCGATCAGCCCCAGGTCGAAGCCGCGGATGCCGTCCATCACGGTGCCATAGAGGCCCATGGTCAGCAGCAGGAAGCTGCCCGAGACCCCGGGCAGGATCATCGCACTGATGGCGATGGCGCCACCCACCAGCAGCATCACCTCGCGGCTGCCCAGCTCGGTCACCAGCGGCATCAGCGAGGGCAGGCCGTGGGCCAGCAATAGCCCGCCGACCAGCGGCAGGGATGTGCCACCAGCGCCAGTCGGCCGGATGTCGGCTGACCACTAGCGCCGAGGCCAGCACCAGCCCGAAGAAGAAACCATTGAGCAGCAGCGGGTGGTCCTCCATCAGCCACACCACCAGGTGGGCGACGCTGACCAGGCTGACGGCGATGCCCAGCAGCAACGGCAGCAGGAAGGGCAGGTTGAGATGGGCCACCAGGCCCGCCATCCCGCCACGACGCCAGGCACCGAAGGCGCTGGGGCCGAACTGCTTGATGGTGTGGATCAGCTCCTCGTAGATGCCGGTGACAAAGGCGATGGTGCCCCCGGAAACGCCGGGTACCGCGTCGGCGGCGCCCATGCCGGCGCCCCTGAGGATGATGCCGAGGTATCGCTTCAACAGCGGACTCCTTTCAACGAATGACGCCTTCGAGCAGCGGCACGAAGCGCACCGGCTCCAGCCGTCGCTTCTCGAACTGGTTGTCCTGACGCTGGATCCGGGTCAGCCACTGGCGGCCCCGGGCGTCGGACAGCGGGGTGATCAGCACGCCGCCCTCGGCGAGCTGGGAGAGCAGCGCCGCCGGCAGCTCGCTGGCGCAGGCGGTCAGCAGGATGACGTCGAAGGGGGCGGCCTCGTCCCAGCCATGGCCACCGTCGGCCAGGCGCAGGTGGGCATTGCGCGCGCCCAGCAGACGCAGTCGTTCGGCGGCGCGGCGATGCAAGGCATTGATTCGCTCGATCGACCAGAGTTCCGGCACCAGTCGCGAGAGGATCAGCGTCTGGTAGCCGGACCCGGTGCCGATCTCCAGCACGCGCTGCGGCGACGCCTGCAGGACCAGTTCGGTCATGCGCGCCACCATCCACGGCTGGGAGAGGGTCTGGCCATGGCCGATGGGCAGCGAGGTGTCCTCGTAGGCACGGTGAGACAGCGCCTCGTCCAGGAACAGGTGGCGAGGCTCGCGGCCCAGGGTCTCCAGCACACGGGGATCACGGATGCCCTGGGCGGCCAGGCGCTCCAGCATGCGGTCGCGGGTGCGCTGGGAGGTCATGCCCACCCCGCGCACCAGCTCGGCGAGGCGTTCAGGTGAGTGCATCCAGCCAGCCTTTAACGTCCGCGATGGCCGCATGCCGGGTGAGATCGGTCTGCAGCGGGGTGATGGAAACGAAGCCTGCCTCCACGGCGGCGAAGTCGGTATCGGGGCCATCATCGGCGTTCTCGCCCACGGCGGCGATCCACCAGCGCACCCGGCCGCGCGGGTCTCGCACCTCCTGGGGCCGAGCCGCGGGGCCGCGATAGCCCAGTCGAGTGACCCGGAAGCCCTGGATCTCGTCCCAGGGCAGGTCGGGCACGTTGACGTTGAGCAGGCTGCGCGGCGGCAGCGAGAGCTGCTCGGCAGCGCCCACCAGGCTCGCCGCCACCCGGCCGGCGGTCTCGAAGTGGCGATGGCCCACCAGCGACATGGCGATGGCGGCCATGCCCAGGTTGCGCCCCTCCATGGCGGCGGCCACGGTGCCGGAGTAGAGCACGTCATCGCCCAGGTTGCCGCCGTGGTTGATGCCGGAGATCACCAGGTCGGGCCTCTCGTCCCAGACGCCGTTGACGCCCAGGTAGACGCAGTCCGCCGGCGTGCCATCCACGCTGTAGAAGCCGTTGTCCAGCGCCGACAGCGCCAGCGGGCGGGTCAGGGTCAAGGAGTTGCTGGCCCCGCTCTTGTCGCGGTCCGGTGCCACCACCCGCAGCTTGGCATGGGAGACCAGGGCATCGTGGAGCGCGCGCAGCCCGGGGGCATGCACACCATCGTCGTTGGAGAGCAGCAGTCGACGCATCTCGAATCCTCGCGTAGGCGCACCCGTCACAGGGTCGGGTGCGCGATCAGTTCTCGAAGTACCGCGGTGGCGAAGGCGCCGCGGGGCAGCGTGAAGGCAAGCCACAGCTCGCCGTCACCACGCGTAAGGCTCGCCTCGACCAGACGCAGGCGCAGCGGGCGACGCCCCAGGCGGACGCCGGCCTGCTCGAGGCCCGCGCACAGCGCCGGGAAGCGGCTGGCCAGGTGTGCCTCGCGGGCCAGCGCCTCGTCACTCGCCACCGAGCCTCGGTGCCCCACAGCACGCCGCTTGGGTGCAGGTCGAGGCGCGCCGCACGGGCCTCGAGTTCGGCGTCCGGCGCCGCGATGCTGAACTGGCTGGCGCTGCCGTCGAGGTTGGCCACCTCGCCCGGCAGCAGGCGATCCCAGCTGCCCTCACGGATACGCTCGGCGAGCAGCTCGTTGAACAGGAAGCTGCGTGCCGCCGAGAGCAGCATGCCATCGCGGTCATCGCGCTTGCGCCAGCCGCGGGCCAGCAGCGAGCGGGCGCGCAGCAGGTTGCGCCCGTCGGGGCCGAAGCGCTGGGGACCGAAATAGTTGGCGACCCCACGCTCGAGCAGCCGCTCCCAGCGCGCCGCTAAGCCGGCATCGTCCACCACCGGCCCGGTCAGGCGCAGCCGGAAGCGGTTGGCGCGGTGCACGCCGCGCTTGAGCTTGCGCGGGTGGCGGGCCCTCTCCAGCACCCGCACGCCACGCTCGGCCAGGGCATCGCCCAGGCCCTCCGGCGCCTCGCGACCCGGCAGTTGCACCGAGAGCCACTGGCGGGTCACGGCGACACGGTCCTTCATGCCCGAGTAGCCCACCACCCGCGGCGATACCTCGCACAGCCGCGCCAGCTCCTTCACCACCATGGCGGTGGTCAGGTCGCGCTTCTCGATGGAGAGCCAGAGGTGCTCCCCCTCCCCCTCGGGGGCGAAATCGAGCACCTCCTCGACCATGAAGTCCTCGGGGCGCGCCCGGTAGTCCCCGCTGACCGGCGAACCGAACTCGGCGTCGAGCACCCGTGGCCAGGACGGCGGCCAGTCGATGGCATCGGCCTGGGGGCGTGTGGCGTCATCACTCACCGGCGCGCTCACTCGCCTTTTTCGAAACCAGTCCCGAAATCGGTCCTGAGACCGGTAACAGCAGTGCTACCGCCTCGGCGGCGATACCCTCGCCGCGGCCGGTGAAGCCCAGGCGCTCGGTGGTGGTGGCCTTGACGTTGACCGCGCCAGGCTCGACGCCCAGGTCCGCGGCCACATTGGCCGCCATTGCCGCCACGTGGGGCGCCATCTTCGGTGCCTGGGCCATCAGGGTGGCATCCAGGTTGCCGACCCGATAGCCAGCCGCGTGCACCAGGGCCACCACGCGGCGCAGCAGGTCGCGGCTGTCGGCGCCCTTCCAGGCCGGGTCGGTATCCGGGAAGTGGCGACCGATATCGCCCAGCGCGCAGGCGCCCAGCAGCGCATCGCTGATGGCATGCAGCAGCACATCGCCGTCGGAGTGGGCGACGAAGCCGCGCTCGAAGGGAACGGCGACGCCGCCGATCATCAGGTGGTCGCCCTCGCCGAAGCGGTGGACGTCGAAGCCATGGCCGATTCGCATCATCTCTCCGCGACGCCCGCGGGCGCCGTCTCGCTGTGCGCCGAGGCCTGGGCGGCCAGGATCATGCCGGCCAGGGCCAGGTCCTCGGGGTGGGTGATCTTGAGGTTGTCGCGGCGCCCGGGCACCAGCCGCGGCGAATGGCCCAGGGCCTCCACTGCCGAGGCCTCGTCGGTGACCGTCACGCCCGCCGACGCGGCATCACGCAACGCCCGGACCAGCAGGCCATAGCGAAAGCCCTGGGGCGTGTAGGCGTGCCAGAGGCCCGCGCGGGGTTCGGTGAGAGCGACCCGGCCGGCGCCGTCGTCGCGCTTCATGGTATCCGCCACGGGGCGGCCAGCAGCCCGCCCTCCGGGTCATCGACCAGCACCCGCAGCAGCAGTCGCAGATCATCGACGGCGACACAGGGTCGCGCCACGTCATGGACCAGCACCAGGTCGTCGCCATTGGCCTCGTCGGCGATCGCGGACAGGGCATTGGTCACGGAGTCCGCGCGCTCGGCGCCGCCAGGCACCCGGCGCCAGTCGGCGAAGGGCACCCAGGCCGGGTCGAACCAGCTGTCGTCGGGGTCCAGGCAGAGGCAAAGCCTGGCCTCGGGAAAGGCGGCGTGCAGCCTTGCCAGCGTGTGGGCCAGTACCGGACGACCCTCGAGCTCCAGGTACTGTTTGGGCCGATCGGCGCCCATGCGCCGCCCCTGCCCCGCCGCCGGCACCACCAGCCAGGGCGCTGCGCTCATCGGCTCGCCTCCAAGCGCTTGGCGGGCACCGGGTTGACCACCGGTTCGGTCTCCACCGCCACGTCGGGCACCCAGAAGAATTGCTCGTCGGTGCGTACCATGCCGATATCGCTGCGCGCGCGCTCCTCGATGGCATCGAGGCCGGTCTTGAGTCGAGCACCTCGGCGGCCAGGCGCGCATTGCGGTCGCGCAGCGTGCTGGTTAGCCGCCTCGAGCGTCGCCACCCGCTGACGAACCTCGCGCAGCTCCTCAATGCCTCCCTGACCGAGCCACAGCCGATACTGCAGCAGCGCCAGCAGGACCGTCAGCGCCAGCGCCAACCCCTTGAGCATGGTGCCTTCCCGTTACGTGGTTATGATGCCGCGCATTATGCCATCTTCATCGCTCCCCGACAGAACCAATCTCCGCCTCATCACGGAACGGCAGCGCCTGCTCGGCGGCCCGGCAGTAGGCGCGAACCTGGGTGCGCTCCTCGGCACAGAAGCGCGCCACGGCGTCGCGAAGGCGCGGGTCGGCGATATGGTGCAGCGAGGTCAGCAGCCGCGGCTCGAACCCGCGCGTCAGCTTGTGCTCGCCCTGGGTGCCGGGGTCGAAGGCGGTGAGGCCGCGTTCCAGGCAGTGCTCGATGCCTTGGTAGTAGCAGGCCTCGAAGTGCAGGCAGTCGGCGACCACCTCGCTGCCCCAGTAGCGCCCGTAGAGGGTACGCGCGCCCTGCAGGCCAGGTGCTGCCGCCGCCAGCTGCCGTCGAGGCGCGCCTGACAGCAGCAGCGCCTCCGGCGGGCTGGCGCGCAGGCGCCGGAAGAACTCGAGGTTCAGGTAGCCGTGGCGTCCGCGCTCCAGGTAGGTGATCTCGTAGCAGCGGTAGAAGTGCTCGAGGGCCGCGGCGTCGATCGCCTCCCCCTCCAGGCGGTGCAGGCTCAGCCCCTGGTCGGCGACGATCCGCCGTTCGCGGCGGATCGCCTTGCGGCGCTTGCAAGTCATGGCGGCCAGAAAGCCAGTGAAGTCGCCATAGCCGCGATCGCGCCACTGGAACTGCACTCCGTGGCGCGCCAGCAGTTCCGGGCGTGCCGCCTGCCACCCGGCCACCTCGGCCTCCTCGGCAAACAGCAGGTGCCAGCTCGAGAGGTTGCCTATCTCCCAGGCGTCGGCCAGCACCTCGCGAGCCGCCCGCGGATCGACCCCCGGCGCCAGGGCCAGGCGCGGGCCCGGCGGCCGGGGTGAGAGGAGTCGCCGTCAGCGCGCCCGGGGTAGTAATCGTCCACCGGCGCGCTCCCAGGCATCGGCCCAGGCCCAGTCGAAGACGTATTCGCCGAAGGAGTGGTGCTTGTGGTAGAGCGGCATGATGCCGACCAGCGACTCGCCCTGCCACAGCGTCTGGTGGCGCGGCACCCAGCCGGTGGCCGGGCCCACCGAGCCGCTGGCCTCCAGGGCATGCAGAAACTCGTGGCGCAGGAACGGATGATCATCACCGACCAGGGCGTTCCAGTCGCTGGCGGACACCGCCTCCATGGCGGGCAGGGTCTGACGCGTCAGCATGGGCATGCAGTCACTCCGTTCATGGGGCGTCGTGGTGCCTTCCCCTGGCGGCGAGATGGCGCCACCATTGTGCCCAGACCCCGACCGACCTTCCATCACCGCGAACAGGATCTCAGCATGAGCGATGCCCGTGATCTCCAGGTCCACCTCGACGCCCAGCGCCGCGCCTTCAACGCGGAGCCCTACCCCAGCCTTGCCACCCGCCGGGATCGGCTGACGCGACTGGCCACCCTGACCCCGCCGTCACCGCGACGAGATCGCCGCGGCCATCAGCACCGACTTCGGTCAGCGTGCCGAGATGGAGACCCGGCTGGCCGAGGTGGCCACCATACTCAGGGCGCAGGCTTCGCCCGCCGCCGGCTGCGCCGCTGGATGCGCCCCAGCCGTCAGCCGGTCGGCTGGCGGCTGCAGCCGGCCCGTGCCCGGGTGCACACCCAGCCGCTGGGGGTGGTGGGCATCATCTCCCCTCCAACTACCCCTGGAGCCTCGCCTGGCTACCCGCCATCGATGCCCTGGCCGCCGGCAACCGGGTGATGATCAAGCCCAGCGAGCACACCCGGCCACCTCGGCGCTGATGGCGCGCCCTGGCGGCTCGCTACTTCGCCCCAGGAGCTCTGCGTGATGGAGGGCGATGCCGAGGTAGCCCGCGCCTTCGCCGCCCTGCCCTTCGACCACCTGCTGTTCACCGGCAGCGCCTCAGCATCGGTCGCGAGGTGGCGCGCGCCGCAGCGGCCAACCTGACGCCGATCACCCTCGAACTGGGCGGCAAGACCCCGGTCCTGGTGGCCGGCGACGCCGACCTGGAGAAGGCCGCCGAACGCATCGCCTTCGGCAAGTGGCTCAACGCCGGGCGCACCTGCATCGCCCCCGACCACGTGCTGGTGGAAGCCCCGCAGTTGGAGGAGTTCCTCAAGGCGATGCAGCGCCAGGTGGCACGCTTCTACCCCGAGGGCACCGCCAGCCGCGACTACAGCTCGGTACCAGGCGCCGAACATCGCGCGCGACTCGAGGACATGCTCCACGAGGCCAGGGACCATGGCTGCCGGGTGATCGAGCTCGGCGAGAGACTCGAGCTGGCCGATGGCGGCGTCAAGCTGCCGCCGACCCTGGTGGTCGACCCCACCGATAACCTGGCCATCATGCGCGAGGAGGTCTTCGGGCCCTGGCTGCCGGTGATCGGGGTGCCGGATATGGAGAATGCCATCGCCCGGGTCCAGCGCGGTCCCCGCCCATTGGCGCTCTATGCCTTTACCGACGACGCCGATCTGCGCCGCCGGCTGCTCGAGGAGACCCACTCCGGCGGCGTGGTGTTCAATGACACCCTGTGGCACAACGCCGTGCCGGCACTGCCTTTCGGCGGCGTAGGCGGAGCGGCATCGGCAGCTATCAGGGCGAGGCAGGCTTCCGGCGATTCAGCCATGCCCGCGCCGTCTTCCTTCAGTCGCCACGCAGTGCGGTAGGCTGGCTCAATCCCCCCTATCGGCGCTGGCTGCTCAGGCTGCTGGGCCTCTAGCGCACCAACCCAATGGAGCTCGACATGCTGCCCTCGCTCGATCCCACCGTCGCCGACGTCACCCGTCGCATCCGCGAGCGCTCCGCCGAGCGACGCGCCCTCTACGAGCGCCGCATGGCCGACCAGCACCGCCGCGGCGTGCACCGCGGCGAGCTCTCCTGCGGCAACCTGGCCCACGGCTTCGCGGCCTGCGGTGAGACGGACAAGAACGCGCTCAAGCTGATGAACTCGGCCAACCTCGGCATCATCTCGGCCTACAACGACATGCTCTCGGCCCACCAGCCGTTCGAGACCTTCCCAGAGACCATCAAGGCCGCCGCCCGCGCCATGGGCTCCACCGCCCAGTTCGCCGGCGGCGTGCCGGCCATGTGCGACGGCGTCACCCAGGGCCAACCGGGCATGGAGCTGTCGCTGTTCTCCCGCGATGTCATCGCCATGGCCACCGCCGTGGGGCTCTCCCACAACATGTTCGACGCCGCGCTCTACCTCGGCGTGTGCGACAAGATCGTGCCGGGGCTGTTTATCGCCGCGGCGCGCTTCGGCCACCTGCCGGCGATGTTCGTGCCGGCGGGTCCCATGCCCAGCGGGCTGCCCAACAAGGAGAAGGCGCGCATCCGCCAGCTGTTCGCCGAGGGCAAGGCGAGCCGCGAGGAGCTGCTCGAGGCGGAGTCGCAGTCCTACCACAGCCCGGCACCTGCACCTTCTACGGCACCGCCAACTCCAACCAGCTGATGATGGAGATGATGGGGCTGCACCTGCCGGGCACCTCCTTCGTCAACCCGGGCACCGAGATGCGCGAGGCGCTGACCCGCTTCGCCACCGAGCAGGCGATCCGCAACAGCGAGCCCGGCGGCGACTACCGCCCCTTCTACAAGCAGATCGACGAGCGCGCCATCGTCAACGCCATCGTCGGCCTGCTCGCCTCCGGCGGCTCCACCAACCACACCCTGCACCTGGTGGCCATGGCCGCCGCCGCGGGCTTCACCATCACCTGGGAGGACTTCACCGACCTCTCCGCGGTAACCCCGAGCCTGATGCAGGTCTATCCCAACGGCCAGGCCGACATCAACCACTTCCAGGCCGCCGGCGGCATGAGCTTCCTGTTCCGCGAACTGCTCGCCGCGGGGCTGATCCATGGCGACATTCCCACGGTGTTCGGCACCGACCTCACCGCCTACACACAGGGCCCTTCCTCGAGGAGGGCAAGCTCATCTGGCGCGAGGGACCCGAGAAGAGCCTGGACGAGGAGGTGCTACGCGGCGTGGCCGCGCCCTTCGCTCCCACCGGCGGGCTCACCGTGGTGGACGGCAACCTGGGCCGTGGGGTGATCAAGGTCTCGGCGGTGGCCGAGGAGCACCGCGTGGTAGAGGCCCCGGTCAGGATCTTCGAGGACCAGAACGAGCTCAAGGGGGCCTTCGAGGCCGGCGAGCTGGACCGCGACGTGATCGCCGTGGTGCGCTTCCAGGGCCCCAAGGCCAACGGCATGCCGGAGCTGCACAAGCTGACACCCTACCTCGGCGTGCTCCAGGACCGCGGCCACAAGGTGGCGCTGGTCACCGACGGGCGCATGTCCGGCGCCTCCGGCAGAGTACCGGCGCCATCCATATCAGCCCCGAGGCACTCGACGGAGGCCCGCTGGCAAAGCTCAAGGATGGCGATATCGTGCGCCTGGATGCCAACGCCGGCACCCTTGAGGCGAAGGTGGACGCCCACACCTGGGCCGATCGCGAGCGCCATGTCGCCGAACTGGCCGCCCACCACGTGGGCCTGGGCCGCGAGCTGTTCGGCGGCTTCCGCCACCTGGCCAGCGCCGCCGAGCTGGGCGCCTCGGTATTCGGCGGCTTCGAGGCCGACGACCTGGCCCGCCAGGCCGGGCAGATCCATGCAGAAGATGCCTGAGGTAAGCCGCGCCGTCGTGCTAGGCTGCGCGACTGCTTTTCCGCCACGGCGATGTCGCCATCACAACCCGGAGGCCCCATGATCCCCGCTTCGCTCAGAACCCTGCTCGACGAGACCACTGGCCAGCGCCGCGCCGAATGGGCCGGCCGTGAGGTCTGGCTGGCCAACGAGGCCTGGGGCGAGCTGGCCCTCTCGCTGCAGGGAGGACAGCTCCTTCACCATCTTCCGGCCGGCGCCCCGGACGCGCCCGAAGACGCGCGGGCCGCAGGCTCTTCCGAACGACGCTACGCAGGCACCCGAGGGCATGGTGCCCAGCGGCTGGCTGTGGGTAACGCCCACGCCCCAGGCACTGCCCGGGACTATTCGTGGCGGCATCCCGCTCTGCTGGCCGTGGTTTGCCGATGACCGCTATGCCGACGAGTCGGAGGATCACAACGGCCCCTTCCACGGCA
The DNA here is from genome assembly GCA_018401555.1 of Halomonas sp. GTDB lineage: Bacteria > Pseudomonadota > Gammaproteobacteria > Pseudomonadales > Halomonadaceae > Halomonas. The sequence continues at coordinate 79,141 of JAGYKP010000077.1, forward strand.
CCGCTGCAACGCACAGTGGCGCCTGGATGCCGTGGATGAGCATGAGGAGGGCGTCGAGCTGCACCTCTCCCCCGAGCAGCGCCTGCATCAACAGCTCGCACCCCGGCTGGTGGTTCAGGCCAATGCCAACCGCCTGCACGTGGAGTTGATCACCGAACACACCGGCGAGACCCCGGTGAAGATGAGCGGCGCCCTGCACACCTACCTGGCGGTGGCCGATACCTTCGCCTGCCGCCTGGAAGGGCTCCTCGGCGCCCGCTACCTGGACAAGCTGGCCGGCTTCGCCGAGGGCGAACAGCAGGGCGAGCTGGGGGTGCGCGGTGGCATCGACCGGATCTACCACAGCAACGCCGAGGTCACCCTGGATGACGGTGAACGCCGCCTGCGGATCGCTCGGCAAGGCAGCGACTCGGTGGTGGTCTGGCACCCGGGCGAGACCCTTCCCGAGGACACTCCCGGCGAGGCCGCCCGCAGCCTCCTCTGCGTGGAAGCCGCCAATACCCGCCTCGACCCGGTGTGGCTGGTCCCTGGCGCCCAGCACCCGCTGGGCACGACGCTTTCTCGCGGCTGAGACCCTGGCCGATACGCAGGGTGTCATCGGCTCAGGGCCCGAGCCGATGACACACGGGCCCCGCGGCTCGCCACCGCTAGTGGTGGTAACGCTCTGCCACCCCGTGGGCCAGCTGGCGGATGCCGTTCCAGTCCTCAGCCTCGACCAGCGACGTCGGCGTCAGCCAGGAGCCAGCCACGCACATCACATTCTTGAGCGCCAGGTAGTCCTCGGCATTCTCCAGGTTGATGCCCCCGGTGGGGCAGAAGCGCGCCTCGGGCAACGGCCCGGCGAAAGCCTTGAGCGCCTTGACGCCACCGCTGGCCTCGGCGGGAAAGAACTTGAAGCGGCGATAGCCGTACTGCCAGCCGGCCATCAGTTCGGAGACGGTGGACACGCCGGGCAGCATGGGGACCGGGCTGCTCACGCCGTAACGGTAGAGCGCCTCGGTGGTGCCGGGGGTGACGACGAAGTCGGCGCCGACCTCCTCGGCCTGGCGATACTGGGCGGGCGTCAGCACGGTGCCCACGCCGATGCTGGCCTGGGGGAGTGCCTCCTTGATGCGGCGGATCGCCTCCAGGGCGCAGTCGGTGCGCAGGGTGACCTCGAGCACGGTCAGGCCGCCTTCGTAGAGGGCGCGGGCCAGGGGCACGGCGTCCTCGACGCGCTGGATGGCCAGCACCGGGATCACCTCGGCCTTGAGGCAGATGCTGTCCAGTTCGGTGGTGCGGGTCGAGGGGAGCTGCTTGTCGATGCTGTTCTGAAAGGTCATGGATGTCACTCCGGTGTTCAGGGGGCCCAGTAGATGGCCAGCGGGCAGGCGAGGAAGGCGCGGATCGGCAGCTCGCGAACGTCGTCGCCGGCCAGCGCCCGGGCCAGCACGGCGCGCTTGTCGCCGCCGGTGATGTGCAGGAGATGCCGCCGCGCCTGGTGCAGGCGGTCGGCGGAGAGGGTGATGCGTGGCTGGGGCTGGCTCGGCGTGCGCACCGCGCGCCGCCGCGGCCTCGGTGGTCAGCGCCAGGGCGAGCTCGCGGCTGTCGGGGAACAACGAGGCGGTGTGGCCGTCGCCGCCCATGCCCAGGATCACGGCGCTGGCCGGCCAGGCCAGGGCCTCGAGGCCGCTCGGCCACGGCGGCCGCTCCCTGCTCGGGAGTCGGGTCGGCGGTGGTCAAGCGGCACGAAGGTGGCCTGCGCTGCCGGGCCCTTGAGCAGGTGCTCGCGCACCAGGCGGGCGTTGCTGTCGGTGGCATCCTCCGCCACCCAGCGCTCGTCGGCGAGCGTCACCTCGATCCGCTCCCAGGGCAACTCACAGGCCGCCAGCGCCTGAAAGAAGGGTACTGGGGTGGAGCCACCCGAGAGCACCAGCAGGGCGCGCGCCTGGGTCGCCAGATCGGCGCGCAGCGCCTCGGCCACCGCCTCCGCCAACTGTCCGGCCAACTGTTGTCGGCACTGCTCGCTCATCTCAATAGTCCTCGTACCAGCTGCGCCCAGCCTGGGTGATCATGGCGGTCTTGAGAGAGGCGCCACGGGCCCCGGGGGCCGGTCGCCATACTCTAGTAATCTTCATACCAGCTGCGTCCGTCCTGGGTGATCATGGCGGTCTTGAGAGAGGCGCCACGGGCCCCGGGGCCGGTCGCCATACTCTAGTAATCTTCACTACCAGCTGCGTCCGTCCTGGGTGATCATGGCGATGGAGGCGACCGGCCCCCAGGAGCCGGCGGGGTAGCGGCGCGGCGGCTCGTCGCGCTCCTCCCAGGCGGCAATCAGGTTATCGCACCACTGCCAGGCGTGCTCCACCTCGTCGCGGCGCACGAACAGGTACTGCTGCCCCTTCATCACCTCGAGCAGCAGGCGCTCGTAGGCGTCGGGGATGCGGGTCTTGGGGAAGGCGCTGTTGAATTCGAGGTGCAGGGGACCGCGACGCAGGCGCATGCCCTTGTCCAGGCCGCTGTCCTTGGTCAGCACCTCCAGGGCGATGCCCTCTTCCGGCTGCAGGCGGATCACCAGCTTGTTGGCGGCCAGACCGCGCTGGTCGGGGTCGAAGATATAGTGCGGCTGCTGGCGGAAGTGGATGACGATCTGCGAGAGCTTCTCGGGCATGCGCTTGCCGGTGCGCAGGTAGAACGGCACCCCGGCCCAGCGCCAGTTGGCCACGCCGGTCTTCATGGCCACGAAGGACTCGGTGTGGCTCTCGGTGTTGGCCCCTTCCTCTTCCAGATAGCCCGGCACCGACCTGCCGTCGATGGTGCCGGCGGTGTACTGGCCGCGCACCACGTCGCGCCCCAGCATGTCGTCGGTGAAGGGCTTGAGCGCCTTGAGCACCTTGACCTTCTCGTCACGGATGGCGTCGGCATCGAGGTTGGCGGGCGGGTCCATGGCGATCAGGCAGACCAGCTGCAGCAGGTGGTTCTGGACCATGTCGCGCAGCTGGCCGGCGTCGTCGAAGTAGCCCCAGCGCCCCTCGATGCCCACCTGCTCGGCCACGGTGATCTCCACGTGAGAGATGTGATTCTGGTTCCACTGGGTGCCGAACAGCGGGTTGGCGAAGCGCAGCGCGATCAGGTTCTGCACCGTCTCCTTGCCCAGGTAGTGATCGATGCGATAGATGCGTGATTCGGGGAAGACGGCGCCGATGGCGTCGTTGATCTCGGTAGACGACGCCAGGTCGTAGCCGATCGGCTTCTCCACCACCACCCGACTCTCGTCGTCCAGGCAGCCACCGGCCTCGAGGTGGCGGCAGATATCACCATAGATCTTCGCTGCCACCGACAGGTAGACCACCATGGGCCGGCCGGCGCCCTGGCGCCACTCGCGGATGGCGGCGTAGCCCTCGGGCCGGGTGAAGTCGAGCTGCAGGAAGTCAGAGTCGGGCGAGGAAGCACGCCTGAGCCTCGGATCGCTCCAGCTCCTCGGCCTTGACGTGGGTCCTGAGCGCCTTATCGATGCGGGCCCGGAAGGCGTCGACATCGAGCTCCTGGCGCGCCAGGCCGAGCAGGCGGGTGGCGGGGTCGAGGAGCCCTTCGCGCTCCAGCTGGAAGAGCGCCGGAAACAGCTTGCGCTGGGCCAGATCACCGAGCGCCCCGAACAGCGCCAGGTCGATCTGGGTGCCGGCGAGTCCTGGCCGGTCGCCGGTTGCTTTGGCTCATCTTCGCCCCATATCGTTAACTTAGCAAAAAAATGGCATCTACGACCTGGGATCGCAAGCAATCTTGGTAAACCAACTGAAATAACAACCCATGGGCAGCGCTCCGTTGGTCTCGGCAGCCGGCTCGAGCTAGGATAGCCAGCACCATGTAGTTAAATCACCACATCAACCCTCAACACCCCATCCCTGGAGATCACGCCTCATCATGGCCCGTCACGACCTGCTCGACCGTATCCGCCAGCGCCTGGACGATCTCAATCGCTCGGAGCGCAAGGTCGCCGACGTCATCCTGGCCAACCCGGCCGCCGCCACCGGCATGAGCATCGCCACCCTGGCCCAGGCCGCCTCGGTGAGCGAACCCACCGTCAATCGCTTCTGCCGCAGCTTCGAGGCCAAGGGCTACCCTGACTTCAAGATCAAGCTGGCCCAGAGCCTGGCCGGCGGCACGCCCTACGTCAGCCAGGCGGTGGAACCCGACGACAATGCTACTGAATATACCCAGAAGATCTTCGGTGCCACCATCGCCGCGCTGGACGAGGCACGCCGCCAGACCGACCCCAAGCGCATCGAACGGGTGGTGGATTACCTGATCCAGGCCAAGCAGATCCACTTCTTCGGCCTGGGTGCCTCCGGCGCCGTGGCCCAGGATGCCCAGCACAAGTTCTTCCGCTTCAACCTGCCGGTGACCGCCTACGTCGACGTGTTGATGCAACGCATGGTGGCCTCCACCTGCCACACCGGCGACGTGGTGGTGATCATCTCCTGGACCGGACGCACCCGGGAACTGGTCGACATCGCCCGATTGGCCCGCGAGACAGGCGCCGTGGTGCTGGGCATCACCGCTCCGGACTCGCCGCTGGCCCGGGAGTGCAGCGAGACCCTGGAGGTCGCCACCCACGAGGACACCGACCATTTCATGCCGATGACCTCGCGGATGATCCAGTTGGCGCTGGTCGACGTGCTGGCCACCGGGGTGACCCTGCGCCGCGGCGAGGACTTCCTCGGCCACCTCAAGAAGATCAAGGACAGCCTCAAGGAGACGCGCTACCCCAGCGGCTCACGCTAGCCTTCAGAAGCTGTATTCACTGCCGCCGATGGCGGCGGTGACGGTGATCTCGACCTTCAGTTCGTCGGCAGGCATGGGGGCACAGACACAGGTGCGCGCCGGGGCATGGCCGGTGGGCACCCAGGCGTCCCACACCGCATTCATGGCGGCGAAGTCGTGGCCATCCTTGAGGTAGATGGTGGCAGTGAGCAGGTTCTCGCGGTCGCTGCCGATCTCCTTGAGCAGGGCGTCGAGGCGCGACAGCATGCTCTCGGTCTGAGCGGTAATATCGCCGTGGCGCGCCTCGGGGCCGGCCACCTGGCCGCAAAGGTAGGCGATGCCGTTGTGGATCACGGCGCGGCTCATGCGCGCCTTGGTGTCGTAACGGTTGATGGTCATGGGCGTTCTCCGGATGAGGATGGAAGACGCCAGCGATTATCTCCGCTTCGCTGCGCAAGGTCGATGGGGCCATCCACTCCGCAGCAAGGCGCCTGGGCGATCACCGGCACTGCTATCATGGCCACTTCCAGCCTTCTCCCCCAGGTCATGGAGGACTCCTTGAGCTATCGAACCCTGCTCACGCAACACCGCGGCCTGATCGCCATCGCGATGCTGGCAATGTTCACCTCGAGCCTCGGCCAGAGCTTCTTCATCGGCCTCTTCCAGGCTCCCATCAGCGCCCACCTCGGGCTCTCGGCCGGTCAGTTCGGCACCGCCTACGCCGCGGTGACCTTGATGGCGGGCTTCGCGGTGCTGCGCCTGGGGCCCAGCATCGACTGGATCCCGCCCCGCCGCTTCGCGCTGATCGTCATCGCCGCGCTGCTCACCGGCATCCTGCTGCTGACCGCCGCGCCCTGGTGGTGGCTGGGGCTCGCCGGCCTTGGCCTGGTGCGCTTCTGCGGCCAGGGCATGATGACGCACCTGGGCAACACCCTGGCGGGACGCGAGTTCACCACCCTGCGTGGTCGTGCCCTGGGGCTCGCCGGCATCGGCATCATGCTGGGCGAGACGGCACTGCCGCCGCTGATGGCGGCCCTGCTGATGTGGCTGGGGTGGCGAGAGCTGTGGTGGCTGTTCGTGGCCTGCCTGGCGCTCGTTCTGGGTGCCGCTGCTGCTTCAGCGGCCCCTGGCCGACAGGCGCCGTGCAGAGCGGCCGGCGCAGTGGCCAGCGCCGTGAAGGGACCGCGCCCCTTCCGCGAGGCACGCTTCTGGAAACTGCTGCCGCTGCTGATGGTGCTGCCGGTGACCATGACGGGGCTATTCATCTACCAGGCGGCGATGACCGAGGACCTGGGTTCGAGCCTCGGCGCCTACGCCCTGGCGCTGACCGGAATGGGCCTGGCCAAGCTGCCCGGCGCGCTGTTCGGCGGGCGCTGGGTGGACAGCCTGGGCCCCATCCGCCTGGCGCGCCTCTACCTGCTCCCCTATGCGCTGGCGCTGGGAATCGCCCTGCTGGCAGGAGGCGATCTCGGCGTCTGGGCACTGATGGTGGGCGGTGGGCTCGCCATGGGCGCCCAGGAGCCCATCGCCACCAGCCTGCTGGTGCGCAGCTGGGGCGCCGAGCATCTGGGCACGGTGCGCGCCACCCTGAGCGCGGCCATGGTGTTCTCCACCGGCCTGGCACCGGCGGTGCTGGGAGCGGCACTGGATCTGGGCGCCTCTTTCCAGGTCATTCTCGCCGGCATGCTGCTCTTCCTCTGCGCCGGCTGGTGGCTGGCTCAGGGGGTACTCGTGGAACTCCAAGGGCCAGGAGTGACAGACAACGACGCGCCCGGGCCATGGCGGCAGCGGGGCGTCGTGTCGAATCGCAGGGTCGCGCTCAGCGCAGCAGCAGCACCGGTCCCTTGGCCTTGCGCAGCATGGCGGTGGTGGTACTGCCCACCAGCAGGTGGCGAATGCGCGAGTGGCCGTAGGCCCCCATCACCAGCAGGTCGATCTGCTGCTCCTCCTGGTAGGCGCGCAGGGTGGCCTCGACCTCGCCGGCGCGGATGGCGCCCTCGGCCTCATGACCGGCGTCACGCAGCGTCTTGAGTGCCCAGTCGAGCTGGGAGCGATTGTCACCGGTCTCGGCACCGACGATCACCACATGCACCGGTACGCCCTCGAACAGCGGGCTCTTCGCCAGCATCTCCACCCCCTTGCGGGTGGTCTTGCTGCCGTCGAAGGCCAGCATCACCTTCTCGGGCGCCTTGAAGGCGTGGGGCACCATCAGGATCGGACGATGCAGGCTGCGCACCACCCGCTCCAGGTTGGAGCCCAAGTGGCCACTGTCCTGGTGGGCGGTCTCGCCGCGCTTGCCCACCACCAGCAGGCGAATCTCCTCCTGCAGTTCCTCGAGGGTCTCGACCAGGGTGCCGTTGCGCTGGCGGCCGGCGGGCTCGCCTGCCCCTTTCTCGACCGCGCGCTCCCGGGCCGCCTTGAGCATCAGCCGGCCCTGCTCCTGGGCCACCTTGGCGCGTCTCTCCTCCAGCTGGGAGAGCTCCTCGAGCAGGTGCTCCCGGGAGCCCAGGCCGATGTTGCCCGAGAGGTCGGTCTCGGCGGTCTGGGGGTGGTTGTCGTTCACGTGCAGGAAGGTCAGCGGGGCACCCAGCGCCAGGCTGGCCCAGGCGGCGTAGTCGCACACTCCTTCCGAGAACTTCGAGCCGTCGATGGCGGCCATTACCTGTTCGGTCATTGTCTACATCCTGGCTGACGTATGTCGTTGTCTATCACTGCGGTTCTCAGCGTATCTATCCCAGTGGAAGGCCGTTGCCCAGGCGCTGGATCACTCTCGCCGCACCTTATTCGGCACAGTCGATGCACTTGAGCACGGTCGGATCCCATTCCAGCCGTCTGGCGGCGATCCACTCGCCACACTCGATGCACTCACCAAATTCCCCCCGCGCCAGCCGCGCCAGGGCAGAATCGATGCGCCGTATCGTCAGCTGTCGGCGCTCTTCCTCGGCCTGGGCCATGGCCTGCCCTTGCAGGGCATCCATGCGCGAGAGGCGCCCCACGGACTGCTGGTCCAGCACCACCGTGGCGCGACTCTCCTGGCTTTCGCTGCTCTGCTCGAGCAACGCCTTCCTGGCCTCCTCCAGCTGACGCCGGATGCCGTCGGTGTCGATCTCCGGATGGTTCATCACGCCTCCTTCGTTAGCCATGGCGGTGGCCACAGCATGGAGGAATGCGGCGCGCCTAACCAGAGGGGGACTCAGTGCCCGCCCATCAGCTTCTCGACGGCCGCGGGGTCGTCATGCACCGCATAGCGGTCAACGATGGTGGCGCTCGCCTCGTTGAGACCGATCAGCTCCACCTCGGTGCCCTCGCGACGGAACTTGATCACGATGCGATCCAGCGCCTGGACAGCGGTAATATCCCAGAAGTGGGCGCGTGACAGGTCGATGGTGACCTTCTCCACCGTCTCCTTGAAGTCGAAGGCATTGCCGAAACGCTCGGAGGAGGCGAAGAACACCTGGCCCACCACCTTGTAGACCCGCGTGCTGCCCTCGTCGGCCTCCTCGCTGCCGATATAGAGGATGTTGCCCACCTTGTTGGCAAAGAACATGGCGGCGAGCAGCACGCCGACGAAGACGCCGATCGCCAGGTTGTGGGTGCCCACGGTCACCACCACGGTGGCCAACATGACGAAGTTGGTGCTCATCGGGTGCTTCTTCAGATCACGAATCGACTCCCAGCTGAAGGTACCGATGGAGACCATGATCATCACCGCCACCAGCGCGGCCATGGGAATCTGGGAGACCCAGTCGGCCAGGAAAACCACCATCAGCAGCAGCGCCACGCCGGCGATCAGGGTCGACATGCGACGGCGACCGCCGGACTTGATGTTGATCACCGACTGACCAATCATCGCGCAGCCCGCCATGCCGCCGATCAGCCCGGCACCGATGTTGGCGATGCCCTGGCCCTTGCACTCGCGGTTCTTGTTGCTTTTGGTGTCGGTCAGGTCGTCGATGATGGTGGCGGTCATCATCGATTCCAGCAGGCCCACCACGGCCAGCATCACCGAGTAGGGCAGGATGATCATCAGCGTCTCGAGGTTGAGCGGCACCTCGGGCCACAGGAACACCGGCAGGCTGTCGGGCAGCTCGCCCATGTCGCCGACGCTTCTGATCTCCATGCCGGTCAGCAGGTAGACGGCGGTGAGCACCACGATGCATACCAGCGGCGAGGGGATGGTCTTGCCGATCACCGGCACATGGGGGAAGCCATAGATGATCACCAGGCCTGCAGCGGTCATGGCATAGACATGCCAGGTCACCCCGGTCAGTTCCGGCAGCTGGAGCCATGAAGATCAGGATCGCCAGGGCGTTGACGAAGCCGGTGACTACCGAACGGGACACGAAGCGCATCAGATCGGCCAGCTTCAGGTACCCCGCGACGATCTGCAGCACGCCGGTAAGCAGGGTGGCGGCCAGCAGGTACTCGAGGCCGTGCTCCTTGACCAGGGTGATCATCAGCAGCGCCATGGCGCCGGTGGCCGCGGAGATCATGCCCGAGCGCCCGCCGGTGAAGGCGATGATCACGCAGATGGCGAAGGAGGCGTAGAGGCCCACCTTAGGATCGACACCGGCGATGATGGAGAAGGCGATGGCCTCGGGGATCAGCGCCAGGGCGACGACGATACCCGCCAGGGTGTCGCCCTTGAGGTTGGAGAACCAACTCAGTTTCATCTTTTCGTACATGCTGCGGTCCAGTCAGGGGAATGGATGGGCCGTGAGGCGTCGAAATCCTGTCGTCCACATGCCCTCGCCGGCACCCGTCAGGAGGAGCTGTCGCCGCAGAAGGACGGCGGAGAGGCGTGAATCACGAACAGGGAGGCGCACTGGGGCGCACGGGACATCATGATGATGTCGAGCGATGACGCACCGAAGACGGCGGCATCGCCGGGAGATAGGAGGGGGTGCGCTAGGGCGGCGTGGCCAGCCCTGCCAGGGGAGTCATCATGTGCTCGGGCTTCATCAGACGAAGATCCAGGGTGGGTGCGACAGGAGCGCGGCATTCTAGCAGAGCTCGTGCTGCGCTGCACCCGGCGCCCGCCGATGCCTCTCGATCCGACGATCCACCAGCCCCTTGGCCAGCAGACTGCCCAGCACCAGGGCTCCGCCCAGGAATGCCGCGGGGGCTGGCCGCTCGCCGAGCAGCCACCACACCCAGAGGGTGCCCGCCACGACTTCCAGCAGCATCAGCAGCCCCACCTCGGCGGCGGGCAGGTAGAGCGGGCCGCGCTGGATCAGGGTGAACCCCAGCGGCAGCAGCACCAGGCAGAGCACCACCAGCCACAGCAGTGAAGGGCCGGAAGGCAGCTCAATACCGGGGCCAAGCAGGCCATAGAGCCCCGCGGCGGCCGCCACGATCAGCCCGGCCAGGGTGAGCATGGGGCTCATGTCGACCCCCGGCCGGGTGCGCGCCAGGGTGAAGTTGGCGGCCAGGGCCGTGGCCGCCAGCAGGGCGAAGCCGTTGCCGAGCCAGGAACCCGAGCCGGCATCATCCAGGGCGATCAGCGCGATACCCAGCAGGCAGCCGAAGATGGCCAGCCAGGTGCGCCGCGGCAGCCTCTCGTGCAGGAAGACCCGGGAGAGCAGCGCGGCGATCAGCGGCGCCCCGGCCAGGATCATCAGCACATTGCCGCCACGGGTGTACTGGTTGCCAAGCACGAAGCCGAAGGTGGAGAAACTGAAGAGCACGGCCACGCCGATGCCGGTCCAGCCACAGCGGCGGTAGGCCCACGGCGCCGCTCGCCCATGGCGGGCGACCACGATGGCGATGAAACCGAGTGCGGTGAGCAGGCCGCGCCAGATCAGGATCTCGGCATCGGGCAGCCCGATCACCTTGATCAGCAGGGCGTCGGGGGAAATGATCAGGGCGCCGCCGCCGGTCATCAGCAGACCCTGCTGGCGGTGAGAGAGGGGAGCGGGGCTCAAGGCAACCTCGATATCGCGATGGGCCCCTCAGCATGCCACGGCCAGCCGGCCGTGGCATCAGCGGGTCACGAGGCGCTGCCGTCCTCCGGCGCCTGGCCACCCGTGCGTGCCTGGGCCGCCGGAGAAGCCTTGAGGTGGCGGAAGGCCTCCATGATATCCATGGGCAGCGGGAAGAAGATGGTGGAGGCGTTCTTGTTGCTCATGTCGCTCATGGTCTGCAGGTAGCGCAGCTGCAGCGCCGCGGAGTTCTCGGCCATGACGTTGGCGGCCTCGACAAGCTTGCGGGAGGCCTGTAGCTCGCCCTCGGCGTGGATCACCTTGGCGCGCCGCTCACGCTCGGCCTCGGCCTGGCGGGCGATGGCGCGGATCATGCTCTCGTCCAGATCGACGTGCTTGATCTCGACATTGGCCACCTTGATGCCCCAGCTCTCGGCGGAGCTGTCGATGATCTCCTGGATATCGTCGTTGAGCTTGTCGCGCTCGGAGAGCATCTCGTCCAGATCATGCTTGCCGAGTACCGAGCGCAGGGTGGTCTGGGCCAGCTGGCTGGTCGCCTGGGTGAAGTTCTCGACCTGGATGATCGCCTTCTCGGGATCCACCACCCGGAAGTAGAGCACCGCGTTGACCTTCACGGTGACGTTGTCACGGGAGATCACATCCTGCTCGGGCACGTCCATGGTGACCACCCGCAGGTCCACCACCTCCATCTTCTGGATGCCGGGGATGATGATGATCAGGCCCGGCCCCTTCACCGACTGGAAGCGCCCCAGGAAGAAGACCACGCCACGCTTGTACTCCGGCAGGATACGAATCGACGCTGCCAGCAGCATCACCACCAGCACAACGGGGACGAGATAGGAAATCAGCATGGTTGCCACTCCTTGAACGATCGGGCGACGGCGGATGCCGTCTCCCGGCTTGCTTTACCCGGATGACTCCAGCGGCGCCACCTCCAGGGTCAGGCCATCCACCGCGGTGACCCGCACCGCCTGGCCGCACGCGATGGCCACCCGGCTGCGTGCATTCCAGCGCTCACCCATCAGGCGCACATGACCGCTGTCGGTGAAGTCCTCCAGGGCCACTGCCTCATGGCCGATCAGTTCTTCCTGGCCGGTGAGCGCGGGGCGCCGGCGCAGGCCCACGAAGCGCAGCATGATCCACAGCATCAGCGCCGAGGAGACAAGGGCCACGCCACCGATCAACGGCAGCGAGAGCCGCAGGTTTTCCGCATCCATCAGTATCACCGATCCGATCACGAAGGCGACAATGCCGCCGAATCCGAGGATGCCGAAGCTGGGCATCAGCGCCTCGCCCACGATCAGCGCCAGGCCCACCAGAATCAGCGCCAGACCCGCATAGTTGACCGACAGCACCTGAAAGGCGAACAGCGCCAGCAGCAGGCAGATGATGCCGATGGTACCCGGCACCAGGCTGCCCGGGTTGGAGAGTTCGAAGATCAGCCCGTAGAAACCGATGATCATCAGGAAGTAGGCGACGTTGGGGTCGGTGATCACCGAGAGCAGCTTGGTGCGCCAGTCGGGATCGAAGCGCTCGATGGTCAGGTCCGCGGTGGCCAGGGCTCGCTCCCCCTCCTCCATCACCACCGGGCGTCCGTCGATCTGTTTCAGCAAATCAGCCAGGTCGGTCGCCACCACATCGGTGACATTCTGCTCCAGGGCTTCGCCGGCGGTCAGATTGACCGCCTCACGCACCGCCGCCTCGGCCCAGTCGGCATTGCGGCCGTGGCGCTCGGCCAGGCTGCGGATATAGGCCACGGCATCCTCGAGCACCTTGCGCTCCATGGCGTGTCTCGCCGCGGCGGGGCTCGCGTGCTTCCTCGTCACCAGCCTCCCCGCCTTCGCTCGTCACCCTCTCGCCTTCGGCGTCTCCCTCCCTGGGGGCCCTCGTCGTCCTGCGCCTGCTCCCCGTCGTCGCCGTCATCGCCGAGGCCGGGCATTCCGCCGCCACCCAGCTGCACCGGGGTCGCCGAGCCCAGGTGGGTGGCCGGGGCCATGGCGGCGACGTGGCTGGCGTAGAGCAGGTAAGTGCCGGCACTGGCCGCGCGGGCCCCTCGCCGGAGTGACATAGATGGCCACCGGCACCTCCGATGCCAGCATGGCACGGATCATGTCACGCATGGCGGCGTCGAGCCCGCCCGGGGTGTCCATCTCCACCACCACCAGTTCGGCTCCCTGCTCGGCGGCACGTCGCAGGCCGCGCTGGAAGTAGTCGCTGGTGGCCGGGCCGATGGCGCCCTCGACACTCATCACCAGCGCCATGCGCTCGTCGGTCTGGGCCTGCACTGCAACCTGTCCGATCAGCAGCAGGATACCCAGCGCCAGACAGGCGAGACTCGACAGCAACAGGCGCCGCCCGGCCAGGACGGCCTGGACTCGATTCATGATGAGCTTCCCTGTGCGACCCGTTTGATTCAGAGGATTCTGATATCAGCGTAGGCGGGAGAGGGCCCGACAGGCAAACCGTCCGAGCAAAAGACCGGCGCCCCGGTGACGAGGTCGCCGGCCGACGGCGGGGACGAGTCACAGATCGTGGGACTCCCCGGCGAAGCGGCGCTGCATCTCGACCATATACGAGTTCGCCGGCCAACGACGGAGAGCGGGTCACAGATCATGGGACTCCCCGGCGAAGCGACGCTGCACTTCGACCATGTAAGCGGCCAGCGAGGTCAGTTCCTCGCTGCCCCAGGCCAGCGGCTCAGCCTCCATGGGCGCCACCATGCAGATCTGCACCATCTCGTCGGCATGCACCTGGTCCATGCCAAACCGTTCACGCGCCATGGCCACTGCGTGCGGGAAGGGCTGCTCGAAGGTCGCCTGGTAGCCGATATCGTTGCCGTCGCTGCCGTGGCAGCTCGCGCAGGCCAGGCCATTACCGCTCAGCGAGGAGTCGTAGTAGAGCGTCTCACCTCGCGCCAGCAGCTCGGCGGGGTTGGCACCGCTCTCGCTGTAGGCCGGCGCAAAGCCTTCTGGGCGACGCACGGCCTGGGCGCCGGCGCCCTCTGCCTCCCCTTCCGCTTCACCCCTTCCGCCTCTGCTTGCGCTTCGGCCTGGCCTTCTGCCTGGGCCTCGGTGCCAGCCTCGGCATGGGCACTGGTGAGGAACCAGCCCCCCTCGCGTGCTTCCGGGGTGGCCTCGGTCTCCCACCAGCGAGACGCCTCCCGCCGCCAGCGCGAGGATCGGGACGGTACCGGCCAGGCCGCGGCCCAGCCGGCTCAGCCGGCTCAGCAGGCGACGGCGTTTGTCGTTATCGTATGTCATGGTGGTTCCTCCATGGCTCGCCATAAGGGCAAGGGGGGTTGCTATGCTGTCGATGATGCTTCGCGTCATCGCCACCGCCACGCTCGGGCGGTTACATTGTGTAGGCCCTGCCCGGCTACTCCTTACACCCGCTATGCCACACCGCTGCTGCAAGGCGACCGAGGCCTTCGCCGACCAAGTGACCATGACGGGGCTCTCTTTCAACGCGGTCTTTCCCCACACCCCGGAGTGACTATGCAGGACGGCCAGCTTCCCGAAGCCACAGCGTTCACGGACATCACGGCCGCCCATGCCGAACGGCTGGCGGCGCTGCGCCCTCGCCTGCTCTCCCCTTCGCCCGCCTGCACCTCAGGGACAACGCCCTGGCCGAAGATGCGGTACAGGAAGCCCTGATGGCGGCGATCGAGAAGGAGGCCAGCTTCGCCGGCCGCTCCGGCTATGAGACCTGGGTCTTCGGCATCCTCAAGTACAAGATCCTCGATCTGATGCGCTTGCAGAGAAAGCAGGGGCGCTTCACGCCCCTCGAGGAGGAGGGCGAGGACGATGCCATCGATCGCCAGTTCCAGGCGAACGGCCGCTGGCGCGAGGAGGCTCGACCCGCCAGCTGGGGTGAGCCGGATCGTGCCTTCGAGACGGAACATTTCTGGCGGGTCTTCGATGCCTGCATGCTCGCCCTGCCGGACGGCGCCGCCAGGGTCTTCTCGCTGCGCGAGCTGATGGGGCTGTCCACCGCCGATATCTGCCGGGAGGTAGGCATCCGGGAAAGCAACTGCTGGGTGATCCTGCACCGCGCCCGACTTCGCCTTCGCGCCTGCCTGGAACAGGGCTGGCTTGGGGAGGAAACACCATGATGATGTGCAAGGAGGCGACCCGCCTGATGTCATTCAGGCAGGATCGCCGGCTGACATTCCGGGAAAAGGTATCGCTGCGCCTTCATCTGTCGATGTGTGGCGCCTGCCGGGAGTGCGACAGGCAGTTCACTCTCCTTCATGAAGCGGGAAAGCGATATCCCGCAGCACATGACCACCCTCCGGAAGGGCACTGAGCGCCCGTCCACAGTGTGAATATCCGCTACTGCGCGTCCAGTGCGCTCCTGGCGATGGCTGCGAAGACCTCATCCAGCTCCTCGGCGATCGCCTCCAGTTCCTCTCCATCCTCCCCGATGTAGGGCGCGAGCACATGGCTAGGCGCCTTCCACGAGAGGGTGGCGCTGCCATCGTTCTCCTCGGTGACATAGAAGCGCATCGGCGCCTCGATCATCGCCGGAACGCTGAGACGCAGGATCTCCACCGCGTAGTCGTTGCGAAACACCCCGATCACGCGGTTGCCGGGGATGGTGACACCGCGGCTGGCGGCGGCCTCGGTGGGGCCGGCCTCGGTGACGACGAACATCCCCTCCGCCTCGACGGCGGCCTTGAGCTCATCGAGCAGCCTGGGGTACGACATCGAGGTGGCGTGGACTTCCCAGCCCTGCTCTGGCCACTCCGTCTCGGCAACCAGTGGGGCGGCGAGAAGAGCTGCGGTCATGCCGATAGCTGCAGCGATATGGGTACAGGACTTCATGCGGTCTGCCTCCGTGATGTTGTCGTCTCGGCGACCTGTCGACGCCAGTGTCGCAGCGTGGAGGGGTGCACGCCGAAATCATCGGGCAGCGCCACCCCGAGCTGCTGCGCCAGCAGCCCCAGCAGGGCCATATGGTGCACGGCATGGCTGGTCAGGAAGGCCAGCTCCCGCGCCAGGCTGGTGGTCAATGACAGGCTGACACCGCCCTCCTCGACCGGGTAGGTCAGCTGCAGCGGCGTCGAGGAGTGTTCGGTCAGGCGCGCAAGCCCGTCGCGGATCTCGGACAGCCGCTCGAGGGCAAGCGCCGGTTCCCTCTCGAGGCCGGGGGCACGCTCACGGCTCTCGTAATCGATGCGACCCGCACCACAGCCCTCCAGCAGGGCCTGGTAGTGGTCGAGGATATGACGCAGGTGGCGCCCCAGGGTCTGCCTCTCCTCGATGTCGAAGGCGTGCCGATACTGCGCCGGGGTGAGCACCGCCAGGAACGCCTCCAGCTGCTGCAGGCTCTGGCGATTCTCCTCGACCAGAGTATCGAGACAGGGTGGCGCGTGGGTCTTGGTCATGGGCGTTCCCTCCGCTGATCGAGACACCGCACCGGCCCCGTGGACCGGCACGGCGCGTGGATGGCATCAGTAGGCGCCTTCGCCTTCGGCCTCAGCCTCACCTTCTGCCTCAGCCTGACCTTCTGCCTCAGCTTCACCCTCGGCCTCCGCTTCAGCTTCGCCCTGAGCCTCTTCCTCGTCGTGGGCGCCGGCCTCGGCCCCCCCTTCCGCACCGGCTTCCGCTCCGCCCTCGGCATGGGCTTCGGCGAGCATCAGCGGGGCCTCCTGGCCGCTGGTGTAGGCGGGGTCGGTCGGCTCATCGGCCACCGCCTGCATCGCCGCGCCGCTGGCGACCAGCGCCAGAGCGGGCGCCGCCTGCCCCAATCGACGGCCGAGCCGCTCGATCAGGGTCCGGCGTTTCTCGTCTGCTTCCGTCATGACATGACCTCCGTAAGGATATCGCGGGCAGGGTCACTACCTGCCCTCGGGCGAGAAGGCGGTACGCCTCCTCGACAGGGGAACCGAGGCTCCCGCTGTTCAGGCATCGACCGAGGCATCGGTCGCTTCTTCAAGGGGGGCGCCGCCGCGGGCAACCAGCCAGGCGGCCAGGTGCTCCGGTGGCGCCTGGGTGTCGATCCTATGGCGCGCCACGCCCTCCAGCCAGGCGTCGAGACGCGCCATCGTCTCGGCCGACGGCGTCTCCTCGTCAGGGCCGTGAACTCGCGGCAGCAGCGTGGCCAGGGCGTCTAGCCGGGTGAGCGGCCGAGGCGGGCCATACTCGCCCTCGCCCTCACCATCGCCCTGCATCACCACCAGCGGCACGCCATCGGCCTCTCGCGGGGACGGCGCCCCGGCGCAGCGCCCCGCCAGGGGCAGACCCAGCGGCTCGAGGCGAACCTGCGCTCCCTCGAACACCAGTCTCACGCCGCGGCTGACCTCCCCGGGCAGGGCGCCGAATGCGTCGCCTACCCCGACCTTGCCGCAACCCACAAGCGCCGCCTGGCCGGGACGCGGCTGCCACCCAGGCGAGGTCGAGCACCGGCGCATCGGCGCAGGCGGCAAGACGCAGCAGACGCGTGCCCAGCACCGGTACCACTTCGGCCAGGGTGAGCCGGCTTGCCACCAGACGCCCGCCCTCTGCCAGGGCGTAACCGGTCGGTGAGGCGAGCACCGCCAGGAACGCAGAGGGCGCGCCCTCCGAGGTCTCCGACGACACGGGAGAGAGCCGCTCGCCGAAGGCATGGCACAGACGTCGCTCGACCGCCGCGTCAGGCAGCATCAAGGCCCAGTCGCGCTCGTCGAAGCATAGCCGCCAGTGGGAGGGGCTCGCCTCGGCGTTACGCTCGACCTCGCTCTCCCCCTGGATCGGGTGCCGGCCCTGGCAGAGCAGTCCCTCGCGACACCACTCCCCCAGGGTCGACCACACCGTGTCGCGCAGCGCCTCGCCGACGCCGGCGGGCTCGCCTGCCTCGGCGAGGGCCGCGGCGATGGCGTCGGGATCCAGCCCCTCGGTGGCCAGCAGCCAGATCAGCGCGGCGGCGTCATTGGGACGATAGAGGCGACCGCTCGCCTCGGCATAGAGCGCCAGGTGATCCTCCTCATGGAACTCCGCCACGTGGCGGCGCACCAGATTCGGTCGCGGCAGGGCGCGCCCAGCCCACGCCTCGGCCAGGGTGAGGTCGGCCAGGCTCGGCAGCGAGAAGGCGGGCAGGTAGCGCTCCGGCTCATCCGTCGGCAGCAGGCGCTGGAAGCCGCCGGCCCGGCCTCCTCGGCCCGGGCCTCGGCCAGCAGGGTCGCAGCGTCGAGCCCTCGGCCGGCGGGTGATCGCCGGCGACGTCCACCAGGCTCAGCATGTCGTGCACCAGCTCGCCCTTGATGCGCTCCTCGACGAGACCACCATCCTCCGGGGCCGCGCAGGTGCCCAGCGACGGGCTGAGGTTGCATTCCAGGATCCACGGCTTGAGGTCGGCGTCCACCAGGCAGTCGAGCCCCAGCAGTTCGTAGCCGCCGCGCGGATCGGCGCCCACCTCGGCGCTGCGGGCACGCAGTCCATCCACGCCGGAGATGGCGGTCAGGGCCACCAGGTCCTCGATGCGGGCGAACAGCCTGGCGTCGTCATGCCCCTGGTCACGCAGCCAGGCGCGGTAGCGCTCGAGATCGATGAACTCCACCGGCACCTCTGCGCGGGTATTGAGCGCGTTGATGTCGGGGTTGGTGAGCTGGCTGTAGGGGTTGTCGG
This sequence comes from Halomonas sp., assembly GCA_018401555.1. GTDB lineage: Bacteria > Pseudomonadota > Gammaproteobacteria > Pseudomonadales > Halomonadaceae > Halomonas. Next base: position 97,427 of record JAGYKP010000077.1, read on the forward strand.
CATCCTCGGGATCCCAGGGCTCCGAGGCGAGCTTGGCGAAGCCCTGCCGGTAGAGGTAGACCCGCAACGGGGTCAGCGAACTGATCAGCACGTAGAGGCGCAGCACGTACTTGTGGCCGCGGATGGTGTGGGGACGATCCAGGTACGCCTGCACCAGGTGGTCGCGCGCCACGGACGCCTCGGCCACATCACGCAGCACCCGCACCCCCTTGCCCTTGGAGGCATTGGTGGGCTTCTGGATCCAGCGCGCCTCGGGGGCCTCCAGGGCCGCGAGCTGCAGCGCCTGATGGTCGCGGGGCATGAGCCAGGCGTGGGGGAAGAAATCGAGCCGGGAGACCAGGGGATGCCCTGCCCCGAAGCCGTCGAACGAGCCGCGCGCGCAGCGCGGCGAGGCTATCGTGCAGGCGACTCTTGACCGTCAGGGCGGCGTTGCCCGGGAAGTGATTGAGCTTGCGTTGCGGAGAGACACGACGGAACTGCGCCGGTGCCGGCATGCCGGTGACCCAGGCAGCGTCCCAGTGGGTCTCGTCACCCTCCTCCCATCCCTGCGCCTCCAGCACCTCGCGAAAGAAGCGATCCTGCTCGGCGGTGCGGCGGCCGCTCAGCCAGAAGCGTCGGGTGAACCTGTCCTGGCTCTGCTGCTGGGTCATGCGCAATCTCCTCCTGTCGGGCCGACGGCCGATCATGGGCGTTGCTGCTTGGTCGCCGCGATACGGCATCCCTTACAGACCTTACCCTACAGCCATAGCAACTCGGCCAGTGTCTGTCGCGTCCTTGAATTATGGATCAACTGGTACTAAATTCCACGCATGACACGTGGACGCCCCATCGCCTTCAGCCCCGAGCAGGCCGCCAGTGCCGCCATGCGAGTCTTCTGGCAGCACGGCTTCGAGGCCGCCTCGACCCGCGACCTGCTCGAAGCCATGGCCATCTCGCGCAGCAGCCTCTACCAGGCCTTCGGCAACAAGGAACAGCTGTTCCTGGAGTCGTTGCGCCGCTATCGCGAGGCACTACTGGCACGCCTCGAACGACGTCTGGAAGTCGCGCCCTCGGCCATGGCATTTCTGGAGGCGTTGTTCGGCGACACCGCCGGCGAGGCGGGCAGCGAGCGCGCCACCCTGGGTTGCCTGATCTTCAACTCCGCCACCGAACTCGGCCAGCGTGGCGACCTGCCAGCGGAACAGGCCCGGCAGAGCCTCGCCGCCATCACCGCATTCTTCCTGCGAGCGGTGCGTCAGGCCCAGGCGGAGGGCGATATCGCCCCGGAGCGCGACGCCGAAGCGCTGGCTGGCTACCTGACCATGGGCATGGCCGGGCTGCGCACCCTGCTCAAGAGCGGGGCCGACGCTCACCAGGCGCACCAGGCGGTCGACCTGCTGCTGGAGACCCTGAAGGCTGGCCGACCAGGCCAGTGAATTTTTTTGCCATATATGGACCGATCGTTCCATATGTAGTGCTTGCGATGCCCACGATCATCCAACCGTTCGAAAAAGGAGGACGCACCATGGCAGCCGAGTATCAGATACAGATGGCACCCCAGACCCTCGACACCGCCGATGCCAAGGCGAGGCCGCTGCTCGAGCAGGCCAACCAGACGCTAGGCTTCGTGCCCAACATGTACGCGGGCATGGCCAAGGCGCCGGGGGTGCTGAGCACCTACCTGCATGGCTATGAGCTGTTCCGGGAGGACTCCGGCTTCACGCCGCCGGAGCAGGAAGTGGTCTTTCTGACCATCAGCCGGCTCAACGGCTGCGGCTACTGCATGGCCGCCCACAGCATGCTCGCCGACAAGGTGTCACAGGTACCGACCGAGGTACTCGAGGCGATCCGGAAAGACCAGCCGATCCCGGACCAACGCCTGGCAGCGCTGGCCGAGTTCACCCGGGTGATGTTCGAGAGCCGCGGTATGCCGAGCCAGGACGACGTGGAAGCGTTTCTGGAGGCCGGCTTCAAGGAGCAGCAGGTGCTGCAGATCGTGCTGGCCCTCGCGGTCAAGACACTCTCCAACTACGCCAACCACGTCAATCACCCTGAAGTGGACGACGCCTTCGCCGGCCACGCCTGGCAGGATTGACGGCGCCGCGGAGAAGGTTAAATTGAAATAAAGGAACTTTTTTATATAACTATAAATACTAGAAGTGTCAGGAAGCATTCTTGGCGAGGGAACGCCGCTTCGTTGCAGCATGGGGCCAACCCAACCCCTGACGAGGAGGATCCGCCATGAGATCCCGACTGATCATCGCCGCCGGCGCGCTGGCCCTGGCCGGCCCGGTTCACGCCCTTCACCCCTCTCCCTGGTGGAGGCCGAGTGGTTGAGCGAGCAACTCGACAGTGACGACCTGGTGGTGCTGGACGTGCGCTCGGCCATCGACGACGGCGGCAACCGCGAGAGCTTCGAGGCGGCACGCATCCCGGGCAGCCGCTACTCCAGCTACACCGATGCTGGCTGGCGCGAGAGCCGCGACGGCGTGGCCGGGGTGATGCCCGAGGTCGAGGCCCTGGAGACGCTGATCGGCGAGCTCGGCATCGACAACGACGATACCGTGGTGGTGGCCGCCGCCGGCACCGGCCCCACCGACTTCGGCAGCGCCGCGCGGGTCTACTGGACCTTCAAGGCACTGGGCCATGATGAAGTGGCCATCCTCAACGGCGGGGTTGCCGGCTGGGAGGCCCAGGGCTTCAAGGTCGCCTCGGGCGCCCCGGAGACCATCGCGGCTACCGACTTCGAGGGCAGCCTGCAGGACGCCCTGCTGGCCACCACTGCCGAGGTCGAGGCCGCCCGCGAGAATGACGAGGCGCTGGTGGACGCCCGCCCGACGGACTTCTATCGCGGCGAGACCCAGTCGCCCGCCGCGCGCGCCCCGGGCACCATCCCCGGTGCGGTCAACCTGCCCCACCACGATGCTCTGGTCGAGCGCGACGGCGCCTACTACCTGGACGCCGAGGAGCTGCAGGCCAACGTCAACGAACTGGGCCTGGATCCGGAGGACCCCGCGGTGGCCTTCTGCAACACCGGCCACTGGGCGGCCAGCGGCTGGTTCCAACTCAGCGAGGTGGGCGACCTGGAGAACGTCAGCATGTACGACGGTTCCATGGCCGAGTGGACCCGGGACGACGCCCGCCCACTGCACCTGGCCGAGCGCGGCACCGTCACCGTCGGTGATTTGGCCGACTGACCGCAGGCCGACCAAACGGCAACACCCTCCAGAACCCCGAGGCCCCACGAGCACTGCTCGCGGGGCCTCGGTTTTTTCACCTCTCTTCCCAGCTGACTCAGACAAGGCGTTCGGCCAACACCTCGAGATCACTGACGGTAAGGTCGGGCTCGATGCCCCAGGGGTCAAACGGCGCCTCCGGGCTGCGCCGCACCCAGGCGGCATGCAGGCCGGCATGGCGTGCGCCGATCACGTCGAAGGGGTTGCTGGAGATCAGCCAGGTATCGCCCGGCTCGCTCTCGAGGCGGTAGCGCAGGTGGGCATAGACCGCGGGATCCGGCTTGAAGCGCTTGACCTCGTCGACGCTGATCACCGCTTCAAAGTGGCTGCGGATGCCGGCCTGCTCGAGCAGCCCCTCCACCGCCGGCTCAGTACCGTTGGAAAAGGCCACGCAGGTGACGCCGGCCGCGTTGAATCGCCGCAGGGCATCGGCAGCCTCGGGAAAGGCCGGAGCCTCGCGTAGACCTGCATCAGATGATCACGATCCGTCTCGGAGAGACCAGCCTGAAGGGCACGATCGGTGAACACCAAGGCCTCCTCGGTGCAGTGGCCGAAGGAGACATAGGCCCCCATCAGCCCGCGCCGGAAGCTGTACTCCAGCTGCTTGTCACGCCAGCGCCGTGAGAACTCCGCGGCCAGCTCGGCCTTGCCCAGGGCACCGAGCCGCTGCTCCAGCTCGGTGACCACCCCGTGGGTATCGATCAGGGTGCCGTAGACATCGAAGGCCAGGACCTGTGCCATGGGAAGCGCTCCTTCACTGCGGGACGATGCTGGGAGGTTGTGCCAGCCCGGCCCACAAGGCAAGCTTGATGCCTCAACGACATCGCCGCGGGACAGGCCCGCGGCGATGAAGCGGCCCGAGGGCCGGCAGGGGTGAACTCCGGATCAGGCGACCGGGGCAGTCACCGCCTTGAGCGCGCCCTCGCGCACCAGGGCGTCGGTGACCTTGTCCACCGCGCGACGGGCGCGGGCGACGATCTCGTCGACCTGGGCCGGCGTCGCGATCAGCGGCGGCGCGAAGCCGAGGATGTCACCCTGGGGCATGGCACGGGCGATCAGGTTCTCGTCGAGGGCCGCGGCCGCGATGCGCGGCCCCACCTTGAGTGCCGGGTCGAAATGTCTCACGCTTCCCGGGGTTGGCAGAGAACTCCAGCGCCGCCAGCATGCCCACGCCGCGCACGTCGCCGACGATGGGATGGTCGCCGAAGGCATCGGCCATGGCCTGCTGCAGGTAGGCGCCGGTCTCGGCGGCGTTCTCGGTCAGCTTCTCACGCTCGATGATCGCCAGGTTGGCCAACGCCGCGGCGCAGCCCAGGGCATGGCCCGAGTAGGTCCAGCCGTGGCCGATGGGGCCATGCTCGCCGGTGCCCTGCTCGAGCACCTTCCAGACGCGGTCACCGACGATGACCCCGGAGAGCGGCTGATAGGCGCTGGTCAGCCCCTTGGCCACGGTAATCAGATCGGGCTTGATGCCGTAGTGGTGGCTGCCGAAGTCGGCGCCGATGCGCCCGAAGCCGCACACCACTTCGTCGGCGATCAGCAGCACGTCGTACTTGGCAAGCACCGCCTGGATCGCCTCCCAGTAGCCCTCCGGTGGCGGCACGATGCCGCCGGTACCGAGCACCGGCTCGCCGATGAAGGCGGCCACGGTCTCCGGCCCCTCGGCCAGGATCATCTCCTCGAGCTTCGCCGCGCAATGCTTCGAGAACTCGCGCTCGCTCATGCCCTGCTGCTCGGCGGCGCGGTGATAGTAGAACGGCGCCTCGGTGTGAAGGATGCCCTCGAAGGGCAGGTCGAACTGGTCGTGGAACGCCTTGAGGCCGGTCAGCGAGCCGGTGGCCAGGCCCGAGCCGTGGTAGCCACGCATGCGCGAGATCACCTTCTTCTTCTGCGGGCGACCGAGCACGTTGTTGTAGTAGCGCACGAGCTTGAGCTGGGTCTCGTTGGCATCACTGCCGCCGAGACCATAGTAGACCTTGGACATGCCGGGGCCGGCGAGCTCGATGATCTTCTCGGAGAGGGCGATCTGCGGCTCGTTGGAGTGCCCCACATAGGTGTGGTAGTAGGAGAGCTCCAGGGCCTGCTGGTAGATCGCCTCGGCCACTTCGGTACGGCCGTAGCCGATATTGACGCAGTAGAGACCGGCGAAGCCGTCGATGAACTCGCGGCCGTCCTTGTCGCGGATGGTGATGCCCTGACCGCCAGTAATCACGCGGCCCGGGGCATCGCCGTGGGCGAAGTCGCGCAGGTGGCTGGAGGCGTGGAAGGTGACCTTGCGGTCGCGGTCGATCAGGTCCTGGTGCTGCTGGCTCATGTCGTTCTCTCTGTAATCAAGGCTCCCCGGCGTCCTGCCGGGGAGGATTTTCATCGTCATGCTAGGGTTTGAAATCAGCTGCCGGAGACCGACCCAAGCGCCCCCAGGCAGTAGTACTTGGTCTCCAGGTACTCGTCGATGCCGGTGATGCCGCCCTCGCGACCGAGGCCGGAGTGCTTGACGCCACCGAAGGGCACGGGCGGGCCGGTCATCTTCACCGAGTTCACCGAGACCATGCCGAACTCCAGCGCGCGCATGATCTTCCAGATGCGGCGGATATCGTGGGTATAGATGTAGGCCGCCAGGCCATACTCGGTGTCGTTGGCCATCTCGATGACCTGGTCGTCATTCGCGTAGGCGGTGATCCCGGCCACCGGGGCAAAGCTCTCCTCGTGCCAGATCTTCATGTCGTGGGTCACCCCGGTGAGCAGGGTGGGCATGAAGAAGTTGGGCCCCGGCGCCTCGCTCTGGTCGCCGGCCACCAGGGTGGCGCCCTTGGCCAGGGCGTCGTCGACGATGGCCGCGGCCTTCTCCACCGCCTGGCGGTGGATCAGCGGGCCGAGGTCGATCTCGCTCTCCAGGCCGTTGCCCACGGTCAGCGCCGCCATGCGCTCGGCAAAGTGCCCGACGAACTCGTCGTGGATCGACTCGTGGACCAGGATGCGATCCGCGGCGAGGCAGTCCTGACCGGCGGTCTGGAACTTGGCCGCCACCGCGGCGAAGGCCGCCTCCTTGGGGTCCATGTCCGGCCCGACGATGAAGGGCGCGTTGCCACCCAGCTCCAGCGACACGCGCTTGACCGTGTTGGCACTCTGTTCGAGCAGCAGGCGGCCGACCCGGGTGGAGCCGGTGAAGGAGAGCGCCTTGACGCGGTCCTCGGCACACAGGATCTTCGAGACCTCGGCGGGCTCGCCCAGCACCACGTTGAAGATGCCGGCCGGGATGCCGGCACGCTCGGCCAGCTCGGCCAGCGCCAGTGCCGAGAACGGGGTCTCGCCGGCGGGCTTGACGATCACCGGGCAGCCGGCGGCCATGGCGGCGGCGGCCTTGCGGGTGATCATCGCCAGCGGGAAGTTCCACGGCGTGATCAGCGCGGCGATGCCCACCGGCTCCTTGATGGTGCCCAGGGCGGCGTTGGGGATATGGCTGGGGATGGTCTCGCCGAAGGTGCGCTTGCCCTCCTCGGCGAACCAGCGCACGAAGCTCGCCCCGTACTCCACCTCGCCGCGGGCGTCGGGCAGCGGCTTGCCCTGCTCCAGGGTCATGATGGTGGCCAGGTCCTCGCGGTTGGCCTGCAGCAGGTCGTACCACGCCAGCAGGCGCTCGCAGCGCTCGTCGGCACGCAGCGCGCGCCAGTGCACGAAGGCGGCCTCGGCGGCATCCACGGCGGCGCGAATCTGGTCGGCCTCGAGCCACGGGATATGCCCGATCACCTCGCCGGTGGCGGGATCGATCACGGCCTCCTCGCGGCCGCCGTCGCCGTGGGTCCACTTGCCGTCGACATAGGCGTACTGACGGAACAGACGCGGATCGTCGAGCATGGTGGACAGCGTCCTGGACAGCTTCATGTTCATGCGGCACCTCCCCTGACGCACCGGCCGGATTGACGTTGTGGGCCGGTACAAAAAAAACTGGCGAGCCGCCCGGTTGCGTCCGGTGCGGCTCGATGGGGACATGGTAGGCGAGAAGCTGCGACGGGAGTTTTGGTTAGCCGACGAGGCGAATGGGCTTTTTTTCGTCCTCGCCGGCGTGACACGAAGTTTTTCTGTGGTGGTCGGATGCGAGCGAGGCGCTCAGCCCGCCGCAGGGTCGACCAGCGCCTCCTCGGTGAACACCAGCAGCCCCAGCTCCGGGCGATAGCCGTGAATCTCGGTGACATCCAGCGCCTGCAGGAAGGCGAGGATCTCCTCGCTGACCACCTGCCCCGGCACCAGTACCGGGAAGCCCGGCGGATAGGGAATCACGAAGCTCGCCGAGACCACGTCGCGACCGTCTCGCATCGCGGCCTGCAGCGCGCCATTGTCGAAGCGCAGGTACTCGGTGTTCTCCTCGTCGTAGCTCAGGAAGTAGGCGCGGCGGATGTCCCCCTGGGGGGTATCGGGGCACTGGCGAAAGGCGTCGTGGAAGCGGCTGAAGTCGGGCAGCGGCGGCAGCTCCTCGGTCAGCGAGCGCACGCGGTGCTCGATGATCTTGCGCTCGGGCCGGCTGCTCTCCTCCCAGCGCGCCTCGAACTCCTTGGCCAGCTTGATCAGCACATCCAGCAGGTAGGCGATGGAGCCCCGGGTGGTGCCTATGTTGGTCATGAACAGCACGGTATTGCGCGAGGTCTTGTTGATCTGGATGCCGTACTTGTTCATCAGGTATTCGTTCTTGAAGGTATCGCCGTCGATGCCGGTGGCGCCGATGGCGATGGTGATGCGGCTCGGGTCGACGACGAACTCGTCGTTGGCCCAGGCCTCCTCCATCTTGTTCCAGCCGGTCACCGGGTCATAGAAGGTATCGACGCCCGACTGGCGGTACTCCAGCGGCACCATGTCCTTGTTGATCAGCACCCGGAAGTACTTCTGCAGCAGCGGATGGGTGTAGAGCTGCTCGCGCAGCGAGAGCGCCGCCTCCACCTGGGCGTGGACCAGCTCGAAACCCTCCATCTCCGCCTGCATCCGACCCACGTCAAGTGAGGCGATGATCTGGTAGTTGGGCGAGGTAGAGGTATGGGTCATGTAGGCCTCGTGGAACGGCGCCTCGACCTTCTGGCGGAAGTCCTGGTCCCAGACATGGATCATCGAGCCCTGGCGCAGCGAGGTCAGGGTCTTGTGGGTGGAGTGGGTGGCGTAGGTGCGGATGCGCACCGCGTCGGGGTCGGGCAGCAGCCGCCGTTCGAGCTAGGTGGCGTCGTCGTCGGGGTCGAGCTGGTCGAACTCCGCCTTCCAGGCGGCGTACTCCTCGCGGTAGGCCTCGCTGCGGTAGCGCTCGCACAGGGTACGCGCGGCGTGCATGGCGGTCCGCGGCCGGTAGGTGGGGTTGAAGCCCGCGAAGGCGAACCAGGCCTCGTCCCACAGGAACACCAGGTCGGGCTTGATCGCCAGGCACTCCTCCATCACCCGGCGCACGTTGTAGACCACCCCGTCGAAGGTGCAGTTGGTGAGCAGCAGCATCTTGACCTTGTCGAGCTCGCCGGCGCGCTTGTAGGCGAGCAGGGTCTTCTTGATCTCGTGGAGTGGCACCGCGCCGTACATGGAGTAGTCATGCAGCGGATAGGAGTCCAGGTAGCTGACGTGGGCGCCGGCCAGCACCATGCCGTAGTGGTGGGACTTGTGGCAGTCGCGGTCGATCAGCACGATGTCGCGGGGCTTGACCAGGGCCTGCACCACGATCTTGTTGGCAGTGGAGGTGCCGTTGGTGACGAAGAAGCTCTGGCGCGCCCCGAAGGCGCGGGCGGCGTACTCCTGGGCCTTCTTGATCGGACCATAGGGCTGTAGCAGGGAGTCGAGACCGCCGGAGGTGGCCGAGGTCTCGGCGAGGAAGATGTTGATGCCGTAGAAGTCGATCATGTGGCCCGCCCAGTGGGAGCGGGTCACCGACTTGCCCCGCGAGATGGGCATGGCATGGAAGACCCCGGTGGGCTTCTTGCTGTACTCGCGCAGGGCATCGAAGAAGGGGGTGCGATAGCGGTTGTCGATGGCGCGCAGGATGGTGTGGTGCTGCTCGATATAGTCCGTCTCGCGATAGAAGATCCGGTTGAAGTGGCGAATATCGCGGCTGGCCGTGGCCTCGACGTCGCCGCTGGTGACCAGGAACTGATCGATCTCCGGGCGCAGCTCGTGGATCATCGAGCTGAGCAGGATGCTGCGCTCGGCCTCGGACTGGTTCTCCAGTTCCTGCTCGGAGAGCCCCTCCAGGTAGTTGCGCAGGGCGCTCAGGTTGTACTTCGACTTGTAGGGAAACTCGTAGCGAATCAGGCAGGCCTGGATGTTGGGGTTGACCAGCACCGCGATCAGGGCGTCCTCGAAGCTGCGCACCGTGACCACGTCGTAGACGAAGCGGTCTTCCGGGCGGCGCATGTTGTGGAAGGCCTCGCGCACCACCTCCTCCTCCTGGGCGGAGAGGTTGTCGACGATCAACAACTCGAAGTAGGGCTGGGCCGAGCTGTTGGAGGCGGGGTGGCCGCGGCGCAGCTGGTTGAGCGCGTCGAGGGTCTCCAGGTCCTCGGCATCACCATCGGTCTCGCTGAGGTCGACGTGACGCCGGCGGTAGGACTCGCTGATCAGTGCCCGCACCAGGCGCTTGACCACCTTCTCCAGCAGCGAGTACTCCTCGCGGTCGAACAGCGACCAGAGGTGGCGAAAGTCCTCCTTGGAGGGGAAGGCGTGATAGTCCTCGATGATCTCCAGGCGGGTGAGCTTGACGTCGATCGCCTTGACCAGGGTCCGCGCTCGCGGGCTGCCCGCCTCCTGACGGACCAGCTGGCCCAGGTCGCGCTTGAGGGCGTTCCAGGTATCGGCACGCAGCTGAGAGATCTTGTGGTAGAACCCCAGGGCGGTGTAGGGCGTCTCGGTGGGACTCGACTCTTGCATGGCAATACCCCTGCATGATGGTTGTCATTGTCTTTGGCGGTCAGCCGCCGAGGCGCTCACGTACCCCGTAGCGCACGCTGACCCACTCCTCGGGAAAGTGATCGAAGCCGAGGTCCAGGTCGAGGCCCGGCCAGTGGTAGCGCACCCGCCCCTCGGCGGGACGGTAGAAGGCGGTATAGATGGTCCCCAGTCCCCGCCGGTAGTCGTGGCGAAACAGCGGCGGCGCCTTGAAGGCGGCCTCCAGGCGCGCCGCGTCCGTGGCCTCGTCATCCACCAGGATGGAGAGCTGGCGCTCGCGGATCAGGGTCTCCGAGGCCAGGGCGTGGGCGTACCACTCGATCTTCTTCTGGTGGTTGGTGGCCACCGGCACCCGACGGATGCTGGCACGCCGATCCGGACCGATCATCGCCGTCACATAGCGACCCGCAGCATCGGCCACGGTGATGTTGTAGGCCATGTGGGTGGGCACCCGAGCCAGCACCTCGGCCGCCTCGGGCACGCTGTCGCAGAACTCCAGCAGGTAGCGCAGGATGATCGGCGCACCGAAGCCGTCACCCACCGCCTTGCGCCCACCGAAGGCCAGCGACACGGCGAGCCCCCGGTCGTTCATGCCGTCGAGCACCCCCCACAGGCAGTCCGACATGGCAATCACCCGCCGCTCGTTCCAGCGGGTATAGAGGATGGTGCCCTCGCAGAGCTCCGGCGGGTAGTCGTAGTTGCGCGCCAGCAGGGTGGTGCCGGGTCGCGCCAGCACCGCCTGGGAGCAGCCGGTGATATAGGGCGGCGGCTGGTAGAGGCTGAGGAAGCGTGACGCCAGATCACCCCCGCCGGCCAGTGCGCACAGCGCCTGGTAGGTGGGCAGCAGCTCGGGCATGTGCCGGCGCAGGGCGTTGAGGCAGGCCAGGTAACCCGGCCGCTCGCGCTCGCCTTCGGCCAGGTACCACGCCTCGTAGGCGTGCCAGTGGGTGTCGAACAGCGAGCGCCACTTGGGACCTGCTTCGAGCTCGATCAGGCTGCGGAAGCGCAGCATCTTGTCAGCCATCGCATCGGGAACGCTCACAGGATCTTGAAGTTACCGCCGCCCACGGCATGGCTGACGGCGACCTGCTCCACCACCGGGTCCTGCAGGGACTGTCCGGCATACTGGCCGCGGATGCCATCGATCCAGGCGCGAGCCCGCTCGTTGAGCTGGAAGTCATCGTCCATCAGCCGCCCGCGGGTGATCAGGATGCCGAGGTCGGCGCCCTCGTAGCGGAAGTCCCCGGCCCCGCTGATGCGCAGGAAGAACCCCTCCTGCTCGTTCTCGGCGGCGTGGGGGTGGTAGCTGTAGTGGTCGTAGGCAATGCTGCCGTCGGCGCCCATCTTCCACACCCCGGTGCGCGGTGCGGCGGTGAGCAGGTCGACGCTCTCGTCGGTGTGCTTGATCACCAGCTGGCTCCAGCTGTCGACGCTCTCGGGGTGCGACCAGCGCTCATTGATCTCGTCGATATCGAGGTCGAAGTCGAGATCGGAGAACTCCAGCAGGTGGAACAGGAACAGCGGGATGTCGGAGTGGGCGAAGGCGGCCACGTTGGTCAGCGAGCTGGCGCCGGTGACGCGCGGATTGAGCTCGCCCAGGTACACCTCGCCGTTGTCCATGTCGATCAGGAAGTCGAGCTCGAAATAGCCGCGGTAGCCCTCCTCGCGCAGTGCCTCGCCGAACTGGAAGGTGTACTCCCGGGCCTTGTCGCGAATCTCCTGGGTGAAGGCGCCGGCGAACATCTCGTTGCCGCACCAGCCGCCCTTGTAGGGGGTCAGCGTCTTGAAGCCGACCAGCTCGGTCATCAGGGGCCCCACCACGGTGCCGCAGCGGGTGGCACAGGCCTCGATGGCCGAGCCGCGGCAGTTGATGCGCTTCATGATCTTGACCTCGGCCTCGGCCTCGATCTCCTCGGCGTGCTTGTAGTAGTCCTCCTCGCTGGCGATGAAGAAGGTGGTATGCCCGGAGTCGCCGAAGGCGGTCTGCACCACCAGGTCGCCCCCCAACTCGCGGCTCACCTCGAGCAGCTCCTGGTAGCTGCCCACCCGGGCCAGCACGTTGGGCACGCTGGGTACGCCGGCCTTGTTGCCGATGCGCACCGTCTCGATCTTGTTGTCCATGCGTTGCCGCAGCGCCGCCGGCGGGAAGGCGATGCGCAGGCCGAGCTGCTCGCAGACCTCCTCGGTGTGCTCGTCGAACATCAGGAAGGCCGCGGTGCCGGCCTTCTCGCCGTCCGCCCGGGACTGGATGAAGTCGATCACCTCCTTGTGCTCGAGGAGGTAGTTGTTGATGTCCTCGATGCTCTCGAAGTCGCGGGGGAACTTCTCCCTGGGCACGAAGACGTTGCGCTGCTGACCCTCGAAGCAGTCGATGTAGTTGATGTGCCGGAAGTTGCCCACCCAGTCGCCGATGCCGAGCAGGTTGAAGTTGGTGGCCGAGATGAAGTAGATCGGCTCCTTGTTGTTGAGGAAGTGGCGGCGGACGTCGGCGATGCTGGTGATCTTGTTCATTGTGGTCGCTCCAACGGTGTCGGATGGGACATCGACGCCCGGCGGCGGATCGAGGCGCGTGTCGTGAAACGGAGCCCTGCGGCCGAGCAGCCGACACAGGGTGCGCTTCAGGGACTCCAGCATGGTATGGCCCTCCGGGTGGGCGTGATCCGTGCTCTGGTCAGGGCTTTCGATCAGTACTCTTCAATATCGGCGCGCCGGGGCTTCTGCAGCGGGCCCAGAGTGTCGAGGAAGGGCGAAGAGCCGGTCTCGCTGCGATAGAGCGAGAAGTCGACGGCCCGATCGCGGAAGCTCTTGAGCGGTTGCCCCAGGCCGCGCAGGCCGGTCTCGCGCTCGCGGCGCACGCGATTGAGGTCCACCTCGATGGGCATCACCTCCTCGCCGGTGCCCGCCTGGTGGATGACGTCGCCGGAGGGGCCGACCACGATGGAGCGGCCATTGCCGATGGCACCGGCACCGTTGATATCGAAGAAGTAGCACTGATTCACGGCGGCGTTGGTACGCGCGATGGAGAGCTCGATATCACGGTCGATGGTGTCGGTCATGGTGGGGTGGAGGATCACCTCGGCCCCCATGGCGGCGAGGGTACGGGTGGTCTCCGGGAACCACATGTCGTAGCAGATCGAGACCCCGAAGCGCGCCACGTTGGGCACGTCGAAGGTAACGAACTCGCTGCCGCTCTCCACCCCGGCCTCGTAGGGGCGGAAGGGGAACATCTTGCGGTAGCGGGCCACCACCTGGCCGTGGGGGTTGATCACCGACAGGGTGTTGTAGATGCCATCGTCGGTCTGCTCGAACATCGAACCCGGGATCAGCCAGATGCGGTGCTGCTCGGCCATCTGGCAGAACAGCTGCTCGGCGTGGCTGGGCATCGGCTGGGCGTGGTGCGGCGAGGCCCCCATGGGCATCAGCTCGCTGAACAGGACCATCTGCACCTGGGGAAAGCGGCTCATCAGCACGTCGACCCGGTGGCGCATGGCCTCGGTATTGTCGCCGTGGTGCAGGGCATGCATCTGCACCCCGGCAATGGTGAAGTAGGACATCGTCGTCTCTCTCGTCAGGCGATCCCGGTAATTGCGGGCGCTGTCAACTGTCAACAAACTTGGTCCGGCACCATCGGGAGCATGCCGGCGAGATCGCTCGGCCGGGTGAGCACTCGGCCCTCCCACCGATGATCACCAGCTTAGCGCGGCACGAGGGCCGCGAGCACATCAACGCTGAACTAGCTGGATCGAAACGATGGAAGCGGCAAGTGGCTCAGGCCGACGATCGTCGCGGCGAGAAGCCCGGCGCCGGGCGCTTGACGCTCTTGGTGACGATATAGGTGAAGTAGCGCTCGATGCCGGCATCGCCGGTGAGCCAGGCGTCGATCAGGCGCTGGTAGGCATCGATGGAGTCGGCCTCCACCTTGATCAGGTAGTCGACGCCACCGCCCACGGCGACGCACTCGGTGACCTCGGGGGTCTCCTGCACCAGCGCCTCGAAGCGGGCAAAGCTCTCGGCGTTGTGGGCCTTGAGCTCGATCTGGACCCACACCGGAGTGCGCTTGACCAGCGCCGTGGCGTTGATGCGGGCGCTGTAGCCCTCGATGATGCCGGCCTTCTCCAGCCGGCGTACCCGTTCCCAGCAGGGGCTGACCGAGAGGTTGATCGCCTCGGCCAGCCTGGACTTGGTGATGCGCCCATCGTGGGAGAGGATCTCGAGGATCTTCAGGTCGTAGCGGTCGAGTTTCATGGTGATCCCGGCCGCCTTATCCCAGGGAGTCGACGATATCGGCGATCACCGCGATGGTGTCGCCCATATTGACCAGCGCCGGATGGCGCCGCGCCGCCAGCACGCCGCTGCGCGCGGCGCGGTACGCCACTGGTTCGGTGCCGCTGCGAGTCATGTCGTAGACCCGGGCCACCACCTCGTCCTCCTCGACCCGCTCGCCCAGGGCGAAGCAGAGCTCCAGCACGCCGGAGTGCTCGCTCTGCACGTAGCAGCTGGCATCGGGCATATCGAGATAGACCTGGGGCTCGGCCGGCATCTCCACCTCGCCCTGGACCAGGCCGTAGTGGATCAGGAAGTTGCGTACGCCGCGCTCGGTGATCGCCATGCTCTCGGGGGTGGAGGTGCCGCCGCCGCCCAGTTCGGTGGCCACGAAGACCTTGCCCTGGCTCTCCACCGCGGTGTCGAACAGTGCGGCGGCGTCGAGTTCGAACATCATCATGGCGTAGGGGGCGCCGAAGGCCTTGGCGCCCTCCAGGGCCTGGCGCTGCTGCTCGGGGTCGTCGAGCACGTGGGAGGCGCCGAAGGGGATGATGTCCAGGGTGCGCCCGCCGGAGTGCAGGTCGAGCACCACGTCGCACATGGGCACCATCACCCGGGTGAAGTAGTCGGCGATCTTCTCGGTCACGCTGCCGTCGGGGTCGCCGGGGAAGCTGCGGTTGAGGTTGCCGCCGTCGAGACCGGAGGTGCGCTTGCCGGCCATCACCGCCGGGGTGTTCATGCAGGGCACGATGATCACCCGGCCCGTGACCTCCTCGGCCTTGAGCTCGCTCGACAGCTTGAGCAGCGAGGTGATGCCCTCGTACTCGTCGCCGTGGTTGCCACCGGTGAGCAGCGCCGTGGGCCCCTCGCCGTTCTTGACCACGGTGACCGGGATCATCACCGCCCCCCAGGCGGAGTCGTCCACCGAGATCGGCAGCTTGAGGAAGCCGTGCTGGACGCCGTTGGCGTCGAAGTCGACGGTGGCGCTGATGGGGCTGGGACGCTTGGTCATTGGCTGGTCTCCATGTTCTTGTACAGGGCTGGCGACCCATCCTCACGCGAATGGTGGCCTGACACGGGGCTGTTCCGGACAAGCCCGCGAGGAGGCGCTGTGAATATCCCTCCTGTAAGCTACTTCGCCTCCCTAAAGACCTCCTCTTCGGCTTGTCCCCGGCGCCCCTCCTTTGAGTGGTGTATTGGCTCAGCGCACGAAGAGCTGGCGCGGGAAATCGGCCAGGGTCTCGCAGCCGGTCTCGGTGATCAGGATGCTCTCGGTGATCTCCAGGCCCCAGTCGTCCTCCCACAGGCCGGGCATGAAGTGGAAGGTCATGCCCGGCTGCAGGATGGTCTCATCGGAGGGGCGCAGGCTCATGGTCCGCTCGCCCCAGTCCGGCGGGTAGCTGATGCCGATCGGGTAGCCGCAGCGGGCACCGCCGCGGTCGAAGCCGTACTTGTCCATGGCCGCACCCAGCGCCATGGCGATATCCGCGGTGCGGTTGCCGGGCTTGGCCACCGCCAGGCCACGCTCGATGCCCTCGAGCAGGGCCGACTCGGCGCGCACGAACTCCGCCGGGGGCGTGCCGAGGAATACCGTCCGCGACATCGGCGCATGGTAGCGCTTGTAGACCCCGGCGATCTCGAAGAAGGTGCCCTCGCCCTTGCGAAACGGGGTGTCGTCCCAGGTCAGGTGGGGGGCGGCGGCGTCCTTGCCGGTGGGCAGCATCGGCACGATGGCCGGATAGTCGCCGCCGAACACCCGGCCGCGCTCGTCACACCAGCCCTCGATGCCGACCCGGTAGATCTCCGAGACCAGCTTGCTCTTGGGCAGGCCAGGCTCGATCACCTCGAGGATGCGCGAGTGCATGCCCTCGACGATCTTCGCCGCCACGCGCATGTACTCGATTTCCTGGGGGGACTTGATGGCGCGGCACCAGTTGACCAGGCCATTGGCATCCATGAAGCGCGCGTGAGGCAGCTCGCGGAGCAGGCTCTGGTAGGCCTTGGCGGAGAAGTAGTAGTTGTCCATCTCCATGCCCACCACGCCCTGGTGCCAGCCACGATCGGGCATGATCGACTGGGCCAGGTACTCCATGGGGTGCATGTCGGGATTCTGGACGTAGTAGTCCGGGTAGTAGGTAATGTTGTCCGCATCGATCCAGCAGGTGCGCAGCGCCCCGTTGGCGTCCATGCGCCGACCGTACCATACCGGCTCCCCTTCCAGGCTCACCAGCACGCACTGGTGCACATAGAACGACCAGCCGTCATAGCCGGTGAGCCAGGCCATGTTGGAGGGGTCGCTGACGATCAGCACATCGATGCCCCGACTCGCCATCTCGGCGCGCACCTTCCACAGCCGGGTGGCATATTCCTCACGAGTGAAGGGCAGATTTACCTGGGTCATTGGGCCACTCGCCAAAGCAACATCAAGAAAATCGGCCCTCTCGACGAGGAGAAGGCCGGGGCCAGGGTCACGGTCACTGACGAGATGCCTGAACAGTCCGTGGGCCGTTCAGTCGCACCAGGCAGTGGGGGAGGACCCCCATAGCATGGAGGTTACTGCCAACCCACGGTAGCCGGTCAAGCATTTCCTGATGTGAAGGACGCCGGGATGGCGGGCTTGTCCGCAAGCCCCGGGCCCGGGATGATGGGAGCATCACTACGCCCGGGAGGAAACATGAAGGTACTGGTCCATATCGACGATGCCGAACGCTGGCAGGAGGCCCTGGCCGAGCGCCTGCCCGAGGCCGAGATCTTCACCAGTGCAGCGCCGGCCGACAAGCGCCGAGAGGCGGATTACCTGGCGGCCTGGAAGCCCCCGGCGTCACTGCTGCGCGAACCCGTGGCCCTCAAGGGCATCGTCAACCTGGGCGCCGGGGTGGATGCCCTGCTCAACAACCCCGGGCTGCCCGCCGGCGTGCCCATCGTCAAGCTGCGCGACGCCGGCATGGCGGAGCCGATCGGTGACTACGTGCGCTACGGCCTGCTGCACTTCCAGCGCGACTTCGACCGCTACCGGCGCCAGCAGCGGGGCCGGGAGTGGCGCGAACACGCCATGACCGACAAGGCCGACTGGCCGGTGGCGTGCTGGGGCTGGGCGCCATCGGTGCCAGGGTGGCGGCGATGAGTCGCTGCCGACGGCTTCCCGGTACACGGCTGGAGCCGCTCGCCCAAGCACTCGGAGGGCATCACCTGCCAGCATGGCGATGAGGGCCTGGATGCGCTGCTCGGCCGGGTGAAGAGCCTGGTGCTGCTGCTGCCCGACACCCCGGCCACCCGGCATATCATCGACGCCGAGGCCCTCGCCCGGTTGCCCGAGGGCGCCAGCCTGATCAACCCGGGACGCGGCACCCTGATCGACGAGACGGCCCTGCTCGAGGCCCTCGGGGAGGGCGAGGCCGAGGGGCGGCTGCGTGGCGCCATTCTCGATGCCTTCCCCGAGGAGCCCCTGCCCGAGACGAGTCCGCTGTGGACCCATCCACGGGTATGGGTGACCCCGCACATGGCCGGGCCGACCCCGCTGGCGGCGGCGCTGGACCAGGTAGCCGAGGCGCTGCGTGCCTTCGCCAGCGGCGCGCCGCTGGACACGGTGGACCCCGCGGCCGGCTACTGAGCAGGCTACACGGCAGGTCGCCGAAGCCCTAGGCTGAAAGGCGAGCCCCAACGACCCAAGGAGATGTGCGATGCCCCCCAAGGTGGACTATGGCCCCGGCGACGCACTGCTCGTCGTGGACATGCAGAACGACTTCTGCGAAGGCGGTGCCCTGGCGGTAACCGGCGGCAACAGCCCTGGTACCCGCAATCAATGCCGAGATCGCGGCGGCCCGCGCGGGTGGTGCGCTGATCGTTGCCTCCCGGGACTGGCACCCGGTGGACCATGTGAGCTTTGCCCATCGCGGGGGCCCCTGGCCGGAGCACTGCGTGCAGGACACCCCGGGAGCGGCCTTCCATCCCGACCTGGCGCTGGATGCCGACACCATCCGCGTCAGCAAGGCCTGCGCCTTCGATGCCGACGCCTACTCGGCCTTCGACGCTACCGGGACTCGGCGGCTACCTGCAGCAGCCGCGGCATCGAGCGGGTGGTCGTCTGCGGCCTGGCACTGGATGTCTGTGTTCAGGCCACCGCCCTGGAGTCCCGTCGCGAGGGCTTCACCACCCTGCTGCTCGAACACCTGAGCGCCGCGGTGGCACCCGATGCGGTGGCCGACGTGCGTGATGCGCTGAAGGGCGCCGGCGTCGAGGTGAGTGGCGAGGTGTCCGCATGAGGCATCCCTCCTACGCCATCGCCGACGCTGACCTGGCGATGCTCACCGACCTCTACCAGCTCACCATGCTCCAGGCCTACTGGGCCGAGGACATGCAGGAACGCGCCACCTTCAGCCTCTACTTCCGCCGGCTACCGGCCACCCGCCGCTTCATGCTCGCCTGTGGCCAGCAGTATGCGGCCGAACTGGCCACGCGGTTGCACTTCAATGACGCCCACCTGGCCAGCCTCGCCGAGACCGGCCAGTTCCGCGAAGACTTCCTCGCCTGGCTCGGTCAGTGGCGCTTCACCGGCGACATCTGGACCCTGCCCGAGGGCACGCCGGTGTTCGAGAACGAGCCCTTCATGGAGGTGGACGCCACTCTCGCCGAGGCACAGCTGCTCGAGAGCCTGGTGATGAACCTGGTGCAGCTGGAGACGGTGATCGCCTCCAAGGCGGTGCGCGTGGTACTGGCGGCCGGCGATCGGCCGGTGATGGACTTCGGCCTGCGCCGCATGCACGGAATCGACGCCGCGGTGCGTGGGGTGCGCGCCTATCGCACCGCGGGCCTGGCCGGTACCAGCAACGTGCTCGGCGGGCTGCGCCACGACCTGCCGCTTTCCGGCACCATGGCCCACAGCTACATCCTTGCCCACGACGACGAGGAGGCCGCCTTCGCCGCCTTCGCCCGCCACTACCCCGGCACCACCCTGCTGGTAGATACCCACGACACCCTGGCCGGCGTGGCCAAGGTGATCGCCCTGATGGAAGCCGACCCCGCGGTGAGCGTCGGGGCCATTCGCCTCGACTCCGGCGACATCGGCCAGCTGGCCCGGGAGGCCCGTACCCGGCTCGACGCGGCGGGATACCCCGAGGTGAAGATCGTCGCCAGCAGCGGCCTGGACGAGTGGAAGATCGCGGAGCTGGTCGCGGCCGGCGCGCCCATCGATGCCTTCGGCGTGGGCACCGAGATGGGCGTCTCCTCGGATGCACCGGTCATCGACCTCTCCTACAAGCTGGTGGAGTACGCCGGCACCCCGCGGCTCAAGCACTCGCCGGGCAAGATCAACCTGCCCTGCCGCAAGCAGCTCTTCCGTCGCCACGACAGCGAGGGGTGCTACGCCGGCGACATCATCGCCCTGCGTGACGAACCCGGCATCGAGGGCGAGGCGCTGCTGCGCCCGATGATCCAGGCGGTCGGTGGCCGACGACGAGATGGCCTCGCCGAGGGCGCCCGGGAGCGGGTCGCCGACATCGAACGCTTCCCCGAGGAAGTCAGGCGGCTCGCGGAGGGCGAAGCGACTACCCGGTGCACTCGGCCCGGAACTCAGAGCGCCTGCAGTCGAAGGCCTGACGCTCCGCGTTGTGGGAGCGGGAGCGGGCAGCCAGGGGAGAGGGAAGGGGCACATCGCCCCGCCCGGTGGCTGCCCCTCCTACATCGTGTCGCCAGGCTTCGACAGTGGCGGCGTCACAGCTTGTCCTGGGTCCGGGTCGAAGTCGCTGGCCGAGTGGCGCTCGTGCAGCTGCTCGAGCGCTCCCCCAGAGTGCGGTTGACCATGCGCCCGCGCCTGACCGCCGGCCAGCCGGCGATGGTCCTCGCCCAGCGCTGCACGTTGGGGTACTCGTCGACGGCGGGAACTCACCCGCATCATAGAGCAGCCCCTGGACCAGCACGCCGTACCAGGGATAGATGGCGATGTCGGCGATGGTGTAGTCGTCGCCGGCGATGGCACGCTCGGCCAGCTGGCAGTCCAGTACGTCGAGCTGTCGCTTGGTCTCCATGGTGCTTGGCGGTCGATGGGGTACTCGAGTGGTTCGGCGCATAGGCGTAGAAAGTGGCCGAACCCGCCGCCGACGATAGGGGCCGCCGCCCATCTGCCAGAACAGCCAGTTGACAGGCATTCGGTCCGCCGCGCATGATCGGCTGGGCAGGAAAGCGCCGAACTTCTCGGCCAGGTAGAGCAGGATCGCGCCGGCTCCGAAGACTCGGGCAGGCGGCTCGGCGCTGTGGTCCATCAGCGCCGGGATCTTGGAGTTGGGGTTGACCGCGACGAAACCGCTGGGCCGAACTGCTCGCCCTCGCCGATGCGGATCAGCCAGGCATCGTATTCGGCTCCCTGCATGGCCCTTCGCCAGCAGTTCCTCCAGCATCACCGTCACCTTCACGCCGTTCGGCGTGCCGAGCGAATAAAGCTGCAGCGGGTGCTTGCCGACGGGCAGCTGCCTGTCGCGGGTCGGCGCCGGCGACGGGCGGTTGGTGCCGGCGAACCGGCCGCCGCTTCTCTGGCGTTCCCATCGCCAGATGCGTGGTGGCTGATAGGCGGTATCGTTACTCATGGGCATGCTCCTGTGCCGAATGGCAGTCGGGTGTCCATTGCACGGGCCAACGAGAGGTCCTCGCCGGGCCTGCGTGGCAACGGGCCGGGCAGTTGCCCAAGGCCCGCGAATGGAGCATTGCCGCGGAGGGTGGCGCCTTACAGCGGCTGCTTGGTCGGGCGGATGATCAGCTCGTTGACGTCGACGTCCGCCGGCAGCAGGTAGGCGATCGCCCGGGCGATGGCATCGGCATCGATGGCCATCTCGTAGAGCTCATCCACGCCCTTGGCGGTATCGGGGTCGCTGATGGTGGTGGTCAGCTCGGTAGCCACCGCCCCCGGGAGGATGTTGGTGAACGGGTCTCACTCGCCGCCCTCCGGCAGATGCCCTCGGAGAGCGCGCTGACCGCGTACTTGGTGGCGCAGTAGACCGCCGCGAGGGGAGACCACGTGGCCGGCCACCGAGGGAGGTTGATGATATGGCCGGCATGCTGCTCGCGCATGGTCAGCGGCACCGCGGCAGTAAGCGAGCACGCCCTTGATATTTGACGTCGACCATCTGCTCCCACTCGTCGACCTTGAGCTGATCAGCGGTGACAGCGGCATCAGGCCGGCATTGTTGACCAGCACGTCGATACGGCCGTAGGCCTCCTGGCGGCGTGGCGGGGCCTCGACCTGGTCGCGGTCGGTCACGTCGGTGACGCGATAGATGGCCTCGCCCCCCTGCTCGACGATGGCGTCGCGCAGCTGCGAACACTCCTCGCGGCGGGCGCCGAGCACCAGCTTGGCGCCGGCCTTGGCACCAGGCGGTGGGCGGTGGCTTCGCCGAGGCCGCTGCTGGCCCCGGTGATGACGGCCTTGCCGTTGATCTCCGGACATGGGTTCTTCTCTCGGAAATGGTTCGTGGTGTCGGTCCCCGGCCGGCTCGGCCAGGAATCTCGGTGTCAAGGCCGGCTGTTCGGCCAGTCTCAGGTAGTCGGTATACGCCGCGCTCGTCGCCGCCATAGAAGGTGCTGTCGTCCAGTCTGGTGGCGCATCGAGACGGAAACGTTCCGGAAGGTCCGGGTTGGCGATGAAGAGGGCCGCCCGAAGGAGATAGGTCCACCTTGCCGGCGGCGATGCGCTGGCGGGCCTCGTCCCGGCGCTGTAGGCGCCGTTGCCGATAGGCGCGCGAGAAGCCCTGTGGATGGCCTCGATCACCGGCTCAGGACAGCCCATGTAAAGTTTGCCCTGGAAGAGTCCTCCACCACCTCGATGAAGGCGACCCCGATGCCGTCGAGGGCCCGGGCAGAGCGCCGAAGGTGGCGACCGGGTCGTCGTCGACCATGGCATTGAAGCTGCCGGTGAGGGCTGACGCGCACGCCGACGCGATCGGGGCCCACAAGACGTCCACCACGGCCTGGACCACCTCCAGCGGCAGGCGCAGGCGGTTCTCCAGCGAGCCACCGTAGGCATCCGGCCGCGCGCGGTTACTGCCGCTCGTGAGAGAACTGGTCAGAGCGGGTAGCCGTTGGCGGCATGGACCCACACTCCACGCCGTCGAAGCCGGCGCGCCACGGCGTTCTCGGCCCCCCGGCGGTGCTGCTCGACGATCCCGGGCAGTTCATCGGTCTCGAGTGCGCGCGGCGTGGGGACCTCGACCATCCCCCGAATCGGCGCTGATGAAGGTCATGGCGCCTTCCGGCTTGATCGCCGAGGGCGCACGGGTGAGGCACCGTCCGGCTGCAGCGCGGGATGGGAGATCCGCCCCACGTGCCAGAGTTGCAGGATGATGCGTCCGCCGGCCTGGTGAACGGCATCGGTCACCCGCTTCCAGCCCTCGACCTGCGCCTCGGAGTGGATCCGGGGTGAAGGCGTAGCCCTTGCTGGGGGACCTGGGTGGCCTCGGCGATGATCATCCCATGACCCGCTGACGGTAGTACTCGACGTTCATGTCGTTGGAGCACGTCGCCGGGCTGCGAAGCCCGCGAGCGAGTCAGCGGCGACATGATCACGCGATTGGACACTTCCATGTCACCGAGGGTGAAGGGGGCGAAGAGGCTGTCGTGTTGCGGGGTCATAGGGGTGACCTCCTGGGTTAGACGCTGTATGGACTACTCTTCTAGACCAGTCTACTGGGAATCGTGACGCACGCCACTGCGAGTGGCCCTCCGGCCGGCGATCAGCTCGCCACGGGCAGCTCGCGGGCCAGCACCTGGCGAAAGAGGATCGCCTCGAAACACTCCATGGGGGCCAGGGACTTGACGGTCTTGGCACGCAGGATGGCGCCCTCCCAACCGGCCATGATGAAGCCCGCCAGCGCCTCAGTGTCGAGGTCTTCCGGCACCTCGCCGGCACTGCGTGCTTCCTCGAGGCAGGCCACCGGCCGGCGCTCCCAGGCGCGGAACACCTGGTCGAGGCGGGCCCGGAGACCTCGCTGCGCGCCGAGGCTCCTGGCCCAGGTTGCCGTCAGGCAGCCGCGGGCATGGTCGCAGGAGAGCATGTCCGCCTTGCCGGCGTCGAAGTAGCGGCAGGCACTCCAGCGGGAGGCGTCGCTGGCATCGAAGATCGCCGCCAGCCGGGCGTCGTACTGCTCGGCGAAGGCGTCGATCACGGCAGGCCGAAATCCTCCTTGCTCGAGTAGTGGTGAAGGAGCCCTTGGGGACCCCTGCCCGGCTGAGCACCGCATTGATGCCGGTGGCGTTGAACCCCTGCTCGGCGATCAGGTCGGCGCCGATCTCGATCAGCTTGTCGCGGGTGGCGTGCGTCTTCATGCCGATAAGATTAGACCAGTCGATCTGGACGCGTCAAATCCCGCCGGCAGGCCTCAGTCCGAGCATGGCGGCGAAGCGCTGACCCGGGCCGGTGGGCCAGCCGGGCGGGCGCCGTGACCAGCTTGCCGCTGGCCACCGCCTGAATCGACCTCGATCTCGGCATAGTCGCCGCCGGCTGGCACACTTCCGGGGCACAGGCCGGATAGGCCGAGACCCGATGTCAGGGAGGCCGCCGCCGCCAGCAGCTGGGCACCGTGGCAGATGGCGGCCACCGGCTGTCATGGTCGAAGAAGTGGCGGACCATCTCCAGCACCCGGCTCGTCGAGGCGCAGGTACTCAGCGCCCGCCGGGGACGACCAGGCCGTCGTAGTCGGCGACCTCCACCTCGGCAAAGGTGGCATTCAGGGTGAAGTCGTGACCGGGCTTCTCGGGTAGGTCTGGTCGCCCTCGAAGTCGTGGATGGCAGTGCGTATCTTGTCGCCCTCGCGCTTGTCGGGGCACACCGCATCGACCGCGTGCCCCATGGCCTGCAGGGCCTGGAAGGGCACCATGATCTCGTAGTCCTCGACATAGTCACCGGCGATCAGCAGAGTCTGGCCATGGGAGTCTCCTCGGTGGTGTGGCGGCGACGCAGGCGTCGCCCTGCAGGAGCAGCCTAGCAGCCCCTCGGAGGCCCGCCGGGGAAATGCGCGGGAGCGTGCAGACGGGAACCCCCGGGCTCGCGGGACTCTCACCCCTGCCCCACCGACAGCCAGCCTGGAGTCCTTGCATGCCCGCACCGCTGCGCCGCTGCGCCGCCCTCGTCCTGCTCCTGCTGCTGGTGCGCCGGCAGCGCCCTCGCCGCCGAGCCGCGCCCCTTCGATGCCCGCTATCGCCTCGAGGTGGCCGGCTGGCCGAGCACCACCGTCGAGCACCGCCTGGGTGTGACGTGCACTGGCAGAGCGACATGCGGGCCGCCATCTCGGTGGCCCGGGCTGGCTTTTAGCCACCATCGCCAGCGAGGCCATCCATCGCTGCACTATGACAGCGGCTACAGCCTGCTGGGCATCGAAGCAAGGCGTATGAACTGGACCGGGAGGCCCTGGCCCGGCTTTGCCCGACCGCCAGACCGCCCTGTTCAGCGAGCTCTCCCGGCGCGCCGTGGCCGACGGCTGCGCCTCGCCCTGCCCGGCCGCGTTACCTCGACCATGAGGCCGCGGGCAGGTCGACTATCGCCGGCTGGGCCGCCGCATGCTCAGGCTGCCGCCGGACGCTCGAGGCGGTCAGGGTGGAGGTCACCGAACCGGATGAGCCCGATCGCCGCATGGTCTTCAGCTTCCACCCCGGTGTGTGCCGGGCCTGCTGCTGGCCGCTGGAGTACCACCGCGACGGCGAGCGGCGCAGCCGGCTTGCCCTCACCGAACCTGACCCTCGCCGCCGCCGGGCTTCCGCTTCCTCCCCGAAGGGAAATTGACTAGAGTGGGCGGCTTTCGGTCGCCGCCGGCGACCCCTGGACGGGAAGGGAGTCTCGATGCTGAGCCAGGTCTGGTGATCATGCTGCTGCCGCTGGTGCTGGGAATATCTGGTGCCTCCTTCCAATGTCTCATCATTAGTATAATGAATGGTTAGACAAGGTTGAGATTGGAATTTGGTGTCTACGATGGTCACCACAACCTGTTTTTGAGTCATGAGTGGGGACAAATGTGGCTAGACCCACACCCACTTTTCACACCAAGATCAAGTGTGTTTGGACTGATTCAAGCATTTCACAGCAGCTTGACCCTTCCAATGTCTCATCATAAGTATGATAAATGGTCATACAAGGTTGAGATTGGAATTCATTATGAGCACAGGTAACCACAGCCTGATTTATGAGTCATGGGCGGTGAGACTTTTGGCTCCACACCCCTACTTTCTACACCAAGATTG
>JAGYKP010000078.1 GCA_018401555.1 Halomonas sp.
TAGACATTGGCGTTATTGTTGGTAGTGGGCATATGAGGCTCCAGCTTGGTTCTTCGTATATTGGTATTAATGGTAGCCTATCGTGGTATGAATTAACATAAAAATTTCGGCAATTTTCGACGTGTGCCCATTATTTCTTTAAGATATTATAGGTTTTAAGATCAAGGGGTTCTGGCTAGTCGTGGTGGTATTGAGAGGGGGCACAAGGTGTGCGGCAGGGTGAAGGCAATACTGCGCGGCCCTGCCATGTTTTTTGCGTAGAAAGTATCTTGGGTTTTGTTTCAATTCTTGAGTGCGAGTGATGAGTTTTTCGGCAAAAGTCCTGCTGTTCAGGAAAGTGTCTCCTCATCCTGCAAGGGCTGCTTTGTTATTTATTTTCATGCATCAAGTTGTTGCGGCGGCTTTTCCGCTGCTGCGGTTGTTCTATGAATCCAGGAACCAAGGAGCGTTATTGAATTTCACGCGTCAGGGAGGTCCGTCCGTGCGGTAACGCTCATATGACCTGCCTGAACCTGCCTCAGTCGGCCAGTTCGGGTGTTGTGTTTGGTGTGATAGCGTACAGACAGGTTCTTTTGCGCCCCTCATTATATCATTGAGTTCGATATGCAATTTTGCTCCCGAAAATCGAAAATCTCGACTATTATTATAACTCAATCTTCTGGTGTCACGCAGGTGAGGGCGATGAATCTGATACCTGATCTTGAGTGGAGTATTGTTGTATTACACATACGAGACCTGATGTACGCTTATGTTCTTGCCCTGCCGATCGGTTGGGACCGCGAGCAACATGAACGTACAGCAGGGTTGCGTACTTTCCCACTCGTTGCAGTCGGAGCTTGTGCTTATATGCTGTTGGGCCTGCAGGTCCTTAGCTCCACGGATGCCGAAGCACGTGTCATGGAAGGCATCATTACCGGGATAGGGTTTATTGGCGGGGGGGCCATTCTCAAGAATGTCGTGAATGGAGAGGGCTTCGTTTCCGGAACGGCAACGGCCGCGAGCCTCTGGTCAACAGGAGCCATCGGTATATCAGTAGCTACAGGTAGACTAGAGATAGCACTGGTGCTGAGCGTCCTGACCTTCTTCACCTTGCGGGTCATGAGCAAGGCCAAGGTACTTAAAGGGCCGGGAGAAAAATAACACTGAAGCGCGAGCCGGCATGCCTCCGACGCCAGCGCTCGGGTAGTAAATGCCGGGCATGATTCTTCGTTACCAGCAGAAAGTAAATATAGTGTGGCTCGGCAACGATCAGGAGGTAGTGACAAATCAGGCGGCTGTAACACGGGGAGAAGAGCTGCGGCATCCGGTCACGCTGGATTGCCTGCATCTATGCGAAGCATTGTTTCCACTATAGATAAAGCAGAACCATTACCTGGAGAGATGTCATGAACAAGAACCAAGTCAAGGGCCATGCCAGTGAGGCCAAGGGCAAGATCAAGGAGGTTGTCGGCAAGGTGACCGGCGACAAGGCCATGGAGTACGAGGGTAAGGTCGAAAAGCAGGGCGGCAAGGTTGAAGCCAAGTACGGTGATATCAAGAGCGATATCAAGAAGGCAAAAAAATGAACGATACCACGCTGTAATCGAAGGTCAGGCATGTCCCGGCCTGAAGGCATTCAGGCCGGGTTCGTGTGACGGGATCTGGCCGCTGCTTCCCGTCAAGGCCGCGCCGGCCGAGGCATCACAAGAGAGCGTTACAAGAGGACGTTGAACTTGATCGCGTTGATATCCTGGCTCATCAGGTCATCGTCGCCTTCGGCGGCGCCGCTGTCGGGTTCGTCGGGCTCGGGGGTAACCGTCTCGAGCGGTGCCTCGGGCAAGCGTTGCGGCTTGAAGGGGTAGCCGTGCTGTTGCTCGCCTGGCTCGCGGCCGGGCAGGCGGGTGAACGTGTGGAAGCTGGGCGTGGCAGGGGCGGTGTGCTGGATGGGGGATGACATACGGTGACCTCGCGTCACTATCCGGCCTTCACGGTATCGTGAAGCATCGGTAGCACCATGTTGTCAGGGGGCGAGGCTGGTGTCGGTGCGCCAGCACACTATCGCCATCGCGAGCAGGCCATTGCCAACGGTGGCGCTCGACTCCTCTTTCCCAGGCGGCTCCCCGGGATCCAAATGAGGCTTTTCCAGCCGAGACTGGTCAATACCCCACCATTCTGGTCTAGAATGGAGCTGCGGGTCGACCACAGCGAGAGACGCAGCGGTTGACCCGCTGGCGTGCTGCCCCGTGCGGAGTGCACGAGCGGTGGTACCTGGTGTAATGCAGGGGGAGCCCCTGCCAGTCACAGTGGTAGACACGATGACGATCATGACTTCCCGTGCCCAGGTGCGTGAACACCTGACCCGCACTTACTGCCCTACCCGTATTCCCGCCCAGGATGAGGCGCGTGTCGAGGAGATCAAGCGCCTCCTCGAGGCCCACAATGCCGTCCTGGTGGCCCACTACTACACCGACGATGCCATCCAGCAGCTTGCTGAGGAGACCGGTGGCTGCGTGGCCGACTCCCTGGAGATGGCCCGCTTCGGCGCCCGCCACCCGGCCGACACCCTGGTGGTGGCCGGTGTGCGCTTCATGGGCGAGACCGCCAAGATCCTCTCGCCGGAGAAGCGCGTGCTGATGCCCACCCTGGAGGCGACCTGCTCGCTGGACCTGGGCTGCCCGGCGGACGAGTTCGCCGCCTTCTGTGACCAGCACCCCGACCGCACCGTGGTGGTATACGCCAATACCTCGGCGGCGGTGAAGGCGCGTGCCGACTGGGTGGTGACCTCCTCGATCGCCGTGGACGTGATCGAGCATCTCCAGGCCCGTGGCGAGAAGATCCTGTGGGCCCCGGACAAGCATCTGGGCGGCTACATCCAGAAGAAGACCGGCGCCGACATGCTGCTCTGGGACGGTGCCTGCATCGTTCACGAGGAGTTCAAGGCCCAGGGGGTCGAGGACCTCAAGGCGCTCTATCCCGAGGCCGCGGTGCTGGTGCATCCGGAGTCGCCCGCTGCGGTGGTGGGGCTGGCCGACGTGGCGGGCTCCACCTCCCAGCTGATCAAGGCGGCCAAGGAGCTGCCCAACGACAAGCTGATCGTGGCCACCGACCGCGGCATCTTCTTCAAGATGCAGCAGGCGGTCCCGGAGAAGACGCTGTTCGAGGCGCCCACCGCCGGCAATGGTGCCACCTGCAAGAGCTGCGCCCACTGTCCCTGGATGGCGATGAACGCCCTGGACAACCTGGCCGACGCCCTGCGTCACGGCAGCGGCGAGATCCAGGTCGACGCCGAACTGCGCCGGGCGGCGCTAAAGCCCCTGGAGCGGATGCTCAACTTCCAGAAGTAAGCGCCGAGTGACAAGAACCTCCGAAGGCTAAGCATTCGGGGGTTCTTTTGCTGCGGGCCACATCACGATGCTCCTTGCTCCTGCTCCGCCCCTCGCTCCTGCCCTTGCTCCTGCGCTCCGGGCTCCTCCAGCGTCTCCCGGTAGCCGAGAAACGCCTCGTAGCGCTGTTCGATGCGCGCGGTGGCGGCGCTGTTGCCTTCGCGCTCGGCCACCCGGCGGGGCCACGCCCAGCTGGCGGATGGCGTCGGTGATGCGGCCGGTGAGCTGCTGGTGTTCGGCGCGGGCCAGGTGGCCCAGGGCCTCGCGGTCGCTGCGCCCCGCGGCCTCGGCCAGCAGTGTAAATACACGATGATCCTCGGGGCGGCGCGTCGGCCAGCTCGCGCAGTACGCGATGGGCTTCGTCGGGGTCGCGCTGCAGCAGCGCCTCGGCGAGTATCAGGCTGGTCGGCACATGCCCCGGCACCAGGCGCAGCAGGCGTCGGCTGCGTTCGATGGCGTCATCGGTGTGTCCGGCCGCGAAGGCTACCTCGGCCGCCGAGGCGGGCAGCAGCGCGAGGTCGGGCAGCTCGACCGGGCGAGGGCGTCGAGCCGGCGCAGCGCCGCCCCGGTCTCGCCACGCTCGGCGAGTACCAGGGCGTCCAGGTAGCGCCTGGCCTCCTGGGGCGTGTCGCCCTGGGCCAGTCGGGTGGTGGCCTGCTGCGGGTCTCGCTGGTGGATCGCCAGCAGCGCCCGGGCGCGTACCAGATGGTACTGCAGGTCCTCTCGGCCACCCTTCCCGGCGAGCTGGGCGGCGCGTGAGGCGGTATCGCTGATGCGCGACTCGGTGAGGGGGTGGGTGAGCAGGAACTCCGGCGGTGTGCCCCCCTGGAGGCTGGCCAACCGCTGCATGGCGCGGAACATGGAGGCCATGGCCTCGGGGTCGTAGCCGGCTTCGGCCATGACCTGCAGTCCCAGGCGGTCGGCCTCCTGCTCGAAGCGCCGCGAGTAGGCCAGCTGGTCCTGGATGAAGGCGGCCTGGGAGCCCATGGCGACGCCGATGCCGGCATCGCCCCCGCCCGCGGCGGCGATCAGCATGCCGGCCAGCATGGCGGCCATGGCCGGGAACCTGGGTCTGTTCGGCACGGGCCTGGCCACGGGTATAGTGGCGCTGGGCGAGGTGGCCGAGCTCATGTGCCAGCACCGAGACCAGCTCCGCCTCCTGCTCGGCGAAGGCGAACAGTCCGGCGTTGACGCCGATCACGCCGCCCGGCACCGCGAAGGCGTTGAGACGGTGGCTGTCGACCAGGGTGACGGCCGGTGCGCGTGTCGCCCAGCCCGCTGTGCGGGGCACAGGCGCGACACCAGCGACTCGACATAGGCCTGGGCGAGGGGGTCTTGCCACTCCGGGGCGCGGGCGCGGAACTGGCGCAGCC
Source organism: Halomonas sp. (assembly GCA_018401555.1). Taxonomy (GTDB): domain Bacteria; phylum Pseudomonadota; class Gammaproteobacteria; order Pseudomonadales; family Halomonadaceae; genus Halomonas. Next base: position 4,736 of record JAGYKP010000078.1, read on the forward strand.
AGGCGCGCCCAGCCGGTACTCCTCGCCGTCGGCGGCTCGGCTGCCGGGGCTCGTCAGGCTGGCAGGCCTGCAGCCTCGCCTCCCATCGTGCAGGCTTCGGTCCACTGGCCGGTGGCCTGGCAACGGCCAGGGGACTAGGCCCACTCACCAGGGCGAGTAACTGCGGGGCGCAGGTGGCGCGACAGTTCATGGCAGCATGGCCGTCCTTCGCCGGGGAGGCAGGTACCCACTCTCTGACATTGATTCGCCCCGCAAAGTGCCTTTAAATCCCTAGGGTTCCCGCTGCCGGCACACCGGCGGCGTCATCCTGCATTCTTCCGGGAGTCTCCATGTCTCTGCAACCCGACCAAGTGCTCGACGTCTGTGGACTGCCGTGCCCGCTCCCCCTGCTCAAGGCCAAGCAGGCGCTCTCCCGGCTCGAGGCTGGTCAGCTTCTCGAGGTCAGGGCCACAGATGCTGGCTCCTGGCAGGACTTCGCCAGCTACGTCGAACAGAGCGTCCACGAGATGCCGGCCAGGGAGGAGCGCGACGGCGTCTACCACTACTGGCTGCGCAAGGGCACGGAGCGCGCCTCATGACGCTGCGGGCGGTGCTCAAGGGCTGGGTCGACCACTACCTCTCCGACGAGGAGGCGGTGATCCTGCTGGTGGTACTGGTACTGGGTTTCGCCGCGGTGATCTTCCTGGGTCGCATGCTGGCCCCCTTCCTCACCGCATTGGTGATCGCCTTCCTGCTCCAGGGAGCGGTGAGCTGGCTGGAGCGGCGACATGTGCCGCACCTGCTGGCGGTGATCCTGGTGTTCCTGGGTTTCATGGGCCTGTTGCTGGCGCTGGCCTTCATTCTGATGCCGCTGATCTGGAACCAGCTGGTGACCCTGGTACAGGAGACACCACGGATGTTCGCCAGTGGCCAGCAGCTGCTCGACGACCTGCAGGCGCGCTACCCGCAGCCTGATCACCCCGGACCAGATCCAGAACTGGATCGCCGCCGCCGGGCGCGAGGCGGACGCAGCTAGGCCAGCGCGCCCTGACGCTGTCGCTGGCCTCGCTGGGCAACGTCCTGGGACTGATCATCTACCTGGTGCTGGTACCGATCCTGGTGTTCTTCCTGCTCAAGGATCGCGAGCGGCTGGTGGACTTCATTCTTTCGCTGCTGCCCCGCAAGCGGACGCTGATGACCCGCATCTGGCACGAGATGGACAGCCAGATCGCCAACTATGTGCGCGGCAAGTTCATCGAGATCATGATCGTGGGCACCGTGGCCTTCCTCACCTTCGCCTTCTTCGGGCTGCCCTATACCGCCCTGCTCTCGGTGATGGTCGGCTTTTCGGTGCTGGTGCCCTATATCGGGGCGGCGGTGGCCACTCTGCCGGTGGCCGCGGTGGCCGGCTTCCACTTCGGCATGACCGACGAGTTCCTCTATGTGCTGGTCGCCTACGGTGTCATCCAGGCGCTGGACGGCAACGTGCTGGTGCCGGTGCTGTTCTCCGAGGCGGTCAACCTGCACCCGGTATCGATCATCGTGGCGGTGCTGTTCTTCGGCGGGATCTGGGGCTTCTGGGGGATCTTCTTCGCGATTCCCCTGGCGACACTGCTCAAGGCGCTGGTCTACGCCTGGCCGCGGGGGATCAAGCGCCACCGACAGGTTGAGGGTGGTGAGGTAGCGGCGGAGAAGTGAGGGCCGCCGCGGGCGGCCCTGGTGAGCTGTCACGCGCCGGTGAGGCTGACGTCGTTGAGGGCCTGGGCCGTCTCCAGTACCTCCTGGGCGTGGTCCTTGACCTTGACGCCGCGCCACTCCCGGGCCAGCTTGCCTTCGCTGTCGATCAGGAAGGTGCTGCGTTCGATGCCGAGATGCTCCTTGCCGTACATCTTCTTGAGCTTGATGACATCGAACAGCCGGCACAGGCTCTCGTCCTTGTCGGAGATCAGGTCGAAGTTGAATGCCTGCTTGGCCTTGAAGTTCTCCTGGGCGCGGATGCCGTCCCGGGAGGCCCCCAGGATCACGGTGTTGGCGGCGTCGAAGTCCGCCTTGCGATCGCGGAAGTCGCCGCCCTCGGTGGTGCAGCCCGGGGTGCTGGCCTTGGGGTAGAAGTAGATCACCACCTGGCGGCCGCGGAACTGGGCCATGGTGATCTCCTGGTCGCCGGTAGCCTGGGCGGTGAAGTCGGGGACGGTCTGGCCGATGCTGACGCTCATGAAAGCCTCCTGGATGAGAACCGGGTGAGAGTGGCGAGGCGTCGATTACACGCAACCGTCGTCCGGCTGTCAAAGCGGGGCGAGGGGAAAGTGGCGCCGCCGCTGTACAGGCTCAGGCCGCCTGAGTACCATTTGCCCTTTGGGGCAGTGTCCCGCCCCGTTTTGGCTCCGGCGCGGCCGGGGCAGCGCGCGGCAATCGAACCGGCAGCAGTCGAACCGAGAGGATAGAGAGGATGGTCACGGGAAGCATCGTCGCCCTGGCGACGCCGATGAAGGTCAATGGCGATATCGATTGGGAGGCCCTGCGCCGCCTGGTGAACTTCCATCTCGACCACGGCACCGATGGCATCGTCGCCGCCGGCACCACCGGCGAGCCCACCACCATGTCCTTCGCCGAGCACTTCGATGTGATCCGCGCCGTGGTGGAGGAGGTCGACGGGCGCATTCCGGTGATCGCCGGCACCGGCGCCAACGCCACCTCCGAGGCGGTGGAGCTGGCGCGCTACGCCAGCGAGGTGGGGGCGGACTACTGCCTGTCGGTCTGCCCCTACTACAACAAGCCGACCCAGGAGGGGCTCTATCGCCACTTCAAGGCGGTGGCCGAGGGCAGCGAGCTGCCGGTGATCCTCTACAACGTGCCCGGTCGCACCTGCTCTGACCTCTACAACGAGACCGTGCTGCGCCTCGCCGAAGTGGACAACATCGTCGGTCTCAAGGATGCCACCGGCAACCTGGAGCGCGCAGAGGACCTGATCAGTCGCCTCAAGGGCAGCGGTTTCATGCTCTACTCCGGCGACGACGGCACCGCCTGCGACTTCATGCTGATGGGTGGCCATGGCGACATCTCGGTGACCGCCAACGTCGCGCCCCAGGCCATGCATGACCTGTGCGCCGCCGCGGTGGCCGGTGACGCCGAGCACGCCCACCAGTTCAACACCCGCCTGATGCCGCTGCATACCAATCTCGGCATCGAGTCCAACCCGATTCCCGTCAAGTGGGCGCTGCATCGCATGGGGCTGATCGAGCCGGGCATTCGCCTGCCGCTGACCTGGCTCTCGGAGAAGTACCACTCCACCATCAGCGAGGCCCTGCAACTGGCCGGGCTGATCGACGACTGATCGGCGTCGCGCCGGACCCTGGAGAACTGGATGCAAGGTAGACCCATGAACTCAGCGCTGAAATGGCTGCCGCTGGCGGCGCTCGTCGCCCTGGCCGGTTGTGCCCGTGACGACGGTTATTACCACGACCGTAATATCGATTATGCCGACGCCCGCCAGGCGGCCCCCCTGGTGCTGCCCGAGAGCCGCAATTCCCAGCGTTACCGTGACGCCATGCCGGTGCCCGAGGCCGCCGGCAGCTTCCGCGCCGGCGGCGACGGTTTCGGAGGCGCCTGCACCGCAGCCGCTGGGCGCCGGGCGTATCGAGCGCGAGTTCGTCGAACGCCGCCGCGTGGACGATGACGCCTGGCTGGTGGTGGCTGCCGCCCCGGATGCCGTCTGGCCCCAGCTGGAGGGCTTCGCCCGCAGCCGCGGCCTGGACGTGATCGCCAGCGACACCTCCCGCGGCGTGGTCGAGACGCAGCAAGGGCGGCTGAGCGTGCGCCAGGGACTGCGCGCCGGTGACAGTGAGGTGCGCTGCGAGCAGTCCGGGCGCCCGGTGGATGCCTGCCTGAATGCCCTGGAGCAGTACTTCGGCGCACGCAGCGCCACGGCGTCCGGCACCGCCTCCCTGCAGGCCCAGCGCCTGGCTGGCGAGGAGCGCCTGAGCCTTGCCCAGCGTGGTGAGGAGTGGGTGGTCGAGGTGCCGCTGGATATCGAGCGGACCTGGGCCGAGTTGGAGTATCAGCTGAGCCAGGACTTTACCCTCGAGGGAAGCCGTGAGCTGCTGGAGAGCACCCCGGCGGACTACTCCCATCGCATCCGCTATCTGCCTCTTTCCGAGCGCCGTGAAGGCTTCTGGAAGGGACTGGTGTCATCGCCGTCGCCGCGCGAGATCCGCCTGGTGCTGGAGAGCGAAGGGCCCGAACGGACCCTGCTGCGCGCCGAGAGTGCCAGCGACCAAGGCTTCAGCGCCGATGATCGGCGCGAGCTGCTGGAGCGGGTGGCGAGCCTGCTGCGCTGATGACGGGAGCCAGCAAGAGCGCTGCCTTGCCTGGTGGGTGGCTGAGTTTCGCCTCGCTGGGCAGCGGCAGCAAGGGCAACGCCACCCTGGTCAGCGACGGCGAGACCCACCTGCTGGTGGATTGCGGCTTCACGCTGCGTGAGGCCGAGCGCCGGCTGGCTCGGCTGGGCCTGCACCCGCGTCAGCTCGATGCACTGCTGGTGACCCATGAGCACGGCGACCATATTCGTGGGGTGGGTCCCCTGGCGCGTCGCTACGGGGTGCCGGTATGGCTGACCCCGGGCAGCTGGGGCCAGCGGCCGGCTGGGAGAGCTGCCCGAGCGCCACTGGATCACCCCCAGGCGCGGTTTGCGGTGAAGGGCCTCTGCATCGATCCGGTGACAGTGCCCCATGACGCGCGCGAGCCGGTGCAGTTTCGCATCCAGGGCGGTGGCGGGCGCCACCTGGGGCTGCTTACCGACCTCGGTCACCCCACCGAGCATGTGGTCCAGGCCTTCGCCGGCTGCGATGCCCTGGTACTCGAGTGCAACCATGACGTCCGCATGCTCGCCGAGGGGCCCTATCCGCCGCGCCTCAAGCGTCGGGTGGGGGGCGACTGGGGCCATCTGGCCAACACCCAGGCGGTCGACGCTGCTGGCCCGGCTCGGCCTCGATCGGCTGCAGCACATCGCCTGTTCGCATCTGTCCGAACACAACAACCGTCCCGAGCTGGCCCTGGAAGCCCTGGTGCCGCTGCTCGACGGCGACGAATCGCGGCTGATGGTGACCTGCCAGGACGCTGGCCTGGCGTGGCAGGCCATCGCCTGAGCCTGCAACCTTCCACCTGACCAAGCCTCCGGAGGCTTCCATGGAAAAGCGTCAAGAACTCTACGCCGGCAAGGCCAAGTCGGTCTTTGCCACCGATGACCCGGATCGCGTGATACTCCAGTTCCGCGACGACACCAGCGCCTTCGATGGCGAGCGCATGGAGTCGCTGGCCCGCAAGGGAATGGTCAACAACCGCTTCAACGCCTTCATCATGGAGACGCTGGCCGAGGCGGGCGTGCCCACCCACTTCGAGAAGCGCCTCTCCGATACCGAGAGCCTGGTCAAGGCGCTGGAGATGATCCCGGTGGAGTGCGTGGTACGCAATATCGCCGCCGGTGGCCTGGTCAAGCGCCTGGGTGTCACCGAGGGTGAGGAGCTCACTCCCCCCACCTTCGAGCTGTTCCTCAAGAACGACGCCCTGCATGATCCCATGATCAACGAGTCGCTGGCCGAGACCTTCGGCTGGGCGACACCGGAGCAGCTGGCCGAGATGAAGGCGCTGACCTTCAAGGTCAACGCGGTGCTCAAGAAACTGTTCGCCGATGGCGGCCTGCTGCTGGTGGACTACAAGCTCGAGTTCGGCCTCTTCCAGGGGCAGATCGTGTTGGGCGACGAGTTCTCCCCGGACGGCTGCCGGCTGTGGGACGCCAAGACCCGCGAGAAGCTCGACAAGGACCGCTTCCGCCAGGGCCTCGGCGGCGTGATCGAGGCCTACGAGGAGGTAGGGCGGCGCATCGGTGTCAGCTTCGATTGAAGTCGCCGCGTCGCACCAGCGTCACGAAGGACTCTGCTGGACCTCTCGTCGTTCAGGCCGGCACGATGTCCAGCACTTCCAGGCGGGTCGCGCCGTCGCTGGCCGCCACGGCCTGGAAGCGCACGTCCAGGTCGCGCAGGCGCACGCCGTAGCGGCGTGCCTCGCCGCCGTTTCGATAGGCCGGCCGGGGGTCCTGGCTCAGCACTTCCTCGATCAGCGCGCGTAGCGAGGCAGCGTCCTCCCGCTTTGCCAGGGCCGCCTCGGCCTCGTCGCTGAAGCGAACCGGTAGCCTGGCGGGCGCCTCGGGGGCGAAGCCTGCGCGGGCCTCGGGCCTGGCCTCGGCCCAGGGCAGGTAGGGCTTGATATCGAGCACCGGGGTGCCGTTCACCAGGTCGGCGCCGGCAAGATGCAGCCTGACGCCCTGGCGGGTGTCGATCCCGATCAGCTCGACCAGCGACAGCCCGAGGCGGTTGGGGCGGTGGGTGCTGCGGCTGGCGAAGACCCCGATCCGGCGGTTGCCCCCGAGGCGCGGCGGCCGCACCAGCGGCGTCCAGCGTTCGGGGCTGTGATGGAAGAGGAAGGTGAGCCACAGGTGGCTGAAGGCGTCCAGGCCCCTTACCGCGAGCGGGTCGTCGTAGGGCGGCAGCAACCGGAGTGTGGCGCGAGCCGACGGGGCCAGGCCAGGCTGGCGGGGCACGCCGAACTTGTCGGGGAAGTCACTCTCGATGACGCCGACAGGCGACAGGGTGACGGCAGGCAGGGGGGCTGGATCGCTCATGGCGAGCATTATGCCTGCTCCCCGGCGGGGCAGCGACAGCAGTTGGCCTGTCGACCGGCGTTGTGTAGTCTTTCGGCAACATTCAGCCTCGTGAGGCCACCATGAACGAGACGATGACTGCGCCGGGCGATGCGCCTGAGCGTCGCCGTGCTCCGCGGATCCGCTACCGTGAGGCCCTGGCGCGGGATGCCGGTGACCAGGCCGAGGTCTTCCACCATGCGGTGATGCAGGGCGCCGTGGCGCACTACACCAGGCCCCAGCGCGAGGCCTGGGCCTCGGCACTGCCGCGAGATGCCAACGCCTGGTCGGCGCGGCAGGCCCTCTACACCACCCTGGTGGCGGACTGCGACGGTCGCTGCGTGGGCTTCCTGGAGCTGGAGCCGTCAAAGGGGCGAATCGTCACGCTGTATGTCTGGCCCTCGCTGGCGCGTCGCGGCATCGGTTCGACGCTGCTGATCCATGCCGAGCGACTGCTGATCGAACGGGGGGTAGACCGGGTCAGCATCGAGGCGAGCCTGATGCTGACCGAGCGCCTGGTGCGGCGCGGCTGGCGCGACTTGGGCGAGGAGTGGGTGGAGCGCGGCGGTGAACGGCTGTCACGTCACCGGCTGGAGAAGTCACTGGTCGCGCTGGAAACCTAGTCCAGCAGGCGCATGGAGAGGTCGATCGCCTTGAGGTCCTTGGTCAGGGCGCCGCTGGAGATGCAGTCGACGCCGGTCTCGGCGATGGCGCGCAGGGTGCTCTCGTCGACGTTGCCGGAAGCCTCCAGGGTCGCCTTGCCGGCGGTGCGGCGCACCGCTTCGCGCATCTCGTCGAGGCCGAAGTTGTCGAGCATGATCACGTCGGCTCCGGCCGCCAGCGCCTGCTCCAGTTCGTCGAAGGTTTCCACCTCCACTTCCACCGGCAGGTCACTGGCGATGCGTCGCGCCTCGCGCACCGCCGCCGCGATGCCACCGCAGGCGGCGATATGGTTCTCCTTGATCAGGAAGGCATCCCACAGACCGATGCGATGATTGTGCCCGCCGCCGCAGGCCACCGCATACTTCTGCGCCAGGCGCAGGCCGGGCAGGGTCTTGCGGGTATCGAGCAGGCGCACGCCGGTGTCGCCGATCAGGTCGACGTAGTGGCGGGTGCAGGTGGCGGTGGCCGACAGCGTCTGCAGCAGATTGAGCGCCGCGCGCTCGCCGGTGAGCAGGCTGCGCGCCGACCCTTCCAGCTCGAGGAAGCACTGGCCGGCCTCCAGGGTGTCACCGTCGGCGGCCTGCCAGTGCAGCGCCACCGTGGCATCGAGGCGCCGGAACAGCTCGTCGACCCAGGCCACGCCACACAGTACGCAGGCCTCGCGGGTGATGACCCGGGCCCTGGCGAGCTGTTCGGCGGGAATCAGCCGCGCAGTGATGTCGCCGGGGCCGACGTCCTCGGCCAGCAGCCGGGCGGCGGCATCGCGGATCTCTTCAACGAGCTTGGTGTGATAGGGCAGGGTGTCCTGATTGTGCATGGGTCACTCGCGGGTTGGCGCCGGCGTGGGGGTGGCCGGGGTGGTCGAGGACGTCCATTATAGGGAATCCACTCCGGTCACGTCAGGGGAGACGCATGGCGATCGAACAGGGTTGGCTTGCCGAGGCGCGGCAGGGTGCCATCACCCAACTGCGATGAGCGGCCGCAGGACGAGGTGTCGCTGCTGGTGCTGCACTCCATCAGCCTGCCGCCCGGGGTGTTCGGTGGAGAACACATCGAGCGCCTCTTCACCAATCGCCTCGACCCCGATGCCCACCCCTTCTTCGCGTCCATTCAGGACCTGCGTGTCTCGGCTCACCTGCTGATTCGCCGCGACGGCGAGTGCGTGCAGTTCGTGCCCTTCCAGCACCGAGCCTGGCACGCCGGCCGCTCCTGCTGGCGCGACGGCGACCGCTGGCGCCGCGCCCTCAATGACTTCGCCATCGGCATCGAGCTGGAGGGCGATGAAATTTCAGCCTACTCCGGCGCGCAGTATGAGCGCCTGGCCGAGGTGACCCTCGACCTCTTCGCCGCCTACCCCGCGCTGGATGCATCGCGGGTCACCGGCCACGCGCGAGTAGCGCCGCTGCGCAAGAGCGATCCGGGCCCCGCCTTCGACTGGGCCTACTATCGCCAGCGGCTTGGTGGGCAAGAGGGTACCGAATGAGCCTCCTTGCCAGCGTGCCCTGTTCGAGTCGCTCGCTTGCTTCATACGGTAGTTTACTTACATCCTCTTGACCTTCGTCGAGTTTCTGCCCTTTCGAGCCGCTAACTCCTTGTGCTGCGGTGCAGTGTCCAATTATGTGGAAAATCGTTCCATTCAAACTTGCTTTGGCAGGAGGCGAGGTATACGGTATCTTTCGGCTTGAAACAGCGGTTTTTTCGCGTCGCACGTAATAAAATTACATAAAATCACGGGGCGTTAGGCCTCTCTGCAGAGAGGACGCCCTGCTTCCCGCGCTGCCGCGGGCATGCAACATCCATCGTCATTTGGAGAGACGTCTATGAGTCTGGAGGCAAGAGAGGATATCGACCCGGTCGAGACCGAGGAGTGGTTGGAATCCCTCGAATCGGTCCTGGATCATGAGGGCGAGGAGCGTGCCCGGCACCTGCTCACACGCCTGGCCGACCGCCTGCGGCGCGACGGGACGCAGCCCCCCTTCTCGGCCACCACGCCGCACCGCAATACCATTCCGGTGCATCGTGAAGCGCCGATGCCGGGTGATCTCTTCATGGAGCGCAAGATCCGCTCCATGATCCGCTGGAACATGGCGGCGATGGTGACCCGGGCCAATCGCAAGCACAGGGGCATCGGCGGCCACCTGGCCAGCTACATGTCCAGCGCGACTCTCTATGAGGTGGGCTTCAACCACTTCTTCCGCGCCCCCAACGGCGACTTCCAGGGCGACCTGGTGTTCATTCAGGGCCACAGCTCCCCGGGTATTTACGCTCGCGCCTTCCTCGAGGGCCGCCTGACCGAGGAGCAGATGGACAACTACCGTCAGGAGGTCGACGGTAACGGGCTCTCCTCCTATCCGCACCCTTGGCTGATGCCCGATTTCTGGCAGCTGCCCACGGTGTCCATGGGCCTCGGACCGATCATGTCCATCTACCAGGCCCACGTGATGAAGTATCTCGATCAGCGTGGCCTGCAGCCGATGCAGGATCGCAAGATCTGGTGCTTCATGGGCGACGGCGAATGCGACGAGCCGGAGTCCCTCGGCGCCATCCACCTGGCCAGCCGCGAGAAGCTCGACAACCTGATCTTCGTCATCAACTGCAACCTGCAGCGCCTCGACGGCCCGGTGCGCGGCAACTCGCGGATCATGGACGAACTCGAGGGTGTGTTCCGCGGCGCCGGCTGGAACGTGATCAAGGTGGTCTGGGGCCGCCTGTGGGATCCGCTCTTCGAGAAGGACAAGAAGGGGGTCCTGCAGAAGGTCATGGATGAGACCGTCGACGGTGAGTACCAGAACTGCAAGTCCAACGGCGGCGCCTACACCCGGGAGAACTTCTTCGGCAGGTACCCCGAGACCGCCGAGATGGTCAAGGACATGTCCGACGAGGACATCTGGAAGCTCAACCGCGGTGGCCACGACCCATTCAAGGTCTATGCGGCCTACCACCAGGCGGTGAACAACGCCAACGGGCGTCCCACCGTGGTGCTGGCACACACCGTCAAGGGCTACGGCCTGGGCAGCGGCGACGGCGAGGCTGCCAACGAGGCGCACCAGGTCAAGACCATGGAGTGACCCGAGGCGCTCGCAGCGTTTCCGCGACCGCTTCGGGATTCCGGTCTCCGATGAGGCGATCGAGCACGAAATTCCCTACTACAAGCCGGCCGATGACACGCCGGAGATGAAGTACATGCATCTCCAGCGCGAGCGTCTGGGCGGCTACCTGCCGGCGCGCCAGCACGACTTCGAGGCGCTGGATATCCCCGGTCTGGACGACAAGATCTTCGCCAGCCAGATGGGTGGCTCCAAGGGGCGTGAGGTCTCCACCACCATGGCCTTCGTGAGGGTCCTCAACGGCCTGGTGAAGCACAAGGGCTTCGGCAAGCAGGTGGTGCCCATCGTGCCCGACGAGGCGCGCACCTTCGGCATGGAGGGCATGTTCCGCCAGCTCGGCATCTATACCTCCGAGGGTCAGAAGTACGAGCCCATGGACAAGGGCCAGCTGATGTTCTATCGCGAGGACAAGGCCGGCCAGGTGCTCGAGGAGGGCATCACCGAGGCGGGTGCCATGTCCTCGTGGATCGCCGCGGCCACCTCCTACGCCAACCACGGCCTGCCGCTGCCGCCGTTCTACATCTACTACTCGATGTTCGGCTTCCAGCGTATCGGCGACCTGGCCTGGGCGGCCGGCGACCTGCAGGCGCGCGGCTTCCTGGTGGGCGGTACCGCCGGTCGCACCACGCTCAACGGCGAGGGTCTGCAGCACCAGGATGGTCATAGCCACCTGCAGGCGGCAATGATCCCCAACTGCCGCACCTATGATCCCACCTACGCCCATGAGCTGGCGGTGATCGTGCAGAGTGGCCTGACCCGGATGTTCGTCGACAAGGAGCCGTGCTTCTACTACCTGACGGTGATGAACGAGAACTACGAGCACCCCGAGATGGAGGAGGTGCCCGCCGACGACATCATCAAGGGGATGTACCTGCTGCGCGAGACCCAGGGCGACAAGGCCCGGGTGCAGCTGATGGGCTCCGGTACCATCCTGCGCGAGGTCGAGGCCGCCGCCGAGCTGCTGCGTGACGACTGGGGCGTCGGCGCCGATATCTGGAGCGTGCCGAGCTTCAGCGAGCTGCGCCGCGAGGCGCTGACGCTGGATCGCGAGGCCTTCCTCAATCCTGACGCCGAGCCGGGCAAGCCGCACGTCACCCGCTGCCTGGAAGGACGTCAGGGGCCGGCCATCGCCTCGACCGACTACATGCGCCTGTTCGCCGATCAGGTGCGTGCCTGGGTGCCCACCGACTACCACGTGCTGGGTACTGACGGCTTCGGCCGCTCCGATACCCGCGAGAAGCTGCGTGAGTTCTTCGAGGTGGACAGCCGTTTCGTCACTGTGGCCGCGCTCAAGGCGCTCGCCGAGCGCGGCGAGCTCGACCGCAAGGTGGTCGGCGAGGCGCTGAAGAAGTATGGCATCGATCCGGCCAAGCCGAATCCGCTGACCGACTGATCCGGTGGGGCGGGCGAGTGCCCGCCCCCTCCAGGCACGATTTGGAAGGAGCGCGACCTTGAGTAGCGAAATCATCAAAGTACCGGACATCGGCGGCGATACCGATGTGGAGATCATCGAGATCGCGGTGTCGGAGGGCGATGTCATCGACGCCGAGGACACCCTGATCACGTTGGAGTCCGACAAGGCCAGCATGGACGTGCCCTCGCCCAAGGGCGGCAAGGTGGTCAAGGTGCTGGTGAAGGAGGGCGATACCGTCTCCGAGGGTGACGACATCGTCGAACTGGAAGTCGAGGGCGGCGGTGACACCGAGCCGGCAGCCGATTCGGCCGAGGAGAAGGCAGCGCCGGCGCCCGAGAAGGCCCCGGAGCCCGCCGCCGAGAAGCCGGCGGCGAAGGCCGGCGGCGGCAAGCGTACCGTGGAGATCACCGTCCCCGACCTCGGCGGCGACAGCGACGTCGAGGTGATCGAGGTCGCCGTGGCCGAGGGCGACGAGATCGACGAGGAGGCGCCGCTGATCACCCTGGAGTCCGACAAGGCCTCCATGGACGTGCCCAGCCCCTACCAGGGCAAGCTGGTCTCGCTGTCCGTCAAGGAGGGCGATACCGTCTCCGAGGGCGATGTCATCGGCACCATGGAGATCTCGGATGCGGGTAGCAGCGAGGATTCCGGCGAGCAGGGCAGCCAGGCGCCCAGCGAAGCCCCGGCTCCCGCGGCGAGCGAGTCTGCCGACGAGCCGGAAGAGCCGGCGGCCTCCGGCGAGCCTCAGCGCCAGGAAGTTCGTGTTCCGGACCTGGGCGGCGCCAGCGACGTGCCGATCATCGAGGTGGCCGTGGCCGTAGGTGACGAGGTGGAGGCGGAAGCTCCGCTGATCACCCTGGAGTCCGACAAGGCCTCCATGGACGTGCCGAGCCCGCTCAAGGGCAAGCTGGTGGAGCTCGCCGTCAAGGAGGGCGACAGTGTCTCCGAGGGTGACCTGATCGGCTATATCGAGACCGCCGCGGCCAAGCCGGCGGCCGGCAAGCCGAGCGACAGGAAGGCCGAGTCGCCCAGGGCCGAGAAGCCCGCCCCGACCCCCGCCGGTACGCCGAGCCCGGAGGCCGAGATGGCGGCCCACAAGCCCCGCGACGGCAAGCTGGTCCACGCCGGCCCCGCGGTGCGCATGCTGGCCCGGGAGCTGGGCGTCGACCTGGCACTGGTCAGGCCCAGTGGCCCGAAGGAGCGCGTGCTCAAGGAGGACGTCCACGCCTACGTCAAGCAGGTGATGGCCAATCAGGGCAAGGCCCAGGCCAGCGCGGCGGCACCGGCGGCGGCCGGCTCGGGCATTCCGCCGATCCCGGACCAGGATTTCAGCCAGTTCGGCGAGGTGGAAGAGAAGCCCATGGGGCGCCTGATGAAAATGGGCGCCACCAACCTGCATCGCAGCTGGGTCAACCTGCCCCACGTCACCCAGTTCGACGAGGCGGACATCACCGAGCTGGAGGCCTTCCGCAAGTCGATGAAGGCCGAGGCGGAGGCCCAGGGCGCCAAGCTCACGCCGCTGCCCTTCCTGATCAAGGCGTGTGCCTTCGCGCTGCGCCAGTACCCGCAGTTCAACGTCAGCCTGAAGAGCGACGGCGAGACGCTGGTGCACAAGAAGTACGTGCATATCGGCATCGCCGTGGATACGCCGGACGGCCTGATGGTGCCGGTGATCCGCGACGCCGACAGGAAGTCGCTGATCGACCTGGCCAAGGAGTCGGTGGAGCTGGCCAAGAAGGCGCAGTCGAAGAAGCTCAAGCGCGAGGAGATGACCGGTGGCTGCTTCACCATCTCCAGCCTGGGCTCCATCGGTGGCACCGCCTTCACGCCCATCGTCAACGCCCCGGAGGTGGCCATCCTCGGCATCTCCAAGGCGTCAATGAAGCCGGTGTGGGACGGTGCGGCCTTCCAGCCGCGGCTGATGATGCCGCTGTGCCTCTCCTATGACCACCGGGCCGTCAATGGTGCCGACGCGGCGCGCTTCACCGCGCTGCTGGGGCAGCTGCTCACCGACATCCGTCGGCTGCTGCTCTAGGGCCAGGCTCGCCCTGCCCGGACGACGGCGCCTGCGGGCGCCGTCGTCAGTTCCGGCCTCCGTACCCACGACAAGACCAAAGTGCTAATCGCCCGGAGGTCATTGAAATGCAACGCGCTTTTGTGGCGAAAAGGGGTGCCGCCAGGGCCCGGCGCTTGTGCTGGTCGTGGGCCGCGGTTATCGTTCCCTTCCCAAGAATTCTTCATTGTTGACAACCACTTGACCACGAGGACTCTAACATGCGTTTGATCCTGTTGGGCGCCCCCGGTGCCGGCAAGGGCACCCAGGCCCAGTTCATCTGCGAGCGCTTCAACATTCCGCAGATCTCCACCGGCGACATGCTGCGTACCGCCGTCAAGGAGGGCAGCGAGCTGGGCGTCAAGGTCAAGGAGATCATGAACAGTGGCGGCCTGGTGTCCGACGACATCATCATCGCCCTGGTCAAGGAGCGTATCGCCCAGCCCGACTGCGCCAACGGCTTCCTGTTCGACGGCTTCCCGCGCACCATTCCCCAGGCCGATGCCATGAAGGAGGCCCAGGTGAAGCTCGATCACGTGCTGGAGATCGCCGTGGCGGACGAGGAGATCGTCAGGCCGTCTGGCCGGCCGCCGCGTGCACCCGGGCTCCGGGCGTGTCTACCACGTCGACCACAACCCGCCGAAGGAGGAGGGCAAGGACGACGTGACCGGCGAGCCGCTGATCCAGCGTGACGACGATCGCGAGTCCACCGTACGCAACCGCCTGGCGGTCTATCACGAGCAGACCGCGCCGCTGGTCGACTACTACCAGGCCTGGGCCGAGCAGGACCCCGAGGCCGCGCCTGCCTATCATCGTGTCGAGGGTGTCGGCAGCGTCGACGACATCAAGGCCCAGGTGCTCAAGGCCCTGGAGGGCTGACTCCAGGCGGAACAGGATAAGGCTCCGCGGGGCGCCGGGGATAGGCCGAAGAGGAGGTCCTACGCCAGGGATGGCGTCGGTAGCGTACAGGGATGTATTTACAGCGCCTCCTCGCAGGCCTGTCGCCGGATCAGCCCCGTTTACCGTAGTATTTGGATGGCCCGCTTTTGCGGGCCATCGTCGTTATGGGCCCGGCCGCGTATAATGGCGGCCCGTTTTCCCGAGATGGTGACCCCATGTCGATCCTGCTGGCCCTGGATGCCTCCTCGAGTGCCTGCTCCGCCGCCCTGCTGCGGCGGCGCCCCGGCGCCGACGACGAACTGCTCTCCCGCTTCGCGC
The DNA here is from genome assembly GCA_018401555.1 of Halomonas sp. Classification (GTDB taxonomy): domain Bacteria; phylum Pseudomonadota; class Gammaproteobacteria; order Pseudomonadales; family Halomonadaceae; genus Halomonas. The sequence continues at coordinate 19,864 of JAGYKP010000078.1, forward strand.
TGACTCCCCGCGAGCATACCCGGCGGCTGCTGCCCATGGTCGACGAGGTGCTCGCCGAGGCCGGCGTGCGCCCGGCGGAGCTCGACGCGGTGGCCTATGGTCACGGTCCAGGCTCCTTCACCGGCCTGCGCATCGCCGCGGGTGCCGCCCAGGGGCTCGCCTACGGCCTCGACCGGCCGCTGATCAGGGTCTCCACCCTGGCGGCCCTGGCCCTGGGCGCCCACCGTCGCCACCACTTCCGCTGGCTGCTCACCGCCCTGGACGCGCGCATGGGCGAGATCTACGTGGCCGCCTGGCAGTGCCGCGATGGCCTGCCGGAGCGGCTTCTCGACGAGGCGGTCATGGCGCCCGAGCGGCTGCGCCTGCCCGCCGGACACGACGACCACGACTGGGTCGGGGTCGGGTCCGGCTGGAACCTGCTGGAGCGGATGCCCGCCCAGGTGCAGGCCGGGCTTGGCCAGCACCTGCCGCAGGTGGAGGCCGACGCCGCGGACATGGCACTGCTGGCCATGCACGAGCTGGAGGCCGGCGGAGGCCGGGCGGCTCACCTCGCCCAGCCGGTCTATCTGCGCAACGAGGTGGCCTGGAAGAAGGCGAAATGAGCGAGCTGCCGCCGGTGGCGGTTCACGACCCGGCGCTGGCGGCACTGGCCGAGCGCCTGGGGCTGCCCTTCGCGGTCGAGTCCGAGCTGGTCCTGGAGCAGCGCGAGGGCCGCCTGGTGCTGGCCGGCGACGAGAAGCGCTACGGCCACCCGCTGGCGGTGGAGTTCGCCAGCGGCAGGGCGGCCCATCGGCGCCGCTTCGGCGGCGGTCGGGGGCAACTGGTCGCGCGTGCCTGCGGGTTCGCCCAGGGGGTGACACCTGCGGTGGTGGATGCCACCGCCGGCCTGGGACGCGACGCCTTCGTGCTGGCCAGCCTGGGGGCTCGGGTGCTGCTGGTGGAGCGGGTGGCGGCGATCTTCGCCCTGCTCGAGGATGGCCTGGCCAGGACGCTGCTCGATGCCGACACCGCGGAGATCGCCGCGCGCATGCGCCTGGCCCATGGTGATGCCGCCGGTGATCTCGAGGCCCGGGTGGCCGAGTCCGGCTTCCCGCCCCAGGTGATTCACCTGGACCCGATGTTTCCGCACCGCGACAAGTCGGCACTGGTCAAGAAGGAGATGCGCCTGTTCCGGACCCTGGCCGGCGACGATGCGGACGCCCCGCGGCTGCTGGAGGCGGCCCTGGATGTGGCGACCCATCGGGTGGTGGTCAAGCGCCCGCGCAAGGCCCCGCCGATCGAGGGGCCCGCGCCGCGCCACGTCATCGAGGGCAAGACCAGCCGCTATGACCTCTATGTGCACCGCAGCCTGAAGGCCACGTGATCAGCCCGCTTCCGTGGCGGCTGACCAGCTGCAGCCGGTGGCGCAGCGCCGGGTCGAACAGCCGCCGCGAGCTCCGCGGCCGCCTCGCGCAAGCGCTCGTCGAACATCAGCCGTCCCGCGGGATCACGCCACAGCCAGCCTTCCAGCTCCAGACTCTCCACCAGCCTGACGAACAGGCGCGTATCGAAGAATTCCGGGGCGTCGAGTCCCGAGAGCAGCGCCAGCCGCTCGGCAAGCAGCCGGCTGTGCTCGGCCAGCTCTTCGGCCGTCAGCTGCCCCGCCCCGCGCTGGATCAGCACCGCCAGCAGCAGGTAGCCGCGCTGCAGCGATGGCTGCATCAGCTGCCCCAGCAGGTCGCAGGCTCTCGCCGGCCTCCAGACGGTCGTCGGGCCGCCACCAGCCGCCCCGGGCGTCCGGCTCAAGGAGCCCCAGCTCGACCAGGGTATCGAGCATCGCCGCCAGTGCCTCGCCCAGCGCCGGTGGGGGAGAGACCATCAGTTCCCGGGCCAGAATCGGCCAGCCCGGGGCCAGCAGGGCCTCCAGTTCGTCCAGATGGTGGTGCGCCTGGTGGCGGAAGGCGAAGGCGGTGAGACCGGCCAGGGCGTAGAGGTGCAGCACGTTGTTGCGGTACCAGCCCAGCTGGCTGGCCTGCTCGGCATCGGCGAGCAGGATGTCGCCCAGCGACTGTTCGCGGCGCTGGACCATGCCCAGTGACAGGGCCTGCGCGATCCAGCCGTCGGCGTTCGCCCGCGGGCAGGCTCGCCCGGGCGGCGCCCGGCATTCGCCGCTGGAGGGCCGCCAGCAGCGCCAGCTGACGCTCCGAGCAGGCTCCTCGATGGCATGGTGCGGCGTGGCCAGCAGCACCAGGGCGACCAGGTTGACCGGGTTGAGGGCGGCGGCGGCGTTGATGCGCCGGCTCAGGGTCTCGCCCAGGCGTGGCACCATCTCGCCGAGCCACTCGGGCTGGGGAGCGCGCTCCCTGCGCCAGTGGGTGCCGAGCTCATGGTCCAGGTAGTCGGCCGGACGCGCAGCGGCTCCCTGACGCTCAGGCTCACGCGACCGAAGGGCTGGCGCAACTTTCCCACGACCCGCAGCAGCGCCAGCGGCGTCTCCTTGCGCTTCCTGCCGCCACGCAGCTCGCGCTGATAGCTGGCACTCTCGATGACCCGTTCGTAGCCGATATAGACCGGAATGAAGGCCACTGGCCGCGCCTGTCCGGCAGCGTGGCTGCGCAGGAAGGAGCGCAGGGTCATGGCCAGCATGCCGGGGCGCGCGGGCAGCATGCGGCCGCTGCGCGAGCGGCCGCCTCCATGAAGTACTCCAGCGGGTGCCCGCGAGCGATGAGGCGGTGCAGGTATTCGTTGAATACCGTCGCGTAGAGGCGATTGTCGCGGAAGCTGCGGCGCAGGAAGAAGGCGCCGCCGCGGCGCAGCAGCGGGCCGATCAGCGGCATGTCCAGGTTGCGCCCGGCGGCGATATGCGGCGGCATCAGGCCCTCCTGGTAGAGCACGTAGGAGAGCAGCAGGTAGTCGACATGGCTGCGGTGGCAGGGCACGTAGACCAGAGTGTGGTCCTCGGCCAGCGGCTTGATCGCCGCCAGGCCGCGCACGTCGACACCGTCGTAGAGGCGGTTCCAGAGCCGGCGCAGCAGGCCATCCATGAAGCGCAGCACCGGGTAGGTCATGTTGGAAGCGATCTCGTGGCCGTAGCGGCGGGCGCGACGCTCCGAGCCGTGCGCGGCCATGCCCACCCTCGCCGGCCAGTTCGTCGATCACCCGGCCTACCTCGGGGCTCGCTGCCACCCCCTCGATCAGCGTGCGGCGATGGGAGAGGTCCGGGCCCAGCACCCGGGTGCGCATGCGCCGGAAGTGCACGCGCAGCAGGCGGGCCGCCTTGCGATTGGTGAGCGCCGGGTCGCGGCCGTCACACAGCTGGCGCAGCATCAGCGGGGCGCCGAAGTGCACCTCCACGCTGCGCCGGTTGACCAGCACCGAGAGGGCGCGGCGCAGGCGGCCGGTCAGCTGCCAGTTGTCCGCGGCGACCATCCGCCAGAAGCCGAAGCGCTTGCCCGGTGCGCGCCCCCAGAAGATGCTGACCGGCACCAGCTGTACCGCGAGTTGCGGGTCGGCCTCTAGGCGTTCGATCAGCGCCGCGAAGGGCGGCACGCCGCGCGCGGAACGTCGCAGCCTCCGGCGTGGCAGCGGCAACGCCAGGCAGCCGGGAAGTCTCAGGCCGGCGAGGCGTCGGGGCGGTCGGCGGCCGGCAGGCCTGTGGCGGGAGGTCAGTGCAGCGAGCAGCCAGGTGTCGCTCATTGCCGGCCGGGGCAGCACGTAGACCACCGGCAGGTCCGGGTCGATCCCCAGCTCAGCGGGGCACGGCTCGATCAGGCAGCGGCCGAGACCCAGGCGGGCGATCACTGCAGGGTCACCGCGCGCGCAGGGGGTAGGCGCAGGTGTGCAGCAGGCCATCTTCGCTTTGCCCGGGTGCAGGAAAGGGAGAGGAAAGGCCAGTATAGTCGTCGGGAGTCGCCGGGTCAGCGGCGACTCAGGGGCGTGTGACGAAGCGGACAGGGATACGGCCATGCACGGGATCTGGCGAGATGGCAATGACTTCGAGCTGCTGCCTGAGGCGAGCCGTCTTCCTGCCCGCCATGTTCGAGGCCATCGAGCAGGCGCGGGCCTCGATCCTGATCGAGCTCTACCTGATGGAGTCGGGACGGCTGGCCTCGGCGCTGATCGATACCCTGGTGCGGGCTGCCGAGCGCGGCGTGACGGTGCTCCTGCTGCTCGACGGTTACGGCGCCATGGGCCTGTCGGGGCACGATCGCCAGCGGCTCGAGGCGGGCGGCGTGGCTCTGCGCTTCTTCAACCCGCTGGGGCTCCACTCCCTGGCACGCAACCTCACCCGTGACCATCGCAAGCTGGTGGTGATCGACGGCCGCGTCGCCTTCACCGGCGGCTTCGGTGCCGTGGACGAGTTCCTGGATGCCTGGTACGAGGTGGCGGTGCGCATCCAGGGGCCGGTGGTGGCCGACTGGGTGCGTCTGTTCAGCCGCCTGTGGGATTCCCCGCTGACGCGAGGTCGTGGCCCCTCGGGTCTGGTGCGCGGACTGTCGACCGTGACCCGCGCCGAAGATGGCTACCGCGGCATGCGCGGCCGGGCGATCTGGGGGCAGGGATATCGCTACCAGGCGATACGCCACTCGCTGCATGGCCGGGTGGAGCGTGCGCGCCGCCGGATCTGGATCTGCACACCCTACTTTGCGCCGACCTTCAGCCTGCGCCTGCGCCTGGCGAGGGCGGCCCGGCGAGGTGTCGACGTGCGCCTGCTGCTGCCCGGCGAGTACCACGACCACCCCGGCGTTCGCTATGCGGGGCAGCGCTTCTACGGGCGCCTGCTCAAGGCCGGGGTGCATATCCACGAGTTCCAGCCGACCTTCATTCACGCCAAGTTCTCGCTGGCCGATGACTGGGTCAGCCTGGGGTCGTGCAACTTCGATCACTGGAGCCTGCACTGGAACCTGGAGGCCAACCAGGAGGTGGATGACCGGCGCTTCGCCGGCGAGGTGGCGCAGCTCTTCGAGCGCCACTTCGCCGCCAGTCAGGAGATCGAGCCACGGCTGTGGGCGCAGCGTCCCGCTATGGCAGCGCCTCGAAGGAGTGGCTGTTCGGCACCCTGGACAGGATGCTGACCCGCCTGCGCTAGCCGGCTGCGCCCGGAGCTGCAAGAGCGTCGCTTCGCTCCTGGAAGCTATAAGCTGGAAGAAAGATCTTGCCCCCAAGGCGGGTGACATCAGCTTTCCGGCTTCCGGCTTCTAGCCTACGGCTTACGGCGGCCGGCGGGCTTCTTCCTGCGCGGGGTGGGCTTGGGCGTCTCCGGCGGCACGCGGTAGTGCAGGTAGAGGTCGAGCACGAGCTCGGGAAGCTGGCGTACCAGCCCCTCGAGGCGCGCGGTGTCAGCGACGAACTCGGCCATGTCGGGTTCGTCGTCGAACAGGCCGGAGAGCGCCATGAAGGGCAGCAGCAGGGTGGCGGCGGCTTCCTCATCCTCGTCGAACCAGGCCGTCTCGTCGAGAAAGACCCCCTCCATGAAACCGGCACACCAGTCGCCGATGGGCGTCTCCTCCGGGGCAATGCCATCCAGGGTCTGCTCGAAGGGCAGCTCCGGCAGCAGGCCCTGCTCCAGGGCGGCGATGGCGTTATGGCGCAGCCGCTCCAGCAGGCCGAGGATGACCTCGCGCTCGGCGTCGTCGGTGAAGGTCGGCTCCCCCTGGAACAGCTCCGCCACCCACGCCGCCGGCGGCACCTCCCGGGGACTGACCGCCAGGGCCACCAGGTAGCCGTGGGTGCCGATCAGGTCCAGGGCATCCTCGGGAACCCGCTCCGAGGCCAGGAAGTCATCGAGATGATCGAGCTGGTCATCGTCGAGCAGGGGTTCGGGCTGCGGGGTATCGGACATCGAGACTCTCTCACGCTGGTTGACGGGCTCACGCTGGTGACGGGGCTTTACGCCCGTGGGGTCAGGCGGCATTCTAGCATCCATGAAGCGTGCCGCGTTGCCCCACCCCGATCCCGAGGCGCTCGCCGCCCTCGGCCCGGCCGACCTCTCGCGAGTCCTCGGTGAGCGAGTCGAGGCGGCCTGGGGACTGTGTCGCGAGGTGCATCCCCACCTGCCCAGGCCCCGGGTATGGCTCGACCTGCGCGGCCAGTGCGCCGGCCAGGCGCACTTCGGTCGCGGCGGGCTGCGCTTCAACCCGGTGCTGTATGCCGAGAACCGTGTGGACTTCCTGGTCGAGGTGGTACCCCACGAGATGGCTCACTGGCTGGTCCACCACCTGGAGGATGGCCGGCGGGCACGGCCCCCACGGCCGCGAGTGGCAGACGGTGATGCGCCGCGCTGTTCGGGCTCGAGCCGCGTACCACCCACCGCTTCGATACCGGCCGCGCCAGCCCGACGCCGCATCGCTACGTGTGCGGCTGCCGCGAGCATGGCTTTACCCCTCGGCGCCACGCCCTGGCCAGCCAGGGGCGTCGCTATCGCTGCCGCAAGTGTGCTCAGACCTTGGTCTATCACCCTGGCTCGGCGTTTGAAAATGTTAGATAAGCTGTTGTTATAAAAAGACTTTTGATCATACCAATGTCTAAGAGGAAGGCCGGCGCCAAGGCGTTATGCTGGCCGCACTTCCATGGCACTGGCGGCAACGACAATCTCAATGCTGGTCGCCGGTTTCCACCCACCTGACGGGGCCACCCCAAGGACAGAGGCAACTCCATGAGCGAACAACAGAACATCTATCCGGTGCGCGATGCCATCGCCGCCAAGGCCTGGGCGGACAAGGAAAAGTACCAGGCGATGTATAAGCAGTCCGTGGACGACCCCGATACCTTCTGGGGCGAACAGGCCAAGCGCATCGACTGGGTCAAGTTCCCGAGCAAGATCAAGCACACCAGCTTCGACCCCCACAATGTCGATATTCGCTGGTTCGAGGACGGCACCCTCAACGCCAGCGCCAACTGCCTGGATCGCCACCTCGAGAAGCGTGGCGACCAGACCGCGATCATCTGGGAGGGCGACGATCCCAACGACTCCGCCCACATCAGCTACCGCGAGCTGTACGAGCGCACCTGCCAGCTGGCCAACGCACTCAAGGCCCAGGGCGTGAAGAAGGGCGACGTGGTCACCCTCTACATGCCGATGATTCCCGAGGCTGCCGTGGCCATGCTGGCCTGCGCCCGTATCGGCGCCGTGCACTCCGTGGTCTTCGGCGGCTTCTCGCCGGACGCCCTGGCCCAGCGCATCATCGGTGCCAGCTCCAAGCTGGTGATCACCGCCGACGAGTCCGTGCGCGGTGGCAAGCAGGTGCCGCTCAAGGATAACGTCGATGCGGCCCTGACCCGCGACGGCACCGAGGTGTGCGAGAAGGTGCTGGTGGTCAAGCGTACCGGCGGCGAGATCGAGTGGAAGGAGGGACGTGACCTCTGGTACCACGAGCAGGTCGACAGCCAGCCCACCGACTGCGCGGCGGAGGAGATGAACGCCGAGGATCCGCTGTTCATCCTCTACACCTCCGGTTCCACCGGCGCACCCAAGGGCCTCAAGCACACCACCGGCGGCTACATGGTCTATGCCAGCCTGACCCACCAGTATGTCTTCGACTATCAGGATGGCGAGGTCTACTGGTGCACCGCCGACGTGGGCTGGGTCACCGGTCACAGCTACATCGTCTATGGCCCGCTGGCCAATGGCGCCACCACCCTGATGTTCGAGGGCGTGCCCAGCTATCCGACCCATGGCCGCATGGGCGAGATCGTCGACAAGCACAAGGTCAACATCCTCTACACCGCGCCCACCGCCATCCGCGCGCTGATGGCCCATGGCGAGAACGTCATGGACTCCAGCAAGCGTGACAGCCTGCGCATCCTTGGCTCGGTGGGCGAACCCATCAACCCCGAGGCCTGGGAGTGGTACTACCGGGTGATCGGCAACTCCAACTGTCCCATCGTCGACACCTGGTGGCAGACCGAGAACGGCGGCATCATGATCGCCCCGCTGCCCGGCGCCACGGATCTCAAGCCGGGCTCCGCCACCCTGCCGTTCTTCGGCGTGCAGCCGGCGCTGTACGACAGTGAAGGCAACGCTCTCGAGGGTGCCGTCGACGGTAACCTGGTGATCACCGACTCCTGGCCCGGCCAGGCGCGCTCCATCTGGGGTGACCATGAGCGATTCACCCAGACCTACTTCTCCACCTACCAGGGGGTCTACTTCACCGGTGACGGCTGCCGCCGCGACGAGGATGGCTACTACTGGATCACCGGCCGTGTCGACGACGTGATCAACGTCTCCGGTCACCGCATGGGCACCGCCGAGATCGAGTCCTCGCTGGTGGCCCACGAGGCCGTGGCCGAGGCCGCCGTGGTCGGCTTCCCCATGACATCAAGGGGCAGGGCATCTACATCTACGTCACCCTGAATGGCGATGCGGAGCCCTCCGACGAGCTCAAGAAGGAGCTCACCCAGTGGGTGCGCAAGGACATCGGGCCGATCGCCTCGCCGGACATCATCCAGTGGGCGCCGAGTCTGCCCAAGACGCGCTCCGGCAAGATCATGCGCCGCATCCTGCGCAAGATCGCCGCCAACGAGTGCGATGGCCTGGGTGATACCAGCACCCTGGCGGATCCGTCCGTGGTCGACGAGCTGATCGAGCATCGCGCCAACCGCTGAGGCACAGCGACGAGTTCATCTCGTCGCCACCTGAGCTCGGCGAGCCGGCCCCACGGGGCCCGGCTTCTTTTCGGCTATCGGAAATATTGTCGACAATGTGTGCGCGATGCTTGGGAATCGCCTCCCCATGGGGTAACATGCGACTCAACGAAGAAGAGCCCGTGTGGCGGTCGTCGATCCGCTGCCAGAGGAACCGGAGGAGAATCCATGGCCTTTGCCCAGAAATTCATCGTCGCCGATGACCATCCGCTGTTCCGCGCAGCCCTCACCCAGGCACTGCGTCAGCTGGCGCCCCAGGCCGAGATCGTCGAGTCCGACACCATGGAGGCCACCGCCGAGGTGGTGACTCGTCACCCCGACGCCGACCTGATCCTGCTCGACCTGCACATGCCGGGCGCCCATGGTTTCTCGGGCCTCATCCAGCTGCGCGGCCAGACCCCGGACATTCCGGTGGCGGTGGTCTCGGGCAGCGACGAGCCCTACGTGGTGCGCCGCGCCATCGACTACGGTGCCTCCGGCTTCATCCCCAAGTCCTCCTCGCTGCAGCTGATCGCCGAGGCAGTGGGCGAGATCCTCGACGGCGAGGTGTGGCTGCCGGCGGAGCTGGCCGCCGCCATGCGGTGAGGCCGACGAGGAGGAGACCAAGTTTGCCGAGGCGATCGCCTCGCTGACTCCGCAGCAGTTCCGGGTGCTCAACATGCTCACCGAGGGCCTGCTCAACAAGCAGATCGCCTACGAGCTCAGCGTCTCCGAGGCCACCATCAAGGCCCACGTCACCGCCATCCTGCGCAAGCTCGGCGTGCACTCCCGCACCCAGGCGGTGATCGCCGCCCAGAAGCTCGAGGTGGAGCCGCCGAAGGTGGAGTCGTAGCGCCAAGGCGCAAGCTTCAAGTAAACGCAGAAACCCACCGTCAGGTGGGTTTCTGCGTTTGTGCCTTTTCAACTCACTCGAGCAGAGGGCCGATCCACTCGGGGCTGATCTGGCGGCAAGCCTGCGAGGAGGCGCTGTGAATACGTCCCTGTACGCTACCGACGCCATCCCTGGCGTATGACCTCCTCTTCGGCTTGCCCCCAGCGCCCCTCGTAGTTGTGTGCCCAACGTGATGGTGGGCTCAGTGGCTACTTCGCCGCCCGGCTGGCCTGCAGGGTACGGGTGAGCAGGGCGCGCAGGGCGGCGGGGCGCACCCGGCTTGAGCAGCAGCTGGTAGCCGGCACGCTTGACCTCCTCGGCGACCTCCTCGGTGCGGTCGGCGGTGATCACGATGCCGGGCACCGCGCCCTCCAGCCGCTCGCCGAGGGCCTCCAGCGCCATGAGGCCTGTCACCTCGTTGTCCAGGTGGTAGTCGGCGAGAATCGCGTCCGGGTCGCCGTCGAGGTGGCGCAGCACCGACTTGGCGCCGCCGATGCTGGTGGCGGTGAAGACCTCGCAGCCCCAACCGGAGAGCATCGCCTTCATGCCCTCGAGGATCAGCGTCTCGTTGTCGATGCACAGTATGCGTGTGCCGGCGAGCTTGTTGCCGGCGCGGCGCGGGGCGGCCGCTTCCTCGGCCTGCTCGGCCTGCGCTGCGCGCGGCCACCACCGGCACGCTGACCGCGAACATGGTGCCGTGACCCTCCCGGGAGCGTACCGTGATGGGGTGGTCCAGCACCCGGCTCATGCGGTCGGCGATGGAGAGCCCCAGGCCCAGCCCCTTCTCGCTCTCCTTGTGGCGCGAGGCCTGGTCGAGGCGGCGGAACTCCTGGAAGATCTCCGCCTGCTTTGAGGCCGGTATGCCGGGGCCGGAGTCCCACACCTGGATTGAGAGGCGGTCCCCCTGGCGGCGGCAGCCCAGCAGCACCCGTCCCTCCTGGGTGTAGCGGATGGCGTTGGAGAGGAAGTTCTGCACGATGCGACGCAGCATCTGGGCGTCGCTGTCGACCCACTGGCGGGTCGGCACCACCTCCAGGTCGAGCCCGCGATCCTCGGCCATCACCTCGAACTCGGCGCGCAGCGGGCGGATGATATCGGCCAGGGCGAAGTGGCTGCGCCGCGGCGTCAGGGCGCCGGCATCCAGCTTGGAGATGTCGAGCAGGGTGCTGAGCAGCTCCTCGGCGGCCTGCAGGGAGTTGTCGATATGGCCGATGGTGCGCTTCATGTCGCTGGCGTCCATCTCCTGGGAGAGCGCCGAGGTGAACAGGCGTGCGGCATTCAGCGGCTGCAGCAGGTCGTGGCTGGCGGCGGCCAGGAAGCGGGTCTTGGAGGCGTTGGCATCCTCGGCCAGCTGCTTGGCCTGGCGCAGCGCCTGCTCGGCCTCGGCGCGCACCCGGTTCTCCTGGCGCAGCGCCGCGTTGGCCTCCGAGAGCGCCTGGGTGCGCTCGCGTACGCGCTCCTCCAGGGTCTCGTTGGTCTCCTTGAGGGCGATCTCCGCCAGGCGTCGCTCGGTGATGTCCTGGTAGAGGGCGAAGAAGCCGAGGATCGCGCCGCTGTCGCCGAAGTGGGGGGTGTAGGTCACCAGCATGTAGCGTCGCCCCTCGGGGAGCCGGATCGAGACCTCGAAGCTGACCCGCTCGCCGGACAGCGCCCGCTCGATCCACTGCTCCCGCTCCAGGGCCATCTCGGGCGGGATGACCTCCTGCACGCGCTTGCCGATCACCGCGTTGCGGTCGATGCCGAAGGCCTGCTCGTAGGCGCGGTTGGTGAAGAGGTAGCGGCACTCCTTGTCGAAGTAGGCGATCAGCGCGGGGACGTTGTCCGTGTAGATGCGGATGTTGTTCTCCGAGCGGATCAGCGCCTCCTCGATGCGCTTCTGCTGGGTGATGTCCTGGTAGGTGTAGACGAAGCCGCCGCCGGGCATGGGGTTGCCCTGGACCTCGAGCACGCTGCCGTCCTGGCGATAGCGCACGTAGCGGTGGGGCTGGCCGTCGCGGATGTTGTCGAGCAGCAGCTGGACATGCTCCTCGGGGTCGCCGGGGCCGTACTCGCCGTTGTGGGCGTTGTAGCGAAAGATCTTGTCGATCGGTGCGCCGACCCGGATCAGGTGGTCGGGGAAGCGGAACAGCTCCAGGTAGCGCTGGTTCCACACCACCAGGCGCAGGTTCTGGTCGACCACGCTGATGCCCTGGTTGATGTTCTCGATGGTGGCCTGGAGCAGAGCGCGGTTGAATTCGAGTACCTGGGAGGCCTCGTCGACAATGGAGATGACGTCGGAGATGCCGATGCCGCGTCCCTGCAGGGCCGAATTGACCACGATGCGCGCCGAGGAGGCGCCGAGCACCGAGGCAAGGAAGCGCTCGGTGAACTGGATGATGTCGATGGAGGCGCGGGTACCATCCTCCAGTGGTTTGCCGCTGCGTCTGGCGTAGTCGTCGAAGGCCCGGCTGACCTGGCCGGCGCCCAGGAAGCGTTCGCACAGCACCTTGAGGTCGCCCACCGTGGTGGCGCCTGTCCAGGGGCGGTTCACCGAGGTCTGGCGGGTCTCCACGCTGTCGACGAACAGCGATGCCTGGATGCGTTCCACCACCCGCTGGGAGGTGACCTGGGAGACGAAGATATAGCAGAACAGGTTGACCCCAGCGACAGCATCACGCCGTGGGTGAAGCTGTCGCCGACGTTGAGCCCGAACAGCGAGGTGGGGGCGAGCCAGGCCACGCCGAACGGGCCGCCCGCCAGCCACTCGGCGGGCAGCACATCGGCGCCGATCATGGCCGGCATCAGCAGGCTGTAGGCCCAGATCAGGAAGCCGGCGTTCATGCCGACGATCACCCCCAGGCGGTTGCCACGTTTCCAGTAGAGCCCGCCGATCAGCGCCGGGGCGAACTGGCCGGCGGCGGCGAAGGAGAGCATGCCGATGGAGGCCAGCGAGGTGAACTCGCCGATCAGCTGGTAGAAGCCGTAGGCCATGGCCAGCACCGCGCCGATGGTGATGCGCCGCGCGCGCAGCACCAGGCGGCCATAGTCGCGGGCCTTGGTATCGAACCAGCGCAACCGGAACAGGGCCGGGATGACGATCTCGTTGGAGATCATGATCGACACCGCCACGGCGGCGACGATCACCATGCCGGTGGCCGCCGAGAAGCCGCCGATGAAGGTCAGCAGGGTCAGCCAGGTGCTGTCGGCGGCCATGGGCAGCGCCAGTACATAGCTGTCCGGCTCCACGTCGCCGCCGGCGAACAGGGTCAGGCCGGCGGCGGCCAGCGGCACCACGAAGAAGGCGAAGGCCAGCAGGTAGAGCGGGAACAGCCAGCGTGCGGTGCGCGCGTCATCGCGGTGGGTATTCTCCACCACCGCCACGTGGAACTGGCGCGGCAGGCAGAGGATCGCCAGCATCGCCAGCAGGGTCTGGGCCCAGAAACTCTGGCCGAAGTCCTGCTGGGCCAGCTGGCGCTGCAGCTCGAGCTGGCTCTCGGCGCGTGCCAGCAGATCGCCCAGCCCGTCGAACATGCCCCAGGTGACATAGGCCCCCAGCGCCATGAAGGCGAGCAGCTTGACCAGCGACTCGAAGGCCACGGCGTGGATCAGCCCCTCGTGGTGCTCGGTGGCGTCGGTGTGGCGGGTGCCGAAGAGGATGGCGAAGGCGGCCATCACCACTGCCACGTAGAAGGCGGTATCGGCGAACAGTGGCGCCCGGGTGATATCGCTGTCGGCCGTCAGCACGCTGAAGGAGGTGGCCACGGCCTTCAGCTGCAGGGCGATATAGGGCAGGGTGCCGATCAGTGCCACCAGGCTGGCGAAGGCCGCCAGCGACTGGGTCTTGCCGTAGCGCGAGGCGATGAAGTCGGCGATGGAGGTGACGTTCTGGTGCTTGGCGACGCGGATCATCTTGGCCAGTACCGGCCAGAACAGCAGGAAGGTGAGGATCGGCCCCACGAAGATGCTGGCGAAGGACCAGCCGCCGCTGGCGGCCTGGCCTACCGCACCGTGGAAGGTCCAGGAGGTGCAGTAGATGGCCAGTGCCAGGCTGTAGATGATCGGCCGTCGCTGACTGGCGCCGTGGCGCCGGGCATGGCGATCGCCGCGCCAGGCGATGGCGAACAGTACGGCGATGTAGAGCAACGATGCGGCGACCAGCAGCCAGCCTGAGAACATGAGCTTCCTCCCTGGGTGTCGCCGCCCATTCTAGGGCAATGGCGCGGTTGAGGGCAGGCGCATGGTTCAGTCGGTCTCCACACAGACGGCGCGGTAGAGCGGGGCCTCCGCCGTCAGGCGACGCATGGCATCCAGTTGCGGCTGGCGCGCCTCCCGCCAGCGGCAGGGTCTCGCGGGTGGCGCAGTTCATCAGCCAGGTCTGGTGGCTGACACTGTCCTGGGCCTGCTTCTCGAAGCGGTAGAGCAGGAACTCGACCCGTTTCTCGCCATCCTGCTCCTGGACCGTCATGCCCTGCTCGTCGACCACGCTGAAAGCGGTGGTCATGGGGAAGAGGTAGGTCCAGGGGCGCCAGAACATGGCGTCCTGCTCGGTCTGGACGACGCGGGCGCTTTCCGGCAGCAGCGAGCGCTTGTGCTCGTACCAGCTGTACTCCGTCTGGATCTGGTAACCGAGCATCCCCAGGCCGCCCAGTGCGGGGATGATCCAGCGCGGCAGGCGCTTGCCACTGACCTTGCGCAGCAGCAGGCCGATGCCCGCCGCCCCGAGGCCGGCGAAGATCGCCCCAATCAAGTGCCAAATCATGGTTCACCTTTTCTCAAAGAGACGGGCTTCCCAAGGGAAGCCCGATCGGTAGGAGTTGACTGGCCCGGCGAGCCGGGCCAGGGGGCCATTATGGCCCAGTAGGTGCCGAGACGTCAGTGCTCGGTTGCGGCACCAGCACCCTTGGGATAGCGAACGCTCTCCACCAGGTCCTGGATCTCCTGCGGGGGCTCTTCGGTGGCGGTGGACACCAGGTAGGCCACCGTGAAGTTGAAGATCGCACCCACCGCGCCGAAGGAGAGCGGCGAGATGCCCAGGATCCAGTTGTCCGGCGTGTTGGGCAGCATGTTGGTGCCCGGCACGAAGAACCAGCCCAGGTAGGTGAAGATGTAGAGCAGGGTGGCGATCAGGCCGGTCAGCATGCCCGCCACGGCGCCCTTGTTGTTCACCCGCTTGGAGAAGATCCCCATCATCAGCGCCGGGAACAGCGAGGCGCCGGCGATACCGAAGGCCAGGGCCACCGTCTGGGCGGCGAAGCCCGGCGGGTTGAGGCCCAGGTAGGTGGCCAGCAGGATGGCGCCCGCCATGGAGATGCGTGCGGCCAGCATCTCGCCCTTCTCGGTGATCTTCGGGTTGATCATGGTCTTGATCAGGTCGTGACTGATCGCCGAGGAGATGGCCAGCAGCAGGCCCGCCGCGGTGGAGAGTGCGGCCGCGATACCGCCGGCGGCGATCAGGCCGATGACCCACGGGGGCAGGTTGGCGATCTCGGGGTTGGCGAGTACCAGGATATCGTTGTTGACGGTCAGCTCGCTGCCTTCCCAGCCACGCGCCTCGGCGGTGTCGGCGAAGTCGGCGTTGCCGTCGTTATAGAGCTGGATGCGGCCGTCGTCGTTCTTGTCCTCGAAGGAGATCAGGCCGGTTTCTTCCCAGGTGCGAATCCATCCCGGGCGCTCCTCGTAGACCAGCGCATTGCTGGCGGCAGCCTCGTAGTCCTCGACCTGGCCGGCCATCTCCGGATAGACCGTGGTGGCGAGGTTCAGGCGTGCCATGGAGCCTACGGCCGGTGCGGTGAGGTAGAGCAGGGCGATGAACACCAGCGCCCAGCCGGCGGACCAGCGCGCATCGGCCACCTTGGGCACGGTGAAGAAGCGGATGATGACGTGGGGCAGACCCGCGGTACCCACCATCAGCGACAGGGTGAACAGCACCATGTTGAGCTTGTTGTCGACGTCCGCGGTGTAGTCGCGGAAGCCCAGGGCGTTGACCACATCATCGAGCTTCTCCAGCAGCGGCAAGCCGGACTCGGTGTGGGTGCTGAACATGCCGAACATGGGGATCGGGTTGCCGGTCAGCTGCATGGCGATGAACACCGCCGGGATGGTGTAGGCGATGATCAGCACGATGTACTGCGCCACCTGGGTGTAGGTGATGCCCTTCATGCCACCGAATACCGCATACAGGAACACGATGAAGGCCGCGATCCAGATGCCCCAGGTGTTGGAGACCTCGAGGAAGCGCGAGAAGGCCACGCCGGCACCGGTCATCTGGCCGATGACGTAGGTCACCGAGGCGACGATCAGACAGATGACGGCCACCAGGCGTGCGGCGTTGCTGTAGAAGCGGTCACCGATGAAGTCCGGCACCGTGAACTTGCCGAACTTGCGCAGGTAGGGCGCCAGCAGCATGGCCAGAATGACGTAGCCGCCGGTCCAGCCCATCAGGAAGGTGGAGTTGGCGTAGCCGCCGGAAGCCAGCAGGCCGGCCATGGAGATGAATGACGCGGCGGACATCCAGTCGGCGGCGGTGGCCATGCCGTTGGTGATCGGATGGACGCCGCCGCCCGCCACATAGAAGTCCTTGGTCGAGCCCGCTCGGGCCCAGATCGCGATGCCGATGTAGAGGGCAAACGAGGCCCCTACGAACAGCAGGTTGATTGCAAATTGACTCATGCTGTCTTACTCCCCGAGTCCGAATTTCTTGTCGAGTTGGTTCATTCGCCAGGCGTAGAAGAAGATCAGGCAAATGAATGTCAGGATCGAACCCTGCTGGGCGAACCAGAAGCCCAGGTCGGTGCCACCGACCGGGATGCCGGCGAGCAGCGGCCGGAACAGGATGGCGCAGCCGTAGGAGACGAAGGCCCAGACGACCAGGCAGCCAGCGATCAGGCGCACGTTGGCCTTCCAGTACTCGGTTGAGTCGACTTTCTCTTCTGCCATGTCGTGTTCTCCACTTGTTGTTGAGCTAGGGAACTTGTGCAGTCGTTGATTGAGGGATCATCAGGGCAATCGCACGCCCCCGGCCGCGAGGCGCATTGGTGTCGTGCGATTGCCCTGCATGATGCAGGTGGATAGTGGTCAATGAGTGGCAAAAATGAATCCCAGACTTTCGTATCATGAGAATAAAGCAATTCAACGCGTTTTATAAAAACCGTTATTTTTCAGATGGTTGAATTAATTGTTTTCGTGAAATGTCGGGAGGGGCGGTGGCAGGATAGAACCATGGTATATCCTGCCCTCCTATGACCTTTGTCTAGGGCTGAATGGGTGGGGTAGGACCATGGTCTAAGCGGCGCTCGGTCGATACGATCGTCTAGCTTATCGGCGAGGTGTCGTCGTTGTTATGCTCCAGAGAAGTACCGATGTGTCATCGGCATCATCGACAGCCGATCACGCCTGCGGAAACCAATAACAATACCGCCGCTGAAGCCGCCCCGGGTCGCCGTCGAACGACGTCCGGGGTCGGGGTCTTCCTCGCAGTGGTAGCCGATCCGTGAGGTCCAGCCATGGTCGATCTCGATCTTTCCCAGCCGCCGTTCACGCTGCTCGACGACGCCGGTCGCGAGCGCGTGCGCCAGGGTGTCGATCTGGCCTACTTCGACCGCGACGAGATCATCCTCGAGGCCGGCCAGCCCGGCGAGTATGTCTTCATGATCCACAAGGGCGAGGTGGCCGAGATCGATACCACCCAGCCCGCGGCTCGGGAACGCATCGGTCATTACACCCAGGGCGACCTGTTCGGTGCCATCAGTATCCTCAACGGCAAGAGTCGCTATCGCTTTCGCGCCGAGCAGGAGAGCCTCTGTTACCTGCTGCCCAAGGCACTGTTCCTCGAGCTGTGCGATGACTGCCCGCCCTTCGCCGAGTTCTTCCGCCAGACCCTGGCCCACAAGGCCCGCTTGCTTACCGAACAGCGCGCCGAGGGCGGGGTGACCATGGCCGGCTTCATGCTCGCGGCGGTGGACGAGTGCATGCGCGAGCCGCTGGTGGTCCCCGCCGCCACGACCATTGCCGAGGCGGTGGCCACCATCAACGAGCGGCGTGCCGACTCGCTGCTGGTGGCGCGTGACGGCGGCCACGGCATGATCACCAAGACCGACCTGCTCAATGCCCTGGTGGTGGACGAGCTGGGTCGCGACTCTCCGCTGGAGGGACTGGGCCATGGCGAGCTGATCACCGTGGCGCCCGGGCAGTACCTGTTCGAGGCGCTGGTGATCATGACCCGCCACAAGGTGGAGCGGGTGGTGGTGATGGAGCAGCAGCGCCCGGTGGGGGTGGTGGAGCTGACCGATGTGCTCAGCTACTTCTCCAGCCGCAGCTACGTGGTCAGCCTGCAGGTGGAGCAGGCGGAGAGCCTGGAGGCGCTGGCCGCCGCCAGTCGCCGCACTCCCGAACTGGTCAGCGCGTTGATGGCCCAGGGGTCAAGCTGCGCTTCGCCATGGGGCTGCTGGCCGCACTCAACGGGCGGATCATCAACAAGGCCTGGGGCTTCCTGGTGGACGAGCGCTACCACGCCGGCAGCTGCCTGATGGTGATGGGCAGCGAGGGGCGCGGCGAGCAGATCCTCAAGACCGACCAGGACAACGGCCTGATCCTGGCCGATGACCTCGAGTGGCCCGACTGCGCCGAGCAGATGCAGCGCCTGACCGACACCCTGATCGAGCTGGGCTATCCGCCCTGTCCCGGCAACATCATGGTCTCCAATCCCGAATGGGTGGGCTCGGTGAGCCAGTGGCAGCGACGCATCGCGCGCTGGATCGAGGCCCGCGACGGCGACAGCCTGATGAAGCTCGCCATCATGCTCGATTCCCATGCGGTGGCGGGCAATCCGGCGCTGCTCGATCGGGTGCGCGACGACCTCTTCGCCCAGTGCGCCGGCAACGAGCTGCTGCTCTCCTACTTCGCCCGCACCATCCTGCGCTTCTCCACGCCGCTGACCCTGTTCGGTTCGCTCAAGCGTCCCCAGCACGGTATCGACATCAAGAAGGGCGGCATCTTCCCCATCGTCCATGGCGTACGAGTGATGGCCCTGGAGCGCGGCATCCGGCCCACCTCGACCCTGGAGCGCCTGGATGCCCTGGCCGACGACGGCCGCCTGGAGCCGCGCTTCGCCGAGGACCTGGGCGAGGCACTGTCGCTGTTCACCGAGCTGCGCCTCAAGCAGCAGCTGTCTCGCCGTGAGGGCGATGACGACAACCGCAACCCCGACCGGGTCGTGGTCCAGGAACTCTCGTCGCTGGAGCGCGACCTGCTGCGCGAGGCGCTGCATATCGTCAAGGACTTCAAGCAACGCCTCTCGCATCGCTTCCATCTGGAATACTCATGAACCGACGGAACGACAACGACACAAGGAGCCCGTCATGCTCAAGGTCCTGAGGCGCGCCGCGGACCGACGACGCCATGCCAACGGCGAGTACGCCTGGCTGTTTCACCCCTATACCGGCGAGGAGATGGTGGTGATCGACACCGAGACCACCGGCCTGGATACCCGCAGTGCGGAGCTGGTGTCGATCGCCGCGGTGCGGGTGCGTGGCGACCGTATCCTGACCAGCGAATCCCTGGACCTGCGCCTGAGGCGGCCCGACACGCTGACCGGCGACTCCATCCGCATCCATGGCCTGCGCGGCGTGGATCTCGACAACGGCGAGAGCATCGATGCCGCCCTGGCCCGACTGCTCGACTTCGTCGGCAATCGCCCGCTGGTGGGCTGGCATCTGGGGTTCGACCTGGCGATCCTCAATCGCGAGCTGCGCCCGCGTTTCGGCTTCGAGCTGCCCAACGCCACCGTGGACGTGGCCCAGCTGTGGCGACGTCGGCTGTGGCGACGCCACCCGGAGGTCGACAGCCTGCCGCGCTTCGAGGCTGTCGCCGAGCGCCTGGGCGTGCCGGTGATGGGGCGTCATACCGCCCTGGGCGATGCGGTCACCACCGCGCTGATGTTCCTGCGCCTGGAGCGGGGCCATGCCAGCGGCGACCAGTTCGCCTGAGCATGCCGGCGTCGCCTGGCGGCGGCGCCGATGGTAGGATGGGCGCCCTCCCATTTCCGCCCGCACTGGCAGCGCCAAGACCCATGCAAGACGCCGTGACCTTCGACCCCCGTGAGCGCCACGCCGCGCCCGCCGCTTCCGCCACGCCCGACGCCCCAGAAACGTCCGATGCACGGGCGAAGCGCGAGTTCAACAAGCTGCACAAGCGCCTGCGGCGCCAGGTGGGCAATGCCATCATCGACTACGGGATGATCCACGAGGGTGACCGGGTGATGGTGTGCCTTTCCGGTGGCAAGGACAGCTACACCCTGCTCGAGATCCTGCGCAGCCTGCAGCGCAACGCCCCGGTGGACTTCTCGCTGGTGGCGGTCAACCTCGACCAGAAGCAGCCCGGCTTCCCGGAGCACGTGCTGCCCGAGTACCTGGAGGGCACGGGCGTCGAGTACCACATCCTCGAGCGCGACACCTACTCGGTGGTCAAGGAGAAGACTCCGGAAGGCAAGACCACCTGTGCGCTCTGCTCGCGGCTGCGGCGCGGTTCCCTGTACGGCTTCGCCGAGGAGATCGGCGCCACCAAGATCGCCCTGGGCCACCATCGCGAGGATATCCTCGAGACGCTGTTCCTCAACATGTTTTTCGGTGGCAGCCTCAAGGCGATGCCACCCAAGCTGCTCTCCGACGATGGCAGGAACATGGTGATTCGGCCGCTGGCCTATTGCCGCGAGGCGGATATCGCCGAGTTCGCCCGGCAGATGGCCTTCCCGATCATCCCCTGCAACCTGTGTGGCTCCCAGCCCAACCTGCAGCGGCAGCTGGTCAAGGAGATGCTCGCCGAGTGGGAGGCGAAGCATCCCGGGCGCCTCGAGAGCATGTTCAAGGCGGTGACCAACGTCGCCCCCTCGCAGCTCGCCGACCGCGAACTGTTCGATTTCGCCGGTCTGGAGGAGAAGCAGGCGAGGATGCAGGCCAGTCGGATCGACATCCGCCAGGAGTCTTAGGCTGGAAGGGCCCGGGCTTCGCCCGGGAACTTGAAGCTTCAAGAGCGGCGCTTCGCGCCTGGAAGCTGGAAGAAAAATCGCCCCCATGGCCTTGCCGTGGGGGCGATTTCATTCAGGCTGTCGACCCGCTTCCAGTTAGTGCGCGCCCTCTTCCTCGGCCAGTCGAGTGAGGGACGGCAGGTCGAGGATATTCACCTCGCGCCCGGAGACGGCCACCAGGCCCTGGGTCTGGAAGCGGCCGAGGATGCGGCTCACCGTCTCCACCGCCAGACCCAGATAGTTGCCGATATCGGCCCGCGACATGGAGAGGCGGAAGCTGTAGGGGAGTAGCCGCGCCGGCGGAAGCGCTCCGGACAGGCTGGTGAAGAAGCTGGCCAGCCGCTGGTCGGCGGTCTTGCGCGACAGCAGCCGCATCATGCGGCGGTCGTCGCGCAGCTCCTTGCTCATGCTGCGGTAGAGCTGACCGCGCAGTTCCGGCAGTGATTCCGAGAGGTGATCCAGGCGATCGAAGGGGATCTCGCAGACGGTAGTGGTCTCCAGCGCCACCACGGTGCCGGGGTAGTGCTCCTCGTCGATGCCGTCGAGGCCCACCAGCTCGCTGGGCAGGTAGAAGTTGGTCAGCTGGTCCTCGCCGCTGCCCTCGGTGGTGACCTGCTTGAGGCTGCCCGAGCGAACCGCGAACACGCTGGTGAAGGGGCTGTCCTGACGGAACAGCGCCTCGCCCTTCTTGAGTGGTGCGCGGCGCCGGATGATGGCGTCGAACTGGTCCATGTCCTCCACCTCCAGCGCCAGTGGCAGGCAGAGCGAGCTCAGGCTGCAGGTCTGACAGCGTGTCTCCTGCAGCACCGAACGCCGTCGGCCGGTGAGGGTGTCCGCCATGGCCCTTTCCTTCTTGATCGTGGTCATGGGCCCATTATGGAGCAAAGCGCGGGCAGGGCAAACCACCCCCGGGCAGGGTGATGGAGATCGATGCCGTCCCCGGGCAGCGTCAGGGGCTCGGCGCGGGGGCGAAGTGTCTCGAGGATACGGGGCAATCGCCAGTGTCCCTCGGCGGTCAGCGCCATCCCGTCAGTGGTGAGATCGACCAGCCCCTCGGCGCGTAACGCCTGGAGCCCTGCGTCGGTCGACAGGGCGGCAGAGTCGATGGCGCGACCGCAGAGCAGTGCACTCGAGCGTCTGCACGATAGCGCTGCTGCTCGGCCGTGAGACGGATGCCGCGGGCGGCGGGCAGGTGACTGGCGTCCAGGGCTTCTTCGTATTCCGCCAGGCTGTCGGCGTTGCGTACCCAGAGCTCGCCGATGCGGCTGAGTGGCGCTCATCGCCGAGCGCCCAGGCAGGTCCGCGCGGCTGGGCCCAGCGGGCCGTGCCCCAGGGTGCCACTGGCCTGGGCCTGGGCCAGGCGGTCGTCGCGCCGCGCATAGAGGCCAAGACCGATATGCACGTAGCCGGCAGCGTGCAAGCGTCGCGCACGTGCCTCGGTCAGCAGCCGGCGGCGCGTCGCCGCGTCGGGCAGCCAGTCGCGGTGGATGGCGCGCTGGGCCAGATGACGCTCCGGGCGGTGGTGGTAGCGGTAGAGACGGATGCGAGCCGGGGCCATGCCGATCACCTGCTCCAGGGTGTCGGCGAGGCCCTGCGGTGTCTGGAAGGGCAGGCCGAGCATCAGCGACAGCGTCAGCTCCCGGAAGCCCAGCCGGTCGGCCTCGTCGACGAGTGCCTCGGTCAGGGCGCGTGGCTGGATGCGGTTGATGGCCTGCTGGACGCGGGGGTCGAGCTCCTGCACACCCAGGTTCAGACGGTTGAAGCCCAGTGCCTGCAGGTGGCGCAGGGTGAGCATGTCCGCCTCTCGAGGGTCGAGTTCGATGCTGAAGTCGCGCTCCCGGGCGCCGGAGAGGCCCAGGCGGGCATCCAGACGGTCGAAGAGATCACTCATCTGGTCCAGGGCGAGGAACGCCGGCGTCCCGCCGCCCCAGTGCAGCGCGCGTCACCGCGGGCAGGCCGGCGAGCCGGCGCCGGGCCAGCACCATCTCGCGGTCGAGCCGCGACAGGTAGGGTTCTGCCTGGCGACTGTTGCGGGAGGGGACGCACTGGCTGGCGCAGAAGCGGCAGGCATGACGGCAGAAGGGCAGGCGCACCTTTACCGCCAGGGGCGCCTCGGTGGGACGGTCGCTGAGGGCCGACTCCAGTGCCGGGGCGCCGACGCTGTCGCGATAGTGGTGTGGAGCGGGATAGGCGACCTCGGCGGCCGACACCAGGTCGCCAGCGCCGGGCAGCGGTTCTCGAGGAGGACTCGAGGCCCCGACGGGGGCGGTGCGCTTGGCGTGAACGGACATGGGGCGACTCCGGGTCGTGAACATACTCCCCATGCTAGGGTGCCGCGGCCAAGCAAGCGTTGAGCTGCGTCAATCCCGCGTGGAATAGTGATCAGCCGGAAGGGGTTCCTGCTCCCGAAGGGAGCAGCTGCCACAACTGCCAGAGCGCAAAGGCGATGATCGACAGCGCGGCGATGCTGCGGGTGGCCGGGTGGCGAATCAGCCCGGCCAGCTGGCGGGCGGCGAGCCCGGTGGCCAGCAGCGCCGGCAGGGTGCCGAGTCCGAAGGCGCCCATCAGCAGCGCGCCATACAGCGGATCGGCCATGGCCAGGCTCCAGGCCAGCATGGAGTAGACCAGTCCGCAGGGCAGCCAGCCCCATACCGCCCCCAGGGCCATCGCCTGGGGTACCCTGACCACCGGCATCAGGCGCCGTCCGATCGGTTCCAGGTGGCGCCACAGGCGCCTGCCCACCGCCTCCACCCTGAGCAGGCCCTTCCACCAGTCGGCGATATACAGCGCCATCAGGATCAGCATCACAGCGGCGAAGCCCTGCAGCACGAGGCGGGCGGGGGCGGTCAGCGATAGCAGGGTACCGAGTGCCGCCACCAGGGCGCCGGCAACCATGTAGCTGGCGATGCGTCCCAGGTTGTAGCCCAGCAACAGGCCGCCGAGGCGCGCCGGCGAGCGCATGCTGGGCGGCACCGCGAAGGAGAGGGCGCTCATGATGCCGCCGCACATGCCGATGCAGTGGGCGCCCCCCAGCAGGCCGAAGACGAAGGCCGCGGCGAAGGGCGGCAGGTCGAGCCCGGTCGGATCCATCAGCGCTTCTCGCCCCCGGGGGGCGGCGTCGCTGGCCCGTTGTCGCCGTGCTTGGCGTGACGCTCTCCGGCGCCCGCATCGTCTCCCGTCTCCGCTGCTTTCCTGGTCTCCCTTCCCGGCCTGCCGCCGCTGTGCTCCGGGGATGTCGTTCTCGTCGTCATCGAAGAGGATGCGGTAGGCCGGCCCCTCCAGGTCCTCGAACTGGTCGTGCTTCACCGCCCAGAAGAAGGCCCAGACGGCCAGGCCGAGCAGGATCAGCGAGAGCGGAATCAGCAGGTAGAGAATGCTCATGGGTTGACCTCCGAGGGCGTGGCGGCCGGGACAGCGGACGCATCGGCGAGGCGGCTGCGGAAACGGTTGAGGCGCAGGGCATTGCCCACCACCACCAGGAGCTGGCCGACAT
This sequence comes from Halomonas sp., assembly GCA_018401555.1. Classification (GTDB taxonomy): domain Bacteria; phylum Pseudomonadota; class Gammaproteobacteria; order Pseudomonadales; family Halomonadaceae; genus Halomonas. The sequence goes on from JAGYKP010000078.1 coordinate 43,849, forward strand.
GCCGATGGCGGCCAGCCAGGGGGGCACGATGCCGATGGCGGCCAGCGGCATCGCCGAGGCGTTGTAGACCACCGACCATAGCATGTTCTGGCGCATCACCCGACGGGTGGCGCGGCACAGTTCCACCGCCTCGGCGATGCGTGACAGGCGCGGGCTGAGCAGGATGGCGTCGGCACTGGTGCGCGCCAGGTCGGTGGCACCGTTCATGGCGATGGCCACGTCGGCGCCGGCCAGTACCGGCACGTCGTTGATGCCGTCGCCAACCATGGCGACCCGCTCGCCGGCGGCCTGGCACTCGCGGATGCGTTCCAGCTTGCGCTCCGGGCTGGCGCTGCCCTCCCAGGTCGCGATGCCCAGGCGCCTGGCCAGGCCTTCGGCGGCCCCGGGAGTGTCGCCGGAGAGCAGTTCCACGGCGAGGCCGAGCCCCTGCAGCATGGCCACCGTCTCGGCGGCGTCGTCACGCACCTGGTCCTGCAGGCGAAACCAGCAGCGCGGCTCGCCATCCTCGGCCAGCAGCAGCCACTGGCCCTCTCCGGGTGGCGCCGGAGACGCCTCGGGGGCGGCAAAGTCCGCACGGCCCAGCCGCCAGGCGCGACCGTCCAGCTGCCCCTCGAGACCCTTGCCGGGACGGCTGGTGACCTGTTCGGCGTGCCGGCCGGGATCCCGGTAAGGGTGGAAGGCGCGGGCGATGGGGTGTTCGGAGCGCGCCTCCAGGGCGGCGGCCAGGGAGCGCGCCCGGTCCACTGCCAGCCCCTCCAGCGGGCGTGTCTCCACCAGGCTCATGCGGCCGGTGGTGAGGGTGCCGGTCTTGTCGAGGATCACCCGATCGACCTGGGAGAGTGCCTCGATGGCATCGGCGCGGGTGACCAGCACGCCACGTCGGCGCAGCTGGCCGTGGCCGGCGGTGAGGGCGGTGGGGGTCGCCAGGGCCAGGGCGCAGGGGCAGGTCACCACCAGCACCGAGAGGGTGACCCACAGCACCCGCGAGGGGTCGATGAACCACCAGACGATGGCCACGCCCAGGGCCACGAACAGCAGCCTGAGCACGAACAGGTGGGCCATGCGCGCGGCCATCTGGGCGAGCCGCGGGCGGCTGGCGAAGGCGCGGTCGGTGAGGTCGACGATGCCGGAGACCCGGGCATCACGGCCGGCATGGGTCACCCGAACCACCAGCGGGCTCTCCACGTTGTGGCTGCCACCGGTGACGGCATCGCCGAGGCGACGGGTCACGGGCAGGTACTCGCCGGTGAGCATCGATTCGTCGAGGCTCGATTCGCCCTCCTCGATCACGCCGTCGGCGGGCACGGTGTGGCCGGGCTTGACCAGTACCCGGTCGCCGGCGGAAAGCTCGCCGGCGGGCAGGATGCGCTCCTCGCCCGCGTCGGTCAGGCGGATCGCCGAGGGGGCAGGGCGCCGGCCAGGGCGTTGCCGGTATGGCCGCTGCGGCGCCGGGCGCGGGCCTCCACGTAGCGCCCGAAGAGCAGGAAGAAGGTGAACATCGCCACCGAGTCGAAGTAGACCTCGCCCTTGCCGCTGATCACCGCATAGCCGCTGGCCAGATAGGCGCCGCCGATGGCCAGGGAGACCGGGACGTCCATGCCCAGTACCCGGGTGCGCAGGTCGCGCAGCGCGTTGCGGAAGAAGGGCAGGGCGGAGAAGAACACCACCGGGGTGGCCAGGGCGAAGGAGAGCCAGTGGAACAGGGCGAGGAAGTCCTCGCTGATCTCCCCGGGGCCGGCCACGTAGATGGGAATCGAGAACATCATCACCTGGGCCATGCCCACCGCGGCGACGATCAGGCGACGCACGGTCATGCGCTCCTCGCGCTGCAGTCGCGCCTGGGCCTCGTCGGGCTCCCAGGGCTGGGCCTGGTAGCCGATGGCGGCCATCTCGGCGAGGATCCGCGACAGCTTGACCTCGTGCGGGTCCCAGCTGACGCGTACCCGGTGGTGGGTGAGGTTGACCGCGCTTGCGGCGATGCCCTGCAGGGCATTGAGGCGATGCTCGATCAGCCAGGCGCAGGCGGCACAGGTGATGCCGTCCACCGCCAGGGTGGCGTGGACGCGGCCGCTGTCGTCCCCCTCGGGATGCACGAACTGGCGCTGCAGCCCGGGATCGTCGAATACCGCCCAGGTCTCGGCGCGGGCGGCGTCGCGATCATCGGGACGCTCCGGCAGCTCGGTGCGGAAGCGGTAGTAGCTGGCCAGCCCGCCATCGACGATGGCGTGGGCCACCGCCTCGCAACCGGGACAGCACAGCGGATGGCGGGTGTCGTCCAGGGTGATCGACCAGGGTGCCCTGGCGGGCACCGGGTTGCCGCAGTGATAGCAGGGCGCGTCGCGGGAGGTGTCGGCGGTGTCGGTCGTCATGTCGCAGGCGCCGGGCTAGAGGCCCGGTTCCAGGGCGGCCTCGTCGTCGCTGGGGAAGCTCGCCTCGCCGGTCAGCCGCCACTCGGCCCCTTCCCCGGCCTCGGGCTGCAGCTGCAGGTACCAGCGGTGGCGCAGCGGCTCGTCCAGGGTGGTGACGTAGCGCCCACCGCGCACGTGTTCGAGGGTGAGCTCGCGGTCGAAGTCGCTGTCGGTGGGGAAGATCAGCGCCAGGTGCAGCCGTTCCGGCTGGCGCGGCCCCTCCAGGTCGACCACCACATCGCCCGTGCGGTTGTCGACCCGCAGGCGGGCCTCGAGCCCCAGCTCCAATGCGTGCTCCTGCTTGGCCAGCTGTTCATTGATGGCCAGGCCGCGCTCGTAGTAATCGCCGCCCACCGAGCCATCGTAGTAGCGGATCGAGAGCGTCAGATAGACCAGGCTGAAGGTGATGGACGACAGCAGCAGCCCGATCAGGAACCAGGGCCAGAACTGCTTGTACCAGGGCTTGATATCTTCGCTCATCTTATCTCCGCAGGTCGCCGAGGAAGCGCGCCTCGCGCTCCAGGCTGATGTCGGGTGACTGTTCGGCGGTCAGTCGCAGGGTAATGGCGTGGCTGGGCTGCTCGATGGCATCCCCCGGCGCGGTGATGGTGATCACCCGCTGGCGGGAGTCGCTGGCCGGGACCTGGATGCGATCGGTGTCCAGCGTCAGCCCCGGCAGGCCGGAGGCTTCCAGGCGATACACATGGGCCGCGCCGTCCATGTTGCGTACCGTGATGGCATAGCTGTTGCTGATGCTTCCGTCGGCAGTGGTCTGGAACAGCCGGTTGCGGTCGCGCTCGACATCGAAGGAGAGCGGCGTGCGGTCTCCCACCGTCCAGGCGAAGAGCCCGATCATCACCAGCAGCGCGGCAAGATAGCCCATCAGGCGCGGACGCAGGATGTGGGTCGGCTTGCCCTCCAGGGCGTTCTCGGTGGTATAGCGGATCAGCCCGCGGGGGTAGCCCATCTTGTCCATCACGCTGTCGCAGGCATCGATGCAGGCCGCACAGGTGATGCATTCGTACTGCAGCCCGTCGCGGATGTCGATGCCGGTGGGACAGACCTGCACACAGAGGTCGCAGTCGATGCAGTCGCCGTGGCCGGCCTCCCGGGCCTCGGCGTGGGAGAGGCTCTTCTTGCGCGCGCCCCGCGGCTCACCGCGGGCCTCATCGTAGGAGACGATCAGGGTGTCGCGGTCGAACATCACCGACTGGAAGCGGGCGTAGGGGCACATGTAGATGCACACCTGCTCGCGCAGCCAGCCGGCGTTGAGGTAGGTGAAGACGAGGAAGAAGCCGACCCAGAAGTAGGACCAGCCGTGGGCCTCGAGGGTCGGCAGTTCCACCACCAGATCCCGGATGGGGGTGAAGTAGCCGACGAAGGTGATCCCGGTGGCCAGGGCAATGGCCAGCCAGATGATGTGCTTGGCCCCCTTGCGCCACAGCTTGTCGGCGCTCATGGGCTGCTTGTCGAGCTTGATGCGGCGGTTGCGCGACCCTTCCAGGCGATGCTCCACCCAGATGAACAGGAAGGTCCAGACGCTCTGCGGACAGGTGTAGCCACACCAGACGCGGCCGGCGAACACGGTGATGAAGAACAGGCCGAAGGCGCAGATGATCAGCAGCCAGGAGAGCAGCATGAACTCCTGGGGATAGAAGGTGGCCGAGAAGATATGGAACTCGCGGCCGGGGAGGTTGAACCAGATTGCCGGGCGATCACCCCACGGCACCCAGGGCAGGATGAAGAAGGCCAGCATCAGTACCCAGTTGGAGGCCCGGCGCAGGCGCTGGAAGAACCCCTTGATCTCGCGCACGTAGATGTGGCGGCGACTCGCGTACATCTCCTGGGTGACGGCTTCCTGTGGGGTGTGACGCTCCACGGGATCCGGGGTGACATCGTGGGTCGGAATCTTGTCGCTCATGGCGGGCTCGCGTCAGGAAGGTGGGGTCCATTGTATCGATGCGCTGCACAAACGAGAAAGGGTGCGACCTGGAGCCGCACCCTTTCTGCACCCGATGGCAGGTCGCCTCAGTCCTGGTCGCGCAGGCTGTAGACGTAGGCGGCCACCAGGTGGACGCGCTCCTCGCCGATATAGGCGGCCTGGGCCGGCATATGGCCGTTACGCCCGTTGCGCAGGGTCTGGCGCACGGAGTCCGCGACGCTCTGGCCGGGCTGCTGGTAGAGCCAGATATCGTTGGTCAGGTCGGGCGCACCGAGTGCCTGGTTGCCGGTGCCGTCGGGCATGTGGCAGGCCGCACACACCGAGGCGAAGGTCGCCGCACCGCTCTCGGCACGCTCGGCCTCATGCTCCTGGCCCGACAGCGACAGCACGTGCTGGGTGACGTTCTCGATGTTCTCCTCGCCGAGCTGCTGCCAGGAGGGCATCAGGCCGTTGCGGCCGTTGTTGAGGGTCGCCAGGATCTGCTCCGGCTCGCCACCGTAGAGCCACTCGTCGTCGGTCAGGTCGGGGAAGCCGTAGCCGCCCTGGGCGCCCGAGCCGTGACACACCGCACAGTTGTTGAGGAAGATCCGCTCGGCGACCTGCATCGCCTCGGCGTCCTGGGCCAGCTCGGGGATCGGGACCTCCTCATACTGGGCGAAGATCGGCGTGAAGCGCTCCTCGGCGCGCGCCACTTCCTCCTCCCACTGCCCCTCCTGGCTCCAGCCCAGCACGCCGGCGAAGTTGCCGAGGCCCGGGTAGAGCACCAGGTAGCCCAGCGCGAAGATCACGGTGCCCACGTAGAGCTGGAACCACCAGCGCGGCAGCGGGTTGTCGTACTCCTCGATGCCATCGGCGGCGTGGCCGGTGGTATCCACGTTGCCCTCGGCATCAGGGGTCTTGTCGGTCTTGCGGTTGGCGTAGAGCAGCCAGAAGGCAATCCCGATGGAGCCCAGCGTGATGACGATGATCCAGGCGCTCCAGAACCCGGAAAGGGAGTCACCCCAGAGATTGTTCATGTGTTCCTGTCTCCCTTGTGCTTGCGGGAATCGGCCCCGTTCGGCGAGGCGCTCGTGTCACGGTTCGGTTGTTCGTCATCGTCGGCGAAGGGCAGGTTGGCCGCCTCGTCGAAGTCAGGCTTGCGACGCTTCGAGTAGGCCCACACCGTGATGCCGATGAAGGCCACGATCAGTACGCCGGTGACGATGCCGCTTACGGTGCCGCTATCCATGATCAGTTGCCCTTGAGGACGGTGCCCAGCTGCTGCAGGTAGGCGATCAGTGCGGTGATCTCCTGCTCGCCGCGAACCTCGCCGGTGGCGTTGTCGATCTGCTCGTCGGTGTAGGGCACGCCGAGGGCACGCAGGGCGCGCATCTTCTTCGGGGTGTCCTCGCCGTCGAGGGTGTTCTCGAACAGCCACGGATAGGCGGGCATCACCGACTCGGGCACCACGTCACGCGGGTTGTACATGTGGGCGCGGTGCCAGTCATCGCTGTAGCGGCCGCCCACGCGGGCCAGGTCCGGACCGGTGCGCTTGGAGCCCCACAGGAAGTTGTGGTCGTAGACCGACTCGCCGGCCACGCTGTAGTGGCCGTAGCGCTCGGTCTCGGCGCGGAACGGGCGCACCATCTGGGAGTGGCAGCCCACGCAGCCCTCGCGGCGGTAAATGTCGCGGCCTTCCAGCTCCAGGGCCGAGAGGGGCTCGAGGCCCTCCACCGGCTGTGTGGTCTGCTTCTGGAAGAACAGCGGTACCACCTCGGCCAGGCCGCCGAAACTGATCACCACCAGGATCAGCACGGCGAGCAGGCCGACATTCTTTTCGACGATCTCGTGTCTCATTGGAAGTCTCGTTCCCTGTAGGCTCAGGCGGTCTGCGGAAGCGGCTGGCGAGCACCCTCACCGCGCTTGACGGTCATGGTGACGTTGTAGGCCATGATCAGCATGCCGGTGACCCAGCACAGGCCGCCGATCAGGCGCACGATGTAGCCCGGGCCGCTGGCCTCGACGGCCTCGACGAAGGTGTACATCAGGGTGCCGTCGGGGTTGATGGCGCGCCACATCAGGCCCTGCAGGATACCGTTGACCCACATGGAGGCGATGTAGAGCACGGTGCCGATGGTGGCCAGCCAGAAGTGCACGGCGATCAGGTTGACCGAGTGCATCTCGGTGCGGCCGAACAGGCGCGGGATCAGGTGATACATGGAGCCGATGGTGATCATCGCCACCCAGCCCAGGGCGCCGGCGTGGACGTGACCGATGGTCCAGTCGGTGTAGTGGGAGAGGGCGTTGACGGTCTTCACCGCCATCATCGGGCCCTCGAAGGTGGACATGCCGTAGAAGGAGAGGGCCACCACCAGGAAGCGCAGGGTCGGGTCGGTGCGCAGCTTATGCCAGGCGCCGGAGAGGGTCATCATGCCGTTGATCATGCCGCCCCAGGAGGGAGCCAGCAGGATGATCGACATGATCATGCCCAGCGACTGGGCCCAGTTGGGCAGCGCGGTGTAGTGCAGGTGGTGCGGACCGGCCCACATGTAGACCATGATCAGCGCCCAGAAGTGGACGATGGAGAGACGGTAGGAGTAGACCGGACGCTCGGCCTGCTTGGGCACGAAGTAGTACATCATGCCCAGGAAGCCGGCGGTCAGGAAGAAGCCCACCGCGTTGTGGCCGTACCACCACTGCACCATGGCGTCGATGGCGCCCGAGTAGATGGAGGTGGAGTACATGGCGGTGACCGGAATCGCCGCGTTGTTGACGATATGCAGCACCGCCACCGTCAGGATGAAGGCGGCGAAGAACCAGTTGGCCACATAGATATGGGAGGTCTGGCGACGCTTGATGGTCATCAGGAAGACGATGGCATAGCTGATCCAGACCACGGCGATCAGGATGTTGATCGGCCACTCCAGCTCGGCATACTCCTTGGTGGTGGTCATGCCCAGCGGCAGTGAGACCACCGCGGAGAGGATCACCGCCTGCCAGCCCCAGAAGGTGAAGGCGGCGAGCCGGTCTGAGAACAGCCGGGTCTGGCAGGTCCGCTGCACCACGTAGTAGGAGGTGGCGAACAGTGCCGAGCCGCCGAAGGCGAAGATGACGGCGTTGGTGTGCAGCGGGCGCAGGCGGCCGAAGCTGGTCCAGGGCAGATCGAGGTTCAGTTGCGGCCAGACCAGCTGGGCGGCGAGGATGACACCGAGTGTCATGCCCACGATGCCCCAGACCACGGTCATGATCGCGAACTGCCGAACTACCTTGTAGTTGTAGGTCGGGTGTTCAAGTGCTGTGCTCATGTCGGGTTCCCATCGAACGCGGTAGGAGATAAAGCTGCGTCAGTTTGTCACGGACGCGGCCTCCCTGAGGATGATGCAAGTCAATTCGCGGAGGATTCTACCCCAGCCGGGCAATATCCTGAACAAGCCAATCGGAGTAGTTGCAGAACTCGCAAGGAGATCTCTTGTCGCATTATACCGACCTGGATTATGAGTCGATTACCCCATCCGAGTGTCGCGAGCGCCTGCTGAGGGCGAGCGCGGCCACTGGCAGCTGCCCGATGGCACCCTCGAGGTGAGCGGCGAGGCGGCCGTCGGTCGTCTGCTGATCGCCCATGGCGCGGGCGCGGGCCAGGATTCCACGTTCCTGCAACGCCTGCGTGCCGGCCTGGCCGAAGGCGGTGTGCAGACCCTGGCCATCGAGTTCGCCTATCTCCAGCAGATGCGCCGCGAAGGCCGCCGACGCCCACCACCCAGGGTGGAGCGGCTGGTGGAGGAGATGGCGGCCTGGTGCGACCTTCTGACGCACCCCGTGCTGTCACCCCTGTGGCTGGGTGGCAAGTCCATGGGCGGGCGGGTGGCCAGCCTGCTCGCCGCCCGCGACGGCGCCCCGGGCCTGGTGCTGTGCGGCTACCCCTTCCATCCCCCCGGCAAGCCCGAACGCCTGCGCCTGGATCACTGGCCGCAGCTGACCTGCCCCACCCTGGTGGTGCAGGGCGCGCGCGATCCCTTCGGCACCCGGGAGGAGGTGGCGGGCTATGCGCTTCCCGAGAGCGCGCGACTGCACTGGCTGGAGGATGGTGACCACGACTGGAAGCCGCGGCGCGCAGCGGCAGTAGCCAGGCCCAGCTGATCGAAGAAGGGGTCGCCGCCATCGTTGCCTGCATCGCCGAGCAGGCTCGCGACGGTGCGCGGCCAAGTGAATGAATCCGCTGGCGAATGCCGTGTCGACGCCGGGTGACAAAAAGCGTTGACATTGAAGTCCGCCCCTGTAGAATGCAGCGCCACGTGACCGGGGGTGGTTAGCTCAGCTGGGAGAGCACCAGCCTTACAAGCTGGGGGTCACAGGTTCGAACCCTGTACCACCCACCACTGCCTCGGCAGTCCCGATCATGTAGGCAACACGCAGCGGACCGGTAGTTCAGTTGGTTAGAATGCCGGCCTGTCACGCCGGAGGTCGCGGGTTCGAGTCCCGTCCGGTCCGCCAACGTGTTTCCGATCAGTCAGCCCTGTTGCGGACCGGTAGTTCAGTTGGTTAGAATGCCGGCCTGTCACGCCGGAGGTCGCGGGTTCGAGTCCCGTCCGGTCCGCCATCAAGGCCTGGCAGCTTGCTTGAGAAAGTGCAGTAACTTGTGCGATTGCGTGGGTGATTAGCTCAGTTGGTTAGAGCACCAGCCTCACATGCTGGGGGTCACTGGTTCGAATCCGGTATCACCCACCACGCGGACCGGTAGTTCAGTTGGTTAGAATGCCGGCCTGTCACGCCGGAGGTCGCGGGTTCGAGTCCCGTCCGGTCCGCCAACGTCGCCACGAATTCCCGAAGCCCCGAGCCACGCTCGGGGCTTCTTCGTGTGTGCGCCACTCATCTTCGGGCCATCGCACTTTTCCGCCTCGCCTGACCGACCTGTCTGCCCTTGCTGTCCCTCCTGCGTCTCTCGCCACGATGGCAGTGTTGGCCTCGTTCGCGCTCCCGCTGCTTTGCACGCTTGCGTCAGCTGTCATACAGTTGTTTGAATTCGGTCCGATGACAACTTCCCCGACAATGCCCGGAGCGCCGCCATGACCGCCTATCCCCACCTCTTCCAGCCCCTCGTGCTTGGCCACCTGACCCTGCCCAACCGGATCCTGATGGGCTCAATGCACACCAACCTGGAGGAGGTGCCGGGTGGCTTCGCGCGCCTGGCGGCCTTCTACGCCGAACGCGTCCGGGAGGGCGTGGGGCTGATCGTCACCGGCGGCATCGCGCCGAACCCCGAGGGTGCCGTCTTCCAGGGGGCGGCGACCCTGGAACGCGAGGAGCAACTGGACGATCACCGCCGGGTGATAGCGTCGGTGCACGGAGAGGGGGGCAGGATCTGCATGCAGATCCTGCATGCCGGGCGCTATGCCTATACGCCGGAGCCGGTGGCGCCCTCGGCGATCCAGGCGCCCATCAACCCCTTTGCCCCTCGGGCGCTGACGAGCGAGGAGGTGGAGCGCCAGATCGACGACTACGTACGCTGCGCCGAGCTGGCGAAACGGGCCGGCTACGATGGCGTGGAGGTGATGGGCTCCGAGGGGTACCTGATCAACCAGTTCATCTGTCGGCGCACCAACCATCGCGATGACGCCTGGGGCGGGGAGTTCGACAAGCGTGTCCGCTTCCCGCTGGAGATCGTGCGGCGCATCCGCGCGGCGGTGGGCGATGACTTCCTGGTGATCTTCCGGTTGTCGATGATCGACCTGGTGGAGGAGGGCAGCACCCACGATGAGGTGGTGGCCCTGGCCAGGGCGATCGAGTCGGCCGGAGCCGATGCGCTCAACACCGGCATCGGCTGGCCTGAGGCGCGCATCCCCACCATCGTCACCAGCGTGCCCCGGGCAGCCTTCACCGAGGTGACCCGGCGACTGAAGGGGGCGGTCTCCCTGCCGCTGATCACCACCAACCGCATCAACATGCCCGAGGTCGCCGAGCGGGTGCTGGCCGAAGGGCATGCCGACATGGTCAGCATGGCGCGGCCCTTCCTCGCCGACCCGGCCTGGGTCAGCAAGGCCGCGGCGGGACACAGTGACGAGATCAATACCTGCATCGCCTGCAACCAGGCCTGCCTCGACCACACCTTCGCCGGCAAGCTCACCTCCTGCCTGGTCAACCCGCGGGCCGGTCACGAGACCGAGCTGGTCATCGAGCCGGTGGCTGCGCCGCGCCGCATCGCCGTGGTGGGCGGCGGGCCGGCGGGCCTGGCCGCCGCGCTGACCGCGGCCGAGCGCGGTCACACGGTCACCCTCTTCGAGCGGGATGGCGAGCTCGGCGGCCAGTTCCACTATGCTCGCCAGATTCCCGGCAAGGAGGAGTTCGCCGAGACCCTGCGCTACTTCCGGGTGATGCTCGACAAGCATGGCGTCGAGGTGCGTCTCAAGCATGCCGCGGAGGTGGCGACGCTGGCCGACTTCGACGCCGTGGTGCTGGCCAGCGGCGTGCGCCCGCGCCGGCTCGAGCTTCCCGGCGCCGATCACCCCAAGGTGATGGGCTATCCCGAGGCGATCCGGCATCCCGAGCGGGTGGGGCCGCGGGTGGCGATCATCGGGGCGGGAGGCATCGGCTTCGATGTGGCCGAGCTGCTGACCCAGGTCGGCCAGCCGTCGCTGGATGCCGAGGCCTGGTGCGAGGAGTGGGGCGTGGATCTCGCCGTCTCTGCGCCCGGGGGGCTCAAGGCGCCGCGTCACCCGGAGGTGCCGCGCCGGGTCTTCCTGCTGCAGCGCAAGACCAGCAAGCCCGGTCGCGGGCTCGGCAAGACCACCGGCTGGGTGCATCGTGCCTCGCTCAAGCAGCGCGGGTGGAGGCCCTTGCCGGCTGTGAATACCTGCATATCGATGATGCCGGCCTGCATATCCGTCACGCCGATCAGCCACGCCTGCTGGAGGTCGATACGGTGGTGGTCTGTGCCGGCCAGGAACCGGTACGCGAGCTCTATGAGCCGCTGCGCGAGGCCGGCGTGGCGGTGCATCTGATCGGTGGGGCCTGCGAGCCCGGTGAGCTCGATGCCAAGCGTGCCATCGACCAGGGTACCCGGGTGGCCGCCATGCTCTGAGCGTTTCCGGGTCGTCCTGCTGCGGGCCTGCCGTCATCGTGATGGCGGGCCCGCTGCGTTGAATGGCCTTGGCACGGCGATGTCGAACCATGAGTCCGTGGCGGGCTCATAGGAATTAAGCCCAAGCGTTGACTGGAAGTCTGCCGACATTGTGCCGCGCTGACCTACGCTGAAGGTGACCCTGTTCTCGTGCGCCCGCATGCCGGCGCCGAGCCATCGGGCTTAAGGAGGCATCGATGAGCATCTTCGACCACGTGCAGAACCGTTTCGCCCGCGTCCAGCAGGAGGAGATGAGCCTACAGGAGTATCTGGAGCTGTGTCGCGGCGAGCCGATGGCCTATGCCTCGGCCGCCGAGCGTATGCTTCAGGCGATCGGCGAGCCGGAGGTCATCGACACGGCCAAGGATCCACGCTTGTCTCGCATCTTCTCCAACAAGGTGATTCGTCGCTACCCGGCCTTTGCCGAGTTCTACGGCATGGAGGAGTCGATCGAGCAGATCGTCGCCTATTTCCGCCATGCCGCCCAGGGGTTGGAGGAGCGCAAGCAGATCCTCTACCTGCTCGGCCCGGTGGGTGGCGGCAAGTCATCCCTGGCCGAGCGTCTCAAGCTGCTGATGGAGAAGGTCCCGTTCTATGCCATCAAGGATTCGCCGGTCTACGAGTCGCCGCTGGGGCTGTTCTCGCCTGAGGAGGATGGCGAACTGCTGGAGAAGGAGTACGGCATCCCGCGCCGCTACCTGAAGAGCGTGATGTCACCCTGGGCGGCCAAGCGCCTCAAGGAGTACGGCGGCGACATCAGCCAGTTCCGGGTGGTGCGCCTCTACCCCTCGCGGCTCAACCAGGTCGCCATCTCCAAGACCGAGCCGGGTGACGAGAACAACCAGGACATCTCCTCGCTGGTGGGCAAGGTGGATATCCGCCAGCTCGAGCTCTACTCCCAGGACGACCCCGACGCCTACAGCTTCTCCGGTGGCCTGTGCCGGGCCAACCAGGGGCTGATGGAGTTCGTCGAGATGTTCAAGGCGCCGATCAAGGTGCTGCATCCGCTGCTCACCGCCACCCAGGAGGGTAACTACAACCCCACCGAGGGCATGGGTGCGATTCCCTTCGAGGGCATCGTGCTGGCCCACTCCAACGAGAGCGAGTGGCAGACCTTCCGCAACAACCGCAACAACGAGGCCTTCCTGGACCGGGTCTACATGGTCAAGGTCCCCTACTGCCTGCGCGTCTCCGAGGAGGTGAAGATCTACGAGAAGCTCCTGGAGCACTCATCGCTGGCCGAGGCGCCCTGTGCGCCGGATACCCTGCGCATGCTGGCGCAGTTCTCGGTGCTCTCGCGGCTCAAGGAGCCGGAGAACTCCAGCATCTACTCCAAGATGCGGGTCTACGACGGCGAGAACCTCAAGGACACCGATCCCAAGGCCAAGTCGATCCAGGAGTACCGTGACGCCGCCGGGGTCGACGAGGGCATGGACGGGCTCTCCACCCGCTTCGCCTTCAAGATCCTCTCCAAGGTGTTCAACTTCGACAGCCACGAGGTGGCGGCCAACCCGGTGCATCTGCTCTACGTGCTTGAGCAGCGCCTGGAGCAGGAGCAGCTGCCCCGCGAGACCTTCGAGCGCTACCTGCGCTTCATCAAGGAGTTCCTGGCGCCGCGCTACGTCGACTTCATCGGCAAGGAGATCCAGACGGCCTACCTCGAGTCCTACTCCGAGTACGGCCAGAACATCTTCGACCGCTATGTCACCTACGCCGACTTCTGGATCCAGGACCAGGAGTACCGCGACCCCGAGACCGGCGAGTTCCTCGACCGCCAGGCCCTCAACGAGGAGCTGGAGAAGATCGAGAAGCCGGCGGGCATCTCCAATCCCAAGGACTTCCGCCACGAGGTGGTCAACTTCGTGCTGCGGGCACGTGCCCAGAACAATGGCATGAACCCCAGCTGGCAGTCCTACGAGAAGCTGCGCGGGGTGATCGAGCACAAGATGTTCGCCAACACCGAGGAGCTGCTGCCGGTGATCTCCTTCAACGCCAAGGCCTCCAGTTCCGACCAGAAGAAGCACGAGGACTTCGTGGCACGCATGGTGGAACGTGGCTACACCGAGAAACAGGTGCGCCTGCTCTCTGAATGGTACCTGCGGGTGCGCAAGTCTCAGTAGTGCGAGGAGGTCCGCATGAGCTATTTCATCGATCGACGGGCCAACGCCAAACACAATAGCGCGGTCAACCGGCAACGCTTCCTCGACCGTTATCGCACCCATATCAAGCGGTCGGTGGAGGAGGCGGTCAATCGCCGCTCGATCACCGACATGGAGCGCGGCGAGAAGGTCTCGATTCCCGCCCGGGACATCTCGGAACCGGTGTTCCAGCATGGCCCCGGGGGCAAGCGGCGCATCGTCGCCCCGGGCAACAAGGAGTTCGTCGAGGGTGACCGCCTGCGCCGTCCCGGCGGCGGGGGCGGCGGCGACGGCTCGGGAGAGGGTGGCGCCTCCAACCAGGGCGAGGGGGTCGACGAGTTCGCCTTCACCCTCTCCCGGGAGGAGTTCCTCGACTTCGTCTTCGACGGCCTGGAACTGCCGCATCTGGAGCGCAAGAACCTGGTCGATCTCGACGAGGTGCGTCCGGTACGCGCAGGGGTCTCCAAGCAGGGAGTGCCGGCAAGGATCAATATCGTGCGCTCCATGCGCGAGGCCCACGCGCGACGCATCGCCATGCGCGCGCCGATTCGGCGTGCCCTGCGCGAGGCCCGCGAGGCGCTGGAGGTCGAGGAGCGCAAGGACCCCGTGCTGCGCAACCCGGCGCGCATCGCTGAGCTCAGGACCGAGGTGGAGCGCCTCGAGAAGCGCCTCGAGGCGGTGCCCTTCATCGATACCTACGACCTGCGCTACAACCATCTGGTCAACCAGCCGCAGCCCTCCAGCAAGGCGGTGATGTTCTGCGTGATGGACGTCTCCGGCTCCATGACCCAGGCCCACAAGGACATCGCCAAGCGCTTCTTCCTGCTGCTCTACCTGTTCCTCGAGCGCAACTACGAGAAGGTCGAGCTGGTCTTCGTGCGCCACCACACCGCCGCCCGGGAGGTCGACGAGGAGGAGTTCTTCTACTCCCGGGAGACCGGCGGCACCATCGTCTCCAGCGCCCTGTCGTTGGTCGACGAGATCATCGCCGAGCGCTACCCGCCGGGGCAGTGGAACCTCTACGTGGCCCAGGCCTCGGACGGCGACAACTGGGACGACGACTCGGTGGCCTGCCGCGACCTGCTGATCAGCAAGCTCATGCCGCGGCTGCAGTACTTCACCTACGTGGAGATCACGCCCCATGCCCACCAGGCGCTGTGGGAGGAGTACGAGAGCGTGGCCGCCGAGTTCCCGGCGCGCTTCGCCATGCGCCAGATCGTCGAGGCGGGAGATATCTACCCGGTGTTCCGCGAGCTGTTCAAGCGCCGTGTCGCCGGCGGCTGAGGGCCGGTCAGCGGCCGAGGAGGCAAGATGACCCGACGCAAGCCCATCGCCACGGGGTCCGACTGGAACTTCGAGATACTCGCCGAGTTCGAGCGGGAGGTTGCCCGCCTGGCAGACGAGTATCGCCTGGATACCTATCCCAACCAGATCGAGGTGATCACCTCCGAGCAGATGATGGATGCCTACGCCAGCGTGGGCATGCCGGTGGGCTATCACCACTGGTCATTCGGCAAGCAGTTCCTGGCCGTGGAGCAGGCCTACCGTCGCGGCCAGATGGGCCTGGCCTATGAGCTGGTGATCAACTCCGACCCCTGCATCGCCTATCTGATGGAGGAGAACACCCTGATGATGCAGGTGCTGGTGATGGCCCACGCCTGCTACGGCCACAACTCCTTCTTCAAGGGTAACTACCTGTTCCGCACCTGGACCGATGCCTCCTCCATCGTCGACTACCTGGTGTTCGCCCGGAAATATATCGCCGAATGCGAGGAGCGCCACGGCGTCGCCGCGGTGGAGCAGCTGCTCGACGCCTGCCACGCCCTGCAGAACTACGGTGTCGATCGCTACAAGCGCCCCTCGCCGATCTCCGCCGAGGAGGAGGTGCGGCGCCAGAAGGAGCGCGAGCAACTCCTGCAGGCCCAGGTCAATACCCTGTGGCGCACCATTCCCGAGCATCGCTCGCCGGAGGCATTGGGCAGCGAGCACGACGCGGAGGACCCGCTGGGCCTGCATGCCGGCGGCCGCTACCCGTCGGAGCCCCAGGAGAACCTGCTCTACTTCATCGAGAAGAATGCCCCGCTGCTGGCGCCATGGCAGCGCGAGGTGGTGCGCATCGTGCGCAAGCTGGCGCAATACTTCTATCCCCAGCGCCAGACCCAGGTGATGAACGAGGGCTGGGCGACCTTCTGGCACTACACCCTGATGAACCGACTCTACGAGGAGGGGGCGGTGGATGAGGGGCTGATGCTGGAGTTCCTGCAGTCCCACACCGCGGTGGTCCAGCAGCCCGCCTTCGACAGCCCCTGGTACAACGGCATCAATCCCTATGCGCTGGGTTTCGCCATCTTCAGCGATCTCAAGCGCCTCTGCGAGGCGCCCACCGAGGAGGATCGCCAGTGGTTCCCGGACACCGCCGGCAGCGACTGGCGCGAGACCCTGGAGTTCGCCATGAAGAACTTCAAGGACGAGTCCTTCATCCAGCAGTTCCTGTCGCCCCGGGTGATCCGTGATCTCAAGCTGTTCATGCTGGTCGACGATGACCAGGAGGAGATGCTGGAGGTGACGGCGATCCACGACGAGCGCGGCTATCGACGCATCCGCGAGGCGCTGGCCGCCCAGTATGCGCTGGCGGTGCGCGAGCCCAATATCCAGGTCTATTCGGCGGACATCCGCGGCGACCGCTCGCTGACCCTGCGCCATGTCCAGGATGACCGCCGTCCCCTGGCGCGCAGCGTCTACCCGGTGATCCGCCACCTGCATCAGCTGTGGGGCTTCCCGGTGCGCCTAGAGTCGGTCCAGGACGAGCATGTGGTGCGGCGCTACCAGTGGCCGCTGCCGGACGAGGAGGACGCCGAACGAGCCTGAGCCGTCGCTACGGGTGCCGGGGGGAATTCCCTCGGGGCACAGGCAGGCCCCAAAGAACGGGACCCGCGCCGTGGCGCGGGTCCTCGCGTTATGCCAGTTGGCGGCCGGTGCCGCCCGGGCATCAGCCCTGGGCGGTCCAGGACTGGCACCAGCCCGCCGGCTCGACGCTGTTCTGGGGGAACAGCTGGCAGCCATTGGTGTCGGCCTGGAAGAACATGCAGTTGTCGCACTGCTCGCCTTCCGCGTAGGCCGGGTGGTCGGCGGCCTCGCTGGCATCCTTGACGTAGTTGAGGGCCTGCGCCTGCTCGGCGGAGGGGTCCAGCGGCGGCAGGTCCTGGGCGAAGGCGCTCTTGGACAGGATGCCGGCACCCAGGGGCAGGGCGGCCATGCCCAGCAGGCTGTTACGCATGAAATCACGACGGCTGTGGTTAGCCATGGAATCTCCTTGTTGTCTCGTTGCCAGTCACGGTCGGGCGTCTGCCCGCTATCCTCGGGTGGTGTCCCACCTCTTGAACTCCGACAGTCGACTGCCGGAGGAGTTCGTCAGCACATGGTAGTCAAGGCACCTGGCACATGCGAACACGCGGCTGCGACCGCTTGTCGCAGTCACGCGGGGTGTCGAGCCACCCGCGATTCTTCCCGGCCCCCGGCACTGATATACTCGTTGCCAGACCCGGGGCCGCCGTCGACGGCGGCCCGCCGCCCACTCCGCCCTCGGGGCGCAAGCTGGAGAGAGCCCGATGCAGAATGCCGTGATCCTGATCAATGCCGAGAAGGGACAGGTCAAGTCGGTGGCCGAGCGCCTGGCCGACGTGGAGGGAATCAGCGAGGTCTACTCCACCTGTGGACGCTATGACCTGGTAGCCATCGCCCGTACGCGCGACTTCGAGAGCCTGGCGGAGCTGGTCACCGGACGTCTCAATGCGGTGGAGGGCATCCGCGAGACCGAGACCCTGAATGCCATGCAGGTGCACTCCCGCCACGACCTGGAGACCATGTTCTCGCTGGGCTGGTAGCCTGTGCCGCGGCTCGCCGCCAGCGGTGCAGCGGCGGCCTGCCGTCTGCCTTCTCTTGTAGTTCCCTGTCCTGCTATCGGAAAGCCATTCACGGATGAGTCGCCGACGTTCCCCCCTGTTGCGCCGCGGCCGACCGCTGCGGCGCCTTGCCGTAAGCCTGCTGTTCGTGGCCGTGGGCACCGGCCTGTGGCATTTCCAGG
Source organism: Halomonas sp. (assembly GCA_018401555.1). GTDB lineage: Bacteria > Pseudomonadota > Gammaproteobacteria > Pseudomonadales > Halomonadaceae > Halomonas. Next base: position 61,514 of record JAGYKP010000078.1, read on the forward strand.
CGCGTGAGCTGCGTGATTCCCTGGTGTGGATGGGCGTGCCCGAGTGGCAGCAGGTGTCGCCCACCAGCTTTCACCGCGTGCTGCGCAACGAGGGTTTCCTGGTGGGCTGGTCCGATGTGCGGGTCAATCCGCTGTGGGTCAGCTATCGACTCCAGGCGGTGGAGGATCCCCGGTCCGGGCCGCGCCCCGGGTTCCGTCAGGATTGGCGCACCCTGTGGCCCATCGGTACCGACCACTACTCCGGCAGCGGCTTCGACCGTGGCCACCTGGCGCCCAATTACGCCATCGCCGCGGTGCATGGTCGCGATGCCCAGCTCGACACCTTCTACATGAGCAACATGACGCCTCAGCGCCCCGATCTCAATCGGCGGCTATGGCAGCGCCTGGAGGAGGTGGTGATGGATCACTTCGTGCCTCGCTTCGGGGCGGTGCAGGTGATCACCGGGCCGGTATTTCCCGAGCGCTTCCTCGACAACGTCTTCAACCGGGTGGGCTTCGTGGAGGTTCCCGAGGCCTTCTACAAGATCATCGTGGTACCCGCCGAGCGCCCCCTGGCGCTGGCCTTCCTGATGCCTCAGGGGGTGCGCGGCGACGAGCCGCTGGATGACTTTCTGGTGAGTATCGACGAGGTCGAGGCGCGTACCGGGCTCGACTTCTTTCCCAACCTGCCGGCACCGTCCGCCGAGGCGCTGGAGGGACGGGTGAGTACCCGTGGCTGGGCGCTGGAGGAGGTCGCGAATCGCCCCGGGCGCTTCGAGTAGGGGCCATCGAGCAGGCACAAAAAAACCGCGATCCATGTCGCGGTTTCCTGTGTGTATCGTCTGATCCAGCCTGCATGACGCTAAAAGAGTGGTGCCCAGGAGAGGACTTGAACCTCCACATCCGTAAGGATACTAGCACCTGAAGCTAGCGCGTCTACCAATTCCGCCACCTGGGCGCATCATGCATCTCGTCGTGTTCGCGTCTCCCGAAGGAATGGTGCCCAGGAGAGGACTTGAACCTCCACGTCCGTAAGGACACTAGCACCTGAAGCTAGCGCGTCTACCAATTCCGCCACCTGGGCGAACACAAGCGAGTCGAACTGTAAAAGAGCGATGGTGCCCAGAAGAGGACTTGAACCTCCACGTCCGTAAGGACACTAGCACCTGAAGCTAGCGCGTCTACCAATTCCGCCATCTGGGCAGGCGACGCGTATGGTACCCGATTTCCCCGGCTTTGCAAGGGGCAGGGTGGCCGCGAGGCGTTTTTTTCCACCTTCGAGCGGCCCGCCAAGGTTGGGTGGCCGCGCCCGCGGCGCTATACTGCGGCCATGATCAATGAATCCCCAAGCAACACCTCGTTCCCGCGGCGCTCGAGCGCCTCCTTACCCATGTCGTCCCCGACCCTGCCAAGGATGCACTGCGCATGACCCACTGGACGCTCAGCGACGATCCGCACGCGGAACGTGAAGCCCACAAGTATGACAAGCCCGCCCCCAGCCGCGAGTACCTGCTCGCCCGCCTGGAGGAAGTCGGCAAGCCGATCACCCACGAGAAGATGAGCCAGCAGCTTGGCCTCGAGGATGAGGAGCTGCAGGAGGCGGTGCGTCGCCGGCTGGCGGCCATGGAGCGCGATGGCCAGGTGCTGCGCAACCGTGCCGGTGCCTACGCGCTGATCGACAAGCTCGACCTGATCAAGGGCAAGGTGCTGGGTCACCGCGACGGCTTTGGCTTCCTGCTGCGTGACGACGGCAAGAAGCCCGACCTGGTGCTGCCGCCGCGGCAGATGCGCCGTGTCTTCCATGGCGATCACGTGCTGGCGCGGGTCAGCGGTCGCGACCGTCGCGGCCGCGACGAGGCCACCATCGCCGAGGTGCTGGCGCGCAACACCCAGACCATCGTCGGCGTCTATCGCCAGAACACCCCCGAGTTCGGCGTGCTGATCCCCGAGAACGCCCGCATTACCCAGGAGATCATCATTCCCCACAGTGCCTGCGGCGGGGCGCAGGATGGCCAGGTGGTCTCGGCGCATATCGTCAAGCAGCCCGAGACCCGGGTGCAGCCGGTGGGCGAGGTGATCGAGGTGCTCGGCGAGCGGATGGATCCCGGGATGGAGATCGACATCGCCATCCGCAGCTACGAGATCCCCGCCGAATTCCCGCCGGAGGTCCACGACCAGATCGCCGGCATGTCCGCCGAGGTGGCCGAGGAGGACACGCATCGGCGCATCGACCTGCGCGACGTGCCGCTGGTCACCATCGACGACGAGAGCGCCAAGGACTTCGATGATGCCGTCTGCGCCTGGAAGACCAAGTCCGGGAGCTGGAAGCTGCTGGTGGCCATCGCCGACGTCTCCCACTATGTGAGACCGGGCAGCGCCCTGGATCAGGAGGCGATTCGCCGCGGCAACTCGGTCTACTTCCCGGGGCAGGTGGTGCCGATGCTGCCGGAGCTGCTCTCCAACGGGCTCTGCTCGCTCAACCCGGCCGTCGATCGCCTGGCGCTGGTCTGCGAGATGAATATCTCTCAGAGCGGTGCCATCAGCCGCTACCGCTTCTACGAAGCGGTGTTCCAGTCCCATGCGCGCCTCACCTACAACAAGGTGGCGGCGATCCTCGACGACGAGGGGCAGGCGGGCGAGGCCCTGCGCGAGGAGCACAGCGAGCTGGTGCCGTCGCTGAAGAACCTGCACGCCCTCTACCGGCTGCTGCGCGAGGCCCGGGTGGAGCGGGGTGCCATCGACTTCGAGACCACCGAGACGGCCATCATCTTCAACGACGAGCGCAAGATCGAGAAGATCGTGCCGCGTTCGCGCAACGATGCCCACAAGATCATCGAGGAGTGCATGCTGGCCGCCAATGTGGCCACCGCGCGCTTCCTCGACAAGCATGACCTGCCGGCCCTCTACCGCATCCACGAGAAGCCCTCGCCGGAGCGTCTCGACAAGCTGCGCCTGTTCCTCAACGAACTGGGCCTGTCGCTGGCTGGCGGCGACGACCCGAGCCCCCAGGACTATCGTGACCTGGCCGAGGCCATCAAGGGGCGCCCCGACAGCGACGTCATCCAGACGGTGATGCTGCGCTCCATGAGCCGGGCGGTCTACTCGCCCCAGAACGATGGCCACTTCGGCCTGGCCTATCCGGCCTATGCCCACTTCACCTCGCCGATCCGGCGCTACCCGGACCTGCTGGTGCATCGCGCCATCCGCTCGGTGATCCGCGGGCCGCGCCAGACCAATACGGTACTGCGCGCCGACGGGGCGGCGGTGGAGCCACCCAGCAAGTGGGCACCCTATACCTTCGAACAGATGCTCGAACTCGGCGAGCACTGCTCGATGACCGAGCGCCGCGCCGACGATGCCACCCGCGACGTCGAGGACTGGCTCAAGTGCGAGTTCATGTCCGACAAGCTCGGCGAGGTCTACGACGGGACCATCGCCTCGGTGACCCAGTTCGGCATCTTCGTGCGGCTCGACGAGGTCTATGTCGAGGGGCTGGTCCACGTCACCTCGCTGCCCTCCGACTACTACCACTACGAGCCGGAGAAGCACCGCCTCAAGGGCGAGCGCAGTGGCATGAGCTACCGTCTCGGCGACGGGGTCACGGTGCAGGTGGCCCGAGTCGACCTGGACGATCGCAAGATCGACTTCGCCCTGGCCGACGACAAGCCGCGTCCCCAGCGTGCGCCGCGCCGGCGCCGTGCGGTGGATGATGCGCCTGCCAAGGGACGCGCCAGCGCCGGCGGCAAGCCGCCCAAGGCCGAGGCATCACGGGCGACACCGCCGCCAAGGGCGACAAGTCCGACAAGGGCGATGGCCGCAAGCGCAGCGGCAACCGTCGGCGCCGTTCGCGGCGCTGAATCCTGTGGCGGGCCAGCGGGCTCGCCGTGTGACCCTCGATGAAGCGAGAACCATGAAGCACAAGCGATCCCACCGGCCTGCCGCCGGCAAGCCGGCCGCGCCCGGTGGCCTGGAGGCGGTATTCGGCGTCCATGCCGTGCGTGCCTTGATCGAACGCGGCGAGACGCCCCGCGAACTGTGGGTGCAGGAGGGCAGTGCGGGGGCGCGCCTGGCCGAGCTGGTCGAGGTCGCCGCGCCGCGGCGGCGCCCGCATCCAGTCGCGTCCGCGTGATGAACTCGACCGCCTGGCCCAGGGCGCCGCCCACCAAGGCGTTGTGGCCTTCACCACGCCGCTGGCGTTCGAGGCCGAGAATGCGCTGTGGTTCCGCCTGGAGGCGTGGCCCCATGCGACGCCCCCGCTGCTGCTGGTGCTCGACGGCATCACCGACGTGCACAACTTCGGCGCCTGCCTGCGCAGTGCCGATGCCGCCGGGGTGCACGGGGTGATCGTGGCCAAGGACAAGGCCGCACCGCTCAACGCCACGGTGCGCAAGGTGGCCTGCGGTGCCGCCGAGAGCGTGCCGGTCTATCAGGTCACCAACCTCTCCCGTGCCCTGGCCAGGCTCAAGTCGCTCGGCGTCTGGGTCACCGGCACCGCCGGTGAGGCCGAGTCGCTGATCTTCGAGGTCGACCTCACCGGCCCCACGGCGCTGGTGATGGGGGCCGAGGGCAAGGGCATGCGTCGCCTGACCCGCGAGGCCTGTGACCAGCTGGTCAAGCTGCCCATGGCCGGCAGTGTCTCCAGCCTCAACGTCTCGGTGGCCACCGGCATCAGTCTCTTCGAGGCGGTTCGCCAGCGGGGGCGGGCGACGCCCGGGCGCCTGAAGCCCGGGGCCTGGAACGACAACGCCTGCCCTATGGCAGGCGTTGTCGGCTCTACGCGGCGCGAACGGTCAGCTGCCGGCCTTCTCGGGGTGGCCGCCGGACGCCTGGCGGGGGCGTCGAGGAAGGCCTCCAGCGAGTCATCCATGGCATCCAGCCAGCGGGTATGGTGGGCCGGTGCCTGGGTGCCGGTCATCAGCGAGGAGTAGGACTTGTCACGGAAGGTCATGATGTCCGTGTGCTTGTGCTGCTCCCATTCGAGGAAGGTCCGGTTGACCCCCTCGATGTCGAAGCTCGGATAGTCGGTGGCGTCGATCAGGCTGGCGACATAGTCGCCCTGGAAGCGGATCATCTGCTCATCGTCTTCCAGCGCCTCCTCGCGCTCGCGCCAGGCCTGACTGTCGGCCTGCATGGTCTCGCGGTCGGGAAGGGCGATACGCCCCAGGATGATATCGCGGACATACCAGGCCTGGGCGTCGAACATGTTGAAGGTGTACCACTGATCCTGCATGCCCAGGTAGAAGAGCCCGGGGTTGGCCTCCCAGACGACCCCGCGGAAGAGCCCCAGCGGCCACAGGCGATTGTTGGTCTGCAGGCGCAGAGCATCCGGCAGGAAGGGGAAGTGGTGCAGGTAGCCGGTGCACAGGATGATGGCATCCACCTGCTTGCTGGTGCCGTCGGCGAAGTAGGCGGTGTTGCCGTCGACCCGCTGCAGCAGGGGCTTCTCTTCCCAGTTCTCGGGCCAGTCGAAGCCCATGGGACGGGTGCGGTAGCTGGTGGTGATGCTGCGCGCGCCATACTTGTAGCACTGCGAGCCGATATCCTCGGCGGAGTAGCTGCTGCCCACCAGCAGCAGGTTCTTGCCCTGGAACTCCAGGGCGTCGCGGAAGTCGTGGGCATGCAGGATGCGCCCGTTGAAGGCCTCGAAGCCCTCGAACTCGGGCACGTTGGGCGTGGAAAAGTGGCCCGAGGCCACCACCACATGGTCGAAGACCTCGCTCTCGACCACGTCGCGCTCATGGTCATGCACGGTGACCATGAAGGTCCCGTCGTTCTCCCGGTACTCCACATGACGAACGGGGCAGTTGAAGCGGATGTACTCGCGTACGCCTGACTTCTCGACGCGCCCCTTGATGTAGTCCCACAGCACGGCACGCGGCGGATAGGAGGCGATCGGCTTGCCGAAGTGCTCCTCGAAGCTGTAGTCGGCGAACTCCAGGCACTCCTTGGGGCCGTTGGACCACAGGTAGCGGTACATGCTGCTGTGGACGGGTTCGCCATTGGCATCGAGGCCGGTGCGCCAGGTGTAGTTCCACTGGCCACCCCAGTCGCTCTGCTTCTCGAAGCAGACCAGTTCGACGGGGTCGGCCCCTTCGAAGGCTGACTGGAAGGCGCGCAGTTGCGCCAGGCCGCTGGGGCCGGCACCGATGATGGCAACACGTTTTGTCATGAATGGCTCCGTGAGAGAGGCTCGCTCACGGCGCCGCCGACAGCGGCGGCCGGGTCGAGCATCGAGATGGCAGAAAGCATGGATGCCCGGTGCCCGTCAGGAGGGCAGGACGCCTGGTCCGCGATTCGGTCCCGGGGCGGTGATCCGTGCCCGGGATGGGGTGCGCCTGTCGTAGTGACAGGGCGGAGTGCGTGCTGATGGCGTCATGGCGCCGATTCCGAGGCACGGCCCATGCAGGCCGGCGACAGCGGAGGAGAGGCGGCATGGCGCGCCCGGAATCAGTGCAGATGTGGCGTGTCGGCCACGGGGAAAGCGGGGTGATCCATAACTATGCGTTATCAAAATATGGATATTTGATTATTATGTCAAATATTCAGCCGGTTCTGCCGCGCGCCCTGTGGGCCATGAGCGAAGAAACGCGCCTTGCCAGTCCGGCGGACATTCTTTAGAATGCTTGCGCCCGTTCGTCCATCGAGCGGGCATTCGTGTTTCTTCTATCACCTCCTTGCTTCCCCGGAGCGCCGAGACCTCCCGAGGAAGCTGCCAAACCGCAAGGAGATCCCATGCGTCATTACGAAATCGTGTTCATGGTCCATCCGGACCAGAGCGAGCAGGTTCCGGCCATGGTCGAGCGCTACACCAGCCTCGTCACCGAGAATGGCGGCACCGTGCATCGCCTGGAGGATTGGGGCCGTCGTCACCTGGCCTACCCGATCAACAAGATCCACAAGGCTCACTACGTGCTGATGAACGTCGAGTGCAGCGGCGAGACCCTCGACGAGATCGAGAACATCTTCCGCTTCAACGATGCCATCATTCGCAGCCTGGTGGTGCGCTGCAACGAAGCCATCACCGAGGCCTCGCCGATGATGAAGCCGGTGGAAGAGAAGCGTACCCGTCGCGACGAGAAGCCCCGCGACGAGAAGCCCCGCGCCGAGTCCGCCTGATCACCCCCATCGCACGTCTGAAGGAGTCTTCACATGGCACGCTTTTTCCGTCGCCGCAAGTTCTGCCGTTTCACCGCCGAGGGCGTGAAGCAGATCGATTACAAGGATCTGGACACCCTCAAGGCCTACATCACCGAGACCGGCAAGATCGTTCCCAGCCGTATCACCGGTACCAAGGCCCGCTACCAGCGTCAGCTGGCGACCGCCGTCAAGCGCTCGCGCTACCTGGCACTGCTCCTCTACTCCGATAGCCACCAGTAAGCCGGCGGCAAGATGCTGACGATCGCCCGCTGGGTGATGCGCGGTACGCCCTACGCCTCGCTGGCGGGGCCGCCGTGGCCACCCTGATTCCCTGGCTGTTCTGGCTGGGGGCCGCCATCGCGGCCCTGGTCACCCTGCGCCGGGGACTCTCCCCGGCGTTGCCGGTGATCGTGGCCGCCGCCGTGCCTTCGGGCTGGTGGTGGATGCAGGGGGATGTCATCCCGCTCTCCAGCGTGCTGCTGGTGACCCTGATGGCAGTGGTGCTGCGCTCCCGCCTGCGCTGGAGCGAGGCACTGATCGTCGGCGCCCTGGCCGGCGCGGTGATGATCCAGCTGGGGATCTTCCTGCCCCCCGGGGGCACCGGGGAGATGCTCGACCAGCTGCGACAGGCCTCTCCCGAGGTGGAGCGCCTGCTCACCGAGCTGGGCAGCCAGGGGCTCGATACCGAGCAGTTGGCGGGCTTGCTGATCGGCGGAGTCACCGGCCTCGTCGTGCTGATTGCCGCCGTGGCCTGTCTGGCCCTGGCGCGCAGCTGGCAGGCGGGACTCTACAACCCCGGGGGCTTTCGCGAGGAGTTCCACGCCCTGCGCCTGGCGCCGCGTGAGCTCGCCGTGCTGGTGGTGCTCGGGGTGATCGGCGCCGTGCTGGGGCTTCCGGGCCTGGGCATGCTGCTGTGGGTTCCGCTGCTGGTCGCCGGCATCGCTCTGGTGCATGGATTTATCGGACTAAAAGGGATGAACGGGCTGTGGCTGGTCGCCTTCTACCTGCTGCTGATCACCACCTGGCCCATGATTCTGATCGTGCTGCTGCTGGCCTTCATCGACGCCTTCGCGAACATTCGCGGGCGCCTGGCCAGCCGCAACTGACAAGAGGTTTACGAGATGGAAGTCATTCTGCTCGACAATATTGGCAAGCTGGGCGGCCTGGGTGACCAGGTCACCGTCAAGCCCGGTTACGGCCGCAACTACCTGGTGCCCTACGGTCTCGCCGTGCCGGCCACCAAGGACAACATCGAGGCCTTCGAGGCCCAGCGTGCCGAGCTCGAGGCCCAGGCTGCCGAGCGCAAGGCCGAGGCCGAGGCGCGTGCCGCCCAGCTCAACGAGATCGAGCTCTCCCTGGTCGCCAAGTCCGGCGACGAGGGCAAGCTGTTCGGCTCCATCGGGCCCCGCGACCTGGCCGATGCCATCGCCTCGGCCGGCATCGATGTGGCCAAGAGCGAAGTGCGCATGCCGGAAGGCCCGATCCGCGCTACCGGCGAGTACGACATTGCGCTGCGTCTGCACGCCGAAGTCGAAGCTACCGTGCGCGTGGTGGTGGTGGCCGAGTAAGTCCTGACGGCCGCCCTGACGAGGGGCGCGGGAGAGATCCTCGCGCCCCTCGTCGCGTTTTTATTGTGTCTGTCTGGGGTAGAATGGCGACCCCGCAATGCCCAGGGTGAACCATCGCCATGTCAGAGATGCTCGAGCACGACCAGGAAACCGCCGCCCTCAAGGTGCCGCCCCACTCGCTGGAGGCGGAGCAGTCGGTGCTGGGCGGACTGATGCTCGACAACCAGGCCTGGGACAACGTCGCCGACCGCCTGGTGGCCGACGACTTCTATCGCTATGAGCACCGCCTGATCTTCAACGTCATGGCGGAGCTGGCCGAGTCGGCGCGGCCGCTGGACGTGGTGACCCTCTCCGAGGCGCTGGAGGGGCGTGACCAGCTGGATACCGTGGGCGGCCTGGCCACCCTCGCCGAACTGGCCCGCAACACTCCCTCCGCGAGCAATATTCGCGCCTATGCCGATATCGTTCGCGAGCGGGCGACCCTGCGCAAGCTGATCCGTGCCGCCAGCCAGATCGCCGATGGCGCCTTCAGCCCCCAGGGGCGGCCGGCGGACGAGCTGGTCGACGAGGCCGAGCGGCTGGTGTTCCAGATCAGCGAGGAGCGCCCCAAGTCGGGCGGCCCCATCGGCATGAGCGAACTGCTCGCCAAGGCGGTGGATCGCATCGACGAGCTGTTCAACATGAAGGGCGAGATGACCGGCCTCTCCACCGGCTTCCGCGACCTGGACGAGATGACCTCGGGGCTGCAGCCCTCGGACCTGGTGATCATCGCCGGGAGGCCCTCGATGGGCAAGACCACCTTCGCGATGAACATCGTCGAACATGCGGTCATCTCCAGCGAGAAGCCGGTGATGGTGTTCTCCATGGAGATGCCCGCCGATGCCCTGATGCTGCGCATGCTCTCGTCGCTGGGCCGCATCGACCAGACCCGGGTGCGTACCGGCCAGCTGGAGGACGAGGACTGGCCGCGCCTGACCTCGGCGGTGAACCTGCTCAAGGACAAGCAGCTGTTCATCGATGATACCGCGGCGCTGTCGCCCAACGAGATGCGCTCGCGGATCCGTCGCCTGGTGCGTGAGCACGGCAACGTCGGGCTGGTGATGATCGACTACCTGCAGCTGATGCAGATCCCCGGCTTCTCCGAGAACCGTACCGGCGAGATCTCCGAGATCTCCCGCTCGCTCAAGGGGTTGGCCAAGGAGTTCGGGTGCCCGGTGGTGGCGCTCTCCCAGCTCAACCGCTCCCTCGAGCAGCGTCCCAACAAGCGACCAGTGATGTCGGATCTGCGCGAATCCGGCGCCATCGAGCAGGATGCCGACGTGATCGCCTTCGTCTATCGCGACGAGGTCTATAATCCCGACAACCCCGACAATCAGGGCCTGGCCGAGCTGATCATCGGCAAGCAGCGTAACGGTCCCATCGGCACGGTACATATGGCCTTCATCGGTCGCTATACCCGCTTCGAGGACCTGGCGCCCGACAGCTATGGTGACGGTTTCGGCGAGTAAGCACGAGCGCTGCGGGTTGAGCCCCCGCGGTGGCCCCGTATAATGCCCACCCCTCGAACGAGTACAGGAAGGAGGCAGCATGGCAGGCGGATTTCAGCGCGGCAATCGACGCCGCACCCCCAAGCTGGAGGCGCGCGGCGAGCTCCAGTCCGTGGAGCGTGAAGGCCCGTTCAAGGAGTGGCTGGGCATGCCCGACCTCTACCGCTACCAGCTGGTGGTGGAGGGCGAGACCTACAGCTACCAGACCGAGGATGCCGAACTGCCGGTTGGCGGTCGGTGATCGTGTGGTATTCCGCTACAAGGAGACCAAGGCCGGCAAGTGGGTCGACCGCAACTCTCTGGGCAAGGCGATCGATCCTTCCGACTATCAATAGCTTGTGGAACTCTCCTGGGGTCTCGTAGTCACATTTCTGACATGCAGCCGTCACCCTGGCGTCACCCCCTGGCGCCAAGCTGAGAGGATATGCAACGACAAGACACTCAGGAGGGATCCATGGAATTTCACGACCTCAAGGCCTTCGCGGCCCACCATGACAACTACGAGATTCGCGTCATCGGCCACGCCGGCAGCCGCTTCTATCAGGTGGAACTGGAAGATATCGAGGGCCAGCGACACATGCTGACCCGTCACGGCAAGCCGGTGCTGTTCCGCTCGCTGGATGACGTCTACGTGGAGCTCAAGGGCGCCGGTATCCACCGTGCCTATCTGGTGCAGCAGGTACCCCACGACGAGGTGATCGGCCGTGCCACCCACTACCAGGACCCGCTGACCTCACGCATGCCGCTGGTCTTCTGAGTTCCCCGCGTTATTGCCGGCAGGCCCCCCTTCGCGTGCCGGTCACCATTCAGCCTGCCGACTTCCGCCGCCGCCTCTCCAGCCAGCGCCCCAGGCGCACCCGGCGGCGGGCAAACCATCGATATCCCGCGTCCATTACGCCTGCGAGCCCGGGCAGGCTGCTCAGCCACACCAGGCGTCGATAGCCGAGCACGGCGTAGAGCGCACGGCTGGCGTCCATGCCGATGTACCACTGGCCCCTGGCGTCCTGCAGGTGCAGCCTGCCCATCATCGCCTCGAAGGTCCGGCCCTGCGCCGTGGCGTCGAAGTCCGGTGCCTGGATATCCACCAGCGCCACGCGCTCCCGGCGTGGATGTCGCGCCAGCCAGGCCACCTTGCGCTGGCACAGCGGGCAGTGACCGTCGTGGTAGAGGATGACCGGTGGCGTGGCGGCGAGGGCCTCGTTACGATTCATGGGCGCACCTCCTCGTCGCTTGTGTGGTAGCCGGCGAGATGGCGGCGGCGCTCTTCAACGTCTCCCGCCTGTCGCCATGACGAGCTGCGCGGCAGTGTTGCCAGGAAGGCGTCGGCCTGGTCGCGGATGGCTGCGCGCTTCTCCTCGCTCATCCTGGCGAGCGAACCATAGATCAGCTTCATGCGCGGGTTGGCCGAGAGAGTCTCGGCATGACGCTCCAGAAAGCGCCAGTAGAGGCTGTTGAGCGGGCAGGCGTCGTCCCCGGTGACCTGCTTCGGGTCGAAGCGGCAGTGGCGACAGTGGTCCGACATGCGGTCGATATACTTCCCCGAGGCGCAGTAGGGCTTGGAGCCCATCAGGCCGCCATCAGCATGCAGCACCATCCCCAGGGTATTGGGCAGCTCCACCCACTCGCAGGCATCGGCGTAGACCGCCAGGTACCAGTCGCACAGCGCCTCCGGCGATACATCGCAGAGCAGTGCGATGTTGCCGGTCACCATCAGCCGCTGGATATGGTGGGCATAGGCGTTGTCACGGGTCATCTCGATGGTGCGCGCAAGGCAGCGCAGCTCGGTCTCGCCGCTCCAGTAGCAGGCCGGCAGGTCGCCCTCGGCCCCCAGGGCGTTGCCCGTCTTGTAATCGGGCATGTGCGTCCAGTAGAGGCCGCGCACGTACTCCCGCCAGCCCAGGATCTGGCGGATAAAGCCCTCCACCGAGTTCAGCGGGGCGCGCCCCTCGAGATACTCCCGCTCCGCCGCCTCGCACAGCTCGCGGGGCGATAGCAGCCCCAGGTTGAGTGCCGCTGCGAGCCGCGAGTGGAACAGGAAGGGCTCGGCGTCGCTGATGGCGTCCTGGTAGCGACCGAACTCGGGAAGCAGGTGCACGATGAAGTGGCGCAGGTCGACCAGCGCCTGGCGCCGCGTCACCGGCCAGTGGAAGCCCTCGAGGGTGCCGAAGTGGTCGCCGAAGTGCTCCGCCACCAACGCCAGGACCTCCTCGGTGACGGCGTCCCGACGGTGGTGCGGGGGTTCCGGGGCCTCGAGTGACTCCGGCAGCGGCTCGCGGTTGTCGTGGTCGAAGTTCCACCGCCCGCCGGCGGGCTGGTCATCCTCCATCAGGAGGCCCGTTCGCCGTCGCTGCTCCCGGTAGAAGTACTCCAGGCGCAGCGACTTGCGACCACGCGCCCAAGCGGCGAAGTCGTCCGGGGTGGTATAGAAGCGGTCGTCCTCGAGCAGGCGCCAGGGCAGGGCGGCGCTTGCACGCTCGTGCATCGACTGCCACAGCCGCCACTCCCCGGGACGCACGACCTGGATCTCGTCGCAGCCGTAGAGGGCCGCCAGCCGCTCCGCCTCCTGGATCAGCCCCTGGGCGTTGTCGGCATCGTCCAGGGAGCTGTAGTGCACCCGGAAGCCCTTGTCGCGAAGTTCGGCGGCGAAGTGGCGCATGGCGGCCAGGATCAGGGCGATCTTCTGTGGGTGGTGGGGCACATAGGTGCCCTCGGCGGCCACCTCGCAAAGCGCCACCACGGCACCGTCGGGCGGGTCGCGCAGGCTGGGAAGCGACGGGGTGAGCTGGTCGCCGAGCACCAGTACCAGGGGGCGGGACATGGCTTGACCTCGAATTGTACAAATCTACTTGATAGTACAACCTGATCGCCGCCGCCGCGAGGGTCCTGATACACTAGCTCCGTTTTCAACAACCGCACGTATCGATCAAGGAGCCAGCCCATGACCACCGCGACCCAGGATTCGGCCAATTCCGGCATGGACCACCCCGGCAGCGGCCGCCTGGCCCATGCACCGGATGACCATCCGCCGGTTCCGCGTGCCCGGGTGGGGGTGGTGCTGGTCAACCTGGGTACCCCGGACGCCACCGATTACTGGTCCATGCGTCGCTACCTGAGTGAGTTCCTCTCCGACAAGCGGGTGGTGGACTATCCCAGTTGGAAGTGGCAGCCGCCGCTGCAGCTGATCATCCTTTCGCGGCGGCCCTTCAAGTCCGGCGAGGCCTACCGCGGCATCTGGAACACCGAGAAGGACGAGAGCCCGCTGTTGACCATCACCCGGGATCAGACCCGCAAGGTGGCCGAGGGGCTCGAGGCGCGTCATGGCGAGCGGGTGATGGTCGACTTCGCCATGCGCTACGGCAACCCCTCCACCGACAGCGTGCTCAAGCGCCTGCAGGCGGCGGGCTGCGAGCGGATCCTGTTCTTCCCGCTCTACCCCCAGTACGCCTCGCCCACCACCGCCACGGCCAACGACCACGCCTTCCGCAGCCCTGATGAAGCTCAAGCGGCAGCCGGCGATTCGCACGGTGCCGGCCTACTTCGAGCATCCGCAGTATGTCGAGGCCCTGGCCAACTCGGTACGTGAGGCGTATGACGCCGCCGAGACGCCGCCGGAGGTGCTGGTGGCCTCCTATCATGGCGTGCCCAAGCGCTTCCTGATGGAGGGTGATCCCTACCACTGCCAGTGCCAGAAGACCACACGACTGCTGCGCGAGGCGCTGGGCTGGAGAGGAGGGCGCGATCCAGACCGCCTTCCAGTCCCAGTTCGGTCCCGAGGAGTGGGTGGGGCCGGCCACCGTGGAGCATGTCGCCGAGTTGGCGCGCCAGGGCAGGAAGCATATCGCCGTGGTCTCGCCGGCCTTCTCCGCCGACTGTGTGGAGACCCTGGAGGAGATTCAGGAGGAGATCCGCGACGCCTTCCTCGAGGCCGGCGGCGAGAGCTTCACCTACGTCCCCTGCCTCAATGACCGTGACGACCATGTCGCCGCGCTGCTCTCGATCATCGACAACGAGTTGGGTGGCTGGGTGTAGCCGCCCACGGGTGCCCAGGCAGGTGCCGAGCGCACCCGGCCTTTAACGACAGCGGGCCCGCCAATCGGCGGGCCCGCTAGCGTGTCAGTCGTAACCGCGGTCCGGGTGGGGTACCGGCTTCTCGCCGACCTCCTCGGGGCGCAGCTCCACGGGGTGCCGATGGTCTTGTCCGCGTGCCGGAGCTTCAGGTGCAGGCCGGTCTTGGCCAGCAGGTGGGCGCTGACTGGGGCGGTGATGAACAGGAACAGGGTGATCAGCATCTCCTGGATGTCGGGCTTGCCCTCGGTGGCCCAGAAGTAGAGCATCGAGCCGACCAGCATGCAGCCGATCCCCAGGGTGGTGGCCTTGGTGGGCCGTGCAGGCGCATGTAGAAGTCGCGCAGGTGGGCCATGCCCAGCGAGCCGATGAACACGAAGGCACCGCCGGCCACCAGCAGCAGGGAGGTGACTCCCTCGATAATCAGGTGCAGGTTCATGACGCCTCCTATTCGATGATGTCGCCGCGCAGCAGGTACTTGCATACCGCCACGGTACTGATGAAGCCGAGCATGGCGATCAGCAGCGCCGACTCGAAGTAGGTCTTGGTGTTGAGCCACAGCCCCAGCAGCACGATCAGCGCGATGG
>JAGYKP010000079.1 GCA_018401555.1 Halomonas sp.
GCCGGGGGCGGCCTGCACGATGATGAAGTTGAGCAGCATGATGCCCAGCAGGGTGGGGATCATCAGCAGCAGGCGACGCAGGACATAGCGGCTCACGTTCGCGCTCCTCTCCGGTTGCAGCTGTCACGGGTCGACATGCTTCTAGCCTCCCTGCTGTCGGCGTTCGATGGTCGCCGCGCGTTCGGGGTCCACCCACCAGGCCTCGAGGTCCATGCCGTATTCGGGGGATGGCTCCGGCCAGCCGAACTTGTCCCATACCGCGAGCCGCGTCTCGCCGGAGTGGTAGTGTGGGATGACGATGAAGCGATGGCGCAGCACGCGATCCAGGGCGCGGGCCAGGGTGTTGAGCGTCTCGCGGCTGTCGGCGCGGATCAGTTGCTCGACCAGATCGTCCACCACCGGGTCGGCCAGGCCCATCAGGTTGCGGCTCTGGGGTACCTCGGCATAGTCGCTGGTCCAGAACTCGCGCTGTTCGTTGCCGGGGTTGTTGGATTGCGGAAACTGTCCGACCACCAGATCGAAGTCGAAGCTGCGCAGCCGGTTCAGGTATTGGTTGATGTCGACGATGCGGATGGTGCCGCGGATGCCCAGGCGTGCCATGTTGCGCACCATCGGCTGGACCACCCGCTCCATGCCGGTATCGTAGAGCAGCACCTCGAGCTCCAGCGGCCGCCCCGTCTCGGCGTTGACAAGGCCGCCGTCGCGCACTTCAAAGCCCGCTTCGCGCAGCAGTTCCAGGGCCAGGCGCAGCCGCTCGCGCAGCGTCTCGGGATGATCCATGGGCAGCGGTTCGCTGAACACGTCGTCGGGAAGCTGGTCGCGCCAGGGCTCGAGCACCTCGAGCTCGGCGGCGCTGGGCAGCCCCTCGGCGGCCATCTCGGAGTTCTGGAAGAAGCTCTCGGTGCGCCGGTAGGCGTCGTAGAAGATGTTGGCGTTGAGCCATGGGAAGTCGAAGGTCAGCGCCAGGGCCTCGCGGACCCGCGGGTCCTGGAACGTCTCCTGGCGCAGATTGAAGACGAAGGCCTGCATCCTCGCGGGCTGGCCGTCGGGAACGCTGAGCTTCCTGACCAGGCCCTCCTCGAAGGCTGGGAAGTCGTAGCCGATGGCCCAGGTGGCGGCACGCGCATCGACGCGGTAGTCGAGGATACCTGCCTTGAACGCCTCCCAGGCGATGTCGCGGTCGCGGTAGTAGTCGTAGATCAGCCGGTCGATATTGTGGCGTCCGCGCTTTACCGCCAGCTCGCGCCCCCAGTAGTCCTCCACCCGTGCATAGACGATGCGCCTGCCCGGGTCGACCTCGGCGATACGGTAGGGACCGGAGCCGGGGTGGGCATCGAGGGTCGGGGAGGTGAAGTCGCGCCCGTCCCAGTAATGCTTCGGCAGCACCGGCAGCTGGCCGACAATCAGCGGCAGCTCCCGGGAGTGGCTGGAGGCGAAATCGAAACGCACCGTGTCCGCGTCCAGGGCGGTGACACTCTCCACGTCGGCGTAGTAGGCACCGTAGAAGGGGTTGCCCTGCTCGGTCAGCAGGCTGAAGCTGAAGACCACGTCCTCGGCGGTGACCGGCTCGCCGTCGTGGAAGCGCGCCTCGGGCCGGCAGGTCGAACTCGATCCACTCGCGTTCGGGGTCCAGCCGGATGCCCTCGGCCAGCAGGCCGTAGAGCGAGAAGGGCTCGTCGGGATTGCCCTCGAGCAGGGTGTCGTAGATGCGCGAGACCCCGGCGGCGGGTGTGCCGCGGATGATGAAGGGGTTGGTGGAGTCGAAGCTGCCCCCCACCGCCGCCTGGGTCAGGGCGCCGCCCTTGGGTGCCTCGGGATTGACGTAGGGGAAGTGCTCGAAGCCTTCGGGAAGTTCTGGCTCGCCATACAGCGCCAGGCCGTGCACGGTGGGCACCTCGTCGGCGCCCGACGAGGCCTGGGCGGCACCCAGGGGGGCCACAAGGGTGAGCAGGACAAGCAGCGCGGCGGCAGCGGCCCGAACGAAAGGCGAGGCGGCAGCGGCCCGGCATGAAGGTATTGGCATTCTGACATCCCGTGTCGACAGGGACGCCGGCCGGTGCCGGCGTCTTACCCACTAGGCATGGCCACTTAAGGTGTCAGCCCCGGGCACGAAAGACAATACCCGCCTCCTGCTCGGCGGGGCCACCCACGGCCCCGCAGGGTCCTCAGCGCGAGGCGAGGCTTCGTGTCGGCAGCTCGAGCGCCTGTCCGGGCTGGATCATGTTGCCGTTGATGCCGTTGGCCTGGCGCAGCTCGGCGACGCTGATGCCCTGGCGGGCGGCGATGTCGGCGAGGGTGTCGCCGCTGCGCACCACGTAGCGCGAGTCCTGTGCCGTGGCGGGGCTCGTCGGGGTGTCGAGGCGAGCGAGCAGAGCATCGGCTCGCCCGCTAGGCACCAGCAGTACCCGGTCCTTGCCGGGGTGGATGGCGCCACCGGTGACTCCCGGGCTGAGCTCGGCGATGGTGCCCTGGGAGACACCGGCGAGGCGGGGCCGCCTCATCCAGGCGCAGGGGCGTTCCACTGGGATCTTGGCGAAGGCCGGGGCGTCCTCGATCTCGGGGAGGGCGACCTGGTAGTCGTCAGGAGCGTTGATGATGGCGGCGATGGCCTTGAGCTTGGGCACGTAGTTCATGGTCTCCCGCGGCAGCGAGAGGCTCCAGTAGTCGCCGCCCTTGCCCTGGGCGATGGCATTGCGGCGGGCCTTGTTGACGGTGCCGGCACCGGCGTTGTAGGCCGCCAGGGAGAGCTCGAGATCCCCCTCATACCACTGGTCGGCCTGGTACTCGATATAGTCGAGGGCCGCATAGGTGGAGGCCACCACGTCGAGGCGCCCGTCGTAGCCGCGCTGCCGGGAGAGGCCCAGGGAGTCGCCGGTGCGTGGCATGAACTGCCACAGGCCGGCGGCCCCGCGGTGAGAGCGTGCGGCCGGGTCGAAGGAGCTCTCGATGAAGGGGATCAGGGCGATCTCGCCGGGCAGGCCGCGCTCCTCGACCTTCTCGGTGATCCAGGCCAGCCAGGGGCGCGCTCGCTCGGTGATCTCGGCGATGTTGTGCGGGGACTGACGGTAGTGATCGATCCAGGCCTGCACGCGTGGGTCATGCAGGTCGTCCTGCCACTGGAAGCTGTCGCGCAGCCGGCTCCAGGCGTCACGGGTCTCCAGCGCCAGGGCATCCCAGAAGTGCTGGGTCATTTCCCCGGGGGCGGGCTGGATCGCGCCGTGCTGTGCGGCGCCGGTGGTGCCGGAGCGCTCGAGCGTGGCGGCCTGGCTGTGGGCGCCGGCGGTCATCAGGGCGCCCAACAGGGCGGCGCTGCTGGCGAAGGCGAATAGCCTGCGTCGGGTGGTGTGGTAGGTCATCCGGAAGTGTTCCTCCAAGGCGCGTCGAGGCCGTCCGAGCGTGTCGGAAGCGTGGGACGTCCAGGGATCGAGTTCAGAAGTTGTCCTTCCAGGCGCGCAGGGTGGCGAAGGTCGCCTCGTCGCTGTCGACGTCGCCATGGGCCGAGGCGGCCTGGCGCACGCCGGCATCTGCCACGCGCAGGAAGGGATTGATGCGTTTCTCGCGGGCCATGGTGGTGGGCAGGGTGGGGCGCTCAAGCTCCCGTGCCCGCTGGCACTCTTCCATGGCCTGGGCCACGTCCGGATTGTGGGGGTCGGCGGCCAACGCAAAGCGCAGGTTGGCCTGGGTATATTCGTGGGCGGCGAACACCAGGGTGTCGTCGGGCAGGGCGGCCAGCTTTTCCAGCGAGGCGTGCATCTGCTGCGGGGTGCCCTCGAAGAGGCGACCACAGCCGGCGCTGAACAGGGCGTCGCCGCCGAACAGCAGCGGCGGGATGCCGGCGGTGAAGAAGGCGATATGGTCCAGGGTGTGCCCGGGCACCGCGATCACCTCGAACAGCCGCCCCATGACGCGAACCTCATCGCCCTCGGTCACCGGGGTGTCGATGCCGGCGATGGCCTGGTTGTCGGGCCCGATCACCCGCGGCGAGTAACGCTCGATGAGTTCGCCGAGTCCACCGGTATGATCCTGATGATGATGGGTGATCAGAACGGTCGAAAGCGTGAGCCCCTCGCGTTCGAGCAGGTCGATGACCGGGGTGGCATCGCCGGGGTCCACCACGCACACATCGGGGGTCGTGTCCTGGCGCAGAAGCCAGATATAGTTATCGCTAAACGCGGGAATCGGTGTCACGCTCAACATGGCCTGAGTGTCCTGAGTGGGCATGAACGGTTCGCAAAATCCGCCCAATATGAAGAGTAGGGAGGGTCATGTCAACCGAGACCAGCGCCCAGCGCCTCGCCGCGCTGTTCCGTGAGGGCCAGCAGTTCTGGACCACTCCGGCGGGTGAGGCCGTGCGTCGTGCCGAGCGAGCCTGCCTGGGGCCGGCCTGTGAGCGGCTCTTCGGCGTGCATAGCCTCGAGCTGGGGTTCGGCGGTCTGCTCGCTGACATGTGTCCGGTGCGTCATGCGCTGTGCTGGGCCCCCACCCGCGAGCTGGCGCAGGGGCCCTCGACCCTGGTCTGCTCCCCCGAGGCACTGCCGCTCCCCGATGAAAGCCTCAGCCTGGTGGTGGTGCATCACCTGCTCGAGATTGCTCCCGATCCTCACCATATGCTGCAGGAGGCCGCGCGAGTGACCGCCGACGAGGGGCGTCTCATCCTCTTCGGTTGGATGCCGATCTCCGCAGGAGGCATGGGGCGACTCTTGCCGGCGCGGCGGCGGGTGATGCCCTGGCGGGGCCAGTGGCGTGCGCCGGGCCGCCTGCGCGACTGGCTGGCGTTTGTCGACTTCGAGATCGAGCGGGTAGACTACTGCGCTTTCCACCTGCCCGGCCGGTCACCCCGCAATGCCCTGTTCGAGACGCTGGGCCGGCGCCACAACCTGCCGCTGGGCGATAGCTACATGATCCAGGCGTGCCGTCGTCCCCAACTCGTTCAGCCTCAGGGCAGCCGCCTGCGCTTCGCCGCTCCCGTGGGCGGTTCGGCGTTCGGCGCCGCTCGGCTCAAGCCCGATCCTGGTGCGGCCCAGGAGAGAAGGAAGAGAGAGGTTGAGTGATCCAGGCGCCGGCGAACTCCCGTCGGCCACCATCCATAAGCGCGTACAAGCGCGCCGATGCCTTGCCAACGAGGCCATCGACAGTCACAGACAGCAGGCGTGAGAGAGTAGCGATGCGGCAGATAGTGCTTGATACAGAGACCACGGGTATCGACCCCAGGGAGGGCCACCGGCTGATCGAGATCGGCGCGGTGGAGATGGTCAACCGCCGGCTCACCGGGCGTACCTACCATCAGTTCATCAATCCCGAGCGGGAGATCGAGGCAGAGGCGATCTCCGTGCACGGTATCACCAACGAACGGGTCGCCGATGAGCCGGTCTTCGCCGAGATCGTCGATGACTTCTGGGCCTTCATCGAAGGTGCCGAACTGGTGATCCACAACGCGCCCTTCGACGTGGGCTTCATCGACCATGAGCTGTCGATGCTCGACGCCGTCCGCGGCGAGTCGCGGCTGGGGCCGGTGGCCGAGCATTGCGGCATCCTCGATACCCTGCAGATGGCGCGGGACAAGCATCCCGGCCAGCGCAACAGCCTGGATGCGCTGTGCAAGCGCTACGAGATCGACAATGGCCACCGCGTCCTCCACGGCGCCCTGCTCGACGCCGAGATCCTGGCCGAGGTCTACCTGGCGATGACCGGCGGCCAGACCGCGTTGCTGCTCGACTCCTCCATGAGCGCGGAGGGCGGCAGCCGCATGGGGATCCAGCGGCGTCCGGTGGCGCTGGCCGGGGCGCAGTTGAGTGTGTCGATGCCCAGCGACGAGGAGCTCGACCGCCCATCGCCAGAAACTGGCGCGGATTCGCGAGGCGGCGGGCGAGTGCCTGTGGGACAGCATCGAGGGGATTGTGCACTGATGCTGCGTCGTGAGTTGCCCCTGGAGGCCCGGGAGGGCCATGTGATTCGCCTGGCCGAGGGGCGTATCGCCCCGGCACCCGACGGGTGGCGTGCTGCAGCCGGTGATGCCCTGGACGGCGCAGATGCAGCCGCTGGGCTATTGGCAGGATGTGCCGCTGGCGCTCTCCCTCGAGGAGCAGGCCGGCAGCGACTGGCCGACCGCCCGCGACTGGCTGGCGCGCCTGCCCGAGTCACGCTTCCCGCTGGTGTCGACGGCCCTCCAGGTGGGTGCCTGGCTGCGCAACCATCGGTTCTGCGGTCGTTGCGGGGCACCGGCCGAGCGACTCGACGCCGAATTCGCGATGCACTGCCATGCCTGCGGGCACCGCAACTATCCGCGGATCTCGCCCTGCATCATCACCCTGGTGACCCATGGCGAGGCCCTGCTGCTGGCGCGCAGCCCGCGCTTCCCGCCTGGGCGCTACTCGACCCTGGCCGGCTTCATCGAGCCGGGAGAGTCGGCGGAGGAGGCCGTGCGCCGCGAGATTTTCGAGGAGGTGGGGCTCAGCGTCGGGCGGGTTCGCTATTTCCGCAGCCAGGCTTGGCCCTTTCCCCACTCGCTGATGCTGGGCTTCTTCGCCGAGGCGGCCAGCCGCAGGATCCGTATCGACGGCGTGGAGATCGCCGATGCCGCCTGGTTCTCGCCACGCCAGCTGCCGCAGCTGCCGCCGCTCTACTCGATCTCCCGGGCACTCATCGAGACCCATCTGGCCGAGGTGGCGGCACGCTAGGGGCGTCGCGGCGGGCCGCCAGCGGGCCCGCTCGCGGTTCATGCGGGGTATCAGTCGGCGGGAAACAGGCTGGTCAGCTTGGTGGCCAGCATCACGTTGCCGGTGGCCTTCAGCTTGCCGGTCATGAAGGCGGTCATGCCGTTGACCTCGCCGGTCATCAGCCCCTTGAGCGTGGCGGTGCTCATGGAGAGGCTGACGGACGGGTCATCATGCTCTCCCTCCTCGACACTCAGCTCACCGTTCTGGATGACCAGGTAGTGGCTGTCGGCATCGTCGAAGTGGAACTGGAAGACGTCATCCATGCCGCTGGCGGCCTGGGGGTCGAAACGGGAGATCAGCGTGTCGAGGGTGGACTGGCTCATTGATGGCTCCTGGTGGGGCGGGTTGACGCCGCGAGCGTATTTCAAACAATCGTTTTATTCAAGCGGGCCGTGAGGCCGCTCACTCATGCAAGCGGCCCGAGGCCGCAGAGGAGGCGACGATGGGAGATTGGCTGGCGGATTTCGGACTGTTCCTGGCCCAGCTGACGAGCCTGGTGGTTATCGTTGGACTCGCCGTCGTGGTGGTGGCCAGGCTGCGCAGCGAGGCGGGCAGTGACTCGCGCCTCAAGCTCGAGGAGCTCAACCGGGGGCGCGACGACAGGAAGCGGCGATTGCGCCTGGCGGCCAGCGAACCGGGTGCCCGCAAGCGCCTGATCAAGGCGTTCCGTCGCGAGGACAAGGGGCGCGCCAAGGCCGGCAAGTCGGAGAAGGGCGATCAGGAGAGGAGCCGCACGACGGTCTGGCTGCTCGACTTCCATGGCGATATCCGCGCCAGCGGCACCGGCCGTTTTGCCGAGGAGATCTCGGCGGTGATCTCGGCCGCCGAGTCGGGAGACGAGGTGGTGGTGCGCCTGGAGTCCGCCGGCGGCCTGGTGCACGCCTATGGCCTGGCCGCCGCGGAACTCGATCGCCTGCGCGAGGCGGGGCTGACCACTACCGTCTGCGTCGACAAGGTGGCCGCCAGTGGCGGTTACCTGATGGCATGCGGGGCGGACAGCGTGCGGGCGGCGCCGCTGGCGGTGCTGGGGTCGATCGGCGTGGTGGCCCAGGTGCCCAACGTGCACCGCCTGCTCAAGCGTCACGATATCGATGTCGAGGTGCTTACCGCCGGGCGCTACAAGCGCACCCTGACAGTGCTCGGCGAGAATACCGAGGAGGGGCGCGAGAAGTTTCTCGACGACCTGGAGACGACCCACGAGCTGTTCAAGCGCCATGTGGCCAAGCGTCGCCCGGCGCTGGATATCAGGCGATCGCTACCGGCGAGATCTGGTATGGCAGCGAGGCGCTCGACAGGGGCCTGATCGATGCCCTGGGCACCAGCGAGGCCTACCTGGTGGAGCGCATGCAGGAAGCCAGGGTGATACGGGTCAGGCTGGAACCGCCGCGTCGGCTTGCCGAACGCCTGGGGTGGCGGTATCGGCGGGCGTGGAGCGGGCGCTGCTGAGGGGCGCGGAGGTGCTCGACGCCAGTCGCTGGCAGAAGCGCTAGGGCGGATATTGATGCCGGCGCCTCGGCTGAATCACTCCTCGGCCAGGCCGAGGTTGACCAGGGTGGCGATGATCGCCCTGGCACTATCCCCCTGCAGCGAGTAGTAGATGGTCTGGGAACTGCGCCGTGTGGTGACCAGCTCCTCCCGGCGCAGGATCGCGAGATGCTGGGAGAGGGCCGACTGACTGAGGGTCAGTTGTGCATTGAGTTCGGTCACCGACATCTCGCCCCCGTCGAGCAGGCAGAGGATACGCAGTCGGTTGTCGTTGGCCATGGCCTTGAGCAGGGCCGTGGCGCGATCGATGGCACCGCTGCCCCCTTCGATGAGTCTTTCTGCCTCGTGGCTGGGAGTGTGCATGGCGTGTCCCCGCGCTACGCGTGAGTGGAAAGGTCGAGTCGCACACGATGGCGCACCGTGACCGTATATTGGGGTTTACTCAAGCATAGTCTAGTCCCCGCCGAGCGTGCGCGTTGAATTGACGTCTTTCGCGAGTCGTTTTTGCACCCGTTGTTGACAATAAAACTTCAGGCCTTGCACCTTTCGTCGAAAATTAGCCTATCGTATGAGGGTGTTTCGGGGTTTGTGCTTTACAGTGTCAACAATCAACCGCACTGACCGTGACAGGAACGCCATGAGCACCTACGCCAACGAATTCCGCCGTTCGATCGAGCAACCCGAGACCTTCTGGGCCGAGCAGGCCCGACGCATTCCCTGGTTCAAGGAGCCACAGCGGATCCTCGACTATGACGAGGCCAATCATGCGCGCTGGTATGGCGACGGCGAGCTGAATATCGCCTATGCCGCCCTCGATCATCACGTCGAGCAGGGGCGCGGTGACCAGCCGGCCCTGCTGTGGGACTCCCCGGTGACCGACAGCAAGCGCACCCTGACCTATCGCGAGATGCGTGACCAGGTGGCGGCCTTCGCCGGCGCGCTCAGGGACCTGGGCGTCGAGAAGGGCGACCGGGTGGTGATCTACATGCCCATGGTGCCCGAGGCACTGGTGGCCATGTACGCCTGTGCCAGGCTGGGTGCCGTGCACTCGGTGGTGTTCGGTGGCTTCGCTCCCCATGAGCTGGCCGTGCGTATCGAGGATGCCGCACCCAAGGTCGTGGTGGCGGCCTCCTGCGGCGTCGAGGTCAGCAAGGTGCTGCCCTACAAGCCGATCATCGATGCGGCCATCGAGCAGAGCGCCCACAAGCCCGACGCCTGCGTGATCTTCCAGCGCGAGCAGCACCTCGCCGACCTGGGGGAGCGCGACCACGACTGGGCGACCCTGGTGGAGAAGGCCACTCCCGCCGACTGCGTGGCGGTGAAGGGCACCGACCCGCTCTACGTGCTCTACACCTCAGGCACCACCGGCAAGCCCAAGGGCGTGGTGCGCGACACCGGCGGCTATGCGGTGGCGCTGGCCTACTCCATGGACGTGATCTATGACGTGGCGCCGGGCGAGGTGTTCTTCTCGGCCTCGGACGTGGGCTGGGTGGTCGGCCACTCCTATATCGTCTATGCACCGCTGCTGCGCGGGGCCACCAGCGTGGTCTACGAGGGCAAGCCGGTGAAGACCCCGGATGCCGGCGCCTTCTGGCGGCTGATCGAGGAGTATCGAGTCAAGAGCTTCTTCACCGCGCCGACCGCCTTCCGCGCCATCAAGAAGGAGGACCCGGACGGCAAGCTGCTGGCCGAGTACGACATTTCCAGCCTCAAGGCGCTGTTCCTGGCCGGCGAGCGCCTCGATCCGCCCACCTTCCACTGGCTGGACGACCTGCTCGACGTGCCGGTGATCGACCACTGGTGGCAGACCGAGACCGGCTGGCCCATCGCCGCCAACCTGCACGGGCTGGAGCCGATGCCCACCAAGGCGGGCAGTGCCACCGTGCCGGTGCCCGGCTTCGACGTGCAGATCCTCGATCGCGAGGGCGAGCAGGTCGCGCCCATGGAGCAGGGCAGCGTGGTGATCAAGCAGCCCATGCCGCCGGGCTGCCTGACCGGCGTATGGGGCGACCCCCAGCGTTTCCATGCAGCCTATATGGCGGCCTTCCCGGGCTACTACCTGACCGGTGACGGCGGCTATGTCGACGAGGATGGCTACCTGTTCATCATGGGGCGCACCGATGACGTCATCAACGTCGCCGGCCACCGTCTCTCCACCGGCGAGATGGAGGAGGTCGTCGGCGCGCACCCCGCCGTTGCCGAGTGCACCGTCATCGGTATCCACGATGCGCTCAAGGGGCAGCTGCCGGTGGGCCTGGTGATTCCCAAGGACGGTTTCACCGGCCGCGAGGTGGAGCTCGAGGAGGAGCTGATCGCCCTGGTACGCGAGAAGATCGGCCCGATCGCCTGTTTCAAGCAGGTGCTGGTGGTGGATCGCCTGCCCAAGACCCGCTCCGGCAAGATCCTGCGCAAGCTGCTGCGCAATATCGCCGACGGCAAGGAGTTCGCCATCCCCTCGACCATCGATGATCCGGCGAGTCTCGAGGAGATCCACGACGCCATGAAGTCGCGGGAGGTCGGCGCCGCTCACGATGCCCGCCAGGTCTGACCAGCGAGCCATCCAGCGACAACGCACGCCGCCCCTGGGGCGGCGTGCTGCGTTGGGAGGGAAGGGCGCGCATGGCCAGCGGGCGAACCGATCCGTATAGCATGCGCTCGCGCCGGCCAGATGCCGGCGCCTTCCTGCAAGAGGGTTCCCTCACCCCTCCACCAAAAAAGGATCCGAGATGTTCGTGCTTTCCGACTCCCAGTATCGCCGCTGCCTGGCGCTGCTCGTCACCTTCCATATCGCCGTGATTGCCGCCAGCAACTACCTGGTGCAGTTGCCCTTCACGCTGTTCGGCTACCATACCACCTGGGGCGCCTTCAGCTTTCCCTTCATCTTCCTGGCCACCGACCTGACCGTGCGGCTGTTCGGCAAGGGACCGGCTCGGGCCATCATCATGCGGGTGATGCTGCCGGCACTGGTGATCTCCTATGTCGTCTCGGTGGTGTTTCCGCGGGGCAGCTTCGTCGGGGTGGCGGCCCTGGGGGAGTGGAACCTGTTCGTCGCCCGGATCGCCGTGGCCAGTTTCATGGCCTATGTGCTGGGTCAGCTGCTCGACGTGCACGTCTTCGATCGTCTGCGCCGCCTCCGGGCCTGGTGGGTGGCGCCGGCGATCTCCACGGTGGTGGGGCAACCTGGCCGATACCTTCGCCTTCTTCTCGATCGCCTTCCACAACAGCCCCGACGCCTTCATGGCGGCCAACTGGCTGGAGATCGCTACGGTGGACTATGTCAGCAAGCTGATCATCAGCCTGCTGTTCTTCCTGCCCCTCTACGGGGTACTGCTGGCCTGGCTGAGCCGCCGCCTGGTGGCCGTCACCGGCAGTGACGATGTGGCACCCGAGGTGGCGCGCGCCCGCTACTGACTCCCAACCGACACCCCTGGACGAGGACAACCCCATGTCGATCGAGCTCAATTACCTGGATACCGGTGGCGATGGCACGCCGCTGGTGGTGATCCACGGCCTGTTCGGCAGCGCCGACAACTGGCGCTCGCATATCAAGGCCTGGGAGGCGAGCCATCGGGTGGTGGCGGTGGACCTGCGTAACCATGGCCGTTCCCCCCATGTCGCCGGCATGGGCTATGTGGAGATGGCCGGGGATGTGCTGGCGCTGCTCGATCGCCTGTCGATATCGCGCGCCCATCTGCTCGGCCACTCCATGGGCGGCAAGGTGGCGATCTCCCTGGCGCGCCTGGCGCCGGAGCGAGTCGCATCGCTGATCGTCGGCGACATCGCACCGGTGGCCTATGGTCACGACCACGATAGCGTGTTTGCCGGGCTGCGTCGGGTGGCGGAGGGCCGCCCGGCCAATCGCCGAGAGGCCGATGCGCTGCTCGCCGAGCACGTGAGCGAAAAGGCCGTGCGGCTGTTCCTGGCCACCAACCTGGTGCGTGGCGAGGGAGAAGGGCTGGCGCTGCGGCTGGGGCTGGACGAGATCCAGGATGACTACGAGTCGATCATGGGTGAGCCGGCCGGCAGCGAGGCCTTCGCCGGTCCGACTCTGGTACTGCGGGGCAGCGCCTCACACTATGTCGCCGATAAGCACCTGCCGGCGCTGCGTGAGGTGTTGCCCGAGGCGCGGCTGGTGACCCTGGACGCGGGACACTGGCTGCATGCCGAGAAGCCCGACGCCTTCCGGGAGTCGATCGATGCCTTCCTGGCGGAGGTGGAGCCGACCGCCGACTGACCCTTAATCGGCGCCGGGGTCCACCGCCAGCCGTTCCAGCGGGCTGATCGTTTCGATCAGCCCTTTTTCATGCAGGTAGGTCTCGACCTGGCGATAGCGCCTGCTGTCCAGCGCCGCCGGCTGGGCGCTCAGGCGCATCAGGGTGGCGCTCCAGGCGTCACGGTTGGCGGCAGTATCGAGGGTCGGCTCCAGTTCGACCAGGGTTTCCCATGCCGCCTCGGGATGCTCGATCATCCAGAGCGTCGTGTTGCGCAGGATATCGACGAGTTCGATGATGGGTTCGCGGAGGCGGGCCAGACGATCGCGATTCGCCACGAGTATCAGCCCGTCGTGAAGCGGAATGCCGTGGTCTTCCACGTTGAGCAGGCGGGTCGACACGCCGCGATCGGCCAGTTGGCGAGGCAGCGTCAGGCGCAGGGGCGTCACCAGGCCATCCAGCGACTGCTCGGTCAGGGCGGTGGCCAGGGCGAAGCCGGTCTCGACCAGGGTGACCTCGTCGCGGGCGATGCCGTGGGGGGCGATCAGGGCAGGAAGCAGGAGGTCGCGGCCCTCCTCGGTTGCGTGTCCCAGGGTGAGTCCGGCGAGGTCCGCGGGTCCCTCGACGCCGGTGGATTCGCGGATCACCACGCCGGCCAGCGGGGTATCCGCCAGGGTTGCCACGCGAACCGCAGACTTGCCGCGATCGACCTGCAGGTGCAGCTGCAGCTGATGGGTGAGTGCCAGGTCGACGAGGTTGGCGTCGAGGAGGCGCAGCGGGGCGCCGGGGTCGGCCGGGGTCCTGAGCTCCAGCTCCAGACCTTCGCGCTGGGGCAGGCCGTTGCCTGCCGCCAGGATCAGGGCGGCATGATGCAGGCTGGGATACCAGTCGAGCATGACCGTCAGGGACTCCAGCGGCGGAGGCGCCAACGGTTCGGGAGGCGCGTGGGTGACGCTGGGAACCGGTAGGTCGGGCTCATCGGCCGATCTCTCGTCGCTGACAGGTGGCACTTCGACCTCGATTACCTCAGGTGGCGCAGTTGCCTGCTCCGGTGTCGCATCGAGGTCGGGCACCATGACATCGCCATCCAGGGTCAGCGGTGCGGGAGGGGCTTCGAGGCTCTCCTCTGCCCAGGTCTGGGCGGGCATCAGCGCCAGGAGGACCGGCAGGCAGAGGGCGAGGCATGAGCGTCGCCAGGCAACAGGGACACGGGGGTTGGGCATTCACGGGCTCCGCGACGGGTAGGTGGCGCTTGGCCGAGGGCAAGTGTATCCGCGCAGCCTGCCGGGTGGCCAGTGGCCCGCCATCGGCATCGCGCGGTCACGGGGCGCATGCGATAATGACACTTCTGCCATCGAGAGGATGCCATGGACGTCATCAATACCCTGTTCTTCTTCACCGGGCTGCTGATCGCCTTGAGCGTGCTGGGCAGTCGACTCTCCAGCCTGATAGGGCTTCCCCTGCTGCTGATCTTCCTCGGCCTGGGGATGCTGGCGGGTGAGGACGGGTTGCTGGGTATCCGGTTCGACAATTACCCGCTGGCGTTCATCATCAGCCATCTGGCCCTGGCGATGATCCTTCTCGACGGCGGGCTTCGCACCCGTCTGAAGACCTTTCGCGTGGGTTTCAGGCCGGCCCTGACGCTGGCCACCCTGGGGGTATTCATCACCAGCGGGCTGGTCGGCCTCTTCGCCATGTGGGTCTTCGAGCTCACCCTGATCCAGGGACTGCTGGTAGGCGCCATCGTCGGCTCCACGGATGCCGCGGCGGTGTTCTCGATGCTCAGCGGCCGCGGACTGAACCTCAACGAGCGCGTCGGGGCGACACTCGAGATCGAATCCGGGACCAACGATCCCATGGCGATCTTCCTGACCATGGTCCTGGCCGAGATACTGGTTGGCCAGATAGAGGGTCCCCTGGAGACCGGGCTGCTGCTGGTCGAGCAGTTCGGCCTGGGCCTGCTGATCGGGCTGGGGGCCGGCTGGTTGAGCGCGCGACTGCTGCGTTGGGTGGATCTGGCGCCCGGGCTCTACTCGCTGCTCGCCCTGTCACTGGGCTTCTGCATCTTCGGTCTGACCAGCTTCCTCGGCGGCAGCGGCTTCCTGGCGATCTACCTGGCCGGGCTGATGATCGGCAACCAGAAGGGCCGCCATCTCAACTTCATCCTGCCGGTGCACGACGGCCTGGCCTGGCTGAGCCAGATCGGACTGTTCCTGATGCTCGGCCTGCTGGTATCGCCCTCGGACCTGCTGCAGTATGCGCTGCCGGCGACACTGGTTGGTCTGATGCTGATCTTCGTGGCCCGCCCGATAGCCGTGGTCATCTCGCTCAAGCCGTTCTTCAAGTTCCGCTGGCGCGAGATCGGCTTCATCTCCTGGGTGGGGCTGCGCGGCGCGGTGCCCATCGTGCTGGCCATCTTCCCCGTCATCAGCGGGGTGGAAGGGGCCTCGTTGTATTTCAATATAGCCTTCGCGGTCGTGCTGCTGTCGCTGCTGGTGCAGGGCGGGACACTGTCGCTGATGGCACGCTGGACCCGTGTGCTGATGCCCAGCACGGTGACCCCCAACCATCGCGGCCCCCTGGGGATCCTGCCCGAGAACGACTACGAGATGTTCGTCTATCGAGTCGATAACGAGGATATCGCCGATACCCCCATCCGGCTGCTGCGCTTCCCCTCCGGCGCTCTGATCTCGGCGCTGTTTCGTGAACATGCCATGCTGCACCCCAAGGGCAGTACCCGGCTGCAGCTGGGCGATGTGCTGTGCGTGATCGGCCGCAGCGAGGACCTGCCGGCGCTGAACCGGCTGTTCAATGGCGAGGCCAAGCTCAAGCAGGAGCGTGCCTTCTTCGGTACCTTCACCTTCGACGGTGACGCCAGGATGCAGGAGATTGCCGATGCCTACGGGCTGACCCTGAGTCCCGGCGAGCGGGACATGAGCCTGAGTGACTTCGTGTCGTTGCGCGTCGGTGGCCACCCGGTGGTGGGCGACGACGTCGACTGGCATGGCATTCACTGGGTGGTCAGCGAGATGGAGGGCAACCGCGTGACCCGGGTCGGCCTGCGGCTCTACTAATGGCTGCTAAGGTCTTGATCGCATTTGGCTCTTGACCGAGGCGCGAAAGCTGGTAATATTCTCCGCCGTAAGCCGGAGGGATGGCAGAGCGGTTGAATGCACCGGTCTTGAAAACCGGCGTGCCTTCGCGGGCACCCAGGGTTCGAATCCCTGTCCCTCCGCCATTATGTCTTACGAATCAAGCGCCTACGGGCGCTTTTTTTCGTTGTCCCGCCTACCAGGGATCCTTAAGGCTGTTATCGGTGCGGCTTGCGAGTGACTGTGCAGTGGCACACATCGCCGTCGATACTATCAATGCGAACAACGACTGGGCGGTCCTCGGCTGGGTCTTCGGTGAACAGGAGCCAGCTATTGGAATCCAGTCCCCGGATATACTCCCTGCCCACTTCAGGCTCCTTCACCTGGTCAGTGCCGATGTCTGTGGTCATGCCAACCTCAAGACGTCTGATGTCTTGCATGGTCTTCTCCTATATCACTGAAAACGGATCACCATCCTGCAGGATGGCCTGTTGCGTCCTTATGTGGATGTTCTGCCTTCGACATTGGGATGCTGGAGAAATTCGTCAGAACCGGCTGATCCCTTGCGGGCGTCGCCGAGAACTCACAGAGTAGGGGCATCACTGTCGTCCGAGTCGATCATGCCGA
This sequence comes from Halomonas sp., assembly GCA_018401555.1. Taxonomy (GTDB): domain Bacteria; phylum Pseudomonadota; class Gammaproteobacteria; order Pseudomonadales; family Halomonadaceae; genus Halomonas. The sequence goes on from JAGYKP010000079.1 coordinate 16,132, forward strand.
ACCCTGAAACCTCCCATGTCCTGACCCGCCCCGTTCCGGCCGTCTCTACCGCACTGCTGTGGAACGACCGTATCCTGATGGTGCGCCGTGCCCATGCGCCCAATGCCGGACGGCTGGCCCTGCCGGGCGGCAAGGTAGAGGCCGGGGAGACCCTGCAGGCCGCCGCCGAACGTGAACTGCTCGAGGAGACAGGCTTGCGAGCGCGTGCCGGCGAGGTCTTCACGGCAATCGATGTGTTCGACCATGAGATCGACGGCAACCTGCGAGCCCACTATGTGATCATCGTCCTGCGCATGGAGTGGCAGGGCGGCGTGGAGGGCGCCGCCAGCGATGCCACCGAGCTGGTCTGGCTGGATCAGGGCGAGCTCGAGGCCGCGGGCAACGACGTCTGCAGTACGGCGGCACGGGTCGCCAGGGCGCTTCTGGAGGATGCCGCACAGCAGAAACAGCGTTGAGTGCCGACGGCTCAGGCTCTTGCGTGCGGAACTTCCAGACGGCATGCTAGTCCACTGGCAAGATCAATTGACGACAGGGAGCACAGGATCAATGGCCTATCAAGAGTCACAGATGACCCGCCAGGAGACCCAGACCCGGGTGTCCAGCACCAACAAGGTGCTGCGCAATACCTACGGGCTGCTGGCCATGACGCTGCTCTTCTCCGCCGTGACCGCCGGTGCCGCCATGACCATGGGCATCGAGCGCATGAACATCTTCGTGTTCTTCATCGGCGCCTACGGACTGATGTTCCTGGTCCACAAGACCGCCCACTCCGCCATGGGGCTGCTCACCACCTTCGCCTTCACCGGCTTCATGGGCTTCACCCTCGGTCCGATTCTCAATGCCTACCTGGCACTGCCCAACGGCGCCGCCCTGGTGATGAACGCCCTGGCCATGACCGGCCTGACCTTCATCGGCCTTTCCGCCGTGGCGTTGGTGACCAAGAAGGACTTCAGCTTCCTGGGTAACTTCATGATGGCAGGCGCCATCGTGCTGGTCCTGGCCATGCTGGCCGGGCTGATCTTCCAGATCCCCGCCCTGATGCTGATGGTTTCCGCCGGCTTCGTGCTGTTCTCTTCCGCGGCGATCCTCTACCAGACCAGCGAGATCGTTCACCGCGCCGGCGAGACCAACTATATCCTGGCCACCATTACGCTCTACGTGTCGATCTACAACCTCTTCGTCAGTCTGCTGTCCCTGCTGGGGATCATGAGCAACGACTGACGTCGCGTTCGACAGGCCATGAAGAAATGGCTGGCCCCGCCTCGGCGGGGCCAGCCTGTTTTCAGGAGACCCATGGATGCGCTACGCCATCCTTCTGCTCGATGCCCCCTATACCAGCCAGGCGGCCCACTCGGCGCTGCGCTTCACCCGCGCGCTGTTGGCCGGGGGGCATGTCGTCGATGGAGTGTTCTTCTACCATGACGGCGTGCATAACGCCGCCAGGTTGGCCGCTCCGCCTCAGGATGAGCCCCACCTGGTCGATGCCTGGGCCGAATTGGGTCGTGAGCACGCTGTGCCGCTGCAGGTCTGTATCGCCGCTGCCTTGAGGCGTGGCCTGCTCGACGAGAAGGAAGCCGCGCGCCACGGCAAGCAGGGCTTCAGCGTCGAGCCCCCCTTCGAATTGACGGGGCTGGGCCAGCTGGTCGATCTCGGCCTGCGCTGCGACCGCCTGATCACCTTCGGCCCTTGAGGAGAAACTTGCCATGCAAGACGAGACGCCCCCGGCCGACCTGCTGGTGATCCTGCGCCATGCCCCCCATGGGTCGAGCTGGCTGAAGGAAGGGCTGGATGTTGCCCTGGTCGCCGCGGCCTTCGATCGCCGGGTGACGCTGCTGTTCATGGGAGAGGGCATCACGGCGCTGCTCGAGGGCCAGCAGGCGGGACCGCTGGGGCAGAAGGGCACCGCCGCGACCCTGGCCATGCTGGAGATGTACGATATCGACAGCCTGCTGGTGGAGGAGCGCGGGATGGACGAGCTTGGCCTGACCAGTGAGCAGCTGATGCTGCCGGTGAGGCGCGTGGCCGATGCCGAGATCCCCGGCCTGCTGGCAGACCATGCCCTGGTACTGAACTTCTGATGAGACACGCCATGTTGCTGCATACCCTGAATCGCTCTCCGCGGTCCCCTGTCCTCGACCAGGTGCTGGCCGCGATGGGGCCGGAGGACAGGCTGCTGCTGATCGAGGACGCGGTTATCGGCGCCTTGCCGGCCCACCAGGGCCGGTTCGAGAGCGTGACCGGGCGTGTCTACGCCCTGCATGAGGACCTCGCGTCACGCGGACTGCTCGCGCTTTGCGACGAAGCGGTACGGGTCGTCGACATCGCGGGCTTCGTGGCCCTGACCGAGGAGTGTGAGCGCACGGTGAGCTGGTACTGATGGCAAGCACAGAAATATACCGTTATCTATCTTATGCGGAACAAACTATCCCGCTCGATCCCGAAGGCTTCCTCGTCAACATGGAAGACTGGTCACCGGAGGTCGCCGAACAGCTGGCCGAGGAGGAGGGCATCGTGCTGAGCGAGGAGCACTGGGAGGTCATTCGCGTGCTGCGTGACTTCTATGCGCGCTTCGAACAGGCGCCGGCAATGCGGCCGCTGGTGAAGGCTGTCGGCCAGGCGCTCGGACCCGACAAGGGACGCTCCATGCACCTGATGAAGCTGTTTCCGGGCAGCCCCGCCAAGGTCGGCGCGCGGCTGGCGGGGCTGCCCAAGCCCACCAACTGCCTGTGAGCATGCC
>JAGYKP010000080.1 GCA_018401555.1 Halomonas sp.
CCTCTCCCTGCGGGAGGAGGCTTGTGAAAGCAAGTCCGGCTGACCAGGGAGAGCGGTAACCAACCCGCTACGTTGATAACAGGTCGCCAAGACCCACCGCCAGATGCTTCCTCAGTCTGGCGCTCTGGAAGATCAGAATCATGCTGCGGTACGCCGCCTCGGGCGCAAGGTAAAACGCCGAAGGTTCTGATTGCTGCGGAAACGCAGGAGCCGGTTATCGACATTCCCGAGGGGAGACGGGCCGACAGGCCCGCGACACCAGGCCCGTAAGGGCATTGATAGGGAGAAAATCGCATGGCGGTTTTCGTATTGGATAAACAGAAGCGGCCCTTGATGCCGTGCAGCGAAAAACGCGCCCGGCTGCTGCTGGCGCGGGGTCGGGCGGTGGTGCATAAGCGCTATCCGTTCACGATCCGGCTCAAGGATCGTGTGGGTGGCGACACCCAGCCGCTGCGACTCGGCATCGATCCCGGCAGCAAGACCACCGGGCTGGCGCTGGTGCGCAAGGATGCTGAGGATCGTCACGTGCTGTGCCTGTTCGATCTTGTCCATCGTGGCTTTCAGATTCGCAAGGTGCTGGCGCAGCGCCGAGCCTTTCGTCGCCGTCGTCGTAGCCAGAACCTGCGCTACCGGGCGCCACGCATCAACAACCGCACCCGACCCAAGGGCTGGCTGGCTCCCAGCCTGCAGTACCGTGTCGATACCGTCACGGCTTGGGTGAACCGGCTGACTCGTCTGGCGCCGGTCACTGCCATCAGTCAGGAGTTGGTGCGCTTCGATACGCAGAAGCTGGAGAACCCGGAGATCAGCGGTGTCGAGTACCAGCAGGGCTCGCTGCTCGGCTACGAGGTGCGCGAATACCTGCTGGAAAAGTGGGGTCGCGAGTGCGCCTACTGTGGTGATACCGACACCCCACTGGAGGTCGAGCATGTGGTGCCTCGCGCTCACGGCGGCTCGAACCGCGTCAGCAACCTGACGCTGGCCTGCCACGCCTGCAACCAGGGGAAAGGCAACGGCACGCTGGACGCCTTCTTTACCACCGACAAGGGGCTCAAGAAGCGACTCAAGGCCAACAGCCAGTCGGCGGGTGCTCGACTGGAGCGCGTGCAACGTGAGCTCAAGCGCCCGCTGGGGGACGCCAGCGCCGTCAACGCGACCCGTTGGGTGCTGTTCGTTGCCCTCAAGGCCACCGGTCTGCCGGTGACAGCAGGTAGCGGCGGGCGCACCAAGTACAACCGCCAGCGCCTCGGCATTCCCAAGACCCATGCCCTCGACGCCGCCTGCGTCGGTCCATTCGGCCGGCTGCATGGCGAGAACCGCCCTACGCTGGTCATCAAGGCAGCCGGGCGCGGCAGCTATCAACGCACCCGACTGAACCGGCACGGCTTCCCGCGTGGCTATCTGATGCGGCAGAAGCAGGTTCGCGGCTTTCAGACCGGCGACATGGTGAAAGCCGTTGTGCCCACCGGCAAGAAGGCCGGCATCCATGCGGGCCGTGTCGCTGTCCGGAAAACCGGCAGCTTCAACATTCAGACCGAGCAGGGAGCGGTGCAAGGGATCTCGCACAAGCACTGTTTGCTGATCCAACGGGGTGATGGCTACGGCTACCACCTCACCTCATCCATTCAACCCAAGGGAGGAGCGGGGCAGGCGGTAGCGTAACAGATCGCCCTGCGGGCGACGCACTATCCCTCCCGGCACTGAAAGTACCGGGTATCCCGCGCAAAATCTGATGAACTTCCTGGCCCATGCCTGGCTGGCCCGCGGCGGCGGCGATGACTTCCTCTACGGCAACCTGATCGCCGACGGGGTGAAGGGACCTGATCTCGACGGCTGGTCCGCCGAGGTCGCCCGCGGGATTCGTCATCACCGTCGCGTCGATGCCTTCGTGGACTGCCATGGGGTGACGCGCGAGATCCTCGCGCGCTCACCGCGCTCGGGCAGACGCTTCGTGGGCATCGCCCTGGACCTGGTCTGGGATCACTTCGTGGCCCTGGAACCAGGGGTGGCGGAAGGGGATTCGCCCCTCGTCAAGCGCAGCTATCGGCTGCTCGCCCGCCGCGCGGCGCCGGCACGCCTGGCACCGATGATGCCGTTGCTGGTGGAGCAGGACTGGCTGAGACGCTATGCCGACTTCGCCTTTACCTGCCGTGCCATCGCCGGCATCGGCCAGCGACTCTCCGGCCCCAACCGGCTGATGGAACTGGTGCCCTGGCTGGAAGCCGAGTACCCGCTCCTGCGTGATGATTTCCAGCGCCTCTGGCCTGCGGTGCGCGAGGCGCTGGAGGTGACTCCCGACTCGCCTAGGCGTCACTCCTGAGCCACAGGCAGGTCACGCGATCGCCCGGCGAGATCGTGGTCTGCGGGGGAATCACGGCCAGGGCATCGGCCTCAATGCACGAGGAGAGCACCGCCGAATTCTGGTCGGCGAAGGCCTCGGCATGTGGTCCCTGCTCGTCGAACCGCAGCGCTACCCGCATGTAGTGGGCCCGCGGGCCGGTGCGGGTCGAGAAGCTGCTGAGCGCCGGGATCTCGGGCAGCGAGACCAGCGCCGAGCAGCCCAGCATGCTGCCGACCAGTGGCCTCAGGAACAGCCAGGCACCCACGAAGCTCGATACCGGGTTGCCCGGCAGCCCCACGAAGCGTGTCTCACCGTCTCCCCGTGGGATCCTGCCCAAGGCCAGCGGCTTGCCCGGGCGGATCGCCAGTCGCCACAGATCCAGCTGCCCGAGGGACTCCACGGCCGCCTTGACGTGGTCCTCCTCGCCGACGCTGACGCCGCCAGTGGTCACCACGATATCCGCCTGGCTGGCGGCCTCGGCCAGCACCTCCCGGGTAGTGGCAGGGTCATCGGGTATCGACGCCGTCATTACCAGAGAGGCCCCGAAGCGCTCCAGCAGGCGGCGGAGCATGGGGCGGTTGGAGTTGTAGAGCTGGCCCGGACCCAGCGGCTGGCCGGGGTCGACGATCTCGTCGCCGGTGGAGAGCAGGGCGACCCGCGGCCGACGCCGCACCTCGACCTCGGTGATGCCCTGGCCGGCGAGATGCCCCAGGGCGGCGGCCTCCAGCCGTCGTCCGGCCTCGAGGAGCGTGTTGCCGCAGGCGACGTCCCGACCCACGGCGACGGATGCTGTCACCTGCCGTGACATCCGCCGGGATAAGGGCGGTGTCACCCGAAATCTCGACGCGCTCCTGCATCACCACGCAGTCGGCGCCCGGCGGTATCTCGCCGCCGGTGAAGATCCTGGCGCAACTGCCCGGTTCCAGGGGCTGGACCGGGCTCCCAGCGGCGATACGCTGGCGGATCGGCAGGCTGCGTCCCGCGTCCCGATGGTGCAAGGCATAGCCATCCATGGCGCTGTTGTCGAAGGAGGGCACGTCGAGCCTCGCCATGACAGCCTCGGCCAGCACGCGACCGGCCGCCTCGTCACACGGCACCCTCTCGCTGTCCAGCATGGCGACACCCTGCAGCAGTGCCTCCAGCGCCGCAGCGACCGGCTTGAGTTCGTTATCCATGCTGGCCTCGCTCCGGGATCACCGGGTTGGCCTGAATGTATAGAAAGTTGCATGGTTTGTGCCGATTGATCGTCATGTCAGCCATGCTGGCCTCGCTCCGGAATCACCAGGTTGGCGAAATTACACGGCTTGTGTCGGCTGTCGAGCTGTTCGGCGAGGATGCCATCCCAGGCGGTACGACAGGCACCGGTAGAACCCGGCAGGCAGAACAGCACCGTGGCGTTGGCCAGCCCGCCCAGGCAGCGGCTCTGCACGGTGGAGCTGCCGATCTCCTGCCAGCTGAGCTGGCGAAACAGCTCCCCGAAGCCCTCGATCCGCTTGTCGAGCAGCACCGATACAGCCTCCGGCGTGGAGTCACGCCCGGTGAAGCCGGTGCCACCGGTGGTGAGTACCACCTGTATCTCGGGGTCGGCGATCCACGCCGAGACCACGGCACGTATGCGGTAGACGTCGTCGGGGACGATGCGCTTCTCCGCCAGGCGGTGGCCGGCCGTGGTCAGGCGCTCGACCAGTGCCTGGCCGCTGCGGTCGGTCTCCTCGGTGCGGGTATCGGAGATCGTCAGCACGGCGATGGAGAGGGGGATCATCGACTCAGCCATTCTGCGCTGACTCCTCGTTGTTCTGCCTGGTGCTGGGCTGCTTGGGGGCGTGGCGTGCCTCGAAGGCGGCCTGCTGCTCCGGCGTGGCCTCCTGCTGGTACTTCTCCTTCCACTCGGCGTAGGGCATGCCGTAGACATACTCGCGGGCCATGTCGTAGTCGAGCTCGGCGCCCTGCTCCTCGGCGGCGGTCACCAGCCACTTGGAGAGGCAGTTACGGCAGAAATCCGCCAGAATCATCAGGTCGATGTTCTGCACCTCCTTGTGCTCGTCCAGATGACGCAGCAGGCGACGGAAGGCGGCCGCCTCGAGTTCGGTGCGGGTTGACTCGTCCAGGTGTTGCATGGGGATCACTCCATCCAGTAGTAGGCATCCAGAATAACAAAAGACACCGCCCGAAGGCGGTGTCGAAGGTGGCTCGATCCATCACGCTAGGTGGAACTCTGCGGCGAGGAGCCTCCTGTCGCTTCCTTGCTGCCGGTGGCGAGCTGCTCTTCGGGCACGGCGCTCTCCTTCACCTCTTCATACCAGAGGTTATGGTGCTCCTTGGCCCAGGTCTCGTCGACATAGCCAGTGGCCATGCCCTCGAGGGAGCCCTCGGTGCCCAGGGTGCCGATGTAGATATGGCCGAGCGCCACGGCGGTGAGACCCAGTGCGCCGATACCATGCACCAGGTTGGCCCACTGCATGGTGTCACGCGCCTGGCCATAGTTGGGGAAGTCCAGGACCAGACCGCTGATGATGACCACCACCCCGGCGGTGGCCAGCAGCCAGTACCAGACCTTCTCGCCGGCATTGGCAGAAGCCTGCATCGGGATGCTCCTTGCCCACCAGGCCGCCACCCTTGCGGAACCAGTCGATGTCATGCTTCTTCGGCAGGTTGTGCACCAACAGCTTGGCCAGCAGGATCAGCAGCAGGATGCCGAAGAGCGGCCCCAGGTAGTTGTGCACCAGCTTGGAGGCCGACACCATGGCGCCCCAGGCGCCGGCACCGAACAGCGGGTAGAACACGTGCTTGCCGTAGAGGAGGGTGAGTCCCGACAGGGCGAGCAGGATGAACAGCGTGGCCACGCTCCAGTGCAGTGAACGCGACACGGCGCTCCAGCGCAGCAGTTTCCTGCCCGTGCGCGGCTCATCCAGCTTCTTGCGCCCCGCGATCAGGTAGAAGAGCACGATCATCGCCAGCATGCCGCCGATGACGATCAGCCCGTAGGGTGACACCCAGCGGTTGCGCCACTGGCGCCAGGTCTCGCCGCTGGCATTGACCAGGTTGTAGGTTGGAGTCGAAGCGGCTGTCGCGATAGTTGGCATCGACCTCGCCGCTGCGAACCTGGCGCCAGGTGTCGGCGTCCAGGGCGGGTACGGCGGTGGCCGCTTCGCCCTGGGGGTCCGACTGCGCCTGGGCGCCCTGGGTCAGCGCCAGGCCAACCACCAGCACCAGGGCCAGCAGCGGCGGTCGCCATAGCGACCGCCATTGGATGGAGTGGCTCATGAGATCACCTCCTCAGCCCTGGCGGGCCGCATCGTAAGCGAGAGAGTCCGCTGCCGAAACGTCCGGCTGACCCGCCCGGGTGCGCTCCTGCTCGCGGCGCTGGTTGCCGGACCAGCCGCCATCCTTGTGGCCGCGCTGGACGACACGCTGGCGGAAGATATCGGCAACATCTTGAGCATCACCGGCCAGCAGCGCTTTGGTAGAGCACATTTCAGCACACAGCGGCAGTTTGCCTTCCGCGATGCGGTTGGAGCCGTACTTCTGGTACTCCTCTTCTTTGGTTTCCGCAGGGCCACCGGCACAGAAGGTGCACTTGTCCATCTTGCCGCGCTCGCCAAAGGCGTTCTGCTGGGGGAACTGCGGCGCGCCGAAGGGGCAGGCGTATAGGCAGTAACCACAGCCGATGCACAGGTCCTTGTCGTGCAGCACGATGCCATCGTCGGTCTTGTAGAAGCAGTCGGTGGGGCAGACCGCCATGCAAGGGGCGTCGTCACAGTGCATGCAGGCAACCGAAATGGACATTTCATCCGCTTCGCCGTCGTTCAGCGTGACCACGCGGCGGCGCTGGATGCCCCACTCGACGTCGTTGGCATTTTTACAGGCGGTGACGCAGCCGTTGCACTCGATGCAGCGCTCGGCGTCACACATAAATTTCATTTGAGCCATGGTAGTCTCCTCGTCGCGGGACGGGCCGGGCCCGCCCCGCGTGTTTCGTCAGGCGTCAGGCGCGCTCGATGCGGCACAGGGTGCACTTGGTTTCCTGCATCTGGGTCACGCTGTCGTAGCCGTAGGTGGTGGCGGTATTGGCTGCCTCGCCCAGCACATAGGGTGCCGAGCCCTCCGGATAGACGTCGTGCAGGCTCTCGCCCTGGAACATGCCGCCGAAGTGGAAGGGCATGAATACCACCTCGCGGGCCACGCGGTTGGTCACCAGAGCCTTGACCCTGACGCGGCCGCCCTCGGCGCCTTCGACCCAGACATCGTCGCCTTCACTGATGCCCAGGTCGTTGGCCAGTGCCGGGTTGATCTCGACGAACATTTCCTGTTGCAGCTCCGCGAGCCACGACATGGAGCGGGTTTCTTCGCCGCCCCCTTCATACTCCACCAGGCGTCCCGAGGTGAGGATGATCGGGTAGTCCCCAGTCACGTCCTGCTCCTGGATACTCTTGTAGAGCGTCGGCAGGCGGTAGTGGGAGGCGACGTCGTCCCAGGTCGGGTAGTCCTCGACCAGGTCGCGGCGGCTGGTATACAGCGGCTCGCGGTGCTTGGGGATCGGGTCGGGGAAGGTCCAGACGTTGCAGCGTGCCTTGGCGTTGCCGAAGGGCGAACACTCGTGGGCGATGGCCACCCGCTGGATGCCGCCGGAGAGGTCGGTCTTCCAGTTCTTGCCCTCGGCCTCGGCCTGTTCCTCCGTGGTGAGGTCATCCCACCAGCCCAGGTCCTTGAGCATCTCGGCGGTGAACTCGGGATAGCCATCCTCGAGCTCGGAACCGGCGCTGAAGGAGCCATCGGAGAGGATGTTCTGGCCGTTGCGCTCGATGCCGAAACGGGCACGGAAGGTGAGGCCACCCTCGGAGACCTTCTTGCTGGTGTCATAGAGGATCGGGGTGCCGGGATGGCCCATCTCGGCGTTGCCCCAGCAGGGCCATGGCAGCCCGTAGTAGTCACCATCGGCGGGGCCGCCCTCGGCCTTGAGGTCGCGGAAGCTGAAGGTGTGCCAGTTCTGCTGATGCGCCTTGAGACGCTCCGGGCTCTGGCCGGTGTAGCCCACGGTCCACATGCCGGCGTTGAACTCGCGGGTGATGTCCTCGATCACCGGTTCGGTGCCTTTGACCTCGATGTTCTTGAACAGCTGGTCGGCAAAGCCCAGCTTGCGCGAGAGCAGGTACATGATTTCATGGTCGGGCTTGGACTCGAACAGCGGTTCGATGACTTGGTCACGCCACTGGATCGAGCGGTTGGTGGCAGTCACACTACCGGTGGTTTCAAACTGCGTGGCAGCGGGCAGCAGGTAGACACCGTCCTGGCGGCCATGCATGACGCCTGCCACGGTGGGGTAGGGATCGACGATGACCATCATCTCCAGTTTCTGCATCGCCTTTTGCATTTCAACGCCGCGGGTTTGCGAGTTGACCGCGTGGCCCCAGTAGAACATCGCTTTCAGCGCGGTGCGCTGGGAGATGTTTTCGTCCTCTTCCAGCACGCCATCTACCCAACGGGAGACGGTAATACCGTTGGAGTACATGGGCTTGCCGTCGGCGTACTCGGTGTCGTCGAAGCGGCCTTTCAGCCACTCGTAGTCGAGGTCCCATACCCGCGCCCAGTGCTTCCAGGCGCCTTCGGCCAGGCCGTAGTAGCCGGGCAGGGAGTGGGACATCAGGCCCAGGTCGGTTGCGCCCTGTACGTTGTCGTGACCACGCAGGATGTTGGCACCGCCGCCAGACTTGCCGATGTTGCCCAGTGCCAGCTCCAGGATGCAGTAGGCGCGGGTGTTGTTGTTGCCGGTGGTGTGCTGAGTACCGCCCATACACCACACGATGCAGCCCGGGCGGTTCTCGGCCAGGCGACGGGCGGTGTCGTACATCTGCGCCTCGGGCACGCCGGTGATGCGCTCCACTTCATCGGGTGGGAAGTTGGCGACCTCGGCGCGCACCTCGTCCAGGGCGTAGACGCGCTGGTCGATATACTCGCGATCTTCCCAGCCGTTGGCGAAGATGTGCCACAGCAGGCCCCAGATGAAGGCCACGTCGGAGCCGGGGCGGATGCGCACATAGCTGTTGGCCTTGGCGGCGGTCCGCGTGAAGCGCGGGTCGACGACGATGATCTCGGCGTTGCTGCGCTCCTTGGCCAGCAGGATATGCTGCATGGCCACCGGGTGGGCTTCACTGGGGTTGGAGCCGATGAACAGCATCGATTTGCTGTTATGCATATCGTTGAGCGAGTTGGTCATCGCCCCGTAGCCCCAGGTATTGGCCACGCCCGCCACAGTGGTGGAGTGGCAAATACGCGCCTGGTGGTCGGTATTGTTGGTACCGGCCAGGGCGGCGAACTTGCGCATCAGGTAGGCCTGTTCGTTGTTGAACTTGGCCGAGCCCAGCCAGTAGATGCTGTCGGGGCCATGCTGCTCGGTGAGCTGGAGCACCTTGTCGCCGATCTCCTCGATGGCGTCCTCCCAGCTCATGCGCTGCCATTCCCCACCCACCAGCTTCATGGGGTACTTGAGGCGGCGGCTGGAGTGGCCGTGCTGACGCAGCGAGGCGCCCTTGGCACAGTGGGCGCCTCGGTTGATCGGGTGGTCGAAGGCGGGCTCTTGCTTGGTCCAGATGCCCTCTTGAACCTCGGCATACACACCGCAGCCCACCGAGCAGTGGGAGCAGATGGTGCGCTTGGTCTCCACCGGGGCATCGGAGAAAGCGGTCTTCTCGGCGGCCTCGGCGCGGCGCATCATCGGTGTGCCCATGAAACCGGCGGCGGCCAGGCCCCCGGTGGTCGCACCGCTCCGCTTGAGGAACTGGCGACGTGAAATGCCCAGGCCCTGGGGCCGCTGGGACTGTGTCTTACGAGTCAGACGCATGACATCTCTCTCCTCGCTGGCGGCCGTCAATCACGCAGGGTGGCGTAGTAGGCCCGGACATGGGGGGTTTCACGATAGTGGCTGTCGGCCTTCTCGGGGGCAGCCTTCTCAGCGGTGTCGGCCTGGACCAGGGTCACGTGGCCCACGGCGGCAGCGGCACCCGCCGCGGCGGTGCCGGCTCCCAGGGTCTTCAGGAAGCGCCGGCGCTCCGGGCTGCTTGTCGTGCGCATGGTGTTCTCCTCTCTCATTTTTCTCATCATTCTTGTTGTGGCCGCCAGTCGGCCTTGTTCTGTTGATGCCTGTCGGGTCAGGGCTCGATGATCCTGACCGGGGAGCGCTCCGTCTCTGCGGCCAGCTGGCTGCGCTCCCGGGCGATGAAGGCCTGCCCGAGCTCTCCTGTTCGAGCATAGAAGGCCGTGTCGACTCGGGCCAGATCGTCCAGACAACGCTCAGTCCATGGTGCGAGGTGCGACATGAAGAAAGTGGCGGTCTCGGCCGAGCGGTCCTCGATCAGCATCGCCATGATCTCGAACAGCGCGGCCAGGTGGTCCTCGGGATCGTGGCTGGACTCACTGCGCATGAAGCCGAGTCGACGCAGGTCCTCGCGTAGCGCTACCAGCGCCTGGTCCATCAGCTCGCCGTTGCGGTACCAGGAGGCGTAGGGGGTGATCTCGCCCTGGACCACGCCCACCAGGTGGCGGAAATGGGCGCGCTCGAGCTCGCTCGAGGTGGCGTCGGCGGCGGCGCCAGCGAGACCCGTCAGGGCCGCTGCCACGGGGTCCCTGCTCCCCTCGTCGTCATCCTCGAGCTCGAGTCTGGCGAGCCAGGCAAGCATTTCATCGTCGGCGGGCTCGCGTATCAGGCGTGCCAGCAGGCGGTAGAGGTCGGCGCGCAGCGCCACCTGCTCATCCGGCACTTCCTCCGTGGCCGGCACGGCCTGGTCCATCTCCTGGCTCATGGCGTCACACCTTCAATTGGGATTCGGGGTCGCGGACCATGCCCTGGTATACATCCTTGACGCGACAGTCCTCGCACATCTCCAGTCGCGCCGCGGCGTCGCCGGCGAAGTAGGGATGTTCGGCAAGTTTCGCCTTGATGGTGGCGATGGTGCTTGCGCTGGCGAAGGGCTTGCCACAGCGGATGCAGCAGAAGGGCGGCTCCTCGTGGCGAGCCTGGCGCTGGGTACGGCTCGCATCGGCCAGGAAGCCGGGCACCAGGCGAATGGCATCCTCGGGACACGCCTCCACGCACAGGCCGCACTGCACGCAATCGGCTTCGCGATAGCTGAGCAGCGGAGTCTCGTCACCGCTGGCCAGGGCCGGGGTGGGGCAGTTGCTGACGCAGGCGAAGCAGAGCGTGCAGGCGTCGCGGTCGACCTCCAGCCCCCCGTAGGCCGACCCGTGCGGCATGGGGTGACGCTGGCCGTCGGCCTGACCGAGTGCCGTCAGGCGTGCCAGCACCTCCTCGAAGCGCTCCCGCTTGGGCTGCGTGGCTAGCTCGAGAGGTTCATCGCTGAGCGGCAGGTACTCCGGCAGGGCATCACGGGCGGCGCCATCGCCGCGCTGGATCCGCTTGATACGACCTGGCTCGTGACCCAGCGCCGCCAGCAGCGCCTGGGCCTGGTTGATCTGGTCATCGATGAAGGCGGACAGCGTGGGTGGCAGCTCGGGATGAACCTGAATACGCACCTCGGCGGCACCGGCGGCCAGCGCGGTGAGCCACTGGTCGTGGCCGGCGTTGCCCAGTTCCTCCAGCGGGACGTCGAGCACATAGCCGGCGGGGTCATCCTCGGTCTCCAGGTCGCCGGCCTCGACGAAGCGCATCACCGGCACGCTGCCACCCGCCTGGCGATAGGCGTCCAGCCAGCTGGCCAGGGCCTCCTGCTGACGCGCAGGTTCCGGCAGGCGGAACTGGATGGCGCCGGTGGGGCAGGCGCTGGAGCAGCTGCCGACACCCTGGCAGAGGTAGGGGTCGATCTCGATACGCGACTCGACGCGGCCCTTGTGACTGGAGATCGCGTCGGCGGGGCAGACCTCGAGGCAGCGGGTGCAGCCGACGTTGCCCGAGGCGGAGTGGGCGCAGAGGTCGGCGTTGATCTGGAAGTAGCGCGGCTTGTCGAACTCGCCGACCAGTTCGGCGAACTCGTCCAGGACCGTATCGCACTCCGCGCCTCCCCAGGCGAGGTGGCGATAGCCGGGGGGTGGCAGTTCGAGTTCAAGGGCCGGTGAGCGGCCCAGATCGAGGATCAGGTCGGCATGCTGACGGCCGAGCAGCGGCAGCGTCAGGTCGAGCCGCTCGTCCGGGGCGTGGAGGCCAGCGCTGAACCGTCCCAGGTAACCCTCGATGCGCAACTGGCTGCGTTGCGCAGGTGACAGGGTCTGGCAGGGCAGGCGTCGCGTGCTCTCCAGCAGCGCCTCGACCTGCGTGTCGTCGAGGCCGGTATCGGCGGCAGACGGTTCGGTGATCAGCAGGGCGATGGCGGCAAGCCCTTGCCCCTGCAGGCGTTGAGCAGCCTGGCGCACGCTGATCTCGTCGCCCAGGAGCAGGGCGTGTCCGGCGCTCTCGTAGGTGACACTGGCGGGGGTCAGGTTGACCGGCCAGGAGACGCGCTGTCGAGCCGCCTCGCGGGCGCTGCGGTTGGCAGCGTCGTCCACGGTCACGGCGTCAATGGGTGATGTCATGCAGCCTCACGGTAGTGGTGTCGCGCTTGTTGTCGTTATTCGTCAAGATTGAAGAATCAGCATTAACTAAATTTATTATCGCCGCCAATTGCCTCTTCGTCTAATCCATTCTCCGCGTCGGTTTCGGATCGCGCGGCGGCCTGATCGTCGTCGTCATTGCGCTCGTCACGCTGGTCCTCGGCCGGCTGTGGCGCCTCCGCCAGGAGTTCGCTCTCCGCAACCTCCGTCGCCTCGGGGGCCTCCTCGCTGGGGCGGGTCCAGCGCCGTAGCTGCTCCGCCACGTCCCGGGCCAACGGCTTGAGCACCTCGCGATAGTTCTCGTCGTAGTCATCGAGCCCATCGCGGACCCCGTAGTTGCCGGAGGTCCACAGGCGACGAAGGGCGCGCCGGCGTAGCTGGCCGCTGACGCCCTGCTTGAGGTAGGCGGTAAAGTCGGCCCCGGCCGGCAGGTCGTCGGGATCGGGCAGGGTGTGATCGAGGCTGCCGGGCGCCAGTGCCTCGGGCTCGACTGCCATGTCCTGCGGCGCCTCACCGGCGGCCTCGTCCTCGGCATGCTCGGAGGTGCGTGCTACAGGCTCCCGGTCGGGCTCGCCCGGTACCTCTTCCCCCAGCTTGCGGCGCGACCAGCGTTCGAAGCGACTCATGGCGTCATCTCCCGGGCGCGCCCCGCGCCCTTGCGCTTCTTCTTGCGTCCCTCCTCGGGAGCCTCGCCATGGCGGGCCAGGTAGGCCTCGAGCCAGGCCTGGATCGCCACTGGCATGGCCACGTCCAGCACCTGCTGCTCGCCGTCCATCCAGCTGGCGGCGACATCCTGGCTGGCGGTGATCGCCGAGGGAGTGGGGGACCCGCCGGCATCGCCACAGCGCACGAAGAGCCGAGGGGTATCGGAGGTAAGGTTGAAGCGGTAGGCGGCGCGCTCGGTCAGGGTGAGCTGCAGGGTCAGTGTCCAGGGCCCTCCATCCCCGGGCGTCAACTCGCGGATAAAGTGACGCCGCGAGACGAATCCCTTGATGCGGGTGGTTTCTTCACCCAGCGCAAGACTCACGCTGCGGTGGTTGGTTAAGGCTGTCATCGAAGAAGGTCTCTCGGACATGGGTGAGTGCATTAAAGACTTTCAGTATCGTCAATGCCATCATGTGCCATCAACGTCTTTCAGGAGCCCGCACCGGATGTCACCGATCAGTCTCAGCCAGTGCCCGCCTGCCTGCCACCCTGGAGATCGAGGTCCTCGACGAGTATGGCGATCCGCGTCGTCAGGCGATCGCCGCCGAGCGGCCGCTGACCCTCTATCTCAACAAACGCGAGATCGTCACGCTGATGACCCTCGGGGCGGATCCCGAGGCACTGGTGGTGGGCTATCTGCGCAACCAGGGGTTGCTGGAGCGTCGCGAGGACCTGGAAGCGGTGCATGTCGACTGGGAGGTGGAGGCCGCCGCGGTGGTCACCCGGCACCTTCCCGAGGATCTCGACGAGCGCCTGGGGCATCGTACCGTCACCACCGGCTGTGGCCAGGGTACGGTGTTCGGTCGCATCCTGGATGCCGTCCCCGAGCACTCCTGCCGGATGCCCCGGTACGCCAGTCGGTGCTCTATGCCCTGCTCGAGAACCTGGGTGCCCACAACGAGACCTACCGCAGCGCCGGGGCGGTGCACGGCTGTGCGCTGTGCCGCCAGGACACGGTGCTCGACTTCGTGGAAGACGTTGGCCGCCACAACGCCGTGGATACCCTGGCGGGACGCCAGTGGCTGGGCGAGAGCGATACCGCCGGGGCGGATATCTTCTACACCACCGGCCGGTTGACCTCGGAGATGGTCATCAAGGTGGCCCAGATGGGCATCGGGGTGCTGGTGTCGCGCTCCGGGGTAACCCAGAAGGGAGTTGAACTGGCGGAGCGGTTCGGGGTCATGCTGGTGGCCCGGGCCAAGGGGCGCCACTTCCAGGCGATCCATGCCCACCGGCGCCTCGAGCTGGACGCCATTCCGGCCAGGCGACCCGGCGACCGGCAGCGCGTGAAGGCCTGATCAGGTGACGTCGCCGCGGGTACACACCGACAGCACCACGGCATCCTCGCGACTGGTGGAGACCAGCGCATGGCCCATGGCGCTGTCGAAGTAGATGCTGTCCCCGCTCGCCATGCGCAGCGGCTCGTAGAACTCGGTATACAGCAGGATCTCGCCCTCCAGCACCATCAGGAACTCCTCACCGTCGTGACGGACCCACTCGCTGAACTCCTCGAAGCGGCGTGCCCGCACGATGGTCTTGAAGGGGATCATGCGCTTCTGGGCCAGCTCGCAGCTGAGCAGCTCGTGCTCGTAGGTCGGCGTCGGGTGCAGTTCCCCCTGGCCACGCGGGGTCAGGACACGACGCCCCGTGGTGCGCGCCTGCTGGCGAGGCGGGGAGAGCAGCTGGGGAAGGTCGATGCCCAGCCCGCCGATCAGCTTCTGGACCGCGGTGAAGGTCGGCGAGATCTGGTCGTTCTCGATCTTCGACAGGGTGGAGCGTGCCAAGCCGGTGCGCTGACTGACGTCTTCCAGGGTCCACTGGTTGGCCAGGCGTATCTCGCGCAGGCGCTCGCCGAGGCGCAGCGGCTCGACGAAGGGCTTGCGACCGGAGGCGATGCGCAGGGCGGCATCCTGATCATTGGTTGCAGTCATGGAGCGGGATTCACTATTGGAAACAGGTTTTCCAGAGCTTACCACAGCGCCACCCGGGGACGGCTATTCCGGGCGCAGGCAGCGCCGACGGTTTCCTAGCTGCCGGAAACAGCGTCGTCGAAGGGCAGCCCCAGCAGCGCCTTGACGTGGGCATCCACGCAGCGTCCCAGCGACTCCAGGTGATAGCCACCCTCGAGTACCGACACCAGCCGCCCATCGGCATAGAGCTCGGCGATCTCCAGCGCCATATGGGTCACCCAGTGGAAGTCCTCGTCCTCCAGGTTGAGCTCGGCCATATCGTCCTCGCGGTGGGCGTCGAAGCCCGAGGAGAGCAGGACCAGTTCGGGCTTGAAGCGGTGCAGCGCGGGCAGCCAGTCATCCTCGATCGCGCGGCGGAAGGCGGCGCTGTCGGTGCCGGCTGAGAGCGGGGTGTTGACCACGTTCTGCCATTCGCTGCGCAGGTAGCGCCAGGGATAGAAGGGGAACTGGAAGCTGGTGCAGACCAGCACCTCGGGGTCGTCCTTGAAGATGTCGATGGTGCCGTTGCACTGGTGGACATCGAAATCGAGGATGGCGATGCGCCGCGCGCCGTACTTCTTGCGGGCGTGGGCGGCGCCCACCGCGACGTTGTTATAGAAGCAGAAGCCCATGGCATCGGTGGCCTCGGCGTGATGGCCGGGTGGGCGCACCGCGCAGAAGACGTTGTCGGCCTGGTGGCGAAACACCTGGTCGACGCCGCGGATCACCGCCCCGGCAGCAACCCGCGCCGCATTGAGGCTGTCGGGGTTCATCATGGTGTCACTGTCCAGGGTGACGATCCCCTGCTCCGGCACACACTTGTCCAGGGCACGCAGGTGGCGCACGGGGTGGACCAGGGAGAGCTCCTCCTCGGTGGCCGGTCGCGCCTCCGACTGCATGGTCTGCTGCAGGGTGCCCGACAGGGACAGGCGGGCGCGGATCGCCTCGAGCCGCAGGGGGCTCTCCGGGTGTTCCGGCCCCATGTGGTGGAGGTGGCAGTCGGGATGGGTGATGTAACCGGTGATCATGGCGCTCTCCGTGCTGACTGGGATCACTTTACTTGGGCCAAGCCCTTGCCAGACAGTGTCAATAGGTCGTACACAGTAGGCAGTCACTTCATGCGTCAATAGCCGGGAGATCGCCTTGAGCACCCGTTTTCTCCGTCACTTCTTCGAACCGGGCACCATCGCCGTGATCGGCGCCTCGGAAAAGTCGGAATCCCTTGGGGGCATCGTCATCCGCAATCTGCTGGAGGGAGAGTTTCCCGGCACCATCTGGGCGGTCAACCCCAAGGGCTACAGCAGCGTGTATGGCCAGCCGGCCTTCGCCCGGGTCTCCCAGCTCCCCGAGGTGCCCGACCTCGCGGTTATCTGCTCTCCTGTCGAGACGGTACCGGGACGCATCGCCCGGCTGGGGAGCTTCGGCTGTCGTGCCGCCCT
Organism: Halomonas sp.; assembly: GCA_018401555.1. GTDB lineage: Bacteria > Pseudomonadota > Gammaproteobacteria > Pseudomonadales > Halomonadaceae > Halomonas. The sequence goes on from JAGYKP010000080.1 coordinate 15,972, forward strand.
GGTGCTCTCCGGCGGTTCACATCTCGACGAGGAGCGCGATGGCAAGGCCTCGATCCGCAGCCGCATGCTGGATGCCGCCCGCGCCTCCGGCATTCGCGTGCTGGGTCCCGAGTGCATGGGGCTGATCGTCCCCGGACGCCGGCTCAATGCCTCCTACGCCAACCAGATCATCAAGCGCGGCAAGGTCGCCTATCTCGGCCAGTCGGGGATGCTGGGCACGGCGATGATCGACTGGGCGGCGGGGCGCGGGGTGGGCTTCTCCCACCTGATCACCCTGGGCGACAGCGTCGACGTGATGCTTCCCGACCTGCTCGACTACATCAACCAGTACTCGCCGACCCAGGCGATCCTGCTTCATCTCGAGAAGGTCATGGATGCCCAGCACTTCATGACCGCCCTGCGTGACGCCTCGCGCAACCGCCTGGTGCTGGCGATCAAGAGCGGGCGTACCCCCCAATCGGATCTCACCGGCCTGCCGCCCACCCCGGGCATCGCCAACCGCGACCAGGTGTTCGATGCCGCCTTCTTCCCGGGCCGGTGTGGTACGCGTGCACGACTCCGACGAGCTGTTCGACGCCCTGATGACCCTGTCGCGCATGAAGCCCCTGCGCGGCGACCGCCTGGCGATCGTCTCCAACGGCCTGGGGCCGGCGATGCTGGCCATCGACAAGCTGATCAATGCCGGCGGAAAGCTGGCGGACTTCAGCGAGGAGACGCGTCACGCCCTGCGCAGCGGTGGCCTGGATATCAGCAAGCCCGGCGAGAATCCCGTCGATCTGGGGGGCAACGCCACGCCGGAGATGATGGTCGATGCACTGGAGATCGTCGCTGCGGACCCCGGCGTCGATGCCGTGCTGGTGGTGCATGCCCCCACCCGCCTGGCACCCTCCAGGGTGACCGCCCAGGCGCTGGTGGCCAACCGCAAGCGCTTCCGGCGTAACCTGCTGACCAGCTTCATGGGCCTCGAAGAGGCCTTCTCGGCACGCCACGAGTGCAACCTGGCCGGCATCCCCACCTATGTGTCACCCGAACAGGCGGTCAAGGCGTTCATGCACATGGTGAACTACCAGCGGGTCCAGGCCCTGCTGCAGGAGACCCCGCCGAGCCTGCCGTTCTCCACCACCCGCGAGATCCGGGTGCGTTGCCGCAAGCTGATCGAGGCGGTCAAGGCCGAGGGGCGCGAGACGCTGACCCACTCAGAGACCGCCCAGGTGCTGGAGGCCTATGGCATTCCCGTGGCGCAGCGCCGCTATGTGATGACGGCGGAGGAGGGGGCCGCGGCGGCGGAGGAGTTCGAGGGTGCCATGGCGCTGAAGGTGATCCACGAGGGCAACTGCCGGCCGTTCCGCTATCGCAAGCATCCTCATCGCCTCTCGGCTGGCCTGCTTCAGGATCTGAAGACGCCGCAGCAGGTAGCGGAAGGCATCGAACTGCTGAGTGAGAAGATTGCCGAGAAGTACCCTGCCTTCGAGGTGCGCGAGTACTGCCTGCAGCCCATGCAGCGCGGCAAGCACTCCATGCAGGTGTGCGCCGGCATCACCCGCGATCCGGTATTCGGGCCCGTGGTGGTGTTCGGCATCGGTGGCTACAAGGTCAATATCCTGGCCGACCGCCAGGTGGCCTTGCCGCCACTCAACATGCGCCTGGCCGAGGATACGGTGGAGCACACCCATGTGGCGCGCCTGATCCACGAGCATTCGAGCGATCCGCGTCGCGATATCGACCGGCTCTGCCAGCTGCTCGTCAAGCTGTCGCAGATGGCCAGCGACCTGCTCGAGCTGCGTGGCCTGGAGATCAACCCGCTGGTGCTCAACCGCGACGACATGGTGGCGGCGGACTTCGCCATGGATCTCGGCCATCCGGCACGCTTCGCGATCATGCCCTATCCCGAGGAGCTCAGGGAGTGGGTCACGCTGAAGAATGGCTGGGAGGTCGAGGTGCGTCCGATCCGTGCCGAGGATGCCCCGCTGATCACCAGCTTCCATGGTCAGCTCTCCGAGGAGAGCATCCGCTTCCGCTACTTCCACAACAAGGCGGACCTGACCCAGCGTGACCTGTCGATGCTCTCGCATATCAACTATGACCGGCAGATGGCCTTTATCGCCGAACACCTGCTGGAGGATGGCAGCAAGGAGATGCTTGGGGTGGTCAGGGTCTGGAACGATCCCGACAATATCCGCACCGAATTCTCGGTGATCATCCGCGATGACCTGCAGGGCCTGGGCATCGGCAGCCTGCTGATGAACAAGATGATCAACTACTGCAAGAGCGTCGGTACCCTGGAGATGATCGGCAAGATCATGGTCGACAATCACCCCATGCGCGCGCTGATGAAGCACCTGGGCTTCAAGCAGCGCTACAACATGGAGGAGCAGGTGGTGGACGCGGTGCTGCGCCTCAATGAACCCGACAGCGAGTGGCAGCGCCACCGCCTGGAGAGCCTGCCGGACTGAGGGGCCCGGGGCGCTCCCCAATGTGCCGCCGCGGGATCATGCCCCGGCGGCATCGGCCAGGGCGAGTAACGCCTCAGGAAGCCTCACGGCGCGAGGCGGAAGTGGTGCCAGTCGCCGTCACGGCGTTCGTAGCGGATCCGATCATGGAGGCGGCTGGGCTGGCCCTGCCAGAACTCGATCATCTCGGGAATGACGCGATAGCCACCCCAGTGCACCGGGCGCGGGATCTGCTGCCCCTCGTAGGCCTGCTCGAAGCGTGCCTGACGCTCCTCGATCCAGGTGCGGTCGGGAATCACCACGCTCTGGGTGGCGATCCAGGCGCCGAGCTGGCTGGCCCGGGGACGACTGGCGAAGTAGTCGTCGGACTCCTGCTCGCTGACCTGCTCGACATGCCCCTCGATGCGCACCTGTCGTGCCAGCGACGGCCACCAGAAGGTCAGGGCGGCGTGGGGGACGTTGGTCAGTTCACTGCCCTTGTGACTGTGGTAATTGGTGTAGAAGACGAAGCCCTGCTCATCGATGCCCTTGAGCAGCACCACCCGGGCGTGGGGAAGTCCCTGGCTGTCCACGGTGGCCAGGGTCATGGCGTTGCCGTCGAGGCCTTCGCTCTCCAGCGCCAGGGTCAGCCACTCCTCGAACAGCGGCATGGGGTCCTGGGTGACCTGGGCCTCGTCGAGCTGGCCGCCTTCGTAGTCGCGGCGGATATCGGCAATCTTGCGTGTCATCGTACGGAGCTCTCCTGAAATCTCTGTGCATGTTGGCCGCTTCGAGGACGCAGCTCAACACCTGTTTTGCAGCGCGGCAACATTTTTTCTGGCTTTCAGTATAGCGTCGCGGGCATCGCCATCCTCACCCCATCCAGCCCAGCTGGACCATGGCCATGTAGGCGCCGGTACCGCCGATGATCGAGAGCAGGGCGTTGCGTCGCCACAGATGCAGCAGGGCGACGATCAACGAGGCCATGATCATCGGCCAGCCATTGGCGCCGGCGTTGAGCTGGCCATCGAGCAGGGGCCGGAAGTCGCGCAGCGCATAGATGACCAGGATCATCATCACCGTGGGGGGCAGGTAGCGACCCAGGTGCAGGATCAGGGGGTGGTCGGCATGCCGCGCCAGGGCCACGAAGGGGATGACCCGGGTGGCGAAGGTGGCCAGGGCGCAGACGCCGATGAACAGCAGCAGCGACGGGGTGCTCATGCGCTGGCCTCCGGATGGCGCCCGAGACGGTAGTGCAGCAGCAGGATCAGGCTGGCCGCACCGATGGCGCCCAGCAGCAGGTGACGATCCGGCAACAGCAGCAGGGCGCCCAGCCCGGTGAACAGGGCGATGGCGAAGGGCAACCAGCGACGCAGGCGACGCGCCTGTTCGAGGGTGAGCACGATGAACAGTGCCGTCAGGGCGAATTCGATGCCCTGGCTGTCGAAGGTCAGCGTGGTGCCCGCCAGCACCCCGGCAATGGAACCCAGCACCCACCAGGCCTGGTTGAGCAGGCTGACCCGGAAGGCCAGGGCCTGGTCATCGGCGTGCCCGGCGGGCAGGGTGGTGATCAGCGAATAGGTCTCGTCGGTGAGGGCGAATATCAGATAGGGCTTGCGCCAGCCGGCACCCTGGAACCGCTTGAGCAGCGAGAGTCCATAGAAGAGGTGGCGGGAATTGAGCATCAGGGTCGCCACGGCCAGCTCCATCAGTCCGGCGCCGGCGGCGAGCAGGGCCACGGCGAGGAACTGTCCCGCACCGGCATAGATCACCAGTGACATCATCACCGCGGCCCACCAGGGTACCCCCACCTCCACGGCGAGGATGCCGTAGGCGGCCCCCAGAGGCAGGTAGCCGAACATCACCGGCAGGGTGAGCTTCCCGGCCTCCTTCCAGGCGAGTGGTAGTGACACGGTGATAGACTCCTTTCCATCATGGGTTGATGCGGTGGTTGGCAGCGATGCCCATGGTAAGACAGATCCACCGATTTGGCAGCTGTCGACAAGATTCGTGACTGATTAAAGCAAGGAGGCAAGATGACTCGACTACTGGTCTGGGATATCCCGGTTCGACTCTTCCACTGGTCCCTGGTCGCCCTGGTGGGCCTCTCCTTCTACACCATGAAGACCGAGGGCGTCCCTTTCGTCTTTCCGGTCGAGATCCATGCCCGCGCTGGCTACCTGCTGCTGGGACTGCTGCTGTTTCGCTGGCTGTGGGGGCTGCTGGGCAGTCCTCATGCGCGCTTCGCCAGTTTCCTGCGCTCCCCCGGCAGCATGATCAACTATGGCCGGCGCCTGCTCGGCGGCAGGCCGCCCGCGTTCGCCGGCCATAACCCCTGGGTGGCGCCATGGTCCTGGTCATGTTGCTGTCACTGTCGTTCCAGGCGGTCAGCGGCCTGTTCATGACCGACGATATCTTCTTCAAGGCGCCGCTGAACGGCTGGGTGGCCGGCGATACCGTCGATATCCTCATAGCACTCCATCACCTCAACGCCAACCTGCTGGTGGTGCTGATCGCCGGGCACCTGTTGGCGCTGGTGGTGCATCGCGTGAAGGGAGAGCGGCTGGTGGGCGCCATGATCACCGGGCGCAAGACACTGGCGCGCCGCCCCGAGGATGAACCCGACGCTGGCCTCAAGCGTCGCGCGGCGAGCCTGTGGCTGGCCCTGGCCTTGATCGTGCTCTGCGCCCTGCCGGTGATCTGGCTGTGGTACGCGTGAGCCGAATGCGCGACAGGGCGGCCTGAAGGCCGCCCCGTCGCATTCACATCCAGGATGGTGTCTGAGTATGACTACTCGGCACGGAAATCGTCGTGACACCCCTTGCAGCTGTTGCCCACGGCGCCGACCTGGCGGCGCAAGGCGTTGAACTCCTCGCCGTCCTCGACCATCTGGGCCAGGGTGGCGGCCTCCTGCTTCAAGGTCTCCTGCTTCTCCTCGAAGCCTTCCCAGTCGTCGGCGATCTTGGCCAGGGCGTCGGTCTCGGCATCGTGGTCGTCGCCCTGCAGGGTGCCTTCCATGAATCCTTCCCAGGGCAGGTGGGCAACGGCTGCCAGGTTATTCGCCCGGGTGGCGAACTCTTCCGCGTCATACTCGATATCGCCCTGGGCCATGTCGCCCATGGGGCCCAGCTGCCAGGCCATCACACGCAGGGCCGACTGGCGATAATCGATGGCATCCTCGGGCTCTGCGGCCTGGGCGGCAAGCGGCAGGGCAAGCGCGGCCGACAGGCCGAGGGCGATAAGGGGACGGAACGTCACGGTCATCACGAGCTCCTTTCGTCAGTATTGGCTCAATCGGCTTGATATGAATCAAGCCGCTTCAAACCTAGCACGTCCGCGGCTCAGCTGCCGTGGGCGGCCGTGTCGCATCTGCCGGCTGCGAAAGCGTGCATAGCCGGTACAGCCGACAAACAGTGCCAGTGATACCACCGCCTCGACCACGCCACGCACGCCCTGCCCGGGAAGCGTGGCGACCATCACGCCCTGGGCGAAGTAGAGGAGGCTGACGAAGGCCAGCCAGGCATGGCCACGGGGGCGACGGCCGATCAGCGACGGCAGGAAGAGCACCAGCGGCAGCACGAAGGCGACGATGGGCACCAGCGGGCCGGTGTCGCCCTCTATCTGCATGCCGCGATAGACCATCAAGGCCATCAGCGCGGCGTAGCTGCCCAGCACCAGCCGGCGCATCTTAGCGGTCAGGGCATCGAGTCCCCTGTCCTTCTCCATCCGCTCCAGTGCGGCCCTCATGAGTGGCTCTCCTGCAGCGTGGACAACGCCAGGGCGAGGCGAGCCAGCCGGCGTCCCTGGGCATACGCCAACGTGCGCTCATGCTCGTCGAGGGGCAGGTCGCTACGCTTGCCGGCCAGGTGGCTGGCACCGTAGGGCGTACCCCCGCTGGTGGTCTCCATCAGTTCGGTCTCGCTGTAGGGGAGGCCGGCATAGACCATGCCGTGGTGCAGCAGCGGCACCAGCATGGTCAGCAGCGTTGCCTCCTGGCCGCCATGCAGGCTCGAGGTGGAGGTGAAGGCGGTGGCCGGCTTGTCGATCAGTGCGCCCCCCAGCCATAGCTCGCTGGTCCCGTCCAGGAAGTGCTTGAGGGGAGCTGCCATGTTGCCGAAGCGAGTGGGGCTGCCGATGGCCAGGCCGGCGCAGTGGCGCAGGTCGTCCAGGCTGGCGTAGACCGCCCCTTCGGCGGGAATCTCGGGGTCCACCGCCTCGCAGGTAGCGGAGACCGTCGGCACGGTGCGCAGGCGTGCCTCGACACCACGCAGGGACTCCACGCCGGCGGCGAGGCGCTCGGCCATTGCGCGGGTAGCGCCGTGCCGGGAGTAGTAGAGGATCAGCACGTAGGGCAGGGAAGCGCTCATCGAAGCTCCAGAAAGCAGGGAATGAAAGGGAAGCTCACGCCAGCAGCGCAAGGATGTCCTCGGGCGGGCGACCGATCACGGCCCGTTGGCCATCGTCGGCGATCGGCCGCTCCATGACCCTCGGGTGGGCGAGGAGCGCCCGGATCACCTGTTCCGGGTCACTGGCATCGGCAGCAAGGGCCTTCCACTCGGCCTCCTTGGCGCGCACCAGGCGCTCCACACCGCCCTCCAGTCGGTCGATGAGGGTGCGCAGCTCTGCCTCGTCCAGGGCTCGTCAAGATAGCGACGTACCGCGACCTCGACACCGCGCTCCTCGAGCAGGGCCAGGGCCTGGCGTGACTTCGAGCAGCGCGGGTTGTGCAGCAGGGTAATCCGGGTCATGGGGCTCCTCGACCTGATGGCCATTTCGCGACGGTTCGCGGCATTGTAGCAAGGGCCACGCCCTGGCTCACGGGGAAGCCGGTGCCGGCGATGCTTCGGGCAGGCGACGATAGACCCAGGCCTGGCTGCCGTCGGCGAGGGCAGGCCGCACCCGCTCGTAGCGAATGCCCAGCCGTTCGTAGCGGTCGAGTCGGGCAAGCTCATCGGCGGCAACGGTCAATACCTCGCCCGGCACACGCTCGCCGGGGGCCGGCTCGAGGTCCAGCCCGCTCCGTCGCCAGTCCTCGAGGTGCGCGGTTCGAGTCTCGACCAGGTCGCCGATCACGATCCAGCGCACCGGCGGCACGCGCAGGGTGCCATAGACGAAGACCTCATGGGGGCCCTCGCCGATGGGGTCCAGATGGTCGGGTCGCTCGTAGGTGAAGGGGCTGAGCATGGTCAGCCACAACCAGCCCGCTACTGCCAGCGGGGTGCCGATAAGGGTAGTGGTGAGCAGGTGTCGGGGTCGCATGGGGGTCTCGCCGTCGAAGTCGGACCATCCTGCCATGCCCCGGCGTCGCGGCGCGAGGTTGGGCTCTGCTAGGATGGCCATTCCCATGACGACGGAGGTGAGCCATGAACCCGACGGCACGCAATGACCTCGATTTCCAGGCGCTGATGGGGGATGTACGCCCGCTGACCCGGGGCAGGGATCGCGCCGATACCGGCCGTTCTGCGCGTTCGCCCAGCGAAGCACAGCTGGCTCGTCGCGGAGTGCCGCCGCCGAGCCGGAAGGTCACGGCTTCCTCTCCGACGACTTCGTCGATCTGGTGCCGCCTTTCGACCCCCTCGACTATCGCCGCGACGGTATCCAGCAGGGCGTGGTGGATCGCCTGCGCCACGGCGGCTATGCCGCCCAGGCGCGGCTGCACCTGCTGCGTCGCCCGCTGGAGAGTGCCGGCGCAGCCTGCCGCCCTTCATCCACGAGGCCTACGCCCATGACCTGCGCTCGGTGCTGATCGTGCATGGCCGCGGCCAGGCTATCGACAGTCCGCCCAACGTGCTGCGCTCCTACCTGGCCAAGTGGCTCACGCAGTTTCTCGAGGTGCAGGCCTTCGTCTCCGCCCAGCCCGCCGACGGCGGCCTGGGCGCCACCTGGGTGTTGCTGCGCAGAGCGAACGCGCCCGCGCCGATAACCGCGAACGCCAACAGAAGCGGCGGGGGTAAGGAGGAAGTGGGGTAGCGTCGGGGGAGTATCTGGCGCCAGGGCTTTGCCGGCGACAGGTCTGTACGGGGGCGCTGTGAACCCCTCCCTGGGCGCTACCGACGCCATCCCTGGCGTAGGACCCCCTTCAGACCTGTCCCCGTCGCCCCTCAAGGTGGCTGCGCTAGAATAGTGCTCGCTTTATCAAGCGAAAGCAGGAGCCTCTTTACGCGCCTGGCTCCGTTCGCGCTCGCGGCGCCGGAACAGCGGCTCGGGCTGGTCCACCGCCGGCTGGTAGGCGCGGCTGAAGACGTTCAGGTTGCGCAGGGCGTCCCTCCAGCCACTGGTCCTCGCGCAGCGAGAAGCCGTCGAAGCCACAGCGACGCATGAAGAAGAGCTGGTCGACCAGCACATCGCCGATGGCGCGAATCTCGCCCCGATAACCGTGACGCTCGCGCAGCTATCCGCGCCAGGCTGTAGCCGCGGCCGTCGGTGAACTTCGGGAAGTCGATGGCGACCAGCGGTGCCGCGACAAGGCGTGCGGCCAGGGCGTCATCGAGTTCGGTGTCGGCGGCAAGCCAGGGGGCGCGCCCCTGGCCACGCTCGCCCTCAGAGCCATTCGTCGAGGGCACGATCGCCGGCACTCCGGCGGCCGGCTGGCCCTCGCGGATCAGCTGCCAGTCATCGACGGCCGACTGGCCGCGGAAGAGATAGGGGCGTTGGCTTGCGGAGTGGGGGGCCTGATCAGGCATAGACGCGCTCCTTGAAGGGCTTGAGACCGATGCGACGATAGGTGTCGAGGAAGGTCTCGTCGTCGCTGCGCTCGCTGACGTAGACCTTGAGCAGGGTGTCGATGACCCCGGGGACCGCCTCGCGGCTGAAGGAGGGGCCGAGGATCTTGCCCAGCGATGCCGCATTGCCCTGGGCGCCGCCGAGCGAGATCTGGTACCACTCCTCGCCTTTCTTGTCGACGCCGAGGATGCCGATGTGACCGACATGGTGATGGCCACAGGCGTTCATGCAGCCGGAGATATTGAGCTCCAGCGGGCCCAGGTCGTAGAGGAAGTCCAGGTCCTCGAAGCGTTCCTGGATGGCCTGGGCCACCGGGATCGACTTGGCGTTGGCCAGGGCGCAGTAGTCACCCCCGGGGCAGCAGATCAGGTCGGCCAGGGTGCCCACCGTGGGATTGGCCAGGCCCAGTGCCTCGAGCTCGTGCCACAGCGCCTCCAGGCGATCCATGGGCACATCGGAGAGCACCAGATTCTGCTCATGGGTGACGCGCAGCTCGCCGAAGCTATACTCGTCGGCGAGATCCGCGATCTGGTGCATCTGCTCGGCGGTGACGTCGCCGGGCGAGTGGCCGCTGCGCTTCAGGGAGAGGGTAACCGACGCGTAGCCGGGCACCTTGTGACCGTGGACGTTGTTGGTCATGAAGCGGCCGAAGGCGCGATTCTCGCCGCGCAACGCCTCGATAGCGGCGATGGCCTCGTCGGTAACGGGGCGCCGCTCGGGGTCGACGAAGTGGGCCGCCACCCGCTCGACGCTCTCCCGGGTCAGGGTCTGGGGGCCATCCTTGAGATGGGCCCACTCCTCCTCGACGCGGCGGCGGAACTCCTCGACGCCCAGGGCCTTGACCAGGATCTTGATGCGCGCCTTGAACTTGTTGTCGCGGCGGCCGAACTGGTTGTAGACCCGAACCAGCGCCTCGAGGTAGGTGAGCAGGTGCTGCCAGGGCAGGTCGTCGCGGACCACCTCGCCGATCATCGGCGTGCGGCCCAGGCCACCGCCGGCCAGCACCCTGACGCGCACCTCGCCCTGGGCGTCCCTCCACAGCCGCAGGCCCACGTCGTGGACCTGGATCGCCGCGCGATCCTCGGCGGCACCGGTCACCGCGATCTTGAACTTGCGTGGCAAGTAGGCGAACTCGGGGTGGAAGGTGGACCACTGGCGGATCAGCTCGCACCAGGGGCGGGGATCGACCTCCTCGTCCTCGGCGACGCCGGCGAACTGGTCGGTGGTGGTGTTGCGGATGTCGTTGCCGCTGGTCTGGATGGCGTGCATCTGCACGCTGGCGAGCTCGGCCAGCATGTCCGGCACGGTCTCGAACTTCGGCCAGTTGAGCTGCAGGTTGGTGCGGGTGGTGAAGTGCCCATAGCCACGGTCGTAGTCGCGAGCCAGGTCGCCCAGCTTGCGCAGCTGGTAAGCGGCCAGCATGCCGTAGGGGATGGCGATGCGCAGCATGGGAGCGTAGCGCTGGATATACAGGCCGTTCTGCACCCGCAGCGGCAGGAACTCCTCTTCGCTCAGGCGCCCGGCAAGATAGCGCTCCATCTGGTCGCGGAACTGGGCCACGCGTTCGTTGACGAGAGTCTGGTCGTGGGAATCGTAGCGATACATTCAGCCATCCTGCTGCAGTGAAAGTGGCAGTGCCTGACGCAGCACGATACGCGGGGTCGCATATTATTTAAAAGAATTAAAACTTATAGTTTTTATACTTAAAGTAATTAGCCGGACTAGACGTAGAGGCGCTGCCAGCGACGACGCTGCCAGATTGCCGCGAACCACAGCGAGTTGAGGCAACGATAGGCGAGCTGTATCCACCAGATGCCCACCAGCCCCTGCTCGAACCAGACGCCTACTCAGCCAGGCCAGCGGCAGGAACAGCAGCCACTGCAGCGACAGGGTGGCGGTCATCACCGTGCGGTTGGCCCCGGCGCCGAGCAGCGCCTGGGCCAGCACCAGTGCCGCGGCATCGAGCACGATCATCAGCGCCGTCAGGCGGCAGGCGGCAGACGCCAGCTCGACCAGGGTCGGATCATGCAGGAAGAGCGCGAGGACGGCATCGGGAAACAGCGCCATGGGCAGTGCGATGACCGCCAGACAGAGCCAGGCGAGGTGCACCACCTCCCAGCCCCAGCGGTGGGCGTCACCATGCTCTTCACGTCCGAGTGCCTGGCCCACCAGGCTCATGGCCGCCATGCCCAGCCCCACGCCGGGAAGGATCAGCAGCAGCGAGAGGTTCACCAGCACGTGTCCCACCGCCACGCTGGAGGTGCCGACCTGACCCAGTATCCAGAACAGCACCGCGTAGCCCGCCGCGAACCACAGCTGCTGGAAGGAGTGGGGACCGGCCAGGCGCAAGGTAGTAAGGAAGGTGAAGCGGCGGGGCAGCCCGGCGAGGAAACCACTGGGCCGGGCGTGGCGCAGGACTGGCCCCGGCCCACATCGCGAGTCCGGCAAACAGCGAGAGGTGGTAGCCGGCGCCGGCGCCGGCAGCCCCCATGGCGGGAAGCCCAGGTAGCCGAAGATCAGGCCCAGGCTCGCCATCACGTTGATGACATGCATCGCCGAGGATGATGCGCAGGTAGAGGCCGGTCTGCTGGATGCCGTTCCAGTAGCCGCGGAAGCAGAAGATCATCGCCACGGCAACCAGCGACAGCACCCGCCAGCGGAAGTAGGCGACCGCCTCGGCGTTGACCGCGGGGTCCTGGCTGATCAGCGCCATCAGCGCCGGTGCCTGCCACAGGCAGAGTGCCGTCACCGGCAGCGAGGCCCGACGGCGATGACCAGGCCGGCATTGAGTGGCATGGCGAGGCGCGTCCAGGCCTGCTCGCCGTGGCGCCGTGCGGTCTGGGCCTGCACGCCGGAGGAGAGTCCGAACACCAGGGCGGTGATCATGAACATCACGTAGCCGCCGATACCCACGCCGGCCAGGGGCACCTCGCCCAGCGAGCCCACCATGGCGGCATCGATCAGGTTGATCAGGCTCTGGGAGAGCATGCCGGCGATGATCGGCAGGGCGAGGCGCAGGATGATGCGGCGACGTGTCGAGGGAGGCAGCATGGCGTTCCGCGGCAGGGGCTGGGTGCGGGCCGCCGCACGGGCGGCCGCAGCGAGTCAGGCGGGGTCGTAGGAGAGCACCGGCGCCAGCCAGCGCTCCATCTCCTCGAGACTCATCTCCTTGCGCTCGGCCAGCGCCTCCACCTGGTCGCGGGTGATCTTGCCGGTGGAGAAGTACTTCGACTGCGGATGCGAGAAGTACCAGCCGGCCACGGCGGCCGCCGGCCACATGGCGAAGTTCTCGGTCAGAGTGATGCCGGCCGCCTCGGTGGCCTCGAGCAGCCTGAACAGGGTGGGCTTCTCGGTGTGATCGGGGCAGGCCGGGTAACCCGGTGCCGGGCGGATGCCCTGGTACTTCTCGGCGATCAGGGCGTCGTTGTCCAGCGTCTCCTCGGGCACATAGCCCCAGAACTCCTTGCGTACCCGCTCATGGAGGCGCTCGGCGAAGGCCTCGGCCAGGCGGTCGGTGAGCGACTGCACCAGGATGGCGTTGTAGTCGTCGCCGGCGGCCTTGTACTGCTCGGCCAGCGCCTCCACCCCGTGGCCGGTGGTCACGGCGAAACCACCGATCCAGTCGGGCTTGCCGCTCTCCCTGGGCGCCACGAAGTCGGCCAGGCTGTAGCAGATCCCGTCGCGGTTCTTGGTGGTCTGCTGGCGAATATGGTGCAGGCGCTCGATCACCGTCTCGCGGGACTCGTCGGCATAGACCTCGATGACATCGTCATCGACGCTGTTGGCTGGCCAGATGCCGATCACGCCGCGTGCCTCCACCAGCTTCTCGTCGATCAGCTTGCGCAGCATCGCCTGAGCGTCGCGGAACAGGCTGCGCGCCGCCTCACCGACCTTGGCATCGTCGAGGATCTTCGGGTACTTGCCGGCCAGCTGCCAGCTCATGAAGAAGGGGGTCCAGTCGATGCGCTCGACCATCTCCTCGAGGTCATAGTCATTGAAGGAGAGCGTGCCGGTCATGGCCGGCCGCGGCGGGGTGTAGGCGTTCCAGTCGAGGCGGCACTTTCGCTCCCGGGCCTGCGCGTAGGTCAGGTCGGCGGCCTTGGGGCGACGCTTGGCGTTGCGCTCGCGTACCTTCTCGTACTCGGCGCTGATCTCCGCCACATAGTCCGGCTTGAGCGTCGGCGAGAGCAGCTTGCCGGCGACCCCCACGGCGCGCGAGGCATCGGACACATAGATTACCGGCTGCGCGTACTGGGGCTCCACCTTGACGGCGGTGTGGGCCTTGGAGGTAGTGGCACCGCCGATCAGCAGCGGAAGCTCGAAGCCCTGGCGCTGCATCTCCTTGGCCACGTGGACCATCTCGTCCAGCGACGGGGTGATCAGCCCGGAAAGGCCGATGATATCGGCATTCTCTTCCCGGGCCGTCTGCAGGATTTTCTCCGCCGGCACCATCACGCCGAGGTCGACCACCTCGTAGTTGTTGCACTGCAAGACCACGCCGACGATATTCTTGCCGATATCGTGGACGTCGCCCTTGACCGTGGCCATGACGATCTTGCCCTTGGCCTGGGTGTCCTCGTTGAGGGCCTTCTCCGCCTCGATATAGGGGATCAGATAGGCCACCGCCTGCTTCATGACACGAGCCGACTTGACCACCTGGGGCAGGAACATCTTGCCGTCGCCGAACAGGTCACCGACCACGTTCATGCCGTCCATCAGCGGCCCCTCGATCACCTCGATGGGGCGCTCGGCACGCTGGCGGGCCAGCTCGGTGTCCTCCTCGATGTAGGCGGTGATGCCCTTGACCAGGGAGTGGGCGATGCGCTTCTCGACCTCCCAGGTGCGCCATTCGAGATCTTCCTTCTTCGCCGGGCCGCTGCCGTCGCCCTTGTACTTCTCGGCGAGGTCCACCAGGCGCTCGGTGCTGTCGCCGCGGCGGTTCTGGACCACGTCCTCCACCGCCTCGCGCAGCTCCTCGGGGAGGTCGTCGTAGACCGCCAGCTGACCGGCGTTGACGATGCCCATGGTCAGCCCGGCGCGGATGGCATGGTAGAGAAATACCGAGTGGATCGCCTCGCGAACCGGGTTGTTGCCCCGGAAGGAGAACGACACGTTGGAGACGCCGCCCGAGACCATGGCGTGGGGCAGGTGCTCACGTATCCAGCGGGTGGCCTCGATGAAATCCACGGCGTAGTTGTCGTGCTCCTCGATGCCGGTGGCGATGGCGAAGATGTTGGGGTCGAAGATGATGTCTTCCGGCGGGAAGTCGAGCTCGTCGACCAGGATCCGGTAGGCGCGCTGACAGATCTCGGTCTTGCGCGCGAAGGTATCCGCCTGGCCCGCCTCGTCGAAGGCCATCACCACCACGGCGGCGCCATGCCGACGACAGATGGTGGCCTGCTCGCGGAAGGCGTCCTCGCCCTCCTTCATCGAGATGGAGTTGACCACCGCCTTGCCCTGGATGCACTTGAGGCCCGCCTCGATGATCTCCCACTTGGAGGAATCGACCATGATCGGCACCCGGGCGATGTCGGGCTCGCCGGCGATCAGGTTGAGGAAGCGCACCATCGCCTCCTGGGACTCGAGCATCCCCTCGTCCATGTTGATGTCGATGATCTGGGCGCCGTTCTCCACCTGCTCGAGGGCCACTTCCAGGGCGGTGCTGTAGTCCTCGTCGACGATCAGTCGCTTGAAGCGCGCCGAGCCGGTGACGTTGGTGCGCTCACCGACGTTGACGAACAGCGAGTCGGGACCGATGTTGAATGGCTCCAGGCCCGACAGGCGGCAGGCCTGGGGAATCTCGGGCACCTGGCGCGGCGCCATGCCCTGGATGGCGCGATGGATGGCGGCGATATGTTCGGGGGTCGAGCCGCAGCAGCCGCCGATGATGTTGACCAGGCCGCTTGAGGCGAACTCGGCAACGATGGCCGCCATCTCCTCCGGGGTCTGGTCATATTCACCGAACTCGTTGGGCAGGCCGGCGTTGGGGTGGGCCGAGACGAAGGTCTCCGCCTTGGTGGAGAGCTCCTCGATGTAGGGACGCAGTTCCGCGGCCCCCAGCGCACAGTTGAGGCCCACCGAGAGCGGCTTGGCGTGGCGCACCGAGTTCCAGAACGCCTCGGTGGTCTGGCCGGAGAGGGTGCGGCCAGAGGCGTCGGTGATGGTGCCGGAGATCATCACCGGCAGGCGTTCGCCGCGCGCCTCGAACAGCTCCTCCAAGGCGTAGATCGCCGCCTTGGCATTGAGGGTGTCGAAGATGGTCTCGATCATGATCAGGTCGGCGCCACCCTCGATCAGCGCCCCGGCCGCCTCGTAGTAGTTCTCGCGCAGCGCATCGAAGGTGACATTGCGCTTGGCCGGGTCGTTGACGTCCGGGGAGAGCGAGGCGGTGCGCGAGGTGGGCCCGAGGACCCCGGCCACGTAGCGGGGGATGCCGGTCTCGGCGCCCACCGCATCGCACACCTCACGCGCCAGGCGCGCCGCCTCACGGTTGAGCTCGGGGACCTGCGCCTCCATGCCGTAGTCGGCCTGGGAGAGACGCGTGCTGTTGAAGGTGTTGGTCTCGATGATGTCGGCGCCGGCCTCGAGATACTCGCGATGGATGCGCGTAACCAGGTCGGGGCAGGTGAGCACCAGCAGGTCGTTGTTGCCCTTGAGGTCCGAAGGCCACTCGGCGAAGCGCTCTCCCCGGAACTCCTCCTCGGTCAGGCCGGCGTTCTGGAGCATGGTGCCCATGCCTCCGTCGAGCATCAGGATGCGCTCGGCGAGGCGTTCGATCAGGGTAGCGGTCTGGGCAGTAGGAACGGCGGCCATGGCGTGAGTCTGTCTCCAGCGGGGTGGTGTCCGGGGTGGCGTGGCCGCCGGGTGCCTGGGGGCATCTTCTGTGCGGCGGCCTCTGTCAAACATGCCATTCTACCAAACTGGCTGCGACGGGGGCAGGTGGGGTCACAAAAACCCAGCAATTCAGTCGGGATTGTCTCGCCGCGTCCCGTGTCTTACCATTGGCATCATCAATTTATACGGTACGCGGCGACCAGAAGCCGCTGCCGCGGACCGACAGCTTCACAAGAGAGTGCCATGAGCGAACCGATCCAGATTACCGACAGTGCCCAGGACTACCTCGCCGAGCTGCTCGAGAAGCAGAACGTCGAGGGTATCGCGGTACGCATCTTCATCACCCAGCCCGGCACCCCCTATGCCGAGACCTGCCTGGCCTACTGCCGGCCCGGCGAGGAAGAGCCGACCGACGAGAAGCTGGAGCTGCCCAAGCTCGGCGTCTTCCTGGACAAGAACAGCCTGCCGTTCCTCGAGGAGGCGGTGGTCGACTTCAACGCCGACCGCATGGGTGGTCAGCTGACCATCAAGGCGCCCAACGCCAAGATGCCCAAGGTCAACGCCGACAGCCCGCTGGAGGATCGCGTCAACTACATCCTCTACAGCGAGATCAACCCCGGCTCGCCGCCCATGGCGGCGAGATCAAGCTGGTCGAGCTGACCGGTGAGAACGTCGCAGTGCTGGCCTTCGGCGGCGGCTGCCAGGGCTGCGCGGCGGTGGACCTGACCCTCAAGGAGGGCGTCGAGCGCACCCTGATGGAGCGTATCCCGGAGCTGGGCGGCATCCGTGACGTCACCGACCATACCGACACCACCAACGCCTACTACCGCTAGGCGTGACCGACCCGGGCGTCGCCCGGGTCGACAGGTTGACAGGCCCTGTCACGAGGTAAGCCCGTTACCAACACAAGGGCCCCGCCGATCGGTGGGGCCCTTGTGTTCGCGCCTGGTGAGCTCACGGGGTGTCGTCGGGGGCCTCGCCTTCCTCTCTCTTCTCGCCACTGGTTTCGCCACCCTCGGCGTTACCCTCCGCCTGGTCACCCTTGGCCGCCGGCGTCTGCCACAGGCAGCGGTGGAGCTGCTCCTCCAGGTGTCTCACCCTTTGGGTCTGGTCCTCCAGGTGACGCTTCTGCTCGTCGATGCGCGCCTGCAGCAGCGCCTGCTCGTGCTGACGAGTGTCGGCCAGCGACTCGGCCTGGCGGCGCGCCCAGTCGGTCTCGCGATGCCGCTTCTCTTCCTCTGCCAGCCGGGCTCGCGCCTCCTGGAGCTGTGATTCCTGGCGGGCGAGACGCCTCTCCAACTGCTCCTCGCGGCCGGCCGCGGCCTTCTCCTGGGCCTGTCGCTCCTGGCGTGCCTGGTCGAGCAGCGCCATCAGGCGTGTCTCGGCACTTTCGTGGCGCTGCTCCTCTCGCGTCAGCTTCTCGCGATGCTCGGCATCCCTGGCCTGCATGGCCTGCTGATGTTCGTCCGCCACCCTGGCCGCCTCGTCCCGATGGCGCTGCAGCAGGGACTCTGCCTCGGCCAGTCGCGTGGCGAGACGCTGCTCGGTCTTCCGGAGGGTCTCGTTGTCCGCCTGGCGGGTGGCCAGCTCGGCGCTGAGTGTCTCGAGTCGCTGTTCGGTGCCGGCCAGGTGGCTGGCCAGTGCCGTTTCGCGCTGCCGGGCATCCTCGGCCTGGCGGTGCGCGTCGGCGGCAGCCTCATGGGCCTGCTCGACCTTGCGATCCGCCTCTTCCCGATAGTGCGTCAGTGCCTGGTTGGCGCTCTCCTGGGCCTGGCGCCACAGCCCCTCCGCGAGCTCCTGCAGGGCGGCTGGCATGCCGCGGGGCGGTGGCACGTCGCGGTTCTCCTCGCGCTGCTGCCGCCAGGCGCGCAGGTGCTCGCTGATGGTGGTGTAGCTCCCGGTTCCCAGTACCTCGCGAATCTTCTGCACGCTGGGGGCGTCGCCGCGGGTCAGCAGTTCATCGATGGCTCGCTGCACGTCTTCGTAGGTCACGCCACTGCGCGCCATGGGTCTCTCCTCGGCAAGCGGGGCGCGAGCCGGCGGCTCGTGATGCCCCTTGTAGGCTGGTATCCGGCGCAGCATAGCGGGGATTGGTACTGAAAGGAAGAATATTACATGATACGTAATACATAAAATACGCTATGAAATAGACAATAAAAGCAAGATTACGCGGCTTATCTTGCTTTTGATCGGCCGCAGACGGGATACTGGCGAGCAAGGAGCAAGGAGCAAGGAGCAAGGAGCAAGGAGCAAGGGTGAAGAGTGCAAAAGATAATAGGTAGTGACGAATTGCCGGTCGGCATCGGGACGAGCCTTGTGGAGCGTCCAATGGCCGGGCAGGGCGGTTATATCTCAGCGCGCAGCGATGCCGAGGCGGTGGCCGAATGGCTGGCGGAGTATCGGGCCAGCCCGAGGACCCGGCGCGCCTATCGTCGCGAGGCCGAGCGCCTGCTGCTGTGGCTCGCCGAGCGGGACATGACGCTGAACCAGGTGAGGCGTGACCACCTGGAGGGCTTCGAGGCATTCCTCGCCGACCCCCAGCCTCGCTCACGCTGGGTCGGGCCGCCGCGGCCTCGCCAGGCTGAGGACTGGCGCCCATTTCGCGGCCCGCTGTCGCCGGCGAGCCGCCGCCAGAGCCTGGTGATCCTGCAGGGCATGTATGCCTGGCTGGCCGAGGCGGGTTGGGTGGCCCACAATCCCTTCCGGTTGATGCGCGACAAGCGACGGCGTCTGGACAATCGTCAGGGCGGCATCGAACGCTACTTGGAGGCGCCGCTGTGGGATTGGTTCTGGGGCTGGTTGACTGGCGCGGGCAGTCCAGCCATGGAGGAGGGCGGCTCATCGCGAGAGCAGTACGAACGCCACCGGCGGCGCTTCGTGTTCGGCTTCGCCTACCTGCTGGCCCCACGCATCAGCGAGATGAGCGCGGCGCGCATGGGCGACTTCCAGCGGCGGGAGGGTCGCTGGTGGTGGAACGTCGTCGGCAAGGGGGGCAAGACCGGCAGCATCCCGGTACCGCCCGACATGCTGACCCTGCTGACCGAGTGGCGTCTTGCCCTGGGTCTGAGCCTGGAACCCCAGCTGGACGATGCCACACCGCTGCTGCGGGCCCTGGATGGCAGGCGGGGTATCGGCGACAACCGCCTCTACCGGCTGGATCCGCGAGACATTTGGCGAGGCCGCCGATGCCCTCGAGGAAGAGCAGGGGGAGGGCGCCCATGGCTGGGCCCTGCGCCTGCGCCAGGCGACCCCGCACTGGCTGCGCCATACGGCGCTGACCCATCAGGCCCAGGCCGGTGTCGAGCTGCGCTATCTCGCAGCCACGGCGCGCCATTCGCGACTGGATACCACCGCCCGCTACCTGCACGCCGAGGACGAGGCCTGGCACCGCCAGCAGTCGCTGCATGGCCTTGCCGAACGAAGAGAGGGGCGGCAGGGGCGGACGCCACCCGGGACGAGCCGGTATAATCGCGGCAAAGACCACAAAGAGCTTTCATGACGATCGAGGCAACCGCCGAACAGGCGCAGCAGGAACTGATCGACGAGTTCGAGATGTTCGACAACTGGATGGACCGCTACCAGTACATCATCGACATGGGCAAGGCGTTGCCCGACTTCCCCGCCGAGTGGAAGCGTGACGAGCTCAAGATCCAGGGCTGTCAGTCCAATGTCTGGATGCACCACGAGCGTCGCGGCGAGGTGGTGCACTTCGACGCCATCTCCGATGCCGCCATCGTCTCGGGACTGATCGCCGTGCTGATGCGGATCTACAACGACCGGCCGGCCACCGAGATCCGTGATACCTCACCGCACTTCCTTGGCGACCTGGGGCTCGACAAGCATTTGTCGCCGACGCGCAGCAACGGTCTCAACGCCATGCTCAAGCGTATCTACGAGGTGGCCGAGCAGGAAGCTGCTTGAACAATAGCCCCCGACTTGCTGGACTGCTAAAATCATTTTTATCGGAAATGTCGATTTTATAATCATTTCGTCAGCGGGATAATCGTTTTGGTAGCCCAGGACAGGAATGAAATTGGTTATGGCTGGCTTGCCAGACACTACGGTGTCGAGGCAACTCAGCCGTTTCCAGTGATTAGTCGTATCGGCCGAACGCGTCATACGCATGAGCATGATGCCGGGCGCGTGGAGACGTACCTCGAGACCATGCGTCCTACCGATACACTGAGCGCTCACCTCACGTTCGCCCTGAAGCATGAAGGCGTGCACTTGGAATTTCTGGCTCGCCTGTTCGAGGTTATTCCCGGGCAGCTACTGACTGACTGGGTGTGCAGCGAGCCAACCGGGCAATATGCTCGTCGCGCCGGCTTTCTATATGAATGGCTCACAGGGTACCAACTGGACATCGACGAGGTCGGGGGCAATTATCGCGATGCCCTCGATGCCCGATATTACGTCGTCCGCAGCTCCCCGGAGCGAAATCGTCGCTGGCGCATCAACGACAACCTTCCCGGAACCCCTGATTACTGTCCGATGGTGCGCAGGACGCCCACGGTCAATGAGGCCGCTGATTACGATCTTGGCGCCAGGCTAGCTTCCATGGAAGGAGAGTTCGGTGCCGATATTCTGCTCCGAAGCGCCGTCTGGCTGACTATCAAGGAGAGTCGGGCTAGCTTCGTCATCGAGCACGAGGGGGATCGCCGGGACCGAATCCAGCGGTTTGCTGAGGCCATGGAAGCCTACTGCGGCCGCCTGTCAGATCCCCTCAGTCACCATTCGCTGAGTGAACTTCAGAGAAACATCCTGGGCGTCTCAACGATCGAGCCAGGCCTACGCCTCTCCCCGGTTTTCGTCGGTAGCCGGTCGCTCCATCACGGTTCAGTGGTGCATTATGTCTGCCCGCATTGGGACTGGCTCCCTGGGATGCTGGACGGGCTGCGTCAGTTCCTGCTGACCACTGAGGAAACGCCATCCATCCTGCGGGCGGCCGTGGCGAGCTTCGGTTTCGTATTTCTCCACCCTCTGGCCGATGGCAATGGACGGGTATCACGCTTCCTTATCAATGATGTGTTGCGCCGCGACGAAGTGGTACCAGTACCCTTCATCCTGCCGGTATCCGCGACCATAACCTCGTCGGCGATTCGTCGCGCTGAGTACGATCGAGTACTCGAGCTCTATTCGCGTCCCCTGATGCAGGCCTACAGAGAGGCAGTAGCCTTCACCCGGGAACGTTCGCGCTATAAAGATGGCATCGAATCTGATTTTGCATTCAAGGCTTATGCCCAGGCGGCGCCGACATGGCGCTATCCCGATCTGACAGCCCAAGTCGAATATCTGATGGGCATTCTTCGCCATACGGTCGAACATGAAATGCACGAACAGGCCACACTGCAACGAGCCTGGCATCAAACACGATCAGCGATCAAAAACTGGCTGGAGGGGCCCGACGACCATATTGATCGAATCATCCGGGCTATTCGCCAGAACGGTCGCGTCAGCGGCAAGCTGACCAAGGAGTTTCCTGTGCTGCAGGATGCCAGCCTGGCGTCACATATTGAGGAAGAAGTCGCCGAGGGGTTCCGTGACATGGCGCTCATTGATAGACACAAACCAGCATGACGGCATCAATTTGCTAGCGGTCCCGGTCGTCGTCCGCCGGCGGCCGGGGGCGAAAGTTCTCGTCGAGCTCGGGATCCTCGCGGCACAGCGCCTCGCTGGGGCCGCCGGGTACCGGGTCGATGCCGCCCTCGCAGCCGGGGTGGCAGCGCGCGATGCGGCGGGCGGCCATCAGCCCTCCCTTGAGCGGCCCGTGCACCCGGATGGCCTCCACGGCATAGCTGGAACAGCTCGGCCAGTAGCGACAACGCGGCCCGAGCAGGGGGCTCAGGGTGACCTGGTAGAGCTTCACGAGGGCGATCATCAGCCAGGCCGTGGCCTGGCGCAACAGCCGCACCAGCTTGGCCAGCCAGGCCGCCAGGCAGGGCATCAGGCCTTGCCGTAGAGGGTGTCGGGGTCGATTTGCGGGGCGCTGGTGATGCGTGCCGCGTCCTTCTCCAGGGCCACATAGAAACAGCTGCGCCGCCCGCTGTGGCAGGCCGGCCCGGTCTGGTCCACCTGCAGCAGCAGGGTGTCGCCATCGCAATCCAGGGCGGCACTGACAAGGTGCTGCTGCTGGCCGGAACTCTCGCCCTTGCGCCACAGCTTGCCGCGGGAGCGCGACCAGTAGCAGACCCGGCCCGTGTGCAGCGTCTCTTCCAGCGCCTCGCGATTCATCCAGGCCATCATCAGCACCTCGCCGCTGTCATGCTGCTGGGCGATGGCCGGGATCAGGCCATCGGCATTGAAGCGGATGGCTGCAAGCACGTCGGTCAGCGCATGGCGGCTGTCGGCTGGGGCCCGTTCCAGGGCCTTGAAGGTGTCGGGCATGGGGGTTCTCCGCAGGATCGGGGCTATCGCAGGTTGGGCTCAGTCGTCGGTGGCGCAGCAGGCATCGCAGCGCCCCAGCAGCTCGATGGTCTGACGCTCCACCCGGAAGCCCAGCTGGCGGGCACAGCCAGAGAGCTGGGCATTGACCTCATCCAGGTGCAACTCCTCGACACGCCCGCAGTCGCGGCAGATCAACAGCTGGAAGCCGTGGGAGTGCTCCGGGCAGGGGCAGGCGACATAGGCATTGAGCGACTCGATACGATGCACCAGGCCTTGGTCGATCAGGAACTCCAGGGCCCGATACACGGTGGGTGGCCTGGCCGAGGCGTGCTCGGTCGCCAGGCGGTCGAGCAGGTCATAGGCCTTGAGCCCCCCGGGGGCGTCGGCAATCATCTCGAGCACCCGGCGGCGTATGGGCGTGAAGCGTGCACCGCTCTGCTGGCACTGCCGCTCCGCCTGGAGCAGCAGGTTACGGGAATCGGTCATGGGACCCGTCGGCTGTGGATTCTGCCGCCATTCTACGCGGGTGGGCGAGGGCGGGCCACCGAGGCTCAGGCCTCGGCGGCGGCCTCGAGCTCGCTGCGCCGCGCGAAATGCTCCCGGGCGAAGGCCACGCGTGCCTCGGGCGACACGCCCTCGGGCTGCTTCTCGACCAGGTCGAGGCGACGCCTGAGCCCCTCGCCATTGGCCATCTGGATCGCCAGCCCCGGGCGCGCATTGAGCTCCAGCAGCATGGGCCCCTGGTCGCGGTCGAGCACCATGTCGGTACCCAGGTAGCCGAGGCCGGTCATCTCGTAGCAGCCGGCGGCGAGCAGCAGCAGGGTAGGCCAGTCGGGGATGGCCAGACTGGCCAGCTCATGGCCGGTATCGGGATGGTCGTGGCGGGTACGGTCGAACTGCACGCCGCGAATCGCGGTGCCGGTGGCGATATCCAGGCCCACCCCGACCGCGCCCTGGTGCAGGTTGGCCTTGCCGTCCGAGGCCGCGGTGGAGAGCCGCATCATCGCCATCACCGGATAGCCACGGAAGACGATGACACGGATATCCGGGACCCCCTCGTAGGTGTATTCGGAGAGGCTCTCGTCGAAGTTGATCAACGCCTCGGCCAGCGCCACATCGGGAGCACCGCCCAGCGAGTAGAGGCCGGAGAGGATATTGGAGACGTGACGCTCGACGTCCGGCAGCCGCATCCGGGCCCCGCTGGGCTTGATGAACTCGTCCCCCTCGACGCGTTCGATCACCAGGATGCCCTTGCCGCCACTGCCCTTGGCCGGCTTGATCACGAAGCCGTTGTGCCCGGCGAGCAGCTCACCGATGTGCTTGACGCCGAACTGGGTGGTGACGGTGCCGATCAGTGCCGGGGTGGTGATGCCGAAGCGTTCGGCGAGCAGCTTGGTCTGCAGCTTGTCATCCACCAACGGATAGAGGCGGCGGTTGTTGTAGCGCCCGATGTAGCGGATATTGCGCCGGTTCATGCCGATGATGCCCTTGGCGCGCAACTTGCCGGGGGTCGTCCATTCACGCATGGCTCAATCCTCGGTGACCGGCTTGAAGCGACGCAGCTCCAGCAGGCGGTAGCCGGTGTAGTTGCCGATCAGCAGGATCAGTGCCATCAGGATCAGCTGCACCCCCAGGAAGTTGAAGGTGATATGCCGCACCCAGGGATTGTTCATGGCCAGGAAGGCCAGCACCGCGGTGATCAGGCTGCCGCCGCCCTGGATCAGCACCTGTTTGGGGCCTTCCTCCTCCCACAGGATCGACATCCGCTCGATGGTCCAGGAGAGGATGATCATCGGGAAGAAGGTGATGGTCAGGCCGGCATTGAGTCCGAAGCGATAGGCGAGTACCGAGAACACCGAGATGATGCCGATTACCGTGATGATCACCGCGGTGACCCTCGCCACCAGCAGCAGGTTCAGATAGGAGAGGTAGCTGCGGATCACCAGGCCCACGGCCACCACCAGCAGGAAGCCGATCAGCCCGGTGGCCAGGCTGGTCTGGATGAAGGCCAGGGCGATCAGCACCGGCATGAAGGTGCCCGAGGTCTTGATCCCTACCAGGATGCGCAGCAGCACCACCACCAGTGCACCGATGGGGATCAGCAGGATGGTCTGGAACAGCGCCTGCTCCTCCAGCGGCAGGCTATGGATGGAGAAGTTGAGCAGGGTGTCCTCGGCCAGCTGGTTGCGCACGGCGGCGGCCGCCGGCTGATTGCGGGAGAGCATCGAGAAGGTGACGCGCGAGTTGGTGCCGCCCTGTACCTCGAGCACCGCCTGGCCACTTCCCTCCCAGATCAGCAGGTTATCGGGGCGTCCCTGCTCTCCGGTCGCCGGGTCGAACAGCTTCCAGTGCTGGTCGTCGAACACCTGGATCCAGCTGGTCAGCGACTGGCGACGCCGGCCATCCTCGAGCAGCAGGCCGTTCACTTCCCGGGCGGGAACCCCTGCCTGGTTGAGCAGGCGAACCAGCAGGGGCGTGCGTTCGAACTGGGTCAGCAGCAGGCGGGCATTCTCGCCCTGGCGCTCAGCGTCGAACTCCTGGAACAGCTCGCGGGCGAAGGTGAAGGAGTCGGCGCTGCGGCTCCAGGCGCGTTCGATCAGCTGCGCGGCAGCCGTGTCATAGGGCCGCTCCCAGACGATGTCACGGCGCAGCGGTGGGGCCTCCAGGCGAGGCGGACGGTTGTCGGGTGCCACCAGTACCTGGGCAGTGTAGTAAAGCTGCTGGGAGCCGCTGGCCTCACGGATCGACCACTGGGCACGCCGGGCGCCATCCTCCTCCACGAACGACAGCCCGAATCCGGGTGAGGCGGTGTGTTCGGTCAGCAGCCGGAAGCCTTCCTGGGACGAGGGCAATGCCATGTCCACCAGCACCGGATCACCCAGTGCGGTGAAGTTGACCTGGGCTTCCACCTCCCACACCTGGCGCTGTTCGCCCGGCGTCCAGGGCACCTCGAGCTGGTAGTGGCGATGCAGGCTCATGGCCACGCCGGCCAGGAACAGGACGCCAACCAGCAGATAGAAGGGCAGTCGTGACATGGGTCTTCCTTGGCAGAGAGCGGCTGATGTGCGGCTCAGCGCTCTTCGTTGTCGAGATCGGCGTCATCCTGATCGCGTCCGGCTTCCGATGCCGGACGCCCGCCGAGGTATTCGGGACGCTCGTGGAGATAGCGCTCGGCCACGTCGACTACGGCAATATCCAGCAGGAAACGCCTGCCCAGCAGGGCCGGGTAGTCGAGATGGGTTCGGTCGCTCAGGGTGAACTCCACCGGTTCGCGGATCGCGCCCAGGGTCATCATCAGCGTGACTACCGGGCGTGATTCCTCGCCGGTAGCCTGGATGATACGCACCCGACGCTCGATAGGCGCCTCGATCCACTCGTCACGCACCGCATCGACGACCACGTCGTCGTCGGTCAGCCCCAGCTTGAAACGGATCCAGTCCTCGCCGTCGCGCTCGAAGCGGGTGATCTCGCGGGCCGACAGCGACGAGGTATTGGCGCCCGAGTCGATGCGTGCCTTGAGGTAGGTTCCCACGTCGGGCAGGCCGATCCATTCGCTGCTGCCGAGCACCGTCTTGTTGGCGAGCCCCAGTTCATCGGCGGCGCACTCGCGCCTGACCACGACCGGGTCGGGTGTGTCGACCGCAAGGTTATCCAGCCGGGCACTCATCCCGCGCAACAGGGAGCCCACCTCGCGCACGTCACCGATCAGGGTGTCCTGACGGTGCGCGAACGATGATATCTCGTTACCCAGCCGTGACTGGTCGTCGCAGCGGGCGCTCAGGGCATCCTCCAGCGCATCCATTCGAACATGGAAGTCGGCTGGCGTCAGCGGCGCAGGCGGTGCGGGCTTGTCGGTCAGGGCAGCACAGCCGGTGAGCAGCAGGGCGGACGTCGCGAGAGCGGCGCTCAACAGGGGATGGGGCATGGGGCAGGACAATTCCTTTGAACAGTGCGGGGATAATAAGGAGTCGCCAAGGACCTTGTCCAACCCGGGCGCATACGGGACCGACAGGAATGCGTGCCGAGGACCCAGCCGACTGCGTTTCGACAGGTGCAATTTAACATAATATACATTATGCGAACCTTGGTTTACGGGGCGTCATCCCGACATGGATACGTTCTCGAACCACGGCGGCTGGTGAATCGAATCAGTGGCTATATGGATATGAATGGCTAGGTTGACTTGCAACAAGGACATGTTCCCCGGCAGCGCCCATGCTGCCCGTGACTCTGCCATATAGACAACGCCTCACTCGCGAGGATTACAAGATGCGCTGCCACCTGGCCCCACGCTTTGCCCTGTTGCCACTGACGGCGGCGATCGCCGCCGCTGCCGCCACCGGTTCCGTCACCATGGCCCACGCCGACTGGACCCACGACGTGGGCGTCAGTGTTGCCAACGAGTACAACGACAACGTCTTCTTCGAGCGCGAGAACCGCGTCTCGGATACCGTGACCCTGGTATCGCCCTTCGCCGAGTTGGTGGGCAGCGGCGAGCGCCATGAGGTGCGCCTGCGTGGCGACGCCCAGCGCGGCCGTTATCACGACTATACCAGCGAGAACTTCACCGACTGGCGGCTCTCCGCCGAGGGTCGCCTGGCCTATCACCCCAGGGTAGCCTGTTCGGCGGCGTCTCCCTGGCGCGCGGCCACGAGGAGCGCTCGTCGCCGGATGCGGTCAACGGCGAGGAGCCCGGCCGAGTATGACCGCCTCGGCACCTTTGCCGGCATCAACCACACCTTCGGGCGTGTCACCAGTCGCCTCGGCGGCACCTGGGAGTCGCTGGACTTCGACAACGTGCCCGCCGAGGGCGGTGGCACCATCTTCCAGGACGATCGTGACCGCCAGATGAGCACGTTCGGCGGCCGCTTCGGCTACAAGGTCAGCGATCGCCTGGAGCCCTTCGTTCAGGCCGCCATCGATCACCGCGACTACGATGACCCAGGCGCCATCGACCGTGACTCCGCGGGCGGCAACGCCGCCGTGGGCCTGATCTACCGCCCGGCGCCGGATCTCACCGCCGAAGTGCTGGGCGGCTGGATGGAGCAGGACTACGACGATTCACAGCTGGAGGATATCGAGACCTGGGACGTCGGCGGCGAGCTGCGCTGGCAGCCGGAGGAGTCGGCGAGCCGGGTCACCGCCAGGCTCGATCGCAGCATCGAGGAGACCACCGTGGAAGGCGCCTCGGGAAGCGTGCGCACCGGGGTTGGCGTCCAGGCGAGCGCCGCCCTGCGGCCCGACCTGCTGCTTAACACCCGAGCCAGCTACAGCGACCACGACTATCGTGGCACCACGCGCAACGACAACCTCTTCGGCGTGGGGCTGGGCCTGCGCCACTACGTCAACCCGCACCTCTATGTCGGCGTCGACTACGACTTCCTGCAGCGCGACTCCAGCGAGCCAGCCGAGGACTTCGACAACAACCGCCTGATGGTCAGCCTGGGTACCCAGCTCTCACGCGGCTACGAGGACGAGGCGCTGCTGAATGCCGCGCGCCATACCGACACCCTGGGCGGGATCTACCTGGGTATCCAGGGCGGATTCGGCGAGACAGGTACCGCCCAGGCCGGGCCCCGGGCCAGCGGCCAGGACGGCAGCCTGCGCGCCGACTTCCGCGACAGCGGCGAGACCCTGGGGCTGTTCGGCGGCTACGCCCTGACCTTCGACGACTGGCGCCTGGCCCTCGAGCTCGAGGCGGACCAGACCGGGGCCGGCTGGAACCATCTGCGCTCCGGCGACGGCCGCGAGTTCGGCGTGGAAAAGGACCAGGACATCGGCATCGGCATCCGCGTCGATCGCCTGCTCTCCGGCAACAACGCAGTCTACGGCCGCTTCGGCGTGGTGCGTGGCCGTTTCGCGGCCGACTACACCGAGGACGGCGAGAGTATCAGCGACAAGGAGTGGCACGACGGTCGCCGTATCGGTGGCGGCATGGAGGTCCCGCTGGCGGACACCGTCGGCCTGCGCATGGACTACAGCTACACCAATTACGACGACATCGATATCGGCCCCTCGGCCGAGCGCGACGACTTCACCTTCGAGGAGAGCCTGCTGCGCCTGGGGTGGCCTGGCACCCGTGGCGCGAGCTGCCATCGCGACCGGCCGCTTCCGCAGCGGCCTACGCCGGCCCCTATGTCGGCCTGCACACCGGCTACGGCAGCCTGGTCAGCCAGGTCTCGGGGCAGCCGCACCGACAGCGTCCTCGATGCCGAGTTCGGCGACAGTGGCGCCCTGGCGGGCGTGCATGCCGGCTACGGCGTCACCTTCGATCGCTTCTACCTGGGCGCCGAGATCGCCGCCGAGGCCAGCGACATCACCTGGAACCATGAGCGTCAGCCCAATGGGCGCACCTACTCGGTGGACCGCGAGTCGAGCCTCGACCTGGCCCTGCGCGCCGGCTACATCATCGACAGCGGCGCCCTGCTCTACCTGCTGGCCGGTCCCAGCTGGACCGACTTCGAGGTCGACTATGCCCGCGGCAACCAGCGCATCGTGCAGAGCGAGACCGAGGAGGCCTGGCGCTATGGCGCGGGCATGGAGGTGCCCCTGCAGGAGCGCTTCCACCTGCGCATGGAGGTCAGCCGCATCGACCACGACACCCTGGAGCTGGATACCGGCCGCGGCGTCGAGCGCTACGACAGCGAGGAGACACTGACCCGCCTGGGTCTGAACTACCGCTGGTAGTCCATGCGGCAGGGTGTCGCAGGACGAAGATAGCTCGAGCAGTTTGACGTGCATCAAATATGCTTAGGACTGGTGGGACTAACCTGAAGGTACTGGTATCGGTCAGCGTGGCCCTGCCAGCACTACTGACTCGGCAGTATCTTTCTCCTGGAGGAGAAAATTCATGAGCACTCACTACAAGACCAACACGACCCGCCGCATCGCCACCCTGGCCGGTACCGCCCTGCTTCCTCTGGTGGTCGCCGTCGCCCTGGCGCCTTCTCCGGCCGAGGCCAACTTCCTGATCGACACGGCCGAGGCCCAACAGGGCCAGGGGCAAGGCCAGGGTGGCGGGCGCGACCTGCTCAACATCGGCCGCGGCAAGGGCAACGGCTTCGGCGCCGGCAGCGAGGGGCGCACCGTGGAGTCCGATATCTTCCGCGATGCGGCCAGCGGACAAGGCGGCGGCAAACCTGATGGCGCCGGCGGCGGCGGCAAACCCGATGGCGTGGGTGGTGGCGGCAAGCCCGATGGCGTGGGTGGCGGCGGCGGTGACAGCGCCAAGGGGGACGACTACGGCGATATCGTGGTCATCCTGCGCAACGACGACGGCACCCCGATCCTCGACGACAACGGCAATGTCCAGCCCTGCCTGGTGATCGGCTGCACCGTGGAGGATACTGACTCCTATACCCAGCTGGTCGAGGTGGAGGAAGGCGACTTCGAGATGCCCGAGGGCGTCATCCCGGTGGAGTTCGGCCGCCTGAACGTGGCGCGCTCACCGGATAGCGTGGTCGAGCACTCCCTGGCCGAGCTGCTCTCCAAACTCGATGGGCAGACCATCACTGCCGATACCCTCGCCGCCATGACCGACGAGGCCGGACGCCTGCTGGTCACCAACGACGACGGCACCGTCTCCACCATCGACTCCCCGCTGGAGAACTTCGCCCTCTATGTGGCCCTGATCGACGCCGCCGGCAGCGATCCGGATGCCGCAAGCTACGAGCTGACGATCACCACCAATCCCATGGGGGATGATCCGGCCGAGACCTTCTCCATGACCGTGGACGCCGATGTGGTGCTGACGCTGGCCGCCTCGGCCTTCTCGGCCGCCTCGGACAAGTATGGCGACCTGACCGTCGACGAGATTATGGGCATCACCAGCTTCGTGGATCTCGATGCTTCGCTCTCCACTCTGGTGGAGAATTCCGGTTATTCGTACACCACCGATACGCGGGAAGCCCTCTACGACATTGATATCTGGGTACTGGCGCCGGTCGAGGGTACCGACTACTTCGAGCAGATCCAGGTCAACCTGCTGGATGTGGTGCCCTTCAATACCGTGCCGAGCATCGATGCGGACAGCGACGGCATCGATGCCTTCACCCAGCAGGCCGATGATGCCGTGCAGGTGCTGGAGTACGTCCATGACTTCGCCCTCGACGTCGAATAGGTCGTCAACGACAGAGTGAGACGCATGGCGGCCCCCTCGCGGGGCCGCCTTCGGTTCCCCGGGAGGCAACCGTCATGAAACACCTTCATTTATCCCAGCACCGCCCTCGCCTGCTGGCCGTCCTGCTGCCCCTGGCGCTGGTCGTCTCCGTGGCCCAGGCGGCCTCCACCACCACCGCGTCCGCGGATGCCCTGCTGCTCGCCCAGCACTCCGACCATACCGATAGCCACGCCGATGGTGACCACGGCTCGGGCGGCAATCATGGCGCAGGCGGCCAGGGCAACCGTGGCCAGCGCCAGGCAAGCGGCGCCGGCACCGGCGAGGCGCGAGGCGGGCGTTCGGTGGAGTCCGATATCTTCCGCGACACCGGCTTCGGCCAGGGCGGCCCGCCGGAGGGGCGTGGTGAGCACGAGGACGGCGAAGAGCACGACCACGAGGATGGCGACGAGGGCGGTGGCCCGCCGGAGGGTCGCGGCGAGCAGGAGGATGGCGAGGAACACGATCACACCGCCTGACCTGGCGCGAAATGTGGCTGGAGCACCGAAGGCCGGGATCGCTGATCCCGGCCTTCGTAGGTTACATCGCCCGCCGACGAACGAGCGCTGGCCACGCCGGCTCGGGTCGGCTAGCCTGTTCCTGTACTGAAACCTTACAGGAATCATAAAATGTATAGCAAATGGCTTTCACGCCTGGCGCTGCTGGGTACCGCGCTGCTGCTTGTCGGCTGTACCAGCGTGGATATCGAGCGCTACGCCGGGACGCAACCGCGCCTGGATATCGCCGACTATTTTGAAGGCCAGACCCGCGCCTGGGGCATGGTGCAGGACTATAGCGGCGAGGTGCAGCGCCGCTTCACCGTGGAGATCGAGGGGCGTGTCGAAGGCGATACCCTGACCCTGGATGAGCACTTCGTCTACGATGACGGCGAGACCGACCGCCGGGTGTGGACCTTCGAGCGCGACGGCGAGGATCGCTGGATCGGCAGGGCCAACGACGTCGAGGAGCCGGTGACGGCGCGCCAGGCCGGCCACGTGTTCAACATGACCTACCGGCTGCCGGTGGAGGTCTCGGGCCGTGAGATCACCTTTACCCTGGACGACTGGATGTACCTGCAGCCCGACGGGCGGCTGATCAATCGAACGGCGATGAAGAAGTTCGGCGTGACCCTGGCCGAGATCACCATCGTCTTCACGCGCGTCGAGTGAGCTCCCGAAACACAGCGGGCCCCGGCATCCGCTGCCGGGGCCCGCTGTGTGCTTGTCTCGGCGATGCCGAGACGCTGCCGGCTTACTCGGCAGGCGCGTAGGAGCCGTCCTCGCGGTGCACTTCCTTGCCGCTCAGGCCCGGCGTGAAGACACAGGCCAGATGCATGGTCTTGTGGGCGCGCAGCAGGTGCTCGTCGTGCTGGTCGAGGATATAGATGTCGCCCGGCTTGATCGGCCAGATCTTGCCGTCGGCCAGGGTCTCCACTTCGCCCTCGCCCTCGATGCAGTAGACCGCCTCGAAGTGGTGCTTGTAGTGGATATGGGTCTCGGTACCCTCGAAGATACGAGTGATATGGAAGGAGCAGTTGCCGCCATCATCGGCCAGCGACAGGCGGGTGCTGTCCCAGTTGCCGTTCTCGGCGGTGACCAGGCGGTCGGTCTTGCGGCACTCCTCGAGATTGCGAACGATCATATCTATCTCCTTGAAATTCGGTGGCGGCGCGATCGGCGAAGATGATCGGCCGAGTGCTGGGCGGACCGCCGGGGCGGCCCGTTCAGGATATCAGCTCAGTGCCTGCTTGGCGCTCTGCTCGAGGATGTCCAGACCCTTCTGCAGGTCCTCCTCGGGGATGGTCAGCGGGCAGAGGCACTTGACCACTTCGCCGTCCTGGCCGCTGGTCTCGATGACCAGGCCATTCTCGAACGCCTTGTGGGTGATCTTGTCGGCGATCTCGCCACTGCCCACGTCGATGCCGCGCATCAGGCCGCGGCCGCGCTCGGAGGCCTCGATGCCCTGCTCGCTGATCCAGGCGGCAATCTTGGCGAAACGCTCGGAGACGATGTCGCCCTTGCGCTGCACTTCCTTGGCGAAGCTGTCGTCGCTCCAGTAGTTCTCGATGGCGGCGGCGGCGGTGGTGAAGGCCAGCGCGAAACCGCGGAAGGTGCCGTTGTACTGGCCCGGCTTCCAGATATCGAGCTCGGGGCGCATCAGTACCTGGGAGAACGGCAGGCCGAGGCCGGAGAGCGACTTGGAGTTGGTGACGATGTCCGGCACCACCCCGGCGTGCTCGAAGCTGAAGAACTTGCCGGTGCGACCGCAGCCTGCCTGGATGTCGTCGACGATCAGCAGGATGTCGTGGGCACGGCAGATCTGCTCGAGGCGCTTGAGCCAGTCGAGGCCGCAGGCGTTGATGCCGCCTTCGCCCTGCACGGTCTCGACGATCACGCCGGCCGGCACGTCGAGGCCGCCGGACTTGTCGCTGAGCAGCTTCTCGAAGTAGTCCAGGGTATCGGTGCCGTCGCCCAGGTAGCCGTCGTAGGGCAGGAAGGTGCCGCCCACGGTGGGCACGCCGCCGGTCGCCTCGCGGAACTTGCGGTTACCGGTGGTGGCGAGTGCCCCCATGGTCACGCCATGGAAACCGTTGGTGAAGGTCACGATGTTGTGACGCTTCTTGGCATTGCGGGCCAGGCGGATGGCCGCCTCGACGGCGTTGGTGCCGGTCGGTCCGGGGAACTGCACCTTGTAGTCCAGGCCACGCGGCTTGAGGATGATCTCGTCGAGGGCCTGGAGGTAGCGGCGCTTGGCGGCGGTCCAGAAGTCCAGGCCGTGGATGATGTTGTCCTCGGCCAGGTAGTCAAGCAGGGCCTGCTTGATCTTCGGGTTGTTGTGGCCGTAGTTCAGGGTGCCGGCACCGGCCAGGAAGTCGATATATTCGCGGCCGTCCTCGTCGGTCAGGCGGGCGTTCTGCGCCTTGGTGAAGACCACCGGGAACGAGCGTGAATAGGTACGGACTTCGGATTCCATGCGTTCGAGGATCTGGGTCTGCATCGAGAGACCTCCTGTTGATGGAGAATGAATGAGCGTGAGCACGCGAGACGCCTGGGCTACCTCGCGCGCAGACAGAAAATGGCGAGCGTCAGAGACGATCGGTCTGGAAGGGGCCGATCCTGACCAGGTTCTCGGGGTCGTGTTCGCCGCCGAGCTGGTCGGTGGAGAAGTATTCACGGCTGTTCAGCGGCGCCTGCCAGCGCTCGGCGAGGCGGCGGAACAGGCCCCAGGAGGCCTGGTTGTCGGGGGTGATGGTGGTCTCGAGGTGGTGAACCTCGGCGAGCTCCGGGCGCGACATGATGGCCTCGACCAGGCGCCGGGCCAGGCCGGTACCGCGCGCCTTCTCGCCCACGGCAACCTGCCACAGGAAGTAGGTATCCGGCGCGTTGCTCTTCACGTAGCCCGACACGAAGCCGACGATCTCGCCCTCCTCGTCCGTGGCTACCGCGCAGGTATCACGGAACTGGGTGGCCAGCAGCAGGTAGGCATAGGCGGAGTTGACGTCGAGCGGGGGGCAGGACTTGACCAGTTCATAGATGCCCCAGCCGTCATCGGGGTTGGACTTGCGGATGAACAGGTCGCTGGCTTCGGCATCGACCACTTCGTCGGCCACGGTGGGCCGCGCGAGGTCGGCGGAAGGCGTGAAGGGCTCGGTTGTTGTCATCATGGGCGGTGTTCGCTTCGGCGATGTCGGGGAGGATTATACCAAGCGTTCGGCAAATCTCAAATCTGCCATTATTTTGCGGGGCGTGATCCATAATAAAAAATTATGTGAGCATCTCGGCTGGCAGTCGATTCCGCTCGGCGGCTCGACCCACACGGCTGTTGTGACTGCCGTCGGCAGCCATCGGATCACCTGCCCTGCCTCTTCAGTCTAGTCTAGTCCAGCCGGCCGATGGCGGCGCCAACGCGCTGGAGCCGCCCGAAGGCGGCCCCAGGGTAGCGCTCAGCGCCGGGTCGGCGTGCGCATGGTGACGAACTCCTCGGCGCCGGTCGGGTGGATACCCACGGTGGTGTCGAAGTCGGCCTTGGTGAGCCCGGCCTTCACGGCGATGGCGATACCCTGGATCACCTCGCCGGCCTCCTCGCCCACCATATGGGCGCCTACCACCACGTCGCTTGCATCGGCGACGATCAGCTTCATCAGGCAGCGCTCGGCGCTCCCCGACAGGGTGTGCTTCATGGGACGGAAGTCGGCGCTGTAGACGCGGATCTCGCCGAACTGCTCCCGGGCCTCCTCCTCGGAGAGCCCCACGGTACCGATGTTGGGGTGGCAGAACACCGCGGTGGGGATGTTGGCGTAGTTCAGCGGTGTGGTCGGCGGCGTGTCCTCGAAGTGGCAGCGCACCAGGTGCATGGCCTCGGCCAGCGCCACCGGGGTGAGTTCCGGCCCGCCGGTGACATCGCCCAGGGCCAGCACCGAGGGCAGCGAACTCTCGAAGCGCTCGTTGACCTTGATATAGCCGCCGTCGTCCAGCGCCACGCCCAGGGTGTCCAGCCCCAGTCCCTCCAGGTGCGGGCGGCGCCCGGTGGCGGCCAGCACCGCATCCACCTCCAGGATCTCGCCGTCGGTCAGGGTCACCGCCAGGCCTCCCTCGACCTTGTCGATGCGCTCGATGTTGGTCTCGAAATGCAGCTGGACCCCCTTCTGGCGCATCTGGTCGCGGGTGAATTCGCGCACCTCATGGTCGAAGCCGCGCAGGAACAGCTCACCGCGGTAGATGAGGTGGGTGTCGCTGCCCAGGCCGTTGAAGATGCTGGCGAACTCCACGGCGATATAGCCGCCGCCCAGCACCAGGAAGCGCTCGGGGAAGCTCTCCAGGTCGAACACCTCGTTGGAGCTCACGGCCAGCTCGCTGCCGGGAAATTCCGGCACCCAGGGCCAGCCCCCAACGGCGACCAGGATCTTCTCGGCGCTGTGCACCTCGTCGCCTACCGCGACGCGATGAGCGTCGAGCACCCGGGCGCGGCCATTGATCAGGCGCACGCCGGCGCCGTCGAGCAGCCGGGCATAGATGCCGTTGAGCCGCTTGATCTCGCCCACCTTGTTGTCGCGCAGGGTCGGCCAGTCGAAGCTCGGTGCCTCGGCCAGTCGCCAGCCGAAGCCTTCGGCATCCTCGAAGGCATCATGGAAGTGGGCGGCATAGGAGTAGAGCTTCTTGGGCACGCAGCCCACGTTGACGCAGGTACCCCCCAGGTAGCGTTCCTCCGCCACGGCCACCCGGGCACCGGCTGCGGCGGCGGTGCGTGCCGCCCGCACGCCGCCGGAGCCGGCGCCGATCACGAAGAGATCCCAGTCGTAGGTGGTTGATTCGAGGTCGGACACGGTGTCGCTCCTTGTCGTGGGCGCTGGGCCCTGGATTCGATGCGGCGATGATAGCAGCGATGGCGTGGCAACGGCA
Source organism: Halomonas sp. (assembly GCA_018401555.1). GTDB lineage: Bacteria > Pseudomonadota > Gammaproteobacteria > Pseudomonadales > Halomonadaceae > Halomonas. The sequence continues at coordinate 51,896 of JAGYKP010000080.1, forward strand.
TGGCGGCGCCGCGTCACACGGCGCACCCTGACGTGTTGACCGCTCCCCGGGGGGACGGTAAAAGAGGCGCCAACTCGCACTACCTCATCACCCGAACCGAGGCCCACCATGAGAAAGGAAATCGAGACCCTGCTGGAGAACAACCGCGCCTGGGCCGAGGACATCAGTCGCGACGATCCTGATTTCTTCAACCGGCTGTCAAACCAGCAGAATCCCGACTATCTGTGGATCGGCTGCTCGGACAGCCGCGTCCCCGCCAACCAGATCATCGCCCTGCCCCCCGGCGAGGTCTTCGTGCACCGTAACGTCGCCAACCTGGTGCACCACAACGACCTCAATGCCCTCTCCGTCCTGCAGTATGCCGTGGACGTCCTCAAGGTGCGCCATATCATGGTGGTGGGCCACTACGGCTGCGGGGGCGTGCGTGCCGCCATCGAAGGTGGCGACAACGGCCTGGTCGACAACTGGCTGCACTCGGTTCGCGAGCTCTACTACCAGCACCGCGACGAGCTGGCACCACTGCCGATCGACGAGCGCGTCGACCGCATGTGCGAGCTCAATGCGCGCGCCCAGGTAACCCGCCTGAGCCGCACCAAGATCATCCAGCACGCCTGGCAGCGCGGCCAGCAGATCTGGCTCCACGGCTGGGTCTACGGGCTGGCCGACGGCCGTGTCAAGGATCTCGACTGTACCATCGCCGGCCTCGACGAGGCGGCGGACCTCTATCGCATCAGGCGTGCCACCCCCGCTGGCTGAGTGCCGCGGCGGGCCATCCACCCGCGTCGGGTGGGTGGCCTGCCGATATTCAACTTTCGTATTAGCTCATGCCGCTCGATTCATCCCGCGCATGACGCCAGTCGGAATTTCGATTGTGCCGTGCCCTGTCGTGTCTCTATGTTGAAGGTTGCAACGCCCGTGCGCGGTGATCGCGCACCAACAACAACCTCGAAAGGGAACCCGACATGAAGTTCAAGCGCACCCTCCTGGCCGCCGTCGTCGGCGCCACCATGACCGGCGCGGCCCTGCTTCCGGCCACTGCCAGTGCGGAGACCACCCTGCGCATGGCCTACGATGCCGACCCGGTCTCGCTGGATATCCATGAGCAGCTCTCCGGTGGCATCCTGCAGCTGTCGCACATGACTCACGACCCGCTGGTCCGCTGGACCCAGGACCTGGAGTTCGAGCCGCGCCTGGCCACCGCCTGGGAGCAGGTCGACGACACCACCATGCGCATGACCCTGCGCGAGGGTGTCGAATTCCACACCGGCAACGCCTTCACCGCCGAGGATGTGGTGTGGACCGTGGAGCGCCTCAAGCGTAGCCCCGACTTCAAGGCGATCTTCGCGCCCATCGAGAGCGTCACCGCCGTGGACGCGACCACCGTGGAGTTCAGGACCGCCGAGCCCTACCCGCTGCTGCTCAATCTCGCGACCTATATCTTCCCCATGGACAGCGAGTTCTACTCGGGCAACGACGAGGACGGCGACCCCAAGGACGAGATCGTCAAGAACGGCAACTCCTTCGCCTCCGCGAACCTCTCGGGCACCGGCCCCTACACCGTGGTCGAGCACCGCAAGGGCACCCGCATGGAGTTCGCCCGCAATCCGAACTACTGGGACAGCGAGTCGCCGGGCAACGTCGACACCATCGTGTTGACCCCGATCAGCGAGAACGCCACCCGCGTGGCCGCCCTGCTCTCCGGTGACGTCGACTTCATCGCCCCGGTGCCGCCCAACGACCTGGATCGCGTGCGCGAGAGCGAGGATGCCGAGCTGGTCACCATGTCGGGCACTCGCATCATCTTCTTCCATATGGACCAGAATCGCGTCGAGGCCTTCCAGGATCCGCGCGTGCGCCAGGCCTTCGACTTCGCGGTGAACCAGGATGCCATCGCCGACCGCCTGATGAAGGGCTTCGCCACCCCAGCGGCGCAGTTCTCCCCCGAGGGTTACGCGGGCCATATCGAGTCGCTGGAGCGCCGTTACGACCTCGAGAAGGCCCAGGCACTGATGGAGGAGGCGGGCTACGCCGATGGCTTCGAGATCACCATGATGGCGCCCAACAACCGCTACGTGAACGATGCCAAGATCGCCCAGGCCGTGGCCACCATGCTGGCGCGCATCAACGTCGACGTCGATCTCAAGACCCTGCCCAAGGCGCAGTACTGGGGCGAGTATGACGACCGCGCCGCCGACATGATGCTGATCGGCTGGCACGCCGACACCGAGGACAGCGCCAACTTCCACGAGTACCTCACCGCCTGTCCGGATGCCGACAGTGGTGCCGGCCAGTACAACGCCGGCAACTACTGCAACCCGGAGCTCGACAAGCTGGTCGCCGAGGCCAACCTCGAGGTCGACCTCGAGAAGCGTGCCGAGATGCTCCAGCAGGTCGAACAGACCCTCTACGACGAGGCTGCCTTCGTGCCCCTGCACTGGCAGGATCTGGCCTGGGCCGCGGCACCCAACGTCAATATCGAGCCGGTACTCAACGTGATGAACTTCCCCTACCTCGGGGACCTGGTCATCGACGAGCAGGAGTGATCCCGACGCCGGCCCGCCGGGCCGGCGCCATCCCGGTCATTCGCCACCCCAGACAACGAGCGACGCACTCCGGCCGCGAGTGCGTCGCCGCCTGTACGCCCACAGGACACCTTCATGATCGCCTTCCTGATCAAGCGCCTCTTCCATGCGCTGCTGGTGATGTTCGTCATCAGCATCATCGCCTTCTCCATCCAGGACAACCTCGGCGACCCCATTCAGCAGATGGTCGGCCAGTCGGTGCCGGAGAGCGAGCGCGAGGCCCTGCGCGAGCAGCTCGGCCTCAACGACCCCTTCCTGGTCCAGTACCTGCGCTTCGCGAAGAACGCCGCCCAGCTCGACTTCGGCTACTCATACATCTTCAACGAGCCGACCACCGAGGTGGTGCTGCGCCACCTGCCGGCGACCCTGGAGCTGGTGGCCGCCACCACCCTGCTGATCGTGCTGCTGTCGGTGCCCATCGGGGTCTACAGCGCCATCAGGCCGCGTGCCCTGCTGTCGCGATTCTTCATGGGGGTCTCCATCGTCGGCATCTCGATCCCGGTGTTCCTCACCGCCATCGTGCTGATCCAGCTGTTCGCCATCGGCGTGACCTGGACCCCCTTCCCCGCCGATACCGGCTGGGGTAGCTGGCTCAACGACCTGATCACCACCGACGGCGGGATGCCCGCCTACGGACGCGGTGATCCGGTGCATGTCTTCGGCACCTGGTATACCAACTTCGCCTCCACCGAGGGCCTGGTCTATCTGGTGCTGCCCGCCATCTCGCTGGCCTCGATCATGCTGCCGCTGTTCATTCGCCTGATCCGCGCCGAGATGCTCGAGGTGCTGCAGTCGGAGTACGTGAAGTTCGCCCGGGCCAAGGGCATCAGCCTGCGGCGCATCTACTTCCTGCACGCGCTCAAGAACACCATGCTGCCGGTGATCACCGTGGGCGGGGTGCAGATCGGCACCCTGGTCGCCTACACCATCCTCACCGAGACGGTCTTCCAGTGGCCCGGCATGGGGCTGATGTTCCTCAACGCCATCAACCGCTCGGATATCCCGCTGATCGTCACCTACCTGATGATCGTGGGCCTGATCTTCGTGATCACCAATACGCTGGTCGACCTGATCTACGGCCTGGTCAACCCCACCGTCAAGCTGACAGGCAAGCCCGCATGACTACCCAGACCTCTCCCCAGCAGACCGCCCCCTGCCGAGCCGCTGGGAGCGCCTGCGCGACTCCTACCTGCTCTACAGCTTCAAGCGCGACCCGATCGCCCAGCTCAGCCTGCTGGTGTTCATCGTCTTCGTGGCCTGCGCCGTGCTGGCGCCCTGGCTGGCGCCGATGAACCCCTACGACCTGGCACAGATCGATATCATGGCCTCGGAGCTGCCGCCCTTCTGGATCGACGGCAGCGACCCCGCCTACCGGATGGGCACCGATGCCCAGGGGCGCGACCTGCTCTCCACCATCCTGTATGGCGCCCGGGTGTCGCTGATCATCGGCTTCGGTGCCGTGGCCCTGCAGGCGCTGCTGGGCGTGGTGTTCGGCCTGATGGCCGGCTACCTGGGAGGGCGTATCGACGCCTTCCTGATGCGCCTGGCCGATATCCAGCTCTCCTTCTCCACCCTGATGGTGGCCATCGTGGTCGGCGCCCTGGTCAAGGCGATCTTCGGCGGCGCCACCTTCAGTGCCTACGCGGTGCCGCTGCTGGTGCTGATCATCGGGCTGGCCGAGTGGCCGCAGTACGCGCGCACCGTGCGCGCCTCGGTGCTCGCCGAGAAGGGCAAGGAGTACGTGGACGCCGCGCGCACCATGGGCCTGCCCAGCCAGCGCATCATGTTCCGCCACATCCTGCCCAACACCCTGTCGCCGATCTTCGTCATCTCCACGGTGCAGGTGGCCAACGCCATCATCTCCGAGGCCGCCCTCTCCTTCCTGGGGCTGGGCATGCCGGAGACCCACCCGTCGCTGGGCTCGCTGATCAAGTCGGGCTTCGACTACATCCAGTCTGGCTCGTGGTGGATCACCCTGATCCCGGGGGCCGTGCTGGTGGTGCTGGTGCTGGTCATCAACCTGCTCGGCGACTGGCTGCGTGATGTTCTCAACCCGCGACTCTACAAGGGCTGATGCCATGTCTCTTCTCGAAGTCAACAACCTCGACGTGCGCTTTGCCCTGCGCCGAGGCGACGTCAAGGCCCTGCGCGACGTCAGTTTCACCCTCGACCGTGGCGAGCGGCTGGGTATCGTCGGCGAGTCCGGCGCCGGCAAGTCGGTGGCGGCATTCAGCCTGCTCAATCTGATCGCTAAGCCCGGCTACATCGCCGGCGGCAGCATCCGCTTCGATGGCCAGGAGCTGAACGGGATGAGCGACCGCGCCCTGCGCCGGATCCGCGGCAACCGCATCTCGATGATCTTCCAGGATCCGATGATGACCCTCAATCCGGTGCTCTCCATCGGCGAGCAGATGATCGAGTGCCTCAAGGCCCATCGCCGCATCGGCCGTCGCGAGGCCCGCGCCATCGCCCTGCGCAAGCTCGAACAGGTGCATATCCCCTCGCCCGAGGCGCGCCTCGACCAGTATCCCCACGAGCTCTCCGGGGGCATGCGCCAACGGGTGATCATCGCCATCGCCCTGCTCCTCGATCCGGACATCATCATCGCCGACGAACCCACCACGGCACTCGACGTCACCATCCAGGCCGAGATCATGGACCTGCTGCTGGAGCTGTGTGACAAGCACAACGTCGGGCTGATCCTGATCACCCATGACCTGGGTGTGGTCAGCCAGGTGACCCAGCGCATGCTGGTGATGTACGCCGGCCGGGTAATCGAGCAGGGGCCGACCCGCGAGATCATCAACGACCCCCAGCACCCCTACACCCAGGGTCTGATGAACGCCCTGCCACAGATGGCCACCCCGGGCAGCCGGCTTAACCAGATCCCCGGCAGCATGCCCTCGCTGGACAACCTGCCCAGCGGCTGTGCCTTCCATCCGCGTTGTGGCTTCGCCAGCCGTCCCGACGGCAGCGAGCGAGCCGAATGCCGCACCCGGGTGCCCGAGTTCGTGGCTTCCGGCAACTGCCAGGTGGCCTGTCATATGGTGGCCGAGATGCTCGACCAGCAACGCATTCCGGCGGAGGAGACGACCCGATGACCGCTACTGCTACCCTCGCCCGACCCGCCGCCGCCGCTGCCGATACCTCGCGCCCGCTGCTCGAGATCCGCGGCCTGGAGAAGCGCTTCTCGCTCTCCGGCGATTTCCTCGAGCAGCTCAAGTTCAAGGGCGGCAAGCTGGTGCGCGAGCAGGTGTACGTGCACGCCATCAACGGCGTCGACCTGGAGATACAGCGCGGCGAGGCCCTCTGCGTGGTCGGCGAGTCGGGCTGCGGCAAGTCCACGGTGGCGCGCACCGTGATGGGCCTGCTGCATCCCACGGCCGGCGAGATCCACTACGACGGCCAGCGCATCGACAACCTCTCGACACAGGCGCTGATGCCCTACCGTCGACGCATGCAGATGATCTTCCAGAACCCCTATGCGTCGCTCAACCCGCGCATGACCATCCAGCAGACCCTGGAGGAGCCCATTCGCCTGCACCACCCCGACTGGGACCGCCAGCAGGTTCGCGACAAGGTCGACGAGGTGATGGCGTCGGTCGGCATCGCCGCGGACTGGGGCAAGCGCTACGGCCACGAGTTCTCCGGCGGCCAGCGCCAACGCATCGCCATCGCCCGGGCACTGGCGGTGGATCCGGAGTTCATCGTCGCCGACGAGCCGATCTCGGCGCTCGACGTCTCCATCCAGGCCCAGGTGCTCAACCTGCTGATGGATGCCCGCCAGGAGCGCAACCTCACCTACCTGTTCATCACCCATGACCTCGCCGTGGTGGAGCACTTCGGTACCCGGGTGGCGGTGATGTACCTGGGCCGGGTCTGCGAGGTGGCGCCCACGGCGACGCTCTTCGCCACGCCGCGCCACCCCTACACCCAGGCGCTGATGTCGGCGATCCCGCGCCTCGAGGACGACCGCCCGCAGCATATCCGTCTCGAGGGCGAGGTGCCCACGCCGGTCCACCTTCCCTCGGGCTGCGTGTTCCATGCGCGCTGTCCGCACGCCAACGCGCGCTGTCGCCAGGAGGTGCCCGAGCTGATCGCGCGGGACGATGGCAGCCGGGTCGCCTGCCATGGCGTCGAGGAGGGCCGGATACAGTGAGCCGGCATGGCATCTGGCATAATGCCCCTTTGGCACGGCGTCGGGAGAGGATATGGAGCTGCGCTGGCTCGAGGACTTCATAGCGCTGGCGCGCACGCGGCACTTCTCGCGAGCCGCCGAGCAGCAGAACGTCACTCAGCCGACGTTCTCTCGTCGCATCAAGCTGCTCGAGGAGGAGATGGGCACCGTGCTGGTTAACCGCCAGACCCTGCCCCTCTCGCTGACCCCGGCCGGGGAGGAGTTCCTGGACCTGTGCCACACCGTGACTCAGCGGGTCGACGAGAGCCGGCGACGCCTCGCCCAGCTGGCCGACCAGCACGCTGGACGCATCCGTCTGGCGGCTCCCCAGAGCCTGCTGAGCCACTTCCTGCCCACCTGGCTGGGCCAGTGGCCGGTGCCGCCGCCGATCACCCCTGACCTGCGCGCCACCGGCTGGCTGGTGGACGACTCCTTCCGGGCCCTGGCCCGCGACGAATGCGATCTGTTGCTGTGCTACTGGCCATGCCCCCCTGCGGTATCGAGCCGGACATGCAGGAGACCCTCTCCTGCCGGCTCGCCGGCGAGCGGCTGATTCCCGTCTCGCAACCGGAGGCGGACGGGAGCCCCTGCTTCGCGCTGGAAGGCGCCTCGCGCCTGCCGCTGATCGCCTATCATCCCCGCGGGCTGACCGCCGGCGCGATCCGCGCCCATCTAGCCCGGATCGACGACACCCCGGATTTCAGCATCCTCAACGAGAGCATCCAGAGCGGCAATGTCCGCGAGCTGGTCGCCCTGGGCTACGGCCTGGGCTGGCTGCCCGAATCCAGCGTGCGCATGGCGCTCGCCCGGGGGGACCTGGTGCCGGCCGGCGGCCAGCGCTGGCAGGTGCCGCTGGAGATCCGCCTGTTCCGGCGCGCCGACAACCAGCAACCGGCGGTGACGGCCCTGTGGGATGACCTCGCCACCCTTCATTCACCCGATTGAGCCGAGCTCCACCATGACATCCGATCTCGACACCCTGCAGGGGCGCCACCTCGACGCCCTGGAGCGTGACTACGCGCAGATTCTCGCCCGCCACTCCCTGGACGGTGTGCTGATCCACAGCGGTCGGCCGCGCGCTCACTTCGGCGACGACCAGGAGGCGAGCTTCGCTGCCTACGGCCACTTCGTGCACTGGACCGGCCAGGCCCAACTGGCCCACAGCTGGCTGCTGGTTCGCCCGGGACAGGCACCACGTCTCTATCTGCATGCCCCGGAGGACTTCTGGCACCTGCCCGCCGCCCTGCCCGACGAGGCCTGGGTGGCACGCTTCGAGGTCGAGCGTGGCCGCTTCGAGGCGCCGCCGGTGCTGCCCGCCGGTCGCTTCCGCGGTCGTCGGCGACGTCGATGCCGCCACGGCCGGGGCCCTGGGGGCGCAGGCCAACCCTCCCGGCCTGGTGGCGGCGCTGGATGAGCTCAGGGTGCGCAAGAGCGACTACGAGACGGCCTGCATCGCCGAGGCCAATCGACGCGCCCTCAACGGGCCATGCTGCCGCCCGGCGCTGTTTCCTGGAGGGCGGCGCCGAGCTGGATATCCAGCTCGCCTATCTCGGTGCCTCCCGCCAGCGCGAGGGCGAGCTGCCCTACGCCAACATCGTCGGGGTCAACGCCCACGGCGGGGTGCTGCACTACCAGCACTATGATCGCCAGGCACCCGGCGTGCATCACAGCCTGCTGGTCGATGCCGGTCATCGCCAGCGTGGCTACTGGCGCCGATATCACCCGCAGCTGGGCCGGACCCGACGCCGACCCGGCCTTCCAGCCGCTGGTCGACGGGGTCACCGCCATCAAGGATCGGCTGGGCGCGGCCCTGGCCCCGGGTGTCGACTTCGTCGCGCTGCAGGAGAGGCTGCACCAGCAGCTCGGAAACCCGCTGGTTGACCAGGGGATCGTGCGCGGCTCCGCGGAGAAGCGCGGTGGAGAGCGGCCTGACCCGCGCCTTCTGCCCCCACGGCCTGGGGCACCTGCTCGGCGTCCAGGTCCACGACGTGGCCGGTCGCGTCGATGCGGCGGGCCGCCCGCCGCCGCCGCCCGAGGCCCATCCGGCGTTGCGCCTGACGCGGTCACTGGAAGCGGGCATGGTGGTGACCATCGAGCCCGGGCTCTACGTGATCCCGATGCTGCTGGCACCCACCGTGGGCGGGTCTGACGTCGACTGGGGGCTGGTCGAGCGACTGGCCGGCCACGGCGGGATTCGCATCGAGGACAACCTGGTGGTCACCGCGGATGGTGCCCGCAATCTGACGCCCAGCGACGCTCGCTGAGCATGGCCCGTCGGCGCCTCAGCCGATCGGGCAGCTGACCCCGGTACCGCGCAGGCCGCAGTAGCCGCCGGGGTTCTTGTGCAGGTACTGCTGGTGGTACTCCTCGGCGTAGTAGAAGTCGGCACGCGGGGCGATCTCGGTGGTGATGCGCCCCCCGCCGGCCCGGGTCAGCGCCTGCTGGTAGGCGTCCCGGGTACGCTCGACGACCTCCCGCTGGGCTTCGTCCTGGGTGAGGATGATCGAGCGGTACTGGGGCCCGATATCGTTGCCCTGACGTTCACCCTGGGTAGGATCGTGGGCCTCCCAGAACACCTGCAGTAGACGCTCGAGGTCGATCTCGGCGGGATCAAACATCACCCGCACCACCTCGGCATGGCCGGTGAGTCCGGTGCAGGTCTCCTCGTAGGTGGGGTTGGGGGTGATGCCGCCGGCGTAGCCCACGGCGGTGACGTGCACGCCGGGCAGCTGCCAGCAACAGCCGCTCGGCCCCCCAGAAGCACCCCAGGCCCAGCACGATCTCCGCCATCCCCTCCGGAAAGGGCGGGGTCATGTCGCGGCCATTGACCGCATGCACGCCGCTGATGGCCAGCGGTGTAACGCGTCCGGGCAGGGCCCGGCTGGGATCGAGGGTCATGACGTTCTCCTTCTCATGGCTGTTCGCTATTCGTCGTCCAGGATCCGCGGATTGCCGGGACGGCTGAAGGTGTAGACCAGATCGACGGCCTGGGCGGCACCCGAGACCGCCTCCAGGTAGAGGCTGCGCCAGATGTTGTAGCGCAGGGTGAGCTCGGCGATGGGCGAGAAGACCCCCACGCCATAGCGCACCTCGAGATCGTCGGTCAGCTGGCCACTGAGGGTCACCTGGCTGTCCTCGCCGCTGCCGGCGGTGTCCAGCGTCAGGTCGGAGACGCCGAAGGCCTGGCCGATGCCGCCCACCGCGCCGCCGGCCTGCCCCACCGCCATGCCCACCAGCGCCGAGGTCAGGGCGCCGTCGGTGTCGCTGTCGTTGGGCGCGCGACCGCGCAACAGATAGGAGAGCGCGCTGGCCTCGTCCATGGCCGGCTCCGAGAACACCCTCAGCTGCGGCGAGGCGGCACTGCCGGTCACGCGCAGGCCGGCGACCACCCCATCCTGGGTGGCATCGGGGTTACGCACCGCCTCGAAATTGAGCAGTGGCTGCCCGGGCGGACCGCTGAACAGCAGCTGCCCCTCGCGGATCAGCAGATCCTGCCCGTAGGCCCGGAAGCGGCCGTCTACCAGGCTGACGTCACCGAACAGCTGCACCGGTCCGTCCTGCTGACGCACCTCCAGGGTGCCGGAGAGGCCGGACTCCAGCCCATAGGCCGAGAGCTGCATGTCCGGGCCCAGGCGCAGCCCGATCTGCACATCCAGTGCCATGCCCGCCCTGGCCATGGCCTCGGCGGTATCCTCGCCGTCGTCATCCCCTGCCGCGGCCCGCTCGCGCCTCGCGCCGGGCGCGCTCATCGTCCTCCCGGGTGATGATCACCTCGTCGGGGCTGGGTGCGACCGCCGAGGCGGGCAGCTCGCCGACCTCCAGCCGCGCCCAGGGGACCTGGACGTCGCCACGCACCTGCAGCAGGGTCGGTCGTGCACGAATCTGCAGGTCGGGGGCGATGCGCAGTCGCCCGAACTCGGGCAGTACCGCCAGCACCGGCTGGTCGCGGCCGCGCAGGGAGATGTCGGCGCGCCAGTCGTCCGCCGAGGGCCAGGCGGCGTCGCCATCGATCTCCAGGCGGCCCTCCTCGGCGGCGATATAGCCCTGATGCTGGCCGCCGTGCCGGCCAGATCGATACCTATCTCACCGTCGCGGACCTCCACGGGTACATCGGCACCGCTGGCCTTGAGTCCGCTCAGGGCGATGCGTCCGCGCATCTCCGGCGCCTCGAGGCGCCCCGCCAGATCGATGTCGCCGGCGAGGTTTCCCTCCAGGGTCTCCATGCCGGTGACCAGGCTACGATAGGGCGCCAGGCGCAACCCATCGAGGGACAGGTTGCCCGTCAGGCGTCCTTCCCCGGCGGGGTCATCGATCCGCGCTTCCAGCGCCAGGCTGCCGGCCTGGTCGAGGCCCAGCTCCAGGGCGATTTCGGCGGTCTGGTCATCGGCACTGATCCGGCCGCCGAGGCGTGCCTCCGGCAGCGACCAGGGCTGGCCATAGGCATCCTGGCCATCCAGGGCCAGGCGACTCTGCAGGCGACCATCCGCCCGCCAGCTCCCGCCGGCCCCCCAGCCGGCATCGAGATCCAGCTCGGTCACGCCTTCGGCCGACCAGGCCTCCGGCAGGAAGGGATCGAGCAGCGCCATGGGCACCTCCTCGACCCTGAGGCTGACCTCGCCACCTTCTGCCGAGGCGGCCATGGGCTCGACCAGACACAGGTTGCCACCCTGGCGTCGGCTCAGGCAGAAGGGCTCCACCCGGGCGCTGCCCTGCTCGAGGTCGACGGTGAAGAGCGCGGGTCCGTCGAGGCGCAGCTCGCCCTGCTCGGCATCGACCTCGAGGCTGGACAGCTGGCCCGCATAGCGGGTACGCGCCTGGTCTAGCCCCCCCTCCAGCACCAGGGCGGCGCGGGACAGCGGCATGTCCGACGGCGCCGAGGCGTCCAGGGTCAGGCGGTGCTCGGAGAGCCGGCCATCCAGGGCCAGGGCGATCTCGTCGAGGCGCTGGCCCCCGGCCTCGAGGCCGGCGATCTCCAGGGCCACCTCCATGGACGGATCCTCCAGGCCGCTGACCCGCCCGACCAGGCTGAGCTGGCGAAGCCGGTTATCGGCGAAGGCCAGAGAGTCACCGGCGAGATCCAGGTCCAGGCCGGGCGCCTCCAGGCTGCCGTCGGCCTCGACTCCGGCCGCTGATGCGGCCCGACAGGGCCTCGTGCAGGCTGGCCAGGTCCGGCATGTCGAGCTCACCCGAAAGATCGATGCGCGGCTCGCTCACCTGCCCGGCCAGCTGAAGGCGGTTCTCGCCCTGGCGGAAATCCAGGGTGGTGATATCCCAGCGCATCTCGCTGTCGCCCTCGAGCTCGGCCCGCAGGGCCAGCGACCGTTCCTGCAGCTCGCCATCGATGGCCAGGTTCGGTACCGCCAGGGTCCAGCCTTCCTCGGTCTGGCGGAAACTCGCTTCCACGTCGCCGTCGAGACGGCCGGGCAGGCCCTCCACGAAGCGGCCGGGGTCGACGTTGTCGAGGCGAGTCTCGGCATCCACCGCGAGGCCATCGGCCCAGGCGACGCGCCCGCGGCTGACCACGGAGGCGTCACCCAGGGAGAGTGATAGCGGTGTCCAGGCAAACTGACCCAGGTCGCCGCTGCCGGTCAGCGCGAGCCGAGTGTAGGGGAGCTGGGGTCCCTCGGCGTTGAGCGAGGCGGCGAGCCGGTAGTCGACCAGGCTGCCTTCCAGGCGCAGGGCGAGGTCCTCGACCAGCCAGGGCTCGATGGCATCGCCCTGCCTCGTCGACGCTGCCCGGCAGTGGCCACTGCACCAGGTCGCTCGACAGGCTGGCGGTGAAGGGCAGGGTCGGTTCCAGGGCATCGAGACGCGCATCCAGGGCCAATGAGACTGGACCGCTGAGGTCGAGGCGCACCAGCAGGTCGGCCAGGCTGCCATCGAGGCCCAGGTCGATACGCTGCCCGGCCAGCGCCGGCATGATATCGGGCAGCCAGAGGGCGCTCTCCAGGCGCAGCTCCAGGGGGTAGTCGCCGGTCAGGTCGACGGCGGCCGCAAGGCTGGCGTCTCCGTCGCGCGTCGAGATATCCAGCGGACGCACCTCCAGGGAGTGCCCCTCGCCGAACAGCGACAGGGCAAGGCGCTCGACCCCGTACTCCACGGCGCCCTCCACCGCACTGTCTTCCACCAGCAGTTCGGGCACCTCCACGCGCAGCGGCAGGGTCACCTCGGGCAATTCGCGGCGTGGCTGCTCCTCCAGGTCGCTGGCCGCCAGTCCCTCGGCAGGCGCGGCTACCTCGTCGGGGAGTGGCGAGCGCACGGTGATGGCGGCATCGATGGCCTCAGCGGCGAGGCGTGGGCCCTCGAACTCGCCCTCGCCCAGTGCCAGCTGGGCCCCGGGCGACAGCGGCAGCAGCAGACGGGTGCCGACCAGGCGGGTGGGCAACAGCCTGAGTGTTTCGCCCTCGGCCACGGCGCCGGTGCTGAAGTGATCCCAGCGCAGTCGGGTACCGTCGGCAAGCAGCACTTCGACGTCGTCGAGGAAGACCCGCCGCAGCTCGATGGGAAACGGCAACTCGATCGCTCCCGGGGGCTCTGCGGAGGGCGACGGCGCCTCATCCTCGGCTTCGCTCTCGGCCAGGCGCACTCGGGCACCCTCCACGCCCAGCACGTCCAGGCACAGTCGGCCGGAGAGTACACACTCCTCCGACCACTCCAGCTCGAGTCGACGCACCGCCACGTTGGCCGGCCCGGCCTGCATGGCGAAACCCTCGAGGACCAGGCGGTCCAGGGAGCGCCTTCGTAGGCGTCGAGGGTAAAGACCCCCATCCGCTGGCCCTGGTCGAGCAGCAGGCCGGTACCCCAGGGCGACAGCGCGAGCCCCAGGGTGAAGAACACCAGGCCGAGGAGCCACAGGGGAAACAGGATCAGCAGGCGAATCAGCGCCCAGAGCAGCGTCAGAACTCTGGACCGATGGCGAAGTGTAGGCGCCACGAGTTGTCCTCGTCGTCAAACGGGTGAGCGATATCCAGGCGAATCGGGCCGACCGGGGAGATCCAGCGCACGCCCAGTCCCGCACCGGTCTTGAGGTCGTTGGGGCCCCAGTCGTCGAAGGCGTCACCGGTATCGACGAAGGCCGCGCCCCACCAGTCGCCGGTCATGCGGTGTTGCCATTCGAGGCTGTAGGTGAACAGCTGCTGGCCACCGGTGAGATCGCCCTCGTCGTCGCGGGGCGAGAGGCTCTCGTAGCCGTAGCCGCGTACGCTGTTGTCACCGCCGGCGAAGAAGCGCAGCGACGGGGGGATCAGCGAGAAATCGTCGGTCTCGATGGCACCCACTCCGACCCCGGTCACCACGCGGTTGTTGGCGCCGATCTTGCGTATCCAGCGCGACTCGCCGGTGAGGCGGAGGAAATCGGCATCGGAGCCCCACAGGCCATCGGAGACCTCCAGGCTCAGCCGCTGCCGATCGCCCCAGGTGGGGAACGTCGGGTTGCGGGTCCGGGTCCGCGACCAGCGGATGCCGGGATAGAGCAGCAGCACCTGTTCGCTGTCGCTGCCCTGGGTAAAGTCCTCGTAGGTGGTGCGCACATAGAGGTGCTGGATCCAGCCACTCTCGAACTCCCAGCGACGCGCCCCTTCCACGGTGGCTTCCAGCGACCGGGTATCGTCGTTGTCCTTGTGGCTGAGCCCATACTGGAAGCGGTAGCTGTCGCGCAGGGGATTGTCGAGCGGCAGCGTGTAGACGCCCCGAAGCGCTGCTCGGGAGCCGACAGGTAGAGGTCATGGTCGAGGCCGTGGCCGTAGCGGTTGATCCACGGCTGCTCCCAGGAGAAGCGCATCCGCGGTCCTACGTCGGTGGCGTAGCCGACGCCCACCTCGAACTGATGGCGGTCGGCCGGCGCCACGCTGACGTCGATGGGGACCGAGGGGAACTCTTCCTGCCTCGCCATCAGCGCCGTCGCTCCCGCCAGGGCTGCCCCGGAGACGCGTGGCGGCAGCTCGTAGCTGCCTTCGCTGTCGGTTGCCACCGCCTGGGACCAGCCCGGGGTGGTCTCCTCGAGCGCCAGGGGGCGCTGCAGCCGCGGTCTCACGGTAACGGAACGGAACCACTCGGTCTGCCCCAGGCGCTGGTTGAAGAGGGCCAGGTCACCGGCCAGGTAGGGGGCGCCGGGGGTAAAGGGAAGCATCCGGCGCAGGCGCTCGGGTTCGATATGACTGCCCGAGATGGCGACATCGCCGAAGCGATAGCGCGGACCGCTGTCCAGGGTCAGGTAGAGCCTGGCGCTCTCCTCAAAGGGTCGCACTTCCATGCGACGGTCGACGTAGCGCCACCCGAAGTAGCCACGCTCCAGGGCCAGGTTGGCCAGTTTCCCGCGCAGGCTGTCGTAGGGCGCATGAACCAGGGGCTCTCCCTACGGCCAGCGGGAAGGCATCGATGGCCTCCTGGAAGGGGGGATCCTCCCGGGCATCCCCCTCGAGGCGGAAGTCGAGGGTCTCGATCCGTACCCTTGGGCCCGGCTCGATGGCAATCTCGACATAGCCGGGCGCCTCGCCTTCCGCCAGGCGGACCTCGATCTGGGGTTCGTAGTAGCCGTAGACACGCATCGCCTCGGCGGTACGGCGACGCGACTCACCCTCCAGTCGCGTCCTGCTGTACTGGGTCTCGTCCAGTCCCTCGAGGTAGTGACGGACGTTATCCGCCACGTTGCCATCGAGCCCCTCGATCCGGGCCTCGATGGCCAGCACGCCCGGAGCGGGCAGCAGGCCCAGCACCAGAGTCGCCGCGATCAGGCGCACTCCCACGCGATTCTCCATATCCCTACGCCTTGCCGTCTGCGACTCGTGGGAATGCCCTGGCGCAAGCCTCAAGGCCGCAGTGCCTCGAGCCGGGCGCTGAGCGCAAGCTGGCTGCGCCGCAGTTCGCCCGCCTCGGCCTCGAGCGCGCTCAGGCGCTGGCGCAGGGCATCCCGTTGTTGGCCATCATCTTCCCGCGCCTCGTCGACGCCTTCAAGCGTCTCGGCAAGCGAAGCGACCCGCGCCTGCAGTTCCTCGAGGCGTGAGCGCTGTTCCGCCTGGAGCTCGTCAAGGCGCGTCTCCTGCGACTGCTGCTCCTCGTGCAGCGCCTCGAGGTCGGCAGTGTCGATGACCTGGCCCCGCAGCTCGGAGAGGCGTCGGGCGTCGTCAGCGTGGGCCTCGCTGAGCAGGTCGAGGCGTTCGCCGAGGGCGCCGCGTCCCTCCTCGCCGGCGCGCTCCAGGGCATCGAGGGAGTCCTGGAAAGCCACGAGCATCGCCTCGCGGGTCGCGGCGGCCTCGCCCATGCGGGTCAGGCGCGCCTCCTGGCGATCGACCAGGCCCTCGAGGCGTTCGAGCCCCGCGACGAGATCCTCCTCGACCACCGTGAAACGGCGCTCCTGGGTCTCGTCCTGACGCTCCAGGGTATCGAGCCGCGTCTCCAGACGCTCGAGCCCATCGCCTTCGCCGATGGCGGCATCGAAGCGGGCATGGACATTGGAGAGTTCCCCGCTCAGCCGGGCAGTCTCGGCCTCCAGGCGCTGGCGCTCCTGCCAGCCGTACCAGCCCATGGCCCCCACGGCCCCGACGAGCATCAGGACCAGCAGCCACAGCGGCCAGACCCGGGGCGGCTCGGGATAACGGGGGCGGTGTGCCGTCAGGCTGGCCTCCGGATCCGGGACGATCGGTCCAGCGTAGCGGCGCGGTTCCGGACGCTCTGCCATGCTCTGCTCCTTGTCTGATATCATCCCGCGATGCCCGGAGGCACGGCCCATGGTACGCCAGACAGTGTAAAGGGTTTACGCTCTCCGGCGCACGGGGCGACGCCAACGCAGCCCCTTCACTCTGCCTTCGTCGCCAAGGAAGACCGATGTCATTCGAACTGCCTGCCCTGCCCTACGATACCAAGGCCCTGGAGCCTCACCTCTCCCGCGCGGTGGTGCAGCAGCGCCACGGAGAGATCCAGCGGGCCTGCGTGGCTCGGCTCAACCGGCTGGTAACCGGCACGCCCTGGGCAGAGTGTTCCCTGGAGGCCATCGCCCTCGGGGCCGAGGGTGAACTCGCCCGAGAGGCGGCGTTTGCCTGGGCCCTCACCTTCCACTGGCACTCCCTCTCGCCCCGCGGTGGCGCTCCCGGCGAGGCCCTGGTGGAAGCCATCGCGGCGCGCTGGGGAGGCCTCGATGGCCTCCGTGAGGCATTCGCGGTTGCCGCCAGTGAGGCCCCGCCGGCGGCTGGGTATGGCTGGTGCGGGATGGCGATGGCCTGGCAGTGATGGCCAGCGACGCGGGCACGCTCCCCCTGAGCCGCGGGCTGACGCCCCTGCTGGTTCACCGCCTTGTAGACGAGGCCGATGCGGATCGCCCGGCGGAGCTGGCGGCCTTCTGGGCGCTGGCCAACTGGCGCTTCGCGACCACCGGCTTCTCGGGACCGGCCGCATCGGCAAGGTGATATCGGCGGGTCAGGGGTTGGCGCGGCGGCCGATCCCCGGTAGTGGAGCCTCCTGGGCGGCGACCCACGCCGGGTCGTAGATGTTGCGACCATCCAGCACCAGGCGTTCGCCCAGCAGCGTGGCCAGTTGCCGCCAGTCGGGATTCCAGTAGGCCTTCCACTCGGTGACCAGCATCAGGGCATCGGCGCCCTGGCACGCCTCCAGCGGGTCGCCATCGAAGAGCTCCAGCAGCGGGTGGTTGCCCACCTCCTCGCGCAGCGCCGGCAGCGCCGCGGGGTCGTGAAGGCGAACCCGAACCCCCTGGGCCCATAGTGCGCGCAGCAGGGTCAGCACCGGGGCGTGGTCGATGCGTGCGGTGCCGGGCTTGAAGGCGGCTCCCCAGATCGCCACACAGCGCCCCTCGAGGCGGCCATGGAGGTGCGCCCACAGCTTGCGGAACAGCGTCTCCTTCTTGTGCTCGTTGATGTCGAGCACCTGCTCGAGCAGCGCCGAGCGCCTCCCGCTGGCGGACTGCACGTCGGCCAGGCGCATCAGGTCGCGGGAGAAGTTGGGGCCGCCGAAGCCACAGCCGGGGTAGAGGTACTCGTAGCCGATACGCGGGTCCGAGCCCATCCCCTGGCGCACGAACTCGACGTCGACGCCCAGGCTGTCGGCGAGCCCCGCCACCTCGTTCATGTAGCTGATGCGGGTCGCCAGCATGCCGTTGATCGCCAGCTTGGTGAGCTCGGCGGCGCGACGCGGCATGCGCTGGATCACCTCTCGGCGCCGATTGAAGGCGCGCAGGAGCTCACGCACCTGCGCCTCCGCCGACTCATCGTCGCAGCCCAGCAGCCAGCGACCGGGTCGGGTGAAGGTTTCCCAGGCGCGCCCCTCCTCGATCATGTCCGACAGGGCCACGGCGTGGCTGCCCTGCCCCAGTCTGCCCTCTAGCCGCTCGGTCTCGCCGACCGGGAAAGTGGAGTGATTGACCAGCAGCCGCGACTGGGCCCCGTTGCTGCCCAGGGCCACGAACAGCTCGTCGAGATCGCCACGCTGCTCCGGCGAGAGTGATAGCCAGACCACCTCCTGGGGGTGCTGCAGGGCCTCCTCGGCGCTCGCTACCAGGCGCAGGCTGGCGTCGGCCAGTCCGGCCTCCAGCTGGTCGAGCAGACGCGGCTCGCGGATCAGCCAGTCGGCCCGCCGCAGGGGTGGACCAGGGCTGATCACCGTGAGGCAGCCAGGTGACCTCGTGACCCACCCAGCAGAGGGGCGGCGGCGGCGGTGGCGGCGGAGAGCTCGCTGCCATGAACCAGCACATGCATGGGTCAGGCCTCCGCGGCGTAGCGGGTGAGCAGCTCGCGGAACCCCTCGCCGTAGCGGGCATGGCGACGGCCGTAGGCGAGGATCGCCTCGAGATAGCCGAGCTGGTGGCCGCAGTCGAAGGTCTTGCCGCGCATGCGATAGGCATCGACGCCCTCACGGGCGCGCAGGGCCTCGATGGCATCGGTGAGCTGGATCTCGCCGCCGGCACCGGGCGGGGTCTCGGCAGAGCAGCGCGAAGATGCTGCCGGGCAGCGCATAGCGGCCGATCACCGCCAGGTCGGAGGGGCCTCCTCCACTGGCGGCTTCTCCACCACGCCGGCCAGCGGGCGTGATTCGCCCGGGGCGGGAACCTCCCCGCCGGTGCGTCGACGATGCCGTACTTGCTGGTCATCTCGTGGGGGACCTCCTCGACCATCAGCTGGGCGTGGCCGCTGCGCTCGAAGGTCTCCAGCATGCCGGCCAGGTCGTTGCGCTCGAGGCCCTCGTCATCCACCAGCACATCGGGGAGCAGCACCGCAAAGGGGGCGTCGTCGCCGACCACCGGGCGGGCGCAGAGCACGGCGTGACCGAGGCCCAGCGGTTCGGGCTGGCGCACGCTGATGATGTTGACGTCATCGGGGACGATGGAGCGCAGCTCCTCGAGCAGCTCGTGCTTGCCCTTTGCCTCGAGGCTCGCCTCGAGCTCGAAATGCTTGTCGAAGTGGTTCTCGATGGCCGCCTTGCTGCCGTGGGTCACCAGCACGATATCGCGGATGCCGGCGGCAACCGCCTCCTGGACCACGTACTGGATCACCGGACGGTCAACGATGGTGATCATTTCCTTGGGAATCGCCTTGGAGGCCGGCAGGCAGCGGGTGCCGAAACCGGCGACGGGAAGCACGGCCTTGCGAATCATGGTGAAGTCCTTGTCGATCTCTCAGCATCAGTGGATGTCACCGCGGCTTGCGGCGTTCCTTCCCGGGGGAGAGACGTGGGAATGCCTCCCCGGGAACGGGTATCATGGGCATGATACCGGACGCGACCAGGCCTGCCACTGTGTCGACACGCCGACAGCGACTGTAGCGTCACGCCAACAACCTGGCCGAGGCCTGCACCATGAACCAGCAACGGAGAGCGCAGATGGGCGCAACATCAACCTCAGCGGACAACGTGGATCCCGGCGAGATCGCCAAGTTCGAGGCCCTGGCGGGACGCTGGTGGGACGCCACGGGGGAGTTCAAGCCGCTGCACGATATCAACCCGCTGCGCCTGGACTTCATCGACGCACGTGCCGGCCTGGCCGGGCGGCGGGTGCTGGATGTTGGCTGTGGCGGCGGCATCCTCGCCGAGGGCATGGCCCATCGCGGCGCCGAGGTCACCGGCATCGACCTGGGCGAGGCCCCGCTGGGCGTGGCCCGCCTGCATGCCGAGGAGAGCGGGCTTGCCATCGAGTACCGCCGGGTCAGCGTCGAGGCCCTGGCCGAGGAGGCGCCGGGGAGCTTCGATGTGGTCACCTGCCTGGAGATGCTCGAGCACGTGCCGGATCCGGGCTCGGTGGTGCGCGCCTGCGCGACCCTGGTCAAGCCCGGTGGCCAGGTGTTCTTCTCGACGCTCAACCGCAACCCCAAGGCGCTGGCCCTGGCGGTGGTGGGGGCCGAGTACCTGCTGCGCATGCTACCCCGCGGCACCCACGACTATGCCAAGTTCATCCGCCCCGCCGAACTGGCTGGATGGTGCCGTCGGGCAGGCTTGGAGGTGCGTGAACAGAGCGGTCTGGTCTATAACCCGCTGAGCCGCCGCCACCGGCTGCACCCGACCGATGTGTCGGTCAACTACCTGATGCACTGCCGGCGCGAGGAGGCATGATCGCGATGCCCCGCCCCGCCGCGCTGCTCTTCGATCTCGACGGAACCCTGGTGGATACCGCGCCTGACCTGGCCCGGGCCACCAATGCCCTGCGCGAGCACCATGGCCTCGCCGCCCTGCCCTATCCGCTGATCCGCGCCCAGGTCTCCAATGGCGGCAGCGCCCTGGTCGAGCTCGCCCTGGGGCTGGCCCATGACCTGCCGGGACACGACGAGGCGCGTGCCTTCCTGCTCGCCGCCTACGGCGAAGCCCTGGCCGTGGAGAGTCGGGTGTTTCCCGCGCTTGCCCCGCTGCTCGAGACCTGGGAGGCCCGCGGCGCACCCTGGGGCATCGTCACCAACAAGCCCCGCGCCTATGCCGCGCCGCTGGTGGAGGCCCTGGCGCCTTCTCCGGGAGCGCTGCTCTGCGCCGACGACCTGCCGGTCAAGAAGCCCGATCCGGCACCGCTGCTGGAGGCGGCGCGCCGCCTGGGTGCCGATCCGGCACGCTGCTGGTATATCGGCGACCACCTGCGCGACATGCAGGCGGCCAGGGCGGCCGGCATGGCCGCCGTGGCAGTGGGATGGGGCTATATCGAGGAGCAGGACGACTATCGCTCGCTGGCCCGCCGATCTCTGGTTCGAGACCGGCGAGGCACTGGCGGCGGCGCTGAGCTGAGCATCGCGCGCGTGGCGGGGAAGGCGGGTCCGTCGCCGCGTAAGCCACGCGCGTAATTGGCCTGCTTATGCCTTCGGCGGTTGGGCGTCGAACTTCACGCCGTTGTGGCCGCGGCTCTCGGGGCCCATCAGCCACAGGTAGGTGGGCATGATCTCCTCGGCGGTGCGCAGGGCATTGGGATCCTCGCCCGGATAGGCGCTGCGGCGCATCTGGGTGCGCGTGGCGCCGGGGTTGAGGCTGTTGACCCGGATGCTGCCCAGGTGCTCCAGTTCATCGGAGAGCACTTCCACGAAGCCTTCGGTGGCGAACTTGGAGACCGCGTAGGCACCCCAGTAGGCGCGCCCCTTCCTGCCCACGCCGGAGGAGGTGAAGATCACCGAGGCATCCGGGGAACTCTTGAGCAGTGGCAGCAGTGCCTGGGTCATCCAGATCGGTCCATTGATATTGACCTGCATGACCTGCTCCCAGAGCTCGGGATTGTACTGCTCGAAGGGCATGATGCGACCGAGCTGCCCGGCATTGTGGAGGATGCCATCCAGGCGACCGAATTCCCGATCCAGGGTCTCGGCCATGTCGTGGTAGTCCTTGAGGGTGGCACCCTCGAAGTTCAGCGGAAAGATCGCCGGCTGCGGTCCGCCCGCGGCCTCGATCTCGTCGTATACCGCCTCCAGCTTGGCGATGGTGCGCCCCAGCAGGATCACCGTGGCGCCGTGTCGGGCATAGGCGAGTGCTGCGGCCCGGCCGATGCCATCGCCGGCACCTGTGACCAGGATCACGCGGTCGTGCAGCAGCTCGCTCGGCGCCTGGTAGTCGATCTTGCAGGTGGTCATCAGATTTTGCGCGAGATACCCGGTACTTCTAGTGCCGGGAGGGATAGCGCGTCGTCCGCAAGGACGACCCTGTTCTCGCTGCCTCCTTCTTTGATGGTTGCTATCTATGCATGTTTGTTTATACAGTATGCGTATGACAAAACGCGCTTACCGATACCGCTTCTATCCGACGCCTGAGCAAGAACAGCTTCTTGCTCGGACGTTTGGCTGTGTGCGTTTCGTCTACAACGCGGTGCTTCGCTACCGCACCGATGCCTTCCATGAGCGGCGCGAAAGAATTGGCTATGTGGCCGCGAACGCCGAGCTGTCGCGGATGAAGAAGTCCAGCGAGACCGCGTTTCTCAACGAGGTCAGCTCGGTGCCACTTCAGCAGTGCCTTCGCCACCAACAGACGGCCTTCAAGAACTTTTTCGAGGGTCGAGCCAAGTACCCGAACTTCAAGAGCAAGCGACACCGCCAGTCGGCGGAATTTACGCGCTCGGCGTTCAAGTACCGTGACGGAAAGCTGTTTATTGCCAAGTGCAAGGAGCCGCTCCCGGTGCGCTGGAGTCGCGAGCTGCCCAGCGAACCGACTACCATCACCGTGTCCAAGGACTCGGCGGGCCGCTACTTCGTCGCGTGCCTGTGCGAGTTCACGCCCGAGGCGTTGCCTGTCACCCCGAAAATGGTAGGCATCGACCTCGGCCTGAAAGACCTGTTCGTCACCAGCGACGGGCATCGAATCGGCAATCCCCGCCATACGGCGAAGTACGCGACCCGTCTGGCCAAGGCACAGCGTCGGCTGAGCAAGAAAAAGCTCGGCTCGAAGAACCGTGCCAAGGCCCGGCAGAAGGTGGCGAAACTTCACGCCAAAATCTCCGATTGCCGACAGGACAATTTGCACAAATTGTCCCGCAGATTGATTAACGAGAACCAAGTGATCTGTGTCGAATCCCTGAAAGTGAAAAACATGCTGCGCAACCGCTCGCTGGCCAAGTCGATCAGCGATGCCGGCTGGGGCGAGTTCGTCCGGCAGCTGGAGTACAAGGCGGCCTGGGCAGGCCGGCAATTGTCAGCCATCGACCCGTGGTATCCCTCCAGCAAGCGCTGCTCAGACTGCGGGCATGTGATGCCCGAGATGCCGCTGCAGGTTCGCGCCTGGACGTGCCCCGAGTGCGCAGCCGAACACGACCGCGACCACAACGCCGCAACCAACATTAAAGCCGCCGGGCTGGCGGTGTTAGCCCTTGGAGAGAATGTAAGCGGCATGGCGTCAGTCTCCATGTCCTGTTCTCGGTGAATTGGGAATCCCCTTCCTTTAGGGAGGGGAGCAGTCAATGGCTCTCCTCGGTGATCAGTTGCCGGCGTCGCGCAGGAAGTCGCCGGCCAGCCCCGCCGCGGTGCTCTCGGGATATGCCTCGCGGACCTGCTCGAGCAGTTCCCGGCTCTCGTCCGGCTGGCCCTGGCGCGCCTTGAGCAGGCCCAGCTTATAGAGGGCGTCGGGCACCTTGTTGCTCTCGGGGTAGTCGTCGAGCACCGTTCGGAAGGCCGCCTCGGCGGGTTCCAGGCGCCCCTCGGCGGAATGCAGTTCGCCCAGCCAGTAGTGGGCGTTGGGGGTCAGGCGGCTGTCCGGATAGTCGCCCACGAAACCCTCGAAGGCGGCAATGGCCGCATCGAACTCGCGTGCCTGGACGCTGGCGAAGGCCTGCTGATAGGCCGCCTGGGCATCGGGATCGTCGCTGCGCGGGGCCGGAGAGTCGGATTGGTCGGCCATCTGGTTTGCGGCCTGCTCGTCGACTCTCTGGTTAGCCTCGTCGGTCGCGTCACCACTGGTCGGGCCGGCGCCTGCCGACAGCGAGGCAAGGCGATCCTCGAGGTCCATGTACTGCTGACGGGTCTGGCCGCGCAGCTGTTCGAGCTGATGGCGCAACTCCTCGACCTGGCCACGCAGGCGGCGTAGCTCTTCCTGGTGCTGCTGGACCTGGTTGAAGATCACCAGGCTGCCACCCGCCGCTTCACGGGTCTCCGTCTGCTGATAGAAGGTGCTGGGCTGCGCGGTCAGGTCCTCGACCACCGGCTGCTGCGCCAGTGCGGGAAGCCCTACGGAGAGCGGGAGCACCAGGGCTCCCGCACCGCACAGTCCTTTCAGACCGTGTTTCATCTGTGTCTCCCTCGACGCGGGCGCTCGCCTCAGTAGGCGAACACGACCCGACGGTTCTGGGCGAAGGCCTCTTCATTCTGGCCGCGGGCCGCCGGCCGCTCCTCGCCGTAGCTGACCACCTCGACCTGGGAGGGGGAAACACCCTGCACGGAGAGGAACTGCTCCACCGAACGGGCACGCCGCTCGCCGAGCGCCATGTTGTACTCGCGAGTTCCACGCTCATCGGTGTGGCCCTGCAGCACCACGCGCGCATTGCCGTTCTCGCGCAGGTAGCGGGCGTTGGCGGCCAGCACCGGCTCGAACTCGCTGCGGATACGGTCGCTGTCGAACTCGAAGTAGATGGTGCGCTGCTGGGGGATACGGCCGTCCGCCTGCTGACCGGAAGCCCCTGCGGTGCCACCGTAGCCGGAGCCGCTGGTCCGACCATCGCTCACGCCACTGCTGCTGGCACCGCTGCCATCGCGGGTTCCGTCCATGGAGCCGTCCTGGGTACCGCCGGTGCTGGAGCAGCCGGCCACCAGGGCCAGCGACAGGGCGACCGCCAGGGAACGGGCATAGGGCTTGAATTGCATTGTTTCATACTCCTGAAGCATCAGTTCATGAAAGGTGACCACGCGGGTTCGCGCACGTCACCCTGAGCGGAGGGCAGCCGGAAGGACGCGCGTCCATCGGCAGTGACTGCCCCCAGCACCCCGCTGTTACCCTGCTGGGTGGCGAAGATTACCATGGTCCCGTTGGGCGCAACACTGGGCGACTCGTCCCAACGTGACTCGCTCAGCGTCACCAGGCGGCCGCTCTCCAGATCCTGGCGAGCGACCTGGTAGCCCTCGCTGGAACGATGGATCAGGAACAGCGCCTCGCCGTCCGGCGAGAAGCGGCCACGGGCGTTGTAGTTGCCGGTGAAGGTCAGGCGCTTCTGCTCGCCGCTGGCCAGGTCGTGGCGATAGAGCTGCGGCCCACCGCTGCGATCGGAGGTGAACAGCAGGCTGCGACCGTCCGGCGCCCAGGAGGGTTCGGTATCGATGGCCGAGTCGTTGGTGAGGCGCTGCAGGTCGCGCGAGCCGATATCCATCACGTAGATCTCCGGCTGGCCATCCTTGGAGAGCGACATGGCCAGTCGGCGACCGTCCGGTGACCAGGCCGGGGCCCCGTTGATGCCCTGGAAGGAGCTGATGCGTGCCCGCTGCCCGGAGCCGAGCTCCTGTACGTAGATGGCGGGACGCTCGGTCTCGAAGGAGACATAGGCCAGCTTGCGCCCGTCCGGTGACCAGGCCGGCGACAGGATCGGCTCCCGCGAGCTCAGCACCTGCTGGCTGTTGTGACCATCGGCATCGGCCACGTAGAGGGCGAACTGCATGTCGTCGCCGACGCCCTGGGAGGTGACGTAGGCGATACGAGTCGAGAAGGCACCGCGAATGTCAGTGATCGCCTCGAACACCTGGTCGCTGATGTAGTGCGCGGCGCCGCGCAGCTCGCCCGAGTCGGCAGTCACCACCTCGCCGAGCATGCGTTTCTCGCCACTCACATCCATCAGCTCGAAGCGCAGCCGGTAGCCGTCGCCCTCGCGAGAGGCACTGCCCACCACCAGGTAGCGCACGTCCAGGGCCTTCCAGTCACCGTAGCGCACCTCATCGGCACTGGCGGGCTGGTCCATCATCTGGCGGCGCGGCAGCGGCTCGAAGTAACCGCTGCGCTCGAGGTCGTCGTGAATCACCCGGGCCACGTCCTCGGGCAGCTCCTCGCCACCGGCAAAGGGCACCACGGCGATGGGCGTGGCACTCTCGTTGCCACGGGTGATCTCGATGGTCAGGTCGGCCTGGGCGAGTTGACTCACCAGCAGCAGCGCGGCGGCCAGCCAGGCAGTCATCAGGGATTTCATCAGCGTACATCTCCCGGTCTGAAGCGCAGATTGAATTGACGGTAGTCCCGTTGCACGCCGGCTGGCAACTGTCGCAGTTCGGCGAATGGTGCCGCGGCCTCCACGGCCTGGACGGCGGAACGATCGAAGGCACTGTCACCGCTGGAACTTGAGATCTCGGCGACAAACAGCTCTCCGGAGGGCCCTAGCCGTACCGATATCTCGGCCGTCGCCCCGGAGGAGACATTGGGGGGAATCCGCCAGGACTGTTCCACGGCCTGGCGCACCAGAGCGATAAAGTCGTTGGCCGCCTGTTGCCCCTGTTGCGCATTGGCGACACGCTCGTCTGCCCCCTCGATCAACCGCTGCATCTCTGCCTCGGCCTCCTCACGGGCACGACGGGCTTCCTCCTCCGCCTCGCGCTGGCGTGCAGCCTCTTCTTCCTCCTCGCGGCGACGTTGCTCCTCGGCCTCCTGTTCGCGGCGGGCCTGCTCCTCCGCCTCGCGCTGGCGTGCGGCCTCTTCTTCCTCGCGACGGCGCTGTCCTCGGCCTCCTGTTCGCGGCGGGCCTGCTCCTCCGCCTCGCGCTGGCGTGCAGCCTCTTCTTCCTCTTCGCGGCGGCGCTGCTCCTCGGCCTCCTGTTCGCGGCGGGCTTGCTCCTCCGCCTCGCGCTGACGCTCGGCCTCTTCCGCCTCGCGACGCTGCTCCTCGGCCTGGCGCTGGCGTTCAGCCTCTTCGGCCTCACGGCGCTGCGCCTCGGCTTCGCGCTCGCGACGGGCCCTCTTCCTCGGCCTGTTGCTGCTGCTCGAGGCGCTGGGTCTCGGCCTCGGCCTCCTCGCTACGCCTGGCAGCCCTCGGCCTCGGCGGCCTGGCGCGCCTCTTCGCGTGCCTGTTCCTCGGCCTGCTGCTGTGACTCGCGCTGCGCCTCCCGGGCGGCGGCCTCTTCGGCCGCCTGACGGGCCTGCTCCTCGGCTTCACGCTGCTCCTCGGCCTGCCTGGCCAGGGCACGCTGACGCGCCTGCTCGGCCCGCTGGGCCTGGTCGGTGACGGTCTCGGTGCTGACCAGGGTCGCCTGAACGATGGAGGAGGGCTGGGGCTCGCGGTCACTGGCCGGCAGGCTGATCACGCTGATCAGCAGCACCAGGAGATGCAGCCCCACCGCCAGCAGCGTCGGCAGCCCATAGCCTACCCGGGCATGTCGTCTGGCCATGGTGAGCTCACTCCTCACCGCGCGGTGGCTCGGAGATCAGCCCCACGTTGGCGACGCCGGCGGTCTGCAGCGTGCCCATCAGGGTCACCACCTGGCCATAGGAGACATTGCGATCGCCGCGCACCATCACCGGCGTGCCGGGCTTGCGCTCGAGCAGGATGATCACGCGATCGGCGACTTCCTCCAGGGGCATCTGGGTCTCGTCGCCACCGATGGAGAGATAGTACTGGCCGTCGCGATCCACCGACACGATGATCGGGTCGCTGTCCTCGGGGGGATCGATGGGTTCCGAGGTCACCTGGGGAAGATCGACGTTTACCCCCTGGGTCAGCATCGGCGCGGTGATCATGAAGATCACCAGCAGCACCAGCATGACGTCGATGAAGGGGACCACGTTGATCTCGCCCATGGGCTTGCGGGCTCCCCCGCGATGAAAGGGTCCATGCATGACGTGACTCCCTCAGGCACCGCCGGCGTCGGGCCGGCCCTGCAGGTTGCGGTGCAGGATGGAGTGGAACTCCTCGGCGAAGTCCTCGTACTTGCCCAGCAGGCGGCCGGACTCCGCCGACAGACGGTTGTAGAAGATCACCGCCGGGATGGCGGCGAAAAGGCCCATGGCGGTGGCGATCAGGGCCTCGGCGATCCACGGCGCCACGGTCGAGAGGGTCGCCTGCTGGGCCATGGAGAGGGACTGGAAGGAGCCCATGATGCCCCACACCGTGCCGAACAGCCCGATATAGGGGCTGGCGGAAGCCACGGTCGCCAGGAAGACCAGGTGCAGGTTGAGGCGCTCCTCCTCCCGGGACCAGGCCACCCGCATGCTGCGCTGGACCCCCTCGAGGATCGCCTGGGGGCTGCGGGTCTTGGGCATCAGCCGGTTGAATTCGCGAAAGCCGGCGCGAAAGATGTGTTCGGCACCCTGGGTCTCCTGCTCCGGAGGTACCTCGCGGTAGAGTTCATTGAGGTCGACACCGGACCAGAAGCGGTCCTCGAAGCCACGGTGGGCCTTGCGGGCACGGCGCATCATGAAGGTGCGCTGGAAGATCACGATCCAGGAGAGGATCGAACCCACCGTGAGCAGCAGCATGACCAGCTGCACCACGGTGCTGGCGTTCATGATCAGGTGGGGTATGGACATGGCGTCGTTCACGGGCATCCTCGTCAGGCTTGCGGTTGAGCAGAAGTAGTAGCCAGCAGCTCGGCGAGCGCCGGCGGCCAGGGAATGGGCCTGAGGCGCCTGGCATCGATACAGGCGATGTCGACCCTCGCCTCGCACAGGGGTTCCCCGCGACGGGTCACCACCTGGCCGAACTGCAGCCGGGCACGACCCGCGGTCAGGACCTCCGCGCTCACCTCGAGCGCGTCATCCAGCCTGGCGGGCTTGGCATAGCGGCACTCCAGCCGGTGCACCACCAGCTGGACCCCGCTCTCGAACAGCGCGTGCTGGGTGATGCCCCTCGCGTAGCCATTCGCTGCGTGCCCGCTCCATGTACTTCGAGATAGTTGACGTAGTAGACGATGCCGCCGGCATCGGTATCCTCGATATAGACGCGAACCGGCAAGCGAAACTCGCTCATGGACGCGTCTCCCCGCCGCATCCTCGGCGCTTGCCGCGGGAGCCAGGCCGAAGTGCTGCCGAGGCCTGGCGGGTCACCACCCGGCCACGGGCGGTGCGCATCATCAGCCCCTGCTGGATCAGGTAGGGCTCGATCACGTCCTCGATGGTGTCGCGCTCCTCGCCGATGGCGGCGGCCAGGGAGTCGACGCCCACCGGCCCGCCGTCGAACTTCTCGATCATCGCCAGCAGCAGGCGGCGATCCATATGGTCGAGGCCGTGCTGGTCGACATGCAGCATGTCCAGGGCCCGGTCGGCGATGGCGGCGTCGACATGGCCGTTGCCGCGCACCTCGGCGTAGTCGCGTACCCGGCGCAGCAGCCGGTTGGCGATGCGCGAGGCGTGCCACGCGAGCGCCGTGCCACCTCCAGCGCTCCCTCGGGATCGGCCACGACCCCCATCAGTCGCGCCGAGCGGGAGACGATCTCGGTGAGCTCCTCGATGGCATAGAACTCCAGGCGCTGGACGATACCGAAGCGGTCACGCAGCGGCGAGGTCAGCAGGCCCGCTCGGGTGGTGGCGCCCACCAGGGTGAAGGGCGGCAGGTCGAGCTTGATCGAGCGTGCCGCCGGTCCCTCACCGATCACGATGTCGAGCTGGAAGTCCTCCATGGCGGGATAGAGGATCTCCTCCACCACCGCCGAGAGGCGATGGATCTCGTCGATGAACAGCACGTCGCCGGGTTCGAGGTTGGTGAGCATGGCGGCGAGATCGCCGGCGCGCTCCAGCACCGGCCCCGAGGTCGACTTGAGCCCCACCCCCATCTCCTCGGCGATGATGTTGGCCAGGGTCGTCTTGCCGAGTCCCGGTGGGCCGAACACCAGGGTGTGGTCGAGGCTCTCGCCGATCCGCGAGCGGCGCCGATGAAGATCTCGAGCTGCTCGCGTACCCGGGGCTGGCCGATGTAGTCGGCGAGTCGCTTGGGGCGAATGGCGCGATCGACGGGCTCTTCTCCCTCGCGGACGTCGGCGGCGATCAGACGGTCACTCTCCAGCATCGTGCTACCCCGCCATCCGGCGGCTCAATGCCGCCTTGATCATCGCCTCGGTCGTGCCCTCGCCCTCGAGGCCACTGAGCATCCTGGCCGCTTCGGTCGGCTTGTAGCCGAGGCTGACCAGCGCCGCCTCGGCATCGGCCAGCGGGTCCTGTCCCGGCGAGCCCGGCCGACTGCTGTCCTCGAGTCCTGACAGGGAGGGCTCCGGAGACTCCCAATGGGGGAAACGGTCACGCATCTCGATGATCAGCCGTTCGGCGGTCTTCTTGCCGACGCCGGGCAGCCGGGTCAGCGACTTGACGTCGTCATCCAGCACGCAGCGTCGGAACGCCGCCTCGTC
The DNA here is from genome assembly GCA_018401555.1 of Halomonas sp. Classification (GTDB taxonomy): domain Bacteria; phylum Pseudomonadota; class Gammaproteobacteria; order Pseudomonadales; family Halomonadaceae; genus Halomonas. The sequence goes on from JAGYKP010000080.1 coordinate 81,846, forward strand.
CATGCCGGAGAGGATCGCCAGGGCCAGCTTGGGTCCCACGCCGTTGACCTTGATCAGCGCGCGAAACAGGGTGCGCTCCTGGTCGCGCAGGAAGCCATACAGCAGGTGGGCATCATCGCGCACGCTGAGATGGGTGTAGAGCGACACCGCCTCGCCGACGGCCGGCAGGGCCACCAGCGTGGTCATGGAGGCCTCCAGCTCGTAGCCGACGCCGGCCACATCCACCACCAGCCAGGGGGGCTGTTTGTCGAGAAGCGTGCCTCGCAGGCGTCCGATCATGGGAAGTCCGTATCCTTGCGTCAGGGTGGGCGGCAGGCGCCGCCGTTGGAGCCACTATACTGGTCGGCCGCGGGGCTGGCCAGCCCGACAGAACGGCGTTCGAGAACGCTGAAGCCGTCGCCCGCAGGCGACAGCATCAGGGGCGAAAATCGCGCCAGGAGCCGCCCTTGCGGCGGCTGCGATGGCCACCGAAGCTGCCGCTGGTGACCAGCCCGCGGCGCGCATGGGCGTGGGTCAGGGCGATGGCCAGGGCATCGGCGGCATCGGCCTGAGGAGTCGCCGAGAGCCCGAGGATCGCGGTCACCATGTGCTGCACCTGGAGCTTGTCGGCGCGCCCCGAGCCGGTCACCGCCTGCTTGATCTGGCGCGGGCCGTACTCGCTCACCGGCAACCCGTGGTTGGCGGCGCAGACGATGGCGGTGCCGCGTGCCTGGCCCAGCTTGAGGGCCGAGTCGGCATTCTTCGACATCACCACCTGCTCGATGGCGAACTCCGCCGGGCGGTGCACGGCGATAAGCTCACTGATGCCGGCATAGACCTGGGCAAGCTTCTGGGCCAGGTCGTCGGCGCGGATGCGGACGCAGCCGCTGGCCACGTAGCGCGGCGTGGCCGTGGTCACGTCCAGCACGCCATAGCCGGTGATCCGCGAGCCGGGATCGATACCCAGGATCAGCATGTCGGCCATTCACTCGATAGCGTCGAGAACGGCATCGTCGAACTCCGCGTTGGTGGTGACATTCTGGACGTCATCCAGATCCTCGAGCATGTCGATCAGGCGGATCACCTTGCGGGCAAGCTCCTCGTCCTCGATCGGTGTGGTGGTCTCGGGGAACAGGCCCAGTTCGCTGCGCTCGGGCTCGATGTTCGCCGCGATCAGCGCCTCCTTGACCGCGTGGTAGGCGTCGGGGGCAGTGACCACCTCCAGGGTGTCGTCATCGAGGGTCACGATATCCTCGGGCTCGGCCTCCAGGGTGGCCTCGATCACCGCCTCCTCCGAGATCCCCGCAGGCAGCGCCAGGCGGCCCTGCTTGTGGAACATGAAGGCCACCGAGCCGCTGGTGCCGAGGTTGCCGCCGCACTTGTTGAAGGCGTGTCGCACCTCGGAGACGGTGCGGTTGCGGTTGTCGGTGAGGCACTCGACCATCACCGCCACCCCTTCCGGGCCGTAGCCCTCGTAGATGCACTCCTCCATGGCGTCGTCGTCGGCATTGCCGGCGCCGCGATCGATGGCGCGCTGCACGGTGTCCTTGGGCATGTTCTGGCCCAGCGCCTTGTCCACGGCGGTGCGCAGGCGCGGGTTGTCCGCGGTATCCGGGCCACCCTGGCGCGCGGCCACGGTGAGCTCACGGATCAGCTTGTTGAAGATCTTGCCGCGCTTGGCGTCCTGGGCCGCCTTGCGGTGCTTGATATTGGACCATTTGCTATGGCCGGCCATGCTACCTCCGTTTATCCGTAAACGCTGGCAGGTGTGGCTTCCACCATGGCGAGGGTCGCCGGGGGCAAGCCGAAGAGGAGGTCCTACGCCAGGGATGGCGTCGGTAGCGCCCAGGGATGGGTTCACAGCGCCTCCTCGTCGGTCCGGCGCCCCGGGGCTTGCCCCCGGATCAGCCCCGGGGACGCCACAACACCTGCGCTTCAGTGCAAACAGGATACAACACCGGCGCCCTGGGGCGCCGGTGAGATGCATCGGGTCGGGGGCGACGTCACTCGCCGGCGGACTCGGCCCTGGCCTTCTGGCGCAGGCGGATATTCAGCTCCTTGAGCTGGTCGCCGCTGACCTCTCCCGGCGCGTCGGTCATCAGGCAGGCCGCGCTCTGGGTCTTCGGGAAGGCGATCACCTCACGGATGGTACGCCCGCCGGTCATCAGCATCACCAGGCGGTCGAGGCCGAAGGCCAGGCCACCGTGGGGCGGTGCGCCGTACTGCAGGGCGTCGAGCAGGAAGCCGAACTTCTCGCGGGCCTCCTCCTCGCCGATGCCGAGGATCTCGAACACGCGGCGCTGCATCGCCTGGTCATGGATACGAATGGAACCACCGCCCAGCTCGGTGCCGTTGAGCACCATGTCGTAGGCACGCGAGAGCGCCTCGGCAGGGTTCTCCTTGAGCTCCTCGGGGCTGCACGCCGGCGAGGTGAAGGGGTGGTGCAGCGGGCTCAGGCGTCCGTCGTCATCGGCCTCGAACATCGGGAAGTCCACCACCCACAGCGGCGCCCACTCCCGGGTGTAGAGGTCGAGGTCCTCGCCCAGCTTGATGCGCAGCGCACCGATCGCCTCGTTGACGATGCGGGCCTTGTCGGCGCCGAAGAAGATGATGTCGCCATCCTCGGCGCCCACTCGCTCGAGGAGCTCCTCGACCACGTTCTCCATGAACTTGACGATGGGCGACTGCAGACCCTCCAGTCCCTTGGCGCGTTCGTTGACCTTGATCCAGGCCAGGCCCTTGGCACCGTAGATGCCGACGAACTTGGTGTACTCGTCGATCTCCTTGCGCGAGAGCCTGGCGCCGCCCGGTACACGCAGGGCAGCCACGCGGCCGTCGTCGGCGCTGGCCGGCCCGGAGAAGACCTTGAAGTCGACTTGCTTCATCAGGTCATCGACGTCGGTGAGCTCCAGCGGAATGCGCAGGTCGGGCTTGTCGGAGCCGAAGCGGTTCATCGCCTCGTGCCAGCTCATGCGCGGGAACTCGGGCAGCTCGACACTCAGCACTTCCTGGAACAGCTGGCGGATCATCGCCTCGGTGATGCCCATGATGTCCTCTTCTTCCACGAAGGAAGCCTCGAGGTCGATCTGGGTGAACTCCGGCTGACGGTCGGCACGCAGGTCCTCGTCGCGGAAGCACTTGGCGATCTGGTAGTAGCGATCGAAGCCGGCCACCATCAGCAGCTGCTTGAACAGCTGCGGCGACTGGGGCAGCGCGAAGAAGCTGCCCGCGTGGGTACGGCTGGGCACCAGGTAGTCGCGGGCACCCTCGGGGGTGGCACGGGTCAGGATCGGCGTCTCGATATCGAGGAAGCCCTGGCCCTCGAGGAAGGCGCGCACGCTGTGGGAGATGCGCGAGCGCAGGCGCAGCTTGTCGATCATCTCCGGGCGGCGCAGGTCGATGTAGCGGTGCTTGAGACGCACTTCCTCACCCACCTTGCCGTGCTCGTCGAGCTGGAACGGCGGGGTGGCGGCGGTGTTGAGTACCTCGACGTCCTTGGCCAGCACCTCGATCATGCCGGTGGGCATGTTGGGGTTCTGGGTACCCTCGGGGCGCAGCCGGACGCGGCCCTGGATGCGCAGCACATACTCGCTGCGGGCACGGTCGGCGTTGGCGAAGGCCTCGGCGGTGTCGGGGTCGACCACGACCTGGGCGATGCCATCACGATCGCGCATGTCGAGGAAGATCACGCCCCCGTGGTCACGGCGGCGGTGTACCCAGCCGCACAGGGTGACCGTCTGGTCCACCAGGGTCTCGTTGAGCTGGCCGCAATAATGGCTGCGCATGTCGTGTCCTGTTCTGTTGCGTGGTGTAAGTCGAATAACGTGAATCGACGCAGGGCGGCCCTCAGGCCGCCGCTCCATCCTCTTTTGCTGGTCTTGGCGTCGAGGCTTGGCGCCACCGCCGTCACCGGCGAGGTTCTTCTTGCTGCCGGACTTGAAATCGGTCTCGTACCAGCCACCGCCAGCCAGCCGGAAACCGGCGGCAGAGACCAGGCGCGACAGCGCCGAGGCCGCGCAGGCGGGGCAGTCGGTCAGCGGCTCTGCGCTGAGCTTCTGAAGCTTTTCCAGACGGTGGCCGCAGGCCTTGCACTCGTATTCGTAGATGGGCATGGTTTGATCACTCCCAATCGTCATCACCCAGTATCAGGACGCGGTCGGGCCAGGCCCGACTCAGGCGAATATGCGGCCGGCCCTGGCAACTTCCAAGCCTGCCAAAGCCGGCTATTATAGCGCGCCTGACACCAGTGCGGGCAAGGCGCACCTCACACAGCAAGGATCCCTCGATGAAAGCCGTGATTCTCGATGCCGCAAGCCTCGGCCCCGATGTCGACCTGGCGCCTCTGCGTGACCAGGTCGATGACCTGGTCATCCACGCCAGAAGCACCACCCATGAGGCCCGGGAGCGCCTCGCCGACGCCGAGGTGGCGATCGTCAACAAGGTGGTGCTGGACGCCGAGACCCTGGACGCCCTGCCCTCCCTGAGGCTGATCTGCGTGCTGGCCACGGGAACCAACAACATCGACATGGCCGCGGCGCGGCGCCTGGGTATCACGGTCCGCAACGTGACCGGCTACGGCACCGCCAGCGTTGCCCAGCATACCCTGATGCTGTTGCTGACCCTGGCCAATCGCCTGCCGCTCTATGGGCGCGACGTGGCGACAGGCCGCTGGAACGAGAGCCCCTTCTTCTGCCTGATGGATCATCGCACCTTGCAGCTCGAGGGCAAGCACCTGGCGATCGTCGGCCAGGGGGAGCTGGGGAGCCGTGTGGCACAGCTGGCCGAAGCGTTCGGCATGCGCGTGACCTTCACCGCCCGCCCCGGTAACGAGGCCCATGACGAGCGCCCTGGCCTGGCCGAGCTGGCCGCGGAGGTGGATGCGATCAGCCTGCACTGCCCGCTCAACGAGGACACTCACCACCTGGTGGGCGCCGATCTGCTGGCCCGGCTACGCCCCGGCGCCCTGCTGGTCAACTGCGCCCGGGGTGGCATCATCGACGAAGCGGCGGCCCTCACCGCCCTGCGCGATGGGCGCCTGGGTGGGCTCGGCGTGGACGTGCTGCCCGAGGAGCCGCCCCGGGATGGCCACCCGCTGATCGATGCCCTGAATGAACCGCTCAACCTGATCGTTACGCCCCACAATGCCTGGATCACGCCCGAGGCGCGTCAGAACGTGGTGGCGCTGACGGCCGACAACCTCCGCGACTGGTCACGGGGGCGGTGACGATGCACGGAGTCGAGAGCCGGCACTTCTACTGCCACAACTACGGTTCCATCAACCTCGACCACTTCTATCGGGTACCCCACCTGGTGGCGCCGGGGAGACACTGGCCAGCCGCGACTACCGCGTGGGCCTGGGCGGCAAGGGCGCCAACCAGTCGCTGGCCATGGCTCGGGCCGGCGGCCGCCTCAGCCACTGGGGGCGCGTGGGGAGGCAGGACGCCTGGGCCCGCGACACCCTGGCCCGGGCCGGCGTCGAGGTCGGCCAGGTCAGGCTGGTCGATGAGCCCAGCGGGCACGCCATCATCCAGGTGGACGACGCCGGCGAGAACGCCATCATCCTGTTCCCTGGCGCCAATCACGGCAGCTCGCGAGAGCAGCTGGCCGAGCTCGTCGATGCGGCCACCCCGGGTGACTGGCTGCTGCTGCAGAACGAGCGTAGCGGCCTGGAAGAACTGGATCCCCTGGCCGTCGAGCGGGGCCTCAAGGTGGCCTTCAACCCGGCGCCGATGGATGACAGCGTGGTCCAGCTGCCGCTGTCGCTGTGTTCCGTGCTGTTCGTCAACCGCACCGAAGCCGCCCGACTGGCTGGCCTCGCCGTGCAGAGCAGCGCCGAGGCGCTGCTCGATGCCCTGGCTGCACAGCTGCCCGAGACCGAGGTGGTGCTGACCCTGGGCGGCGAAGGCGCCTGGCACCAGCACTGCGATGAACGCCGCCACCAGCCGGCGCTACCGGTCGTTGCGGTGGACACCACCGCCGCCGGCGATACCTTCATCGGCTACTATCTGGCCGCCCTGCAGGCGGGCATGCCCATCGCCGAGTGCCTGCGCCGCGCCGCCACTGCCGCGGCCCTCGGCGTGCAGCGCCCCGGAGCCGCGGAGAGCATTCCCACCCTCGATGAGGTGGAGCGGGCCCTGAAGCAAGGCACCGGGTCACCGGGTGCCCCCGTCAACCCTGAAGCCCCCTGACAGCGGAGCGCGTCATGACACATTCCATCATCTTCGATACCGACCCCGGCGTGGATGACGCCCAGGCCATCGCTATCGCCTTGCGCCATCCCGAGATCGAGCTGCTGGGCATGACCACCACCTACGGCAACGTCGACGTGGAGGTGGCTACCCGCAATGCCCTGCTGCTCGCCCAGCTGGCCGGGCGCGACGATGTCCCGGTCGCCCAGGGTGCCGCCGCACCCGTGGTCAAGGCACGCCACGCGCCCCCCGCCCATATCCATGGCGCCAACGGCCTGGGTGATATCGCCCTGCCCGAGGTCGCCGGGCGGGCCGAGCCCCGCAGTGCGGCACAGTTCATCGTCGAGACGGTCAACGCCCGCCCCGGCGAGGTGACCCTGGTGGCAGTGGGTCCGGTGGGCAACCTGGCAGCGGCGCTGCAGCTCGACCCCGCGATCATCGACAAGGTGAAGCAGGTGGTGATCATGGGCGGGTCGGTCCGCGAGGGCGGCAATGTCACGCCCGTGGCCGAGGCCAACATGTTCAACGACCCGGATGCCGCGGCCAGGGTACTGACCGCCGGCTGGCCGTTGACCCTGGTGGGGCTCGACGTCACCCACCGCTGCGTGCTGACCCAGGCGCACATGGCGCGTATCGAGGCAGGCCAGGGAGAGCTCGGAAAGGTACTGGCCGGCAGCTACGCCTTCTACCGGAACTTCTACCACGAGTTCCTGGGCATCGATGGCTGCTGCCCTCACGACAGCTGCGCCCTGGCCTGGCTGCTGCGCCCGGAGCTGTTCACCACGGCCCGCGGTCACCTCACCGTGGCCACCGAGGGCGATGCCGAGGGTCAGACGATCTTCGCCCCCGAGGGGCGCGGATTCATCGAGGCGCGCTGGTCGCGCACCCCGCTGGTGCAGGTCTGCCTGGGTGTCGACGGCGAGGCGGTCAGCGACTGGATCGCCGACGTGCTCGCCTGAGGCTCAGCCGGTACGGAAGTCGTCCGGGGCGTGAGTCTCGAGGACCTCGAACTCCACGTGGGTGACCCGGGCGTTCTCCGGGCCCTTCCACAGCCATTCGCAGACCGACCTGACCGCCTCCTGATGGCCGCACAGCAACACCTCCACGCGGCCATCGGGCAGGTTGATGGCATGACCGGTCAGGCGATTCCTGAGGGCCTGCTCCTGGGTGGCTCGACGATACCAGACGCCCTGGACCTTGCCGGTCACCAGAGCCTTCACGCAGGTCATTTGCATGGCGAACTCCTTGTCATGATGGCTGCTGCCTTTCTACCAGCCGCCCGCCCCGTTCGGCCAGCGTCGGGACTCACTGCCCGACTCCCGTGGCGAGAGGCTACCGGTAGTCTGTCGCGTCGTCGCCTGGGGGCGCCGATGCTTCCGGCTGCTCGACAGCGGTGCTGGCCGGCGAATGGCGGATATCTTCAAGGAGCTCACGCCTGACCACCACGGCGGTGTTGCGCGGCACCAGGGGCTTGCCTCGCTCGGCAAGGTGGCAACGCGTGAAGGCCGCACCGAACAGCAAAATCAACGAGCTATAGTAGACCCAGAGGAGGATCATCACCACCGAGCCCGCCGCCCCGTAGGTGGAGGCGGTGGCGGTATGCGACAGGTAGACGGCGATCACCGAGCGGCCTATCGCGAACAGCAACGCGGTAACCACGGCTCCCACCACCACGTCTCGCCAGCTCAATACCACGTCGGGCAGGACCTTGAAGATGGTCGCGAAGAGCGCGGCGATGACCGCCAGGGAGACCAGGAACTCGGCGGTGGTGGTCAGCAGTCCCACGTAGGGCACCAGCTCGTCGGCTGCCTGCAGGGTGGCGCGAAGCATCACGCCGAGCACCAGCGAGACCAGCAGGATGAAGCCGATGGAGAGCACCACGGTCAGCGACAGCAGGCGGTTCTTGATGAACACCAGGGCGCTGTTGGCACTGGGTCGCGCGGTCACTCCCCAGATGGTGTTGAGGGAGAACTGCATCTGGGCGAAGACGGTTGTGGCACCCACGATCAATGCCCCGAAGCCCAGCAGGGTGGGCAGCAGTCCCGACTCCTCGATGCGTGACTGGGCCACGGCGGCCTCGATGGCGGCGGCGGCATCCTGGCCCATGGTGCCCTGCAACTGGGCGACGATCTGCCCATGGGCGGCCTCCTCCCCCAGCACCAGTCCGATCACGGTGACCGCGATGATCACCGTGGGTGCCAGGGAGAACAGCGTGTAGAAGGCCAGCGAGCCGGCATAGCTGAAGGCGTTGCGCTCCAGCCACAGGCGGATGGCGCCGTGCATCACCTGCCACCAGAACATCACCTCGGCCTTGAGCCGGGCGGGCGATAGCTTCCTTGGATCGAACATCAAACTCCCCGCTTCCCTGTGCCTGTCGAAGATCGTTTTGCCACAGCATACCCGAAGCCCACCTCGAGCGTCTTGCCGGGCCCGAGGACGCATTGCAAGCCACTGTGCGCACAAACATAATGGAGTGGACACTTCACAGCAGGCCCCTCCATGAGCCCTTGCACGGACGCCACTTCCGAGAGTCCCGATTTCGACTGCCTGGTCTTCATCGGCCGCTTCCAGCCGCCCCACCTGGGCCACCTCGCGGTGATCCATCAGGCTCTGAAGCGCGCGCGGCAGGTAATCGTGATGGTGGGTTCGGCCTGGCAGGCGCGCTCCCTGCGCAACCCCTGGCGCTTCGACGAGCGTCGCGCCATGCTGCGCAGCGCCTTCGATGCCGAGGAGAATGAACGCCTCGCCGTGGTACCGCTGCTCGATGCCCTCTACAACAACGATGTCTGGGTGCGTGACGTGCAGCGCAAGGTGCGTGATATCGCCAGCCCGCTCGGGGCACGACTGCCGCGCATCGGCCTGATCGGGGCCAGCCGCCGGCCAGTCCAGCTACTACCTGTCGCTGTTTCCCCAGTGGGAGTCGGTGAGCGTGCCGCTGGTGGAGGGCATCTCCGCCAGCCAGATCCGTGAGCGACTGTTCCGCTCCACCTCCTCCGCCGGCGACTACCTGAGCACGGGCGCGTCCCACGACCTGCCTCCCGGGGTTGTCGATACCCTGCGTGGCTTCTGCGCCGGGGAGGGTTACCGCCAGCTGATCGAGGAGCAGGTGCTGCTCGACCAATACCGCAGCGCCTGGGCCCAGGCGCCCTACCCACCCATCTTCGTCACGGTCAATGCGGTGGTGGTGCAGTCCGGCCATGTACTGCTGGTGCGGCGCACCGCGGCGCCCGGCAAGGGGCTCTACGCCCTGCCGGGGGGCTTCATCAATCCCCATGAACGCCTGCTGGACGCCTGCCTCCGGGAGCTGCGCGAGCGGGTGCGGTTGAAGGTCCCCGAACCGGTCCTCAAGGGCTCGCTGCGCGGGCAGCGCCTGTTCGATGAGCCCCATCGCAGCTGGCGGGGGCGCACCCTGGCCGAGGCCTTCTACTTTGCGCTGCGCCCGGAGCAACAGCTGCCGCGCCTGAAGCCGGTCCAGGGCGGCGATCACGCACGCTGGGTGGCGCTGGCCGACCTCGACCCGGAGAGTCTGTTCGAGGACCACTTCTTCATCATCCAGGACTTCCTCGGCCTGCCCGCCGATTTCGGCGGGGCCTGACAAGCGGCGGGTTCAGGCCTGCAGGAAATCCCGCGGGAGTTTCTGCATCTGCTTCCAGAGCTTCTCGACGCCGGGCTTGTGGACCAGCGAGCAGCGGTAGAGGCGGATCTCCAGCGGAATATCCCACTTCTCGTCGCCGGCACGCACCAGGCGGCCATCCTTGAGCTCCTCGCGGATACAGAAGTCGGGGATCCAGGCCAGCCCCATGCCCTGCATCACCATGCCCTTGAGCCCCTCGGCCATGGCCGTCTCGTAGACGGTACGCAGGCGCAGGCGCAGCGGATCGTTCTTGAGCAGCATGCGCACGCTGCGCCCGAGGAAGGCGCCCTGGGTGTAGGCCAGGTAGGGAATCGATTCCTCGCCCCTTAGGGGGAAGCGGGGCTCGCCATCCTCTTCCGGCAGACAGACCGGCACCATCTTCACCTGGCCGATGGAGAAGGAGGGAAAGACCTCGGAGTCGAGCTGCATGGTGGCATGGGAGTCGTGATAGGCGAGCATCAGGTCGCAGTTGCCCTCACGCAGCACGTGGATCGCCTCGCCCACATTCATGGCGATCAGGCGGGTGGGCAGTTCACCGATACCCTGCTGCAGGCGCGAGATCCAGGGCGGGAAGAAGCTCAGTGCCAGGGAGTGGGCGGCGACGATGTCCAGCGCCTCGTTGGCCATGGCCAGGCCCCGCAGATGACCGAGGCTCTCGTTGAGTTGCTCCACCAGATTGCGGGCCGTGACCAGGAACAGCTGCCCTTCCGGGGTCAGCCCGACCGGGGTGGTGGAGCGATCCACCAGGGTGGCACCGACGGCCTGTTCCAGGGAGCGGATGCGGCGGCTGAAGGCTGGTTGGGTGACATGGCGCTGCCGCGCCGAGGCGGAAAAGCTGCGTGTGTTGGCCAGGGCAACGAAGTCCTCCAGCCACTTGGTCTCGAGGTTCACCGCGACTCCCGATCCGTGTGGTGGGCGTAACGACCGGGGATACCGGTCATCGCAAGATTTTAATATATCACTGAATCGGGGCCAGCAGGTAGGCGGCCCGGGAGACCAGCTTGCGCCATAGCGGACGCGAGGTGATCTCCTCGATATCGATGCGGCGGCAGTCGCTGAAGTCCTTCTCGAGCATCAGTCGAACCTGGGCGGCAAACTGGCGGTCCGGCAGGAAGGCGGTGATCTCGAAGTTGAGCCGGAAGGAGCGGTTGTCGAGGTTGACCGTGCCGACGCTGGCCGCCGCATCATCGATCAGCATGACCTTCTGGTGCAGGAAGCCGGGCTGGTAGCGGTAGACCTTGACGCCGGCACGCAGCATGTCGGGCAGGAAGGAGAAGGCGGAGAGGAAGACCAGCAGGTGGTCGGGCCTCTCCGGCATCATGATGCGCACGTCCACGCCACGCATGGATGCCAGGCGCAGGGCGTCCTGCACGCCCTGGTCGGGAACGAAGTAGGGGCTGGTGACCCAGAAGCGCTCCCGGGCACTGTGGATGGCGTGCTGAACCAGCAGGCTGGCGGTGTCCTGGGTATCGGCCGGCCCCGAGGGCACGATCACCACGCTGTGGCACTCCTCGCAGGTCAGTGTCGGCTGCCAGGCCAGGTTGATCAGCTCACCGGTGGCCCAGTGCCAGTCCTCCCAGAAGGCCTCCTGCAGCCCCAGTGCACTGGGGCCGGTCAGCTTGAGGTGGGTGTCGCGCCAGGGGCCATGACGGGGATGGTGCCCCAGGTACTCGACCCCGACGTTGAAGCCGCCGAGCCACCCTTCCCTGCCGTCCACCACCAGCACCTTGCGATGGTTGCGGAAGTTGAGCTGGAAACGGTGGCGAAAGCCCCGCGAAGAGCGGAAGGCGCTGACCTCGATGCCCTCCTCGGCCAGGTCGCGCAGATAGCCTTCGTTGAGCTGGTGACTGCCCACCTCGTCGTACAGGAAGTAGACCCGCACGCCTCGTCCGGCGGCGCGCACGAGATGTCGCTTGAGCTCGGCCCCAAGGGCATCGTTGCGCACGATGAAGAACTGAACCAGGACATACTCCTCGGCCCTGTCGATACCGTCGAAGAGGCTGTCGAAGGTCGCCTGGCCGTCGATCAGCAGCTCGGCACGGTTGCCGCTGGTCATCGGCATCTGGGCCAGCTGCTCCACGGCACGCACATCGGGGTCGCGGGCATCGGCGAGGAAGGGTTCGACCTGGGAGCGATAGCGGGCCAGTACCCGGCGCAGCACGCCGTCGCGTTCGCCGCGAGCCGAGACATAGCCATAGAAGCGCGGCTGCCCGAAGATCCAGTAGGCAGGCACCGCCAGATAGGGAAAGGTGAGCAGGGAGAGGATCCAGGCGATGGCTCCCTGGGAGGTACGGCTGGACAGCAAGGCGAGTACCGCGGAAAGGATACCCAGCAGATGTACCGTAAAGATCGCCAGCCCGATCAGCCAGGATGTCATGCGCACTCCCTGCAAAAACAGTCCTGTGCAGCATACTCACAACAGCAGCCCCGCCAGGAGGCGGGGCTGCTGCACAGAAGCTACCAAACTGAGGGGCGCTGGGGACAAGCCGGCGAGGAGGTCCTACGCCAGGGGTGAGGAGCACTGCTCCGAACGGGCTGGCCAGGGATGGCCAGCACCGGACCTGCAAGCGGAGCGGGACGCGAGAGCGCAGCAGGGCGTCGGTAGCGCCCAGGGAGGGGTTCACAGCGCCTCCTCGTAGGCCTGTCGCCGGGAAAGCCTTGAGCGGTACTTCCACTTGCAATAGCCATGGGCCGCAGTGACGCACACGCCAATGCGATCAGGCGCGCTCGGCGATGATCTCCTTCCACTTGGCGGGACCGGTCTGGTGCACCGAGGTGCCCTGGCTGTCGACCGCCACGGTCACCGGCATGTCCTCTACCTCGAACTCGTAGATGGCCTCCATGCCGAGATCCTCGAAGCCCACCACACGGGCCTTCTTGATCGCCTGGGCCACCAGGTAGGCGGAGCCCCCCACCGCCATCAGGTAGACCGCCTTGTTGTCGCGGATCGCCTCGATGGCCGCTTCACCGCGCTCGGCCTTGCCGACCATGCCCAGCAGGCCGGTCTCCTCGAGCATGGTGCGGGTGAACTTGTCCATGCGGGTGGCGGTGGTCGGACCGGCCGGACCTACCACCTCGTCACCCACCGGATCCACCGGGCCCACGTAGTAGATGAAGCGGCCCTTGAGATCCACCGGCAGCGGTTCACCCTTGGCGATCATGTCGACCATACGCTTGTGGGCGGCGTCGCGACCGGTCAGCAGCTTGCCATTGAGCAGCAGGGTGTCACCGGGCTGCCAGGTCTGCACCTCCTCGGGGGTCACGCTGTCGAGGTCGACGCGCTTGACGTTGTCCCCCGCCTCGCGGGTGATCTCCGGCCAGTCCTCCAGCTTCGGCGCCGGCAGTGCCGCGGGACCGCTGCCATCCAGGGTGAAGTGGGCGTGGCGGGTGGCGGCGCAGTTGGGAATGATCGCTACCGGCTTGTTGGCCGCGTGGGTCGGGTAGTCCTTGACCTTGATGTCGAGCACCGTGGTCAGGCCACCCAGGCCCTGGGCGCCGATGCCGCTCTTGTTGACCTTGTTGAAGAGCTCCAGACGCAGTTCCTCGGCACGGTTGGAAGCGCCGCGAGCCTGCAGTTCCTGGATATCGATGGGGTCGAGCAGCGCCTCCTTGGCGATCTCCATGGCCTTCTCGGCGGTACCGCCGATGCCGATGCCGAGCATGCCGGGCGGACACCAGCCGGCGCCCATCTTGGGCAGCTGCTCCATCACCCAGTCGACCACGCTGTCGGACGGGTTGAGCATGGCGAACTTGGACTTCGCCTCGCTGCCGCCGCCCTTGGCGGCCACGTAGACCTCCACGGTGTCACCGGGGACGATCTTGTGGTGGATGATCGCCGGGGTGTTGTCGCCGGTGTTCTTGCGGGCGCCATCCGGGTCGGCCAGCACCGAGGCACGCAGCACGTTGTCGGGCAGCTGGTAGGCACGGCGCACGCCCTCGTTGACCATGTCGTCGAGGCTCATCTCGGCGTCCCAGCGTACATTCATGCCGACGTGCAGGAAGACCGTGACGATGCCGGTATCCTGGCAGATGGGGCGATGGCCCATGGCGCACATGCGCGAATTGATCAGGATCTGGGCGATGGCGTCCTTGGCCGCCGGGTTCTCCTCGCGCTCATAGGCCTGGGCCATGGCGTCGATGAAATCCTTGGGATGGTAATAGGAGATGTACTGCAGGGCATCGGCGACGCTCTGGATCAGGTCATCCTGACGAATCACGGTCATGGGCAAGGGACTCCTTGGCTTGTCGGCATGCCCGCTCCTTAACGGCGCTTCGCGGCCGCGGCCGCGGTGGCGGGCTCGAACGGGCGGCATTATACCCTACCCTCCGCCCTGTCTTCATCGATGCCACCAAAGTGGATTATTTTGGGATCGCAATGAAAGGTAACGGTATAAATGCTGGTTTCGTAAACTTGTCGACGGCCGACGGCGCCAGGTTGCCCTACCCCAATGCCAGCTGACGCTCCCTGAGCTCATGCAGGCGATCACGCAGCCGCGCGGCCTCCTCGAACTCAAGGTTCTGGGCAGCCTCGAACATGGCATCCTCGACCCGGGTGAGTTCGCGCACCAGCTCCTGGGGGGAAAGATCGGCGGGATCGTAGACGCCTCGCCGGCTCGGCCACCTTGCGCTCCCCGCGACGCCCCTTGCCCTTCTTCCCCGGCGTCTGGGCCGCCTCGAGGATATCCGCCACCGAGCGGGTCACCGTGGTCGGGGTGATGCCGTGCTCTTCGTTGAAGGCGATCTGCTTGGCGCGGCGGCGCTCCGTCTCGTCCATGGCGCGACGCATGGAGTCGGTGACCCGATCCGCGTAGAGGATCGCCTTGCCATGGGCGTTGCGCGCGGCCCGCCCCATGGTCTGGATCAGCGAGCGCTCGTTGCGCAGGAAGCCCTCCTTGTCGGCGTCGAGTATCGCCACCAGCGAGACCTCGGGGATATCCAGGCCCTCGCGCAGCAGGTTGATCCCGACCAGCACATCGAACTTGCCCAGGCGCAGGTCGCGAATGATCTCCACGCGCTCCACGGTATCGATATCCGAGTGCAGGTAGCGTACCCGCACCCCGTGCTCGTCCAGGTACTCGGTGAGGTCCTCGGCCATGCGCTTGGTCAGCGTGGTCACCAGCACGCGCTCGCCGGCCCCGGCCCGCAGGTGGATCTCGGAGAGCAGGTCATCCACCTGGGTGGTGGCCGGGCGCACCTCCAGCTCCGGGTCGAGCAGTCCGGTGGGGCGCACCACCTGCTCCACCACCCGGCCGGCATGTTCGGCCTCGTAGGGGCCGGGTGTCGCCGAGACGAAGATGGTCTGCGGACAGATCGCCTCCCACTCCTCGAACTTCATGGGACGGTTGTCGAGCGCCGAGGGCAGGCGGAAGCCGTACTCCACCAGGGTCTCCTTGCGCGAGCGGTCGCCCTTGTACATGCCGCCGACCTGGGGAACGCTGACGTGGCTCTCGTCGATGAACAGCAGCGAGTCGTCGGGCAGGTAGTCGAAGAAGGTGGGCGGCGGCTCCCCGGGGTTGCGCCCCGAGAGGTAGCGGGAGTAGTTCTCGATGCCGTTGCAGTAGCCGAGCTCCAGCATCATCTCGATGTCGTACAGCGTGCGCTGCTCCAGGCGCTGAGCCTCTACCAGCCGCTCGTGCTTCCTGAGCCACTCGAGGCGCTCGACGAGTTCCGCCTTGATCTGGTCGATGGCCCCCAGGATCGTCTCCCGGGGCGTCACGTAGTGCGACTTGGGGTAGATGGTCATGCGCGGCACCTCGCCACGCACCTCGCCGGTGAGCGGGTCGAACAGCCGGATCGAGTCGATCTCGTCGTCGAACAATTCGACGCGAACCGCCTCGTCCTCGGCGTCGGCCGGGAAGATGTCGATGACATCGCCGCGCACCCGGTAGGTGCCGCGCTTGAAGTCCATGTCGTTGCGGGTGTACTGCAATTCCGCCAGGCGGCGCAGCAGCTTGCGCTGATCGATCAACTCGCCGCGGGTGAAGTGCAGGCGCATCTTGAGGTACTGGTCGGGATCGCCCAGGCCATAGATGGCGGAGACCGAGACCACGATCAGGGCGTCGCGACGCTCCAGCAGCGCCTTGGTGGCGGAGAGGCGCATCTGCTCGATGTGGTCGTTGATCGAGGCATCCTTCTCGATGAAGGTGTCCGAGGAGGGCACATACGCCTCGGGCTGGTAGTAGTCGTAGTAGGAGACGAAATACTCCACGGCGTTGTCCGGGAAGAACGCCTTGAACTCGCCGTAGAGCTGGGCCGCCAGGGTCTTGTTGGGTGCCATGACGATGGTCGGGCGCTGCAGGCGCTCGACCACGTTGGCCATGGTGAAGGTCTTGCCGGAGCCCGTGACCCCGAGCAGGGTCTGGTGGGCCAGCCCCGCCTCCAGGCCACCCACCAGGCCTTCGATGGCCGATGGCTGATCACCGGCGGGCTGGAACTTCGAGGCGAGGCGAAAGGGCTTGCTCATGGACTCTCCGGGTTGGGGCGGCGGCCGACCCAGCCGCCGCTCGGTATCACGCCCCGGATCAGGCCGGGGTCACGGCTCGGGTGCTCACCTCCACCGTGGAGCTGGTCATCAGCCGGTGGATGGGGCACTTGTGGCTGATCTCCTCGAGGCGCTCGACCTGTTCCGGGTCGCTGATGCCGTGGAAGGTCATCTCCACGTCGAGGCGGTAGGTGCCATGGCGCTCCTCACTGTCATCGCGGTGCACCTTGACGCTGATGCCCTCCAGGGGCCACTTCTTGCGCCGCGCATACATCATCGAGGTGATCGCCTTGCAGGCCCCCAGCGACAGATCGAAGTAGTCGTGGGGGTCGGGGGCACCGCCCTCGCCGCCGTAGGCTTCCGGCACATCCACGAACAGGTCCTCGAAGCCGTCGAGCTCGACCCGCTGACGGAAGATATGGTTGCGTACGCTCTGGATCTCAATGGTCTTCTTCATGCGCTTTGCTCTCTGCTCACTTGGCCTCGATCGGCAGGCCCAGGGCCTCGACCGCCTTGATCAGCGCCTCTCGCCGGGCGCGACCTTCCACCTCGGCGCCGTGGCGCCCCACCTCGGCACTATCGACGCCATCGAGCATCATCAGCGCAGTGGTGATGCGATTGACCTGGTCGGCGTCGGTAACACCTTCGAAACTCAGCGACTGGTGGGCCATGACGTGACTCCTGGCTTGCCTGGCATGGATGAACCCGGGAGTCTAGCATGGGCCACCCTGGCCGGCAGCGGTTGCAATGTCGCGGAGGCGCCCGCATGTCTCCGGTATCCCGACCCTTTCCCTGACACGACGAGGCACCCCATGCACGACTGGATCACCGAGCTGGGCGCACGCACGCTCGCCGATGACCGCATCACCTTCGACACACAGGATGCCGCACGCCAGGCCCTGGATGCCACGGTAGTGACACCACTCGTCCAGTTCGGTGTGCTGGATGTGGTGGGCGCCGATGCGGAGAAGTTCCTGCAGGGCCAGGCGAGCGCCCAGCTCAGCCTGGTCGATGGCGACCTCGCACCGCTGACGGTGTTCTGCACTCCCAAGGGGCGGATGCTGGCCAACGCCCAGCTGCTGCGCGTGGCCGAAGGACACTACCGGCTGATCCTGCACCGCGACCTGGTCGACTCCCTGGCCGACCACCTGAAGAAGTTTGCCCCCTTCTACAAGGTCGAGCTGACTGCACGGGACGACCTGGCACTGATCGGCCTGATCGGCCAGGAGGCCTCCGCACTGGCCGAGGTGCGCCTGGATATCGTCCCCCCGGCGGTCTGGCACCAGGCCGGCGACGCCGAGACCCAGCTGCTGGCACACCCCGGCCCCCGCCCGCGCCTGCTGGCCATCCTGTCCGCGGAGCGGGCGACGGAGGCCTGGCCGACCCTGGCGGATCAGGCCACGCCGGCAGGCAATGCGGTCTGGTGCCTGCACGATATCCAGGCGGGACTGGCCTGGTTGACCTCGCATCACCGCGACGCCCTGCTGCCGCAGATGATCAACTGGGAGGCGCTGGGTGGCATCAGCTTCAAGAAGGGCTGCTACACCGGCCAGGAGGTGGTGGCACGCGCCCACTTCCGGGGCCAGGTAAAGCGCCGGCTGATGCGTGGCCAACTCGACGGCAGTGTACTGCCGGAAATCGGCAGTCCCGTCCTCGACGCCAACGACAAGGCGGTGGGCGAGGTGATCACCGCCGAGCTCGACGCCTACGACCAGGCCGAGGTTCTGGTGGTGCTGAGCACCAAGGAGGATATCGGCCCATTGAGGGTGGCCGGGCAGAAGCTCAAGCTGCTGCAGCTGCCCTACCCCGTCGAGCGCCTCGATCCGGAGAGCCTGGCGGCGTCATAGCCGAAACAGGCGACGGGCGGAGGCGGTGCGTGTGCCGCCACCTTCTCCCGTGACTGGCCTCGCAGCTCCGCCACCGCCCGACATACTTCCACGACCCTGACCGGCTCGTTGCGCTCGCCCTGATGGCCGGCCAGGGGCATGTCGGGGCTATCGGTCTCCAGCACATAGCCGTCATCGGGCAGGCTCTGCACCGCCCGCTGCAGGCGACGGGCCCGATCGAAGGTGACCGCCCCGCCAAGCCCCACCACGAACCCCAGGTCGAGGAACTTGCCGGCCTGCTGCGGGGAGCCGGCGAAGGCGTGAACCAGGCCGCCGGCGGGAAGGTCGAGCTGGCGCAGCCGCTTGGCCACCGGGTCGTTGGCGCGCACGCAGTGGATCACCACCGGCAGCTTGCGCGCCTTGGCAATACGCAACTGTGCGTCGAACAGCCGCCACTGGGCGTCCAGAGTGTCGCCGAAGCGGGCATCGATACCGCACTCGCCTATTCCTACCACCCTCGGCGCCACCGCATCCAGGTGATCACCCAGCGCCTGCGCCAGCGCCTCGATGTCCCCCTCGGCGTGCTCCTCCATGAAGTAGGGGTGCAGCCCCAGGCAGACACTGACGTCATCGCGTACGCCCAGCGCCAGCACCCCGGGCCAGCGACGGCGCGTCGTGCCCGGCACGATGAATTGCGCCACACCCGCCGCCCGGGCCCGTTCGATCACCGCCTCGCGGTCGGCGTCGAAGTCGGGGAAGTCCAGATGGCAGTGAGCGTCGATCAGCATGGGCAACGATTCCCCCAGGGAGGGTGGCTTCGAGTCGCGGCTTACCCGGCGACAGCCCTTCGCGGAGGCGCTGTGAACCCCTCCCTGGGCGCTACCGATGCCATCCCTGGCATAGGACCTCCGCTACGGGCTATCCCCGGCGCCGCTCGGCTGAGTGCCAGCCTGCTTGGCTATCAATGCTCGCGGGTCGGCTGGAAGCGGATCTCCGGCCAGCGCTCCTGGGTCATCTGCAGGTTCACGCGCGTGGGGGCGATATAGGTCAGGTAGCCGCCGCCGTCAATGGCCAGGTTGGTGCTCGCCTTGCGCTTGAACTCCTCGAGCTTGCGGGCATCGTCGCAGTAGATCCAGCGGGCGGTATTGACGTTCACCCCTCGTAGACACAGTCGACCTTGTACTCCTCCTTGAGGCGGTGAGCGACCACGTCGAACTGCAGGGTACCCACGGCACCGAGAATCAGGTCGTTGTTGTCCAGCGGCATGAACACCTGGGTAGCCCCCTCCTCGGAGAGCTGCTGCAGGCCCTTCTGCAGCGCCTTCATCTTCAGCGGGTCCTTTAGGCGCACGCGCTTGAACAGCTCCGGGGCAAAGTGCGGGATGCCGGTGAAGCGCATGTCCTCACCCTGGGTAAAGGTGTCACCGATCTGGATGGTGCCGTGGTTGTGCAGGCCGATGATGTCACCGGGCCAGGCCTCCTCCACCTGGGCGCGATCCGAGGCCATGAAGGTCAGGGCATCGGCAATCTTGACGTCCTTGCCGATACGCACATGGCGCATCTTCATGTTCTTCTCGTACTTGCCCGAACAGACGCGCAGGAAGGCGATACGGTCGCGGTGATTGGGATCCATGTTGGCCTGGATCTTGAACACGAAACCGGTAAAGCGGCCGTCCTCGGCCTCCACGGTCCGCGTGTCGGTCTCGCGGGCTGCGGCGGCGGCGCATACTCGACGAAGCCGTCGAGCATCTCGCGCACCCCGAAGTTGCCCATGGCAGTACCGAAGTAGACCGGGAGAGTTCACCGCGCAGGTAGGCCTCGTGGTCGAACTCGTGGGACGCCCCGCGTACCAGCTCCACCTCCATGCGCAGCTCCTCGGCTTGCTCCTCACCGAGCACCTCGTCCACCTCGGGGTTGTCGAGCCCCTCGATGCGCTTGTGATCGGGAATGCGGCTGCCCTGCCCCTGGGTATACAGGTGGATGGTGTCGTTGTAGAGATGATAGACACCCCTGAAGTGACGCCCCATGCCGATCGGCCAGGTCATGGGCGCGCACTGGATATTGAGCACCTCCTCGACCTCGTCCATCACCTCGATAGGATCGCGGATGTCACGATCCATCTTGTTGATGAAGGTGAGGATCGGCGTGGTACGCAGGCGACACACCTCCATCAGCTTGATGGTCCGCGCTTCGACGCCCTTGGCACCGTCGATCACCATCAGCGCCGAGTCCACCGCCGTCAGGGTGCGGTAGGTGTCCTCGGAGAAGTCCTCGTGCCCGGGCGTGTCGAGCAGGTTGACGATGCGTCCACCGTAGGGGAACTGCATCACCGAGGTGGTCACCGAGATGCCGCGCTCCTGCTCCATCTTCATCCAGTCGGAGGTGGCGTGGCGGTCGTTGCGCTTGCTCTTCACCGAGCCGGCCATCTGGATGGCATTGCCGAACAGCAGCATCTTCTCGGTGATGGTGGTCTTGCCGGCATCCGGGTGCGAGATGATCGCGAAGGTGCGCCTAAGCCCGGTCTCATGGGCCTGTTTCTGGTCTGACATGCGTTGGGTTCGCCAATTGGTTCTCGACCCGGTGCTCGAGCGGAGCAGTGCCGGGCCGAGAGAGGAGTTTGGCGGCTATTCTACGCCCTCGCCGGGCCGAAATGTAGGTCGGACACACCACCCCGCGGCGCAGGCACGCTATCATGGGGCGGTCGAGAAGGAGCCACTATGCCCACCACGCAGCCACTGCCGCTCTCCACCCCCAATCGCAACCTGGTGCGCCTGACCATCGTGCGCGGCATCACCTGGACCGGCTTCCTCGCCGCCATCATCCTCGGAGTCGAGGTGCTGGGCTTCGAGCTCCAGGTAACCGCGGTGATCGGTGTAGTGCTGGTGATGGCGGTGATCAACCTCGCCACCTGGTGGCGCCTGGGGCGCCACCGCGCCGTCACCGACGGCGAGTACCTGCTCCACCTGCTCGCCGACGTGGCCGGCCTGACCCTGCTCTTCTATTTTACCGGCGGCGCCAGCAACCCCTTCCACTCACCCACTACCTGGTGCCGGTGACCATCGCCGCCGCCACCCTGCCCTGGCGCTGCGCCTGGATCATCGCCGCCACCTCCATGCTCGGTTACAGCGCGCTGCTGGCCTTCCATCAGCCGGTCCCCCAGCTGACCGGCGCTCACGGGTCGACCGGTGGCCTGAACCTGCACGTCCTCGGCATGTGGCTCAACTTCGCCCTCTCGGCGGGCCTGGTGACCTTCTTCATCTACAAGATGGCCCACGCCCTGCGCAGCCGGGAGCAGGCGCTGTCGCGGACCCGCGAGGCCGCACTGCGCAACGAGCAGGTGCTTGCCGTGGCTACCCAGGCCGCCGGTACTGCCCACGAGCTGGGTACGCCGCTCTCCACAATGGCAGTGCTGCTTTCGGAGATGCGCGCGGAGGCCGAGGACAACCCCATGCTGCAGAAGGATATCGAGCTGCTGCGCCAGCAGGTGGATACCTGCAAGACACGGCTGCAGCAGTTGGTCGAGAGCGCCGACCGCCGCCGCATGGGTGAGCCGCAGATCACCGATGCCGAGGTGTGGCTGGCCGGGGTAGTCCAGCGCTGGCTGGTGCTGCGCCCGGATGTCAGTCATCACATGACGGTGGCAGAACATCGCAGCCGCCCCTGGCTGGCGGTGGATACGACCCTCGAGCAGGCACTGACCAATCTGCTCAACAATGCCGCCGACGCCAACCCCGACGACATCACCATCAGCCTGGACTGGCATGACGACGAGGTGATCGTCGACATCCGAGACCACGGCCCCGGTGTGGCGCTGTCGATCGCCGACCAGCTGGGCGAGACCTTCGTCTCCACCAAGAGCAAGGGGATGGGCATCGGCCTGTTCCTGACCCATGCCACCATCAACCGCTTCGGCGGCGGCGTCAGCCTCTACAACCACCCGGAGGGTGGCACCCTGACCGAGGTCGTGCTGCCGCGCAGCTCCGCCGCCGAATGAGCTCACCCCACCACCCGAGCGAGTGACCCATGCAAGACACACCCGAACGCCTGCTGATCATCGACGACGACGAGATGTTCTGCCATGTGCTTGACCGTGCCATGACCCGCCGCGGCTACGAGGTGGTGGTCGCCCGAGACGCCCAGGAGGCGCTCTCCCTGGCCCGCCAGCATCGCCCTACCCTGGCTACCCTCGACCTCAAGCTGGAGCATGAATCGGGTCTCAAGCTGCTGCCGGAACTACTGGAGGTGGTGCCGGAGTGCCGGGTGGTGATCCTCACCGGCTACTCCAGCATCGCCACGGCCGTGGAGGCGATCAAGCTGGGAGCGGTCAACTACCTGTGCAAGCCGGCCGATGCCGACGAGGTGCTGGCCGCCTTCGACAAGGATGATGGCGATCCCCAGATCGAGGTGGCCGACCAGCCTCCCTCCATTAACCGTATCGCCTGGGAGCATATCCAGAAGGTGCTGCAGGAGCACGACGGCAACATCTCGGCCACCGCCCGCGCCCTGGGGATGCACCGGCGCACCCTGCAGCGCAAGCTGCAGAAGCGGCCGGTTAGGCGCTGACGCTGCAAGCGGCCAAGCGGCCAAGCGGCCAAGCGGCCAAGCGGCCAAGCGAAGGCTAGCTTCAATCAGCATCCAATAGCAGGAAACCCCACCGGACATTGATTGGGTGGGGTTTCAGGCTACCTCCTCGCAACTTTCCGCCCGCCACCAAATAGCTTGGCGGCTTGGCGCTTGTGGCTCGGCGCTTACTGAGCCGTCCAGCCCAGATCGATGTTCCAGCTGGCACCGGTGACGGCACCGGCCGCATCGGAGGCCAGGTAGGCCACCAGCTCGGCCACTTCGCCGGGCTCGATAAGGCGCTTGATGGCGGCGTTCTTGAGCATGATCTGCTCGATCACCTCCTGCTCTTCCATGCCGTGCAACTTCGCCTGGTCGGCGATCTGGTTGTCGACCAGCGGCGTCTTCACGTAGGCGGGACAGATGGCATTGGCGGTGATGCCCTGGGCGCCGCCCTCCAGCGCCGCGGTCTTGGTCAGGCCGATCATGCCATGCTTGGCACTGATATAGGCCGACTTGCCCGGCGAGGCCACCTGGGCATGTACCGAGGCGATGTTGACGATGCGCCCCCAGCCATTCTCGCGCATGGAGGGCCAGGCCGCCTGGCTAAGCAGGAAGGGCGCGGTCAGCATCAGGTCGATGATCTGGCGCCACTTCGCCTCGGGAAACTCCTCGATGGGCGAAACGTGCTGGATGCCGGCATTGTTGACCAGGATATCCACGCGCCCGAAACGCTTGATCGCCTCGGCAACGGCGGCCTTGCAGGCTTCTCCCCGTCCGTGAGGTCGGCCTGGAAGAAACTGGCGCCGGCCTCCTCGGCCACCTCGCGCCCCGCAGGATTGAAGTCCACCGCCAGTACCTGATGACCCAGTCGGCAGAAGTGACGCACCACCGCCTCGCCGATACCGCTGCTGGTACCG
The DNA here is from genome assembly GCA_018401555.1 of Halomonas sp. Classification (GTDB taxonomy): domain Bacteria; phylum Pseudomonadota; class Gammaproteobacteria; order Pseudomonadales; family Halomonadaceae; genus Halomonas. The sequence goes on from JAGYKP010000080.1 coordinate 105,433, forward strand.
GTGACGAGGGCGACGCGGGGGGTGACGGACGCTGACATTGGCGACTCCTTGTTGATGTAGGTTGTCGAAACACGCGGAGCCACCAGCATAAGGGGATGGCGGCATCACGCGCCACCCGGTGAGGTGGCGCATCACTTCCGCGCGGGGGCGTTTCCGCGGGCTCCGCTGCGGGAGCCATCACCCGCTCCATCAGCTGCTGGGCGAGGCGGCTGGCGTCCTGTCGCGTAGCCACATCGGCGAGGTCGTCGAGCAGCACCAGGCGCCAGCAGCCAAGCGTTTCGCCCAGTGCCACGGCTTCCATGGGGTAGCGCCCCGAGGGCAACGACAGCGTGCAGCGCTCCCCGGCGAGGGGCATGGGCTCGGCCTCATCGGCGGGCAGCATCACCAGCCACAGCGATACCGGCGTGACCAGGGCACCCACCAGCTGCTCACCGTGCTCGGGCAGGCGATAGCACTGGAAACAGAGCGCATCGGCGGCCAGCCGTGGATTGAAATGGGACAGCGACTTGGACTCGCGCAGGTGGCTGGCGGTCCAGGCCTCGGCAGCAAGCCGCAGGCGCTGATACTGTTCCGGAGTCAGGGCATGCATGAGTCTCTCCACGATGTCGGGCGGCGCCAGTATAGGCGCAGCGAGCCAGCGGGCCCAGTGGCCATCGGCGACCGGCCGGCGAGCTGCTAGGCTATCGACACGCGCCATGCCGGATCCGACCAGCCCAGCCCAATCAGAGGGAGTCACCATGACCGACAACCAACGCCTGCAGCATGCCCTGGAGATCGCCCTGGACGCGGGGGAGCAGATCCGCGCTGCCCGCCATGGCCGGGACTTCGGCCATCGCTACAAGGGCGGCGAGGAGCTGGTGACCGATATCGACGTGGCGGTGGACCGGCGAATCGGCGAGCGCCTGGAGGCCATCTTCCCGGGGGAGGCACGCCTCAGCGAGGAGCTCGCCCCCGATCGCAGCGCACTGGCCGTGGAGGGCCCGCTGTGGGTCGTCGACCCCATCGATGGCACCGTCAATTTCGCCCATGGCCTCGCCCATGTGGCGGTCTCCATCGCCTGGCTGGAGCATGGCCAGGCGCGCATCGGCGTGGTCCACGCCCCCTTCCTGGGCGAGACCTACACCGCGATCCACGGCGAGGGAGCCTGGCGCAACGGCGAGACGATCCACGCCAGCCGCCGCCAGGACCTGAGTCGCAGTCTGGTCGCCACCGGCTTCCCTACCGCCGCGACAGCCGACCGCCACCGATGCGCCGCCTGGCCGCGGTGCTCGATCACTGCCAGGATGTGCGCCGCAACGGCTCCGCGGCACTCGACCTGTGCGACGTCGCCTGCGGACGACTGGACGCCTACTACGAGAGCGTCTCGCCGTGGGACTTCGCGGCCGGCTGGCTGATCGCGAGGGAGGCCGGCGCCCGCACGGGTCACCTCTACCCCTGCCCCGAGGGCATCCCCGAGGCACTCTACGGTGAGAACCTGCTTGCCTCGAGCCCGGGCATCCACGCCGAGCTGGGCGAACTGCTGCGGCGTGCCGATGCCGGAGAACTGGACACGCCCTGAACCACGGCGGCGGACAATCCATAGCGGCGGACAATGACCTGACTCGCCAGGGCCTATTGGCCAGGGCACCTTCTGTCACGGACAATGGCTGCCTGTATCCGTTAAGTTCGCGCCCAAGGCGCCAAGGAGAGCCCATGTTCGTCACCATCTACGGCCGCCCCGGCTGCCCCTTCTGCGTGTTCGCCAAGGACCTCGCCCAACGCCTCGAGGCCGCCGGGGCCATCGAAGGGTTGCGCTATGTCGACATGCATGCCGAGGGGCTGACAAAGGCCGACCTGACCCAGAAGGTGGGCCAGACCGTGCACACCGTGCCCCAGGTGTTCCTCGACACCACCCCGATCGGCGGCTTCTCCGAATTCGATCAGTACGTTCGCCAGCACGGCCTGCTGTCTGCAGCCCAGGCCCACTGACGCCGGATTCCCTCGGCAGCGTAGTCCTGGCGTTGAAAGGTCTCCTGACGCCGATGCCTATACTTCCCGCCAGTCACGACGACAAGGGAAGCACTTTCAATGCAGAGGGAAGAGTTCATTCAGCAGCTGTGGCTGGATTTCATTCATCAGTACCCCGAGATCGGCGGCCTGCGGCTCTGGCCGCTGGATGCACCGGTCGAATATCTGGCCCTGCTGACCCTCAATCACCGCCATCACGGCATGGATGCCCTGCTGCCCGCGCTCGAGCGTTTCGGCTACCGAATCCGGCACCGCCATGCCATGGCCGATCGCGGTCTGCTGGTCAACCTGCTTGCACCGCCGGGTGATGGCCCCTGGCTGGCCGTCGCCGAACTGCAGATGGGGACCCTGGCGAGACGCCCAGGGGGCTGCTCGAGGAGCTGGTCGACCAGGCACCCGAGGCTGCCCATCGTGGCTCCAACCGCCTGTGCCGGGGGCGGCCCTGGCCGATGCCCGACTGGGAAGACTACCAGGCCCTGCATCAGGCTCATCCCCTGGCCGCCCTGCTCGCCGTCAACGGGCCACGCCTGCACCATGTCGGCTACGACTTGCCAGCATCTCGAGGCCAGCCTGGACGACCTGCACAGGGGTATGGAGGAAGCCGGATTCGCCGGCACCGCCGACCGCCATCACGGCCTCTTCCCGATCTCGCCACTGGTCGACTACCGCTTCTACCCTTCGGGATCGCGGCGCCTGCCCTTCGCCGAGGGCGACGAGCACCGTGTCGAGACCGGCGGTATCGCGCTGGTGCAGAAGTCGGTGAGCGCCCATCAGGAGCGCGTGGTCGAACTGCTGCTGCCCCATCACACCCGCTGCGAGCTGTCCTGAGCAGCCATCCACAGAATCTGTGGATAACGCTGTGCAACATTGGCGCTGCTGCCCCGGACCATCGGCCCGCTGGCGGCGTGGTCATTAAATCACCACCTCGGAATCACCTCCCCTCTTATACGCGCGCGGCCCGGACGCATGACGTCCGGGCCGCGGCGAGATCAGGAGGGGACCGATATCAGTCGAAGGTCATCTCCGGGACGTGGTCGGGCACCACCAGCTTGCCTGCGGTCAGCGACTTGATCTCCTCGACGGAAACCCCTGGGGCGCGCTCCTTGAGGTGGAAGGCGCCGTCCTTGATCTCCAGGTAGGCGAGGTCGGTCAGCACTCGATTGATGCAGCCGGCGCCGGTCAGCGGCAGGTTGCAGCTCTCCAGCAGCTTGGACTCGCCATGCTTGGAGGCGTGGGTCATGGTGCAGATGATGTTCTCGGCGCCGGCCACCAGGTCCATGGCGCCGCCCATGCCCTTGATCAGCTTGCCGGGAATCATCCAGGAGGCGATGTTGCCGTTCTGGTCGACCTCGAAGGCCCCCAGCACGGTCAGGTCGACGTGGCCGCCACGGATCATGGCGAAGGATTCGGCCGAGGAGAAGATCGCCGCACCGGGACGGGCGGTGACCGTCTGCTTGCCGGCATTGATCATGTCCGGGTCGACTTCCTCCTCGGTGGGGAAGCGCCCCATGCCCAGCAGGCCGTTCTCGGACTGCAGCATCACGTCGATGCCGTCGGGGATGTAGTTGGCCACCAGGGTCGGGATGCCGATGCCCAGGTTGACGTAGAAGCCATCCTCGAGTTCGCGCGCCACGCGCATTGCCATCTGTTCGCGAGTCAGTGCCATCTTGTTGCCTCTTTGTTCGGTAAGAAACGATCGGTGAGAAACGCTTGCCGCGAGGAAATCACGCCTCGCGTACGGTGCGCTTCTCGATGCGCTTCTCGAAGGAGCCCTGGATGATGCGGTCGACGTAGATCCCCGGGGTGTGGATCTGGTCAGGCTTCAGCTCGCCCGGCTCGACGATCTCCTCGACCTCGACCACAGTGATCCTGCCGCAGGTGGCCGCCAGCGGATTGAAGTTCTGGGCGGTATCGCGGTAGACCACGTTGCCGTAACGGTCGGCCTTCCAGCCCTTGACGATGGCGAAGTCGGCGTGGAACGCCTCCTCGAGGATGTGCGGGCGACCGTTGAACTCGCGCACCTCCTTGCCCTCGCCGATGGGTGTGCCGTAGCCCGTGGCGGTATAGAAGGCGGGAATGCCGGCGCCACCGGCACGCATCTTCTCGGCCAGGGTGCCCTGGGGAGTCAGGATCACCTCGATCTCGTCATTGAGCATCTGCTGCTCGAAGAGGGCGTTCTCGCCCACGTAGGAGGCATAGATACGCGAGATCTGCTTGTCCTCCAGCAGCAGGCCCAGGCCGAAGCCATCCACGCCGCAGTTGTTGGAGATCACGGTGAGGTCCTTCACGCCGCGCCGCTTGATCTCGGCGATCAGGTTCTCGGGGATGCCACACAGGCCGAAGCCACCGGCAGCGACAGTCATGCCGCTCTCGATGCCTTCCATCGCCTCTGCATAGGAATTAACGCGCTTGTCGAATCCGGCCATAGGGCGCCTCATGTTGTTGTGGACTGAAGTACTCGGGAAGAATAGCGGGTCTGCGGAAGACTCGTTGCCCTAGTGTTGGGGTGAGGGATATATTTGTTAAGTTTGTTTTTCTTATCGTTTGATCGCAAAAACTGATTAATTAGACCTTGGTCGCAAACCCACTTCCCGGTAACCCTCATGACCGTCAAGCAGCTTCGCGCCTTTCTCGCCGTGGCCAGCGCCCTGAGTTTTACCCAGGCATGCGAGCGCCTGCACCTCTCCCAGCCGGCCCTTAGCCTGGCCATCAAGGGGCTCGAGGAGAGCCTTGGCGGTCGGCTGCTGACGAGGACCACACGCAGCGTTCGTCTGACCCCTGAAGGCGAATCGCTGGTCCCGCTGGCCAAGCGGCTGCTGGCCGAGTGGGACAACACCGAAGAGCTGATGCGCCAGCGCTTCACCCTGCAGATGGGGCGACTCGGGGTGGCCGCCATGCCCTCCTTCGCCGGCAACCTGCTGCCGCCGGCACTGATGGCGTTTCGCCAGCACTATCCGCGCATCAATATCACCGTGCATGACGTCATCAACGAGCAGGTGATCGAGATGGTGCTCAACGACCAGGTGGAGCTGGGCATCGCCTTCGAGCCCGAAGCCGTGGGTAGCCTCACCTTCACTCCCCTGTTCAGCGACCGCTTCGTCGCCGTGGTTCCACCGCGCTCGCTGCTGGCCGGACACACTTCGCTGGGCTGGGAGATGCTGCTGACCCACGACTTCATCGCCCTGCAGCGCCCCTCCATGGTACGCCGCCTGCTCGAGCAGCAGCTGGAAACGGAAGGCATGGCACTGCCCGCCGCCTTCGAGAGCCACCAGCTCGCGACCGTAGGGCGCATGGTGGCGAGCGGCCTGGGTGTCAGCGCCGTGCCCTCGTTGTGTCGCGGCCAGATGGAGGAGCTCGGTGCCCGCTGCCTGACGCTGGAGGCCCCCACCATCCAGCGCGCGGTGGGCATCCTCACCCACGGCGAACTCTCCACCGCGGCCCTGGCCTTGAAGGAGGTGATCGTCGCGACTCAGGAGGCCACCGCCGGGCCCCACGCGGGCAGGTGAGCCGCGGGCGTTGGTCGCAGGCGCTGGGCGGGCGTCGGGTGATCCTTTAGCATTGCCGACATTCCCCGGCCACCAATGGAGACCGGCATGTCGACCCTCCGGGGCATCGTCAGCCTGCTGCTGCTCACCCTGACCACCCTGCTGTGGGGCCTGCCCCTGCTGCTGATGACACTGGTGAAACTGATCACCCCCGGGCACCGCCTGCGCCTGGCGGTGCTCAGGGTACTCAATGCGATCGCCCTCAACTGGATCGGACTCAACCTGTGGTGGATGCGACACTGGCTGAAGCCACGCCTGGAGATCGAGCTGCCGGAGGGCATCTCGCGCCAGCACGGCTGGCTGGTGCTCTCCAACCATCGCAGCTGGACCGACATCTTCGTGCTGTTCTTCGCCCTGCACCGGCGCATCCCCATGCCCCGCTTCTTCCTCAAGCGACAGCTGATCTGGGTCCCCATCGTGGGGCTGGCCTGGTGGGCCCTGGAGTTCCCCTTCATGCGCCGCATGAACGCCGAGCAGCGCGCCCGCCACCCCCACCTCGCCCGTCGCGACCAGGAGGCCACGGAGCGCATGTGCCAACGCGCCCGGGAGATGCCCATCGCCATCTTCAATTTCGTCGAGGGCACCCGCTTCACTCCCGCCAAGCACGCCGCCCAGGACTCGCCCTATCGGCATCTGCTCAGGCCCCGCGCCGGTGGTGTGGCCCAGGTCCTCAACCTGCTCGGCGACCAGCTCGCCGGCATCCTCGATGTCTCCCTCCACTATGACAATCCGCGCCCCACCTTCTGGGGCTACCTGTGCGGCCGCGAGGGTCGCATCGTGATGCATGCCCGTCTCCTGCCGGTCGAGGGCTGGATGCAAGGCGGCAACTATCAGGATAACGCCAGCGACAAGGAACGCTTCCACTCATGGATCAATGCGCTTTGGCACCAAAAGGACGAGCGGCTCTCGCACTTCTGATCGCCCTGCTGCTGATGCTGACCGGCTGTGCCTCGCAGCCGTCGGAGAGGACCACGCGGGATGCGGCCGAGGCCTCCCGTCTCGGCGGCTGGGTCAGCGTGCAGCGTGGCGACACCCTGGGCGAGCTGGCGAGCCGCGGTGGCGTGCCCCTCGAGCGCCTGCAACGCTTCAACCCGGATGTCGACGCCAGGCGCCTGGAGGTGGGCCAGCGCCTGCTGATGCCGACCCAGCGTGAGCGTGCGCCATCCCGGGGGCCCTACCGCTACCAGGTACGACCCGGGGACACCTACTCGAGCATCGCCCGCCGCTTCCACACCCGCGCCTCGCGCATCCAGGCCGCCAACCCGGGCGTCGAGCCCACGCATCTCGAGGTCGGCCAACTGATCAGCGTGCCCCTGGCCACGAGCGCTTCGCGCAGCGACTCCCGGAACACGGCAAGCAGCGATTCGAGCTCGAGCAGCGCGGCACCCAGCCGCCGCGCCAGCCCGCCCGATCCGGGCAACCTGCCGAGCTCGGCACGCCGCTGGCCCTGGCCGCTGGATGACTATCGCATCGTGCGTGCCTACGGCAACGACAGCCGAGGCACCCTGCAGCCCATGCTGCTGGCCACCGAGCGGGGCGCTCGGGCCAAGGCCGTGGCGGCCGGCGAGGTGCGCTATGCCGGCAGCATGCGCCAGCTGGGCAAGGTGGTGATCGTCCACCATCCCGACAACCTGCAGAGCGTGTATGCCCTCTGTGAGCGACTGCTGGTGGAGAATGGCCAGGCAGTGACGCGCGGCGAGGCCCTCTGCGAGGTGGGGTACAGCAACGCCACCGAACGCCACGACCTGCTGTTCGACCTCCGCCACGGCGGCAAGCCGGTGAATCCTCGCGGCGTGCTGCGCTGACATGGCCCCTTAACGCGCCTGTCGCCGAGCTGTCATCGAGCGCCACCATCCTTGAAGTCAATCGGGCACAAGCCCGCCTGCGACGAGGATGGAGATGCGCATCTGCCTGGTCAGCGAGACCTGGACGCCCGAGGTCAACGGTGTCGCCCACACCCTGGCACAGCTGAGCCGCGAGCTGGTCGCCCGCAGCCACCGCCTGGAGCTGATCCGCCCACGCCCGCTGGTGCCCGGCGCCGCCGAGGGCCTGGCGGCCGAACTCCAGGTCCCGGGGCTGGCCGTAGCCGGGCTACCGCCAGGTGCGCTTCGGCTTGCCCGCCGCGCGTCGCATCACCCGGCGGTGGCGCGAATCGCCACCCCGATGCAATCTACCTGGCGACCCAGGGACCGCTGGGCTGGTCCGCCCAGCAGGCCGCTCGCCGCCTCGGCCTGCCCGTGGTCGCGGGCTGGCACACCAACTTCGACCATTACTGCCGGGACTACGGCGTGCCCTGGCTGGCACCGCTGGTGGAGGCCCGCCTGCGCACCTTTCCACAACCGCTGCGCGGCGACCCTCGTGCCGACCCGGGCCCAGGCCGATGACCTGCGCCGACGTGGCTTCCAGGGCCTGCGCTGCATGGCCCGGGGTATCGATGGCACGCGCTTCGACCCGGGCTATCGCGACGAGGCCCTGCGACGGTGTTGGGGCGCGGGCCCGCATACCCCGGTGGCACTCCATGTGGGCCGCCTCGCGCCCGAAAAGAACCTCGAACTGCTGCGTGACAGCTTCCAGGCGATGCGCGCCGCGCACCCCGAGCTGCGCCTGGTCATCGTCGGCGACGGTCCCTCCCGGCGCTACCTGAGCGCAGCCTGCCGGAGGCTCACTTCACCGGCTTCGTCTCCCCGAGCTGCTGGCTCGCCACTACGCCAGCGCCGACCTCTTCCTGTTTCCCTCGCTGTCGGAAACCTGGGGCAACGTGCTGCTGGAGGCGATGGCCAGCGGCCTGGGGTGGTTGCCTTCCGCCACGCCGCCGGCGCCGAAGTGATCGACGACGGACACAACGGCCTCTCGGTTGCCGCCGGCGACGAAGCGGGCTTCCGCGACGCCGCCGTGGCGCTCTGCCAGCACCCCGCCCGCTGGGCTCAGCTGGGACGCGCCGCTCGCCGCCGAGCCCTCGACTACACCTGGCCCGCGATTACCGACAGCTTCCTCTCCACCCTCGAGTATGCCCGGGAGAAACGCCATGAGACCGCTCGCCCCTGCCGTGTTTGAACGCCTCGACATGTTCGAGTGGCAGCTGTGTCGACGCCTGGGCCGCTACAACCTCTACCGCCCCTGGCTGAACACCCTGCGCCTCGCCAGTCACCTGGGTGACTGGCCGGCCTGGGTAGTGCTAATCGCTGCCCAGCCCCTGCTGCAACCGGAGAAAGGCTGGCAATACCTGCTCCAGTACTCGCTTACCGCGCTGCTTGCGATCGGCGTCTATCGACTGCTCAAGACGCGGTTGTGTCGCGAACGCCCCTTCATCACCTTCGTCGGCAACGTCAGCCGGCAGGCCCCGGCCAGGGACCGCTACAGCTTCCCCAGCGGCCACACCATGCATGCCGTGATGTTCCTGATGCTGACCGCAAGCCACCACCCCTGGCTGGCCCCCTGGCTGGTGCCACTGGTCGCACTGATTGCCCTCTCCCGGGTCGGCCTGGGCCTGCACTATGCCAGCGACGTGCTGGCCGGAGGCCTGATCGGCCTGCTGTTCGCGTGGGGCAGCCTGGCCCTCGTCGGCTGATGCGCCCCATGGCATCCTTGGTGCATGCCGATCGAGATCCTGCTTGCCGACCCACCGTTGTGGCTTACGGCTCCCCTGCTGGGGGAGCCCGATGCCAACGCCCTGCTCGCCACCCTGGATGACCAGCTCGCCTGGCAGCGTCCCACCCTGCGCCTCTACGGACGTGAACACCCCATCCCGCGACACCAGGTCTGGATGGGCGCTCCCGAGGCCAGCTACCGCTACTCCGGCCGTGACTTCCTCCCCGAGCCCTGGCATCCCGCCGTGGCCGACCTCCGCGACCGGGTGAACAGCGCGCTGGCCGTCGCCGGCATCGATGCCCACTTCAACAGCGTCCTGCTCAACCGCTACGCCAGCGGCGAGGAGCGCATGGGCTGGCACAGCGATGACGAGCCCGAACTCGGCGCCGACCCGCTGATCGCCGCGGTCAGCCTGGGCGCCGAGCGCCCGTTGCGCTTTCGCTGGAAGCACCGCGAGGCCCCGGCCTTCAATGTCTGGCTGCCCCATGACAGCCTGCTGGTGATGGGGCCAGGTGTGCAGCGGCGACTGCAGCACGCGCTGCTGCCCCGCCGCCTGCCGGGAGTGCGCATCAGCCTGACCTTTCGCCGGGTGATGTCCCCGCGCTGAACACGGCGTACTCACTCCAACCCTCTTGCCAATGACATCATGACAGCACTAGATAACGGTATATATTCCGAGGCTTGGCCAACTCCCTGAACGATACCGCTTCACATCAGCGTGTGGTGTCCCAATACGCGAAGAGGCGCCCCGGAGGGCGCCTCTTCGGCCGTCATGGCGAGCGCGGCATCACGACTTGTCGTGATCCAGCTCCTCGCCCGGCAGCACCTCCTCGCCATTGAAGTAGGCGCGGGCCAGCTTGAACACCACCGGCGACAGCAGCGCCAGGGCGATCAGGTTGGGAATGGCCATCATGGCATTGAAGGTATCCGCCATCAGCCAGATGAAGCCCAGCTGGGCCATGGCACCCAGCGGGATCGCCAGCACGAACAGCACCCGATAGAGCATGATGGAGCGGGTGCCGAACAGGAACTGGAAGCACTTCTCGCCGTAGAACGACCAGCCCAGGATGGTGGTGAAGGCGAATACCGCCAGCGCCAGCGAGACGATCTGGTTGCCCATGCCCGGCAGCGCCTCATCGAAGGAGAGCGCGGTGAGCGATGCCCCGGCTTCACCGGTCTCCCAGACACCGGCTGTCAGGATCACCAGGGCGGTGATGGAGCAGACGATGATGGTATCGATGAAGGTACCCAGCATGGCGATCAGGCCCTGGCGAACCGGGTTCTTGGTCTGGGCCGCGGCGTGGGCGATGGGCGCGCTGCCCAGGCCGGCCTCGTTGGAGAAGATGCCACGGGCCACACCGAAGCGGATCGCCGCCATCACCGCGGCACCGGCAAAACCACCCAGAGCCGCGTGCGGATTGAAGGCGTAGTAGAAGATCATGCCGAAGGCGTCGCCGATCTGGCCGGCATTGATGGCCAGCACGACCAGGCCGGCCAGCACGTAGAGGATGCCCATCACCGGCACCAGCTTGCCCGCCACCTTGGCGATACGCTTGATGCCGCCGAGGATGACCGCCCCGGCCAGCACCATGATCACCACCCCGGTGATCCAGTGCGGCAGGCCGAAGGTGGAGTCCAGGGCATCCGCCACGGAGTTGGACTGCACGGTATTGCCGATGCCGAAGGCCGCCACGGCACCGAAGAAGGCGAAGGCGCCGGCCAGCCACAGCCACTTACGCCCCAGGCCGTTCTTGATGTAGAACATCGGGCCGCCGACGTGATAGCCGGTGCTGTCTGTCTCGCGGTAGCGGACCGCCAGCACGGCCTCGGCGAACTTGGTGGCCATGCCCACCAGCGCCGTGATCCACATCCAGAACACCGCGCCAGGACCACCCAGGGCGATGGCGGTGGCCACGCCGGCGATGTTGCCGGTTCCGATGGTGGCGGAGAGCGCCGTCATCAGGGCGTTGAAGGGCGAGATCTCGCCCTCCTCTTCCTTGGTCTTGGTCTCGCCGGGTGCCAGTTTGCGATCGCGCCCTTGCCACATCAGCTTGAAGCCGGTGCCAAGCTTGCGGATCGGCATCAGCTTGAGGCCGGCCTGCAGATAGATACCCACCCCGAGCAGCAGGATGAGCATCATCGGCCCCCACACCACGCCGTTGATGGCGCCGAAGATACTGTTCAAGGTTTCCACGTGAATCTCCCTAAGCGATTATTGTTGTGCGCTGCGGTTCACCACCCCAGACCACGCCTCTCCCAACGCACACCGGGAGACGGACTCAAGCCCCGGTGACCTTCAGCCGATCGCTGCCACTGCACGGCAACTACAGCGCAGGATCTACCGCGATACGGCCTGCCAGGGGCGCGAACCTCAACGCAAGCCCGCGTAACATAGCGGATTCTATGGTCACTACACCACCCAGACGAACGACGCAGGTTCAACACCGGCGTCGCAAGGCCAGACACGAGTTTCCAATCAGAAACATGTCGACCTGGGCATGCTGCCCGTCGGCTGTCAGCATAGAACGGCCGCCGGCCCACGTCGCCTGCGCGCCACCGTCAGCGCAGATGCGGTTACCGACGCCATTTGTGCCTGACCATCCACTGCATGGCAACTGGCGGGCACGGCCTGGAATAGTCCCAGGCTGGACGAATCCGCCACGACGGGCCACCCTGAATGGCGAGTCCTCGCCCAGCGCCTTTGGCGAACGTTGACGGGCTCGCCAAACGCCATCAATGGCGGTAACATCCGCCCTACTTGGAAAAACTTTTCTTATAGGAAATTTCGATGAGCTCAATTCCTGCCAATCTGCGTTATGCCGAAAGCCACGAGTGGGTCCTCGACAACGGCGACGGCACCGTCACCATCGGCATCAGTGACCACGCCCAGGAGTCCCTGGGTGACGTGGTGTTCGTCGAACTGCCCGAGGTCGGCCGCACCCTCGAGCTCAAGGAAGAGTTCGGCGTGGTCGAGTCGGTCAAGGCCGCCTCCGACCTCTACGCTCCGGTGGCCGGCGAGGTCATCGAAGTCAACGAGTCGCTGGAAGATGCTCCCGAGACACTCAACGAGTCACCCTACGAGGATGGCTGGATCATGAAGGTGCGCCTCGCGGATGCCACTCAGCTCGACGACCTGCTCGACGCCGACGGCTACGAGGCCGTGGCCAGCGCCGACGACTGATCCCACACACGACCTGCTCCACTCCCCGACCCGCCGGGTCGGGGTCCCGACGATCTGCCGTGTCGCCCTTCGGCGACCGGCCCATTTTCATCGACAGGGTGTTACATGGCTCTCGACAACCGCCGCCTGGCCGACCTGGCCGCTCATGATGCCTTCATCCAACGCCACAACGGCCCCCGCGAGCAGGACGTGAAGGCCATGCTCGCCGAGCTCGACATGGCGAGCCTGGACACCCTGATCGAACGCACCGTACCCGCCGATATCCGCCTGGGAGACGAGCTCGACCTCGACCCGCCCAAGGGCGAGGCCGAGGCGCTCGGCTACCTCAGCGCCTGGCGGCCCAGAACCGCCCCTTCAAGAGCTACCTGGGCCAGGGCTACCACGGCACCCATCTGCCCACGGTGATCCAGCGCAACGTGCTGGAGAACCCCGGCTGGTACACGGCCTACACCCCCTACCAGCCGGAGATCTCCCAGGGTCGCCTGGAGGGGCTGCTCAACTTCCAGCAGGTGGTCATGGACCTGACCGGCATGGAGCTGGCCAACGCCTCGCTGCTCGACGAGGCCACCGCCGCCGCCGAGGCCATGGCCCTCTGCCGCCGGGCCAACAAGAAGGTCAAGAGCGATGTCTTCTTCGTCGCCGATGATGTCCTGGCCCAGACCCTGGACGTGGTGCGTACCCGTGCCGCCTACTTCGGCTTCGAGCTGGTGGTGGCTCCGGCCGAGCAGCTCGCCGAGATCGACGCCTTCGGCGCCCTGCTCCAGTACCCCGGCGAGAGCGGGCGGGTGAGCGACCTGGCACCGCTGCTCGAGACGGCCAGGGAGCGCGGCATCATGACCTGCGTGGCCGCCGACATCATGGGCCTGGTGCTGCTCAAGGAGCCCGGCGCCCTGGGCGCCGATATCGTGGTCGGCTCCACCCAGCGCTTCGGCGTGCCCATGGGCTTCGGCGGTCCGCATGCCGCCTTCTTCGCCACCACCGACAAGCTCAAGCGCTCGATCCCCGGGCGCATCATCGGCGTCTCCAGAGACAGCCGTGACGGCCAGGCCCTGCGCATGGCGATGCAGACCCGCGAGCAGCACATCCGTCGCGAGAAGGCCACCTCCAACATCTGTACCGCCCAGGCGCTGCTGGCCAATATCGCCGGCTTCTATGCGGTCTACCACGGCGCCGAGGGGCTGCGCACCATCGCCGGCCGTATCCATCGCCTGACCACCCTGCTGGCGATGGGCCTGCAGGAGAAGGGCGTCACCCTGGCCTACGACAGCTGGTTCGACACCCTGCGCCTGACCGGCATCGATGCCGGCAAGATCCACGGCCGCGCACTCACCCACGAGATCAATGTTCGCTATTTCGCGGACGGCGACGTGGGCATCACCCTCGACGAGACCACCACCGCCCACGACCTCGACGTGCTCTTCGACGTGCTGCTGGGCGAGGAGCACGGTCTCTCGGTGCGCGAACTGGACGAGCGCGCCGTGGCCGAAGGGGCAAGTGGCATCCCCGCCGCCTGCCGCCGCGACAGCGACTTCCTGACCCACCCCACCTTCACGCGCTACCACAGCGAGACCGAGATGCTGCGCTACCTCAAGCGCCTGGAGAACAAGGACCTGTCGCTGGCCCACGCCATGATCCCGCTGGGCTCCTGCACCATGAAGCTCAATGCCACCAGCGAGATGATCCCGATCACCTGGCCGGAATTCGCCGAGGTGCACCCCTTCGTGCCCCGCGACCAGGTGGCCGGCTACAAGCAGATGATCGACGAGCTCTCCGCCTTCCTGGTGGAGATCACCGGCTACGACCACATCTCCATGCAGCCCAACTCCGGTGCCCAGGGCGAGTACGCCGGGCTGGTGGCCATTCGCCGCTACCAGGCCTCCATCGGCGAGGGGCATCGCGACGTCTGCCTGATCCCCAGCTCCGCCCATGGCACCAACCCCGCCTCGGCGGCCATGGTCGGCATGAAGGTCGTGGTGGTGGAGTGCGATGCCGACGGCAATATCGACATCGATGACCTGCGCGCCAAGGCCGAGAAGCACGCCGATGTCCTCTCGGCGATGCATGATCACCTACCCCTCGACCCACGGCGTCTTCGAGGACGGTGTGCGCGAGGTGTGCAAGCTCGTCCACGACCACGGCGGCCAGGTCTACATGGACGGCGCCAACATGAACGCCCAGGTGGGCCTCGCGCGTCCCGGCGACTTCGGCGGCGACGTCAGCCACCTCAACCTGCACAAGACCTTCTGCATTCCCCACGGCGGTGGCGGCCCGGGCATGGGACCGATCGGTGTCAAGGCGCACCTGGCACCCTTCGTCTCCAACCATGTGGTCACGCCCATCGACGGCGTCAATGCCGAGTGCGGCGCGGTGGCGGCGGCGCCCTACGGCAGCGCCTCGATCCTGCCGATCTCCTGGGCCTACATCAAGATGATGGGCGCCCGCGGCCTGCGCGAGGCGACCGAGCTTGCGATCCTCAACGCCAACTACATCGCTGCCCGCCTCGGCGAGCACTATCCGGTGCTCTACAAGGGCCAGAACGGTACCGTGGCCCACGAGTGCATCATCGATATCCGCCCGCTCAAGGCGAGCTCCGGCATCAGCGAGGAGGACATCGCCAAGCGCCTGATGGACTTCGGCTTCCACGCCCCGACCATGTCCTTCCCGGTGCCCGGCACGCTGATGATCGAGCCCACCGAATCGGAGTCGCGTTACGAGATCGACCGCTTCTGCGACGCGATGATCAGCATCCGCGAGGAGATCGCCCGCGTCGAGGCCGGCGAATGGCCCGCCGACAACAACCCGCTGGTCAATGCGCCGCACACCCAGGCCGACCTCATGGACGAGACCTGGGAGCGCCCCTACTCTCGCGAGCTCGGCGCCTTCCCCAGCGAGGCAGTCAAGGCGGCCAAGTACTGGCCGGCGGTCAATCGGGTCGACAACGTCTTCGGCGACCGTCAGCTGATCTGCTCCTGCCCGAGCATCGACGAGTATCGTGACTGACGCCACTCCGGCGAGCGCATGACACGACAGGTGCGCGCCGCCATGGCGGGGCCCTGTCGTGTTCTGGGGCAGGCGCCGCTGGACAGGCGGTGCTAGAGCGACGGCCCCACCTCGGCTGGATCGCCGTAGCCGTGCAGTGCCACGCGGCGCTGCTCACGGAAGTCCTCCAGCAGGCGCACGTAGCGCCGTGGCATCTCGCTGCCCGCCCGGGTAACGCGATACAGCGTCTCGTGTACCGCCACGGGCAGCTCCAGCGCCTTGACCTGGCGCTGCCAGGGCGAGGTCTCCAGCACCGGGCGTGAGACCACGGTGAAGCCCAGCCCGCGGGCCACGGCATCCAGCACCATGCCCACCTCGTTGGTGAATCCCTGGCGGCGGAAGTGGCTCATGGAGCGAAACTCCCGGGGAAAGTTGCTGCGCAACAGGGTGCTGGCGTGGTTAAGGCCGTCGAAGTAGCTGATGAAACCGATCCCCATCAGTTCGGCCAGGCCGGTACCGGTGAAGTCCGCCGGCACCACCAGGCAGAGCGGCTCACGGTGCCAGGGGGTCACGTCCAGATCGGGGTGACGCATGGGCTCGGTGACGATGCCCAGGTCATAGCGCCCCGCCAGCACGTCCTGGGCGATCTCCTGGTTGAAGGCGAAGCTGTAGCTCACCGTCAACCCGGGATACATCTGCTGCTGGCCGAGCAGGAAGGGGTAGAGCATGGCGCCCACGCTGCCCGGCGACGCCAGCCGACAGTCACCCGAATAGGTGGAGTCGGCATCCAGCGAGTGACGGAACTGCTCATGCTCGGCGAACAGCTTGAGGGCATAGTCATACACCCGCCGGCCGGCCTCAGTCAGGGTGAAGCGTCGGCCGTGACGCTCCAGCAATGACTTGTCCAGATAGCCCTCGAGCTTGCGCACATGCTGGCTGACCCCGGGCTGGGTCATCTCCAGACGGTGCGCGGTCTGGGTAAAGCTGCCGGTCTCGACCAGGGTAATGAACGTACGAAAGTAGAGCGCGTTGAACATGGCGGATCACACGGCGAGTGGAGCGACGATTCTATCACTGCCGCCCCACCCGGCGTGATAGCATCACAGGGCACTTTACCGCACGACAAGGACGCCAGCATGCCCGACACCATCTCCAGCATCATCTCACCGGAAGGCAGCCTCGAGATCCTCTCCCAGCACGAGGTGGCGCGCCTTCACGACACCTCCCGCGCCGGCCTGCACGGCTTGCTGCGCTGCTGCGCCCTGGCAGTGCTCAACTGCGGCTCGCCCATCGACGATAGCCTGGCGCTGCTGGAGGCCTATGCGGACTTCGATATCGAGGTGATTCCCCAGGATCGCGGCATTCGCCTCAAGCTGACCAATGCCCCGGCCGAGGCCTTCGTCGACGGCAAGATGATACGCGGCATCCGCGAGCACCTCTCCTCCGTGCTGCGCGATATCGTCTACGTCTACAACGAGATCCAGGGCCACCAGCGCTTCGACCTGACCACCGCCGAGGGCACCACTAACGCGGTATTCCATATCCTGCGCAAGGCCGGCACCCTCAAGCCCGGCGCCGACCCGAGCCTGGTGGTGTGCTGGGGCGGACACTCCATCTCCCGCGAGGAGTACGACTACAGCAAGGACGTGGGCTACCACCTGGGCCTGCGTGAGCTGGACATCTGCACCGGCTGCGGCCCCGGCGCCATGAAGGGGCCGATGAAGGGCGCCAACGTGGCCCACGCCAAGCAGCGCCGCCACCAGGGCCGCTACCTGGGTGTTTCCGAGCCCGGCATCATCGCCGCCGAGGCCCCCAACCCCATCGTCAACGAACTGGTGGTGATGCCCGACATCGAGAAGCGCCTGGAGGCCTTCGTGCGTCTCGGCCACGGCATCCTGGTCTTCCCCGGCGGCGTCGGCACCGCCGAGGAGATCCTCTATCTGCTGGGCATCCTGCTGCACCCGGACAACGCCGACATGGCGCTGCCGGTGATCTTCACCGGCCCCGCGAACAGCGCCGACTACTTCGCCCGCATCGACGAATTCCTGACCTATACCCTCGGCGAGCAGGCGCGCAGCCGCTATCGCATCATCATCGATGACCCCGTCGAGGTGGCGCGCACCATGCGCAAGGGCATCGACGAGGTGGCCGACTACCGCCGAGCCCGCCAGGATGCGTTCTACTTCAACTGGCGGCTGACCATCGACCGCCACTTCCAGGCCCCCTTCGAGCCTACCCATGCGGCCATGGCGAACCTGACGCTCGATCGCGAGCAGCCGGTCCATGAGCTGGCCGCCAACCTGCGGCGTGCCTTCTCCGGCATCGTCGCCGGCAACGTCAAGGAACAGGGGATCCGTGCCATCCAGGCCCACGGCCCCTTCCGCCTGCACGCCGAGCCGGAGCTGATGGCGCGCCTGGATGCGCTGCTCGACTCCTTCGTCGCCCAGGGGCGCATGAAGCTTACCGGTGACTATGAGCCCTGCTATACGCTCGGATAAGGGGCAAGGGGCAAGGATTCCTTGACCCTTGCTTCCTTGACCCTGTCTAACGCGGCGCCTTCACCCACAGAGACAGGGCGTGGAGCAGCAGCCCCAGGGTGGCGCCGTGGGCGAGCCACAACTCCCAGCCGATGAAGTCACTGAACAGCGCATGCCAGGCCCCCATGCCGGCCAGGCCGGCCAGCAGGCAGAGTCCCAGGCGGCCCAGCAGGCGGGGCAGGCGCAACCGCTCCGGCACGCGCCAGCAGCCGCCACTGCAGCACGCCCACCAGGCAGACCACGGCCAACGCCAACAGGATCAGGTTGAAACGGCTCTCATGCCCTCCCACCAGGTAGCGCGGCAGGGTGGCGAGCATCAGCAGTGCAAGGCCCAGCAGCAGGCTGAGCCGTTCTGGCGTCGGCTGGGCGCCCACTTCAGGCGACCTTCAACTGTTGTGACTCGATCCACTCCTCGACCCAGGGCAGCGCGGCATCGTCGGCCATGAAGGTCTCCATGGCGTCGACTTCCAGGCGCTCGCCAAGGCGCTGGGCGCCCTGCCCGGCCAGCAGTTCGTCGAGCTGGCGTCCGGCGCCGCAGAAGGTCTCGCCGTAGGAGCTGTCGCCCAGGGCGATCAGCCCGTAGCGCAACCAGCCGAGCCCGGGACTCTTCTCGGCGATGGCATTGGCGAAGGACGCGAAGGCCCCGGGATAGTCGCCACTGCCGGTGGTGGAGACGCAGAACAGCGCCAGGTCGGTGGCCTCGGCGTCGAGATCATCCAGGGTGGGATTCTCGAGGATGGCGACCTCGTAACCGGCCTCCTCGAACAGCGGCTTGACCTGCTCGGCGACATCCAGGGCGCCGCCATACATGGTGCCAACGAAGATCTTCAGCATGGGCATGTCACTGTAGTACCTGAGAAATTTTCTCGGATACTAACACGTCTCGTGGCCCCCTCGCATCCGTCGCGTCGTGCCGGGCCAGTTCCTCACCTGCAACTGAATCTGGATCAAGGCCGTGGCATTTCGTCGCAGGGAGCACACTGCGGCGAGCCCCGATATCCGACTAGAATGGTGGGTCTTGAAGCCCCCTGACGGAGATATCATGCAGCAGACCTTCGAGGCATGGATCACCCCGCTGATGATCGGCGGGCTGATCGTGTTCATGTGCTTCATCATCTGGGACCTGGCGAAGAAGTCCAACGCCGGGCGGTTCGGAACCATCATGCTGTTCGTGGTACTGGGCGCGGGCATGCTCGGCTATGTACTCAAGGTGGTCATCACCTGGATGCTGGAAAACGGCGGCGCCGTCTAGCAGTCACCGGGCACGCAAAAGCAGAGGGCCACCCCATGGGGTGGCCCTCTGCTTTCGATGGCTACGGGACATTCAGTGGTGTTCGCCATCATAGCCTTCCACCTGGCTCTTCAGCTTCTGCCCGGGGCGAAAGGTCACCACGCGTCGCGCGGAGATGGGTATCTCCTCCCCCGTCTTCGGGTTACGGCCGGGCCGCTCACGCTTGTCGCGCAGGTCGAAGTTGCCGAACCCTGACAGCTTGACCTGCTCGTTCTCGCGCAGGCAGCCGCGGATCTCGTCGAAGAAGGCCTCCACCATGGACTTGGCCTCCCGCTTGGAGAGACCGAGTTCGGCATGCAGGTGTTCGGCCAGCTCTGCCTTGGTCAGTGCACCCATCGTCACTCTCCCCTCTAGGCCCATCCCGGGTTTGATGGACGGCCGACACCTGCCTGCCTTACCCCGCCCTGAACGGCTCCTAACCGCGCAGCTCCGCACCCAGGTGCTGACGGGACTCGTTGACGATGGCATCGACCAACTTGTTGATTTCCTCGTCATTGAGCGTGCGCGAAGGATGCTGCCAGGTCAAGCCCAGGGCGACGCTCTTGCGCCCTTCCGGTACACCCTTGCCCTGGTAGACATCGAACAGGCGACACTCGATCAGCCACTCGCCGGCCTGCTCGCGCAGGGTATCCAGCAGCGCCTGCACCGGGAGGTCCTCGTCGACCAGGAACGCCAGGTCACGGCGCACCTCGGGGTAGCGTGACAGCGGCATGAAGGCCGGCACCCGGCCCTGGGTCAGGGCATCCAGACGCACCTCGCAGAGTACCGCATCGGCCTTGAGCCCCAGCTGGGCGCGTACCGCCGGATGCAGGGTGCCGATCCAGCCGGCCTCCTCGCCACGGTGCAGGATACGCGCACACTGCCCCGGGTGAAGCGACGGGTGCTCGGCGGGTTCGAAGCGCCACGCCTCGGCATCGCCGCCCATGGCCAGCAGGCTCTCGAGATCGCCCTTCAGATCGAAGAAATCGACCTGGGCGCGGTCCCCCGCCCAGCCTTCCGGCTCGCGGGAGCCGCAGGCCAGGGACACCCAGCATCGGCACCTGCGCCAGGCTGTCGAGCTCGCCCCGGAATACCAGGCCGGTCTCGAACAGCCGTACCCGGCTCTGCTGCCGATTGAGGTTATGCTGCAGCGCCCTCACCAGACCCGGGAAGAGGCTGGCCCGCATCACCGAGAGATCCGCGGAGATGGGGTTGGCCAGCACCGGTGACACCGCCTCGGGCAGCAGCGTCTTCTGCAGTTCGGGTGCCACGAAGCTGTAGGTGACCGCCTCCCTGATAGCCGCGAGCCACCATCTGACGGCGCAGGCGGGCCAGCGGAGTGCGCGCCTCATGATCCGGGCGCAGCCCCAGGCGCGCCTGGGGGCGACGCACGGGCAGGCGGTTGTAGCCGTGGATGCGAGCCACTTCCTCGATCAGGTCCTCCTCGATGGCGATATCGAACCGCCAGCTGGGGACCTCGACTCGCCAGCCCGATTCGGTGGTCTCGACCTGCATGCCCAGGCGCTCGAGGATCTCGCCGACCTCCGCGCCGGGGAGCGCCTTGCCCAACGCCTGCTCGAGCCGCGCACTGCGCAGCACCACGCGGCGTGCCACGGGCAGCTGGTCATCGCTGGCCACCTCCACCAGGGGGCCGGCCTCGCCGCCGACGATCTCCAGCAGCAGTGCCGTGGCGCGCTCGGCGGCCTCGCGGGCCAGCCGCGGGTCCACGCCGCGCTCGAAGCGGTGGGAGGCGTCGGTGTGCAGGCCATAGGTGCGCGCCTGGCCGGCCACCGCCAGGGGGTGAAGAAGGCCGACTCCAGGAAGATGTCACGGGTCTGCTCGCTGACTCCCGAGTGCTCGCCGCCCATCACGCCGGCGATGGCCAGCGGACCGCGTTCGTCGGCGATCACCAGGGTGGAGGCATCGAGACTGACCTCCTGGCCGTCGAGCAGCACCAGGCGCTCGCCTTCCCGGGCCAGACGCACGATCACCGCCCCCTGCAGGTTGGCGCGATCGAAGGCGTGTAGCGGCTGACCCAGCTCGAGCATCACATAGTTGGTGACATCCACCACCGGGTCGATGCTGCGCACGCCGCCACGGCGCAGGCGCTCCACCATCCACAGCGGCGACTCGGCAGTGACGTCGACGCCCGTGATCAAGCGCCCGATATAGCGCGGGCAACGCTCGGCATCCTCGACGCGCACCGGGAAGGTCGCCTCGTGACTCGCCGCCACCGGCGCACTGGCCGGGCCCTGGACCGCCAGGCGGTTGAGCACCCCCACCTCGCGGGCCAGCCCCTTGAGGCTCAGGCAGTCACCCCGATTGGGCGTCAGATCGACCTCGATGGTGTGATCGTCGAGTCCCAGCCAGGCGCGGAAGTCCTCGCCTGTCGGTGCAGTGGAGGGAAGTTCCAGGATGCCCGGCGAAGTCTCCTCCTCGAGGCCCAGCTCCGAGGCGGAGCAGATCATCCCGCGGGACTCCTGGCCGCGCAGCTTGGCCTTCCTGATCTTGAAGTCACCGGGCAGCACGGCACCGACCCGGGCGAAGGCGATCTTCTGCCCCGCCGCCACGTTGGGCGCCCCGCACACCACCTGCACCGGCTCGCCGCTGCCGTCATCGACCCGGCAGACGCTGAGCTTGTCGGCATCCGGGTGCTGGGTCTTCTCCAGCACCTCGGCCACCACCACGCCGGCGAAGGTCGCGGCGACCGGCTCCACGGCATCCACCTCGAGGCCGGCCATGGTGATCTGGTCGGCCAGGGCCTGGGTTCCGAGCTGAGGCGAGACCCACTCGCGCAGCCACTGTTCGGAAAATTTCATGGCAAATCCTATCGCTGTGTTCTGCTTATCCGGTGGACGATCAGGCGAACTGGCGCAGGAAGCGCAGGTCGTTGTCGAAGAACAGCCGCAGGTCATTGACCCCGTAACGCAACATCGCCAGGCGTTCGGCCCCCATGCCGAAGGCGAAGCCGGTGTAGCGCTCGCTGTCGATGCCGGAGTGGCGGAACACCTCGGGATGCACCATGCCGCAGCCCATCACCTCCAGCCAGCCGCTGTGGCCACAGACCCGGCAGCCCTCGCCGCCGCACATCACGCACTGGATATCGACCTCGGCGGACGGTTCGGTGAAGGGGAAGTAGGAGGGGCGAAAGCGCACCGAGAGATCGTCACGCTCGAAGAAGGCGTGCAGGAAGTCCTCGATGGTGCCCTTGAGGTCGGCGAAGCTCACGTCCTCGTCCACCAGCAGCCCTTCCACCTGATGGAACATGGGGGTGTGGGTGAGATCCGAGTCGCTGCGATAGACACGCCCCGGGCAGACGATGCGGATCGGCAGTTTGCCCTCCTTCATGGTGCGCACCTGCACCGGCGAGGTGTGGGTGCGCAGCAGCCGGGTGGCATCGAAGTAGAAGGTGTCGGCCATGCCCCGCGCCGGATGGTGGGCGGGAATATTGAGCGCCTCGAAGTTGTGGTAGTCGTCCTCGATCTCGGGACCGACCGCCACGTCATAGCCGATGCGGGTGAACAGCCCCTCGATACGCTCCAGGGTGCGGGTCACCGGGTGCAGCCCGCCGCTGGGCTGGCCACGACCGGGCAGGGTCACGTCGAGCCGCTCGGCGGCGAGGCGCGCCTCCAGGGCGGCCTTCTCGAGGCTCGCCTTGCGCGACTCGAGCTCGGCCGTCAGAGCCTGCTTGGCCTCGTTGATACGCTCGCCGGCGGCCGGGCGCTCGGCGGCGGGCAGCTTGCCCAGCCCCTTGAGCAGCGCGGTGATCTCGCCCTTCTTGCCGAGGTAGCGCACGCGCAGCTCTTCCAGGGCCGCGATGCTGTCGGCGGCCTGGATCGCCTCGCGGGCCTCGGTGACCAGGTTGGGAAGGTGGTCCATCCGTTGCGCTCCGAATTCGATACGTAAAAACACAGGGCTAAAAAAAACAGGGGAAGAGCGGCTGCTCTTCCCCTGCGACGTCTGCGGCCATACGGCAGATACCGTACGGCCGGAAATGACGCTATCTCTTACTGGGCAGCCTTGGCCTTCTCGACGATGGCAGCAAAGGCTGCCTTCTCGTTGACGGCCAGGTCCGCCAGAACCTTGCGGTCAATCTCGATGCCGGCCTTCTTCAGGCCACCAACGAAGCGGCTGTAGGACAGGCCGTGCTGGCGTGCGCCGGCGTTGATGCGCTGGATCCACAGGGCGCGGAACTGACGCTTGCGCTGACGACGGTCACGATAGGCGTACTGGCCGGCCTTGATGACCGCCTGCTTGGCGACGCGGAAGACACGGCTGCGGGCACCATAGTAACCCTTGGCCTGCTTGAGAATCTTCTTGTGACGGCGACGGGCGACGACGCCCCGCTTGACACGAGTCATGGCTTACTCCTGACGAAAAATGGGTTCTACCAAGGGCTTAGAGGTTGGGCAGCATCCGCTGGATGAGCGCCTTGTCCGCGTCGTGGATCTGCTTCATGCCACGCAGATGACGCTTCCGCTTGGTGGACTTCTTGGTCAGGATGTGGCTACGGAACGACTGCTTGTGCTTGAAGCCGTTGGCCGTCTTCTTGAAGCGCTTGGCAGCGCCGCTGTTGCTCTTGATCTTCGGCATGAGAATAACTCCGCTCGAGGTTCTTCAGAAAACCCGAGGCCGACGCGAGACACTCCTGCCTCCCGCCCGTTTGACCGGCCACCGGATCACTTCTTTTGGTACTGCTGGTACCGCTTACTGCTTCTTCTTGGGGGCAATGATCATGATCATCTGGCGACCTTCCATCTTGGGGAAGGACTCCACGGTCCCGAGCTCCTCGAGGTCGGCGGCGATCCGCTCCATCAGCTTGCGGCCGATGTCCTGGTGCGCCATCTCACGACCACGGAAGCGCAGGGTGACCTTACCCTTGTCACCGGCTTCGAGGAAGCGCGTCAGGTTCTTCATCTTGACCTGATAGTCGCCCTCGTCGGTGCCAGGCCGGAATTTCACTTCCTTGACCTGAATCTGCTTCGTCTTCTTCTTCTGGGCAGCCTTCTGCTTCTTCTGCTCGAAGACGAACTTGCCGTAATCCATGATCTTGCAGACGATCGGATCGGCATTGGAGATCTGCACGAGATCCATACCGGCGGCTTCGGCACGCTCCAGCGCCTCGCTGGTGGGCACGATGCCCAGCTGCTCGCCGTCGCTGTCGATCAGGCGAACCTGATCCTCGGTAATGCGCTCGTTCATCGGGGGGCGCTTATCCTGGACGCGCCCTCTTGGGTTGCTACGCTTGATGTTCCGTCTCCTTAGGCAATTGACGAATGTCTCTCACCGAGTTCGTCACCGAGGCGGGCCATGAGTTCATCGACCGTCATGGTGCCAAGGTCCTCGCCGCTGCGCGTACGCAGGGCAACCGAATCGGCTTCGACTTCCTTATCTCCCACCACCAGGAGATAGGGAACTTTCTGCAAGGTATGCTCGCGGATTTTAAAGCCGATCTTCTCATTCCTCAAGTCCGCCTTGACGCGCAAGCCGAATTTCTGCAGACGACGCTCGAGATCCAGCACGAATTCGCGCTGAGAATCGGTGATATTGAGGATCACCGCCTGCTGTGGCGCGAGCCACAACGGCATGGCACCGGCGTAGTGCTCGATGAGGATCCCCAGGAAGCGCTCGAAGGAGCCCAGTATCGCACGGTGCAGCATCACCGGTGTCTTGCGTGCGCCGTCCTCGTCGACGAACTGGGCGCCGAGGCGGCCCGGCAGGTTGAAGTCGAGCTGCAGGGTGCCGCACTGCCAGACACGATTGAGGCAGTCACGCAGCGAAAATTCGATCTTGGGTCCGTAGAAGGCCCCCTCGCCCGGCTGCAACTCCCACTCGAGGCCGGTCGCATCGAGGGCGGCCTCGAGACCCGCCTCGGCCCGATCCCACAGCTCCGGTTCACCCATGAAGTCATCGGGGCGAGTCGACAGCTTGAGCTCCACATCGTCGAAGCCGAGATCCTGGTAGACCTTGAGGGTCAGTGCGATGAACGCCTCGGCCTCGGACTGGATCTGCTTCTCGCTGCAGAAGATATGGGCATCGTCCTGGGTGAAGCCGCGCACCCGCATCAGGCCGTGCAGGGAGCCGGAGGGCTCGTTGCGGTGGCAGCTGCCGAACTCCGCCAGGCGCAGCGGCAGGTCCCGGTAGCTCTTCAGCCCCTGGTTGAACACCTGCACGTGGCAGGGGCAGTTCATGGGCTTGATGGCGTAGTCGCGCTTTTCCGACTCGGTGGTGAACATCAGCTCGCTGTAGTGACCCCAGTGGCCGGACTTCTTCCACAGCGAGAGATCCACCACCTGGGGCGTCTTGATCTCCTGGTAACCGTTCTCGATCTGGACCCGGCGCATGTACTGCTCCAGGGCCTGGTACATGGTCCAGCCGTTGGGGTGCCAGAACACCATGCCCGGCGCCTCCTCCTGGAGGTGGAAGAGGTCCATCTTGCGCGCCAGCTTGCGGTGGTCACGCTTCTCGGCCTCCTCGAGGCGCTTGAGGTAGGCCTTGAGCTGCTTCTTGTCGGGCCAGGCGGTGCCGTAGATGCGGGTCAGCATCGGCTTCTCGGCGTCGCCGCGCCAGTAGGCGCCGGCCAGCTTGGTCAGCTTGAACGCCTTCAGGTGCCGGGTATTGGGCACGTGGGGGCCCCGGCACATGTCGATATACTCTTCGTGATGGTAGAGGCGGATGCTTTCGCCTTCCGGTATCTCGCGCACGATCTCCTGCTTGTAGGGCTCCTCGCGATGCAGGAAGGTGAGCATCGCCCGGTCGCGATCGACATATTCGCGGACCACGTCATAGCCCTTGTCGATCAGCTCCTTCATGCGCTTCTCGATGGCTTCCAGGTCCTCGGGGGTCGCCGAGCGGCCGAAGTCGATATCGTAGTAGAAGCCATCCTCGATCACCGGGCCGATGGCCATCTTCGCCTCGGGATAGAGCTGCTTGACGGCATGACCGATCAGGTGGGCACAGGAGTGGCGCACCACCTCCAGGCCTTCGGCATCCTTGGCGGTGAGGATGGCCACCTCGGCGTCATGCTCGATGATGTCGGCCGCATCGACCGGTACACCATCGATCTTGCCTGCCACACAGGCCTTGGCGAGTCCGGGGCCGATATCCTCGGCCAGCTGCATCACGGTAAGCGGTTCGTCGAAGCGTCTCTGGCTGCCGTCGGGCAGGGTCACGATGGGCATGCAGGGGTCCTTTCGCGCAGTGGTGGCCCATACGAAAGACCACATGTCGCAGTGAACGAAGAATGGAAGCGTACTGTCAGCCGGAGACCGACCATCGCCGGCGGCGTCGAACGCCAGGCGAGACGGTGTCGGCCCGTGCCGGATGACGCGCTACGATAGCAAAGCGCCAGGTCAGGCGCCACAGTCCAGACACATCAGCCCAGACGCAGGCAGGGGCGCCCGAAGGCGCCCCTGCCTAGCGAACTCAAGGAGCTCGCTTGAGATTGAACCGAACTTACTGGCTCATGATCTCGACGCGACGGTTCATGGCACGGCCTTCGTCGGTCTCGTTGGTGGCGACCGGGCGATCCTCGCCATAACCCACGGTACGCATGCGATTACCGGCAACACCCTGGTTCATCAGGTAGCTGGCAACGGAATCGGCACGCTCCTGGGAGAGACCCAGGTTGTACTCGTTGGAACCCACGGCGTCGGTGTGACCGGCGATGGTCACGCGAACCTCGGGGTTGTTGTTGAGGGCGCTGGCCACCTGGTTCAGCTCGGAGGCGGCGCCGGGGCGCAGCTCGGCCGAGTCGAAGGCGAAGGTGACATCGCTGGACAGGGTCACCGGCTCGAAGGGCTCGGGCTCGGGCTCCGGCCCGGGCATCGGCTCGGGCCTCGGCCTACCGGCTCCGGAGAGTCGGCGCACAGCATGGCACCGATGGTGGCACCCGCAGTACCGCCGATGGCAGCACCGGTGTCCTCATCGGACTCGCCGCTGGTGGCGTAACCGATGCCACCGCCGATCACACCGCCGGCCAGGCCACACACCATCGGATGCTGGTACCAGGGCTTGTCGACAGAGGAAGTCGTATTGGAAGTGGCGCAGCCGGAGAGGCCGACCACCAGAGCAGAACCGAGCAGCAAGCCAGTCGTGGACTTTTTCATATGAAACTCCTTCTCTTTTCTTTTATCGCTCCAGGGCAGGCAACCGCTTACCGCCTTCCCAGATGATCCCGACGATCGGGTGTTGCGATCTACGTCACAACATCCATGCCGTGACACAGCGACTACATGAATATCTTCACTGGTCTCGACACGCTGCCAAGCTTGCAGTAGCCCGGCAGATCTTTCAATCGCGTATGCCTAGATTAGCAGACTTGTGGCGAATGCGCACAGTGTTCGATAAAGCATCTGTTGGCGGCGAACCCTCAGTGCAGGCTCGCCGGCCAGTCGCGCCGGAAGGCACAGCGCCGCCCGGGCCGCCTCGAGCACGGCATGGCGATGCTCCTCCTCGACGGCGAAACGCTCCTTGTCCTCCTTGAAACGCTCCTTGGGGCTGAGCGCCTGGCGCGCCTCATGGGTATGCAGGTGCCGGGTAAGTTCGTGCACTTCGCCGAAGGGGCGAAAGCTCTCACGCTCCAGCAGGCGCGAATCGAGGATCTCCAGCAGCACCTTGCAACGCCACGCGCCCTCGGTGATATCGACCTGCTCCTGGAGCAGCGCCGAGGCCACCATCTCGAGGTTCTCCAGGCAGTTGTCGTGGGCACGCTTCAGCTCCTCCTGCTGGCTGGCCCGGCGCCGGCGAACTTCACGCCACAGGGTAAAGGCATAGGCACCGAGTCCGGCGATGGTCACCAGGGCAAGGCCGGCGAGGATCAGGGCAGTGGTGGTACTCATCGGGGATCACCGTGGTATCACGAGAAATGGGCTGACGATTCTACCCGCTTGCGCGCCACCACCCCAACGTCACCACGAAGACACCCAGGGAGCCGCCGAGGAATTCAGGCGTGATGCCCCGGCACGGGACGCTGACGAATGGGCATACTTAAGTATAATGCGGCCACGTAGCGTTCCATGCATCCCGCCAACCGATGGAGACAGGCATGTCTGAGCACCCCACTTCCGCAGGCGCGCCGGCGCCCCCTTCTACCGCCGCCAGGATCGGCCTGTGGCTCGGCCCCGCCCTGCTGCTGGCCACCCTGCTGCTGCCACCACCGGCGGAAATGTCACCGGCGGCGTGGGCCTGTGTAGGCATGGCGCTGCTGATGGCCACCTGGTGGTCCACCGAGGCCATACCGATTCCCGCCACCTCGCTGCTGCCCATGGTGCTGGTGCCTGCCCTGGGGCTGGGCAGCATGGGCGAGGCCACCGGCAGCTACGCCAACCCGATCATCTACCTGTTCCTGGGCGGTTTCCTGCTCGGCATCGCCATGCAGCGCTGGGAGCTGCACCGCCGCCTCGCCCTGCACGTGCTGAAGCTGGTGGGACACCAGCCGCGGCGTCAGATCGCCGGTTTCATGCTCGCCACCGGCTTTCTGAGCATGTGGGTCTCCAATACCGCCACGGCGATCATGATGCTGCCCATCGGCATGTCGGTGATCAGCCTGCTCGGCGACAGCGATCCGCAGGAGCTGCGCCGCTACGCCACCGCCCTGCTGCTGGCCATCGCCTACTCGGCCAGCATCGGCGGCGTGGCCACCCTGATCGGCACACCGCCCAATGCCCTGCTGGCGGGTTACCTGGCCGAGGATCGTGGCATCGACCTGGGCTTCGCCCAATGGATGGTGGTGGGCCTGCCGATCAGCATCGCCATGATGACGGCGGCCTGGTGGTGGCTGACCCGGCGCGGCTTCGCGCTCGACTGCGGCCGACCAGAGCGCCGACATGGTCAACGACGAGCTGGAAAGGCTCTGGCCGCATGTCGCCCGCGGAGCGCCGGGTGGCCATGCTCTTCACCCTCGCCGCGCTGGCCTGGGTGGCCCGCCCGCTGCTCAATGACTTCGGCCTGCCCTGGCTCACCGACACCGGCATCGCCATCGCCGCGGGTATCGCACTCTTCCTGACCCCCAGCGGGGGACGGGCCGGCGAGCGGCTGCTGGTCTGGGACGATGCCCAGAAGGTCCCCTGGGGCATCCTGCTGCTGTTCGGTGGTGGCCTGGCCCTGGCCGGTACCATCACCCGCACCGGGCTGGCGGAGTGGATTGCCAACCAGCTGGGGATCTTCGGTACCCTGCCGCTGCTGGCCATGATCGGCATCGTGGTACTGGTGATCATCTTCCTGACCGAGGTGACCTCCAATACCGCCACCGCCGCGGCCTTCCTGCCACTGCTGGGCGCCCTGGCGCTGTCGCTGGATATCTCACCACTGCTGATCACGGTGCCGGCGGCCATCGCCGCCAGCTGCGCCTTCATGATGCCGGTGGCAACGCCACCCAACGCCATCGTCTTCGGCACCGGCCACATGAAGATCCAGTCGATGATCCGGGCCGGCTTCGCCTTGAACCTGATCAGCAGCGTGCTGGTCACGCTGATGGCCTACGGGCTGATCCAGCTCTTCTGGTGATATCTCGCCCTACCAACGACGCGGGCCCGGCAGATGCCGGCCCCGCGTTGTCTGGTACCGAAGTCCACCTGGCTCACGGCAAGGCCGGAGTCACCCACAGCGACCACGCCTGGGCGTAGTGGTCCAGCAGCAGCACCCCGAACAGCCCCAGGATATAGCGGATCGAGAACCAGAAGGCGGCCAGGGGAGCCTTCCGGATCCTGCCCCGCCACACCCGGTAGTTCCAGACCATGAAACGCACATTGAGCGCCATCACCCCGACCAGATAGACCGCCCCGCTCATGCCGATGGCGAAGGGCAGCAGGGTCACCGCCACGGTCAGCCAGCCATACAGCCACACCTGCAGACGGGTAAAGGCCGCACCGTGGGTAACCGGCAGCATCGGCACCCCGGCACGGGCATATTCATCCTGCTTGTGCAGCGCCAGCGCCCAGAAGTGCGGCGGCGTCCAGGCGAAGATGATCAGCACCAGCAGCAGCGGCTCGGGACCGACCTGACCGGTGACTGCCGTCCAGCCCAGCAGCGGCGGCGCGGCACCGGCCAGACCGCCGATCACGATGTTCTGGGGCGTGGCGTGCTTGAGGAAGGTGGTATAGACCAGCGCGTAACCGATCAGCGACCCCAGGGTCAGCCAGGCGGTCAAGGCATTGACCTGCCACACCAGCAGGCCGAGACCGGCAAGCGAGAGCAGCGTGGCCCACGCCAGGGCGATACTGCCGGGCATAGCGCTGTGCCGCCAGCGGGCGTCGCGAGGTCCGCAGCATCATGGCATCGAGCCGTCGGTCGACCACATGGTTGAAGGCCGCCGCCCCGCAGGCGGTGAGGCCGATCCCGACCAGGCCGTAAAGCACCAGTGCCAGTGACGGCAGCGCCGGCTGCGCCAGCGCCATGCCCACCAGGGCACACACCAGCATCACTAGCACCACCCGCGGCTTGCACAGGGTCACCAGGTCTCGCCAGCCCCAGTCACCCAGCACCGGGGACGAGAGTTCGGCGGCGCGGAGCTCGGTTGTCAGCGCATCAGACATGGAGCCACTCCTTCTTCTGCAGCGATGATTGTTGTGTCTTGGTCGATGCCGGCGCCAGGCAGCGCCATCTCCAGGCGGCCAGCGCCAGGCTCAGCACCAGCGCCACGGCGCCTGCGGTATCCGCAGCAGCGCCAGCCACAGGGGCAGCCACAGCAGCACATTGGCCACCCCCAGCGAGAACTGGACCACATAGGCCAGGGCCAGTGCCGACAGCCACGGACGCATCGCCGTCTCGCGTCGGTAGCACACCAGCAGTGCCAGGATGGCGGCTCCCAGAGCCAGCGCCCCCAGGCGGTGCCCCACCTGGATGGCGCTGCGCGCCTCGGCATGCAGCTGGCCATGCAGGTAGTTGGGGCCGACGCTCTGGGTCAGGTGAAAGCCCTCGCTCCAGTCCAGAGCCGGCCACCACTCGCCGTTGCAGGTCGGGAACCCCTGACAGGCGATGCCGGCATAGTTGCTCGAGACCCAGCCGCCCAGCGCCAGCTGCGCCACCAGCAGCATGGCGGCAAGCCCCCAGAGTGGCGTCAGAGCGCGGCGCGGCGAGGCGACGCCGCCCGGTGTCAGGCTGCCGCTCGCGCAACGTCGCAGGCGCAGATGCAGCCACAGGAAGACCAGCATCACCGCCAGTCCCCCCAGCAGATGCAGGGTGACCACCTGGGGCCACAGCTTGAGGGTCACCGTGAAGGCACCGAATGCCCCCTGCACCAGGATCAAGGCCAGCAGCCCCAGGCTGAGGCGCCATGGGTAATCGGCACGCCGCCGCAGCGATCTCCCAGAACCACCAGGGCGATCACCAGCAGTCCCAGGGAGGAAGCCACGTAGCGATGGATCATCTCCATCCAGGCCTTGGCACTCTCCAGCGGTGCTTCCGGGCTATGGGCCAGGGCTCGTCCCTCATCGGGCACCACCAGGGCGCCATAGCAGCCCGGCCAGTCAGGGCAGCCCAGCCCGGCATCCACCAGCCGCGTCCAGGCGCCCAGCAGGATCACCCCTACCGTGAACACCACTCCCGCCAGGCTCAGTGCCTTGAGCAGTGCCAGTCGCCGCTGTGCTGCGTGCATCGCCCTACCTCCCTCTGTTGCCGCGACACTGCCGCGACCGGATCAGCGTCCCGCCAGCTCCTGGCCACCCTGCCAGGGTGCCTCCGGGTTCATGCGCAGCAGGCGCCCCAGGTCTTCCTTCACCGCATAGGGGTCCACATCCGCCGGGTAACCGAGCACCGGCTGTCCACGCGGGTCGAGCAGCCACAGCCGATCAGGCTCGAGCCAGCTCGGCCGCTCGGCCCAGCGCGCCACACACCTCGCCGGGCAGCGGCTCGGCCTGGCCACCCACGCGCAACCGGCTGACTCGGGGCGCCTCACGCCCCAGCGCACGGTGCAGCCGCCACCACTGGTCGCTCAGCTCGGTGCAGCGTTGCCCACAGTCGAAGGCCAGCACCCAGTCGCCGGACACCGACAGAGTCCTTGGACGTGGCCAATGGCCACTCGGCGAGTACCGGGATCTCCGGGGCCAGTTCGCCATGGGCCGTACGCCCCTCGGGGATACCGACTCGCCATAGCGCCATGACCGTGGCCACCAGCACCGGCAGGGAAAGGAACAGCAACAGCGCCACCAGCTTCAGCCGCCCGTGGCGCGCAGCATGGTTCATCGTCATCGTGAGTCCTCCGCGGGCAAGCCGTCGCGGTCGCGGCGCATTCGCCGACCGCCGATAATCATCACCACCAGCGCCGCCAGCGCCAGGCCCCACCACTGGACGGCATAGCCGACATGACGGCTCGGCGGCATCACACTGGGCGTCCACCAGGCGGGCAGTGCGCCGGGCCCCTCCTCCAGATGCAGCCAGCCGGGGTGGGCGAAGTCGAGGGCCCAGGCGTCGAGCTGGATACGCTGCAGCCTGGCCCCCTCATGGTTGGGACCGAACAGCGGCGCGCCCGCCCGCCGTCTGCCAGCGTCCACGCAGGGTGACCCTGCCCTGCGGTGTCGCCACGGTGGGGGTCGGCACGGCTGGGACCGGTCTCCAGGAAGCCGCGCTGCACCAGCCATATCCGGCCATCATCGCCTCGCAGTGGGGTCAGCGGAGCGACCCCCAGGCGGCCGTCATGGGTGCGGTTGTCCAGAAACAGCGTGCGATCCGCCAGGTACTCGCCGCTGAGCGTGAGACGACTGCCCTCGGGGGGCGTCTGGTGGGGCGCCGTCAGGGTCGGAGCACTCGCCAGCCGTGCCAGGTAGTCACGTTTTTCCTCGCCGCGCTCCCACTGCCAGAGGCCCAGCGCCAGCCCCAGCACCACCAGCAGCGACCACAGGCTCCACCACAGGCGTTGCCGCCACCTTGCGTGGCGGGCATGCTGGGAAACATTGCTACCCAAGGAGTGTTCCATGTTGCTCAAGGTCCTGATCGCTCTGGTGTTCCTGGCCATGCTGGCGAGCCTGGCCGCCGGTGCCGGCTTCCCTGCTGCGCGACAGCGGCGGCTCACGGCGCCTGCTGGTCTCCCTGAAGTTTCGAGTGGCCCTGGCCGCCACCCTGCTGGCCCTGCTCTTCTACGGCTTCTATGCCGGCAGCCTGGGCTGATCCCTCCCCGCGATACCACCGGGTCAGAACACGTAGACGAACAGGAAGAGCCCGATCCATACCACGTCCACGAAGTGCCAGTACCAGCAGGCCGCCTCGAAGCCGAAGTGGTTCTCCGCGGCGAAGTGGCCGCGCAGGATACGCACCAGCATGACCGTGAGGATGGTGGCACCGATGATCACGTGGGCCCCATGGAAGCCGGTGAGCAGGAAGAAGGTCGCCCCGTAGATCCCCGCCTCCAGGGTGATGCCGTAATGGTGGTAGGCCTCGTAGTACTCCACGCCCTGAATGGTGATGAAGCTGAAGCCCAGCAGCACGGTGACCAGCAGCCAGTTGCGGGTGGTTTCGCGCATGCCCTCCTTGAGCCCCTCGTGGGCCACGGTGAGCGTGATGCTCGAGCCCACCAGGATCAGGGTGTTGACCAGTGGCAGCTGCCAGGGGCTGAAGGTATCGCGGCGGGGCCAGCCACGTCGCCCGGCGGTTCCAGCAGCGGCCAGCTGGCGGTGAATTCCGGCCACAGCAGTGCGGCCACCCCCTTGGCCCCCTCGCCGTCCAGCCACGGCAGCGCGAAGGTGCGTACATAGAAGAGCGCACCGAAGAAGGCGGCGAAGAACATCACCTCGGAGAAGATGAACCAGGCCATGCCCTGGCGGAAGGAGCGATCCATCTGGGC
Organism: Halomonas sp.; assembly: GCA_018401555.1. Taxonomy (GTDB): domain Bacteria; phylum Pseudomonadota; class Gammaproteobacteria; order Pseudomonadales; family Halomonadaceae; genus Halomonas. The sequence goes on from JAGYKP010000080.1 coordinate 139,316, forward strand.
ATCGTAGAGGCCGCCCCGGGACTCCTTGACCACATCCCGGAACCACAGCCCCATCACCGCGAGCACCGCCAGCACCCCCGCCGCCAGCAGTGGGCTCCCCCGGCCGTGCACCATCAGCATGCCGGCTCCGATCATCATCGTGCCCAGCGCCAGCGAGCCGAGGATCGGCCACTTGCTGGTTGCGGGGACGTAGTAGCTGCCACCACTCATGCCTCATCTCCTTTGCCGGCAGTCGCCCGGGCCTGAAGCACTGCTTCATCGCGGGTGACCGGATACAGGGTGTAGACCAGGGTCAGGGTATTGACGTCCTCGGGCAGGTCGCGGGCCAGCTGGAAGACCAGCGGCAGTTCGAGGCGCTCGCCCGCTTCCAGGCGCTGCTCCTCGAAGCAGAAGCAGGCCAACTTGCGCAGGTGCGGCGTGGCCTGGGCCGGCGACACGCTGGGCACCGCCCGCCCCCACAGCGCCGTCTCGGCTGGATTGTGGAAGGTGAAATCCACCTCGGCGCTCTGGCCCGGGTGCAGGCGGAGCTGACGAGTCTCGACTTCGAGGTTCCACGGAAGCCCGGCGCTGCCGCGGGTGATGAACTGCACCGTTACCATGCGCGAGGCGTCGACCTCCTCGTGGACGATCGCCTGGGCCGAACCGCTGGTCTTGCCGTTGAGGCCGGTGACCTCGCAGAACACGTCATAGAGCGGCACCAGGGCGAAGGCGAAGGCGAACATGCCGGCCAGGGCGAACAGCGTCTTGGCGACGGTGCGGCGCACCCCCCGGCGGGACGCGTTCGGCGTGGCATGACTCTCAGGCATGAGCGACTCCTCCTGTGCTTGGCATGGGCGTCATTCGCCCTCGCGGCGGAAGGTGGGCGGGTGCTCGAAGGTATGCAGGGGCGCCGGGCTCGGCACACTCCACTCGAGATCCTCGGCGCCCTCCCAGGCCTTGGCCGGGGCCTTCTCGCCGCCCCGCACGCACTTGATGATCAGCAGCACGAAGAGCAGCTGGGAGGCGCCGAACAGGAAGGCCCCCAGGCTGGACGCCACGTTGAAGTCGGCGAACTGCAGGGCGTAGTCGGGAATCCGCCGCGGCATGCCGGCCAGACCGGAGAAGTGCATGGGGAAGAAGGTCAGGTTGACCCCGATCACCGACAGCCAGAAGTGCCACTGGGCCAGCTTCACGTTGGGATAGTGGCCGGTCCACTTGGGCAACCAGTAGTAGGCCGCGGCGAGGATCGCGAACAGCGCGCCCGGCACCAGCACATAGTGGAAGTGCGCCACCACGAAGTAGGTGTCGTGGTACTGGAAGTCGGCGGGCGAGATCGCCAGCATCAGCCCCGAGAAGCCGCCGATGGTGAACTGCACCACGAAGGCCAGGGCGAAGAGCATGGGCGGCTCGAAGCTGATGGAGCCGCGGAACATGGTGGCGATCCAGTTGAACACCTTCACCCCGGTGGGCACGGCGATCAGCATGGTGGCGTACATGAAGAACAGCTCGCCGGCCAGCGGCATGCCCACGGTGAACATGTGGTGAGCCCAGACGACAGAAGCGACAGGAAGGCGATCGAGGCCGTGGCATAGACCATGGAGGCGTAGCCGAACAGGCGCTTGCGCGAGAAGGTCGGGATGATCGCCGAGACGATACCGAAGGCCGGCAGGATCATGATGTACACCTCAGGATGGCCGAAGAACCAGAAAATGTGCTGGAACAGCACCGGGTCACCGCCACCGGCCGCACTGAAGAAGCTGGTGCCGAAATGGATGTCCATCAGCATCATGGTCACTGCACCCGCCAGCACCGGCATCACCGCGATCAGCAGGAACGCGGTGATCAGCCAGGTCCAGACGAACAGCGGCATGTCCATCATGCGCATGCCCGGAGCGCGCAGGTTGAGGATGGTGGCGATGATGTTGATCGCGCCGAGGATCGAGCTGATGCCGGCGATATGCAGCGAGAGGATGAAGAAGGTGGTGGATGGCGGCGCAAAGGTGGTGGAGAGCGGCGCATAGAAGGTCCAGCCGAAGTTGGGGCCACCCCCCGGCATCAGCAGGGTGCTGAGCAGCAGCGTGAAGGCCACCGGTAACAGCCAGAAGCTGAAGTTGTTCATGCGCGGCAGGGCCATGTCCGGTGCACCGATCATCAGCGGCACCATCCAGTTGGCCAGGCCGACGAAGGCCGGCATGACCGCCCCGAAGACCATGATCAGGCCGTGCATGGTGGTCATCTGGTTGAAGAATTCCGGCTGCACCAGCTGCAGGCCGGGCTGGAACAGCTCGGCGCGCACCACCAGCGCGAATACCCCACCGATGAAGAACATCGTCAGCGAGAAGATCAGGTAGAGGCTACCGATCTCCTTGTGGTTGGTGGTCAGCAGCCAGCGCATCAGGCCACGCGGCGGGGCGGGATGCGCCGCCGCCTGGCCGCCGGCACTGGCGGTGGAGCTCTGCTCGACGGGGTGATGCAAGGGCAACTTGGGTGCCATGGTGAATCTCCCTGATCTTCGCTGTTCTTGTCTGATCGTTGGGGAACCGGCAAGCCGGCCTACTCGGCCAGCCGCTCGGCAATCTCCGCCGGCTGAACCAGGTCACCGGTATCATTGCCCCAGGCGTTGCGTTCATAGGTGATCACGGCGGCAACCTCCACCGGGCTCAGGGTATTGCGGAAGGCCGGCATGGCCGAGCCCGAGACCCCGTTGACCACGGTCTCGATATGGCGCTCGCGCTCATCCATCAATGCCTGGTTGCCCGCCAGGGCCGGGAAGGCCGGCGGATTGCCGCTGCCATCCGCCTGGTGACAGGAGGCACACACGGCGTTGTAACTCTGCTCGCCACGTGCCATCAGCTCGTCCATGGACCACTCGCGATCGACACCCGATGCATCCTGGGCGCTGGCCTCCTTGCGCTCGGCCAGCCAGGCATCGAACTCCTCGCCCTCCATGGCCTGCACCACGATGGGCATGAAACCGTGGTCCATGCCGCACAGCTCGGCACACTGGCCGCGATAGATACCGGGCTCGTTAATCCGCACCCAGTTCTCGTTGACGAAGCCGGGAATGGTGTCCTGCTTGACGGCGAGATCCGGCACCCACCAGGAGTGGATGACGTCTTCGGCGGTGATCAGGAAACGCACCTTGCGACCCACCGGCAGCACCAGCGGCTCGTCGACCTCGAGCAGGTAATTCTCGCCCCGCTCGCCTTCGCCGCGGATCGTCTCTCGTGGGGTGCCGAGGTTGGAGGTGAAGGCGACCTCCTCCCCCAGGTACTCGTAGCGCCAGCGCCACTGCTGGCCGGTGATCATGATGTCCAGATCGGCATCGGAGGGGTCGTACATGTTCTTGAGGGTCGCGGTGGCAGGCACCGCCATGGCCACCAGGATCAGCAGCGGGATCGCCGTCCAGATCACCTCGACCAGGGTGTGCTCGTGGAAGTGCGCCGCCTTGGCCCCCTTGGAATGACGAAAACGGAACAGGGAGTAGAACATCACCCCGAACACCACCACCCCGATGACCACGCAGATCCAGAAGATGATGCGCGACCACGACGAGTCGGTCCGACGCTGACGGTCGCGGACCTCGCCGTCTCCGCAGGGTGCAGCGCCGACCAGCTGCAGCGGCGCATGCGTCGGGTCTTCGGGATCTCACCGACGCAGTACCTCCTGCGCGAGCGAGGTCGACCGCGCGGCACGCCTCCTCGCAGGCAGCGAGGAACCGATCGCGACGGTCGCGGCGCGCTGCGGCTTCTACGACCAGGCGCAGCTCACGCGGCACTTCGGCCGCTTCATCAGGCTGACCCTGCGCAGTACCGGACCGAGCAGCGGGCTGATTGGCCCGGACCGGCGACGTCGGTGCCGGTGCGCGCCACGACCATGCACGACGCCCGGTGCGAGGATGCCGCCATGAGCGCCTCACCTCGCCCCCGGGACCGACCTGATCGACGGCGACGCCGTCGTCGAGGACGCCATCGCCACCGCGCGTCGCTGGCTCGACGCCGCCGACGACGTCGATCGGAGCGAGCGTCGCACCGCCGGAGCAGCTCGGGACGCTGCTCGCCGATGCGGCCAGTCTCGGCTGCCGCGGGGTTCGTCGACGCATGATGCGGGCCGAGTCCGACGCGGTCGCCGCGACCGCGCTGCAGCGGCTGGTCGCGGCGTCCGATGACGGAGCCGGCTTCCTCGGGCGGATCGACCGTCTGCTCCTCGGCGCCGGTGCGCTGCTCGCACCGAAGCTGCCTGCGATCGTCGTCCCGGCTGGCGCGCGTCGCCTGCGCCAGCTGGTCGGGCACCTCGTGCTCGATGCGACCCCGAAGGACCTCGCACCCCAGCTGGCCGGCGCACGCGACGCGGTCGGTGCCGCCCTGAACGTCAACCTCCTCGGGGAGGCGGTGCTGGGTGCCGCGGGAGCGCGCCGCCGCCGGCAGGCCACGACTCGACCTGATCGGCCGGGACGACGTGGACTACGTCTCGGTGAAGCTCTCCTCGATCGCGGCCCAGATCGTCACTCCGGGACCCGGAGGCCGCCGCCGACCGGATGCGCGGCCGAGCTCCGCCCGCTGTGCCGGGCCGCGATGGCGTCGACCCCGCCGACGTTCGTCAACCTCGACGTGGGAGGGAGTACCGGGACCTCGACCTGACCATCGAGGTAGCCCACCCGGGTCCTCGCGGAGGACGAGTTCCTCCCGCTGCGGGCCGGCATCGTGCTCCAGGCCTACCTGCCGGACGCGCACGACGCGCTCGTGGTGCTCCTGGACTTCGCCACGCAGCGTCGCGTCGCCGTGGCGGCGCGAGGGGACGTCGGCGGATCCGCCTCGTCAAGCGGGGCGAACCTCTCGATGGAGCACGTGGAGGCGCAGCTGCGCGGGTGGGAGGCCGCCCCGTACCCGTCGAAGCCGGAAGGAGACGGACGCGAGCTACAAGCGGTTGCGTGGACGTGGCGCTCGACCCGGCACGGCTCGCCGGCGCGCGCATCGGACTCGCGAGCCACAACCTGCCCGACGTCGCGTGGGCCGGTCCCGAGCTCGCACGGGCTCGGGGCGTCATGGAACGCCTGGATGTCGAGATGCTGCAGGGCATATGGCACCCGGGTCCGCGAGGACGGTCCGGCTTGGGAGACGGGCGGCCTGCTGGCTGTACACGCCCGTCAGTCGACCCGACCGACTTCGACGTTGGCGATCTCCTACCTCGTCCGCCGGCTCGAGGAGGTCGCCAGTCCGGACAACTTCCCGCGTGCCTTCCTCGCGATGGCTGACGACCCGCGACGCTTCGACGCGGGAGGTGGCGCGGTTCCGCGCGGCCGTCGCCGATCAGCCGCACCGTCGCGTCCGGCGCGCGGCGCACCCGCGGACCGGCGCGACCCTGCGACCGATCCCGGTGCGCTCCCGGACGAGCACGTCGCCGACGTTCGTGAACGAACCGGACACCGATCCCGCGTCGCGCGCGAACCGTGCCTGGGCGCGTGAGGTGGTCGCAGCGGCGCCTGCCGCCGGCCCCGCGCGCACCTGTCGTGACCGACACGGCGGAGGTCGACCGTGTCGTGGCCCGCGCAGGGAGCTTCGCGGGCGAGCGCTGGCGCGCCGATGCCGTGGCGGTCGAGCGCCGCGAGGCATGCTGCGGCGGACCGCCGACGCGATCGCGGCGCGACGCGGCGAGCTCATCTACCGCGATGCTGCACGAGGGTGGGTAGCAGGCGATCGGTGGGGCCGATCCCGGGGTGAGCAGGCCCATCGACCGCGCGCTACTACGCGGACCGTGCGGTCGATCTCGAACGCGTGGACGGCGCGACGTTCCGTCCGCACCGCCTCGTCGCTCGTCGTGCCGCCGTGGTGGAACTTCCCGGTCGCGATGCCCAGGCGGCGGTGCGCTCTGCCGCCCTCGCCGCCGGGTCGGCGACGATGCTGAAGCCGGCGGCCCGAGACGCCCCGATGCGCGGAGATCGTGGCGGAGGCCGCCTCGGGAGGCGGGCATCGATGCGACCTGTTCGCGTTCCTCCGGGTCCCGGACGACGCCATGGGACGCCACCTCGTGACGCACCCGGACCGTCGACGCCGTGATCCTGACGGAGCAGCGTTTCGAGACGGCACGCCTGTTCCGCGCCTGGCGGCCCGACCTGCGGCTGCTCGGGCAGGAGACGTCGGGGAAGAACGCGCTGATGCGTCACGCCGTCCGCCGGCCTCGACCTCGCGGTCGCGGACCTGGTGCGCAGCGCGTTCGGTCACGCGGGACAGAAGTGCTCCGCCGCCTCGCTCGCGTGATCACTCGTCGGGGACGGGTCGCCACCTCGCGCCGGTTCCTCGACCAGCTGGTCGATGCTGACGGCCACGCTCGCCGCCGGCCCGGCGATGCGACCCTCGGCGCCAGCTCAACCGGCTGATCGGGCCACCGCGGGCCCCAGCTCGCACGGCACCTGCACAGAGCTCGACGACGGTGAGTCGTGGCTCGCCGTCATCGAGCCGCGCTGCGTCGTCGACTCCGGTCGACGCAGCTGTGGGACCCGGGCATCAGCGTCGGCGTGCGGCCGGGCTCGCACCTCCACACCCCACTGCGCTTCGGCCCGGTCCTCGGCATCATGAGCGGCGGCGGACCCTCGACGAGGCGATCGGGCGTGGCAGAACGCGACCGGCTACGGCCTCACCCGGCGGATCCGCACGCTCGACCCGGACGAGGTCGCGCACTAGAAAGCCTGGATCACGTCAGGGAGTCGGCGACGCCTACGTCAACCGACACATCACGGGTGCGGATCGTCCAGCGGCAACCGTTCTCGGCGGTTGGAAAGCGCTCAGCGGTCGGGCCCGGGGCGAAGGCCGGCGGGTCGGCCTACGTCGCGGCGTTGGAGGGGAGTGGTCCGATGCGGCGGAGGTCGCCGGCGCCAGGAGTGACGACGCGCGCGGCTCCGCGCGCGTGCACGGGCGGAGAGGACGCCGTCGCGCGCGAGGGGCTGCTGCGCCGCTGGTCAGGCGCGAATCCGGGCTGGACGTCCGAGGCGAACGAGCTGCGGCACCGCCCTCGCGCGGGGTGCTCGTGCGTGTCGCCCGTGGCGCTCCGGACGCGCGAGCTCGCGCCCCGGGAGTGATGCGCTGCGGCCGACGCGGTCGACACGCCCGTGCAGGTCAGTGCTCGCACCGGACGCGTGGGTGGATGCCGCGGCGGTGGCCGCGGCGGCGGGTCGTGGTCGCGGCGCACGCTCCGGGCGTCGTCGTCGAGGAGGCGGCTGGGCTCGTCGATCGCCCGGCCGGGCTCCGGGCGGGTCTTGGTCCGTGTCCTCGGTACCGACGAGGGGCCGCTGCGCTGCGTGCCGCCTGCGAGGAGCTCGGGGTGCGGTGCGGACTGGAGGCGACGCCCACTGACGCCGGCACGA
>JAGYKP010000081.1 GCA_018401555.1 Halomonas sp.
GCCGAACACTGGGCGTCCCGGGCCATGGAGCGCTTCATGGCGCTGCGCCATGAGGTCGAACCCCACCCGGAAGTGGGAGGCGCTGCTCGAGGCGCTGGGCCGGCGCTTTCGCCTCGCCAGCATCACCAACGGCAACGTCGAGGTCGCGCGCCTGACGCTGGGACGCCACTTTCCGGTGGCCGTCGCCGCCGGTGAGCTGCTCGCCCCCAAGCCCGACCCGCGCCCCTTCCTGCTGGCGCTGTCACGCCTGGGCGTACACCCCGCGCGAGCACTCCACGTGGGCGACTCCTGGGAGGAGGATGCCCTGCCCGCACGCCGCCTGGGCATGCAGGCGGCGTGGATCGGCCCCGACGACCGCCCCATGCCCCAGGGCATCCATCGCCTGGCGCATGTGCGCGAGCTGCCGGAGCTGATCCGCTGGCTGGAAGCACGGAGCTGAACCCCGGCAAGGAGCGCCGTGGAGCCCCCGAGCGTGTGCTCACTCTTCCGCGGCCCCCAGAAGCCAGCCGTCGAGGCGCGCCTCGAGCTCCTCGATGCCCTGGCCCTTGAGCGACGAAAAGAGCTGGATGCTCACCAGATCCTCCCACTCGCGCAGCCGTGAGCGGACCTGCTGCAGGGCGCTCGCCGCGGGGCCGCGCTTGAGCTTGTCGGCCTTGGTCAACAGGATATGCACCGGCATCTCCTGGGCATCGGCCCAGCCGAGCATGGTCTGGTCGAACTCGGAGAGCGGATGGCGCACATCCATCACCAGCACCAGGCCCTTGAGCGAGGCGCGGCGCTGCAGGTAGTCGGAGAGGTGACGCTGCCACTCCAGCTTGACCGCCTCGGGCACCTTGGCGTATCCATAGCCGGGCAGGTCCACCAGGCGCCGGTCGAGGTTGTCGCCCAGCGAGAAGAAGTTGATCAGCTGAGTTCGCCCGGGCGTCTTGGAGATCCGCGCCAGCGCATTCTGACGAGTCAAGGTGTTGATTGCGCTTGATTTCCCCGCATTCGAGCGGCCTGCAAAGGCCACCTCGGCACCGTCGTCCGCCGGGCACTTGGCCAGGGTGGGGGCACTGATGAGGAAGCGGGCGGTCTGGTAGTTGAGTCGCGCCATGGGCAAGAATTCCTGACATTGATCAAGGGCCTGGCGGCTTGCATTCCCGCCGGCGGGGTGATTCGGTATAATACAGTGTCTTTTGTCTGCGACCCGGGGCACGCTAGTGTACCACCGCGCCCACGACGTCCGCGATTGGCCCGCTCGAGAACCCAGAGGCTGGCCGGCGTCGCGATCCGGGCGACACCCAGGGTGCGTACCAGTCAATAATCAAACGGCATAGTGGATTAGCAATGAGAAAGTTACTGGCAAGCCTGGCAATTACCATGGGTGCCGTTGGCACCGCCCACGCAGACCTCGAGGCCGATGCCGATGCGGCGGCGGGTCGCGACAAGGCCGCCGCCTGCGCGGCATGTCACGGCCAGGAGGGCATCAGCCCCTCCGGCGCCTTCCCCAACCTGGCGGGTCAGCAGGCCTCCTACATGGCCAAGCAAATCATGGATATCCGTGATGGCAATCGCGTGGTGCCTGAGATGGCCGGCCAGGTCGACAACTTCTCCGACCAGGATGCCTGGGACGTGGCCAGGTTCTATGCCGACAAGGACGCGGCCCTGGGCCAGGCGGATCCCGACGAGCTGCTGGTCGAGCGCGGTCGCGAACTCTACCGTGCCGGCGACATGGCCAAGGGCATCCCGGCCTGTGCCGCCTGCCACACGCCGACCGGCCGAGGGCATCGGCAGTGCCGTCTATCCGGCGCTCTCCGGCCAGCATCCCGAGTACACCGTGACCACCCTGCAGGATTTCGCCGCCGGCAACCGCGCCAATGATCCGGCCAACATCATGCGCGACATCGCCGCCAAGATGAGCGATAGGGACATGGAGGCCGTGGCCAACTACGTGCTGGGCCTGCACTGAGACTCGACTCCGGCCGCCACGCTGCGCTGACACACCGAGGGCTTCGGGCCGCTGGCCGCTTGCGTAGCGTTGCGCGGGGAACCCTGACCCGACGGCCCGCACTCAAGGCAGCACGGACGCCGCCGGGACAGCGATTCATCCAAGGCAGATGGAGACGCCCATGCTGAAACCGCTGATGCTCGTGCTCGCCGGCCTCGCCCTGCCGGGCCTGGCCACCGCCCAGTACCTGGTCGAGGGCGAGCACTACGAGGTGCTCGACCGAGCCCGGTGGAGACCCAGGTCGTGGACGAGGGCCAGATCGAGGTGACCGAGGCCTTCTGGTACGGCTGCCCCCACTGCTACAACCTCGGAGGAGCCGCTCAACGCCTGGGTCGCCGAGCAGCCCGAGGATGTCGCCTTCCAGCGCATGCCGGCCACCATGGGCGGCGACTGGAACCAGCACGCCCTGGCCTTCTACGCCGCCGAGGAGCTGGGCATCCTCGACGCCATCCATGACGACTTCTTCCACGCCATTCACGAGGAGGGTCGCGGCCTGACCGGGAATGCCGAGATCGCCGAGTTCTTCAGCGACTACGGCGTGAGCGAGGAGGAGGCACAGCAGGCGCTGGGCTCCTTCGCGGTGAAGAGCCAGGTCAACCAGGCCAATTCCCGCATGCGCAAGATGCGCCTGATGGGCGTCCCGGCGCTGATCGTCGACGGCCGCTACCTGTGTACGCCGAGCTCGGCCGGTAGCCTCGCCAACATGCCGCAGATCGCCGAGCGCCCTGGTCGGAGCAGGGTCCGCGAGGAGCGTGAAGACTGAGATGTCTCACCTGGCCGAGGCAAGGATGCCGCCCCTGGAGGGCGGCCATCTCAAGCTGCTCACCTTCAACCTGCAGGTGGGCATCCAGACCTCGGCCTACCATCACTACCTGACGCCGCAGCTGGCGAGCATCCTGCTGCCGCACCCGAACCGGCGTGCGGCGCCTGGACATGGTCAGCGAGGTGCTGGGCCGCTTCGATATCGTCGGCCTCCAGGAGGCCGACGGTGGCAGCTTCCGCTCCGGCCAGGTCAATCAGGTGGAGTACCTGGCCACCCACGGCGGCTTTCCCCACCACTTTCAACAGCTCAATCGTAACCTGGGCCGCTTCGCCCAGCACAGCAACGGGCTGCTGTCGCGACTGCCCCCCGCCTGCATCGAGGAGCACCAGCTCCCCGGCACGCTGCCCGGGCGCGGCGCCATCCACGCCCGCTTCGGGGAGGGACCCGACGCGCTTCACTTGTTCGTCGCCCACCTGGCCCTCAGTCATCGCGGCCGGGTGCGCCAGCTCGACTACCTCAGCGAGATCATCCAGCCATTACGCCATGTGGTGGTGATGGGCGACCTCAACTGCACCCCCGAGCAGCTCCACGGCCACGCGCGCTTCTGTGCCTCGCTGCCGCTGCACCCGGTACGCCCCCCCTTGAGCTACCCCTCCTGGCAGCCCGCGCCGCGCCCTGGACCATATCCTGCTCTCGGATTCGCTCGAGGCCGACGAGGTCCGCGTACTCGACCACCTGTTCTCCGACCACCTGCCCATCGCCGTGGATATTCGCCTGCCGGCGGCCTGCCTGCAGGCCCTCACCCCACGCCTCAAGGACCACCACGACTGACCGCGTTGGCCGCGGATAGGTGACGCTGGCCGGGGAATCGGCGAAGATGCGCCTCCGGATCAACTGGCAGCGGAGGAGACATGCCCCACCCTCGCCACCTGGGCCTGCTGAGGGGCCTCGACGCCGTGACCGACCTTGTCGGCCGCGCCACCGCCTGGCTGGTACTCGCCATGATGGCGGTGCAGTTCGCCATCGTGGTGATGCGCTACATCTTCGGCGTCCACAGCATCGCCCTGCAGGAGTCGGTGATGTACATGCACGCCATGGTGTTCATGCTCGGGGCCGCCTGGACCCTGCATCATGACGGCCACGTGCGCGTCGACATCTTCTATCGCAAGCGCTCGCCCCGGGGCCGCGCCGCCACCGACCTGTTCGGCACCCTCTTCCTGCTGATTCCGGTGACCCTGTATATCCTGCTCGGCAGCCTCGGCTACGTCGGCAGCAGCTGGGCGATCCTCGAGCGCTCCCCGGACGGGGGCATCCCCGCGGTTTTCCTGCTCAAGAGTCTGATCCTGCTGATGGCGGGGCTGCTGCTGCTGCAGGGCATCGCCCAGCTGATCCGTCAGACGCTGATCCTCAAGGGCCGCCTCTCCTCCGAATCGCCGACCCACGAGGAGAAGCTGTAATGCTGGCAACGCTGCTCGAACTGATGCCCCTGGTCCTCTTCGCCACCATCTGCGGCGTGCTGATGGTGGGCTATCCGGTGGCCCTGTCGCTGGCGGGCACCGCACTGATCTTCGCCGGCCTCGGCTTCGCGCTTACCCACCTGGGGGTTCCCGTTCCCTTCGAGGCTGGCTACCTCAGCGCCATGCCCAACCGGCTCTACGGCATTATGACCAACCAGACACTCCTGGCGGTGCCGCTGTTTGTGTTAATGGGCGTGCTGCTAGAGAAGTCGCGGGTCGCCGAGACCCTGCTCGACGCCATGGCCCTGGCCTTCGGCTCGCTGCGCGGCGGGCTGGGCATCGCCGTGGTGCTGGTGGGCATGTTGATGGCTGCCTCCACGGGCATCGTGGGTGCCACCGTGGTGACCATGGGCCTGATGTCACTGCCCACTATGCTTAAGCGTGGCTACAGCACCTCTCTTGCCACCGGTACCATCTGTGCCACCGGCACCCTGGGCCAGATCATTCCGCCCTCCATCGCCCTGGTGCTGCTCGGCGACGTGCTCTCCACCGCCTACCAGCAGGCCCAGCTGGCGATGGGCATCTTCAGCCCCAAGACCCTCTCGGTGGGCGACCTCTTCATCGGCGCGCTCGTCCCGGGCGTACTGCTGGTGCTTACACGCCTACGTCCTCTACGTGATCCCTGGCTGCCTGGCTGCAGCTCCGCCGCCGCCCGCCGGTGGACCGCCAGGCGCTGATGGAGGAGCTCGGCCACGGCGGCGGCCTCTGGCCACTGCTGCTCGAGGGGCTGCTGCCGCCACGGTGCTGCTGATCGTGGCCGTGCTGGGCTCGATCCTCGGCGGCTTCGCCACGCCCACCGAGGCCTCGGCGGTGGGCGCCGCCGGCGCTTTCCTGCTGGCCCTGACCAACCGCCGTCTGAACCTTCGCATGCTGCGCGAGGTGGTCCACTCCACCGCCCAGGTCACCAGCATGGTGTTCCTGATCCTGATCGGCGCCGCGCTCTTCTCGCTGGTATTCCGCGCCTTCGGCGGAGAGGAGCTGGTCATCGAGCTGTTCGAGGCGCTGCCCGGCGGCGTGGTGGGCGCCACTCTGGTGGTGATGCTGGTGATCTTCCTGCTCGGCTTCATCCTCGACTTCATCGAGATCACCTTCGTGGTGGTGCCCATCGTCGGCCCGGTGCTGCTGGCCATGGGGCTCGACCCCATCTGGCTGGGCATCATGATCGCGGTGAACCTGCAGACCTCCTTCCTGACGCCGCCCTTCGGCTTCGCGCTCTTCTACCTGCGCGGCGTGACGCCCGAGTCGGTACCCACCTCGGCGATCTACCGCGGGGTGCTGCCCTTCATCCTGATCCAGCTCGGCATGCTGGGGGCGCTGGCGCTGTTCCCGGGGCTGGCCACCTGGCTGCCTGCGGCGCTCTGGTCACGTAGGCGAGCTACTGGCAGGCGGTGCCAGCCACGCCTCCGGCGAGCCACAGCACCAGCGCGTAGCGCGCCGCCTTGGCCACGCCGATCAGCAGGATGGCCCGCCACCACGGCAGCCGGAAGAGGCCGGCCAGCACGGTGAGCGGGTCGCCACCACCGGCACCCAGGAGGCCAGCAGGCTCCACTCGCCCGAAAGCAGAGTGCCAGCGTTCGGCCCGCGCCAGGCTCGCCGGCGAGGCGGGGAACCAGCGGCGCCCCTGGAAGTGGCGCGCATAGCGGCCCAGGGCCACGTTGACCAGGCTGCCCAGGGTGTTGCCGGCGGTGGCCACCGCCCACAGGGCCAGGGCGGGCTGTTCCAGACACCATAGCCGGGCCAGCCATACCTCGGAGCCTCCGGGCAGCAGGGTGGCGCTGGCCAGGGCCACCAGGAAGAGGCTCAGCATGGCAGCACCCTCCGCCCCTGCAGTAGGCTGATGCAGTTCCGTTGATCCCATGAAGACATGACCGCGATGCCCCTCCCAGACTCGATTCCCAACGCCCTGACCATCGCCGGCTCCGACCCCAGTGGCGGCGCCGGCATCCAGGCCGACCTCAAGACCTTCTCGGCACTGGGCGCCTATGCTACCAGCGTGATCACCGCGCTGACCGCCCAGAACACCGTGGCGTGAGCGGGGTTCACCCGGTGCCTGCCGACTTCATCGCCGCCCAGCTCGACGCCCTGCTCGACGATGTGCGCATCGACGCGGCGAAGATCGGCATGGTGGCCAGCCGCGAGGTCGCCGAGGTGATCCGCGACGCCCTGGCACGCCGCCGGCCGCGCTGGGTGGTGCTCGACCCGGTGATGGTCGCCAAGAGCGGCGATATCCTGGTCGACGACGCCGGCATCCGCGCGGTGCGCGAGGTGCTGGTACCACTGGCCGACCTGGTGACCCCCAACCTGCCCGAGGCGGCGGTGCTGCTGGACACCCCGGCGCCGCACCGACCAGCGCCGGCATGCTGGCGATGGCCCCGGCGCTGCGTCAGCTGGGCGCCGGGGCCACCCTGCTCAAGGGCGGCCACCTGCGCGGCGAGGCGTGCCCCGACCTGCTGATCTACCGCCGAGACGACCACCTGGGTCGAGGGGGCGCGGGTCGCCACCGCCAACCTCCACGGCACCGGCTGCACCCTCTCCTCGGCGATCGCCGCACGCCTCGCCCGGGGCGACGCCCTCGCGGAGGCGGTGGCAGCCGCCAAGCACTGGCTGGGGCGGCGCTCGCCGAGAGCCGGCGGCTGGATGTGGGGCACGGCCACGGGCCGGTGCACCACTTCCACGCCTGGTGGTAGCGGCCTTTCGCGCATCCCGCCTTGCAGCCCTGGCCGGCGCCTCCCATGCTGAAGGTCTACACCGCCGTGGCACCACGCCGAGGAGCCGTCATGACCCCGACCCTGCTGTTCGCCTGCGACCTTTCGGCCGAGAACCGCGCCGCCTTCGCCAGGGCGGTACGCCTGGCTGCCGAGCAGGGCGCGCGTCTCGATGTCATCCACGTGCTCGACCCCTACCTGCCACGCCGCGTGCTCCACGACCTGGAGGAGGCCGTGGTGGCCGACATGCAGGCCACCCTCACCGATATCCGCGAGGACTACGCCCTGCCCGAGCCACGGGTGCTGATGCAGACGGTCACCGGTTCGCCCTATGCCGAGATCATCCGCGAGGCCCACGAACGCGAGGTGGACATGATCGTGCTGGGGGCGCACCGCAAGCGCGGCCGGCCCGATCTGGTGGCCGGCACCACCCTGGCCCGGGTGCTGCGCAGCGCTCCCTGTCCGGTGCTCTCGGTGAGCCACACCGCCAGCCAGGACTGGGAAGAGATCCTGCTGCCCATGGACTTCTCGCTCACCTCACGCCACACCCTGCGCGAGACCCTGCGCCGCTTCCCCGACACCCGCCTGACCCTGCTCCACGCCTGGGACATCCCCGGCGAGCGCGAGCTCGGCTCCCGTGGCGACTTCGCCCGCTGGCGCGATCGCGAGGTGGCACGCCTGCAGAGCCAGCTGGAGGCCGAGGTGGAACGCCTGATGGCCGAACTCGACGACGTGCCCGAGGTGGAACTTGTGCTGGAGCAGGGCGCGCCCCTGGAGGTGCTGATGAACCGCCTGCGCCGCCAGCCGCCCGACCTGCTGGCGCTGGGCAGCCGCGGCCAGCTGGGTCGCCACAGCCAGATCACCGAGTCGCTGCTGGCCGAGCCCCACTGCGACATCATGCTGTGTCGCGCCTGGTAGCGGGAAGATAAATAGACAGAACTTGTACATGATGGCATTGTCTGCATAGGAAGATCCCCTTCCCCTGGAGGCACGGCCATGCATCTGTTTCCCCTTATCCCCCTGCTGGCTCTCCTGCTGCTTGCTCCCTCGGCCAGTGCCCAGGCCAGCGAGCGCGTGGAGGTCAACGGCGCACGCTTCGCCAGCGCGCTGGAGGCGGAGGGCCAGCCCTTCCGACTGGTCGGCCACGGCCTGTTCCGCTACATGATCTGGGACGCCTATGCCGGCGCCTACTACCAGGCGCCGGAGAAGCGGGCACCCGCCCCCCTGGACGAGATCCCGCGGCGCCTGGAGCTGGAGTACTTCCATGCCATCGAGGCCGACGACTTCGCCGGCGTCACCCGCGACCGGGTCCGCGAGAACCTCGGCGAGGCCGGCTACCGCGAGCTGCTGCCGGGGCTCAACGCCTTTACCCGCGCCTACCGCAGCGTCGAGCCCGGTGACCGCTACGCCCTGACCTGGAGCGACGAGGGGCTCAGCCTGGCACTCAACGGCGAGGTACTCTATCGAGGCGGGGACCCGGCCCTGGCCGAGGCCCTGTTCGCCATCTGGCTGGGAGCGTCGCCGCTCAAGGAGGGCTTCCGTGACGCCCTGCTGGGGCGCGGCTGAGCCTCGCCGCGTGCTACCCTGCGCGCGTTCGAGATCGTCGGGAGACTCAGGATGAAGGCGTTGATCCAGCGCGTGACCCGCGCCAGCGTGGAGGTGGAAGGACGCACCGTGGGCGCCATCGACCACGGCCTGCTGGCCCTGGTCGGGGTAGAGAAGGGCGACGACGAGGCCGCCATGGAGCGCCTGCTGCACAAGCTGCTGCACTACCGCGTGTTCAGCGATGCCGATGGCAAGATGAACCTCAACCTGCAGCAGGTGGATGGCGGCCTGCTGCTGGTCTCCCAGTTCACCCTGGCCGCGGATACCCGCAAGGGGCTGCGTCCCAGCTTCTCCAGCGCGGCCCCGCCCGCCGATGGCGACCGCCTCTTCCACCTGCTGCTGGCGCGCGCCGAGGCGGCCTGGCCCAAGGTGGCCAGCGGCGAGTTTGCCGCCAACATGCAGGTCGCGCTGGTCAACGACGGGCCGGTGACCTTCCTGCTGGAGAGCTAAAAGCTTCCAGGAGCGAAGCGACGCTCTTCAAGCTTATGGCTTCAAGCTCCGGACGCAGCCCGGGCGGCTTCCTCCAGCGCCTCCTCGGCGGCGAGCCACTCGGCCTCCAGGTCGTCGAGACGCGACTTGAGCTCGCCCTGGCGGGCCAGGGTCGTGGTGAGCTCCTCCTTGCGGGCGGGATCGGTGTAGAGCTCGGCATCGCCCAGCAGCGCTTCCACCTCGGCGAGTTGTGACTGGACCTTCTCCATGGCCTGCTCGACGCGGTCGCGCTGCTTCTTCAGCGGGCGCAGCTTCTCGCGCTGCTCGGCGGCGGCGCGACGCGACGCCTTGCGATCCTCCTTCGGCGCGCCCTCCTCGACCTGGCGTTCCGCCTTGTCGCCGCGGGCCTCGCGACGCTCGCCCTCCAGGCGCGCCTTGAGCCACAGGCGATAGTCCTCCAAGTCGCCGTCGAAGGGCTCAACCCGGTGGTCGGCCACCCGCCAAAACTCATCCACGCTGGCGCGCAGCAGGTGGCGGTCGTGGGAGACGATGATCACCGTGCCTTCGAAGCCCGCCAGTGCCTCGGTCAGCGCTTCGCGCATTTCCAGATCCAAGTGGTTAGTGGGCTCATCGAGCAGCAGCAGGTTGGGCTTTTGCCAGGCCACCAGGGCCAGCGCCAGACGCGCCTTCTCGCCCCCCGAGAAGCGTCCCACCTCGCCGAATACATCGTCGCCCGGGAAGCCGAAGCCGCCCAGGAAGTTGCGGATCTCCTGGTCGCTGGCGGTGGGCGAGAGGCGCTGCACGTGCATGAAGGGGGTGGAGCCGAGATCCAGCCCCTCGAGCTGGTGCTGGGCGAAGTAGCCGACCTTGAGGTGCTCGCCGGCCACCCGCTTGCCGGCGAGCAGCGGCAGCTCACCGATCAGCGACTTGATCAGGGTCGACTTGCCGGCCCCGTTGGGGCCCAGCAGGCCGATGCGCTGCCCGGGCAGCAGCGTCAGCCTGACGTTGTCGAGCTGCACCGCCTCATGGCCGGCAGCGTCGCGATAGCCCAGCCGCGCCTCGTCCAGCACCAGCAGCGGGTGGGAGGTCTTCTCCGCGGCGGGCAGGGTGAAGTGAAAGGGCGAATCGGCGTGGGCCACGGCGATATCGCCCATGCGCTCGAGCATCTTCAGGCGGCTCTGGGCCGCGCGCGCCTTGGTGGCCTTGGCACGGAAGCGCGCCACGAAGCGCTCGATCTCCTCGCGGCGGGCCTGCTGCTTGGCGGCCTCGGCCTGCTGCAGGGCCAGCTTCTCGGCCCGGGTGCGCTCGAAGGTGGTGTAGTTGCCGCGATAGAGCACCAGCGAGCGGCGATCGAAGTGCACGATGCAGTCGCATACCGCATCCAGGAAGTCACGGTCGTGGGAGATCAGCAGCAGGGTGCCGGGATAGCGTGTCAGCCACTGCTCGAGCCACAGCAGGGCGTCGAGGTCGAGGTGGTTGGTGGGCTCGTCGAGCAGCAGCAGGTCGGAGGGCATGAACAGGGTGCGCGCCAGGTTGACACGCATCCGCCAGCCCCCGGAGAAGGACGCCAGGGGGCGGTCGAGGTCCGCCTGTGAAAAGCCCAGGCCCACCAGCAGCTGGGCGGCCTTGGCCGGGGCGCTGTAGCCGTCCAGCGCCTCGATGACGCCGTGCAGCTCCGCCTCGCGATGGTCGTCGCCCGCCTCCCTGGCGGCCGCCAGGGCCGCCTCGGCCCGGCGCAGCTCGGCATGGCCGTCGAGGACATGATCGAGCAGCGAGCGGTCCAGCGCCTCCACCTCCTGGGCCATATGGGCGATGCGCTGGCCGCCACTCATCTCGACCTCGCCACGATCCGGCGCCAGCTCGCCGAGCAGCAGCTTGAACAGGCTCGACTTGCCGGCCCCGTTGGGGCCGACGATGCCCGCCTTGTGGCCGGCATGCAGGGTGAGGTCGGCGCCCTCCAGCAGGGCCTGGGTGCCGCGTTGCAGGGAAACTTGGCGCAGTGCGATCATGCGGGCTCCACGAGGATGCGGCCACCGCTCGACGCGGCGGCGAAAAAACCATGACCGACGATTCTACCGAAATGCTGGCCGCCTTGCGGTGCCGACTCGCCGAGTCGCCGCTCTGGCCCTTCGCCCTGGCGCTTTACGCACGCCCGGGCGTCGAGGCCGCCTGCCTGCAACTGCAGGACGAGGCCGGCGTCGACGTCTGCGAGCTGCTGTGGCGCTGCTGGCTGCTGCACCACGGCGCCATCCCGGAGCCGGGCAGCGAGGCGGCCCTCGCCGAGGTGCGCCGCTGGCAGCGCGAGGTCACCGCCCCGCTGCGCCGGTTGCGCCGCGAGCTCAAGGCCGACGCCGCCGAGCAGCATGGCGTGGCCAGGCTGCGCGAGACCCTCAAGCGGGCCGAGCTGCAGGCCGAGCGCGAGACACTCGCACGCCTGGAGAGCGTGGCGATGACCCGGCCGCTGCGCCGGCTCGACGCACGCGACCCGACAGCCCAGAGACTTCTTTCGAATGCCCTGCAACTGCAGAAAAAAGCCCATCTTTCAACGCTCAATAGCCTGGTGATGCGCCTTGACCCTCCCCGGGGCCCACGCTAGCCTGAAAATCAGCCGTGTGAATGTGAATTCACCAGATGCCGCGTGGCGAGCGCTTGCGCCGCCCCGGGGCAAAACCTGCAGAGGGACCACAAGAATGAAGTCACACAAGCTGTTGACCACCGCCGGTATCGGCGCACTGATGTTCGGCATGACCACTTCCGCCATGGCGGACAACTGGCGCTACGCCCACGAGGAGTACGAGGGCGACGTGCAGGACGTCTTCGCCGTGGCCTTCAAGGAGTATGTCGAGGAAAACTCCGATCACAGCGTGCAGATCTACCGCTTCGGTGAGCTGGGCGAGTCCGACGACATCATGGAGCAGACCCAGAACGGCATCCTGCAGTTCGTCAACCAGTCGCCGGGCTTCACCGGCTCGCTGATCCCGTCGGCACAGATCTTCTTCATCCCCTATCTGCTGCCCACCGACATGGACCATGTGCTCGATTTCTTCGACGAGAGCAAGGCCATCAACGAGATGTTCCCGGAGCTCTACGCAGAGCAGGGCCTGGAGCTGCTCAAGATGTATCCCGAGGGCGAGATGGTGATCACCACCGACGAGCCCATCGAATCCGTGGATGACTTCCAGAACAAGAAGATCCGCGTGATGACCAACCCGCTGCTCTCCGAGACCTACAACGCCTTCGGCGCGACGCCCACGCCACTGCCCTGGGGCGAAGTTTACGGTGGCCTGCAGACCGGTATTATCGATGGCCAGGAAAACCCGATCTTCTGGATCGAGTCCGGCGGCCTGTACGAAGTATCTCCGCACCTGACCTTTACCGGCCACGGCTGGTTCACCACCGCCATGATGGCCAACCAGGACTTCTACGAAGGCCTGTCCGACGAAGACCAGGAGCTGGTACGCGAGGCCTCCGGGGCGGCCTACGACCACACCATCGAGCATATCCAGGGCCTGGCCGAGGAGTCGCTCAACAAGATCACGGAAGCCTGCGACAACTGCACCGTCACTCGCCTGGATGACGAGCAGATCGCCAAGCTCAAGGAGCAGGCACCGCAGGTCGAGGAGAAGTTCGTCGAGATGGCCGGCGACCAGGGCGCCGAACTGCTCGAGCAGTTCAAGGCCGACCTCGAGGCCGTCACCTCCGACGAGGAGTAATCCGCTTCCCGTCACCATGACAGGGGGTGGCCCATGCGGGTCACCCCCTTGTTTGTTGCGTGCACCCAGCGTTGACCCTCAGACCACATCACGGGGCTCATGGGCCGTATCCTGACAGTCGACTACCGTCTCATACCCACTGCATGCTGAAGGGAGTGCAGCCATGACAGATGAAGAAGCCGAAAACGCCTATCGCTCGGGCCTGCCCGGCCCGCTGGGCGTCATCGATACCACTGATAAGCAAGCTGGAGGCGGTGCTGCTGGCCATGGGCGTGCTGTTGATGGCCATCAACACCATCGCCAACGTCATCGCCCGCTTCGTGCTCGGCGACAGCATCTTCTTTACCGGCGAGATCAACCGCATCCTGATCATCATGATCACCTTCGCCGGCATCGGCTATGCGGCGCGCCACGGCCGACACATCCGCATGTCGGCCATCTACGATGCGCTGCCGGTGGGCGGGCGCCGCGCCCTGATGATCTTCATCTCCCTGTTCACCGCGCTGGTGATGTTCTTCCTGCTCTACTACTCGCTCATCTATATCCTCGACCTCAAGTCCAAGGGCCGGGTACTGCCGGCGCTGGGCTTTCCGATCTGGCTGATCTATGTCTGGGCGCCGCTCGGCTTCCTGATCACCGGAATCCAGTACTTCCTCACCGCCATCAAGAACATGACCTCGAAAGACGTCTACCTGTCGACCGGGGTAGTGGACGGCTACAAGGACACGGAAACGGAAGTCTGACGCAGGGCGACATGCCCGGGGGAACGCACTATGACCACCATAATGGTTTGCACCATGATTGCCCTGCTGCTGCTGGGCTTTCCAATGATGATCCCGCTGATCACCGCCGCGGTGATTGGCTTCTATATGATGTTTAACGGCTTTGGCCAAATGGATACGCTGATTCAGCAGATGATGGCGGGCATTCGCCCTGCCTCGCTGATCGCGGTGCCGATGTTCATCCTCGCCGCCGACATCATGACCCGGGGCCAGTCGGCCGACCGCCTGATCGCCATGGTGATGTCCTTCATCGGCCATATAAAAGGCGGCCTGGCGGTCTCCACCGCCACCTCCTGCACCCTGTTCGGCGCCGTCTCGGGCTCCACCCAGGCCACCGTGGTGGCGGTGGGGTCTCCGCTGCGTCCGAAGATGCTCAAGGCGGGCTACTCCGACTCCTTCACCCTGGCGCTGATCATCAACGCCAGCGACATCGCCTTCCTGATCCCGCCGAGCATCGGCATGATCATCTACGGGGTCATCTCCGAGACCTCCATCGCCGAACTGTTCATCGCCGGCATCGGCCCGGGGCTGATGATCCTGGCCATGTTCTCCGCCTACTGTATCGCCTACGCCGTGATCCGCGACGTACCCACCGAGGCCCGGGCGAACTGGAGTGAACGCCTCACCGCGGTGCGCCAGGCGCTGTGGCCGCTGGGCTTCCCGGTGATCATCGTCGGCGGCATCTATGGTGGCGTCTTCAGCCCCACCGAAGCCGCGGCGGCCTGCGTGCTCTACGCGGTCTTCCTGGAGTTCGTCGTCTTCCGTTCGCTGAAGATGCAGCACATCTACGCCATCGCCAAGTCCACCGGCCTGATCACCGCGGTGGTGTTCATCCTGGTGGCGGCGGGCAACGGCTTCTCCTGGATCATCTCCTTCGCGCAGATTCCCCAGGCGATCCTCGAGGCCGTGGGCATCAACGAGGCCGGGCCCACCGGCGTGCTGATCGCGATCTGCATCTCCTTCTTCGTGGCCTGCATGTTCGTCGACCCCATCGTGGTGATCCTGGTGCTGACGCCGATCTTCGCCCCGGCGATCGCCGCTACCGGCCTCGACCCGGTGCTGGTGGGTATCCTGATCACCCTGCAGGTGGCCATCGGCTCGGCCACGCCGCCCTTCGGCTGTGACATCTTCACCGCCATCGCGATCTTCAAGCGCCCCTACCTGGACGTGATCAAGGGCACGCCGCCCTTCATCTTCATGCTGGTACTGGCCGCGGCACTGCTGATCATGTTCCCGCAGATCGCCCTGTTCCTGCGCGACGTGGCGTTCAACTGATCCAAGGAGAGTGAACCATGTTCAATCGGATCCTGGTCCCGGTGGATGGCTCCAAGGGCGCGCTCAAGGCACTCGAGAAGGGCGTGGGGCTGCAGCTGCTGACCGGCGCGGAGCTCTACCTGCTGTGCGTCTTCAAGCACCATAGCCTGCTCGAGGCATCGCTCTCCATGGTGCGCCCCGACAAGCTGGAGATACCCGACGACGCCCTCAAGGAGTACGCCACCGAGATCGCCGTTCACGCCAAGCACCAGGCCATGGAGATGGGGGTGCCGGCCGACAAGCTGCGCGCCTTCGTCAAGGGCGGGCGTCCCTCGCGTACCATCGTGCGCTTCGCCCGCAAGCGCGAGTGCGACCTGATCGTGATCGGCGCCCAGGGCACCAACGGCGACAAGAGCCTGCTGCTGGGCAGCGTCTCCCAGCGCGTGGCGGGCTCTGCCCACTGCCCCACCCTGGTGGTCTGAACCAGCCTCGCCGGCCCGTACCAGGGGCTATCACAGTTAGCTCGGTCTCGGGAGCGAAAGGTGTCGGGGACAGGTCGTAGAGGGGGTCCTATGCCAGGGATGGCAGCGGTAGCGCCCAGGGAGGGGTTTACAGCGCCCCCTCGCAGGCCTGTCTCCGGAAAAGCCTTGAGCGATGTTGCCATCCATCTGCGACTCCCCCGGCCCGGTCGCCGCGTGCTGCGGAACCGGGCCGGCCCTGTTAGAGTCCCAAGGTTCGCATTCACCCAGGCGCCCGACGGCGCCGGAACCACAAGGGACTTCCATGAAACGACTGCTGACCACCGCCTCTCTCGCCGCCCTGCTGGGTGCCGCCCCCCTGGCGTTCGGCGCCATGGAAAGTGACGACGAGAAACTCGGCTACAGCCTGGGCGTAACCCTGGGCCAGAGCATCCAGCAGGACGTCGAGGACCTCGATGTCGACGCCTTCACCCAGGCGATCCAGGACGTCTTCGCCGGCGACGACCTCGCGCTGAGCGACGAGGAGATGGCCGAGGCGCTGATGAATTTCCAGCAGCAGGCCGCCGCCGCTCGCCAGGCGGAGGCCGAAGCCGCCGCCGAGGCCAACCGCGCCGAGGGCGAGGCCTACCTGGCCGAGAACGCCGAACGCGATGGCGTCGAGATCACCGACTCCGGCCTGCAGTACCGCGAACTGGAATCCGGTGACGGCGCCACCCCCGGCGCTCAGGACAGCGTCGAGGTGCACTACGAGGGCACCCTGATCGACGGCACCGTCTTCGACAGCTCCTATGAGCGCGGTGAGCCGGTCAGCTTTCGTGTCGACCAGGTGATCGAGGGCTGGCAGGAGGCCCTGCAGCTGATGAGCGTGGGCGACACCTGGGAGATCGTGATCCCCGCCGAGCTGGCCTATGGCGCCCAGGGCCAGGGACCCATCGGCCCCTACGAGACGCTGACCTTCAAGGTCGAGCTGCTCGATATCGACGACGCGCAAGCCTCTCCCGGCGACAGCCAGGACAATGAGTAAGCCGCAGCCGGGCGCCTGGGTGGCCGCCGCGCTACTCGCGGCGCTGCCCTCGACTGCACTGCTTGCCGACACCTCACCGCCTGCCGATACCCCGCCACAACGGCTCCCCGCATTGGGCGCGAGCAGCGCGGGCGCCAGCGTGCTCGGCGTCTCCTCGGGGGGTTATATGGCCACCCAGCTGGCGGTGGCCTGGCCCGAGCGCTTCGCGGGGCTCGGCGTGCTGGCCGCCGGTCCCTGGTCGTGTGCCCAGGGCTCGCTGGGGCTGGCGCTGGGCCAGTGCATGACCACCCGACGCGGCATGCCCGACCTGCAGGCGCTGGAGCAGCGCCTGGCCGACTACCGCGAGCGCGATCTGGTGGGCGAGGCCGAGGCGCTGGCGGAGCTGCGCGTCTACGTGTGGCACGGCGAGGCGGACACGGTGGTCGAGCCACGCCTGGGCGCGGCGCTGACCGAGCAGTTCCAGGGCTGGCTCGGCGATCCCGCGTCACAGCTGCAGCTACGCCAGGACGCGGAGGTGGGCCACGGCTGGCCCATCGATGCGGCGGTGATCCCGTCCGACGCCGGTGAGCTTGCCGACTGCCGTGAGGGGGGTGCCCCCCACCTGCTGGCCTGCGATCTGGATATCGCCGGGGATGCCCTGGCCTGGCTGCACGGCGAGCAGGTGCCTCCGGCCAGCGATGCGCTACACGGTGAGCTGCTGCGCTTCGATCAGGGCGACTTCGAGGCCAAGGGACTGGCCGATACCGGCTACCTGTTCGTGCCGGAGGAGTGCGCGGCGGGTGACTGTGCGGTCAGCATGGCACTGCACGGCTGCAGCATGGGCGCCGAGCAGATCGACGAGGCCTTCGTACGCCACACCGGTCTCAACGCCTGGGCGGCGGAGAACCGGCGGATCGTGCTCTATCCCCAGGCCGAGACCCGCCTGGGCAACCCCCAGGGGTGCTGGGACTGGTGGGGCTATGCGGAGAGCACCTGGCAGCTCGACCCCCTGCACGACAGCCGCCAGGGCACCCAGGCCCGCGCGCTGATGGCGATGCTGGAACGGCTGCAGGAAGCGCCATGAGCGACGACGGTGCGCCTGGCGCACCGTCGCAGCGATGCAGGGGGATAACGAACGGCGGACTCAGAGCGTCTCGCGCAGCGCCGCCAGCAGCCCCTGGTGGGAGGGCGAGTAGAGCACCCGCCGCTGGATCTCCCCCTGGCGGTCGACCAGGTAGAGCGACGAGCTATGGTCGATGGTGTAGCCCATGGCCGAATCCGGCGCCTCGACCTTGCGCCACACCACGCCGTAGCGATCGGCCAGTTCCTCGAGCTGGGCCTGGCTGCCGGTGGCACCGATGAAGCGCTCGCCGAAGAAGGCCAGATACTCCTCCAGCCGCTCGAGGCTGTCGCGTTCCGGATCCACAGAGACCATCAGCGGCACCACCCGCTCGCGCTGGGCGGGCTCGAGCTCGGCCAGCGCCTGGCGTACCACCGCCAGGCTCATCGGGCAGACGTCGGGGCAGTAGGTATAGCCGAAGAAGAGTACCGCCAGCTGGTCGTCGCCCAGGCGTTCGAGGGTGAACTCCCCCTGGGTCGAGGGGAGCTCCACCGGCCCCCGACCGGGCCGCCATCGCCCCCGACGGCCAGCTGCTGCTGGTACCAGCCGACGCCACCCACCGCCAGCAGCAGCACGATCAGGGCAACACCGGCCCAGACTCCCTTGCGTTTCATGGCGCGTCTCTCTCCACATCGAAATCGAATCCGCTGCCCAGCTTACCACCGGCCGTCTCGACGATGACACGCGCCCGCCACGGCATCACCGCATCGGTGCAGATCGGGATCTGCCCCTCGCCGTGGTAGCGGCCATCGTCACCCAGGGTCAGGGGGTAGCGATGCAGCCCCATGTCCATGTCGCGGCCCACGAAGTCCACCACCACGCGTTCGGCATCCACCCCATCGAGGGCGACCTCGAGGGGCAGGCGCTGTAGGGCGCGGATCTCGCCACGCACGCCGAGGTCGAGCGCCAGGCGGCGCTCGTTGCCCAGCTCGGCCAGGCAGGGCCCGGCACTCAGCTCGCAGCCGGGCGCCTCGGGGTACCAATGCACCTGCCCCGCATCGCGCAGCAGGTGACTGGCCAGGAACCACAGCGCCACGGCCACCGTGCCCAGGGTAAACAGCACCAGCAGGCGCAGCAGCGGCGGGCGGGGAATGGTCGCTTCGTGGCTGGAAGAGTCGGGCATGGAGGACATGATCCTCACGGTGAGAGGCTATGCCGGCAAGCTTATCAGCATTCGTCTGTGGCAGACTGCGGAGCGATGTCGCAGGCAACGAGACCAAGGAGACCGACATGGCGGATATCGCGGGGGCCCTGGGGCCCCTGTTCCTGCTGATCCTGCTGGGCTGTGTGCTGGACTGGCTGCGTCTGCCGGGGGGCGACTTCTGGCCACGGCTTGAGCGGCTGATCTACTTCCTGCTGTTCCCCGCCATGCTGGTCTCGACCCTGGCCACCGCCGACGTCAGCCAGGTACCGGTGACCCGGGTGGCGGTGGCGCTGCTCGGCGCCATGGGGGTGTTCGCCGCCCTGCTGTGGGCGCTGCGCGGCTGGCTGGGCATGGAACCCGCGGCCTTCACCTCGGCCTTCCAGGGCGCACTGCGTTTCAACACCTACGTGGGGGTAGCCGGCGCCGCAGCACTGCACGGCGCGCCGGGGGCCACCGTGGCCGCGGTGGCCGTGGCGCTGATGGTCCCGGTGGTCAACGTGCTCTGCGTGACCAGTTTCATCGCCGCTGGGACGCTGGGCAGCGGCAGCCTGGGCAAGAGCCTGGCCGCCCTGGGCCGCAACCCGCTGATCCTGGCTTGCCTGGTCGGTATCGGCCTGAACGTCAGCGGCATCGGCCTGCCGGGCTGGAGTGCGGCGACGGTGGAACTGCTGGGGCGTGCCGCCCTGCCCCTGGGCCTGGTGGCGGTGGGCGTGGCACTGCGCCCCGCGGCCCTGGTGCGCCGCGATCGTGGCATCTGGGCCAGCCATCTGGTGAAGCTGGGGCTGATGCCGGCCCTGGCCCTGGCCCTGGCACTGCTGCTGGGACTGGATCCGGTGAGCCGCGACGTGGTGCTGCTGTTCGCCGCCCTGCCTACCGCCACCTCGGCCTATATCCTGGCCCGCCAGCTGGGCGGCGACGCCGAGATGATGGCGGCGCTGATCACCGGCCAGACCCTGCTGGCCATGGCGACCCTGCCGCTGTGGCTGCGCCTGGCGGGCGCCTGACTCGCACTGCAAATAAAAAACGCTCGCATTTGTGTTGACGAGGCAAACGAGAACGATTACCCTTCAGTTGTCGGCGTTGATGAGGCGCCGTCACCAGCCAGGGCCCGCCAGTCTCCTGGCCTGGTTTCTCCCTCTCATTGCTAGTCACGGTCTTGCGCCACCCTCACCGAGGGTGGCCTTTTTCGTTTTACACCGTGCGCGAATAGCGCCCCTTGCTGTGGGCCAGGTAGGCATCGAAGGCCATGGCGGCGTTGCGCATCATCAGCCGACCGGCGGGCAGCACCTCGATCTCGGCATCGCGGATCGCCAGCAGGCCGTCGTCGGCCATCTCCTGAAGCTCCGCCAGGGCGTCGGCGAAGTAGTCGCGGAAGACGATGCCATGCTCGGCCTCGATGACGGCGAAGTCGATGCGGTTATGGCACATCAGGGCGTTGATCACGTCGCGACGCAGGCGGTCGTCATCGCTGAGCCGGTAGCCGCGGAACACTCCCAGGCGGCCCTCCTGCAGGCGATGCTGGTACTGGGCGGTCTCCTTGACGTTCTGGCTGTAGGTATCGCCCACCTTGCCGATGGAGGTGATGCCCAGGCCGATCATGTCGCAGTCGGCATGGGTGGAGTAGCCCTGGAAGTTGCGCTGCAGGGTGCCGTTCTCGCGGGCCAGGGTCAGCTCGTCCTCGGGCAGGGCGAAGTGGTCCATGCCGATATACACGTAGCCGGCCTCGGTGAGGCGGCGAATGGTCAGCTCCAGCAGTTCCAGCTTGCGCTCCGGGGGCGGCATGTCCTCGGGGCGGATCAGGCGCTGGGCCTTGAACAGCTCCGGCAGGTGGGCATAGCTATGTAGGTGGCGATGCGGTCCGGGCGCAGGGCGATGATCTTGTCCGAGGGTGGTGTCGAAGCTGGCCACCGTCTGCAGCGGCAGGCCGTAGATGAGATCGACGCTCACCGACTCGAAGCCCGCGTCGCGGGCGGCGTGGACGAGGGAGATGACATCCTCCTCGCTCTGCACGCGGTTGACCGCCTTCTGCACGTCGGGGTCGAAGTCCTGCACCCCGAAGCTCAGGCGGTTGAAGCCCAGCGCATGCAGCTCATGGATCTGCTCGGGGGTCACGGTGCGCGGGTCCACCTCCAGCGAGAACTCGCGCTCCTCGGGCGGCGCGAAGTGGAAGGCCTCATCGAGGCTCGCCATCAGCTCGCCGAGCTGGGCATTGCTCAGATAGGTCGGCGTGCCGCCGCCCAGGTGCAGCTGGGTCATGCGCCGGGTCTCGTCGAACAGCGCCCCCTGCACGCGGATCTCCTGCTGGAGCCAGGCCAGGTACTCCGCGGCACGCTCGGTGTTGTGGGTGATGATCTTGTTGCAGGCGCAGTAGTAGCAGAGGCTCTTGCAGAAGGGGATATGCACATAGACCGAGAGCGGCTTGGGGGTCTCGGCGCGGTTGCTGCGCTCCGCCGCCGCACGGTAGTCATCCTCGGCGAAGGCCGCATGGAACTGGGGCGCCGTGGGATAGGAGGTGTAGCGCGGCCCGGGGCGGTCGTACTTCTCGACCAGCGGGCGGTTGAAGAGCAGATGGTCTTGCATGATCAAACGGCCTCGTTGAAAGCTCTGGCAGCGCCGCGGCGCTGCCGAATGCTGGGCAGTATGCCAGCCTGGGGCCGGCGCGTCGGTACCCTTGTGGTGGTAGTTGACGCCGGTCAACTCCTCGCGCGACTCGGCACGCGCGCGCGACCAATGGCAGCCGCCAGGCGGTGAGCAGCCAGGCCAGGCTCCAGGCCAGGGCGGAAGCCCACAGCAGGGGCAGCCAGGCAGCGCCCGCCGGAAAGGCCACCAGGCGCAGCACGGCGGCCACGGTGAAGAGCAGTGCCAGCGGCAACGGCCAGCGGCTCGCTCGGGCCGCCCCTTGGCCCTGAGGATGGCCTGGCGCAGCATGATGCCGCTGGCCAGGGTACCCAGCGCCCCACGGTGAAGGCGTGCAGCACACCGCCCAGCGGCTGGCCCAGCCACAGGACACGCGCCGCCAGCAGCAGCCCGAACCCCAGCCAGGCATACCCCAGCAGCAGGCCGAGCAGGTCGGGGCGCTGCCGACAGGCCCAGGGGCGCCAGCGCCAGAGCCGCCACAGCACCAGCAGCCCCGCTGTCGCCGTCAGGGGCGCTGCCAGGCTTGCCGTGGCTGACCAGGGGGCGAGCAGCGGGGTAACGCCCAGCAGCACGATCAGCGCCGCCTCCAGGCGCGGCTGGACCCCCGCACCAACCTGGCGCCGGCTGGACATCAGGTGGCCATTGATCGCCGGCGCCAGCACGCGCCCCCCCATGAAGGTCATCAGCAGCACCAGCCAGAGCACGGCGTGGCGCATCAGCGCGGGGGTCAACATGCCGTGCTGCACCAGGCGCCCGGCCAGGCTGGCAATGGCGAGCAGGCAGGAGCAGGCCCAGCAGCGGCGAGGCAGCCGGTTGCGCCACTTCTTGGCGGCCAGGAAGCGCGGTACCAGCCGCCAGGCGAGCAGCGCGGCGAACAGACCATCGGCCAGGCAGCACGGGCAGCGCCTGGGGCCAGGCCAGCCCCCACCCCGCGCGAGCAGCAGCGCAGCGCCATCCCCAGCAGCCAGCGTCGTGGCAGCGGTCCCAGCAGATAGCCGGCGATCACCGCCAGGGCGAAGCCGAACAGCAGTTCGCGACCGTGTGCCGCAGGGGAGTCGATCAACCCCAGGGGAGCCCCGTGGTAGAATGCCAGCAGTGACAGCGGCACCATCACCGCCGCGTGCACCGCCGCCAGGGGGAAGAACAGCCGCCAGGCCGGCAGCGTGGGGCGGGAGATGTCGGCATTCGTTGACATGGCGCAAACTCCCACCTTTCCCGAAGTGCTAAGATGCATGTAATTTGCTACTTAACAGTCTACGCCCTCGAGCACGGGAGGTCACCACATGTCAGGATCCGCCTCGCGTCTCGCCTGGTGCGGCCTCACCTATGGCTGCATCGGGCTCGGCACCGCCGGAATGGTACTGCCGCTGCTGCCGACCACCCCCTTCCTGCTGCTGGCGGCCTGGGCAGCACCCAAGGGGTCGCCACGGCTGGCGCGCTGGCTGCACTGACCATCCGCGCTTCGGCCCCAGCTTGCTGGCGTGGCGCGAGCGCCGCGCCATACCGCGACGCGCCAAGGTCCTGGCACCGCTGCTGCTGGCCGCCAGCTGGGCGATGCTGTGGGCCAGTGGCGTGCCGTCCCTGGGGCTGGTGGCCACGGCCATGCTGTTTATCGGGGTGGCGGGCTATGTGCTGAGCCGCCCCACCGCTACCGATCCGGCATGTCAGCGAGGCGCCCCGCAGCTGGGCCCGACGCTGATCCGCTCCACGACACCAAGAGGCGACGCTTTCACCCATGCACCTGACTCGCTTTACCGACTACTCGCTGCGTGTGCTGCTCTACCTGGCGGTCAAGGGCGAGCGTCGCTCCACCATCACCGAGATCGCCGAACGTTTCGACATCTCGCGCAACCACCTGATGAAGGTGGTCCAGGACCTCAGCCACCACGGCTACATCACCTCCATCCGCGGCAAGAACGGTGGCCTGCTGCTGCGCCGCGAGCCGGATACCATCGTGCTCGGCGAACTGATACGTCGCACCGAGCGTGACCTGGCCCTGGTCGAGTGCTTCGGCGACGGCAACGAGTGCGTGATCACCCCGGCCTGCCGGCTCAAGCATATCCTCACCGAGGCCCTCGACGCCTTCCTGGCGGTACTCGACGGCTACACGCTGGAGGATCTGCTGGGCGCACGACGCCAGCCGCTGATCAAGCTTCTGCAGCTGGACGAGACTCCGCCCGCCGCCTGACCCCGCGTCTGCTCCTGAATTGCCCCGGCTTGCGCTCGCCACACAGCCCCGCCCCAGACGCGGCCGCTGTGCTCTATTAGGCTTTACCATTGCCTTTTGGGCACATGTGTCTAGGCTGTAGATGACCCACGTCAAGCCGTGCATGCACGTTGCCTGGCATGATGGCAACAGCTGCCCGGTGAGGTCGATTGTCGCAACCGGGCTTTTCTAGGCAATTTAAGATGCATTCCGGAGGTTCCTTATGAAACTGATTCTCGCAGCCGCCATGCTGGGTGGCGCCCTCCTGGCCATGGACGCGCAGGCCGCGGGTGACGCCGAAGCCGGTGCGGACAAGATCGGCACCTGCGTGGCCTGCCACGGCACCGACGGCAAGGGCCTGGCCCCCATCTACCCGAACCTCAACGGCCAGTCCGCCACCTACCTCGAGAGCAGCCTCAAGGCCTATCGCGACAGCCAGCGCCAGGGCGGCAACGCCATGCTGATGACGCCCATGGCCCAGGGCCTCTCCGATGAGGATATCGCCGACATCGCCGCCTACTATTCAAGCCAGGAATGACCGCCAGTCAGCAATGACGGCCCGGGCCGGCACAGCGCCGGCCCTGCTGCATATGGGTGGCGGCCGGGATGCCGCCCGGTAACGCCATGGCCAACGCCCGCAAGGACCTCCCCATGCCCGAATCAACCCTTCGGCCGGTCGGCTTTGTCGGCCTGCTGCTGACGCTTCTTCTCCTGCTGGTTTCCCTGCCGCTGCACGCCATGGAGCCGGAGCAGGTGCGCGAAGGCTTCCCCGCTGCAGACCGCCTGGAGCCCGCCGACTCCCAGTGGCCGGTCAGCCGGGTCATGGCCGGCGACGAACTGCTCGGTTACGCCTTCGAGAGCGTCGAGATGGCGCCGATCCCCGCCTACTCCGGCAAGCCGGTCAACATGCGGGTGGCCTTCGACCTCGAGGGGAATATCGTCCAGGCCGACGTGATCAGCCACGAGGAGCCCATCATGCTGGTGGGGATTCCCGAGCAGAAGCTCGAGGATTTCGCCGACGACCACGTCGGCGCCCACGTCAACGACCGCATGAAGGTAGGCAGCAACCTGGATGCCATCTCCGGCGCCACCGTGACCGTCATCGTGGTCAGCGACACCGTGATGCGCGCCGCCCGCCTGGTCGCCGCCGAGCAGGGACTGATCGCCGACCCCTCCGCCGCCCCGCCGGCAACGGTGCGCCAGGACGTCTTCGAGGCGGCGGACTGGTCGACGCTCGCCGGCGACGGCACCATCCGCCGCCTGCACCTGACCCATGGCGAGGTGGACGACTCCTTCGTGGGCACCCCGGCCGAGGACTACATGCATACGCCGCAGCCGGCGGAGCGCACCTTCATCGAGCTCTTCTACACCTACCTGAATGCACCCACCGCCGGGCGCAACCTGCTCGGCGACACCGGCTACGAGCAGCTGATGGAGCGGCTCGACGAGGGCGAGCACGCCATCGCGGTGATGGGACGCGGCGATTACTCCTTCAAGGGCTCCGGCTATGTGCGCGGGGGCATCTTCGATCGCATCGAGCTCTCCCAGAACGGCAACACGGTGAGCTTCCACGACCGCGACCATATCCGCCTGGGCAGCCTGGGCATCGAGGGCGCCCCGACCTTCGACGAGCGCGATATCTTCATCATTCGCGATGCGGCCGCCTTCGACCCCGGCCAACCGTGGCAGCTGGAGCTACTGGTGCGCCGCGCCTCCGGCCCCCTGGATACCGAGTTCAGCCGCTTCAGCGCCGACTACAGCGTGCCCGAGGCCTATATCGAGCGCCCCGAGCCGCCCAAGGAGGTGCCGATCTGGGTCGAGGTGTGGAAGGACAAGGCCTTCCAGATCGCCGTGCTCGCCGCCGGCCTGATCGTGCTCACCGGCATCATGCTGTTCCAGGACGTGCTGGTGAAGCATCCACGCATCCTGCGCCCGCTGCGCCTGGGCTTCCTGGTCTACACCCTGGTGTTCATCGGCTGGTACTCCCTGGCCCAGCTCTCGGTGGTCAATATCCTGACCTTCACCAACGCCCTGATCAGCGACTTCAGCTGGGGCTCCTTCCTGATCGACCCGATGATGTTCATTCTCTGGTCCTTCGTGGCGGTGAGCCTGCTGCTGTGGGGCCGCGGGGTGTTCTGCGGCTGGCTGTGCCCCTTCGGCGCCCTCCAGGACCTGGTCAACAAGGCCGCCCGCAAGCTGGGCGTGAAGCAGTACGAGCCGCCCTTCGGTCTCCACGAGCGGCTCTGGGCGCTGAAGTACATCATCCTGCTGGGGCTGTTCGCGGTCTCCCTGCACTCGCTGGGCACCGCCGAGCGCTACGCCGAGGTGGAGCCCTTCAAGACCGCCATCACCCTGCGCTTCCAGCGCGAGTGGGGCTTTCTGCTCTACGCCCTGGTGCTGGTGGCGATCTCCGCCGTCAACCACAAGTTCTACTGCCGCTACGTCTGCCCACTGGGCGCCGGCCTGGCGATCCCCGCCCGCCTGCGCCTGTTCGACTGGCTGAAGCGGCACCGCGGCGACTGCGGCACCCCGTGCCAGATCTGCGCCAACGAATGCGAAGTGGCCGCCATCCACCCGGATGGTCGCATCAATGCCAACGAGTGCCACTACTGTCTCGACTGCCAGATCACCTACCACGACGACAAGCGCTGTCCGCCGATGATCAAGCGGCGCAAGCGCTTCGAGAAGGCCTCGCGGCTCTCCCGTGGCAAGGGAGGCGTCGAGACCCATGACCCCGCCAGCGCACGGCTGCAGCGGATTCCGACCTACCAGGAGGATTGACCATGAGTGACAAGAAGAAAACGATCGAGAATCTCGGCCGCCGCCACTTCCTGCGCAACAGCGCGGTGACCGGCGTTGCCGGGGCGGGTCTGGCCGGTGGCTTCGGCGCTGGCACCTGCTCGGCGGCAGCGGCAAGGCCCGCGCCGCCAGCGAGGGCAGCATCGAGGTCGCCCCGGGCGAGCTCGATCAGTACTACGGCTTCTGGAGCGGCGGCCAGTCCGGCGAGGTCCGGGTAGTGGGCATCCCCTCCATGCGCGAGCTGATGCGCATCCCGGTGTTCAACCAGGAGGGGGCCACCGGCTGGGGCATCACCAACGAGTCCAGGCGCGTGCTCGGCGACTCGGTCAAGTTCCTCAACGGTGATACCCACCACCCGCACATCTCCATGACCGATGGCAGCTACGACGGCAAGTACCTGTTCATCAACGACAAGGCCAACACCCGGGTGGCACGCATCCGTCTCGACATCATGAAGACGGACAAGATCACCACCATCCCCAACGTCCAGGCGATCCACGGCCTGCGCCTGCAGAAGGTGCCGCACACCAAGTACGTGTTCGCCAACGCCGAGTTCCCCATCCCCCATCACGACGACGACATCGTCAATGACGGCCGCGGCATGGAGAACCCGGAGGGCTACTACACCATGTTCAACGGCATCGACGCCGAGAGCATGGAGGTGGCCTGGCAGGTGATCGTCGACGGCAACCTCGACAACACCGATGCCGACTACACCGGACGCTTCGTGGCCTCGACCTGCTACAACTCCGAGAAGGGCATGACCCTGCAGGACACCATGCGCGCCGAGCGCGACTGGGTGGTGGTATTCGACGTCGAGGCGATCGAGGCCGCCGTGGAAGCCGGCGAGTTCAAGACCCTGGGCGACAGCGAGGTGCCGGTGGTCGACGGACGCAAGGGCTCCAAGCTGACCCGCTACATCCCGGTGCCCAAGAACCCCCACGGCCTCAACACCTCGCCGGACGGCAAGTACTTCATCGCCAACGGCAAGCTCTCCCCGACCTGCTCGATCATCGCCATCGACAAGCTGCCCGAGCTGTTCGACGATGCCATCGAGCCGCGCGATACCGTGGTCGGCGAGCCGGAGCTGGGCCTGGGGCCGCTGCACACCACCTTCGATGGCCGCGGCAACGCCTACACCACGCTGTTCATCGACAGCCAGATCGCCAAGTGGAACATCGAGGACGCCATCAGCGCCTACAACGGCGAGGAGGTGAACTACCTGCGCCAGAAGCTGGATGTCCACTACCAGCCGGGGCACAACCACGCCAGCCTTACCGAGACCAAGGATGCCGACGGCAAGTGGCTGGTGGTGCTCTCGAAGTTCTCCAAGGACCGCTTCCTGCCGGTGGGCCCGCTGCGCCCGGAGAACGACCAGCTGATCGATATCTCCGGCGAGGAGATGAAGCTGGTCCACGACGGCCCCGCCTTCGCCGAGCCCCACGACTGCATCCTCGGTGCGCGCCGACCAGATCAACCCCAAGAAGGTCTGGGACCGCGATGACCCGTTCTTCGCCGAGACCGTGGCCATGGCCAAGGAGGATGGCGTCACCCTGGAGAGCGACAACAAGATCGTGCGCGACGGCAACCAGGTGCGCGTCTACATGACCTCGGTGGCGCCGCAGTTCGGTATCACCGAGTTCAAGGTCAAGCAGGGCGACGAGGTCACCGTGGTGATCACCAACCTCGACCAGGTCGAGGACGTCACCCACGGCTTCACCATGACCAACCACGGTGCCGTCATGGAGATCAGCCCGCAGCAGACCGCCAGCGTCACCTTCACCGCCGACAAGCCCGGGGTGCACTGGTACTACTGCCAGTGGTTCTGCCACGCCATGCACATGGAGATGACCGGCCGCATGCTGGTCGAGAAGGCCTGATAGCACCCATCGGGGCCGGGCAGACGCCCGGCCCCGCTTCTTTCCTGGAGAGACGCATGACCCGACGACAGCCCCGCGTCGTCCCCTGACTGTTTCTGCCGCCTGGCTGCTCGTGTGGCTGCCGGGCGGGCTGCTGGCCGCCGACCTGACGGCCACTCCCGGCGAACCGCTACAACCGCTGATCGAGCGGGCCGAGCGCGGTGACCGCCTGCTGCTTCCCGAAGGCCGCTACCCCGGGCCGCTGGTCATCGATCGCACCCTGACCCTCTCGGGCGCAACGGGCGCGGTGATCGACGCCGGTGGAGAGGGCCACGCCGTGGTGCTCGACGCCCCGGACATCGTGATCGAGGGCGTGACCATCGAGAACTGGGGCGCCAACCTCACCGACATGGATGCCGGCATCTTCATCGAGGAGAGCGCCGACGGCAGCGTGATCCGCGACTCGCGGCTCGAAGGCCCCGGCTTTGGCCTGTGGCTCGACGCCGTCAGCGACGTCCAGGTGCTCGACAACGTGATCCGCGGCGACGCTGCCGTGCGCTCCCAGGATCGCGGCAACGGCGTGCACCTGTTCAACTCACGCAACGTCCGGGTGGAGGGCAACGATATCCGCCATACCCGCGACGGCATCTATATCGACACCAGCAGCCAGTGTCTGCTGCGCGGCAACCATATGCAGGAGCTGCGCTATGGCGTGCACTACATGTATGCCTACGACAACCGCGTGGAGGAGAACACCACCCGCGATACCCGCACCGGTTACGCGCTGATGCAGTCCAAGCGCCTCAGGGTAATCGGCAACCGCTCGGAGGGGGATCGCAACTACGGCATCCTGATGAACAACATCACCGACTCCCTGCTGCGCGACAACCGGATCACCCGCGCCCACCAGCGCCGTGACGCCCAGGGCAAGGGGCTGGTCAGCGGCGCCGATGGCAAGGCACTGTTCGTCTACAACTCCCAGTACAATCGCTTCGAGGC
This sequence comes from Halomonas sp., assembly GCA_018401555.1. Classification (GTDB taxonomy): domain Bacteria; phylum Pseudomonadota; class Gammaproteobacteria; order Pseudomonadales; family Halomonadaceae; genus Halomonas. The sequence continues at coordinate 29,005 of JAGYKP010000081.1, forward strand.
CAACCGCCTGGCCGAGAGCGATATCGGCATCCACCTCACCGCCGGCTCCGAGGACAACGAGCTGGTGGGCAACGCCTTCGTCGACAATCGCCAGCAGGTGATGTACGTGGCCACCCGGGCCCAGGAGTGGTCCGAGGCGGGACACGGCAACTACTGGAGCGACTACCTGGGCTGGGACCTGGATGGCGATGGCGTGGGCGACACCCCCTACGAGCCCAACGATGCCATGGATCGCCTGCTATGGCGCTACCCGGTGGCGCGGTTGCTGATGCACAGCCCCGCGGTGCTGGCGCTGCGCTGGGTACAGCGCCAGTTCCCGGTATTCCGCCCCCAGGGGGTCAAGGACAGCCATCCGCTGATGAATGAACCCGACCTGGATGCATCCAACTCGAATGGATCCGCCTTCCATACACCCGAAAGGGGAGACGCCAGCGCATGACCGCGGTAATCGATTTCCAGGGCGTCACCCGCCGCGACGGCGGCCTGGTGCGCCTCGACGCCCTCGACCTGCAGGTGGACGAGGGAGAGGTACTGGCCCTGCTGGGCCACAACGGTGCCGGCAAGACCACCACCATGCACCTGATCCTCGGGCTGCTCTCGCCCAGCGAAGGGCAGGTGGCGGTCCTCGGCGGCGCCCCCGACGGCGCCCACGCCGAGACGCTGCGCCGCCGCCTGGGCTACCTGCCCGAGAACGTCAGCTTCTACGAGCAGCTCAGCGGCCGGGAGGTGCTCGACTACTTCGCCCGCCTGAAGCGGGTCGAACGCGGCCAGGTGGGTGAACTGCTGGACCGGGTTGGCCTCGGCCATGCCGCCCACCGCCGGGTGAAGACCTACTCCAAGGGCATGCGCCAGCGCCTGGGCCTGGCCCAGGCGCTGCTCGGCGACCCACGCCTGCTGCTGCTCGACGAGCCCACTACCGGCCTCGACCCGGCCGCCACCCGCGACTTCTACGACACGGTGCGCGGCCTGCGCGAGCGCGGCTGCACGGTGCTGCTCTCCTCCCACGTGCTGCCGGGAGTGGAGCCCTATATCGACCGCGCGCTGATCCTCGGCGGCGGCAAGCGCCTGGCGCTGGGCAGCCTGACGGAGCTGCGCGAGGAAGCGGCCCTGCCGATCACCGTGCGCACCCGGGGCCGCGGCGGCGAAGGCGACCTCGCCCAGCGCCTGGCCGGCTGGGATGACCCGCGTATCACGGTCACCCCCCTCGACGCCCACGAGGTGACGCTGACGGTGCCGCCGGACGCCAAGCTCGCCGTGCTGCGCCGACTCACCGACACCGCCGGCATCGAGGATATCGAGCTGCTGCCGCCGACCCTGGAGCACCTCTACACCCACTTCTCCGCCGAACTCTCGCCCGCGCAACGAGGAGACGCCGAATGAACGCCATCCTGACCATCGCCGGCAAGGAGTTCCGCGACGGCCTGCGCAACCGCTGGGTGCTGGCCATCGCCCTGGTGCTGGCCTTCCTCGCCGTGGGCATCGCCTGGTTCGGTGCCGCCGCCAGCGGCGGCCTGGGCTTCACGTCGCTGGCCACCACCGTGGTCAGCCTGGCGACGCTCGCGGTATTCCTGATCCCACTGATCGCCCTGCTGCTGGCCTACGATGCCGTGGTCGGCGAGCAGGAGGCGGGCACCCTGCTGCTGCTGCTCACCTACCCCATCAGCCGCACCCAGCTGCTGCTCGGCAAGTTCCTCGGCCACAGCCTGATCCTGGCCGCCGCCACGGCGCTGGGCTTCGGCATCGCCGGGGCGGTGATCGCGGTGGGCGCCGAAGGCGTGGCGCTCTCCGAGCTGGCCGCCGGCATGGGCCTGCTGATCGGCAGCAGCATCCTGCTCGGCTGGGTATTCATCGCCTTCGCCTACCTGATCAGCGTGTGGGTCACCGAGAAGGCGCGTGCCGCCGGCCTGGCCCTGGTGGTGTGGTTCCTGTTCGTGCTGGTCTTCGACCTGGGACTGCTGGCGCTGCTGGTCAGCGTCGAGCGCGGCGGCGACTGGCTGCCCTGGCTGCTGCTGCTCAACCCCACCGAGTGCTTCCGCCTGATCAACCTGACCGGCTTCGAGGCCGCCCGCAGCTATACCGGCCTGACCTCCATCGCCGAGGGCAGCGCCTTCCGCCCGGCCATGGTCACCGCCATCCTGGTGGCCTGGATCCTGGTGCCCCTGGGCCTGGCACTGCTGCGCTTCCGACGCCGAGCCGCCTGACCCGCTGCCGATTTCCCCAGCCACTCCCGTAGAGAGACCCCATGAAGAAACTGCTTCTGCCGCTGCTGCTGATGTCCGCCCTGCTGCTCGCCGCCTGCGGCGAGTCCGAACCCGAGGCGCTGGCCGCCGCCCAGCCCATCGATTCGGGCGACAGCTGCCACGTCTGCGGGATGCTGATCACCGAGCACCCCGGGCCCAAGGGCGAGGCCTTCATGGAGAAGCAGAGTGAGCCGCTGAAGTTCTGCTCCACCATGGACCTGTTCGCCTTCCTCAAGCAGCCCGAGAACGAGACCCAGGTCTCCCACGCCTATGTGCATGACGTGGCCGCCGCCAGCTGGGCCACCCCCGACGACGAGGCCTTCGTGCTGGCCAGTGAAGCGATCTACGTGGTGGGTCACGACCAACGCGGCGCCATGGGCCACACCCTGGCCTCGTTTGCCGAACAGGACGATGCCGAGGCGTTCCGCGAGGAGCATGGCGGGGAGCTTCTGAGCTTCGCCGAGATCGACACCGACCTGCTGGGGCGCCTGGGCCGCGGCGAGCTGGGTGGCGATATCGGCGAGGGCATGCAAATGGAGATGGGCGACGACATGGAAGGTATGCAGCATTCCCAGTAGCCTCCCGGCTGCGCGTTGGGGGCCGGCATGCTAGCCTCGGGCGAATCGTCCCCCGAGGAGCCCAGGATGCCGTCTCGCCTTCCCCGTCTCGTTGCCGCCCTGGTCGGCCTGGCCCTGGCCTGGCCGGTTGCCGCGGTGCAGTTCAACGTCGCCGAGGTCGAGCGCCACGGCGCCTGGCAGTCGATGACCCTGAGCCTCGGCGAGCAGCGCCTCTACCGCGCCCTGGAGGGCAACACCTACGCCGACGCCCACTTCGGCGTCACCTTCACCCCCGGCGCCTGCGAGGCACCCTGGCTGGAGATGCGGGTCGACCTCGGCGAACGCCAGGCCGAGAGTCGCCTGGCCAACCGTGTGCCCGCCGACCTGCGGGTCGACGAGCAGACCATCCACTCGGGTCAGGCCGAGTTTCGTACCGAACGCGGCGACAGCGGCTTCTACGTGCAGTTCGACCTGCCGGAGCAGCAGCTGCTGCTCGACGAGATGCGCCAGGGCGAGCTGCTGCGGCTGCGCCTGATGCGCGGTCCCGACGATCCCTGGTTCATGGTCTTCGCCCTCGACGGCGCCGTCGAGGCGATGGCACGCGCCCGCACGGCCTGCCGCTCGAGCTCAGGATAAACGAGCCGCTGACAGCCGCCGCCCGGCGCCGTATGCTGGGCGCTGACTCCACTGACCTGCCCGGAAGGACTGCCCATGCGACGCCTCGCCCTTGCCCTGCTCACCACCGCCCCGCTGATCGCCACCCTGGCCGGCCCCGCCTTGGCCCAGCCCACCGAACCCGATGTGGTGCTGCATACCAGCGAAGGTGCCATCGGCATCGAACTGTTCGAGGAGCAGGCTCCGCTGAGCGTCGAGAACTTCCTCGCCTACGCCGAGTCCGGCCACTACGACGGCACCCTCTTCCACCGGGTGATCGACGACTTCATGATCCAGGGCGGCGGCTTCGATACCGACTTCGACCAGAAATCCACCCGCGAGCCGATCCAGAACGAGGCCGACAACGGCCTCAAGAACCGCCGCGGTACCCTGGCCATGGCGCGCACCGGTGCCCCCCACTCGGCCACCGCCCAGTTCTTCATCAACGTCGCCGACAACGGCTTCCTCGACCACGTCAGCAAGCAGTCGGGCCAGACCTGGGGCTATGCGGTGTTCGGCCAGGTCGTCGAGGGCATGGAGGTGGTGGACGCCATCAAGCGCGTGCCCACCGGCAATCGCGGCCCGATGCAGAACGTGCCCGAAAGCGCGGTGGTGATCGAGCGCGCCGAAGTGCGCGGCGAGTAGCGCTGAGCGGGCCGGGCATCGGCGCCACCGGCTGAGATAGCAAGAGGGGAGCGACGTGGCGACACTGCTGTTCCGACTGGGCAACGTGCCCGAGGAAGAGGCCGAGGAGGTACGCCGCCTGCTCGAGGAACGGGGCTTCGACACCTTCGAGAGTCGGGCCGGCTTCTGGGGCATGGGGGTGGCGGCCATCTGGCTGCGCGACCCGGACGAGTACCCGGCGGCCAGGGAGGCGCTGGATACCTACCAGCAGGGGCTCGCCGAGCGGATGCGTGAGGAGCACGATGCCCTGGCCGAGCGCGGTGCCGCGCCGACCCTGTGGAGCCGCCTGCGACAGCATCCCGTGCGCGTGCTGCTGGTGGCCATGGCGGTGGCGCTGATCCTGACCCTTACCCTGCTGCCCTTCCTGGGCCTGATCGACTGACGCCACACACCACAGCGCCCCCGCCGGTCTTCCCGGCGGGGGTACTGTCAGTCGGGGCGCCTCGGCGCCCCATGATCACTCGAACACGCCTCAGCTGCGGATCAGGTGGTCGAAGGCGCCCAGGGCAGCCTTGGAACCCTCGCCCATGGCGATGACGATCTGCTTGTAGGGCACGGTGGTCACGTCGCCGGCGGCGAAGATGCCCGGCACGCTGGTCATGCCGCGGGCATCGACCACGATCTCGCCGCGCTCGGAGAGCTCGATGGGCGACTCCTTGAGCCACTCGGTATTGGGCACCAGGCCGATCTGCACGAAGACGCCCTGCAGATCGATCTGCTTGACCTCGCCGCTGGCCCGCTCCTCATAGGTGAGGCCGGTGACGCGCTTGCCGTCGCCGTTCACCTCGGTGGTGCGGGCACCGAGGATGATGTCGACATTGGGCAGGCTGCGCAGCTTCTTCTGCAGCACGGCGTCGGCACGCATCTCGTCCATGAACTCGATCAGGGTCACATGGCCGACGATGCCGGCCAGGTCGATGGCCGCCTCGACGCCGGAGTTGCCGCCGCCGATCACCGCCACGTGCTTGCCCTTGAACAGCGGGCCGTCGCAATGGGGGCAGTAGGCCACGCCCTTGTTGCGGTAGTCGGCTTCGCCGGGCACGCCCATCTCGCGCCAGCGGGCGCCGGTGGCCAGCACCAGGGTCTTCGCCTTGAGACTGGCGCCGGACTCGAACTGCACCTCGTGCTCCTCGCCGGGCCGGCCAGGCAGCAGCTTGACCGCCCGCTGCAGGTTCATGATGTCGACCTCGTACTCCTTGACGTGCTCCTCCAGCGCCGCGGCCAGCTTGGGGCCCTCGGTGTGGGGCACGGAGATGAGGTTCTCGATGGCCATGGTGTCGAGTACCTGGCCACCGAAGCGCTCGGCGGCCACCCCGGTGCGGATGCCCTTGCGCGCGGCATAGACCGCCGCCGCGGCACCGGCTGGGCCACCGCCGATCATCAGGGTGTCGAAGGTCGGCTTCTCGCCGAGCTTGGCGGCCTCGCGCTCGGCGGCGCCGGTATCCACCTTGGCCAGGATCTGCTCCAGGCTCATGCGGCCCTGGTCGAAGGGCTCGCCGTTGAGGTAGATGCTGGGCACCGACATCACCTGGCGCTCCTCCACCTCGTCCTTGAACAGCGCGCCGTCGATGGCGACGTGGTGGACATGGGGGTTGAGGATCGCCATCAGGTTGAGCGCCTGGACCACGTCCGGGCAGTTCTGGCAGGAGAGCGAGAAGTAGGTCTCGAAGTTGAGCTCGCCCTCGAGGCCCTTGATCTGCTCGATCACCTCATCGCTTGCCTTGGGCGGGTGACCACCCACCTGCAGCAGCGCCAGCACCAGAGAGGTGAACTCGTGGCCCATGGGCAGGCCGGCAAACACCACGCCGGTCTCCTCACCGGGGCGATTGATGGCGAAGGAGGGGCGGCGCGCGTCCTGGCCATCGAGCTTGAGGGTGATCTTGTCGGTCAGGCCGACGATATCGGTCAGCAGGCCGTGCAGTTCCTTCGACTTGGCGCCGTCATCGAGGGACGCAACGATCTCGAAGGGCTGAGTGACCTTGGCCAGGTAGGCCTTGAGCTGAGTTTTCAGATTGTCGTCCAACATGACAGCGTGTTCCTTTCATGTTCGGGAGTCGGTATCACGAGGCAGCCGCGCCCTGCCGGTCGGGCAGCGCGGGAAGGGCTCGTGAGTCGGAATAGGGGCCCCGGGCGGGGGAAGGTGCCCGGGCAGGGGCGGCGAGGCCCGGGGCGGGGCCTCGCGGCAGGGACCGGCTTAGATCTTGCCGACCAGGTCCAGGGACGGAGACAGGGTCTCTTCGCCTTCTTCCCACTTGGCCGGGCAGACCTCGTTGGGGTTGGCACGCACGTACTGGGCGGCCTTGACCTTGCGCAGCAGCTCCTCGGCGTTACGGCCGATGTTGCCGGCGTTCAGCTCGACGATCTGGATCTTGCCGTCGGGGTCGACCACGAAGGTGCCACGCTCGGCGATGCCGTCTTCCTCGATCAGCACCTCGAAGTTGCGCGAGATGGTGTGGGTCGGGTCGGCCAGCATCGGGTAGGTCAGCTTGCCGATGGTCTCGGAGCTGTCGTGCCAAGCCTTGTGGGTGAAGTGGGTGTCGGTGGAGACACTGTAGATCTCGACGCCCAGCTTCTTGAACTCTTCGTAGTTGTCCTGCAGGTCGCCCAGCTCGGTGGGGCAGACGAAGGTGAAATCGGCCGGGTAGAAGAAGAAGATGCTCCACTGGCCCTTCATCTGCTCTTCGCTCAGCTCGACGAACTCGCCGTTGTGGTATGCGGTGGCCTTGAACGGCTTGACTTCGGTGTTCAGCAGGGACATTCGGTAATGCTCCTTTCGACTTAAGTATGGGGATGTCTCGAATACGGGAGGCATGGTAGCCCGCATCGACTGATAGCGTAAATTGAATGGTGTCATCACCCTGATAATTCAACCCTATGGCGATGACGCTTCCATGTCAGCCGATGCGCACCGCCTCGCCCTGGCGGTCCAGCGCCAGGAACTGATCGACGTTACCCATCTTCAGCGACTCCACCATGCGCTCGAGCTGCGCCTCGGCCTGCTCGGAAGCCGGCGCCTCGCTGCCGCGACCGGAGAGGGCGCCGACGAAGACGATGTCCCACTCGACGCCGGTATTGCGCGACTCCGCCACCAGGGCGGCCATGTCGGTGAGCTCCTCGGGAGTCTTGTCGACGCACAGCACCGGCGTGAGCACGCCGCCCTCGCCCTGCTCGAAGCGGGCACGCTGCTCGGCGGAGGGGTTGTCCGGCAGTTCGGCGCGGGTGAAGACGAACAGCAGGCGCTGGGCATCGGGCTGCAGGCGCGCCTCGCCCAGCAGATCGGAAAAGTTGGTGATGGCCACGGTTAGCCTCCATGGGGCAGTCGAAAGAAGAACGAGCGCCAGCCTGCCCCCTTTGGCGACGGCACTCAAGGGGCTTGCGGGCGAATCGTCCTGGTCAAGATGGTGAGGGCAAGACTCAGCCGTGGCGGGCACTGAGGATATGGTGCAGGCCGCCGCACTCCACCAGGGGGTCATCGCAGTTGACCACCACCTCGGTGTGGCCCAGCACATAGGCCTTGCCGGTGATGGTGTTCTCCACCACCGTGTGGGGCCCCTCCGCGTGGGTGCCAGTGAAGGTGCCGATGAAGCCGGTCTCGCGTAGGGAGATGGTCTCCAGCCTGTCGCCGGGCTTGATGGTGCCCTCGTGACGCATCAGCGCCAGGCGCGCCGAGGTGCCGGTGCCGGTGGTGCTGCGGCAGATGACGCCGGGGTGCACGTAGGTGGCCGAGCGCGAGCGGTAGAAGTCGTCGGCGACCTGCTCCACCGGCCCCATGAAGTGCAGGAAGGGCAGCGGGCCCACGTCGCCCAGGGTGTAGTGGGAGAAGCCACGCTCGGCCTGGATCGCCTCGACGATGCGATGCGCACACTCGGCGAGCTCGCGCTCCTCGTCACGGTTGAGGTGGAAGCCGAGCTCGGTGGCGTCCACCAGGGCATAGAAGCCGCCGCTGTAGGCCACGCTGTAGGTGACCTCGCCCAGCCCCGGCACATGGATTGCGGCGCGGTAGGTGTCGATATAGCTGGGCAGCCCCTCGCAGGTGATCGCCTCCACCACGCCGTTCTCCACCCGCGCCTCGATGTTGACCCGCCCCGCCGGGGCTTCCAGCTTGAAGCGCTGAATGCCCTCCTGCTTGGGCACGATGCCGGCCTCGAGGACCGCGGTGGCGGTGCAGATGGTGTTGGAGCCGGAGTAGATGGGGTAGCCCATCACCTCCATGATGATGTAGCCGGCCGCCGCCTCGGGGTCGGTGGCGGGCACCACCAGGTCCACCGACATCTCCGGCACGCCGTAGGGTTCGAACAGCAGCAGCTTGCGCAGGCCGTCGGCGTCGTCACGCAGGTAGTGCATCTGTTCGCGCACCGTGGCGCCGGGCAGGGCGTCGATGCCGCCGAGGCACGATTGCGGCTGACATCGCCGCCGGCGTGGGTATCCATCATCTTGAAGGTCAGCGGATGGCTCATGGGCGCGACTCCGGGGTGGAGGAGGAAGAGGCCAGGGCGAAGGGCGCGCCATGCTCGTCCCATTGGCTGTCGGGCACGATCACGATCTTGCCCAGGAAGTTGCTGCCGCGGCTGACGAAGTAGCGCTCGGCGGCATGCAGGTCGGAAAGCCTGAAGGCGGCATGCAGCACCGGCCTGAGCTCACCGGAGCGGATCCAGGCGATCAGCTGCTCGGCCTCCTCGCGGGTGCCGTGGGAAACGCCGAAAATCTGCACCTGATACAGGTAGATGCGCGTCCACAGGATCTCCGAGATATTGCCACCGCTGGCGCCGGCGATGGAGAGCCGCGGGTAGCTGGTGCGCGCCTTCATGTCTTGGATCATGGTGTCGATGAAGCAGTCGGTCATCTCGCCGCCAACGAGATCCATCACCGCGTCGATGGGCGCGCCGCCGGTGGCCTCGAGCACCCGCTCGGCGAAACCGTCGAGGTCGCCACGGTCGATCACCGCCTCGGCACCCAGCGCCTTGAGCGCCGCGGCCTTCTCAGTCTGGCTCACCGCGTAGGGAATGGCCCCGACGATACGACACAGCTGGATCAGCGCGGTGCCCACGCCGCCGCTGGCGCCACTGACGAGAACTCTTTCCCCCGCGCCGACACGGGCAGACGTCATCATATGGTAGGCGGTCTGGTAGGAGCACATGCCCAGGGCGGCGAGCTCGGCATCGCTGAGCTCGGGGTTGGCCACATGGTGGAACTGGTCGGCAGGCACCGCCACGTACTCGGCGTAGCCGCCATCGGCACCGTGGCCGTAGTAGTCCGGGGTCAGGTTGATGTCGCGGCGAGCGTCCGGGTAGAGGTTGAAGTCGAGCAGGCCACGCTCACCGAGACGGGCCGGGTCGACTCCCTCGCCCACCGCCACCACTCGCCCGGCGATATCGGCGCCCTGGATGCGCGGGAAGGTCAGGGTCGGCTCGCCGCCCATGGCAAAGGAGGTCACCTCGCCCTTCTTCACCGGGTAGAGCCCCTCGCGGGCCTTGCGGTCGGTGTTGTTCTTGGCGGTGGCCGTGACCCGCACCAGAACCTCGCCGGGCCCGGGCCGCGGGGTCGGCACGTCATCGCGGTAGACCAGCCTGTCGATATCACCGTGCCCGGTCAGCAGCATGGCCGACATGGTGGCGGGAACGGTCGCGTCAGGGATGGAGTTCGCCATCTGCTGCTGCCTCCTGTGTGGGGCCGCCGGCGGCGTGCCAGCGGCGTGGATTGTGCACGAGACGATAGCAGACGCCCCCATCGCGACCGAGCCCCTGCGGGGCCTGGGGAGGATGAAATCCTTTCCGTTTTCGCGGCGAGAAAGTTGCGGTTTTTCCTGCTCCGCTTTCCTGATCCCCTACCAGTGCAGCGGATAGCGCCGATGGCGGGCCAGGTTGTTCACCAGCACGGCGACCACCAGCATGATGGGTGCAGCCGATGCCGATGGGCATCAGCGGGTACCACCAGCCCAGCCCGGTGATCTCCGGGCCGCCGATCACCGCCACCAGGGCCGCCGCCGCGCCGGGCGGGTGCACGCTGTGGGTCAGCTGCATCAGCAGGATGGAGAGCGATACCGCCAGGGTCACGGCGAGCGGCGTGGCGTCCAGCAGCTGGAAGCAGGCGACTCCCGCCATCGCCGAGAGCAGGCTGCCCAGCAGCACGTTGCGCGGCTGGGCGAAGGGGCTCTCCGGGGCCGCATAGAGCAGCACCGAGGTGGCACCGAAGGAAGCCACGATCAGCAGGTGCTGGGAGAGCCAGTGGGCACTGAGCCAGCAGATCGCCCCCATGCCGACCACGGCCCCCAGCCATGACCAGAGCGCATCGCCGAGATCGGGTGTATCGCGCTGCAGGCGCTCACCGCGCATCTTTCCCAGATAAGTCTTCATCGTCCCTGAATCATTGAGCGTGAGCGGAGGAGTCTGCCAAGACATACAACGATATAAAAGACAATATTTTTTATAACAACATGAATGGTTTTTGATTCAGATCATTACCCCCTTGTCCACGAGGCCTACAGACGAGAGTCATGATCTCGATCAAGTCTCCAGGGAAGCAAAAAACATGGCCCGGCACTCCCCGACATCCGGCCCCGGCATCCGACAGCCTCTTTCCGCTTCCCGGCCGATGATCACTGGCCACTCGAGCGACCCTGGCAGCGTCCGTTGACAAAGTGTCCATAGCCAAGCGGCGCAACTCCACTGGCGGCGCCTACGCTGAGTGAACGCCTTCCTCCATGACGAAGGCATCCGTGCCTGTGCATCCACGATGCGTTTCGAGTAGCGAAAGGGTAATCGAACATGAATGAAGCCAACCTTCACCCGCATGACGCCGTGAACGAGCATCGGGCACGCATCCGCACCAACTATGCGGCCGATGAGGCAGCGGTACTGCGCGAGCTCGTCGGGCAGATCAAGCTGTCGGAGGTGGAGCGCCGCCGGGTGGCCGATGCCGGCGCGAACTATGTGGAGCGCGTGCGCCAGGAGACCTCTCCCTCGATGATGGAGGCGTTCCTGGCCGAATACGGGCTCTCGACCGCCGAGGGCGTCGGCCTGATGTGCCTGGCCGAGGCGCTGCTGCGCGTGCCCGATGCCGAGACCATCGACGACCTCATTCACGACAAGATCGAGCCCTCCGACTGGGGCGCGCACCTGGGCAAGTCGTCGTCGTCGATGGTCAACGCCTCGACCTGGGCGCTGATGCTGACCGGCAAGGTGCTGGACGACGACCCCAAGGGCCCGGTGCGGGCGCTGCGCGGCCTGGTGCGCCGCATGGGTGAACCGGTGGTGCGTACCGCGGTCGGCCAGTCGATGAAGATCCTGGGTCGCCAGTTCGTGCTCGGCCAGACCATCGAGGAGGGCATGAAGAATGCCCGCGAGCTCGAGAAGCAGGGCTATACCTACTCCTACGACATGCTGGGCGAGGCGGCCCGCACCGATGCCGACGCGGTCCGCTATCACCAGGCCTACGCCAAGGCGATCACCGCGATCGCCAAGCAGGCCAAGGGCGACGTGCGCGGCAGCCCCGGCATCTCGGTGAAGCTCTCGGCACTGCACCCGCGCTATGAATACACCCACCGCGACACGGTCATGGCGGAACTCGTGCCGCGCGCGCTGGAACTGGCACAGCAGGCGGCCAGGGCCAATATCGGCTTCAATATCGACGCCGAGGAGCAGGACCGGCTCGACCTGTCCCTCGACGTCATCGAGGCGCTGCTGGCTGACCCCGACCTCGCCGGCTGGGATGGCTTCGGGGTCGTGGTGCAAGGCCTACGGGCGCCGCGCCGGGCCGGTGATCGAGGCGCTCTACGACCTCGCCGAGCGGCTCGACCGCGCGGATCATGGTGCGACTGGTCAAGGGCGCCTACTGGGACACCGAGATCAAGCTCTCCCAGGAGATGGGGGTCGAGACCTTCCCGGTCTTCACCCGCAAGGTCAACACCGACGTCAGCTACATGGCCTGCGCGCAGATGCTGCTCGACCGGCGCGACCGCATCTACCCGCAGTTCGCGACCCACAACGCCCATACCTGTGCCGCCATCGTGGCCATGGCGGGCGACGACAAGGACAGCTACGAGTTCCAGCGCCTGCACGGCATGGGCGAATCGCTGCACCATATCGTCAAGCAGTCGGAAGGCACGCATTGTCGGCTCTACGCCCCGGTGGGCGCTCACCGCGACCTGCTGGCCTACCTGGTACGCCGCCTGCTCGAGAATGGCGCGAACTCCTCGTTCGTGAACCAGGTGGTGGACGACTCGATTCCCGCCAGCGAGGTCGCCAAGGACCCGGTGGCGGGGATGCAGCAGCTGGGTGAGGCCATCGCCAGCCCCCTGATCCGCCAGCCCGGCGAGCTGTTCGCCCCCGAACGCAAGAACTCCAAGGGCTACCGGATCAACGAGCCCGCCTCGATCCTGCCGCTGCTGGCGGCGCGCGAGAAGTTCGCCGACACCACCTGGAGCGCTGGTCCCATGCTGGCGGGCAACCCGGCACCCCGTGGCGAGGCCCGGGACGTCGTCTCCCCCGCCGACGGCTCACGGGTGGTCGGCAAGGTGTTTGAAGCGACTCCGGAGGAGGTCGCGGCCGCGCTCGACGCCGCCGAGGAGGGCTTCCGCGAGTGGTCGGCACGTCCGGTGGCCGAGCGGGCCGAGGTGCTGCGGCGCACCGCCGACCTCTACGAGGAGCACATCGCCGAGCTGACGGTGATCTGTACCCGCGAGGCCGGCAAGATGATGTTCGACGGCATCGCCGAGGTGCGCGAGGCGGTGGATTTCCTGCGCTACTACGCCAACGAGGGCGAGCGGCTGGAGGCGGAGGAACCCGGCAATGCCCGCGGCATCTTCGTCTGCATCAGCCCGTGGAACTTTCCACTGGCCATCTTCACCGGCCAGATCGCCGCGGCGCTGGCGGCCGGCAACGCCGTGCTCGCCAAGCCTGCCGAACAGACGCCGCTGATCGCCGCCCGTGCCATCGAGCTGATGCGCGAGGCCGGCCTGCCCGAGGCGGCGCTGCAGCTGCTGCCCGGTGACGGTCCGACGGTGGGCGGGCCACTGACCAGCGATGCCCGTATCGCCGGCGTCTGCTTCACCGGCTCGACTCCCGTAGCGCAGATCATCCACAAGGCACTCGCCCAGAATGCGGGACCAGATGCGGTGCTGATCGCCGAGACCGGCGGGCTGAACGCCATGATCGTGGACTCCACGGCACTCACCGAGCAGGCGGTGCGCGACATCCTGATCTCCTCCTTCCAGTCGGCCGGCCAGCGCTGCTCGGCACTCAGGATGCTCTACGTCCAGGAGGAGGCGCGCGATCGACTGCTCCACATGCTCGATGGCGCCATGGACGCCCTCACCATCGGCGATCCCTGGAATACCGACACCGACGTCTCGCCGGTGATCGACGCCGAGGCTCAGGCCGACATCGGCGACTATGTCGCGGCCCAGGAGAAGGCCGGCAAGGTGCTGAAGAAGCTGTCCGCACCGGATGTCGGCACCTTCGTCACCCCCGCGGTGGTCGAGGTGGGGGGCATCGAGGACCTCGAACGCGAGATCTTCGGCCCAGTGCTCCATGTGGCCACCTTCAAGGCGCGCGACATCGACAAGGTGGTCGACGCCATCAACGACCGGGGATATGGGCTGACCTTCGGCCTGCATACCCGCATCGACGACCGCGTGCAGCAGATCGTCGAGCGGATCCATGTCGGCAATATCTACGTCAATCGCAACCAGATCGGCGCCATCGTCGGCTCCCAGCCCTTCGGGGGCGAGGGCCTCTCGGGCACCGGGCCCAAGGCCGGCGGCCCGCTGTATGTCACCCGCTTCCGGCGCACCGCCGCCCCGGAGAGCCACGCCGCGCCGCAGGGGAATGCCGTGACACTCGGCGATCTCCAGGCAGCCCTCGACGGGCTGGATGCACGCAACTGGGCGGCGCGGCCCGATCGGGTCGAGGTACTGCGCCGCGCGCTCTCCGGCAAGGGTGGCGTGATCCGCAAGGCGCTCGCCGAGACGGCGGCCCTGGACATGACGCCGCAGACGCTGCCGGGGCCCACGGGGGAGAGCAACCGTCTGGCGATGTACCCCAAGGGCCCGGTACTCTGCCTCGGGCCGACCCTGGATATCGCCGTGGCCCAGGCGGTGCAGGCACTCGGGGCGGGTTGCCCGGCGCTGCTTGTCGCCCGGGCGCCGCGCAGGCCTTGCAGCCTCTGATCGATGCCGGGGCGCCCGTGGCCGCCCTCGACGGCAGTATCGAGGCCGATATGCTGACCGCGGTCAGGGGTATAGAGGCGGTGGCCGCGGCCGGCGCCAGCGACTGGACCCGCGAGTTGCGCCTGGCGCTGGCTGCGCGCGAGGGGGCCATCGTGCCCCTGGAGACCCAGACCATCGCCCCGGAGCGCTTCGTGGTGGAGCGCCACCTGTGCATCGACACCACCGCTGCGGGCGGCAACGCCACGCTCTCCGGCCGACCGCGAAGAGTGGGCGTGCAGCCCCGCCGAGCGCAGTCCACCACGCGGTGGGGGCACGATTCGGGCACAGCTACGAAAAAGGGCCTACAGCATCGCTGTAAGCCCTTGAATTCGTGGCGCGCCCGGCAGGATTCGAACCTGCGACCCTCGGCTTCGGAGGCCGATACTCTATCCAACTGAGCTACGGGCGCATCACCCGGCATTACGCCGAGCGGACGACATCCTAACTGCCAGGCCCGCCACTGTCCAGCGCGGGGCGCCGTGGATGCCTGTGCCCCAGCCCAACGGCGGGGGGCGCGCCATTTTCCTGGCGCCAGGGTTGCCGGTATACTGTCGGGCGACTGCATGAATGGCATCTCCCTCGGCTGCGTTGCCGAAACCGTTTCCGCCGGGCGCTGCCACGAACAACTTCCTAAAGGACCGTGAAGAGGTGGTGAGAGTGAAATCCAGCAAGCTGATCATGGGGTGCCTGGCCACCCTGGGCCTGACCGCCAGCGCCGGTATCGCCCTGGCTCCAGGACGATGCCGAGCGCGAAGCCATCGCCGAGCGCCTGAAGCCGGTGGGCGAGCTCTGCGTGCAGGGCGAAGACTGCGGCACCGCCGCCAGTGCCAGTGCCGGCGGCGATAGCGGTAGTGACTCCAGCGGTGGCGGTGACGATATCGACGGCGCCGGCATCTACAACAATGTGTGCATGGCCTGTCACGAGACCGGCGCCGCCGGTGCCCCGATCCGCGGCGACGAGGCGGCCTGGGCCGACCGCGTGGAGCAAGGCTTCGCCACTCTGCTGGATCACTCGATCAACGGCTTCAACGCCATGCCGGCGCGTGGCGGCAACCCCAACCTCTCCGATGCCGAGATGGAGGCCGCCTACCGCCCACATGGTCGAGCCGGTGATGGACGTTCCCGAGCTGGGCGGTGGTGACGAGGCCGCCGCCGAGGAGGAGGCATCCGCCGAGGAATCCAGCGGTGATGCGGCGGCAGACGCTGCCGAGACCGCCGGTATCGACGGCAGGCGATCCTAACCAGGTCTGCATGGCCTGCCACGAGACCGGCGCCGCCGGCGCCCCGGTACGCGGCAACGCCGACCAGTGGGCCGCACGCACCGAGCAGGGCATCGAGACCCTCTACGACCACTCCATCAACGGCTTCAACGCCATGCCCGCCAAGGGTGGCAACCCCAACCTCTCCGATGACGAGGTCAAGGCCTCGGTCGACTATCTGGTCGAGCCGGTGATGGATGCCACGGAGCAGGGTGGTGCCGAGGAGGAGGCCGCCAGTGAGGAGGCGACCGAGGAAGAGGGCACTACCGACGAAGCGACGGATGAGGCCGCCAGCGAAGAAGAAGCCGCTAGCGAGGAGGCAACCGAGGAAGAGGCCGCCACCGACGGGGCTTCCGCTGGCGATGAGCCCGCCCACGCCGGCATCGACGGCGAGGCGATCTACAACCAGGTCTGCATGGCCTGCCACATGACCGGCGCCGCCGGCACCGATTCGCGGCGAAGCCGACCAGTGGAGTGCACGCATGGAGCAGGGCATCGAGACCCTCTACGACCACTCCATCAACGGCTTCAACGCCATGCCCGCCAAGGGTGGCAACCCCAACCTCTCCGATGACGAGTCAAGGCCGCCACCGACTACCTGGTCGAGCCGGTGCAGTAAGCACCCGGCCACGGCAAAGACAGCGGGGCGCCTTCGGGCGCCCCGCTGGCGTATGGCGATAACGTCACGCCGGAGAGTGTCGAGCAGCCAGCTGCGCCCCTCGATTGGGCTGACGGCTCCCTCAGCACTCGCCCCCAGCCCGGCAAGGCGCCTTCAGCCTAATAGAGAGCGCAGCCCGGCGATGGCATCCTGGCCGCGGGCCTGCTTCTTCTCCGGGTCCTCGCGATCGGGACGCCCCTCCCACTCCAGGTCGGCCTCGGGCAGCTCGTCCAGGAAGCGGCTTGGTGCGCAGTCCATCAGTTCGCCATAGGTCTTGCGCTGGCGGGCCAGGGTCAGGGTCAGGGTGCGCCGCGCCCGGGTGATGCCCACGTAGGCCAGGCGACGCTCCTCCTCCACCGTGCCCGCCTCGATGGCATTGCGGTGAGGCAGCAGCTCTTCCTCCAGCCCCATCAGGTAGACATGCGGGAACTCCAGCCCCTTGGAGGCATGCATGGTCAGCAGCTGGACGCGATCGGAGTCGTCCTCCTCGGCCTGCTGCTCGAGGATATCGCGCAGCACCAGCCGCGAGATGGCCGCCTCAACGCTGTCGGTCTCGGTCTCCTCGGAGGCGGTGCTCTCGTCCGGCCCCTCGTCCTCGGGGGAGGCCTGCATCGACTTCTCCAGCTGATCGATCAGGATCCAGACGTTGGCCATGCGCCTCTCGGCGATGGTCGGGGCGCTGGCGTTCTGGTAGAGCCAGGCCTCGTAGTCCATCTCGCGCAGCATGTCGCGGATGGCGGCGATGGCATCGCCGCCATCCATGCGCCGGCGCACCGCGTCGATGAAGTGGGTGAAACGCCCCAGCCGCTCCACCGCCCTGACCGGCAGCTGCTCGGCCAGGCCCAGCTCGTGGCAGGCGGCGAACAGCGCGATGCCCCGCTCGTTGGCGTAGTTGGCCAGCTTCTCCAGGGTACCCGGGCCGATCTCCCGGCGCGGCACGTTGACGATGCGCAGGAAGGCGTTGTCGTCGGCCGGGTTGATCAGCAGCCGCAGGTAGGCCATGGCGTCCTTGATCTCGTTGCGCGAGAAGAAGGAGGTGCCCCCGGAGAGCTTGTAGGGAATCTGGTAGTGCTGCAGCTTGAGCTCCAGCAGCCGAGCCTGGAAGTTGCCGCGGTAGAGCACCGCGAAATCGCGCCACTCGGCACGCTCCTTGATGCGCCGGGTGAGGATCTCGCTGGCCACGCGATCCGCCTCGGCCTCCTCGTGACGGTTGACCACCACGCGTATCGGCGCCCCCTCGCCCATGTCCGACCACAGGGTCTTCTCGTAGACGTGGGGGTTGTTGCTGATCAGGGTATTGGCGGCGCGCAGGATGGTGCCGGTGGAGCGGTAGTTCTGCTCCAGCTTGATGACGTCCAGGCGCGGAAAGTCCTCGCCCAGGGTCACCAGGTTCTCGGGGCGCGCGCCGCGCCAGGCGTAGATCGACTGGTCGTCGTCACCCACCACGGTGAAGGTCTTGCGCTCCCCCATCAGCAGCTTGACCAGCTGGTACTGGCTGACGTTGGTGTCCTGGTACTCGTCCACCAGCATGTAGTGGATGCGCTTGCGCCAGCGCGCCAGGGCCTCGGGGTCGTCGCGCAGCAGCACCACCGGGAGCAGGATGAGGTCGTCGAAATCCACCGCATTGTAGGCCTTCAGGTGGCGGTTGTAGGCCTCGTAGACCCTGGCGGCGAACAGCTCGTCCTCGTCGGCGGCGTGGGACATCGCCTGGCCCGGCAGCACCAGATCGTTCTTCCACTCGGAGATGCGGTGCTGCACGGCGTTGATCTGGTCGGCATCGACCTGGGCATCCTTGTGCATCAGGTCGCGCAACAGTGCCTTGGCGTCCTCGGGGTCGAACAGCGAGAAGCCGGGGCGATAGCCCAGCGCCTTGAGTTCGCGGCGGATGATGTTGAGCCCCAGGGTGTGGAAGGTGGAGACGGTCAGGCCATGCCCCTCCTTGCCCTTGAGCATGCTGCCCACACGCTCCTTCATCTCCCGGGCGGCCTTGTTGGTGAAGGTCACCGCGGCGATGCGGCGGGCGCTCATGCCGCACACCTGCACCAGGTAGGCGATCTTGGTGGTGATCACGCTGGTCTTGCCCGAACCGGCCCCGGCCAGCACCAGGCAGGGGCCGTCGATATAGCGCACCGCCTCCTGTTGGCGGGGGTTGAGGCCGGCGAGTCGCTGCTGGATGGAGGGGGGCGCGTTCATCGGCTGTCGACTCCGGCGGCACCGGCGAAGTCCAGCTGTCGCCAGGCTTCATAGACCAGCACCGCACAGGCGTTGGAGAGATTGAGGCTGCGACTGTCCTCGCGCAGGGAATGCGCAGTCGCTGCGCCTCGGGCAGGGCCTCGAGCATCGCCCCGGGCAGGCCGCGGGTCTCGGGGCCGAACACCAGGGCATCGCCGGCCCGGTAGCTCGGCTCATGGTAGCCGGTCCGCCCGCGGGTCGATACCGCGAAGACCCGCCGAGGGCTGGCCGCCTCGAGATAGAGCCGGCCAGTCGCGGTGCACGCGCACCGCCGCCCACTCGTGATAGTCGAGGCCGGCACGGCGCAGGCGCTTGTCGTCGAGCTCGAAGCCCAGCGGTTCGATCAGGTGCAGGTGAAACCCGGTGTTGGCACACAGCCGGATCAGGTTGCCGGTGTTGGGGGGTATCTCGGGCTGGTAGAGGACGACATCGAGCATGGCTTATCCGCGGTGGGGCCCGGTGGAACGCAGGCGGGCCCCGTGACGGGGCCCGCAGTCATCGACGCAGGGAACGCTCAGAAACGCAGGCGCACGCCGACCTGGGCGCCGCGATCCAGGGTGCGGCTGCCGCGCTCTTCGTCGAAGTCGGCATCCAGCTGGCGCACGCCCAGATAGCCATCCACGTTGGGGGTAAAGGCATAGCGCGCACGCAGGCCGACCTCGTAGCCCTCTTCGAGCTCACTGGTGGTCACCGCATCGGGAGTATAGAAGCCGTAGCCACCCAGCGAGACCGCCGGCAGATTGGGCAGGTAGACGTAGCCGTAACCACCCAGGCCCAGGCCGCCACCATCGCCGAGGTCGGTGTCATACTGGGTCCAGCGGGCACCGATGCCCACCTCGCGACGCGAGGTGTGCTGGCTGCCCATCAGCTGGGCGTGATAGACGGTGGCGTCCTCGCGGTACTCGCTGTCCACCACGCCGCCGCCAAGCTGGATGCCCTCCACCAGCTCTGCCGGCCGCCTCGAACTGTACCGCATCCGACCCCAGGTTGAGGTCCAGGCTGGCGGCCTGGGCGGGCCGGCACTGCCCAGCAGTACCAGGCCCGCCAGCAGCGTCTGTATCGATCTCATCATGCTCTCCCTATCCTGTGCCGTCGGCAAATCCTGTATGGTTCTTGTACAGCTTAGCGCAATCGGCCATCACGCCACAGTGGAAACGCCGTACCGGGCACGATAGTCGCGGATGGCGGCGGCGTGGCCACGCAGCGAATCGCCGGCATGCTCTTCAAGATAGGTCAGGACCATGTCCAGCGTCACGATGCTCACCACCGGCATGGCGTAGCGCGCCTCCACCTCCTGGATGGCGCTGCGGGCCTGGCCTTCGACCTCGGCGCTGCCGCGCTCCTGGCGATCCAGGGCGATCACCACCCCCGCGGCGCGGGCACCGGCCCCCTCGATCAGCGTCATCACCTCGCGGATGGCGGTGCCGGCGGTGATCACGTCGTCGATGATCAGGATATCCCCGGCCAGTTCGGCACCGACGATGGTGCCGCCTTCGCCGTGGGCCTTGGCCTCCTTGCGGTTGAAGGCGTAGGGCAGGTCGCGGCCGTGGTGGTCGGCCAGCGCCACGGCGGTGGTGGCGGCCAGGGGAATGCCCTTGTAGGCGGGACCGAAGAGCACGTCGAAGGCCGGCGCCTGGTCGGCGATGGCGCGGGCATAGAAGCGCCCCAGGCGGGCCAGGGCGCCGCCGGTACGAAACAGCCCGGCATTGAAGAAGTAGGGGCTGACGCGGCCGGACTTGAGAGTGAACTCGCCGAAACGCAGCACGCCCTGCTCGATGGCAAACTCGATGAACTCACGCTGGTAGGGCTGCATGCGTCGATCCGCCACGGGGCCTCCTATCACGTTTATTGGCCTTGGCCATTTACCCAAACGTCGAAACGTCGGGTATCATACACGCGCGACGGTAAAGGGACCACGTATGAAAATAGCAACCATCAACGTCAACGGCATCCGCGAGGCCGTCGGGCGAGGCTTTCTCGACTGGCTGGCCAACCAGGACGCCGATGTCGTCTGCGTCCAGAATCTCAAGGCCAAGAGCTTCGAGCTGGATGACAGTATCCTCTATCCGGAAGGCTACGAGGGCTACTTCCTCGATGCCGAGCAGGACGGCTTCTCCGGCGTGGGGCTCTACTGCCGGAAGATCCCCAAGGCGATCATGTACGGGCTGGGCTTCCCCCAGTGCGACCACGAGGCGCGCTTCCTGCAGGCCGACTACGACCGCTTCAGCATCGCCAGCTTCCTGATGCCCGACGGCAGCGACCCGGCCGCCAAGCAGTCCTTCATGGCCCAGTACCAGGAGTACCTGAGCAAGATGGCTCGCAAGCGTCGCGAGTACATCATCTGCGGCACCTGGCACATCGCCCACAAGACCATCGACCTGGAGAACTGGGCCGACAACCAGGAGACCCCCGGCTTCACCCCCGAGGAGCGCGCCTGGATGGACCAGGTCTTCGGTCCCACCGGCTTCATCGATACCTTCCGCGAGATCAACCGCGACGCCGGTGAATATACCTGGTGGCCCAAGCTCGACCAGGAGGTGCCGCGCTCCCGCCAGGAGGGCTGGCGCATCGACTACCAGGTGGTGGGCCCCAACTTCCGCCGCCACGTGGTGGACGCCTGGATCGACTACGACGCCACCTTCTCGGAGTTCGCGCCGCTGATCGTCGAGTACGACCTGCCGCTCTGAACCTCCCTCCGTCGCCGTTCCGGGGCACCGGAACGCATCACGCCGGCCATCATGGCCGGCGTGATGCGTTAGGGGCGCTTGTCGGGCGGCCTTCGCTTCCTGCCTAGCGCGGAATGCCCAGCGACTCGCGCTGGTGGTCGAACAGCTGCACACCGGCGTTCTCGGCCAGCTCGAGCATGGCGTTGAGCTCGACGCGACTGAAGGTGCCCTTCTCGGCGGTGCCCTGCACCTCGATCAGGCTGCCATCCTCGGCCATGACCACGTTCATGTCGGTATCGGCGCCGCTGTCCTCAGGTAGTCCAGGTCCACCACCGGCACCCCCTTGAAGATCCCCACCGACACCGAGCTGACCAGCTGCTTGAAGGGGTCTCCCTTGATCAGCTTGTTACGCTGCAGGTAGCGGATGGCATCCACCAGCGCCACGCAGCCACCGGTGATGGAGGCGGTACGGGTGCCACCGTCGGCCTGGATCACGTCGCAATCCACGGTGATGGTGAATTCACCCAGCTTCTTGAGGTTGACCGCCGCGCGCAGCGAGCGGCCGATCAGGCGCTGGATCTCCAGGGTGCGGCCACCCTGCTTGCCACGGGTCGCCTCGCGCCCGCCACGGGTATGGGTGGCGCGGGGCAGCATGCCGTACTCGGCGGTGACCCAGCCCTGGCCCTTGCCGCGCAGCCAGCGCGGCACGCCGGGCTCGACGCTGGCATTGCACAGCACCTTGGTATCGCCGAACTCGACCAGCACCGAGCCTTCGGCATGGCGGGTGTAGTCGCGGGTCAGACGGATCTCGCGGGGCTGTTCGGGGGCGCGCCCGCTGGGGCGACGAAAATCGGTAGACATGGCACCTCGTGATCGGAGTCGGTTGGGATCGGCTGGCCGCCATTCTACACGCTTGGCCCGGCGGTGACGGCGAATCGGTTACACTGCGGCCTGGTCACCACTCATGACTCACCAAACCGTTCCACTCACCCATGCCTTCCCCGGGAGCCTCGCCATGGTGCACAGCATGACCGCCTTCGCCCGCCAGGAGCGCGCCGCGCCCTGGGGCACCCTGCAGCTCGAGCTGCGCTCGGTGAACCAGCGCTACCTGGAGCCTCACTTCCGTCTGCCGGAGAGCCTGCGCGACCTGGAACCTCACTTCCGCGAAGCCCTGCGCGCCCGCCTGGCGCGTGGCAAGGTGGAGGTCAGCCTGCGCTTCGAGGCCGCCGGTGACAGCGCCGGCCTCGCCGTGAACCCGGCGCGGCTCGCCGAACTCTCCCGGGCCCTGGACGAGGTGCGCCAGGCGGTGGCAAATACCGCCCCGCCCGATGCCCTGGCCCTGCTCGACTACCCCGGCGTGCTCGAGAATCGCGGCCCCGAGCCCGAGACGGTCAAGGCCGGAGCCCTGGCGCTGTTCGAGCGCGCCCTGGACGACCTGGTCGACGGCCGCGCCCGGGAGGGCGACAAGCTCGCCGCGCTGATCCGCGAACGGCTCGCCGGCATCGAGGCCCAGGTGGCCGAGGTGCGCCGCCTGATGCCGCAGATCCTCGAGCGCCAGCGTGCCCAGTTGCTCGAGCGCCTGGAGGAGGTGAAGAGCGAGCTCGACCCCCAGCGTCTGGAGGCCGAGCTCACCCTGCTCGCCCACAAGGCCGACGTCGACGAGGAGCTCGACCGCCTGGCCACCCACGTCGCCGAGGTGGAGCGCCAGCTGCGCCAGAAGGGGCCGGTGGGCCGGCGCCTGGACTTCCTGATGCAGGAGCTCAACCGCGAGGCCAACACCCTCTCCTCCAAGTCGGTGGTCGCCAGCACCACCCGCTGCGCCGTGGAACTCAAGGTGCTGATCGAGCAGATGCGCGAGCAGGTGCAGAACATCGAGTGATATGATGGCCGCCATTACCGGCCTACTACCCAATCACCATGGAGATGCGCATGTCGCAAGGTACGCTGTTCGTCGTTTCCGCCCCCTCCGGCGCCGGCAAGACCAGCCTGGTGCGCGAGCTGGTCGAGAGCCTCGACGGCATCCAGGTTTCGGTCTCCCACACCACCCGCCCCCGCCGCGAGGGCGAGGTGGACGGCGTCAACTACCACTTCGTGGATGTGCCCGACTTCGAGGCGATGATCGAGCGCGGCGAGTTCTTCGAGTACGCCCGGGTATTCGACAACTACTACGGCACCTCACGTCCGGCGGTGCAGGCCGCACTCTCCGCCGGCCAGGACGTGATCCTGGAGATCGACTGGCAGGGTGCCCGCCAGGTCCGCCAGCAGCTGCCCGACGCGGTGTCGGTGTTCATCCTGCCGCCCTCCCGGGAGGAGCTGGAACGGCGCCTCTCCGGGCGCGGCACCGACGAACACGCGGTGATCGAACGACGCATGCGCGATGCGGTGAGCGAGATGGCCCACCACGACGAGTATGACTATCTGGTGATCAATGACGACTTCACTACCGCCCTGGACGAGCTGCGCGCCCTGGTGGTGTCATGCCGCCTGACCCGCGAGCGCGCCGGCACTACCCACGCCGCCCTGCTCCAGGCGCTGCTCGCCTGAGGCCCGCACCGCCGTGCTTGTCAGCGCTGCCGGGCGTCGAGTAACCTATCAGGTCTATCCATCGCGGACTCCCGTCCACGCACCCACCGCGTGTCCGACGTCGGGGTCCCGTCAGCTCTTCAGGAAGGCACCCATGGCGCGAGTCACAGTCGAAGATTGTCTGGAAAATGTCGAAAACCGCTTCAAGCTGGTGATGATCTCCACTCACCGCGCCCGCCAGCTGGCCCGCGGCTCCGGCGAGCGCCCTGCCGTGGGGAGGAACGACAAGCCCACCGTCATGGCCCTGCGCGAGATCGCCGCCGGCCTGGTCGACGCCAGCGTGCTCGACGAGCCCGTCGAGGCCCTGGTGCGTCCGACCCCGAGCGCCCAGCACGAGCAGCTTCACCGAGGAGTGATCCATGACGGCGCCCAGGCGCCGTCCTCCCCTTCCGGACACTCACGCAGGAGTCAGGGCGCGCCGACGACACTCCGTTCGCCACCGATGTCCCTCGGGCGATTCCGAGACCCGGCTGGCCACCTACCCTGACCGGCGCCTGCGGTCCAGTCAGGTCAAGCGGGCGTATCTACTACGCCGAGCAGGCCCACGACGGCCAGCGCCGGCGCTCCGGCGAGCCCTACGTCACCCACCCCCTCGCCGTCGCCAATATCCTCGCCAACATGCATATGGACCATCAGAGCCTGATGGCGGCCATGCTGCACGACGTGATCGAGGATACCGGCGTCGGCAAGGAGGCCCTGGCGCGCCAGTTCGGCGCCCCGGTGGCGGAGCTGGTGGACGGCGTCTCCAAGCTGACCCAGATCGCCTTCGAGGACAAGGCGGTGGCCCAGGCGGAGAACTTCCAGAAGATGGTGCTGGCGATGTCGCGGGACATCCGCGTCATCATCGTCAAGCTGGCCGACCGGCTGCACAACATGCGCACCCTGGGCGCCTTGCGCCCCGACAAGAAGCGCCGCATCGCCCGCGAGACCCTGGAGATCTACGCCCGCATCGCCAGCCGGCTGGGCATCAACACCATCCGTGTGGAGCTCGAGGACCTCTCCTTCCATGCCCTGCACCCGATGCGCGCCGAGCGCATCAAGCGCGCCCGTCGTCCAGCGCGCAGGGTACCGCCGCTCGACGATCCGCCAGATCCAGAACACCCTGCAGAAGAGTCTCGACGACGAGGGGCTGCCCAGCACCGTGGTGGGACGCCAGAAGCACCTGCTGTCGATCTACCGGAAGATGCGCGACCAGCGCAAGGCATTCAACGAGATCATGGATGTGTTCGGCTTCCGCATCCTCACCGATGATGTCGACAGCTGCTATCGCATCCTTGGCGTCGTGCATAACCTCTATAAGCCGGTACCGGGGCGCTTCAAGGACTATATCGCCATCCCCAAGGCCAACGGCTACCAGAGCCTGCACACCACCCTGTTCGGCACCGGCGGCATGCCCATCGAGGTGCAAATCCGCACCCGTGAAATGGAAGCCATGGCCAATAACGGAATTGCCGCGCACTGGCTCTACAAAGCCGGGCAGACGGCGCATCCGATTGCTGAAGGCAGCCATGCCCGCGCCCGTGCCTGGGTGAAAGGGCTGCTGGAGATGCAGCGCCACGCGGGGGATTCGTTGGAGTTTATCGAACACGTCAAAAACGACCTGTTCCCCGACGATGTCTACGTGTTCACCCCAAAAGGCGACATCATGGAGCTGCCCCAGGGCGCCACGGTGATCGACTTCGCCTACAGCGTACACACCGATATCGGCAATAACTGCATCGCCTGCCGCATCGATCGCCACCTCGCGCCGCTCTCCACGCGGCTGGAAAGCGGCCAGACGCTGGAGATCATCACCGCGCCCGGGGCGCGTCCCAACCTCTCCTGGCTCAACTTCGTGGCCACCGCCAAGGCGCGCTCGGCGATCCGCCATGCGCTCAAGCACCAGCAACATACCGAGGCGGTACAACTCGGCCGGCGCCTGCTCAACAAGGCCCTCGGCGAGTTCGAGACCAGCCTGGAGGAGCTGCCCGACGGCCTGCTGCCCGACCTGCTCGACGAGCTGGGCCTGAAGAACGAGGACGCCCTGCTCGAGTCCATCGGCCTCGGCTCGCGGGTCGCCCACGTGATCGCCCGGCGCCTGATGGACCTGCAGCACGGCGAGGCGACGGTAGGCTCCCCGGCAACCGCAAGCACGGCCCCATCGTGATCAGCGGCGCCGAGGGCATGGTCATCAAGTTCGCCCGCTGCTGTCACCCGTTGCCCGGCGACCCGGTGGTGGGCCACCTCTCGGTGGGCAAGGGCATCGTGGTGCACCGCGCCGAATGCCGTAACCTCACCGAGCTGAAGGACGACCCCGAGAAGCTCTTCCCCCTGGAGTGGGCGGAGAGCATCGATCAGGACTACCCGGTGGCACTGCGCCTCGAGGTGGAGAGCCGCCGCGGCCTGGTGGCCGAGCTGGCCGGGGTGGTCACCGACGCCGACGCCAATATCGAACGCATCGGCATCGAGGAGCGCGACGCCCGCCTGGCCACGGTCAACCTGACCCTGGCGGTGCGCGATCGCGTGCACCTGGCGCGCATCATCAAGCGGCTGCGCAACCTCTCCCACGTTGAGCGCATCAGCCGACTCGGCAACTGAGCCTTTCCCGACCGGCCCGGCGGCGCCCCGAGGGGGCGAGCGGGCCGTCTTTCATTGACGAACACCGTCGACACGATCCACAACGTCAAGGAGCACACCATGAGCAACAAGGCCGTGATCAACACCGAGGTAAGGCCCCCGCCGCCATCGGCCCCTACTCCCAGGCCATCAAGGCCGGCAACACCGTCTACCTCTCCGGCCAGATCCCGCTGGACCCGGCCACCATGGAGCTGGTCTCCGACGACTTCGAGGCCCAGGCCCGCCAGGTCTTCACCAACCTGCGCGCCGTCTGCGAGGAGGCCGCCGGCTCCCTGCAGGACATCGTCAAGCTCAACCTCTACCTGGTCGACCTGGGGCAGTTCGCCGTGGTCAACGCCATGATGGAGGAGTTCTTCGAGAAGCCCTATCCGGCGCGGGCCGCCATCGGCGTCAAGGCGCTCCCCAAGGGTGCCCAGTTCGAGGCCGAGGGTGTGATGGTCATCGGCGACTGACAGGGGCATGCGGCTATTCCTGGCCCTTGAGCCTCCCCCCGAGCTGCGCGCACGGCTGGGGGAGCTCGCCGACCTGGCCCGGACGCACTGTGGCGGGCGGCGGGTGCCGGACTCAAGCCTGCACCTGACCCTCGCCTTCCTCGGCGAGGTCGAAGAGGATCGCGCCGAGGCGCTGGCCGAGTGGCTGCAGGGCGAGTCGCCCGAGGGCGGCGAGTGGCGTCTGGATCGCTGGGGAACCTTCCGCCGGCCGGATATCGTCTGGGTCGGAGGAAGGACGCCCGACGCAACGCTCACCGTACTGCACGAGAGGCTGTGGGACGGGCTGGAGGCCCTCGGCCATGCCGGGCGGCCGACGCGCTTCGTGCCCCACGTCACCCTGCTGCGCCGGGCGCGACGCCTTGCGACCGATGGGCTACCACCGGTCGACCTCGCCTGGCGCTGGCGGCGGCTGAAGGCGCTGCTGCGCTCCTTTACCCTGGAGGACGGGCCACGTTACGAGGTGCTGGCCCGCTCGGCCTGAGCGCCCGGACTGAACGGGCGGGCTCTTCAGGCCTTCTCCGGCAGGAAGCCGCCCTCCCTGAGCACCTGCGCATAGCCCTCGCGAAAGCTGGGATAACGGAACTGGTAGCCGCTCTCCAGCAGCCGGGCGTTGCTGCAGCGCTTGCTGGCGCGTCGCCGCAGCGGCGACTGGATGGTCTCCGTGGCCTCCACCTTGAGCTGGCTTGGCCAGCCAGGCCATGACATCGTGGAGCGGCGCCGGCTCGCAATCGGTGGCCAGATAGAGCTCCTCGACTCCCTCGCCCTGGAGCACCCGGCCGATCAGGTGGGCCAGCACCCCGGCACAGTCGTCGCGGTGGATGCGGTTGGTGTACATGGCGGGGCTCGGCGGGGCGATACGCCCCTCGCCCACCTGGCGGATCAGGCGATCGCGGCCGGGGCCATAGATCCCCGAGAAGCGCACCACGCTGCCGGGCAGGACGGTGATCTAGCAGCGCCTGCTCGGCCTCGCACATCAGCTGTCCCGAGGAAGCCGGTGGGCTCGGTGGGGCTCGCCTCGTCCACCGTCTCGCCGTCGCGCTGGGCATAGACGCTGGTGGAGGAGACGAAGAAGACATGCCGCGGCGCCTTCTTGCGCGCGCCGAACTCGGCCAGGGCGGCCGCCAGCCCCTCGGGGTAGGCGGCGCGATAGGCGGCCTCCTCGAAGCGATCCGCGCTGGCCACGTAGACCAGGATATCGGCATCGGGCAGTGCGGCCAGGCTGGCCGGGTCGGTGAGGTCGGCGGCGACCGCTTCCAGGCCCGTGTCCCTGAGCGACTCGGCGCTGCGTCGGGCGCCGATCACGCGCTGGCCTTGTGCCTGGAGGCATTGGCCCAGCGCCGTGCCGATGTCACCGCAGCCCAGAATCAGTGTTGTTGTCTTCACCTTTGCCTCGCCCCCTGATAAAAAGTCCCTATTGGAAATCCACGAGGATGCCGTCCAGGCAACCCAGATGACTCTAACAGAACTCCGCTACATCGTGACACTGGCCCAGGAACGCCACTTTGGTCGTGCCGCCGAACGCTGCTTCGTCTCCCAGCCGACCCTGTCGGTGGCGGTGAAGAAGCTCGAGGAGGAGCTCGGTGTTCCGCTCTTCGAGCGCTCCAAGTCCACGGTCCAGGTCACTCCGCTGGGCGAGAAGATCGTCGAGCAGGCCCAGCGGGTGCTGGAGCAGACCAGCGTGATCAAGGAGCTGGCCACGGCGGGCCGCGACCAGCTGGCGAGCCCCCTGCGCATCGGCGCCATCTACACCATCGGCCCCTACCTCTTCCCCCACCTGGTGCCGGAGCTGGCGCGCAGCGCCCCGCAGATGCCGCTCTATATCGAGGAGGGCTTTACCGGCAACCTGCGCCGCAAGCTGCGCAGCGGCGAGCTGGACGCCATCATCGTCGCCCTGCCCTTCACCGAGACCGACGTGCTCACCAAGGCCCTCTACGAGGAGGAGTTCGAGGTGCTGGTGCCGGCGGATCACGCCTGGGCCGGCCGCGACTGCGTGCACAGGGAGGGCTGCTCCAGGAGCGCCTGCTGCTGCTCGGCGAGGGCCACTGCTTCCGCGACCAGATCCTCGAGGCCTGCCCGGCGATCAGCCAGAAGCTCAACAGCCCCCACAATACCCTCACCGCCGAGGGCGGCTCGCTGGAGACCATCCGCCATATGGTGGCCTCCAAGCTCGGCATCACCGTGCTGCCGCGTTCGGCCATCGGCACCGTCCACTACGAGAGTGGCCTGCTCGAAAGCATGCCCTTCGCGGCCCCCGCCCCGACGCGCACCGTGGCCATCGCCTGGCGCGCCAGCTTCCCGCGGCCCAAGGCGATCGACGCCATCACCGACGCCGTGGCCTCGCTGCCGCCGAACTGACCCCGCCTCGGCATGAGCGCCGACCAGACGGCTCTCGACGCGCCGGTTACCTCGCTCAAGGGCGTCGGCGAGGCACTGGCCCAGAAACTCTCCCGGCTGCGCATCGACAGCGTGGCCGACTTGCTCTTCCACCTGCCGCTGCGCTACCAGGACCGCACCCGCATCACCCCCATCGGCACCCTGCGTGCCGGCCACGAGGCGGTGGTGGAGGGCGAGGTGGTGGCCGCCGAGGTGGTGCGCGGCCGGCGGCGCAGCCTGCTGGTGCGCCTGCGCGACGGCAGTGGCCTGCTCAGCCTGCGCTTCTTCCACTTCTCGCCGGCCCAGCAGCAGCAGTTCCAGCCCGGCACCTGGGTGCGCGGCTTCGGCGAGGCCCGTGCCGGCGCCACCGGACTCGAGCTCTACCACCCGGAGTATCGCCTGCTCAAGGCCGATGCCCCGCCGGTGGAGGACCACCTCACCCCGATCTACCCCGCCACCGAGGGGCTGCACCAGACCCGCCTGCGGGCGCTGATCGAGCAGGCCTTGGGGCTGCTCGACGCCCACCCCGAGGCGCTGCCCGACTGGATCACCGCGGACCTGCGCCAACGCTTCCGGCTGCCCGAGCTGCACCGCTGCCTGCACGTGCTGCACCAGCCGCCGCCGGAGGTCGACCCCGAGCAGCTGGCGAGTGGCCGCCACCCGGCCACCCGCCGCCTGGCGCTGGAGGAGCTGCTCGCCCACCGCCTCAGCCTGCAGGCGGTACGCCTGAAGATCCAGCAGGATGGCGCCCCGGCGCTGCCCTCGGGGCGTGGCCTGCAGGCGCGCTTCCTGACCCAGCTGCCCTTCTCGCTGACCGCGGCCCAGCGCCGGGTGCTCGACGAGATCGCCGCCGACCTGGGCCGGGAGGTGCCCATGCTGCGCCTGGTGCAGGGCGACGTGGGCTCCGGCAAGACCGTGGTGGCCGCCATGGCGGCGCTGGCCGCCATCGCCGGCGACTGCCAGGCGGCGATGATGGCGCCCACCGAGATCCTCGCCGAGCAGCACTACCGGGCCTTCCGCGCCTGGTTCGCGCCGCTGGGCATCGAGGTGGCGTGGCTCGCCGGCAAGCTCAAGGGCAAGGCGCGCCTCGACACCAAGGCGGCGATCCAGGACGGCCGAGCGCGTATGGTGGTGGGCACCCACGCGCTGTTTCAAGGTGATGTGCACTTCCAGTGCCTGGGGCTGGCGATTATCGATGAGCAGCACCGCTTTGGCGTTCACCAGCGCCTGGCCCTGCGCGAGAAGGGCGAGGCCGGTGGCCTCACGCCCCACCAGCTGGTGATGACCGCCACCCCCATCCCGCGCACCCTGGCGATGAGCGCCTACGCCGACCTGGATGTGTCGGTGATCGACGAGCTGCCGCCAGGGCGCACACCGGTAAAAACCGTAGTGGTCTCTGACGAGCGCCGCCCCGAGGTGGTCGAGCGCATCCGCAACGCCTGCGCCGAGGGGCGCCAGGCCTACTGGGTGTGCACCCTGATCGAGGAATCCGAGGTGCTGGAGTGCCAGGCCGCCGAGGCGACCCGGGACGAACTCACCGAAGCACTGCCGGAACTCGCCATCGGCCTGGTCCACGGGCGCATGAAGGCCGCCGAGAAGGCGGCAGTGATGGACGCCTTCAAGAGCGGCGAGCTGGATCTACTGGTGGCCACCACGGTGATTGAGGTGGGAGTCGACGTGCCCAACGCCAGCCTGATGATCATCGAAAACCCGGAGCGCTTAGGGCTTTCCCAGCTTCACCAGCTGCGCGGCCGGGTGGGACGCGGCAGCACCGAAAGCTTCTGCGTGCTGCTCTACCATCCGCCGCTGTCCGCCCACTCCAAGGAGCGCCTGGCGGTGATGCGGGAAACCACCGACGGCTTCCGCATTGCCGAAAAGGACCTGGAGCTGCGCGGCCCCGGCGAGGTGCTGGGCACCCGCCAGACGGGCCTGGCGCAGATGAAGATCGCCGACCTGGAGCGCGACGCCGACCTGCTCGACCGCGTCGCCCCCCTGGCCGAGGCGCTGATGGCCACCCACCCCGAGGCCAGCCAGCCGTTGATCCGCCGCTGGCTGGGCGAGGAGGCCGGCCGCTACGGTCAGGTCTAGGCTGTCACCAGCCGCGCGGACGCCTCGCGCAGCGGCGCCAACTGACGACCGATCAGCACCAGCTGGGCTCCCAGCAGGGAGTCCGACTCCGCCTCGGCCACCTCCAGGGACGCGTGCGGATCGATCGGTTCACGCCGCTCCAGCGCCCGGGCCAGGCCGTCCAGTTCGGCGAGGAGCGCCTCGGCCAGCGCACTCTCCGCCGGCGTCACCCCGCGACTCTCGCCGCGATGGGCGCCCAGCGCGGAGAGATAGTTGAGCAGGGTATGGACGTGGAGCTGGAAGGGCAGCCCGCGCTCGGCGTCGCGGCGGAAGGGACCCGGCTCCTGCTGGTACATTGGTCAGCATCGCGGCAAGCTCCGCATCGGCATTGTGGGCATTGCGCCGCGCCAGCCGATAAGCCAGGTCATCGCGCTTGCCGCTGGCGTACTGCTCGATCAACGCCGCCAGGTAGTCGCGTCCGGCCGCCAGGGTGGCGGCCGCCTGGCGATGCAGCCGCCTGCCCTGCCAGTCGGGCAGGATGGTCAACACCGCCAGCCCGGCGATGCCGGCGCCCAGCAGGGTATCCATGAGCCGCGGCCAGATCAGCCCGAAGCCGTCCCCCACCTGGTTGAAGCAGCTCAGCACCATCAGGGTGATCGCCGCCGTGGCCAGGGTGTAGTGGCGCCCGCGCAGGGCGAAGAAGGCGACCCCAGCGGCCACCGCGATCCCCGCCTGGAGCGCCGGCGACGGGAACAGGCTGATCAGCGCCCAGCCCGCCACCAATCCCAGCACCGTGCCCAGGATACGTTGCCACAGGAAGCGCCGGGTGGCCCCGAAGCTGGGCCGGCAGACAAACAGGCTGGTGAGCAGGATCCAGTAGCCCTGGGTGGGATGGATCAGGTGCAGGACCGCATAGCCGGCCACCAGGGTGGCAGCCAGGCGCACGGCGTGACGAAACACCGGCGAGCGTGGCGTAAGCTGGGCCTGCAGGCGCTCGACCACGTCACCCAGGCCGCGGGGCGTGCGGTCATGGAGTGCATCATCGTCCCCCTCGCCGAGCTCCGGGTGGCGCGCCCCGGCCAGGGCCCGCTCCAGGGTCGCCAGATTATCGGCCACGGCCTCCAGGGCGGGCAGCAGCGCCTGGCGCTCGGCGGGCATCGCCCCCCGCAGGTGCGCCAGGGAGGCCTCCAGGTCGACCAGCGCCCGCTCGCTGGGGGCCAGGTCGAAGGAGCGCTTGAGCAGCAGGCCCCGGGCCAGGCTCCGGCACGCCTCGCCCTGGCGGGAGAGCACCCGCTGGACGCGGAACAGCACATCGTGATGGAAGAAGGCCTCGGCCAGCTCGGCATAGGGGGAGTGAGAGGAGCTGGCGCGCTCATGGATATCCTGGGCGATGAAGTAGAGGCGCAGGTAGCGCGCCAGCCGCGGCGAGGCGCGCTGCTCCTCCAGGCGCCGGAAGAGGCGCTCCTTGGCATCGTTGAGGGCCTCCACCACCCGGCCATTCTGGCGCGCCAGCGCCAGGCGCCGACTCTCCACGTCCAGCCCGCGCAGCGGCTCGAAGAGTGCCGCCTTCAGGCCGAGGTAGCGGGCCAGCTCGCGGTAGACCCGCGCCATGGCCAGCTGCAGCGGCTGGCGCGAGAAGAGCGCGCACCACGCCACCGAGATCGCGCCGTACCAGGCGGCACCCGCCACCAGCAGCGCCGGCTCCCGCCACAGTTCGCCGAGTGCGGGCCGCCGCGCTGCTCGAGGCTGATCAGGGTGTAGATGGTCAGGATCAGGGTGGCGTTGGCGATGGTGGCGTAGCGCTGGCTGACCGCGCCGAGCATGGTCATGCCGAAGGCCGCCAGGCCC
Organism: Halomonas sp.; assembly: GCA_018401555.1. Taxonomy (GTDB): domain Bacteria; phylum Pseudomonadota; class Gammaproteobacteria; order Pseudomonadales; family Halomonadaceae; genus Halomonas. The sequence continues at coordinate 62,137 of JAGYKP010000081.1, forward strand.
AGGGTCACCACCAGCGGCCAGGGGTGCGCGAAGAGCAGCTCCATCGCCAGCGAGGCCAGCGCAAAGCAGACCAGGGTAACCAGCAGGGCGGCAAGCCGGCCGGACCAGTCGTCATCGGTCTCGGCCAGGGCGCTGGCGATGGCGCCCAGGAACAGCGGGATCAGGCCGGCCATGTCGCCGCGCCACCAGCTCAGCAGGGTGATGCCGGCCAGGGCGATGAATACCCGCAGGCTGTAGGCCGCGGGCTCGAGGGTCCAGAAGCGTCGCAGGACCAGTGAGGGGGTCATGGCGGGCACGGGTCTCCCGCGGTCAGAGATGGCGCAGCAGCTTCTGCAGACGCTGGAGGTCGGCGGCGTCGCCGACCAGGCGCACGCGCCCGTCCATCATGCCATCGAGGAAGACCTGCTGGGTCGGCTTGCGCAATACCTCGAACGCGGTGGCCGCGTCCTCGAAGCGCAGTTCCAGGTCGAGGTCCACCGGCAGGCCGCGGCCGTGGGCGATGCCACGCGGCGACATGCGGTAGTGGCGAGCGATGGAAAGATCCTCGGTGGCCACGCCCCAGTCGAGGCCGCGCATCTCGCCGAGCAGCTCGCGGAAGCGGGGGTTGCGACGCAGGGCGCGCTTGAGCAACCAGCCCAGCACCCAGAGCAGCAGTTTCAGCTTCATGTCATCACCACCGAATCCCTGGAGGGTGGAAGCGAAGACGCCCGGCGCCGAAGGCGGGCCAGGCGTACCAGGATCACTTGGCCACGGCGTCCTTGAGGCCCTTGCCCGGCTTGAAGGCCACGGTCTTGCTGGCCGGAATGGTCAGTGGCTGACCGGTCTGGGGATTCTTGCCGGTGCGCGCGGCGCGCTCGCGCACGGCGAAGGTACCGAAGCCGATCAATGCGACATCCTGACCCTGGGCGACACTCCCGGTGATCTCGTCGAGAATGACATTGAGCACCTGGCTCGCCTTGTCCTTGGACAGATCGGCACGCTCGGCAATCGCCGCCGCGAGTTCTGGCTTACGCATACAACCCTCCTGGTGTTGGCACTGGATCCCGGCGCAGCGCGCGGGATGTTGTTGTCATGGCAGACGGCGCTCGCCGTTCACCCGGTCTCTTGCCGGGCGACGGGCGAACGGCGTCGAAAGGCACTCTGCGGCGACCGCATCGAGCCGTCACCGCTGACCTAGCCTAGCAACGCCGGCGCAGCCCGCGCCAGTTCGACTTTCCGACGCACGCAGGCCCCTGTCAACGCAAATCCGATCAAACGTCCGTCCTCGGCCTCGGCCAGGGCGGTGAGATCCCCCGCCTCCCCCTCGATGCGCCAGCGTGCCGGTGCCTGCGCGGGGGGCAGCGCCACCACCGGCAGCAACGGCGTCTTGACCAGTACCGGCCGGCGCCATAGCGAACCGCCGTGGGCGTGCCGGCGAGGGTGCGGGCCAGGGCCCGGGCGGAGGCCTGGAGCGGCTGCACGTACATGGCGTTGACCCCCTCGACGCAGGCCACATCGCCCAGCGCGTAGACATCCGGCGCCGAGGTGGCGAGGGTCCGGTCGGTGTGGATGCCCGCGGTGCTCACCGCGAGGCCCGCCGCCTCGGCCAGCGACGTGCGCGGCCTGAGGCCGGTGGCCAGCAGGACCAGGTCGGCCACCACGGCAGCGCCGCCTTCGAGACACACCAGCGCATCGCCACCCTCGGCCTGGAGTCCCACGACCCCTGCGCCCAGGTGCAGGCCCATGCCGGCGTCCCGGAAGGCCTCGCCCAGCGCTCGCCCCAGCGGCTCGGGAAGCAGGCGCGGCAGCGGCGCAGCCTCCGGTGCCACCAGGCTCACCCGGTGGCCGCCGGCCAGCAGGTCGTTGGCGAACTCGCAGCCCACCAGGCCGGCACCGACGATGGCCACCCTGGCCGGCCGGCCCAGGTCGCTCACCGCGGCGTGGAAGGCGCGGTAGTCGTCCAGGTCGTTGACCGTCATCACCCGTCCGGCCAGGGCCTCCGGCACATCGAAGGGGGCGATCGGTGCCGCCCCGGTCGCCAGCACCAGCTCCCCGTAGTCCAGCCGCTCCTCGCCGATGCGCAGGGCATGGGCCCGCGTGTCGATGGCCCCGACCCGGGTATGGGTGCGCACCACCGCATTCAGCGACTCGGCGATCGCCAGGGCGCTGCGGGCGGCCAGCCGCTCGGGCGCCAGGCCCTTGGCGAAGCCGGTGGAGAGCAGCGGCTTGGAGTAGTCGTCGCCGCTGTCGGCGGTGATCAGGGTCACCGGTCGCTCGGCGTCCAGCGGGCGCGCAGCTGGCGCAACAGGCCGAGGCCCGCCATGCCGCTGCCGAGGATGGTCAGGGGGGCGCTCATGAATCTCCTCGTCGAGGAAGGGTAATGATGGCGCATGGTACACTACCCGCCCCCCAGGATGGACACGGAGTCCGTGGTGCCCGATTCCTCACCTCACGCCCCGCCTGGTGCGGCCGCTGGTTGCCGCCTGCCCGCGGCACGGCCCGCCATGAGCACCGCCTGGCGACAGTGGCTGGGCTCCTGGACCTGCTGACCCTGCGCTCACCGAGCGCGCGGCCGGCCGCGCCCCTTCCAGGTCCGTCTGCTCGACCAGCGCACCGCCATCCCGCGACACGACGAGGCCCGTGCCCTCGCCCTGCCGCCGGGACGCTCCGGCCTGGCTGCGCGAGGTCGCGCTGTGCCTGGGCGAGTCGCCCTGGGTGGTGGCGCGTTCGGTGGCCCCTCTGGAGGGGCTGCCCGCCCATGACCTGGAGCATCTCGGCGAACGCTCCCTGGGCAGCTGGCTGTTTCGCCAGCCGGACCTCGGAGCGCGGCGCGACTCGAGGTGACCCGCGCGCCCCTGCCGGCTTCCACCCGTCCCGCGGGCCCTGGGGGCGCCGCTCTGTGTTTCGCCACGACGCCTTCCGCGTGCTGGTGCAGGAGTGGTTCCTCGACGCCATGGCGGATGACCTCGGCCTGCCTTCGCGCTAGGCTCTTGGCCAACCGCCAACTTCCATGAGGTAGAGATGGACCGCTCCCTGATGCGCCCCACGGGCCTGGCCCGGATACCCGACTTCCTGCGCCTGATGCGCCTCGACCGCCCCATCGGTACCTGGCTGCTGATGTGGGCCCACCCTGTGGGCGCTGTGGCGGCCGCCGAGGGCCCGCCCGGAGCGCCACCTGCTGCTGCTCTTCGTCGCCGGCGTCTACCTGATGCGCGCCGCCGGCTGCGTGGTCAACGACTACGCCGACCGCCACTTCGACGGCCACGTCAAGCGAACCCTGGACCGCCCCCTGGCGACCGGCCGCATCAGCGAGGGCGAGGCCCAGGCGCTGTTCCTGCTGCTGGTGCTCGCGGCCTTCGTGGTGGTGCTGTTCACCAACCTGTTCACGGTATTGCTGTCGATCGGCGGGGTGATCCTGGCCTTCATCTACCCCTTCATGAAGCGCTACACCCACCTGCCCCAGGTCTTCCTGGGCGCCGCCTTCTCCTGGGCGATCCCCATGGCCTTCGGCGCGGTGCTCGGCCAGGTGCCCTTCGAGGCGTGGCTGCTGTTCGCCGCCAACGTGGTATGGACCGTGGCCTACGACACCCAGTACGCCATGGTCGACCGCGACGACGACCTCAAGATCGGTATCAAGTCCACCGCGGTGCTGTTCGGCGGCGCCGACCGCTTCATGATCGGCCTGCTGCAGCTCGTGACGCTGCTGCTGCTGGCTCGGCCGGGGGCAGCTGGCTCGACTGGGCGGCTTCTTCTGGCTGGGCCTGGCGGCCATGGCGGCGCACCTTCGCCTGGCAGCACTGGCTGATCCGCGAGCGCGAGCGCGAGCCCTGCTTCCGGGCCTTTCTCAACAACTACTGGTCGGGGCTGCTGGTGTTCGCCGGCATCGCCCTGAGCCTGTGGCCGGGCATCCAGTAGGGCAGTGCTGTCACTCCAGTGTCATAATGGCGTGGTGCAATCGACATCGATCCGTCATTGACCCGAGGCTTCCGGATGACCGCCAAGACCGTACTGATTGTCGATGACGAGGCACCCATTCGCGAGATGATCGCTGTGGCGCTGGAAATGGCTGACTATCGCGTGCTTGAAGCGGACAACGCCCAGGATGCCCATGCGATGGTCGTTGACCACCAGCCCGACCTGCTGCTGCTGGACTGGATGATGCCGGGCACCAGCGGCATCGAGCTGGCCCGTCGTCTCAAGCGCGAAGAGGCCACCGCTGAGCTGCCAATTATTATGCTGACCGCCAAAGGCGAAGAGGACAACAAGATCCAGGGGCTCGAGTCCGGCGCCGATGACTACATCACCAAGCCCTTCTCGCCCCGCGAGCTGGTGGCGCGCCTCAAGGCCGTGCTGCGCCGCGCCACACCGCGCGGCGTCGAGGATCCGGTGGAGGTGGAGGGCTGCTGCTCGACCCGGTCAGCCACCGGGTCAGCGCCGACGGCCAGGGGCTGGAGATGGGCCCCACCGAGTACCGCCTGCTGCAGTTCTTCATGACCCACCAGGAGCGCGCCTACACCCGCAGCCAGCTGCTCGACCAGGTGTGGGGCGGCAACGTCTACGTCGAGGAGCGTACCGTCGACGTGCATATCCGCCGCCTGCGCAAGGCGCTGGGCGAGCGCCACCAGCACCTGGTACAGACGGTGCGCGGCACCGGCTACCGGTTCTCCGCCAAGGCTTGACGTGAGGCTCTGGAAGCGCGAGCTGTGGCGCCTGCTCCTGCTGGCAGGAGTGGGCCTGCTGACCGGCTGGCCGCTGGGCGCACCGGGAGTCGGCCTGGCCCTGGGACTCGCGCTGTGTCTCGGCTGCCACCTCTATCAGTTGCGCAGCCTCTACCGCTGGCTGACCCATGACACCCAGGCGGAGCCGCCCTCGGCCGCGGGGCTGTGGGGCGACCTGATGGACCGCCTCTACCGCTACCAGAAGGGCCAGCGCATCACCCAGGGGCGGCTGCTCAGCACCCTGCGGCGTATCCAGGAATCTTCCGAGGCGATGCGCGACAGCGTGGTGATGCTCGACCGCCATGGCGACATGGAGTGGTGGAACAGCGCCGCGGAGCAGATGCTGGGGCTGAAGGCGGCGCTGGATCGCGGTCACCACATCACCAACCTGTTGCGCGACCCACGCTTCATCGACTACTTCCACCGTCGCGACTACCGCGAACCGCTGACCCTGCCCTCGCCCATCGACGAGCGCATGATCCTGCAGTTCCAGATCACCCTCTACGGCGACGACGAGCGCCTGCTGATGGCCCGCGATATCACCCGCCTGCACCGCCTGGAGGAGATGCGTCGCGACTTCGTGGCCAACGTCTCCCACGAGCTGCGCACGCCGCTCACGGTGCTCGCCGGCTATCTGGAGACCTACGCCGACCAGGCCGAGCTGTTGCCGCCGCGCCTGGGACGCGGCCTCGCCAGCATGCAGGAGCAGACCACGCGCATGCAGAACCTGGTCCAGGACCTGCTGCTGCTCTCGCGGCTGGAGATCGACCGCGGCGGCGCCGACCACGCCCCGCTGGACATGGCCGCACTGCTGGAGAGCGTCAGGCGCGACGCCGAGGCGCTCTCCGGCGGCCGCCATGTCATCGCGGTGGAGCTCAAGGAGCCGCGGGCCCTGACAGGCAGCGAGCAGGAGGTCCGCAGCGCCCTCTCCAACCTGGCCTTCAACGCCGTGCGCTACACCCCGAAGGCAGCCATGTCACCCTGAGCTGGCGCCCCGGCGCCGACCACGGCGCCTGCCTGGAGGTGATCGACGACGGCGAGGGCATCGATCCGGTGCATATCCCGCGCCTTACCGAGCGCTTCTACCGGGTCGACAAGGGGCGCAGCGCGGCCACCGGCGGTACCGGCCTGGGCCTGGCCATCGTCAAGCACGTGCTGCTGCGCCACGATGCCCGCCTGGAGATCGATTCCCTGCCCCACCAGGGGGCCACCTTCCGCTGCGTCTTCCCCGCCACCCGGCTAGTCAACGGCACGCGCGCGGACTGACCCCGCCTCAGCCGCGGCGCGCCGGCAGGTCGCGATAGTGGCCATCCCACATCAGCACCGCGGCGGGGCCACCGCCCCGGGCAGCAGGAAGAGGTTGGCCAGCGGCAGCCAGGTGATCAGGGTGACCCCGCCACCGTAGCTCAGCGTCGGCCACCAGCGAGACTTCAGGCGGCGCCGCATGTCGGCGAAGCTCACCTTGTTGTTGTCCATGGGGTAGTCGAGGTAGGTGATCGCCATCATCCAGGCCGAGAACAGCGCCCACAGCAGCGGCGCCACCAGGTTGACCACGGGAATCCAGCTGATCACGAACAGCGCCGCCATGCGTGGCAGGATGTAGGCGAGCTTGACCATCTCGCGGCCCAGGGCATCCACCGCGGTCTTGGCCAGGCCACGGTCGTCGAGGGGCGCCCGGCCGGTGGCGGCGATCTCCACCTTCTCGGCCAGGAAGCCGTAGAAGGGCGCGGCGATGATATGGGTCACCAGGGTGAAGGTGAAGAACACCGCCAGCACCAGACTGAGCACGAACAGCGGCCAGATCAGCCACTCCAGCCAGGCGAGCCAGCCAGGCACCATGGCCATCCAGTGGTCCAGCCAGCTGCCGAAGTTGGCCAGCACGAACCACAGCATGGCGACATAGACCAGCAGGTTCACGGCGATGGGAGCAAACACGTAGCGGCGCAGGCCGGCCCCGTAGACCAGGCGGGTTCCACGGGACAGCGCCGTGAAGGCATCAAGCATTGCAGTTCCTTGCGAGAGCGACGACCAATGAAAGCAGGCCATCACCCTGCGGCGATGGCCTGCGCTATTGACGATGAATCGCCGCCCGAGGTCAATCCCTGCGCGAGATCGCCTCGGCGTCGAGGTCCTCGGGGTCGGTGTGGCGGATGTCCATGCCCTTGACCAGGTAGACCACATACTCGGCCAGGTTGTTGGCGTGGTCACCGATACGCTCCAGGGCACGCAGGATCCACATCAGGCTGAGCACCGGCGAGATCGAGCGCGCGTCCTCCATCATGAAGGTCATCAGCGAACGCATGGCGCTCTGGTACTCGTTGTCGACCTGCTCGTCCTCGTGGACCAGCTTGAGCGCCAGCTCGGTATCGAAGCGGGCGAAGGAGGTCAGGGCGTCACGCACCATGCGCCGCACATGCTCGCTGATCATGCGCACCTCGACGAAGCCGCGGCTGCCGTTGTCGCCGTCGATCAGTTCACAGGCGTTGCGGGCGATCTTGCTCGCCTCGTCGCCGATGCGCTCGAGATCGGAGCCGGCACGGATCACCGCCAGCACCAGGCGCAGGTCGGAGGCGGTGGGCTGGCGGCGCGCCAGCACCTGGGTGCACTCCGCGTCGATCTTGATCTGCATGTCGTTGACCGCGCGGTCATTCTCGACCACCTGGCGACCCAGCGCGGAATCGCCCTCGAGCAGGGCCGTGACGGCGTCCTGGACCTGCTTCTCGACCAGCCCCCCCATCGCCATCAGGTGGGTCTTGAGCTCCTCGAGCTCCTGGTTGAACTGCCGGGAAATATGCTGGCTGTGGATATCGCTGCTGATGTCCATGGGACTCTCCTTGGGGCCGGACCATTCAGGTCATGCGCCCGGTGATGTAGTTCTCGGTGCGCCGCAGGCGCGGATTGGTGAACAGCGTCCGGGTGGGGCCGTACTCCACCAGTTCGCCCTGCTGCAGGAAGGCGGTGTAGTCGGAGACCCGCGCCGCCTGCTGCATGTTGTGGGTGACCAGCACCAGGCTGAGCCGCGACTTCAGGTTGCGGATCAGCTCCTCGATCTTCAGGGTCGAGATCGGATCCAGGGCCGAGGCCGGCTCGTCGAGCAGCAGCACCTCGGGCTGCACGGCCAGGGTACGGGCGATGACCAGGCGCTGCTGCTGGCCGCCGGAGAGGGTCCACGCCGAGGCGCGCAGGCGATCCTTCACCTCCTCCCACAGCGCCGCCGACTGCAGGGCCCACTCCACGGTGTCATCCATCTCGCGCTTGCGCATGCCGCCCTGCAGGCGCAGACCGAAGGCCACGTTGTCGTAGATCGACATGGGGAAGGGGTTGGGTGCCTGGAACACCATGCCCACCCGACGCCGAAGCTCCGCCACGTCCACCTGAGGGGCGTGGATATCCTGCCCTTCGAGACGGATCTCACCGCGCCGCACCACCTCTTCGTTGAGGTCATGGAGCCGATTGAGGGCACGCAGCAGGGTCGACTTGCCGCAGCCCGACGGCCCGATGAAGGCCGTCACCCGATGCCGCGGAATACGCAGCGTGAGATCGCGCAGCGCCGGCTTCTCGCCATAGGCGAGGCTCAGGCCAGCGATCTCCAGGGCTGCTCCGGCGGCCGCGAAAGTCGATGATCGGCCCGCCGGCGGCGGCTGACGACGTGAAAACGGACACGAAACAGTCTCTCCCTGGGGCCGGCGCTACCAGCGCGACGGCGCCCCATGACGCGCCCTCAGATGATGACGCAGGAATATTGCAGTCAGGTTAAGCACCAGAATTACCAGCACCAGCAGCAACGCGGTGGCGAAAACCAGCGGCATGGCGGCCTGGACGTCATCGCCGTGGAAGGCCGCGTCGTAGATGTGATAGCCCAGATGCATGAACTTGCGCTCAAGATGCAGGAAGGGAAAGTCGCCGTCCACCGGCACCTGGGCGCCAGCTCCACACCCCCACCAGCATCAGCGGCGCCACCTCGCCGGCGGCCCGGGCCACGGCCAGGATCATCCCGGTCAGCATGGCGGGCAGGGTCATCGGCAGCACCACCCGGGTGAGCATCTCCATGCGCGTGGCGCCCAGGGCCAGGGCCCCCTCCCGCTGGTGGTCGGGCACCCGGGCCAGCCCCTCCTCGGTGGCCACGATCACCACCGGCAGGGTCAGCAGGGCGAGGGTCAGGGAGGCCCACAGCAGGCCCCCGGTGCCGAAGGTGGGCGACGGCAGGCGGTCGTCGAAGAACCACTCGTCCAGGGTGCCGCCGATGCCATAGACGAACACCCCGAGCCCGAACACCCCGTAGACGATGGCGGGTACCCCGGCCAGGTTGCGTACCCCGATGCGCACCAGCCGGGTGAGAGGCCCCTGGTGGGCCACCTCGTTGCAGGTAGATGCCCGCCAGCACCCCGAAGGGGGTCACCACCAGCGACATCAGCAGCACCATCAGCACGGTGCCGAAGATCGCCGGCCATACCCCACCGGCGCTGTTGGCGGCGCGCGGCCCCTCGGAGAGGAAGCCCCATACGCCCCCTGCCCAGGCGCCGAGCTTGTCCACCGGCGACGCGGCATGCTGGGATCGCCAGGCACGCAGCACGACGTCCAGCGGCTGCTCGACACGACGCCCGTCGACGCTCTCCACTATCAGGGTATCGCCGCCCATGGCCGCCTGGAGCTCGCGGATCCGTGCATTGGCCGCGGCCAGCTCGCGCGGGACTCGGCGTTGCCACTGCCGTCGGCACTCTCGAGGCGCCGGACCAGGGGCACCACCACTCGTCGCGCAGCCGGTCGCGCTCGTCGCGCAAGGCATCGAGCTCGGCCAGCCGCGCCTGCGGCAGGCGGCGGGCCAGGCGAGCCTCCCCGCCGTGGCGCTCGCCGTTGCCCTCCGAGGGCCACCAGCCGACCGAGGAAGTCGCCCCAGCGGCTGCGCTCCAGCATCACGGCAGCTCGGCAGGCGCCTCCACCGCCGCGATCGCGTCCAGGGCGATCCAGCGCCAGCGATCGCCGTCCAGGTCGCGGTTGCCGGTGAAGTAGAGCCGTTCACGCGCCTCGTCACCGGGGAGCCGCTCCTCGCGTACCGCCACCCCGGCGAAGGGCTGGCCATCCTGGGGTGTCACCAGCACCACCTCGGCAGGCCAGAAGTGGCCCAGGCCACGAATGGCCAGCAGCAACAGCAGTGCCAGCAGCATCAGCAGCGACAGCGCCACGCTGCCGGCGGCCAGCCAGGGCCAGGGACCTTCGCCACGCCGGTGCCACAGGCTCCTCATGCACCGCCCTCCAGGCGCCGATAGCGACGACGCAGTCGGGTACGCACCCCCTCGGCCAGGGTATTGACCAGGAAGGTGAAGGCGAACAGCAGCAGCGCCGCCAGGAACAGCAGCCGGTAGTGGGTACCGCCGGCGGCGGCCTCGGGCAGCTCGATGGCGATGGTGGCCGACAACGAGCGCAATCCCTCCAGCGGGTTGAGGCTCATCAGGGCGGTGTTGCCGCTGGCCATCAGCACGATCATGGTCTCGCCCACCGCGCGGCCGGCGCCGATCATCATCGCACTGAAGATACCCGGTGCGGCGGCGGGCAGCATCACCTTCCAGAGCGTCTGCCAGCGCGTGGCCCCCAGCGCTCTGGGCACCCTCGCCGAGGCTGTCGGGCACCCCCGGCCAGGGCATCCTCGGCCAGGGCATAGATGCCGGGAATCACCGCGAAACCCATGGCCAGGCCAACGACCATGGCATTGCGCGCCGCATAGTCGAGGCCCAGAGTAGTGGCTAGCCAGCCACGCAGGTCGCCCCCGACCAGCATGGCCTCGGCCACCGGCGCAAGCCACAGGGTGGCGGCTCCTACCAGCACCAGCCAGGGCATCAGCCACAGCCCCGCCCAGCCGAGGGGCAGCCGCTCTCTCAGGGGAACCGGCAGTAGTGCCCTGCCTCCCCCCGCCAGCAGTGCCCCGAGGGCAGCATCACCAGCAGCAGCAGGGCGGCGGCCAGGTGACGCTCCACCCAGGGCGCCAGCAGCATGCCGGCAACGAAGCCGATCACTACCCCGGGCAGCGCCTCCATCAGCTCCAGGGTGGGCTTCAGCCGGGCACGCAGGCGGCGCGGCATGTAGAGCGCCGAATGAACGGCGGCGCCCAGCGCCAGGGGCACCGCGAACAGCAGCGCCCACAGCGCGGCCTTGAGGGTGCCCCAGGCGAGCGGCGCCATGCCGAAGTGGGTGGTATCCCCTTCGACCAGTGGTTCGGGCCGCCAGCGATGCTGGGGGTCGGCGTAACCCTCCACCGGCTGGGGCCACCACAGCTCTCGGGCATCCAGGGCATCTGCCCCCAGGAACAGCGGCACCACTTCCAGGGCCAGGAACACCCCGATGGCCAGCACCGAGACCACCACGCCGACGCCCCCCGCGGTGATCAGCAGGGTCGCCAGGCGGTCACGGACGCGGCGGCGGCGCAGAGCGGGAGAAGTGGGGACGTGGAGTCGTTGCATGGCCGCTCCATGGGCGTGAGAAAGAGGCGCGAGCGCACCGCCTTACGACATGTGAGTGACAGTGCGCGTGACACTGGCTATTCGGCGAGCCGACAGCGAGGCCAGCCATTCCATCGCTGGCTCGGCCCAGCCGCTCGTCTGTCAGGAGCCGACGAAGCCCTGCTCCTCGACCACCGCCTGACCGAGCGGGGAGAACACCAGTTCGAGGAAGGCTTGCTCCGGAGCCGGCAGCGCACTGCCTGGGGGCAGGTTCAGGTAGAGATAGAGGGAGCGCGACAGCGAATAGTCGCCACGGCGGACCGCCTGCGGCGTAGGTGCGAACGTGCCTCGCCTGTGGAGTCGGCACGCGGCAGCGCCTTGACGCCTGCAGTCAGGTGATTGAGACCGGCGAAGCCGATGGCCGCGGGACTCGGCGGCCACCGCGGCCACCACCGCGGCCGAGCCGGGGTGCTCGTTGAGGTGCACCCGATAGCTGCCACCGCACAGCGCCCGCATGCGGAACAGGTCATGGGTGCCCGAAGCGACGTTGCGCCCATGCAGCACGATGCGATCGCCCGGCAGCTCGACCCCCAGCTGCGACCAGCGCTCGATGCTCTCCTCGGCGCCGCAGCGGCGCGACTCGGAGAAGATGGCATCCAGCTCCCGCCGGCTTAGGCTCGCCAGCGGATTGTGGCGATGCACGATGACCGCCAGGGCATCGCGGGCGATCTCCAGCTCCACGGGGGGATAGCCGTGGCGTTCGCTGAAGGCCTCGCGTTCGACCTCGTTCATGGGGCGCGACATGGGCCCCAGACGCGTGGTGCCGGCCGTCAGGGCGGCAGGGGCACTGGCCGAGCCGCTGGCCTGGAGCTGCAGGCGCACGCCCGGGTGACGCTCGGTGAGCAGCTCGCCCCAGCGCAGCATCAGCCCCGCCAGGTAGCCGAGCCCACCGCACCCAGGGCCGACGACGTGCATCCTGCCGGCAGGCGCACCGCCAGCAGGGTCAGCAGCCCGCCGAGCAGCAGCGCCATCCAGCGCCCTCGCCTGTGCCCTTCTCTGGGCCTGCCGATTACCGCCATGCTACCTCCGCAGATCATTGCTCCCCCGGCCCAAGATAACCCTCCCCACCCGGCAGGTCGGACGGGGCTGGAGGGCAGGCCGGGCTGGGTTTACCATGGGCCGCGGTCTCGCCCCCAATAACAAGCCAGGATGATGACATCTTCATGACAGACCTCGACGACAGCCCCCGCCCGCGGGGCGAGCTCACCCTCAAGCTGCTGGCCAGTCGCCAGGACACCAACCTCCACGGCGATATCGCCGGCGGCTGGCTGGTCGCCCATATGGATCAGGCCGCCGAACTGGCCGCCGACCGAGAGGCCAATGGCCGCACCGCCACCGTGGCCATCGAGGCCATGGACTTCCTGTGCCCGGTGCGGGTCGGCTCCATGGTGAACATCTTCACCCACCTGGTGGAGATCGGCCACAGCTCCATTCGCATCGACGTCGAGGTGTGGATCCGCCAGCCCCATGAACGCAATCCCGACGAGCTCCACAAGGTCACCGAGGCGCGCTTCGTGATGGTGGCCATGGACGACGAGGCGCGCGCATCCGCGCCGGTGCCGTCGCCAGGACGCGAACCTGCGACGCCATGCCGAACCAGCGGGGCGCCATTCGGCGCCCCGCTCTGTCATACATGGTGCGTCTCCCAGGAGCGTGCCATACCGGACCACAAGACGAGTCCGCCAGTTGCCAGGCACGCCTCTCTCAGGCGCCGACCGCCTCGCGGGCCTTGAGGTGAGCGAACTCGCCGGCATCGTTGGAGGGCCGCACCAGCTTCTGGAAGGCGACGTAGGAGTCATGGACCTTCTTCGAGTCGGCATCGTTCTCGACCTGCTCGGCGATCACCTCCTGGGAGGCCTCGTACAGCGCCTTCATCACATCCTCGGGGAAGGTACGCAGCTCGACGCCATGCTCGTTGACAAGGGTATCCAGGGCCTGGGCGTTGCGGTAGGCAAGCTCGCTGATCATCGCCAGGTTGGCGGCCCGGGCGGCCTCGGTGACCACCGCCTTGAGGTCGTCGGGCAGGGCGTTCCAGGCATCCAGGTTGACGGTGCCCTCGAGGATCGCACTGGGCTCGTTCCAGGCCGAGGTATAGTAGTAGTCGGCCACCTGGTGCAGGCCGAAGGCCAGGTCGTTGTAGGGGCCGACCCAGTCGGCGGCATCCAGCACCCCGGTCTGCATGGAGGTGAAGATCTCCGAGCCCGGCATGTTGACGGTGGTCACACCGATGCGGTTCATCGCCTCGCCGGCCAGCCCGGGCAGGCGCAGCTTGATCCCCTGCAGGTCCTCCAGGGAGTTGATCTCCTTCTTGAACCAGCCGCCGGGCTGGGTGGTGGTGTTGCCCACCGGGAAGGGCTTGAGGTTGTGCTTGGCATAGACCTCGTCCCACAGCTCCTGGCCGCCACCGTGATAGAGCCAGGCGTTGGTCTCCTGGGTGTTCATGCCGAAGGGCACGGCGGTGAAGAACTGCGCCGCGGCCACCTTGCCGCGCCAGTAGTAGGAGGCGGAGTGGCCCATCTCGGCGGTGCCGGCGGCCACGGCATCGAACACCTCCAGCGGCGGCACCAGTTCACCGGCACCATGCACACGAATACGCATGCGCCCGCCCGACAGCGTCTCGATGCGCGGGCGAAAGTCGTTGGCACCGGTGCCCAGGGCCGGGAAGTTCTTGGGCCATGAGGTGACCATGTCCCAGGTGATGGTCTCCTGGGCATTGGCGGTAGAAACGAAGGGGGCAGCGGCGATACCGGCGGCGCCGGCGCCTAGCGTCTTGATGAAGTTGCGGCGTTGCATGCGGGCATGACTCCGTGCGGATTGTTATATAAGGCCGCGCGGACGCAATGCACGCGCGGTAGTGTCCGTCGGACAGTATGCTCCAGGGCGGAACCCGCTCACAAGCTGCCCGCCTGTCGTGGACGTCAACGAAAGGTCATGTCGCCGCAGCGGTCGATCAGCGGCGTCAGCTTGGCGAAGCCCAGCACCAGCCACTTGTCCCCCTCGCCCTCGAAGCTGACCTGCACCCGCGCCCGGGGCCCCTCGACCCTCGGCGTTGAGGATCACCCCCTCGCCGAACACCGGATGGCGCACCCGCTGGCCCAGGGAGAGGGAGGGCAGGTCGTCGCCCCGTGTCGACCTCGCTCTGGCCGCAGATCCCGGCGCCGGGCGGCGCGGCGGTCACCGGCCGCGACACCTGACCGCGCAGACGCACCTCCTCCAGATACTCCTCGGGAATCTCGCGCAGGAAGCGCGAGGCGCGCTGGAATGTCTCCTTGCCGTGCAACCGGCGAATCTCGGCGTGGGTCAGGTAGAGCTTCTGCATGGCGCGGGTAACGCCTACATAGCAAAGCCTACGCTCCTCCTCGAGCCGCCCCGGCTCCTCCGCCGACATGCGGTGGGGAAAGAGCCCCTCCTCCACCCCGGCGATGAACACCACCGGGAACTCGAGCCCCTTGGCGGAGTGCAGGGTCATCAGCTGGACGCCGTCCTCGAACTCGTCGGCCTCGTGTTCGCCGGCGTTGAGCGCCGCCTCGGAGAGGAAGGCCTCCAGTGCCACCGCACCCTCGCCGGCTTCGGGCGGGTCGAAGGATTCACCCTGGGTGAAGGCCCTGGCCGCGGTGACCAGCTCCTCGAGGTTCTCGACCCGGGCCTGGCCCTTCTCGCCCCGCTCGTTGCGGTGGTGCTCGAGCAGGCCGGTACGCGCGATGACATGGTCGATGATCTCGTGCAGGGCGAGCCCCGCGCTGTCGTTGTCCAGGGCGTCGATCAGGTCGGCGAAGACCTGCAGGGCGCTGCCGGCACGCCCCTTGAGGGAGCCATCGGCCAGGCCGTCGTGAAGCGCCTGCCACAGCGAGACGCCGGCCTCCCGGGCACGCTGGCGCAGCAGCTCCACGGTGCGCGTACCGATACCCCGGGCCGGCACGTTGATCACCCGCTCCAGGGAGGCGTCGTCGTCGCGGTTGAGCAGCAGGCGCAGGTAGGCCAGGGCGTTTTTGATCTCCAGCCGCTCGTAAAAGCGATGGCCGCCATAGATGCGATAGGGCACGCCCTGACGGATCAGGGTCTCCTCGATCACCCGCGACTGGGCGTTGGAGCGGTAGAGGATGGCGATCTCGCGGCGATTGACGCCCTCCTCGACCCGTTCACGCAGGGTATCGACGATGAAGCGCGCCTCGTCCAGGTCATTGAAGCCGCTGTAGACCGAGATCGGCTCGCCGCGCTCGCCGGCGGTCCATAGCGTCTTGCCCATGCGCTCGGCGTTGTGGCTGATCAGGGCGTTGGCGGCCTCGAGAATGGCGCTGGTGGAGCGGTAGTTCTGCTCCAGGCGTACGGTCTTCGTGGCGGTGAACTCACGCTCGAAGCGGCGGATATTCTCCACCCGGGCGCCGCGCCAGCCATAGATCGACTGGTCGTCGTCGCCCACCACCGTCATCGGCGTGGTCATGCCGGTGAGCAGTTTCAGCCAGGCGTACTGCAGGGTGTTGGTGTCCTGGAACTCGTCCACCAGCACATGGGCGAAGCGTTCCTGGTAGTGGGCCAGCAGGGCGGGATTGTCGCGCAGAAGCTCCAGGCTGCGCAGCAGCAGCTCGCCGAAATCCACCAGCCCGCCGCGCTCGCAGGTGAGCTGGTAGCGCTCGTAGAGCTCGACCATCTGACTCAGGTAGGCATCGCCGTGGACGTCCACCTGGTGGGGACGCAGCCCCTCCTCCTTGCAGCCGGAGATGAACGACTGCACCTGCCGCGGCGGGAAGCGCTCGTCGTCGACGTCGTTCTCCTTGATCAGCCGCTTGACCAGGCGCAGCTGGTCATCGGAGTCGATGATCTGGAAATGCTGGGGCAGGCGGGCATCCTGCCAGTGGGTGCGCAGCAGGCGATGGGCGATGGAGTGGAAGGTGCCCACCCAGACGTGGCGCAGCGAGAGGCCCAGCAGCGCCTCCAGGCGGGTACGCATCTCGCGCGCCGCCTTGTTGGTGAAGGTCACGGCCAGCACCGCGTAGGGGGAGAGCCCTTCCGCCTGCATCAGCCAGGCGATGCGATGCACCAGCACCCGGGTCTTGCCGGAGCCGGCCCCGGCCAGTACCAGCATGTTGCCCTGGGGGGCGCTTACCGCCTCGCGCTGGGCGGCATTCAGGTGGTCGAGGATCGCCGTGACGTCGTCCATGGGAAGGCATCGCTGCTCGGAAAATGGGCGAATAGCTTAGCATACTGGCCCATTCAGAGCCGGAGCCGTAACAAACCGGAGAGAGTCGGGGCTTGTCCCCGGCGCCCCCTGTTCTAGAGCTTCCCTTCCTGCTCCGGGAAGCGCAGCGGCGTCAGGCTCTTCTTCACTTCGCGGAGCTGCTCGGCCAGCTTGGGTCCGCGGGTCTTGGCCACACCCACGGCGAGCACATCGATCAACACCAGGTGGGCGATGCGCGAGCTCATGGAGTGTAGATCTCCGGTGTCCTCGTGGACATCGATATACAGCGGCAGGGTGACCTCCTCGGCCAGCGGCGACTCGCTGGGGCACAGGCCAATCACCGTAGCGCCCGCTTCGCGGGCCAAGCGCACGCTGGCCACCAGCGCCTTGGTGCGCCCGGTTTGTGAAATCGCCACTACCACATCGCCCTCTTGCAGCGTCACTGCCGACATGTTCTGCATGTGCGGGTCGGCGTAGGCGGAGGTCGAGATCTGCAGGCGGAAGAACTTGTGCTGGGCATCGAACGCCACGGCACCAGAGGCACCAAAGCCGTAAAACTCCACCCGGTTGGCCATGGCCAGGGCGTTGATCGCCTTGCTCAGCGCCTCGTTGTCGAGCCGGTCGCGTACCGACAGCAGTGTGCCGACGGTGGAGTCAAAAATGCTGTGAGAGAACTCCGCCACCGAGTCGCTATCGTTCATCGAGAACTGGGCGAACTGACTACCGCTGGCCAGCATCTGGGCGAGCTGAAGCTTGAAGTCCTGGAAACCGTTGCAGCCAAGGGCGCGGCAGAAGCGCACCACGGTAGGCTCGCTCACCTTCGCCTCGGTGGCAAGGTCCACGATCCGCATATGGATCACTTCATCGGGGTTACGCAGCACGAACCGCGCTACCTTTTGTTCGGAGCGACGGAAATGCTCCATGCGGCGTCTCATTTCATCGAACAGGGCACGACTCACGCGGAACTCCTTGGCTGGCCACCGCAGGGCGGCGACGGGGCGATCATGGTATCTGCCTACAGTATGCCCGAAGGCGAAGCGGGATGGGCAGCGCGGCCTTTCGTGGGGAGCGTTGGCACAGCGTTGTGGAAGAAAACCCACACCGTCATCATTCTGTCAAGTGAGGTATAGTAATAAATGCAGTGTCGCGTAGCGTCCAAGGAGAGTGTCGATCATGCACAAGAGCGAACGGTTAACCTCCCTGAAGAGCGAACTCCTCGACATCTTCATGAGCATGGAAGTCCAGGAGCACGAACAGCGCAGCCGCACCGCCGCCCAGCGCCACCTGCGTGCCCGGCGCGGCATCGAGCTCCACGGCGAGTTCAAGCGGCTGTCGCGTGACATCGCCGAGTTGCCCGAAGACGAACTCGCCGAGGATGCCATGCACTGAGCCCCCCAACACACGACGAGCCCCGCCAGGGCGGGGCTCGTCGGGGCATTCGCCCAGGTATCGCTGCGGCGCGCTAGATCAGGCCGTAGACGAATACCGCGATCACGCCGATCGGCGCTACCACCCGGGCGACGACCTGCCACAGCTGGGCCTGTACACCGGAGAGTCCCAGTTCACCCAGCACGCTGTCACGATCGAGGCGCCAGGCCACGAACAGGATCGCCCCCAGGCCGGTCAGCGGCAGCATGAACTTGCTGGTCAGGGTATCCAGGAAGTCGAAGATGTTCAGGCCTGCGATCGACAGTTCGCTCCAGACGTTGAATGACATCAGGGCGGCGATGCCCAGCGCCCAGACCGCCACGCCGGCGACCAGGGTGGCGGCCACGCGGGAGAGCGGGGTGCGCTCCTCGAGCAGTTCCACCGTCGGTTCCAGCAGCGAGATGGCCGAGGTCAGGGCGGCGAAGGTCAACAGCAGGAAGAACATCAGGCCGAGGATGGTGCCGCCTGCCATGTTGCCGAAGGCCAGCGGCAGGGTGACGAAGATCAGTCCCGGCCCCTCGCCCGGGCTCAGGCCGTTGGCGAAGACGATGGGGAAGATCGCCATGCCGGCGAGCAGCGCGATGACGGTATCGAAGATGATCACGGTGCGGGCGGTGCCGATCAGGCTGACGTCCTCGCCCAGGTAGGAGCCGTAGGCCATCATGATGCCCATGCCCAGCGACAGGGTGAAGAAGGCCTGGCCCATGGCGGCCAGCACCACCTCGCCGCTGATGGCGCTCCAGTCGGGGCTGAACATGAAGGCCATGGCCTCGCCGAAATGCCCGGTGGTCATGCCGTAGATCACCAGGATCACCATCAGGATCACCAGCGCCGGCATCAGGGTGCGCACGGCGCCCTCCAGGCCCTTGGTCACGCCACGGGCGACGATGAAGATCACCAGCGCCATGAAGGCGGTGTGCCACAGGGTCAGGGCGGTGGGGTTGGCCAGCAGGCCGCTGAACAGGGCGCCGATGCCGTCGGAGTCCTGGCCGCTGAACTGGCCGGTGATCGAGCCCAGGGTATAGGAGAGCGACCAGCCGCCGATGACGCTGTAGAAGGAGAGGATCAGGAAGGCGGCGAGCACGCCGCTGGCGCCGACCACTGCCCAGGCCGGCATTCGACCACTCTGGCGGGCCAGGTCGATCATGGAGTTGATCGGGTTCTCCTGGCCACGGCGGCCGATCATCCATTCGGCGACCAGGATCGGCAGGCCCACCAGGGCCACACAGGCCAGGTAGACGAGCACGAAGGCCGCGCCCCCGCTGTCGCCCACCATGTAGGAGAAGCGCCAGATATTGCCCAGCCCCACCGCCGAACCGGTGGCTGCCAGAATGAAGGCCATCTTCGATGACCACTGTGCGTGGGAGAGTTTCGACATGTTTCACCCTGAGTGTACGTGTCGCCAACGGCCGGTTCGGCGCGATGGCGGCTTGTGCTTGTCATTGCCACGTCCAGGGCGCCCCGGGTCACGGGACACCGTCAAGAGTGGCAGGGATCCAGGCAGGATCGCTGCCGCGGCCTAAAACTATCCGATCAAACGCTCGATGGCCAGCGTCTTTTGGGGCGCAACGCTTGTCCCCCGGGAGCCAGCCTAGGGGTCGAACAGGCTGGCCTGGGCCTCGCCGGGAAAGGCTGCCAGCGGCGGCGGTGACAGCCTCGCCGCCAGCCGCCCATGGAGGCGCCTGGCCAGCTGGGGAGCCTGGCGATTATCGGGAGTATGCACAAACAGGAAAGGGGTTTTCCCCTGATCTATCCACAGGGAGAGCCGCTCGATCCAGGCCTCGAAATAGCGCGCGTTGACCTCCCCATCGAGATGGCCGATGAAGCGCACCAGCGGTCGGTTCCCCGTGGAAAGCACGTGTAACGGGCGTCTCGGCTTCTCGTGCTGGGCCTGGAGCAGCCCGGCATGGTCACCGGCAGGCGTCGAGAAGAGCGGCCGAACGTCGAGCATCACGCGGTCGGCGCCATGAGTTATCAACAATCTGTTCAGGGCGATCTCGGCCCTCCCCTTGTGGAAGAATTCGCTGTGGCGAACCTCCACGGCGCAGGGAATTCCTGCCGGCCAGCGTGCCAGCAGGGCTTCCAGTTGCCCCAGTTCGGCGCCACCGAAATCCCGGGGCAGCTGAACCATCACCGGGCCCAGGCGATCGTGCAGCGGGGCCAGGGCCTCGAGAAAGGCGTCAAGGTCCGACTCGATACCGAGCAGCCGCCGCTCATGGGTCAGGGCGGCGGGCAGCGCGAAGCAGAAGCGGAACCCGGGCGGCGCCTGGCGGGCCCAGGACGCCACCGTCTCGGCTCGCGGCGCCCCGCTGTAGAAGGTGGTGTTGCCCTCCACGGCGGAGAATACCCGGGCGTACTCCTCGAGCCCGCCACCACCCGGCGGGTAGAGACCACCCCGCCAGTCGGCATTGGCCCACATGGGCAGGCCCAGGTGCAGGCGAGGCTCGGTGGCACTATCGGGAATGAGGGCTACTCCACAGTCACCGACTTGGCCAGGTTGCGCGGCTGGTCCACGTCGGTGCCCTTGAGCACCGCCACGTGGTAGCTGAGCAGCTGCAGCGGCACGGTATAGAGGATCGGCGCCAGCGCCTCATGGACCCGGGGCAGGCGCAGCACGTGCACGTGCTCCTCCTCGTTCAGCCCCACCCCTCGTCGGCGAACACGAACAGCTCGCCGCCGCGGGCCCGCACTTCCTGGAGGTTGGACTTGAGCTTGTCGAGCAGCTCGTCGTTGGGCGCCACGGAGATGACCGGCATGTCGCTGTCCACCAGCGCCAGGGGGCCATGCTTGAGCTCACCCGCCGGGTAGGCCTCGGCGTGGATGTAGGAGATCTCCTTGAGCTTCAGCGCGCCCTCCAGGGCGATGGGGAAGTGGGCGCCACGTCCCAGGAAGAGGGCATGGTGCTTCTCGACGAAAGCCATGGAGAGCGCCTCGATGGCCGGATCCAGTTCCAGCACCCGCTCCACCAGCCGCGGCAGGCCGCGCAGCGCCGTCACCACCTCGGCCTGCACGGCCTCGTCGAGCCCCCTGACCCGACCCAGCGCCAGGGTCAGCAGCATCAGGGCGGTGAGCTGGGTGGTGAAGGCCTTGGTGGAGGCCACGCCGATCTCGGGGCCGGCCTGGGTCATCAGCGAGAGGTCCGACTCGCGCACCAGGGAGCTGCCCGGCACGTTGCAGATCGCCAGGCTGGCCAGGTAGCCGCCCGTCCTGGCGAAGCGCAGCGCCGCCAGGGTATCGGCGGTCTCGCCGGACTGGGAGAGGGTCACGAACAGGGTCCCTTCGGGCACCACCACCTGGCGATAGCGATACTCCGAGGCGACTTCGACCTGCACCGGGATCCCGGCATAGCGCTCCAGCCAGTAGCGGGCCACCATGCCCGCATGGTAGCTGGTACCACAGGCGACGATATGGATCTGCCTGGCCTGCCGGAACAGCGCCTCGGCCTCGGGACCGAAGCTCTCCACCAGCGCCGAGCGATCGCCCAGACGCCCCTCCAGGGCGGCGGCGATCACCGCCGGCTGCTCATGGATCTCCTTGAGCATGAAGTGGCGGTAGTCACCCTTGCTGGCGGCGCCGTCGCCGTGCTCGAAGGTCTGCACCTCGCGCTCCACCGCCGCACCCTCGGCGTCGAACACCTCGATGCGCCCACCGGCGGAGAGGCGTACCGCGTCCCCCTCCTCCAGGTAGATGAAGCGGTCGGTGACCTGCAGCAGCGCCAGCGGGTCGGAGCCCAGGAAGGCCTCGCCGATGCCTACGCCCACCACCAGCGGGCTGCCCTTGCGCGCACCGATGACGACATCGGGCTCCCCGGCGTGGATCACCCCCAGCGCATAGGCCCCGTCGAGCCGGGCCAGCACCCGCTGCACCGCGGTGAGCAGGTCACCGGCCTGGCGGCTCTCGCGCTCCAGCAGGTGGGCCACCACCTCGGTGTCGGTCTCGGAGGTAAACGCATAGCCCTCGGCCTCGAGCTCGCGACGCAGCGCCTCATGGTTCTCGATGATGCCGTTATGCACCACCGCCAGGCGCTCACCGGACTGGTGGGGATGGGCATTCACCTCGCTGGGACGACCGTGGGTCGCCCAGCGGGTGTGGGCGATCCCGCTGTGCCCGACGGCAGCTCAGCGACCAGGCGCTCCTCCAGCGCCGCCACCTTGCCCATCGCGCGGCGGCGTGGAGGCTACCGTCGGCGGCGAGTACCGCCATGCCGGCGGAGTCATAGCCGCGATACTCCAGGCGCTTGAGGCCCTCCAGCAGGATCCCTTCCACGTTGCGCTGGGCAACGGCTCCGACGATTCCACACATCGCTGTCTCTCCTCAGTCGTCCTGTTTGCGGGGCCGCGGCCAGTCGGCCTTGCTGACCTGACGCGCCCGGGTCACCGCCAGGGCGTTGTCGGGCACGTCCTTGGCCACGGTGGAGCCGGCCCCCACCGTGGCTCCCCGGCCGATGCTCACCGGCGCCACCAGGGCGCTGTTGGAGCCGATGAAGGCGTCGTCGCCGATCTCGGTACGGTGCTTGTTGGCGCCGTCGTAGTTGCAGGTGATGGTGCCGGCGCCGACGTTGACGCCACGCCCCAGGCGGGCATCGCCCACGTAGCTCAGGTGGTTGATCTTGCTGCCCTCGCCCACCTCGACGTTCTTGGTCTCGACGAAGTTGCCCACCCGGGTCCCCACCGCCAGCCGCGAGCCGGGACGCAGGCGGGCGAAGGGTCCGATGGTGGCGCGCCCGGCGATCACCGCGCCGTCGATGACACTGTGGGACTCGATCACGCTCTCGGCGCCGATATGGCTGTCACGGATCACGCAGTGAGGGCCGATGCGCACCCCCTCGCCCAGTTCCACTTCGCCCTCGAAGACGCAGCCCACGTCGATCTCCACGTCATGACCACAGTGCAGTGAGCCACGCACGTCGAGGCGCGACGGGTCGGCCAGCGCCACGCCCTCGGTCATCAGCCGCTCGGCGATGGCCTGCTGATGGGCACGCTCCAGGCGCGCCATCTGCAGCCGGTTGTTGACGCCCTCCACCTCGACCGGATCGGCCGGCTGGGCGGTGACCACCCTGACCCCCTCGGCGGCGGCCATGGCGATGATGTCGGTGAGGTAGTACTCGCCCTGGGCATTGTCGGCGGAGAGCCGCGGCAGCCAGCGGCGCAGCTGGTCGGCAGTCATCGCCATGATGCCGGTATTGCACTCGCGAACCGCCCGCTCGCTCTCGCTGGCGTCCTTGTGCTCGACGATGGCCACCGCCTCTCCCTCGGCGTTGCGCAGGATGCGTCCATAGCCGCCGGGATCGTCGAGGGTCACGGTGAGCAGCCCCAGGTGATCGTCATCGACCCCCTCCAGCAGCCGTTCGAGGGTCGCGCGATGGATCAGCGGCACGTCGCCGTAGAGCACCAGCACGCGGCCGTTGCCCAGCCCGTCCAGGGCCTGGGCCACGGCATGGCCGGTGCCCTTCTGCTCGGCCTGCAGGGCGAAGTGCACGCGACAGTCGGCCAGCGCCTCACGCACCTTCTCGGCGCCATGGCCCACCACCACATGGGTGCGCTCGGCGTGCAGCCCCGCGGCGGTGTCGATCACATGGCGTACCATGGGCTTGCCGGCCAGACGGTGCAGTACCTTGGGCAGGGTCGAACGCATCCGGGTGCCCTGCCCGGCGGCCAGTATCACTACGTCAAGTGTCATCCATCACTCCTGATCCTGTTGGTCCTGTTGCTGCGGGCGACCGCCGGGCGCTGCCTCCAGGTCGAGCTCCTCCACCCGCGCGGCACCGAACTGCTCGACGAAGGCGGGAGTGACCCGGGTGGTCCAGCCGTCATCCTCGCGTATGATCATCAGCGCACTCAGCTGGCGCTCCCGGGCCAGCGCCATGCCCGCCTCGTCGCCCAGCACCATCAGCGCCGTGGCCCAGGCATCCGCCCAGGCGTTGGAGGCGTGGAAGACGCTCACCGAGGCCAGCCGATGGGTGATCGGCCGCCCGTTGCGCGGGTCCAGGGTGTGGGAGTAGCGCCGCCCGTTCTCCTCGAAGTAGTTGCGGTAGTCACCGGAGGTGGCCACCGAGATATCGTGCAGCGGCAGCACATGCCGGGCCTCCTGGCGATCCTCCAGCGGCGCCTCGATGCCGATGCGCCAGGGCTCCGCATCGCCGTCGCGGTAGCCACGGGCGAGCAGGTCACCGCCGAGGTTCACCAGGTAGTGCTCGATCCCTTCACTCGCCAGGAAGGCGGCCACCCGGTCGGTGGCATGCCCCTTGGCCACCCCGCCCAGGTCGATGGTCACCTCGCGTGTGCGCCTGGCCTCACGCTGCTGCTCGTCGAGCTCCAGGGCGTCCGTGCCGATCTGCGCCAACCGCTCGGCCAGCTCGGCGTCGGCGGGGATCTCCCTGGGGCGCGCCTCGGCGCCGAAGCTCCACAGGTTGACCAGTCCACCGATGGTCATGTCGAAGGCCCCGTCGCTGGCCTCGGCCACCGAGCGACCGATGGCCAGCACCTCGACCAGAGCGTCGGAGAGCGGCTGCCACTCCCCGTCGGGGCCTGGTTGAACGCCGAGAGCTCGGAGTCATCACGATAGATCGACATGCTCGCATCCACCGCCTCGAGCTCGGCGAGGATGCCCTCCTCCAGCTCATTGGCTTCACCCTGGGTCAGGGAGTCGACGATGGTCACCTGGTAGAAGCTGCCGAAGATGCTGCCCTCGAGGCGCACCGGCGAATCGAGCGGCCGGTCGCGCTCGGAGCAGGCCGCCAGCATCAGCACCGTGGATAACAGTAACCAGGGCAACAACGGCAAGGGGCGTCGAATCACGCGGTGACTCCTAGGGGATCAGCAGAACAGAGTTACCAGAATAGCCACAGCAGCCAGGCACCGAGAAGCAGCCGATAGATCACGAAGGGCTGCATGCCGACCCGCTTGATGAAGGCCAGGAAGAAGTGGATGCAGAGATAGGCGCTGATGCCCGAGAGCAGCGCCCCCACCGTCAGGGTGAACCAGTCCACCTGGGTCGCGTCGCGGATCAGCCCGAGGACCTCCATCCCGCCGGCCAGCACGATCACCGGGATCGACATCAGGAACGAGAAGCGCGCCGCCCCCTCGCGGCTCATGCCCAGCAGCAGCGCCGCGGTGATGGTGATGCCCGAGCGCGAGGTGCCGGGGATCAGCGCCAGCGCCTGGGCCAGCCCGATCAGCAGGGCATCGCGCAGGGTCAGCTGATACTCGTCGCGGCTGCCGCGATGGCGCAGGTCCGCGTAGGCCAGCAGCAGTCCGAAGGCGATCAGTCCGAAGGCGATGATCAGCGGCGAACGCATGCCCTCGGCGATGGCGTCATGGAAGGCCAGGCCCACCAGGCACACCGGGATCGTCGCCAGCACCACCCACCAGGCCAGGCGGGCATCGGGGTCCACCCCGCGCCCCGCCAGGGATCCACCCCAGCTCACCGCCATGCGCACCAGCTCCTGGCGGAAGTAGAGCACCACCGCCGAGAGGCTGCCGATATGCAGCGCCACGTCGAAGGCCAGGCCCTGGTCGCCCCAGTCGGTCAACGCCGGCACCAGGATCAGGTGGGCGGAACTGGAGATCGGCAGGAACTCGGTGAGTCCCTGGACGATGGAGAGTACGACGACCTGAAGCCAATCCATGGAGATTTCCTGTCAGCAGTGGCCAACGCCCGCAGGCGACATGCCGCGCAGAGGATACACGCCCGCCGCCGCGCTGTCCGCCCCGCCGCGTCTCATGTGCCGGTGAGAACCGCCGTGGCGATGCCGAAGTAGATCAGCACCCCAGAGGCATCGATCAGGGTGGTCACCAGTGGCGCCGAGGCGGTGGCCGGATCCCAGCCCAGACGGTCGAGCAGGAAGGGCAGGCACATGCCCAGCAGGCTGCCGAACAGCACGATGGTGACCATGCTCATGGCCACCACCAGGGCCAGCGCCTCGCCGCCGCGCATGATCCCGATGGGGGCCACCGCCAGGGCCATGGTCAGCCCCAGCGAGCCGGCCACCAGCAGCTCGCGCCCCAGCAGCTTGCCCCAGTCCTTGATCCCCACGTCACCGGTGGCCATGCCGCGTACCATCAGGGTGGCGGCCTGGGCACCGGCATTGCCGCCGCTGCCGATCAGCAGCGGCAGGAAGAACACCAGCGCCACCTGGGCGGCGATGGTCTCCTCGAAGTAGGCGATGCCCGCGCCGGAGAAGAGGTTGGCGAACACCAGCAGCACCAGCCAGATGACCCGCTTGCGATACAGGCTCCACAGCGGCACCCGGCTGACCCCGTCCTCCAGCGCGCCGATCGACATCCCCTTGTGGATATCCTCGGTGGCCTCGGACTCGACCACATCCATGGCATCGTCATGGGTGACGATGCCCACCAGCCGTCTGTCGGCGTCGACCACCGGCAGGGCCAGCAGGTCGTAGCGGGCGACGATGCGCGCCACCTCCTCCTGGGCCTCGTCGACCGGGACGTGAATCACATCGCGGATCATCAGCTCGTCGATGGGTTCCCCGGGGGGTGCCACCATCAGCTGGCGCAGCGACAGAGTGCCCGCCAGCCGCCCTCGGCCGTCGACGATATACAGCTGATAGACCGTCTCGGCATCGGGGGCCGTCTGGCGCACCCGCATCATCGCCTGGGAGACCGTCATGCCGCTGGGGATCGCCACATAGTCGGCGGTCATGATCGCCCCGGCAGTGCCCTCCTCGTAGCTGGCCAGGCGCTTGAGCTCCTCGCGCTCGCGGCGCGCCATGCGTCGCAGCAGCCGCTGGCGACGATCCTCATCGAGCAGGTTGAAGAGATCGGCACGCTCGTCGGACCCCATCTCCTCGAGGATCGCCAGCAGGCGCTCATCGCTGAGTGCCTCGGCGAGGACCAGCTGAGCATCGCCGGGCAGGTGTCCAAGCACGCTGGCGCGACGCTCCAGGGGCAGGCGTCCCAGCAGGGCAAGGGCCCGGGGCGGGTCGGCCTCCTCCTCGAGGATCGCCTCGAGAATCTCGGCGATATCCGCCGAACGCAGCTCGGGCAGCAGGGCATCGAGGCGCTCGCCATCCTCCTCGTCGAGGGCCTGGCAGAGTGCCAGCCGATGCGTGTTCAGGCTCTCGGTGAGTGACATGGCATCCTCCACGGCGCCCCAGGGACAGGCCACCGGGATGACAGAGACAAGAACGCCCCCGTACTCGTCGTGGCCGACGAGCAGGGGGCGCGAGACTCACGCAGGGGCGATGATCAGCCCTTGCCGGCCTTCTTGCGCAGTTGCTGGATCGTGCGCAGCTGGGCCACGGCCTCGGCCAGCTCGGCCGATGCACGGGTGTAGTCCAGCTCGGCGGACTTGTCGTTGAGGTTCTTCAGCGCATGCTGACGAGCCTCCTCGGCCGCCGCCTCATCGAGATCATGGGCACGAGTCGCCGCATCGGCCAGGATGGTCACCACGTCCGGCTGGACTTCCAGGAAGCCTCCGGAGACGTAGTAGTGCTCCTCCTCGCCATCGTGGATCACACGCACCGGGCCCGGCTTGAGCTCGGTCAGCAGCGGGGCGTGGCCGGGGAGGATCCCCAGCTCGCCCATGCGCCCGGTGGCGATGACCCGCTCGATCTGGCCGGAGAAGATACCCTCCTCGGCGCTGACGATCTCGCACTTGAAGCTTTTCGTCATGACGACGTCTCCCAGGTAGACGGGATTACTTCATCTGGTTGGCTTTCTCGACGGCCTCGTCGATGGTGCCGACCATGTAGAAGGCCTGCTCCGGCAGCTCGTCGTACTCGCCGTCGAGGATGCCCTGGAAGCCGCGGATGGTGTCCTTGAGGGACACGTACTTGCCGGGCGACCCGGTGAACACCTCGGCCACGAAGAACGGCTGCGACAGGAAGCGCTGGATCTTGCGCGCCCGGGACACGGCCAGCTTGTCCTCGTCGGACAGCTCGTCCATGCCCAGGATCGCGATGATGTCCTTGAGCTCCTTGTAGCGCTGCAGCACGTTCTGCACACCGCGGGCGGTGTTGTAGTGCTCCTCGCCGACGACCAGCGGGTCGAGCTGACGCGAGGTGGAGTCCAGCGGGTCGATGGCCGGATAGATACCCAGCTCGGCGATGGAACGCGCCAGTACCACGGTGGCGTCCAGGTGCGAGAAGGTGGTCGCCGGCGACGGGTCGGTCAGGTCATCCGCGGGCACGTAGACGGCCTGCACGGAGGTGATCGAGCCGGTCTTGGTGGAGGTGATGCGCTCCTGGAGCACACCCATCTCCTCGGCCAGGGTCGGCTGGTAACCCACCGCGGAGGGCATCCGGCCCAGCAGGGCGGAGACCTCGGTACCGGCCAGGGTGTAGCGGTAGATGTTGTCGACGAACAGCAGCACGTCGCGGCCTTCATCGCGGAACTTCTCGGCGATGGTCAGGCCGGTCAGGGCCACACGCAGGCGGTTGCCGGGCGGCTCGTTCATCTGGCCGTAGACCAGCGACACCTTGTCGATGACGTTGGACTCGGTCATCTCGTGGTAGAAGTCGTTACCCTCACGGGTACGCTCGCCCACGCCCGCAAACACCGAGTAGCCGCTGTGCTCGGTGGCGATGTTGCGGATCAGCTCCATCATGTTGACGGTCTTGCCCACGCCGGCGCCGCCGAACAGGCCGACCTTGCCGCCCTTGGCGAACGGGCAGACCAGATCGATGACCTTGATGCCGGTCTCGAGCAGCTCGTTGGAGGCCGCCTGGTCGGCGTAGCCCGGCGCCTTGCGGTGGATCGGCATGCGCTCTTCTTCGCCGATCTCGCCCGCCTCATCGATGGGCTCGCCGAGCACGTTCATGATGCGGCCCAGCGTCGCCTTGCCCACCGGCACGGAGATGGCCGCGCCGGTGTTGGTGACGTCCATGCCACGCTTGAGGCCCTCGGTGGAGCCCATGGCGATGGTGCGCACCACGCCATCACCCAGCTGCTGCTGGGTCTCGAGCACGGTCTCGACAGTCGAGACCTTCAGCGCGTCGTAGACCTTGGGAACATCGTCCCGCGGAAACTCTACGTCAATCACCGCGCCGATGATTTGTACGATACGTCCGCTCATCTTGGTTCCTCTCAAATACCTGAAAATGAAACCTGCATGCCGGGAGGGCCATGGCCTCCCTGGCGCTTATACGGCGGCGGCACCACCGACGATCTCGGAGATTTCCTGGGTAATGGCCGCCTGACGGGCCTTGTTGTACACCAGCTCCAGGTCGTCGATCAGATTGCCGGCGTTGTCGGTGGCACTCTTCATGGCGATCATCCGCGCGGCCTGCTCGCAGGCCCCGTTCTCGACCACCGCCTGGTACACCTGCGATTCGACGAATCGCACCAGCAGGCTGTCCAGCAGCGCCTTGGCATCCGGCTCATACAGGTAGTCCCAGCTACCGGGACGCTTGTCTTCTTCGTCGTTCGCTTGCGAGCCCATATCGGGCGACAGGGGCAACAGCTGACGGACCACCGGCTTCTGGGTCATGGTGTTGACAAACTCGTTGTACACCACGCACAGGCGGTCCAGCCGGCCCTCGTCGTAGGCATCCAGCATCACCTTCACGCTGCCGATCAGGTCCTCGACCTCGGGCGCCTCGCCCAGGCCGCTCTTCGCGGCGACGAGGTTGCCCCCGTAGCTCCTGAAGAAGGTGCCGGCCTTGCTGCCCAGGGCACAGAAGTCGAGCTCGGCCCCCTGGTCGCGCCACGCCTTGGCGTCCTTGACCACGGCCTTGAACAGGTTGACGTTCAGGCCGCCACACAGGCCGCGGTCGGTGGACACCACGATGTAACCGACGCGCTCTACCTCGCGCTCGACCATCCAGGGGTGACGGTACTCCGGGTTGGCATCGGCGACATGCGCGACCACGTTGCGGATCTGACGCGCATAGGGCTGGCTGGCCTTCATCAGGTCCTGGGCCTTGCGCATCTTCGACGCCGCGACCATTTCCATGGCGCTGGTGATCTTCTGCGTGTTCTTGATGCTCCCGATCTGGGTGCGTATCTCTTTTGCAGCTGCCATAGCGATCTACTCCGTTCGTGGCACTCAGTAAGCTCCAGGGCCCGCCCCGCGGGCGGGGCAGGCCAACGGCATTACCAGCTCTGAGTGGCCTTGAACTTCTCGAGACCCTCTTTCAGCCCGTCCTGGATCTCGCTGCTGTAGTCGCCGGTCTGGTTGATCTTGTCGAGCAGCTCGGCGTATTCGGCCTTCATGAAGTCGCGCAGGGCGCGCTCGAAGTCCAGCACCTTGTTGACCTCGACCTCTTCCAGGTAGCCCTCGTTGGCGGCATACAGGGAGAGGGCCATCTCGGCCACGGACATCGGCGAGTACTGGTTCTGCTTCATCAGCTCGGTGACGCGCTGACCATGCTCCAGCTGCTTGCGGGTGGCCTCGTCCAGGTCGGAGGCGAACTGGGCAAAGGCCGCCAGCTCGCGGTACTGGGCCAGGGCCAGACGCACGCTGCCGCCGAGCTTCTTGATGATCTTGGTCTGGGCCGAACCACCCACACGGGAGACCGAGAGGCCAGCGTTGATGGCCGGACGGATGCCCGAGTTGAACAGGTCGGTCTCGAGGAAGATCTGACCGTCGGTGATGGAGATCACGTTGGTCGGCACGAAGGCCGAGACGTCACCGCCCTGGGTCTCGATGATCGGCAGGGCCGTCAGCGAACCGGTCTTGCCCTTCACCTCGCCGTTGGTGAACTTCTCGACATAGTCGGCGTTCACGCGCGCGGCACGCTCGAGCAGGCGGGAGTGGAGGTAGAAGACGTCGCCCGGGTAGGCCTCGCGGCCCGGCGGACGGCGCAGCAGCAGGGAGACCTGGCGATAGGCCACGGCCTGCTTGGAGAGATCATCGTAGACGATCAGCGCGTCTTCACCGCGGTCGCGGAAGTACTCGCCCATGGTGCAGCCGGAGTAGGCCGCCAGGAACTGCATCGGGGCCGGGTCGGCGGCGCCGGCGGCGACCACGATGGTGTGCTCCATCGCGCCGTGCTCCTCGAGCTTGCGCACCACGTTGGCAATGGTCGACTGCTTCTGGCCGATGGCCACGTAGACGCAGGTGATGCCCTTGCCTTTCTGGTTGATGATGGCGTCGATGGCGATGGCCGACTTGCCGATCTGGCGGTCGCCGATGATCAGCTCACGCTGGCCGCGGCCGATCGGCACCATGGCGTCGATGGACTTGAGGCCGGTCTGCACCGGCTGATCGACCGACTGGCGGGTGATGACGCCGGGGGCGACCTTCTCCACCGCGTCGGTCAGCTTGGCGTTGATCTCGCCCTTGCCATCGATGGGGTTGCCCAGCGCATCGACCACGCGGCCGATCAGCTCGGGACCCACCGGCACCTCGAGGATACGACCGGTACACTGGGCGGTCATGCCCTCTTCGAGCTGCAGGTAGTCGCCCAGCACCACGGCGCCCACGGAGTCGCGCTCGAGGTTGAGCACCATGCCGAAGATGCTGCCGGGGAACTCGATCATTTCACCGAACATCGCGTCCTCGAGGCCGTGGACTTTCACGATGCCGTCGGAAACGCTGACGATGGTGCCCTGGTTGCGGGCTTCGGATGCGACGTCAAGCTTCTCGATACGCTGCTTGATGATGTCGCTGATCTCGGAAGGATTCAGTTGCTGCATGCCATGTCCCTCAGACTCAGGCGGTAAGGGCTTCGGAAAGGCGGTTCAGTCGACCACGCACCGACCCGTCGATGACGGTGTCGCCGGCACGCAGGATGACACCACCGAGAAGCTCGGGATCCACCTGAGTGGTAATGGAGATTTCGCGATTCAGGCGCTTCTTGAGCGCGCCGGAGAGCTTGTCCTGCTGGGCCTTGGTGAGCTTGTAGGCCGACACCACGGTAACGTCGACGCGCTTCTCGTGGTCGGCGAGCAGCGTCTCGAACTGTTCGCGGATGGCGGCCAGCGCCGGCAGGCGCCCCTTCTCGCCCAGAGTGGCGAGGAAGCGGCTGGCCGCCTCATCGAGGTCGACCTCCGCCAGCTCGACCACCATGGCCACCTTACGCTCGACGTCGAGCTTGGGGCTGGAGAGAAGCTTGAGCGCCTCGCGGTTCGTTACCACCATGGCCAGCTTGTTCAGCCAGTCGGACCAGGTATCCAGCGTCTGGTGATCGCGTGCGTACTCGAACGCCGCCTTGGCATAGGGCCTAGCGACGGTAGACAGTTCCGCCATGGATCACCTCCTCACAGTTCGGCGGCAAGCTCGTCGAGCAGCTTGCGATGGGCCTTCTCGTCGATGGAGGCTTCCAGGACACGCTCGGCGCCGGTGACCGCCAGGCGGGACACCTGGGCACGCAGCTCGTCCTTGGCGCGATTGACTTCCTGCTCGATCTCGGCGCGGGCGGAGGCGACGATGCGCTCGCCTTCGACACGGGCCTGCTCGCGAGCCTCCTCGACCATCTGGGAGGAACGCTTGTTGGCCTGCTCGAGAATCTGTGAAGCCTGTTCCTTGCTCTCGCGCAGCGTCTGCTCGGCGCGCTCCTGGGCTAGCTCCAGGTCACGCGAGGCACGGCTGGCCGCATCCAGGCCGTCAGCAATCTTCTTCTGGCGCTCGTGAAGCGCGTTGCTGATCGGCGGCCACACGTACTTTATGCAGAACCAGACAAAGATCGCGAAGGCGATCGTCTGCCCGATCAGCGTCATGTTGATATTCACGGGGCGGTACCTCTGACAGGTTCGTGTTGACCGGAAACAAGCAAACCGAGCGCATGGCGCTCGGTGCTGTCATGCATTAACCGGCAACGACGAAGATCAGGTACATCGCGATACCCACGCCGATCATCGGCACGGCGTCGAGCAGGCCGGCCATCAGGAAGGTCTTGGTCTGCAGCTGGTCGCCCAGCTCCGGCTGGCGAGCGGTAGACTCGAGCAGCTTGCCGCCCAGGATGGCGAAGCCGATGCCGGTACCCAGAGCGCCCAGGCCGATCATGAGGGAGGCAGCGATATAGACGAGTTCCATGGTAATGCTCCTGATTGAGAGTAGTTAAGGGTTAAGGGTTGAGGGTTGAGGTTAAGGGTGTTGCAAGGGTATCGACTTCAGTGGTGCTCGTGCGCCTGACTCAGGTAGACGACAGACAACACGGTAAAGATGAAGGCCTGCAGGGTGATGACCAGGATGTGGAAGATGGCCCAGGGCACGTTCAGGGTCCACATCACCCAGAAGGGCAGCAGCGCGATCAGGATGAAGATCACCTCGCCGGCGAACATGTTGCCGAACAGACGCAGGCCGAGGCTGAGCGGCTTGACCAGCAGCCCGATGATCTCCATCACCAGGTTGAAGGGGATCAGCGACCAGTGGTTGAAGGGGGTCAGTGAGAGCTCCTTGGCGAAGCCACCCACGCCCTTGACCTTGAGGCTGTAGTAGATGATCAGGCCAAACACGCCGATGGCCATGCCCAGGGTGGCATTGGGATCGGTGGTCGGTACCAGCTTCATGTACTCGATGCCGAGGCGGGCGAAGAGCTCGGGGGCATAATCCACCGGCACCAGCTTGAGTAGGTTCATCAGGAAGATCCAGACGAACAGCGTCAGGGCCAGGGGTGCGATCACCGGGTTACGGCCATGGAAGGCGCCGCGCACGGTGAGCTCGACGAACTCGATGATCATCTCGACGACGTTCTGCAGCGGCCCGGGGACGCCGGTGGTCGCCATCTTGCCGGCCTTGCGGAACAGCCAGATGAACAGCACCCCCATGGCGATGGACCAGCCCATGGTGTCCAGATGGATGGCCCAGAAGCCCATCTCGCGAGCTTCCTCGGCACCATGTGCCAACGACCAGCCATTCTCGGGGTGGTGGCCGAAAGTCAGGTTCTGGAGGTGGTGCTGTATGTAGTTAGCCGCCGTGTTATCACTGCCTGCTGCCATGCGAAGATCACCTCGGTTGAGGGGTCGACCGCTCGCGCCAAAGCCAGGGTGCCAGCCAGGGCATGAGATGGGTCGCCACGTATGCGCTGAAGAAAGAAATCGGGTTTGAGGGGGGCACGGCCACGAAGACCATTGCCAGCAGTGCCACCGTCAAACCGAACTTGCCAGCTTCCGCGCGATAAAGGTTCATCACGAACCGCTGCGCCTGTCGGCCGCCGCGCGCCTGACCGCTTCGCCAGACGAAGAATGTCTGGGGAATCAATCCGACCAGGGCGCCTGAAAGGGCGGATATTCCTGCCTCGATGCCGCCGAGCAGGGTCGCCGCCACGATCACGACGCACATTCCCAGCACTTCCAGTCGCAGCAGGCGCCAGCCCATGGTACGCCGGCGGGTGACGGGGTGTCTCATCGTCTTCTCGCCGCTCCCTTGATCGGGCCAGGCGCAAGGCCAAAACCACCGCGGATTATAGGGAACCCCCCCCGGCGCTTCAACTGAGGCGCCACGCTTTCGTCGTGATTTCCGGTCACTTTTCGACCAAAGGTGCAGAAATTGTCGACAGTTTGACGCGCATCATGCCGTATCGCCTAGCGGATATGTTCCAGAATGCCATCCAGTTCATCGAGGCTGGCGTAGCGGATGGTCACTCGCCCCTTGCCGCCGCGGCCATGCTGGATCTTCACCGGCGCACCGAGCACCTCGCCCAGGCGGGTCTCGAGTCGCGCGACGTCAGGGCTCGGAGGCGCCTGCTCGGCCTTCCTGGGCGCCCCTCGGCGAGGCGCTTCACCAGCGCCTCGGTCGCACGCACGGTCAGGTCCTGATTGACCACCTCATGGGCGGCCTGGCGCTGCTTGGCGGCGGAAAGCACGAGCAGCGCACGCGCGTGGCCCATGTCCAGATCGCCACGCTCGAGCAGGGTCTGGACCTCGGGGTCGAGGGCCAGCAGGCGCAGCAGGTTGGTGACCTGAGTCCGGGACTTGCCCACCGCGTCGGCGACCTGCTGCTGGGTCAGCTCGAACTCCTCCAGCAGGCGCTTGAGGGCCATCGCCTCCTCGACCGGGTTGAGGTTCTCGCGCTGGATGTTCTCGATCAGCGCCAGGGCCAGGGCCACCTCGTCGCTGACCTCGCGGATCACCGCAGGGATGACGTCGAGCTCGGCCAGCTGGGCGGCCCGCCAGCGCCGTTCGCCGGCGATGATCTCGTAGCGATCCTCGGCCACCGGGCGTACCACGATGGGCTGCATCACCCCCTGGGCACGAATCGAGTCGGCCAGCTCCTCCAGCGCCTCGGGCTGGATGTCGCGGCGCGGCTGGTACTTGCCGCGGCTGAGCTGGCCCAGCGGCAGGCGCTCGAGGCGCTCGACCGGTTCCGGTTCCGCTAGCGGGGTTGCTGGCCGCCGCCTCGCCGTCGGCGAGCTCCACCTCGGGCAGGTCGAGGCTCTCGCGGCGGCGGGCATTGCCACCGATCAGGGCATCCAGGCCTCGTCCCAGGGCGCGTTTACGCGTCATCGACATTCCCTCATCACTGATGTTGCACAACAGGGATTACAGCGACAGGCGCCGAATCAGTTCCTTGGCCAGCACCCGGTGAGCCTGGCTACCCCGCGAGAAGCGCGCGTACTTGGTCACCGGCAGGCCGTGGCTGGGCGCCTCGGCGACCCGCACGTTGCGCGGAATGGTGGCCTTGAGCAGGGTCTCGCCGAAGTAGTCACGCAGCTGCTTGGTGACGTCGCGGGTCAGGCTGTTGCGGGCATCGAACATGGTGCGCAGGATGCCGTAGACCTCGATCCGGGGATTCACGCTGTCCTTGATCTGCTCCACGGTGTCGAGCAGCGCCGAGAGGCCCTCCAGGGCGTAGAACTCGCACTGCAGTGGGATCAGCACGCCGTGGGCGGCGGTCAGGCCGTTGACGGTCAGCATGTTGAGCGAGGGCGGGCAGTCGATCAGCACCACGTCGTACTCGTCCGCCACGCCGGCCAGGGCATTCTCCAGGCAGCGCTCACGCCCCGCCTCGCGATCCAGCAGCGCCACCTCGGCGGCGGTGAGGTCGCCGTTGCCCGGCAGCAGGGCATAGCCGGCCTCGGGGCAATCGAGGATCACCCCGGCGGCATCGCGCTCGCCCAGCAGTACCTCCAGCACACTGCCATCCAGTTCGTGCTTGTCGATGCCGCTGCCCATGGTCGCATGGCCCTGGGGATCGAGGTCGACCAGCAGCACGCGACGATCGAGGGCCGCCAGGCTGGCGGCGAGGTTGACCGCGGTGGTGGTCTTGCCGACGCCACCCTTCTGGTTGGTCAAGGCGATGATCTTGGTCACGGGCAACTCCGTTGCGGGGAAACGCGGGTTGTCAGGGAGCCGGGGCTTGCGTCCGGCGCTCGAGCACCACCAGCAGGCGGGTGCCGACCTCGAAGGGCACCTCGAGGAGATGACGCGCCACCGGCACGACCTCCGCCGGCAACCCGGCAAGCTCCTCGTCCACGGCGGGCCCCTTCATGGCCAGCCACTGGCCACCGGGGGCCACCCGCTCGCGGGTCAGCGCGACGAAGTCGCCGAGGCTGGCGAAGGCTCGCGAGATGACCTGGTCGTAGCGCTCCTCGAAGGCCTCGATCCGTGCCTGCACCGGGGTCACGTTGTCGAGGCCCAGCTCCAGCGCCGCCTGGCGCTGGAATCGAACCTTCTTGCCGTTGCTGTCGAGCAGGGTCACCTCGAGCTCGGGCTTGAGGATCGCCAGCACCAGTCCCGGGAAGCCCGGTCCCGCGCCCACATCGAGCAGTGTGCGACCGCTCAGGTAGGGCAGCACCGCGGCGCTGTCCAGCAGGTGGCGCGAGACCATCTCCTCGGCTGAGCGTATCGCGGTGAGGTTATAGGCGCGGTTCCACTTGTGCAACAACCCGACCAGGGCGAGCAGTCGACGGCGCTGCTCGGGGTCCACGGCGATGCCCAGCTGCGCGAGTCCCTGGTCGAGGCGCGTGGCCACGGGGTCTGCGCTGGCCGTCATGCGCTGGCTACCTGGTGGTCGTCGAGGAGTCGACGCTTCTTGAGGTGAATCAGCAGGATCGACACCGCCGCCGGGGTCACCCCGGAGATGCGCGAGGCCTGGGCCAGGGTCTCGGGGCGTGCCTCGGCGAGCTTCTGGCGGATCTCGTGGGAGAGCCCGTCGACCCGGGTGTAGTCGAGATCGACGGGCAGCGGGGTGGCCTCATGCCGCTTCAGCTTGGCGATCTCGTCACGCTGGCGATCGATATAGCCCTGATACTTGGCCTGGATCTGTACCTGCTCGGCCACCGACTCGTCGGCAACCGGCTCGCCCGGGATGCCCGGCAGCCCCGCCACGTCGACATAGCCCAGTTCCGGACGCTTGAGCAGGTCCATCAGGCTGTACTCCCTAGCCGGTGCCTTGCCGGTCTTCTCGGCGATACAGGCGGCCGCCTGGCTGTCGGGCTGCACCCAGCTGGCCCTGAGTCGGGCGCTCTCGCGCTCGATGGCCTCACGCTTCTCGCTGAAGGCCGCCCAGCGGGTGTCGTCCACCAGCCCCAGCTCGCGGCCTGCCTCGGTGAGACGCAGGTCGGCGTTGTCCTCGCGCAGCAGCAGGCGGTACTCGGCCCGGGAGGTGAACATGCGGTAGGGCTCCTTCGTCCCCAGGGTGATCAGGTCGTCCACCAGCACGCCGAGATAGGCCTCGTCGCGACCCGGGCACCAGGAGTCGAGCCCCTGTGCCCGGCGGGCGGCGTTGAGGCCCGCCAGCAGCCCCTGGGCGCCGGCCTCCTCGTAGCCGGTGGTGCCGTTGATCTGGCCGGCGAAGAAGAGGTTGGCGATGAACTTCGTCTCCAGCGAGTGCCGCAGGTCGCGCGGATCGAAGAAGTCGTACTCGATGGCGTAGCCGGGGCGGGTGATATGGGCATTCTCCAGACCGCGCATGGAGCGCACCACCTGGAGCTGCACATCGAAGGGCAGCGAGGTGGAGATGCCGTTGGGGTAGAGCTCGTGGGTGTCGAGCCCCTCGGGCTCGATGAAGACCTGATGGCTCGCCTTGTCGGCGAAGCGGTGCACCTTGTCCTCGATGGAGGGGCAGTAGCGCGGCCCGACCCCCTCGATCATGCCGGAGTACATCGGCGAGCGGTCGAGGTTGGCGTGGATGATCTCGTGGGTGCGTTCGTTGGTGTGGGCGATGTGACAGCTCACCTGGCGGGGATGCTGAGCGCGACTGCCCATGAACGACATCACCGGTGTGGGGGTGTCTCCCGGCTGCTCCTCCAGCTGCGAGAAGTCCAGGCTCCTGGCGTCGAGGCGCGGCGGCGTCCCGGTCTTGAGACGATCGACGCGGAACGGCAGGGCCCGCAGGCGTTCGGCCAGGCGGTTCGAGGGCGGGTCGCCGGCGCGCCCGCCGCGGGTGCTGTCGAGCCCGATATGGATCACGCCACCGAGGAAGGTCCCGGTGCACAGCACCACGGTCTCGCCGAGGAAGCGGATGCCGGTCTCGGTGACCACGCCCCGCACCTGGTCGTTGTCGACGATCAGGTCGCCGGCGGCCTGCTGGAACAGCGTCAGATTGGGCTGGTTCTCCAGCAGGCCGCGGATCGCGGCCTTGTAGCGAACCCGGTCGGCCTGGGCGCGGGTGGCCCGAACCGCGGGCCCCTTGCGGGCGTTGAGGACACGGAACTGGATCCCGCCGAGGTCGGTGGCCAGGCCCATGGCACCACCCAGGGCATCGATCTCCTTCACCAGGTGGCTCTTGCCGATGCCGCCGATGGCCGGATTGCAGGACATCTGGCCGAGGGTCTCGATGTTGTGGGTCAGCAGCAGGGTACGTGAGCCCATGCGAGCGGCGGCCAGGGCGGCTTCGGTTCCCGCATGGCCGCCGCCGATGACGATGACGTCGAAGCGGTCGGGGTAATCCAAGGTGCACCTCGTTGGCGCCGCGGCGCCTGTCTTTCTGTCAGAGGGTGAAATCAGCCCGGCAGTATAAACCTCCTGTGGGTAATCGTCAGGGTTTTCCACACGCCTTTCCAACCAGGCTCGTTCCCTTCTCACCTATCAATTAATATCAGTATATAAATAAAGAAGTTCTGTTGTGGTTGTAACTACTGGTGTGGACAAAAACGTGGATAAGTCATTTCCTGTCACTTCATTCAGTAGCTTACGTTGTTGACCAAGCACAGGAGAAAGGGCTGACAGCCTGCGGACTAGCGGTCGGGAGCCTGTGGATGGAATGCCGCCTTGTCCACAGTGCTGGTGCTGCACCGCTTGTCCACCGATGGATACCTGGCTTGTGCCCGCGGCTGTGAACAACTGGGGCATTTATCCACGAGCCCCTCCACCATGGGCCCTGCAGCCAGAAACCGGGGTGTCGAAAAATTCTGTCCACAGCCGAAAGGGCCCTGCCGCAACGCGGCAGGGCCCTTTTTCATCCTGGTGGAGCCGATCCTGGTGCTTGAGCTAGTGCTTGAGTACCCGCGAGAGGAAGCTGCGGGTACGCTCATCGGTCGGGCTATCGAAGATCGTCTCCGGCGCTGCCTCCTCGGCGATTTCCCCCTGATGGACATAGATGACCCGATCGGCCACTTCGCGGGCGAAGCCCATCTCGTGGGTGACAATGATCATGGTCATGCCTTCCCGGGCCAGCTCACGCATGGCGTCGAGGACCTCGCCGATCATCTCCGGGTCCAGTGCGGAGGTGGGTTCATCGAACAGCATCAGCCGCGGCTCCATGGCCAGGGCGCGGGCCAGGGCGACGCGCTGCTGCTGGCCACCGGAGAGCTGGGTCGGGTACTTGTCGGCCTGGTCGGAAATGCCGACGCGCTCCAGCAGGCGTTCGGCGGTCTCCATCGCGTCCTCCTGGCTCCAGCCACGCACCTTCATGGGGGCCAGGGTGACGTTGTCGCGCACGCTCAGGTGGGGGAAGAGGTTGAACTGCTGGAACACCATGCCCACCTCGGTGCGGATCTTCTGCAGGGCGCGGCCGCTCTTGCCGTGGGGGGTGAGCTCGTTGCCATCGACCTCGATGTGCCCGGACTGGAACTCCTCCAGGCCGTTGATGCAGCGGATCAGGGTCGACTTGCCCGAGCCGCTGGCACCGATGATCACCACCACCTCCCCCGGCATCACCGCAAGATCGATGTCCTTGAGCACGTGCAGGCTGCCGAAGTGCTTGTTGACCTTCTCCATGCGTACGATGGCAGCGGTCGTGTTCTCGTTCTGTGTCATGTGCTGGGCCTCCCTCATTGTCCGACCAGGCCGCGCCGCTCGAGCTGGCGCAGCAGGATCGACAGGGTCCAGGTGATGGCCAGGTAGAGCATTGCCACCATCAGGTAGACCTCCATGGCGGTAAAGGTGGTGGCGATATAGATCTGGCCCTGACGCACCAGCTCACCGACTCCGATCACGGAGAACAGCGAGGTGTCCTTGATGCTGATGATGGCCTGGTTGCCCAGCGGCGGGATCATGCGGCGCAGGGCCTGGGGCCAGATCACGTAGCGGAATGCCTGGGTGCGTGACAGGCCCAGGGAGAGCGATGCCTCGCGCTGGCCGCGCTCGATGGACTGCACACCGCCACGGACCACCTCGGAGATATAGGCACCGGAGTTGACCGCGATGGCGGCGATGCCCGCGGTAAGGGCGTTGATCGGCTCACCCAGGATCTGTGGCAGGCCGTAGAAGATGAACAGCACCTGCACCAGGATGGGGGTGCCGCGAAATACCTCGATATAGAAGATGGCGGGCAGGCGCAGCCAGAAGAGCGGGCTGATGCGCATGAGGCCGAAGATGATGCCGATCACGAAGCCGATGGCGAGGCCACCGAAGGAGATCAGCAGCGTCCAGGGAACGCCCGGCAACAGGTGGGGTATCGAGCTGAAGGCGGCCGCCCAGTCGAATTGAAACGTCACGTCCACGAGGAGTTCTCCGGGAGCGTTGAACAACGCGGGGCCGGGCAGCGTGACTACCCGGCCCCGCGGACTCTCGCGCCGCCCTCAGGGCGACGATATCGGGAGGGGAGTCGCCTCAGTCGTCGCTGGGCGCCTCGCCGAACCACTTCGCGTAGATCTCGTCGTAGGTGCCGTCCTCCTTCATCTCGGCCAGCGCCTGGTTGACCGGTTCGACCCATTCGCTGCCCTGATGGAAGACGATGCCGTACTGCTGGCCCTCATAGAGCGGCCCCACCACCTTGGTGCGGCCTTCACCGCGGGTCTGGGCGAAGTAGCCGACGTTGGGGGCATCGTAGAAGGCGGCGTCGACGTTGCGGCCGAGCAGCGCCATGTACATGTCTGAGGTGCCCGGGTAGGGAGTGATCTCGGAACTGTCGCCCAGATTCTCCTGGAGGAAGTCGTAGCTGGTGGAGCCGATCTTGGTGGCTACCGTCAGGCCTTCGAGGTCCTCGAGGGTCTCCACCTCGTCGTTATCGGCACGCACCATGATGCGCAGGCCGGAGTCGTAGTAGGGATCGGAGAAGTCGACGATCTCCGCGCGCTCTTCGGTGATGGTGACACCGGCGATGGCGATCTCCTGGCTGCCGGTCTGGATGGCCGGGATGATGCCATTGAACTCCATGGTGGTCAGGTTGACCTCGAAGCCGGCACGCTCGGCCACCTCATGGATGATATCCATGTCGAAGCCGACCATCTCGCCGGTCTCGGTATCCAGCATCTCGAAGGGTACGAAGCTGGGGTCGGTAACCACGTTGACGGTGGTGTCCTGGGCCAGGGCGGAACCGGCCAGGCCGGTGCCCAGCGCCAGGGCGCTGGCCAACAGGGTGTGCTTCAGGAAGGGTGTAGCCGCAGTAGATTGTTTCATGAGATTCCCCGTTCTTGGGACTTTTCTGATGGGACTCGCCATTTCAACCTTGGCGAGATTCCCGCAGAGCGTCAAGTCGGGGGATCTCACGCTTCCCCGCCGCCGGGGAGGCGCTGCTACACCATGAAGGAGGCGCCACAGCCGCAGGTGGTGGTGGCGTTGGGGTTCTGGATCAGGAAGCGGGCGCCGGCCAGCCCCTCTTCGTAGTCAACGGTGGAACCCACCAGGTACTGGTAGGAGAGCGGGTCGATCACCAGCGCCACGTCGCCGAACGGGATGACGGTGTCATCATCGGCCGCCTCGTCGGCAAAATCGAAACCGTACTGGAAGCCCGAGCAGCCGCCGCCGGTGACATAGACCCGCAGCTTCAGCTCGCTGTTACCCTCCTCTTCGATCAGCGCACGCAGCCGGGCCCGTGCGCTGTCGGACAGCATCAGGGGCGTAGGGACGAAGGATTCGGCTTCGCTCATGGAGGACTCCAGGGGAAGGAAGTGTGACCGGTCATTATCCGCAATCCCCAGCAAAATGGTCAACTTTTACTGGGGATACGGAATACGGATCAGGGCATCATCGCGGGGGCGGCGAGCCCTGCATTCTCCTCGAAGCCGAACATCAGGTTGAGGTTGTGGATCGCCTGGCCCAGAGGCGCCCTTGACCAGGTTGTCGATCACCGAGAGCACCACCACGGTATCGCCGTCGCCGGGGCGATGCACGGCGAGCCGGCAGAGGTTGGCGCCCTTGACGCTGCGGGTCTCGGGGTGACTGCCCGGCGGCATGACGTCGACGAAGGGCTCGCCGGCGAAGCGTGTCTCGAACAGCGCCTGAAGATCGCCCGGCTCACCGGTGAGCCGGCCATAGAGGGTGGCGTGGATGCCGCGGATCATCGGCGTCAGGTGAGGCACGAAGGTCAGGCCGACGGAACGGCTGGCGGCATCGCCCAGGCCCTGGCGAATCTCCGGAAGGTGGCGGTGGCCGCTGGCGCCGTAGGCCTTCATCGATTCGCTGGCCTCGGCCAGCAGCGACGGCACCTTGGCGCCGCGGCCGGCGCCGGTGACCCCGGACTTGCAGTCGGCGATGACATGGTCCGCGTCGATCAGGCCGGCCTCAAGCAGCGGCAGCAGGCCGAGCTGGACGGCGGTGGGATAACAGCCCGGGACGGCGATCAGGCGCGCCTGGCGGATCCGTGTCGCGGTTGACCTCCGGCAGGCCATAGACCGCCTCGTCGAGCAGCTCGGGGGCGCCGTGGGGCTGGCCGTACCATTCGGCCCACTCCGCGGCGTCACGCAGCCGGAAGTCGGCGGAGAGGTCGATGACCCGGGTGCCGCGCTCGAGCAGTTCGCCGGCGAGGGCGTGGGCCACGCCATGGGGGGTGGCGAAGAATACCGCATCGCAGGCACCCAGGCGGTCGGCGTCGGGCTCGCTGAAGGTCAGGCCGTCATAGTGCCCGCGCAGGTTGGGATAGAGTTCGGCGACACCCAGGCCGGCCTCGGAACGCGAGGTGATGGCCTCGACCTCCACCTCCGGGTGCTGGGCCAGCAGCCTGAGCAGTTCGACGCCGGTGTAACCGGTGCCGCCGACGATTCCGACCTTGATCACGTGAGACTCCTTGATTGACGAAAAAGGGCCGACGCCCTGAAAGCGGCGGGCTGTCATCGCCCTGCGGGAATATGATACACAGGTGAAGGACCGGAAGGGTCGTCACTCAGTCGTAAAGGAAACCGCGACGTGCCGCGTTTGCCTCGCCTCGATGCCGGTCAAGGACTGGAGCGCTTTCGACAACAGCTTGCCAATGTGGATGCCCTGCCGCAACTCTGCGTGCTGGGCGTCGTGGCAGGGGTGCTGACCGGTGTGCTGATGGTAGGGTTTCGCAGCCTGCTGGAGCTGGGCGGGCTGTGGCTGTTTCCTACCGGCAGCCCCGAGGCATTTGAAGCCATGCCACCGGCGCTGCGCAGCCTGTTGCCGTTGGCCGCGGTGCTGCTGATCGGTCTGTGGATGTGGTTTACCCCCCAGGTCGGCCGCCAGGTCGGCGTGGTGCATGTGATCGATCGCCTGGCCTATCACCAGGGGCGCTTCCCGCTGCGCAACTGGCTGACCCAGTGGGTGGTGGGTCTGATCTCGGTGCTGGGGGGGCTCTCGGCGGGCCGCGAGGGGCCGGCCATTCATCTGGGGGCCGCCGCCTCCAGCGGCCTGGGCCAGCGCCTGCGCCTGCCCCATAACAGCCTTCGGGTACTGGTCGCCTGCGGTACCGCGGCGGGCATCGCCGCCTCCTTCAACACGCCGATCGCCGGCGTCATCTTCGCCATGGAAGTGGTGATGATGGAGTACACCATCATCGGCTTCATGCCGGTCATCCTGGCCTCCACCATGGGCGCGGTGGTGGCCCAGCTGGTCTATGGTCCCGACCCGGCGATCGGCGTGCCCGACCTGCACCTCAACTCCCTGCTCGACCTGCCGTGGATCATCGTCAGCGCCCTGGTGATAGGCCTGCTGGCCGGCCTGTTCGTGCGGGTCTCGCGGCTGGGGCCGCGCCTGGAGCGCCTGCCCATGGCACTGCGCTTCCTGATGGCCGGG
Source organism: Halomonas sp. (assembly GCA_018401555.1). GTDB lineage: Bacteria > Pseudomonadota > Gammaproteobacteria > Pseudomonadales > Halomonadaceae > Halomonas. The sequence continues at coordinate 106,130 of JAGYKP010000081.1, forward strand.
GGCGTGGTGGGCGCCGTGGCCTGGTGGTATCCCCAGGTGCAGGGCATGGGCTATGACACCCTGCAGGCGACCCTCAGCGGTTCGGTGGCGATGGATGTACTGCTCGCCGTGGCCATCGGCAAGCTGCTGCTCACCGCCGGTACCGTGGCCTGCGGGATTCCGGTGAGCATCATCGGCCCGGTACTGGTGATCGGCGGTGCGGCTGGTGCGCTGTGTGGCATGACCGGCCAGTGGCTGCTGCCCATCGAGGCTTCGGATCCGGCGCTCTACGCCATGCTGGGCATGGCGGCGATGATGGGCGCGGTGCTGCAGGCGCCGCTGGCGGCGCTGATGGCGCTGCTCGAGCTGACCCACAACCCGAATATCATCCTGCCCGGCATGCTGGCGGTGGTTGTCTCCTGTCTCACCGCGCGCCAGCTGTGCCGCTGCGGCGGCTTCTTCATCAGCGTCACGCGCCAGGGGCTGCATCCCCTGCAGCAGCCGCTGATGCAGGCGCTCTCCCGGGTCTCGGTGCCGGCGGTGATGGAGCGCCGGCTGGTGCGCACCCAGCGCATGGTCTCCCGGGAGCGTGCCCGAACGCTGCTGGAGTCGGAGCCGGTGTGGATCCTGATCGAGCGCTCGAGCGACGACAAGCCGGTGCTGGCGCTCAAGGCCGCCGACCTGGCCCGCTGGCTTACCGAGCAGGCGGCGGCGGAAGAGAAGAGCGCCGCCGAGGAGGGCGAAGGGACCGAGCCTGCCGAGACGGTGGAGCTCGCCAAGGAGGTGGCGCCGGAGGGCGACGGCGAAGAGAAGGTGGCCAAGAAACGCAAGAAGGGCAAGGAGAAAATCAGGGAGAAAATCCGGGAGAAGGAGGAGCCGCCAGAGGTGGATCTGCTGGAGATTCCCGGCGTTCGCCTGGAGCTTGCCCCCATCGGGCTACAGGCCACCCTCTCCGAGGCCTTCAACAAGCTCAACGACTCGATGCTCGATGCCCTCTACGTTGAGCACGGCCATCGGCCGAAGCAGAAGCGGATTTCCGGTATCATCACCCGCGGCGCCATCGAACGCTTCTACCGCGTCGAGAACTGACGCCGTCTCCCTTTCTCCACCACCCGCAAGGAGCTCCCATGTACCTGTGGTTCAAGGCCCTGCACCTGATCGCCATGGTCACCTGGTTCGCCGCCCTGTTCTACCTGCCGCGGCTCTACGTCTATCACGCCATGGCGCGCGACCGCGGCGAGCAGCAGGCGATCGACCACTTCCTGGTCATGGAGCGCAAGCTCTATCGCGGCATCATGACCCCCTCCATGATCGCCGTGCTGCTCTTCGGCGGCATCATGCTGGTGCTCAATCCCGGCTGGCTGGCCCAGGGCTGGATCCATGCCAAGCTGCTGCTGGTGGCGCTGCTGGTGGGCTACCATCATGTCTGCCTGATCTACCTGAAGCAGTTCGCCGAGGCGCGCTGCAAGCGTGGCCACGTGTTCTTCCGCTGGTTCAACGAGCTGCCGGTGATTGCCCTGCTGATCATCATCTTCCTCGCCGTGCTCAAGCCGTTCTGATGGCAGCCATTACCGACCACGAGCCCCACCTGCCGGTCGTGCTGGTGCTCGCCGGCCACGACCCTACCGGCGGCGCCGGCCTGGTGGCCGATGCTGAGGCGGTAGCCGCCGGCGGCGGCTGGGCGCTGACCGTGCCCACTGCCCTGACCGTGCAGTCCTGCAGCGATGTCTCGCGGGTGATCCCCGCCGAACCCGAGGTCATGCGTGCCAGCGTCGCTGCCCTCGACGAGTTCGCGGTGGCGGCGATCAAGATCGGCCTGGTGGCCGACCTGGCGACCCTGGATGCGATCACCGATATCCTCCAGCGCTTTCCCGGGGTGCCGGTGGTGGCCGACCCGGTGCTGCGTGCCGGCGGCGGCAAAGAGTTATCCACAACCGAGCTCGTCGATGCCTATCGCGAGCGGCTGCTGCCGCATGTGGATATCCTCACCCCCAACCGGGGGGAGCTGGCGCGGCTCTCCCCAAACCTTCTGCAGGATACCGAGCGGGCCGTGGCGCTGATGCGCCTGGGCTGTCAGGCGGTGCTGGTGACCGGCACCGATGACCCGGCGCCGGGGGTGCCGGCGGAGCGCGTGGCGCATACGCTGCATGCCCCGGACCAGAGTCGCCAGTGGAGCTGGCCGCGGCTTGCGGGGCGTTATCACGGCTCAGGCTGCACCATGGCGGCCTTCCTGGCGTCGCGTCTGGCCGTCGGCGAGTCGCTGGTGATGGCCTGCGAGCAGGCGCAGGCGTTCACCTGGGAGGCATTGGCCCACGGCTGGCGGCCCGGCGAGGGCCAGGCGCTGCCTCGCCGCCTCTGGCGACTGCCGACGGTCCCGAGCGTCGCCTCACCCGCTTCTCCCTGAGGGGGGGTATGGCCTTTGGTGGCCGGAGCATCGAGAATGGGGGCAATGTTCAGGCATGCCGCCGCGGCGCTCAGATCGGCGGAAATTGCCGCCACTTCACTTCCTGTGAATAGCTTATCCAGAGAATTATCCACAGCCTCGAGGACACGATACAACATGACGACCTCCGCCCAGCTCTTCGCCCAGGCCTGCCGGCATATCCCCGGTGGGGTCAACTCCCCGGTACGCGCCTTCAAGGGGCTGCAGCGTCCGCCGATATTCATGGAACGCGCCCAGGGCGCCTACCTGTTCGATGTGGAAGGCCAGCGCTACGTGGACTACGTGGGCTCCTGGGGGCCGATGATTACCGGTCATGCCGATCCGGACGTGCTGGGGGCGGTGCGTGGGCGGCTCGACAACGGCCTCTCCTTCGGCACCCCTACCGCCATCGAGACCACCATGGCGGACCTGATCTGCGAGATGATCCCCTCCATCGAGATGGTGCGCATGGTCAACTCCGGCACCGAGGCCACCATGTCGGCGATTCGCCTGGCGCGTGGCGTCACCGGTCGCGACAAGATCGTCAAGTTCGAGGGCAACTACCATGGCCACTCCGACTCGCTGCTGGTCAAGGCGGGCTCCGGGGCGCTGACCCACGGTGAGCCCAGCTCTCCCGGCGTGCCGGCGTCCCTGGCCGAGCACACCATCACCCTGTCCTACAACGATATCGATGCCGTGGAGCAGTGCTTCGAGGAGATCGGTGACCAGGTGGCCTGCATCATCGTCGAGCCGGTGGCCGGCAACATGAACTGCATCCCGCCCCAGCCCGGCTTCCTGGAGAGCCTGCGTCGGGTCTGCAATGCGCACGACAGCGTGCTGATCTTCGACGAGGTGATGACCGGCTTCCGGGTGGCCATGGGCGGTGCCCAGGCCCACTACGGGGTGCGCCCCGACCTCACCTGCCTGGGCAAGATCGTCGGCGGTGGCATGCCGGTGGGCGCCTTCGGCGGCAGCGAGACGCTCATGTCCAATATCTCGCCGCTGGGCCCCATCTATCAGGCGGGTACCCTCTCCGGTAACCCGCTGGCCATGGCCGCGGGCATCGCCCTGCTGACCAAGCTGCGCGAACCCGGTTTCCATGATGCCCTGGCCCAGCGGGTCGAGACCCTCTGCCACGGTCTCCAGGAGCGCGCCGATGCGGCCGGCGTGGAGATGATCACCCAGCGTGCCGGTGGCATGTTCGGCCTCTTCTTCACCGGCCAGAGCCGGGTCGACAACTTCGCCCAGGCCACCGCCTGTGACGCCGACGCCTTCCGTCGCTTCTTCTCGGCGATGCTCGACGAGGGAGTCTACCTGGCGCCTTCGGCCTACGAGGCGGGCTTCATGTCCAGCGCCCATACGCCGGAGGATATCCAGTTCACCCTGGATGCCGCCGAGAAGGCCTTCGCGGCCATGCAGCGTCAGGACTGACGCCTCATCGAATCACCACCGGGAGAACTGCCATGCGTCATACCCTGGATGCCGACAAGGCCGGTAGTGGCGAAAGTCTGGAGCTGGAGGCGCTGATCGATGCCCTGGTGGCCTATCACCGCGGGGCGGCTTCCCATGCTGCCGACGCCCAGGCCGCCGGACGTCCATTGACGCTGGCCATGGCGGCCGAACTGACGGCCATCCGCGAGGCCCTGCTGGATGAGGAGGAGCGCGAGCGACTCGACCAGCTGGGCGACTGGCTGGAGCAGGACCTGATACGCCTGACGCCCATCCTCGAGGCCCGCGCCGCGCGCCGGGTGCCGAGCTGGGCGCTGCGTCACCCCACCAGCCGGCTGTGCCACGCCGGTCGACCGCTGCTGGTGAATGCCATCGGGCGCGACCTGGAGGTGCCGGGCGCCGAGCTCGCCGACGACCCGGCCAGCGACCTGGCGGCGCTGCTGGTCGGCCTGGAGGGGCGCGAGACCCCGGAACTGACGCGGCTGGCGCTGGATCGCTATCTGCGTCACTCGGGGGACTACGAACTCTCCCGGCTGCTGTCGCTGTTCGGCACCGGTCATGCGCTGACCGCCGCCAGGCGCGCCCTGCGTCGCCGTCCCGCCCGGGGGCTCGATCCGGAACACCCCGCCCTGCAGGCCGAGAGCATGGCCGAGTGTCGTCGCTACCTGGCGCTGGCCGAACGCATTGCCGAATTCCGTTTCCGCCGCTGGTCATCGCCGTGGGCGTCTCGGGCAGCGGCAAGAGTCGCTTTACCCGTGGGCTGGTCACCGGGCTGGGGGCGATCCGGGTCAGCTCCGAGGCGGAACGCCAGCGTCTCGCCCAGGCCGATGACGACGCGATCCATCCACAGGGTGATGGCGGTTCAGCGGCTGTGGATATCTTCGGCGAGGCGGCCACGGAGGCGACCTATCGGCGCCTCGCCGCCTGTGCCGGCTATCTGCTGGATGCCGGCATCCCCGCCTGCGTGGATGCCACCTGCCTGACCCGTGCCCAGCGCGACCAGCTGCGTCAGCAGGCCGAGGCCCGCGGCCTGCCCTGCCTGCTGGTCAGCTTCGAGGCCGACGACGCTACCCTGCGCCGGCGTATCGAGAAGCGTGCCTCACGCCAGGGCGTGGCCGTCGAGGAGAGCCTGGCGGTGCTGGCGCAGCAGCAGCAACGTTTCGAGCCGTTCGCCGACGAGGAACGCCTGCACCTGGTACATCTCGACACCACCGCGGACAATGCCGCCGAGTCCCTGCTGAGCCTTATCGAGGAGCATGTGAAGCTTGCCTGAGAGGAATCCCATGACCCCCATTGCTAGCCTGGTGCTGGCCAGTGGCAATCCCGGCAAGCTGCGCGAGTTCGCCCAGCTGCTGTCGCCGCTGGGTATGCAAGTGCGCCCCCAGTCGGACTTCGCCGTACCCGAGGTGGAGGAGACCGGCCTGACATTCGTCGAGAACGCCCTGCTCAAGGCGCGCGAGGCCAGCCGCGTCAGTGGCCTGCCGGCCCTGGCCGATGATTCCGGCCTGGAGGTCGATGCCCTCGACGGGGCCCCGGCATCTATTCGGCACGCTTCGCCGGCGAGCCGAAGAGCGACGAGCGCAACAACGCGCGACTGCTCGAGGCGCTGGCCGAGGTGCCCGAGGGAGCTCGCAGCGCGCGCTACTGGTGCGTGCTGGTGCATCTGCGTCATCCCGAGGATCCGGTGCCGCGGATCGTCCAGTGCAGCTGGGAGGGCGAGATACTGGCCCATCCGCGCGGCGAGGGAGGCTTCGGCTACGACCCGCTGTTCTGGCTGCCCGACCAGGGCATGAGCGTGGCCGAGCTGCCGGCGGCGGAGAAGAACCGGCTGAGCCATCGCGGCCGGGCCCTGCAGGCCCTGGTCGAGCAGTTCCGCCAGGCCCACGGGAGCCACTGATGGCACTGCCACCCCTGGCGCTCTATGTGCACGTACCCTGGTGCGTGCGCAAGTGCCCCTACTGCGACTTCAACTCCCACGCCGTCGGCCGTACCGCCGGCCTGCCCGAGGAGGCGTATCTCGCCGCCCTGCTCGCTGACCTCGACGCCGACCTGCCGCTGGCCTCGGAGCGGGAGCTGGTCAGCCTGTTTATCGGGGGCGGCACGCCGAGCCTGCTCTCCGCCGACTTCTATCGGCGCCTGCTGGCAGGTGTGGCCGAGCGCCTGCCCCTGGCCCGCGATATCGAGATCACCCTCGAGGCCAATCCCGGTACCCTGGAGCGTGGTCGCTTCGCCGGCTACCGCGAGGCGGGCATCAATCGCCTGTCGCTGGGCGTGCAGAGCTTCCAGGCGCCACAGCTCGCGGCACTGGGGCGCATCCACAGCGGTGATGATGCCGAGGCGGCCTTTTCCGAGGCGCGCCAGGCGGGCTTCGACAACCTCAACGTCGACATGATGCATGGGCTTCCCGGGCAGACACCAGAGCTGGCGCTGGCGGACCTGCAGCATGCCCTGGCGCTGAGGCCGGAACACCTCTCCTGGTACCAGCTCACCCTGGAGCCCAATACGGAGTTCTACCGCTACCCGCCTGCCCTCCCCGAAGAGGAGGCGCTGTGGGAGATCCAGGATCAAGGCCATGAGCGCCTCGAGGCGTCGGGATTCCAGCGCTACGAGATCTCTGCCTATGCCCGGGAGGGGCGCCGCTCTCGCCACAACCTCAACTACTGGCGCTTCGGCGACTATCTGGGCATCGGTGCCGGTGCCCACGGCAAGCTGAGCGCCCCGGGCGAGGATGGCCGCTTGCGCATCGAGCGACGCTGGAAGAGCCGCCAGCCCGAGGCCTATCTGCGGCGTCGTCATGATCCGCGAGGGTTCGTGGCCGATGCGCATCCCGTCGACGAGGCCGACCTGCCGCTGGAGTTCGCCATGAACGCGTTGCGGCTGCCCGAGGGCGTGCCGCTGGCGCTGTGGAGCGAGACCACCGGCCTGCCGGAAGCGCTGTTGGTCGAGCGCCTCGCCAGTGCACGCAAAAAAGGACTTCTGGTGGAAGATGCCCAAAGGGTTCAAGCTTCCCCCCGAGGTCTACTATTCTTGAACGAACTGCTGGCGTCTATTGACGAGCAGTGACGACGCCACCCGTGAAAGGCTCATCGCAACCTTTGCCATTGAAGGCCCCATGGATGACCGATCGGGCCCCCCGAACCAAGGAGATATACACGATGACCAAGCCACTTCGCCTTATTGCTCCGCTGGCCGCTGCCGTGCTGCTGGCAGGCTGTGCCACCACTGATCCCTACAGCGGCCAGACCGACCGCAACCAGACCGGCACCGGTGCCGCCATCGGTGCCGTGGTCGGCGCTGCCGCCGGTGCGCTGAGCGGCGACGGCAGCACCAGCCGCCGCGACCGTGCGCTGGTGGGTGCCGCCGTAGGTGCCGCCGCGGGTGCCGGTGTTGGCGCCTACATGGACCGTCAGGAGGAGCAGCTTCGCCAGAGCACCGAGGGCACCGGTATCGGCGTCGATCGTCGCGGCGACGATATCGTGCTCAACATGCCCAGCGAGGTCACCTTCGGCTTCGACTCCAGCGAGCTGACGTCCAACGCGCGCAATGCCCTCAACGATGTGGCCAGGGTACTGACCCAGTACGACGATACCCGGGTCAATATCGGGGGCCATACCGATAGCACCGGTGATGCTGCCTACAACCAGCGGCTCTCCGAGCGCCGCGCCCAGGCGGTGGGCAACTACCTGTCCCAGGCTGGTGTGGCCGGCAACCGCCTGAACATGACCGGCTATGGCGAGAACCAGCCGGTGGCCAGCAACAACTCCGAGCAGGGTCGCGCCCAGAACCGTCGCGTCGAGATCACCCTCTCCCCCATCCAGAGCCGCTTCGAGTAAGCACTACCTCTCGATACCCAGCGGTAACCTGTCGGGCTCGCCACTCCTGTGGCGGGCCCTTTCTCTGACCTTTTCTCTCTAGTTGCCGATTCGCGGATCCGGACCCATGCTCTCCTATCAGCACGCCTACCATGCCGGCAACTTCGCCGACGTTCACAAGCACCTGATCCTGCACGGGGTCATCGATCACCTGTTACGTAAAGAATCTCCTGTTACGTTCATTGATACCCATGCCGGTCGCGGTCTCTATCCCCTGGCCGCGGAGGAGACATCCCGACTGCATGAGTATCGCCAGGGCGTCCTGCCCCTGTGGGAAGGGCGCGAATCGCTCATGGGTGAGGAGCTGCTGGGCGGCTGGCTGGCGGCACTGGTCGGGGCGCAGCCGGATCCTCGCCGCCTGAGCCACTATCCGGGCTCGCCCTGGTGGATGGGCTCGGCGCCTGCGCTCCCGGGACCGCCAGCTGCTCTTCGAGCTGCATCCCGGGGAGCATGCCCATCTGGCGGGCCAGCCGCTGGAAGGTGATATCCGCACGATTCACGGCGACGGACTGAAGGGACTCGTCGACCGCCTGCCGGTGAAGACGCCGCGCCTGTGTGTGCTGATCGATCCGAGTTACGAGCGCAAGCAGGAGTATGTCGAGGTGGCTCAGGCGGTGCTGGCGACGCTGCACAAGGCGCGACATGCCGTGGTGCTGGTGTGGTACCCGTTACTGCCGGCAGGCCGCCACCACGAGCTGCTCGATGCCGTGAAGGCCGGTGGCGTACGCAAGGTATGGCGCAGCGAATTTCGCCTGCAGGCACCGGGCCACGAGGCGCGCGGCATGTTCGGCAGCGGCATGCTGGTGGTCAATCCGCCGTGGGGACTCGACCAGCGTCTCGCCGCGGCCATGGGGCGGGTAGCCCCGCTGCTGAGCGGTGCGGCGAGCTATCGTGGCGACTGGTGGGTCGGCGAGTAGGTCTGTCTACTTGCCGATACAGAAGCTGCCGAAGATCTCGCCGAGGAGATCATCGGCACTGAACTCGCCGGTGATCTCGCCCAGTGCCTGCTGGGCATCGCGCAGGTCCTCCGCGAGCAGCTCGCCGGCGCCATAGCCGGCGAGCTGGGCCTCGCCGTTGAGAAGCGCCCGCTCGGCGCGATCCAGGGCGTCGAGGTGGCGGCGGCGGGCCGAGAAGCGACCCTCCGCCGTGCCGGTGAAGCCCATCACCGCCTTGAGGTGGGCCTTCAGGTTATCCACACCCTGTGTGGTCTTCGCGGAAAGCCTCACGATGGGAGTGGTTGTGGACAAGTCGAGTCCCGGGGTCTCTTGGCTGGCATCGATCTTGTTGCGTACCAGGGTCAGCCGGGCCGGGTCGGGAAGCCGGGCCACGAACTCCGGCCAGATCGCCATGGGGTCGGTGGCGTCGGTGGTGGCCGCATCGACCAGCAGCAGCACCCGGTCAGCCTTCTCGATCTCCGCCCAGGCCCGGGCCACGCCGATCCGTTCCACGGCATCGGGGGTGTCGCGCAGGCCGGCGGTGTCGATGACATGCAGTGGCATGCCATCGATATGGATATGCTCGCGCAGCACGTCGCGGGTGGTGCCGGCGATATCGGTGACGATGGCGGTCTCCTGCTCGGTCAGGGCGTTGAGCAGGCTCGACTTGCCGGCATTGGGCCGGCCGGCGATCACCACGCTCATGCCCTCGCGCATCAGCGCGCCCTGGCCGGCGGCGGCACGCACCGCGGCAAGCTCCTCCTTCACGCCGGCGAGCATCTCCGCGACCCGGCCATCCCCCAGGAAGTCGATCTCCTCCTCGGGAAAGTCGATGGCCGCCTCCACATAGATGCGCAGCTCGATCAGGCGCTCCACCAGGCCCTCTACCCGGCGCGAGAAGTCCCCCTGCAGGGAGCGCAGGGCGTTCTCGGCGGCCGCCCGCGAGCTGGCATCGATCAGGTCGGCGATCGCCTCGGCCTGGGCCAGGTCCAGCTTGTCGTTGAGGAAGGCGCGCTCGGAGAACTCGCCGGGGCGGGCCGGGCGAGCCCCCAGCTCGAGGCAGCGGCCGAGGAGCAGGTCCATGATTACCGGGCCGCCGTGGCCCTGCAGTTCGAGGACATCCTCGCCGGTGAAGGAGTGTGGCCCGGGGAAGAACAGAGCGATCCCCTCGTCGATCACCGTCGCCTCGCCCCGGAAGGGCCCGTAGTGGGCGTGGCGAGGCGAGGGGCAGTGGCCTACCACAGCCTCGGCGATCGTCGCGCAGAGCGGGCCCGAGACGCGGATGATGCCGACCCCGCCGCGTCCCGGCGGGGTGGCCAGCGCGGCGATGGTGTCCTGGTCGTGAAGCGGGGCCATGGGGTTCTCCTCGGGGTGATGCCAGCATTGTCGTTTCGGCTCCCCGGAAACGCCAGACCCCCGCTCGGGGCGGGGGTCTGGTGAGCGGCTCGGGCGAGCGGGTTTACTTGGTCTTCATGCCCTTGCCGACGCTGGGGTCGTTCTCGATCTTGCGGGTGATCACGTACTGCTGGGCGATGGAGATGATGTTGTTCACCACCCAGTAGATCACCAGGCCGGCCGGGAACCACAGGAAGAAGAAGGTGAAGACGATGGGCAGCATGCGCATGATCTTCGCCTGCATGGGATCCGGCGGGGTCGGGTTGAGCATCTGCTGCACGAACATGGAAGCACCCATCAGGATCGGCAGGATGAACAGCGGATCCTTCACCGAGAGATCCTGGATCCAGAACATGAAGGGCGCATGGCGCAGCTCCACGGACTCCAGCAGCATCCAGTAGAGGGCGATGAACACCGGCATCTGCACCAGGATCGGCAGGCAGCCACCCAGAGGATTGATCTTCTCCTTCTGGTAGAACTTCATCATCTCCTGGGACATCTTCTGGCGATCGTCGCCGTACTGCTCCTTGAGGCGCTGCATTTCCGGGCCCAGCTTGCGCATGCGGGCCATGGACTTGTAGGCCTTGGCGGAGAGCGGCCACAGGGCCGCCTTGACCAGGATGGTCAGCAGCACGATTGACCAGCCCCAGTTGCCGACCACGTCCTGGATCTTGTCGAGCAGCCAGAACAGCGGGTTGGCGATGAACCACAGCCAGCCGAAGTCGACGGTGAGCTTGAGGTTGGGGGCCACGGCTTCCATGTAGTCCTGCACCTTGGGGCCCACATAGAGGGTGGCACCCAGGCGAGACTCGCCCTCGGCAGCCACCTGGGTCACCGGGCCGGCGAAGGCGGCCACATTACGCCCGCTGGAATCGGTGGTGGCGTAGTAGAGGTTCTGCTGGTTCTGGGGCGGTGCCCAGGCACTGACGAAGTAGTGCTGGATGATCGCGACCCAGCCGCCCTCGGCCTCGCGGTTCTCGAAGTTGCCTTCCTGGATCTCCTCGAAGTCGACCTTCAGGTAGCGATCCTCGGGGGTGGAGTAGGCCGCACCGAGGAAGGAGCGCATCCCCATCTTGGGACCGCTGGAGGGATCGCTGCTGTTGTCGCGGGCCAGCTGGCCGATGAACCGCGCGGAGACCGGAGACTCGGTGTTGTTGGCCAGGAAGTACTCGACCTCCACCGCATAGCTGTTGCGCTCGAAGGAGAAGCGCTTGGTGACCTCGATGCCGTTGACCTCGCCACTCAGGTCGACCTCCAGACGCTTGTCACCCTCGGCCAGGCGATACTCGGTCTTCTCGGGGGAGTAGGCGATGCGTCCCGACTGGCCATCCAGCTGCAGCCCGGAGCGCGCCACATAGCTGCGCGTCTCGCCGTCGGAGAGCATCACATAGGAGCGCTCCGAGTCGAGGGTCAGCTTGTGCTGGGGCAGCGCCGCATAGACGATATCGCCGCCCTGGGGATCGATGCGCAGGTCCAGCACGTCGGTCATCACGGCAACCAGGTCGCGGCTGGCTGTTGTCTCGCTCTCGTCGGGCATGGCCTCCGCCATGCTATCGCCACTGTTCGCCGCGGGAACCGACAGGCCATCCTCGGCGCCTTCGGACCGGGAGTCGCTGTCCCCGGACTGATTGCTGGTAAAGGAGGGAGCCTGTGGTTCGACGGCCGTCTGGCCATAGTCCTGATTCCACTGCACGACGATCAGATAGGCGAGCACCGCCAGTGGAATCAGCAATAGGAGTCGTTTTACGTCCATGAGGGTTCTGCCCAGTGGGTAGTGAACATGCCAGGGCGGAAGGCGTTTCAGCCGCCCGAGATAGACAAAAGCCTGCCACTGGCAGGCTGTATTCCGAACACGGACTCTCGAGGGTAGCCCCGGCAGCGTCAAGCCTTGCCTTGTGAGGGGGTGCGATCATGCTTCCGCGGGCTCCGGTCGGATGAAGACGGCTCGACGCTTGATGAGGGATCTCTCGCGGGCGTCTTCGATGCCTCGCGTGCCAGCCTTCGCCACATCCCGAACAGCTGCCGGTGCAGGGTCTCGTTATCCAGTTCACCTACGCCGCGCCGCGAGAGTATCACGATGTCGACGGCGGGGAGGCGATGCTGCTGGAAGCGGATCGATTCACGCACCAGTCGCTTGACGCGGTTGCGGTCTACGGCGCGACGCATGCTCTTCTTGCTGATGACAAGGCCGATGCGGGGATGGCCCAGATCGTTGGGCGAGGCGAGTGCCATCAGCCCCTTGCCATGCACCTTGAAGGTCGCGTTCTCGAAGACCTGGCGGTAGTCCCCGGCCGTCAGCAGGCGCAGACGGCGGGGAAACGACTGACGGGGCACGCAGGATCCGTGATCAGGCGCTCAGGCGCTTGCGACCCTTGGCGCGACGACGCGCCAGGACGGCACGTCCGTTCTTGGTGGCCATACGGGCACGGAAACCGTGCGTACGCTTACGCTTCAGGACGCTGGGCTGAAAGGTGCGTTTCATAACTCGTTATTCCCACGTGGTTTTCTGGACGATTCGTCGTTTGCGAGGCGCCTGGATTCCCGCGGGGAACCCGGACGTATTCGGTTCAAGACCGGAAATTGTAGTGATTTCCCCCGGGCGGTGCAATTTTTCTGTGCGCCGATCCGACCGATTGTGCGGCCGCCGTCGCCGGCGAACGGCCCTCGGGGCATGGCGGTCCGGTTACCGGTGTCGCTCGCCAGGCATGCACGACTTCCATTACAACAGTGTTTATAACCTGTAGTGCCTTGTTATTAATACTGGGGAGTCATTCTGTGGATAAGCCATCTTATCCCTTTTTATACAACATGATGTATTCACATTATTGCTGTGGATAGAGCCGGGATGAACGGTGCGCGATGCTGGGGTATCCTGTGGAAGAAAAGCGAGTTCCTCCACAGCCACTCGTTGCACACAGCTCGGTCCCGCAGTAGTCACCATGCCACGGGCCCGTTTTTCCACAGGTTGTAGAGAAGCGGTCGGGGTGTGGATAACCGTGCGGTGGGGCGATACAATGCCCGGCCGTTTTTCGACAAGGTGGTGAGATCACGTGTCGCTGGCTCTCTGGCAACAGTGTCTGGATACCCTGCAGGACGAGTTGAGCTCTCAGCAGTTCAACACCTGGATTCGCCCGCTCCAGGCCGAGGAGGGCGAAGGGGGAGAGCTGTGCCTGCTGGCACCCAACCGCTTCGTGCGCGACTGGGTCAGCGACAAGTTCGCCAAGCGGATCACCGAGCTGCTGCGTGAGCTGTCGCCGGCGAGGCCACCCAAGGTGGTGCTGAGTGTCGGTAGTCGACGTGCCGCCCCCGCCCCCAGCCACGGGAACTCGGCACCCCGGTGTCGGCGACCCCGCGGCGACCGGCCGCCCCGGCGGTGCATACCAGCCTCCGCGGTGCGGCAGGCGACGAGGTCGAGATCGAGGACAGTCGCGAGGAGACGGCGGCGGTTCGGCGTCCCGGTGGTGAGCGCCAGGTCCAGGTGGAAGGCAGTCTCAAGCACACCAGCGGCCTCAATCCCAACTTCACCTTCGAGACCTTTGTCGAGGGCAAGTCGAACCAGCTGGCCCGGGCCGCTTCCCGCCAGGTGTCGGAGAACCCCGGCGGCGCCTATAATCCGCTGTTCCTGTATGGCGGGGTGGGCCTGGGCAAGACCCACCTGATGCATGCCGTGGGCAATGCCCTGGCCGGGCGCCGCGAGAATGCGCGGGTGGTCTACCTGCACTCCGAGCGCTTCGTGGCCGATATGGTCAAGGCGCTGCAGCTCAACGCCATCAACGACTTCAAGCGCTTCTATCGCAGCGTCGATGCCCTGCTGATCGACGATATCCAGTTCTTCGCCGGCAAGGAGCGCTCCCAGGAGGAGTTCTTCCACACCTTCAATGCCCTGCTCGAGGGCGGCCAGCAGATGATCCTGACCTCCGACCGCTATCCCAAGGAGATCAGCGGCGTGGAGGAGCGCCTCAAGTCGCGCTTCGGCTGGGGCCTGACGGTGGCTATCGAGCCACCGGAGCTCGAGACCCGGGTCGCTATCCTGATGAAGAAGGCCGATCAGGCCAAGGTCGACCTGCCCCACGATGCCGCCTTCTTCATCGCCCAGAAGATCCGTTCCAACGTGCGCGAGCTGGAAGGGGCCCTGAAGAAGGTGATCGCCGACTCCCACTTCATGGGCAAGCCGATCACCCAGGATTTTATCCGCGAATCGCTCAAGGACCTGCTGGCCCTGCAGGACAAGCAGGTGGGGGTCGACAACATCCAGCGCACCGTGGCCGAGTACTACAAGATCAAGCTCGCCGACCTGCTCTCCAAGCGCCGCTCGCGCTCCGTGGCGCGCCCTCGCCAGGTCGCCATGGCCCTGGCCAAGGAGCTGACCAACCACAGCCTGCCGGAGATCGGTGACGCCTTCGGCGGGCGTGACCACACCACGGTGCTGCACGCCTGCCGCAAGGTGAAGCAGCTCCAGGAGGAGAGCTCCGATATCCGCGAGGACTACAAGAACCTGCTGCGGTTGCTGACCAGCTGATCGCTCCGCCCTCCGAGACACCGCCGGCTTGTGGTTTAATGGTCGCCATGCCGTTCGGCCGGGCCCCTGCCGGCTGCAACCCTTCAGGACAAGACGTGGAGCCGACATGAAATTTTCCATCTCCCGCGAAGCGCTGCTGCGACCGCTGACGCTGGTGGCCGGCGTGGTGGAGCGCCGCCAGACCCTGCCGGTGCTTTCCAACGTACTGATTCAGGTGGGGCAGGAGGAGGTCGCGCTGACCGGCACCGATCTGGAAGTGGAGCTGATCGGGCGCACCATGGCCTCCCGGGTGGATGAGCCGGGCGGTGTCACCGTTCCGGCCCGCAAGCTGATGGACATCTGCAAGTCATTGCCCGACCAGGCCGAGATCCAGCTCTCCCTGGAGGAGGGCCGGGCGGTGCTGCGCAGTGGGCGTTCGCGCTTTACCCTCTCCACCCTGCCGGTCGCCGAGTTCCCGAGCATCGAGGATAGCCAGGGCAGCACCGAGCTGAGCCTGCCACGGGGCATGCTCAAGCACCTGATCGACGCCACCTCCTTCGCCATGGCTCAGCAGGACGTGCGCTACTACCTCAACGGCATGCTGCTGGAGATCCGCGACAACCTGATCCGTGCGGTGGCGACCGACGGCCATCGCCTGGCGATGTGCTCGCGTCCGGCCGAACTGCATGTGGAGTCGCCCCACAAGCTGATCGTTCCGCGCAAGGGCATCCTCGAGCTGGTACGGCTGCTCGATGACGGCGAGGACCCGGTCAGCCTGACCCTCGGGGCCAGCCATATCCGTGCCCATACCGGCGATTTCACCTTCACCTCCAAGCTGGTCGACGGCAAGTTCCCCGACTACGAGCGAGTGGTGCCCCGCGGTGGCGACAAGGTCTTCATCGCCGACCGTGCCGAGCTGCGCCAGGTGCTGTCGCGCACCGCGATTCTCTCCAACGAGAAGTACCGCGGTGTGCGACTCCACCTCGAGGAAGGCAACCTCAAGGTGATGGCCAACAACCCCGAGCAGGAAGAGGCCGAGGAGAACATTGGCATCGAGTACAGCGGAGATTCCCTGGAGATCGGCTTCAACGTCGGTTACCTGGTCGACGTACTCAATGCCATCGATGAAGATCGCGTGCAGATGACCCTGGCGGATTCCAACAGCAGTGCGCTG
The DNA here is from genome assembly GCA_018401555.1 of Halomonas sp. Classification (GTDB taxonomy): domain Bacteria; phylum Pseudomonadota; class Gammaproteobacteria; order Pseudomonadales; family Halomonadaceae; genus Halomonas. The sequence goes on from JAGYKP010000081.1 coordinate 121,854, forward strand.
ATGGAGGAGCCGGGTGGCGGCGATGCCCTCTACGTCGTCATGCCGATGCGTCTGTGACCCACCCAGGGCGGCCCGTTCGGGCCGCCACCGTCCCCTGTTCACTCCATGCCCCTTGATCATCTTGTCTTCCATGGCCTAAGGAACTTGCAACCCGTTGATTTTAAACCGGGTTTTCAAGTCAATCTGATCGTTGGCGAGAATGGAAGCGGCAAGACCAGCCTGCTGGAAGGCATTCATATCCTGGGTATGGGGCGTTCCTTCCGTACCCGCAACATGCGCCATGTCATCGCCCATGAGGGAGATGAGCTGATGGCGCATGGGCGGTTGGCCGGGGAGCCGCCGGTGCCGTTCGGCGTGCGCCGTCGCCGCAGCGAGGATGAGTTGGAGATCCGCCTTTCCGGAGAGCGTGTCACTCGGCTCTCGCGCCTGGTGGAGACGCTTCCCCTTCAGCTGATCAACCCCGATGCCTTCCGGTTGCTGGAAGGCTCTCCCGCCGGTCGACGCGAGTTCCTCGACTGGGGGGTGTTTCACGTGAAACATGACTTCCTGGAGGCCTGGCAGCGGGCTCGGCGGGCGCTGAAACATCGGAACGCCCTGCTCAGGCATGGTAGAATGGACGCTGATTCCCTGTCGGCCTGGGAGCAGGAGCTGGTGCACTGGAGCGAGCGGATCGATGCCATGCGCGCTGCCTGGGTCGCCGCCTTTCTTCCGGTCTTCGAGGAGACCCTGAACGGACTGCTGCCGCTGAAGGATCTTCAGCTGCGCTATTCCCGCGGCTGGGATCGACGGAAATCGCTGGGTGACCTGCTGAGGCAGGGCCGCGACGTCGATCGGCAGATGGGGTTTACCCAGCAGGGGCCCCAGCGCGCGGATCTGGCGATTCGGCTGGGCAAGCGGCCCGCGGTGGAGGTGCTGTCCCGAGGCCAGCAGAAGCTGGTGGTCAGCGCCCTGAAGCTGGCTCAGGGGCGCTTGCTGGAGGCCAGCACGGGGCGCCGCTGCGTCTACCTGATTGACGACCTTCCGGCGGAACTGGACGACTCGCATCGGCGACTGTTCTGCCGCTGGCTGGAAAACATGCGCTGCCAGGTGTTCATCACCACCATCGATCACGATGCCCTGGCGGATCTGTGGCAGGCCGACACACCGGTCGAGATGTTTCACGTGAAACGCTCGGCAGCGGGGAGCGGCGAGTTGTTGCCACTGGAACGACAGACTTCATGACGGAGCAGTCAATGAGCGAACATGCCTACGATTCAACGAGCATCAAGGTGCTCAAGGGACTCGATGCCGTACGCAAGCGTCCCGGCATGTATATCGGCGATACCGACGATGGCACCGGGCTTCACCATATGGTGTTCGAGCTGGTGGACAACTCCATCGACGAGGCGTTGGCCGGATACTGCAGCGAGATCCGCGTCATCATCCATCCCGACGAGTCGGTGACGGTGAGCGACAACGGCCGGGGTATCCCCACGGATATCCATGAGGAGGAGGGCGTTTCCGCAGCCGAAGTGATCATGACGGTGCTCCACGCCGGCGGCAAGTTCGACGACAACTCCTACAAGGTCTCGGGTGGCCTGCATGGTGTCGGTGTCTCGGTGGTCAATGCGCTGTCCGAGGAGCTCCGCCTGACGGTATGGCGCGCCGGCGATGTCTACGAGCAGCTCTATCGACACGGGGTGCCCCAGGCGCCGCTGTCGGTGGTGGGCAAGACCGAAAAGTCCGGTACCCGAGTGCACTTCCGGCCCTCGCCGGAGACCTTCGGCAACATCGAGTATCACTTCGATATCCTGGCCAAGCGCCTGCGGGAGCTCTCCTTCCTCAACTCCGGCGTGGCCATCCGGCTGATCGACGAACGCTCCGGCAAGGAGGAACTGTTCCACTATGAAGGCGGCCTCAAGGCCTTCGTCGACCATCTGAACACCAACAAGACGGTGCTCAACCCGGTCTTCCACTTCAACGCCGAGCGCGAGGATGGTGTCGGTGTCGAAGTGGCGATGCAGTGGAGCGACTCCTTCAACGAGAACATCTTCTGCTACACCAACAACATCCCCCAGCGGGATGGTGGTGCGCACCTGGCCGGCTTCCGCGCGGCTCTGACCCGTACTCTCAACGGCTATATCGAGTCGGAAGGGCTGCTCAAGAAATCGAAGATCAGCACCGCCGGCGACGATGCCCGGGAGGGGCTGACGGCGATCATCTCGGTGAAGGTGCCGGACCCCAAGTTCTCCTCCCAGACCAAGGACAAGCTGGTCTCTTCCGAAGTGAAGACGGCGGTCGAGCAGGAGATGGCGCGCCTGTTTGGCGAGTACCTGGTAGAGAAGCCCAACGAGGCCAAGGCGATCGTCAACAAGATGCTCGACGCCGCACGTGCCCGTGAGGCGGCGCGCAAGGCACGCGACATGACCCGTCGCAAGGGTGCCCTGGATATCGCCGGGCTCCCGGGCAAGCTGGCCGATTGCCAGGAGAAGGACCCCAGCCTCTCCGAGCTGTTCCTGGTAGAGGGTGACTCGGCAGGGGGCAGTGCCAAGCAGGGTCGTGATCGTCGCACCCAGGCGATCCTGCCGCTGAAAGGCAAGATCCTCAACGTGGAGAAGGCTCGCTTCGACAAGATGCTCTCCTCGGCGGAGGTCGGCACCCTGATCACCGCCCTGGGCTGCGGAATCGGCCGTGAGGAGTTCAATCCCGACAAGCTGCGCTACCACTCGATCATCATCATGACCGATGCGGACGTGGACGGTTCGCATATCCGTACCCTGCTGCTCACCTTCTTCTTCCGTCAGATGTCCCAGCTGATCGAGCGGGGTCATGTGTTCATCGCCCAGCCTCCGCTCTACAAGGTGAAGCGCGGCAAGCAGGAGCTCTATCTCAAGGATGAGCAGGCGATGACCGACTATCTCACCACCACGGCTCTGGATGGTGCTCGCCTTTACGTCAATGCCGATGCCCCGGGCATCAGCGGTGCCCAGCTGGAAGCCCTGGTCAACCAGTATCGTGATGTCATGCGACGCATCGATCGGCTGTCGCGTGTCTATCCTAACGAGGTGCTGCGCAAGATCGTGCATGCCGCGGCGCTCGACGGCGAGGCGGGCCTGCGTGACAAGGTCACCATGCAGAACTGGATCGAGGAGCTGCAGCAGGAGATGGACGCGCTGCTCGCCTACGAAGGCGGACCGCGCTACACCTTCCGCCTCGAGGAGGACAGCGAGCGCGGCTTCTTCCTCCCCGCGGTGACCCTGGCCGCGCATGGTGTAAGCACCGACTATGTCTGGGGTGTCGACTTCTTCACCAGCGCCGATTATCGCGCCATGACCGGCCTGGGGGAGACCCTGGACGGCTTGCTGGAAGAGGGCGCCTACGTGGCCCGCGGTGAACGCCAGCGCAGCGTGACGAGCTTCTATGATGCCCTCGAGTGGCTGATGAACGAGGCGCAGCGCGGCCTCTCGATCCAGCGCTACAAGGGCCTGGGCGAGATGAATCCCGACCAGCTCTGGGAGACCACCATGAATCCCGAGACGCGGCGCATGCTGAGGGTATCCATCGAGGATGCGGTGGGTGCCGACATGATGTTCAACACCCTGATGGGCGACGAAGTAGAGCCGCGGCGCGACTTTATCGAGCGCTTTGCCCTGGTGGCCAACCTCGACGTCTGATGTCGTGTTTCACGTGAAACACTTTTGAGCGCCAAGCGCCAAGCGCCAAGCGCCAAGCGCCAAGCGCCAAGCGCCAAGCGCCAAGTAAAACCCCGCAACGCGAATACGCTTGCGGGGTTTTTTGCTTCATCGGGAAAGGCAATGAATTGGATAAGTTCATGCCGATGTATGCATTCCCGGTTTTACCTTTCAGCTTCGAGTTGCTGCCTAGCCATTAACCAGTCGGCGAACTCGGTCAGGTCCTCGAAAACGCGGGTCTCGCTATCTGTCGCCACCAGTTCCGGATGCTTGGCGAGCGTCCTTTTCCCCTTGCCACTGCGTACCAGCACCGGCCGGCAGCCCATGGCGTTGCCCGCCTGCAGGTCCCGCAGGCTATCACCTACCATCCAGCTCCCCGTCAGGCGCTGCATGCCGAGGGCCGTACGAATCTGCTCGAGCAGGCCAGGGAGGGGCTTGCGGCAACTGCAGCCGTCGTCAGGGCCATGCGGGCACCAGGCGATATGGGCGATCTCGCCACCCTCCTCCTTGACCAGCCGGCACAGTTCGGCATGCATCTCTGCCAGGGTGGCCTCGGAATAGTAGCCGCGGGAAATGCCCGACTGGTTGGTGGCTACTGCCACTGTCCAGCCGGCCTGGCTCAACCGGGCGATGGCCTCGATGGCACCGGGGTAGGGGATCCACTCCGCCAGGGACTTTACATAGTCGTCGGAGTCCTGGTTGATCACACCGTCGCGGTCGAGGATCACCAGGCGGTCGGGGGAGGTCATGGTTTCGGTCCTTGTCGCAAATGATTGCCGGAACGCAGTGTTTCACGTGGAACATTGGCTGCCAAGGAGCAAGGAGCAAGGAGCAGTGGATGCGGATCTATCCTGTCTGCTGCGATTTTCCTGGGGGTAGGGCTGTGATGTTCCACGTGAAACATCAGAGGGCAACAACGACCGTGTGTCTGAACGGTGCCATGTTTCATGTGAAACACCACCGCCGGGCATGAAAAAGGCCGGCAGCATGTGCTGCCGGCCTTGGCCTCGGTGATATTGCCCAGTGACTTCTACTGTTGAAGTTGGGCGATATCGGCCACCTCCAGGAACAACCCACGCAGGTCGGCCAGCAGGGCGAGGCGGTTGCTGCGCACGTCCTGGTCGTCGGTCATGACCATGACCTGGTCGAAGAAGGCGTCTACCGGCTCACGCAGGCCGGCCAGGGCGTCCAGCGCTTCCTGGTAGCGAGCCTCACCGAGCAGCGGCGTGACGCTGCTGCGCAGGCTGTTTACCGCGTCATGCAGTGACGTCTCGGCAGCATCCTGGAGCAGGGAGGCATCCACGGCGCTGCCCACCTCATCTGCCTGCTTGGCGAGGATGTTGGAGACACGCTTGTTGGCGGCGGCGAGGGCGGCGGCCTCCTCGCGGCCGGTGAAGGCGTGTACCGCGCGCAGGCGACGGGCGAAATCCAGCGGGCGCGTTACCGGGCGAGCACGCACCGCCAGGTAGGCCTCGGTAGAGATCCCCTCGTCATGCCCCCAGGCGCGGAAGCGGTCGAGCATGTAGTCCAGCACCTCATCCACCAGCTTCTCGGCGTAGGGAAGCTCCTGGTGCTGAGCCGCGGCCAGGTCGAGCAATTCACGCAGGTCGAGGTCGAGCTCACCCTTGATCAGGATGTTGAGCACACCGATGGCGGCACGCCGCAGCGCGAAGGGGTCCTTGGTGCCGGTGGGGCGGGCGCCGATACCGAAGATCCCGGTCAGGGTGTCGAGGCGGTCGGCGAGGGCCAGCGCCTGGCCGGTACGGCTCTGCGGAATGGCATCGCTGGCGAAGCGCGGCAGGTACTGCTCCTCCATGGCCTGGGCGACCTCGGTGGGCTCGCCATCCTGAGAGGCATAGTAGCGCCCCATGGTGCCCTGCAGCTCGGGGAACTCGAGGACCATCTCGGTGACCAGGTCGCACTTCGCCAGTTCGGCGGCGCGGCGTGCATGGCTGGCCTCGCCGCCGATCTGGCCGGCGATGAAGGCAGCCACGGCGGCGGTACGGTGCGCCTTGTCGGCGAGGGTGCCGAGCTGCTTCTGGAAGACCACGCCTGCGAGCTCATCAATGCGTGAGGCCAGGCTGCGCTTGCGATCGGTGTCGTAGAAGAAGACGGCATCGGCCAGGCGCGGGCGGATCACCTTCTCGTTGCCTTCGATGACCCGCGAAGGGTCGCTGCTGTCGATATTGGAGATGGTGATGAACAGCGGCTTGAGGCGGCCCTCGTCGTCGAGCAGGTGGAAGTATTTCTGGTTCGCCTTCATCGACGAGATCAGGCACTCGGCGGGCACCTCGAGGAAGCGTTCGTCGAAGCTGCCGGTGAGTGCCACCGGCCACTCCACCAGGCCGCTGACCTCGACCAGCAGTGCCTCGTCGATCACCGCGCTGGCTTCCTGGACCTCGGCCTCGGAGAGCACCTGCTCGCGGATGCGCTCGCGGCGCACCTCGCGGTCGGCCAGCACCCAGGCCTGCTCCAGGCTGGCGAGGTAGTCGTCGGCATGGGCCAGCTCGATGGTCTCGGGAGCATGGAAACGATGGCCGTAGGTGGTGCGACCGGCCGCGAGGCCCAGCGCCTCGGCATCGATGATCTGGTTGCCGTAGAGCACGACCAGCCAGTGTACCGGGCGGGAAAACTCCACCCGCGAGGCGCCCCAGCGCATGTTCTTGGGGACCGGCAGGGAATCGATGGCCTTCTGCAGGATGGCCGGCAGCAGGGCGGCGATGCTCTCGCCCTGCTGCTGTTCACGGTAACCGAGCCAGGTGCCCTTGTCGGTTTCCAGGTGGATCAGCTGGTCCACGCCGACGCCGCAGGAGCGGGCGAAGCCTTCGGCGGCCTTGGTGGGCTGGCCGTCCTTGAAGGCGGCCGCCAGTGCCGGGCCACGCTTCTCCACCTCGCGATCGGGCTGCTTGTCGGCCAGCGCCTCGATGCGCACCGCCAGGCGGCGGGGGGTGGCGTAGGCATGCACCTCGCCATGGGCGACATCGGCATCACGCAGACCGCGATGCAGGCCCTCGGCCAGGGCGTCGGAGAGGGTGTCGATGGCGTTCGGGGGAAGTTCCTCGACGCCCAGTTCAACCAGTAGGGTATTGGCAGCCATGCTCAAGTGTCTCCCTGTTCAAGCAGTTCGCGGCGCAGCGCCTCGGGAGCCAGCGGGAAGCCGGCGGCCTTGCGCGACTCGAAATAGGCGTGGGCCACGTCACGCGCCATGGTGCGTACGCGCAGGATGTAGCGCTGGCGTTCGGTCACCGAGATGGCGTGACGGGCGTCGAGCAGGTTGAAGGTGTGGGAGGCCTTGAGTACCTGTTCATAGGCGGGCAGCGGCAGGTTGGCTTCGAGCAGGCGAGAGCAGTCGCGCTCCTGCTGGTCGAAGGCGCCGAACAGGAAGTCGACGTCGGCGTGCTCGAAGTTGTAGGCGGACTGCTCACGCTCGTTCTGCAGGTAGACGTCGCCGTAGGTGACCCGGGAGCCATCAGGGGCAATGGTCCACACCAGGTCGTAGACGCTGTCCACGTCCTGCAGATACATGGCGATACGCTCGAGGCCGTAGGTCAGCTCGCCGGTCACCGGGTAGCACTCGATGCCGCCGGCCTGCTGGAAGTAGGTGAACTGAGTCACCTCCATGCCGTTGAGCCAGACTTCCCAGCCCAGTCCCCAGGCGCCCAGGGTAGGAGACTCCCAGTTGTCCTCGACGAAGCGGATGTCATGGACCAGCGGGTCGAGGCCCAGGCGCTTGAGGGAACCGAGGTAGAGCTCCTGGAACTCGGCGGGGGAGGGCTTCATCACCACCTGGAACTGGTAGTAGTGCTGCAGCCGGTTGGGGTTCTCGCCATAGCGGCCGTCGGTAGGGCGGCGCGAGGGCTGCACGTAGGCGGCGTTCCAGGTCTCGGGGCCGATGGAGCGCAGGAAGGTCGACGGATGGAAGGTGCCGGCACCGACCTCCATGTCCAGCGGCTGCATCACCACGCAGCCCTGTTCGGCCCAATACTGCTGGAGAGCCAGGATCAACCCCTGAAAGGTCGAGACGTCTGCCGCCGACCCGGGGGCCGAGGTCGACGTAGGTGTCGAGAGTGTCATTGGGAAAAGCACCGTTGGCCATGAATTCACAGGGCGTCAAGTATACAATCACCGGAAGATCGGTTATAGGCGCACGCCCCGAGACAGAGGATTCTCATCCATGATCGTAGTGACAGGCGGGGCCGGCTTCATCGGCTCGAATCTGGTCAAGGCACTCAATCAGCGCGGCCACCAGGACGTGATGGTGGTCGACGACCTGCGCGACGGAACCAAGTTCGTCAACCTGGCCGACTGCACCCTCGGCGACTACCTGGACAAGGACGACTTCCGCCGCCGGGTGGAGGCCGAGCTGCGCGGTGAGCACTCGCAGTTGCCGAAGATCGAGGCGATCTTCCATGAGGGGGCCTGCTCGGATACCACCGAGTGGGATGGCCGCTTCATGCTCGACAACAACTTCGAGTACTCCAAGGTGCTGCTGCACTTCTGCCAGCAGCGCGGCATTCCCTTCCTCTACGCCTCCTCGGCGGCCACCTACGGCGGCAGCGAGGTGTTCATGGAGGCCCCGGAGCACGAGAAGCCGCTCAACGTCTACGGCTACTCCAAGCTGCTGTTCGACCAGTACGTGCGTGCCCACCGTGATGCGTTACGCAGCCAGGTAGTGGGCTTCCGTTACTTCAACGTCTACGGCCCCCGGGAGCAGCACAAGGGCAAGATGGCCAGTGTTGCCTATCACCACCATACCCAGATCAGCGCCGGCCAGGACGTCAAGCTGTTCGGTGCCTGGGACGGTTACCAGGCGGGCATGCAGAGCCGTGACTTCGTCTACGTGGGAGATGTGGTGGACGTGAACCTCTGGTTCCTCGACCACCCCGAAGAGTCCGGCATCTTCAACCTGGGCAGCGGGCGCGCCGAGCCCTTCAAGGCCATCGGAGAGGCGGTGATCGATTACTACGGCCGAGGGGCCATCGAGTACATCGACTTTCCCGAAGAGCTGAAGGGGCGCTACCAGAGCTACACCCGGGCCGATATCTCGCGACTGCGCGAGGCCGGTTATGACCGCGAATTCCGCACCGTGGCCGAGGGTGTGCGCGAATACCTGGAGTGGCTGAATGGTTGATTCGGCCGCGCAGGGCGAGGAAGGCGGTGAGCGCATCCTGGTGGTCGGCCCCTCCTGGGTCGGCGACATGGTGATGGCCCAGAGCCTGTTGATGACGCTGCGCGCTCGCCATCCCGGCTGCACCCTCGCGGTGATGGCGCCGGGCTGGTCGCTGCCGATCCTCGAGCGTATGCCCGAGGTGGACGAGGCGATCGCCCTGGACGTCGCCCATGGCCAGTTTGGCTGGTCCGTCCGCCGTGAGGTGGCGCGTGGGCTGCGTGGTCGCTTCGACCGGGCCATCGTGCTGCCGCGCTCCTGGAAGTCGGCGCTGGTGCCCTTCCTGGCGGGCATTCCCCATCGCGTCGGCTTTCACGGTGAGCAGCGCTTCGGGCTGCTCAATGAGCGTCGCCGTCTCGACAAAAGCGTGCTCGACCAGACGGTGAAGCGTTTCGTCTCCCTGGGGCTGGCCGCCGATGAGGCGGCCACGGGCAGCTTCGCGATACCCCAGCCCCGGCTGGAGGTGGATGCGGCCAACCAGGTCGACCTGCGCGAGCGACTGGGCCTCTCCTCGGGCCCGGTCATCGGCATGATGCCCGGGGCCGAGTACGGCCCCGCCAAGCAGTGGCCGCTGGAACACTTCCGTGCCCTGGCCGAGCGCCTGGTGGCCGACGGGTTCGAAGTGCGCGTACTGGGTGGGCCCAAGGACGTCGAGGCCGGAGATGCCATTGCCGAGGGCCTGGAGGGCGCCCATAACCTGTGCGGCAAGACTCGGCTGGCCGATGCCGTGGACCTGCTGGCCGACTGCGAGCAGGTAGTCACCAACGACTCGGGCCTGATGCATGTGGCGGCGGCGGTGGGGATCCGGGTGCAGGCGATCTACGGCTCCTCCTCGCCGGCCTACACGCCGCCGCTGACCGACAACGCCGAGATCCACTACCTGGCCGTGGAGTGCTCGCCCTGCTTCGAGCGCGTCTGCCCACTGGGCCATACCCGCTGCCTGACGGAAATTTCCCCGCAGCACCTGCTCCAGGCGATTCTCGCGGGGGGTGCGACCATCGCCAAGGCCTGAGGCCGGCTACTGCATGACCGGGGTCGTTTCGTCGGCCCCATTACCGGGTGCCTCCAGGACCTGCCGCGGGGCGGCCTGTCCGTTCTCCTGCTGACTGCCATCGGGTACCAGGCCCTCCCACAGGCGCTGCTGCAGTGCCGTCTCCTCGTGCATGCGGGCCGACAGGTCGGCCAGGCCTTGCTGCTCCACCAGGGTCGGCTCCGCGGAGAGCAGGGAAGCCCCCAGACCCGCCCGGTGGCCCTCGATGGTGAAGCCCATGGCCTCCAGGATGGTAGGAAAGAGATCGATGCTGGCGGCCTCGCGTTGGGTGCGGGCACCGGCCTCGATACCCTCGCCCAGCAGCATGAAGGTATTGTCACGCTCGCCTGCGATCAGTTGCTCCCAGGCCGACACGCGCATCGTCAGGTGGTCGCTGGCGATCACGACCAGAGTATTCTCGAGCAGCCCCTCGTGCTCGAGCCGGTCGATCAGGTCGAAGGCGAGCCAGGCCGAGCACTCCACCGAGTAGAGGATATCCTCGCCGTCGAACTCGCCCTGGCGCTTCAGGCAGGCCTGGGCCGGATAGCCGTTGGGTGCGTGACCGGTGATGCTCAGGTTGATCACGCCCCAGGGGCCCGCGTCTTCGGCTTCCAGGCGGCGAATCTCCTCGACGGTGAAGTCATAGAGGCTGTCATCAAAGAGCCCCCAGTCATTGACGTACCCGGGTCCTCCAGGCGCGGCTCGAGCTCCGCCCGGCCCATGACCTTATCGACCCCGTGGTCCTCGTAGAAGATGCCCTTGCCGGCAAACTCGGTGCTGGCCCCGCCCAGGAAGCTGAGTCGGTAGCCCTGTTCATCCAGTACATCACCCAGGCAGCGAATGCCGGGCACCACACGGCCCAGCGGCTCGAACTGGTTGTCGTGGAGCAGCCCCGCCGGCATCAGCGGGGTGCCGCACTGGCTGGCGATCATGCCGGCCATGGTCCAGCCGGTATTCTCCAGCTGGCGTACACCCTCGAAGACATGGCCGCGCCGACCCAGGGCATCGAGGAAGGCATAGGCATCCCCGAAGCGCTCGCGATCGGCATAGGTGCGCTCGATGCTCTCCAGGTAGAGCAGCAGCAGGTTGGGAGGGTCTGCCGGCGCCTGTTCGACCGTGGGGGCCACGTAGCGGCGGTCCAGCCAGGCCCCGTCATCGGTGACGATGGCCGCACTGCGTTGCCCCATGCTGTAGAACAGCGGGTTGCTGGCCACCAGCACCAGGGCCAGCAGGCGATCCGCGAGTCGCCAGCGGTGGTCGCGGCGCGCCAGCCAGGTGAAGGCAGCCAGCAGAGCCAGCATCGTCAGGGTATAGAGCACCGCCGCCAGCAAGCGGCCGCTGCCGCCGTGCTCGGCGATGCCGGCCTGCAGGTGGAAGAAGATCGCCCCGATCTCGACGATGCCGAAGCTCTCGGCCAGATAGACGTAGACGCCCCACAGGCAGAGTGGTACCAGAGACCAGGGCCAGACCCTGACTGGTGGCCTGGGACTCGCCGGCTCGCCCCAGCGCAGCAGCCAGCCCAGGCCCAGCCAGGCACCGGCGATGGGCACCAGGCTCCATACCGGCAGCACCGCCACGGTGACGATGGCGTAGCCAAGGCAGAGCCCGATCACTAGCAGGGCCCACCAGCGGGGATGTTTGAGCCTGTTCGGGTTTGTGTGGAATTGCATGAGCATCTTCGATAAAAAAATGGGTTGCGGTCATCGTTGCTGCATCCACCAGCATCGTCTGGGAGACTAGAGGGCTGCATATGCCTTAATGCACGTACAGAATATAGCATTGGCATTAGGGTTGGCGATGACTATTATAGCGCTACACCATTAGATTGTGCGTGGTGAGTACAGGTAAATCATTCTTATTATGAGAGGCATCTGATGGAATAAGATAAATGCTAACGAGTTTTTATGTCACCCCGCGCTCTTTATCAATTTATCGAGTTAAATCAATGGATAAAAGGTGGAGTTCCATGGTTTGGTTTATGCCCCATAAATAAAGTTCGCGATTTTCAACATTTAAATATAGCATTGTTTATAATATTCATGAATGTTGCTCAGAAATTCCTTATATTGGTAGAAAAGTGGGGGGTTAAAAAAGCAGTTATGTCAGGATTTTATCTCGGCAATAAGTTTGTAAATCTATAATTTTATCCAAAAATTCTTTTGAAAGGGGTGGATATCTTAACTTGAGATTTCAGTTAGGTGGTAGATATGTAAACCTGGGGTTGAGAAATAATTTAATTGACTTCGAGCCGTTGGTTAAAGCGGTTGGCCAATCTGTGATAAACTATGTAGCGCCTTGTAACTTTATTTTTCATATGAGTAAGGTTAAGTATGAGTATTATATTTGGTTTGGGTAGTGGACGTTGCGGAACCAAGACATTGCAGTCACTAATAAATATGCAGCCTAATAGCGTGTGCTTCCATGAGGTTAACCCTTCATGTATGGCGTGGGAAGGTACGGAGCATGCAGTAATTTCAATTTTAGATGATTTTACTAACGCCATTTATAAAGGGCCCTGTAGAAGAGGGTTGGCAGTAGATTTAAACTCGCCAGAGCGTGGAAAACCTTTGGAAAAGTATATTTCATCAGAAAAATTAGAAGTTGTGGGTGACGTGGCTAGCTATTATCTGCCATATGTAGAGACTATAATTGGAAGTAGCCAAGATGCTGTTTTTCCTTGTTTGGTTAGAGATAAAAATGAGGTTGTCAATAGCTTCATAAATAAGGTTAGAAGTAAGCGTGGTTTTTTTTATGATGTTTCTTGTTTTTTTAGAGGGAAGATTAATAGTAGAAATCACTGGTCGTCAAGCCCTAGGTATATAAAAGATTCTAAGTGGGATCGCCTCCATCCTGATATGGGAAAAAGCCTTTCATTGAGAGAGGCACTTTCTATGTATTATGATTATTACTATGAAGAGGTTGAAAGACTTTCAAGTATATACTCCAGTGTGAAGATGTATGATATAAGTGTATTTGATTCAGAAGAAAGGGTGAAGGATTTGCTCAAATTTTGTGGAATACAAAATCCAGTGGTTGATGTTGGGGTTCATGAGAATAAAGGCACAAAAAGTGGTTGATGTGATGTCGCTTGGCGCAAGCTCCCTTCGAGAGGTTTCGGGATTTTAGGGTGGCTTCAGTTAGTGCGAGGTTTTTAAATATTTGGATTATTACAGGGGGGGGTGAGTATACAAATTAACTATTTTTGAAGTGTCGAGTGGTTTGCTGATTTAGTAGTAGCGCTAAGTTTATAAGGTGATTTATCATTGGGGGTTTTGTGAGAATTTTTGTTATTTCTAGAGCTTCAGATATTCAACGACGAAAAGCCGTTTCGTCTACTTTGGAAAATAGTCCGTATGCGTGGGGCTTTTTTGATGCATATGAGGCAGGCACCATTCCTAAGTGGTTTGAAGCAGTATATGATGAAAAAAAGGCAAAAAAATACCGCTCATACCCATTGGTGCCAGGGGAAAAGGGATGTTTTTCTTCCCATATAGGTGTATGGCTGCGGTGTATTAACTTGGATGAGCCCGTTGTTGTGCTAGAAGATGATTTTACACTTCTCTCTGATTTTTATAACAAGATAAGCATCGTGGGCTCTTCGGACTTTGATTATGTAAAGCTGGAAAGAAGGAGCGGTGGGTATGATATTGATGAAAACCTCATGGTCAATACTAAGAATCGATCTGGAGCTGTCGGCTATTATTTGTCTCCAGTAGGTGCTTTTAAGCTATTGTCCGGATTGAAAAGAGTGTACATGCCGGTTGACCATTACCTAGGAATGCCATGGAAGCATGGCGTTGCTCCTATTGGTCTATCATGTCAAATAATAAATCATGAAGGTAAGTTTGACACTAATATCCAAGGCGATCGAAAGAATATGGAGGATGCGTATAAAAACAAAAAGGTGGATAGACTTTTGAGAAAGGTTAGGAGGTATGCAGATGACTTTAGGTATCAGAGGTATATAAAGTTTGTGATGCGGCACATAAAATCTGGAGGCGATTGAAATAATAAAAATTTCTATTTTTTATAGCGATTTAAATTTTAGGGTCGGCGGTCTCAAGTTCCAAGCGCAACGCTATTGAAGGGTGCTCGGGCCACTAACCGATTTCTTGAGCACCTCGGCGTAAACTTCCAGCGGCGTGCGCCAGTCCAATGTCTTGCGCGGCCGCGTGTTCAGTGAGTCCGCGATCTCGTCGAGTTCTTCCTGGCTGTAGACGGAGAGGTCCGTGCCCTTCGGCAGGTACTGCCGCAACAGCCCGTTGGTATTCTCGTTGGAGCCCCGCTGCCATGGACTATGCGGGTCAGCGAAGTAGATCGCCGTACCGGTCTTCTGCGTGATTTCGGCATGCTTCACCATCTCCCTGCCCTGGTCGTAGGCCCTATGCGTCAACGTAGTTGTCACCTAAACGGATTGAGAGGTGATCAACATGCGTTACCCCGCAGAGCGTAAGGAAGCCATCCTCAAGAAGATGGCGCCGCCCATGAGCATGACCATCCCGGAACTGGCCGAGCAGGAAGGCATCACCGCGACAACCCTCTACAATTGGCGGAAACAGGCCAGAGCACGAGGACAGGTTTTGCCATCACGTTCGACCCAGCCCGACCAGTGGACCAGCCAGGAGAAGTTCCAGATCGTCCTGGAGACGGCCCCGATGAATGAGGCCGAACTCAGCGCCTATTGCCGCGAGCGTGGGCTTTATCCCGAGCAGGTGGAGGGCTGGCGGGATGCCTGCATGAACGCCAACGACGATGCGGCAGCGCAGGCCAAGCAGCTTCGCCAGGCGCGCAAGGCGGAGCAGAAGCGGCTCCGCAAGCTGGAGCGCGAGCTGCACCGCAAGGACAAGGCCCTGGCAGAGACGGCAGCGCTGCTGGCCTTGTCAAAAAAGGCAGAGGCGATCTGGGGCACGACCAACGACGAGGACGACTGACCAGCCTCCCGGATCGCCAGCGCATCGTGACCCTGGTGCAAAGCGCCCAGCGTGACGGTGCTCGGCTGGCCAAGGCCTGTCAGGTGATGGGCATCAATGCGCGAACCTACTACCGCTGGGTCGCGGAGGGCAAGGTGACGGCCGACCGCCGTCCCGATGCCAATCGCCCGGAGCCGGCCAACAAGCTGTCGACCGAGGAGCGAGAGGCTGTTGTGGCGCTGTGCAACGCCCCGGAATACCGTAGCCGCCCTCCGGCCTTCATCGTGGCCGATCAGGCGGACAAGGGCCGCTACCTGGCCTCTGAGTCGACGATGTATCGAGTGCTGCATGAATACGACCAACAACACCACCGGGGCCGACAGCAGGCCCCACAGCGCAAGCGCTCTCCGACGACGCACCAGGCCACGGCGCCGAACCGGCTTTGGTGCTGGGACATTTCGTGGCTTCCCGGTCCCGCGCGTGGCACCTGGTGGTACCTTTACCTGATCATGGACGTCTTCAGCCGCAAGATCGTTGGGCACGAGGTCTATGAAACCGAGACCGGCGAGCTGGCCGCCGAGCTGATCCAG
This sequence comes from Halomonas sp., assembly GCA_018401555.1. Classification (GTDB taxonomy): domain Bacteria; phylum Pseudomonadota; class Gammaproteobacteria; order Pseudomonadales; family Halomonadaceae; genus Halomonas. Next base: position 137,222 of record JAGYKP010000081.1, read on the forward strand.
AAGGCTTGCTGGCGAGAACACCTCACCGATCGTCACAAGCCTTTGATTTTGCATTCCGATAACGGCAGCCCGATGAAGGCGGCGACCTTCCTGGAGAAGCTCTACGACCTGGGCATCACCCCGTCGTACAGCCGGCCAAGGGTCAGCAACGACAACGCCTTCGCCGAGTCGGCCTTCAAGACACTGAAGTACCGGCCGGGATTCCCCGCCGACGGCTTCGCCACGCTGGCCGAGGCGCAAGACTGGGTCCAGCAATTCACCGAGTGGTACAACCATGAGCACCGGCACAGCGCCCTGCGCTACGTCACGCCGAGCCAGCGTCACAACGGCGAGGCCAAAGGCATTCTGACGCAGCGCCGAGAGGTTTTTGAAGCCGCGAAGCAGCGCCACCCGGAACGGTGGTCAGGAGACATCCGGAAACTCAGCCTGCCGGATGTAGTGCACCTAAATCCCGAACGGGACTCAGTGCCACAGGCCGCAGGATTTTAAAGAGCTGAAGTCATTTTATATGGCAACTATGTTGACAGACTCCGTAGAGGGCCAAGGACTGACGCAGGGCCAGCACATGTTCCTCACGGTAGTGGCCCACCAGCGCCTCGCGAATCGTCGCCTCGCTCGACTTGCAGCGGCGGTCGCGATAGCTGGCCAGCACTGCCGGGTCGCGTTCACCGGCGACGATGGCCCGTAGGATTTGCATGCCGGTCTTGCCGGTGATGTCGCTGACGACATGGTGGAGCTGCAGGTTCATCTCCATCAACGCTTTCTGCATGTGCTGGATATGCGAGGCGGCATAGGCCAATAGGCGTTCACGATGGCGGACCAGGGCGCGAAGGCTGGCCAGTTCCTGGGTAGGCCGGAAGCTACCACGCAGCAGGCCATAGGCATGCAGGCGCTGGAGCCACTGAGCGTCGTTGACATCCGTCTTGCGACCCGGCACGTTCTTGACGTCACGGGCATTGACCAGCAGCGCTTCCAGGCCACGCTCTTCCAGGATCTCGAACACCGGAATCCAGTAGATACCGGTGGACTCCATGGCCACGGTGGTGATGCCCTGCTGCACCAGCCAGTCGGCCAGGCGTTCGAGATCATGGGTGAAACTGTCGAAGCGCCGAACCGGTTCCGAATCGCGGTCCGGCGGAATGGCCACCACATGGAAGCGTGCACCGATATCGATGGCCGCGGCATCAGGGTGCACAACTTGCAGCTGACTGCGGCGCCGAGGGGGAGAAGACTGGCGAGTCATGGCACGCACTCCTCAAGAGCCCTGAACGAGAGGGCCAGAGGAGGCGGCGCTGAACGGGTCTACCTTCCTAACCGGGATCACCCGAGACGGATGTCGCCACTGTCAAGTCCAGCACGCCGCCCGAGCCACGTTTTTTCCCGGGGACGAACCTCCAAAAGGCGGTCGGCTGCACCTCTGGCTCCCAAGCTGAATATAGGCAGCCGCCGAGTTTCTGTCCCGACAAGCGGGTGCCAACCCTAAACAGTTTTTAGGAATTTATCCGGGAGTAAGCTGATGAACATTAGGGTATATAACTAGGCCGCGATGGTATAGAAGGTTCGTACAGAGATCTAGGCAGCGTCATCCTGCGCCGGGTACAGTGAGATTGACTATAGACGACTGTGCCGGCACAGCTGCCGGTCAGCCCAGAGGCCTTTGAAGCTTATATAATCACTTAGATCGGTGTCCACCAAGGCGGGTAAGATCAGCATGCTCTTCCTTAGTGTGTTGTGGGCGTTATATAGAGTATGCTGATTGGGAGAGATAGCGCTCAAATACTAGTAGAGAAATCAATCTCTCACGTCGGTGATCATAGAATTTTTTAATGTAGTTGTTGGCATTGTTGATGATGCTTAGGGCCTCTTCAGGGTGTGCCCGATAGTAGTCAATCTTTTCTTCAAGGTCAGATAAGTCATTGCTGACTTCTACGTAGTGATGTCCGGGAGTAAGGGTGCCCTCCATGAACCAGGTTTCATAAACCGGTCGCTTCATGAAACAAAGCGAGTTAGACGCCATGATCCACTTCAAATTGGTGGCGACATCGTTTCCTTCAATGCTGAAGATGAACTTGTGCTCAAGCTGTTTCTCAATGGACATGAACGGCTTGCGATATGAGGCCGTTTCCAGCTTGTTGTCGGTGGCGCCGATATCACATAAGGCCATGTCGTAGCACTGTGCTAGAAAGTGTTGCCGGTGGGGTTGATGTGCTGCTCCTCGCCATACCAGGAGGTCTTTTTTTTTATCATAAGGATATGGGTCGTTAACCGTGTAGAAATGTCGGACGCTGTCAAGTTTAAGCAGTACTGAGTTGCTGTTATTTCCGCGGATTGGTCTGCTTTTTACGAACGTGGGTTCGTTGGGTACAAGAGAATTGTCTCCAAAGCGGTATTGATATTCACTGCTTTCGGGAAAGTACCTTGCAACTTGATAAAAGTCGAGGTGGTAGGTGGATTTAGTTGAGCGCACCTTGAAGTCTCGGTTGCGTACAGCTGCGCTGGAAAGCTCTGCCGGGGTATCAAGCTTGTTATAATAAGCTACCCGTTCCATGATAGCTTCCTGCTCGGCTGAGGGAAGGGTGTCAAATTCGTCCAACAGAGGTTTTAGCCGACGCCGGAAAAAACTCCTAGGGACTAAAGAGCCAAGAAGACCTGTGGTATAGAACATGAACTTGTGCGCACGGTAGGCGTTTTTTCCGCTCTTCATGGGCGATGGCACCTAATCAATACGGTGTTGGGTAAGCGAGGAGTAAAGGGCCATGTAGGAGTTGGCCATGGCCTCTGGTGTGTATCCAGCCAAGTATTCAGTGGCATTATGCGCAAGCGCCTGGCGTAATGCTGTGTCGCGCAATCGCACAAGCTGTCGGGCGAGAGCCTCACCGTCACCGGGCGGAAACAATAGCCCCGTTTCGCCGTGGTGGACAATATCAGGGATGCCTCCCGTCTGGCTGGCTACCACAGGCACTCCGGCAAGCATGGCATCCAGCAACACTGACCCCAGCCCTTCATTGCGTGAAGGAAAAGCAAATACGTCAAGAGCTGGGAGGTAATGCCCGATATCGGGTTGGAAGCCAGCCCAGATGACGTTGTGCAAAGTCTTGCTTTCCTGCTTCAGTGCGGCTTCATCCTCTCCCTTGCCGAAAAACACGAACAGCATATCGGGTTGCGAGTGCTGTAACCGACGGGCGGCATCGAGTAGCACGCGCTGCCCCTTGTGCCGGTCCACCAGAGCACCAGCGTGTCCAACCAGAAAACGCCCGGGATAGCGTCCGCGGAAAGCGCGTGCCATTTCGGGGGCCGGTGTTAACGGAGTAAACGCGCTGGGAATCTGCACCACTGGATGCGGGGTTAGTTGCTGTATGTTCGCGGCGATGACCCGGGATAGCGCCACGCAGCGGTAAGCATCCCGGTAAAACATCCGATTGCTGAGTTTACGTTTGACTGGTGTATCCACTCGCCTGGTAATGAGGTAAGGGGTGCCCGTCAGTCTGCGATGCAGCCAAGCCCAATGTACCGCCTTCGCGTCGTGGGCATGGACCAAGGTGGCTCGCTTCGCCTGCCAATGCCCAGCCAACTGATGGCGAGCGCTGACAAATCGCACCCCGGGCGTTGTGGCCAGTTCTGTGCGCAGGGGCGAGTCTGGCCGGCACACTAGCGTCTGGAATGATATCTCTGCCCTGTCGGCCAGCGCCTGGATCAGCAGCACCGTTTGCCGCTCGCCGCCGCGAAACCCTCGGGCCAGATTGGCGTGGATGATGTGCAAGGCCGCCTCGTAGAAAATTTGTGGGGATAATGGCGGCTATAGTAGCATTCGCAGTCTATTCTGGCAGGACGGTTTTGCATGCTCTCTGAGCTGAGTGCCGTGATCATTACCCGCAACGCGGCGGCAACCCTAGCCCGCACCCTCGATTCGCTCGAGGCCCTGGGAGAAGTGGTAGTTTACGACAACGGCTCCACCGATGAGACTCTCGAGATTGCTCGTCGTTACGCTAACGTATCACTTCACCAGGGTGAGTTTTTTGGCTTTGGCCCGACCAAGCGCCATGCGGTATCGCTTGCCCGCAATGACTGGGTTCTATCGCTGGACGCCGATGAGGCGCCTACCATTCGCTGGCTTGAGTCGCTGGCCGGCTGGCTGCCCACTGCTGGTCCCGATCAGGTGGTCGAGGTGCTGCGTGAAAACTGGCTGCTGGGGGAAGCCGGTACGCCACTCTGGCTGGGGCAATGACTGGCTGGTACGTGTGTTCCATCGTCGCCGTCACAACTTCAATGATGCCATGGTGCACGAGTCGATAGCAGTTAAGCGGACTACTCAGGTCGTTCGCCTGGACGGATGCCTCGAACATTTGGCGGTTACCGAACTTGGCCAATTTCTGGACAAGATTAATAATTATTCTGGTATTCGTGCACGTTCGGACAAGTTGCGAGTCTACCCCTCGGGGGTTATCGTGTTGAAATCTGCTTTCGCTTTCTTTCGTACCTACTTCTTGCAACGTGGCTTTCTCGACGGGTGGCGCGGGTTGGTCATTTCTGTTGCAAATTCCAACGGGGTGTTCTGGAAATACATGAAACGCCGCGTTCGCGATATATGAATTATCCTTGGCCGTTTTATGCTTATCCCTGGTTCAGTTATCCGATTATATGCTTTGATATCAGTGTGAATTGGTGCTGGATTACTCGTGCCGCTGAGCCTTATTATTGGCCTCGTTTTTTTTCGGGAAGGCTTCTTGGTTTCATCCATCCTGCTGGTGTTGATGCGAGGTCCATGTGAAACCAAGACTTACCTTGGCTAGTCTCAACCACATAGTACCTGATTTTGGCTGGCGGCCGAAGAAGGAGGAGTTTCAGCGGTACCACAGAATCCTGTCCGCTCCCTCAGACGTGCCAGTACTCGCAACCATGAGGATAGCCTGGTGAAAATAGCCCTGGTACACATGCGTCATGCCGCCTCAGGCGGCACTGAGCGCTTCCTGAATGAACTGTCGCGATACCTGGCCGAGCGTGGTGAAGACGTTACGATTATCTGTCGCTCCCATGTGTCGCCTGCACATCCGGCTATTCGTTTTGTGCGTCTGCGGCCATTCAGTATTGGCAAGGCCTTGCGCATGTGGCGCTTTGCTAAAGCAGTGGAGAAGCACGTAAAGTCAGCCGACTATGACCTGGTCTATGGGCTGGGCAAGACTTGGACTCATGATCTGCTGCGTATTGGCGGAGGTACTGTCCACCATCATTTGGCATCGATGTCCAAGCGCCAGCGGCGGCTAAAGGACAAGGTCGCTGCGCAGATTGAAGCCCGGGCCATGGCACCCGGTGCCTATTACCATGTAGTTTCGAACTCCTGGCAAAGCGATCGTGAGATTGCCGAAGCGTATAATGTGCCAGCTGAGCAGCGTTCGGTGATCCATAACTTTGTCGATACCCATCGCTTTGACCGGAAACGTCTTAGTGATGATGCGAGCGCCCTTGCTCGGGAATTAGGATTGGATGGGCAAGCCCCGGTCTTTCTGTTTCTGGGCACTGGTTACCGTCGCAAGGGGCTGGAGCCAACTCTGGAAGCCTTCTCCAGGCTCGACCAGGAAGCCATCTTGTTGGTAGTCGGTCGTGATTCCCGACAAGTGGAGTATCAGGAACTTGCCCACCGTCTGGGAATCGCGGAAAAGTGTCATTTTTTGGGTGAGCAGCCCTCTCCAGAGCTCTTCTTTGCCCTGGCCGACTGCTACGTTTTGCCGGCATATTATGAGCCGTTCGGCTTTACCGTACTTGAGGCGCTGGCGAGCGGTACGCCAATCATTACCACCGCCAGCTGCGGTGCCAAAGAGGTAGTAACGCCGGAGGTGGCAACAGTTATCGACCGGGCAGACAATATTGAGGCATTGGTCTGTGCGATGAGGGCCTGGGCTTGCCGTAAAGACGATGCGTCGCTACGGGTACGTTGCCGCGAGTTGGCGTTGACTCTTGATGTAGAGGAAATTCTGGCCCAGAACTACAGGTGTATTCTTGACGTATATCAGCAAAAAAGGCGGCTCGATGCCGGACGTAAGGAACTGGAAGATCATCGGTCGGGGGGATGAACGTATCTGCTACCAGCACCCGGATGATCGCGAACGCTGTATCAAGTTGAGCCGGCGAGAAAAGGCCAAGCAGACTCGTCGCGAACTGCGCTATTTTCGCTATTTGCGGCAGCGACGGGTGCCATTCACGCTCATTCCCGAGTTCTTCGGAGTGGTGGACAATGAAGATTTGATCGGTATCGAGCAGCAATTGGTGCTTGATGATCAGGGCAATCTTCCGCCCAATGTGGCCGAGTATCTGACCAAACCGCTCACGCCGCAGCAGATCAACCACTTCTGGGCAGGCCTCTGCGCACTCAAGGCCTACTTGCTGGCCTATAACGTGGTGCCTTGCGATTTGGTGATGAGCAACCTGCTGGTGATCGAGCGACCTGACGCCACCACCGTCATACTGATCGATGGTCTGGGTTCCTCGGAATTTATCCCATTGCCGGACTATGTACCCTGGCTTGGACGGCGCAAGATCCGGCGCAAGTGGGCCAGGTTCATGGAGAAAACGGTCAAGCCGCGCTTTATGTCCACCCAAGAACGTCAGCTGCCATAGCCGGCAGTAATCTCTTCTGTTGTGCGCGTTATCGCAGCTGGAGCGATAAACTTGGCTACCGAACTCTCCAGTCTCTTCAGGTTGCGGCCTTTCCAGGCACCTTCCGGGCGCAGCCGGCAGCGGTCGAGGTCGATCAGCCACACCTTTCCTTCTTCGCCCACCAGCAGGTTGCGGGCGTTGAGGTCGACATGGTCGAGGCCGACGTCGTGGAAGCGGCGGATGGTGGCACCGACGCGTTGCAGCAGGTCGTCATCGGCTTCGCCGTTCTCCAGCAGGCTGGCCAGTGCGCGGGCACCGGGAATGCGCACGGTGATCAGGGCGGCTGCGTAGGTCGGGCCGTGACGGGTGACGTCGGCGGCCACCGGGCGGGGCACTGGAAGGCCGCGGGCATGCAGGTCGGCGGTCAGGCGCAGCTCGCGGAAGGCGCGGGTGCGCTCCAGTCCGGTCCATAGATAGCGGGCTTCACTGAGCCGCGCCACCAGGCCGCCGCGGCGGTAGGGGCGCAGCACCCACTCCTCGCCATTACCGGCATCCAGGAACAGGCTGGCGCCGCGCCCCGGGGCCTGGCCGGTGATCCTTCCCTGCGCCTGCCACCAGGCGGGTTCGAAGGTTGACGGGCCGATTTGTGGCGCCTCGCCGGCGTCACATAAACTGTCCGCATCATATAGAATATGGGACTTTCCCGCTCTCAATGTTGCCAAGCGCATGAAGCATCCTCTGCCCGCCCAACCCCGCCACATCGGCGTGCTGCGACTCTCCGCCCTGGGCGATGTCTGTAACCTGGTGCCGACGATTCGCGCCCTGCAGCGCCAGTGGCCTGAGGCACGCATCACCTGGATCGTCGGCAAGGCCGAGCACAGTCTACTGGCGGGCCTCTCCGGGGTCGAGTTCGTGGTCTATGACAAGTCCACTGGCCTGGCCGGCATGCGCGCCCTGTGGCGCGAGCTGGCCGATACCCGCTTCGATGTGCTGCTGCACATGCAGCAGGCGCTGCGCGCCAGTGCGCTCTCCCTGGGGCTCAAGGCCGATGTCCGGGTGGGCTACGACAAGGCGCGCGCCAAGGATGCCCAGCACTGGTTTACCCATCGCCGGCTGGCACCCCACCCGAACGCCCATGTTCTGGAGTCCTTCCTGGATTTCGCCCGGCTGATGGGGGTCGAGGATCTGAGCCTGGAGTGGAACCTGGCGATCCCTTCCGCCGCCCGTGACGAGGCGCGTGCCCTCACCGGTGATTCCCGCTACCTGCTGATGAGCCCGTGTGCCAATCCGCGGCTGCGCAACTTCCGCAACTGGTCCGCCGAGGGCTACGCCGCCGTGGTCCAGCATGCCTGGGAGCAGCACGGCCTGTGCACGGTGCTGACCGGGGGAGGGAGCACCCAGGAGCGGGAGATGGGAGCGCGTATCCAGGCCCTGTGTCCGCCCGAGGCGGTGATCGACGCCATCGGCGCCACCTCGCTCAAGGGGCTGCTGGCGCTGATCGATGCGGCCCAGGCGGTGATCGCGCCGGACTCGGGCCCCGTGCATATGGCCAACGCCCTGAACACGCCCACCGTGGGGCTCTATGCCACCACCAACCCCGATCGTGCCGCGCCCTATCGCTGGCGCGACTTCGTGGTCAACCGCTATCCCGAGGCGGTGCGCAGCTACCTGCACAAGGACCCCGAGGAGATACCCTGGGGCCAGCGTGTCCGCCATCCGGATGCCATGTCACTGATCCGCGCCGACGACGTGATCGAGCGCCTCGAGGCGGCACTGCAGCACGCCATCGACCACCCCCCAGCCAAGGACGCCTGACGATGAGACTCGACCTGACCGCCCTGGAGCATTCCCGCCTGCTGGTGGTGGGCGATGTCATGCTCGACCGCTACTGGCACGGCGGCACCTCGCGCATCTCGCCCGAGGCGCCGGTGCCGGTGGTGCGCGTCGAGGAGAGCGAGGATCGCCCCGGCGGTGCCGCCAACGTGGCGCTGAATATCTCCTCGCTGGGTGCCCATGCGGCGCTGTCGGGGCTGGTCGGCGACGACGACAACGCCGACCGCCTGATAAGCCGTCTGGAGGATGCCGGAGTGAGCACTCACTTCCAGCGCAGCCCCGGCGTGCCCACGATCACCAAGCTGCGGGTGATGAGCCGCAACCAGCAGCTGATCCGCCTCGACTTCGAGGAGGGACTCGGCGAGGCGGACACCTCCGGGCTGCTGGCGCGGGTAGAAGCCGCGCTGCCGGATTGCGACCTGGTGATCCTCTCCGATTACGGTAAGGGCACGCTGAACCGCGTCGAGGAGCTGATCCGCCTGGTGCGTGCCAGCGGCAAGCGGGTGCTGGTGGACCCCAAGGGCAGCGACTTCTCGCGTTATCGCGGCGCCAGCGTGATCACCCCCAATCTGACGGAGTTCGAGGCGGTGATGGGGCACTGCCGCGACGACGCCGAGCTGGCCGAGCGTGGTGAGGCCCTGCGCGCCGAGCTCGAGCTGGAGGCGTTGCTGATCACCCGCAGCGAGAAGGGCATGACCCTGATCCGCGAGGGTCACGAGCCGTTGCACCTGCCGACCCGCGCCCGAGAGGTCTATGACGTCACCGGCGCCGGCGATACCGTGATCGGCGTGCTGGGCCTGGCCCTGGCCGCCGGCCACGGCTTCCCCGAGGCGATGACCCTGGCCAACCTGGCCGCCGGCCTGGTGGTGGCCAAGCCGGGCACCGCGACCCTCTCCATCGCCGAGCTCTACACCGCCCTGCACGGCGACAAGCTGGCCGAGTTCGGGGTGATCGAGGAACCGGCGCTGATCGAGGCGGTACGCGCCGCCCAGGCCCGCGGCGAGCGGGTGGTGATGACCAACGGCTGCTTCGACATCCTCCACGCCGGCCACGTCGCCTACCTGGAGCAGGCGCGCCGGCTCGGCGACCGGCTGATCGTGGCGGTCAACGACGACGCCTCCATCGCCCGCCTCAAGGGCCCCAAGCGGCCCATCAACCCCCTGGCGCGGCGCATGCAGGTACTCGCCGGGCTCGGCGCCGTGGACTGGGTGGTGCCCTTCGGCGAGGAGACCCCGCAGCGGCTGATCGAGGCGGTGCTGCCCGACGTGCTGGTCAAGGGCGGCGACTACCGGCCCGAGCAGATTGCCGGCGGCCAGGCGGTGCGCGACGCCGGTGGCGAGGTGCGGGTGCTGGGCTTCGAGGATGGCGTCTCCACCACGGCGATGATCTCCACCATCCTCGACCGCGAGAGCTGATGGGCTGGCCCCGGCTCGCCTACTCCACGGCGCTGCACCTGCTCGCTCCCTTGCTCTGGCGGCGCCTGCGCCGTGAGCATGGACTCACCGACCCCAGGCCGCTGCGCCTGGGGCGGATTCCCGAGACCCCTCCCGCAATTCACATGCTGTGGCTGCACTGCGCCTCGGTGGGCGAGGTGCAGGCGGCCCGCCCGCTGATCGAGGCGCTGCTCGAGCGTTATCCCGGCCACTCGCTCACCGTGACCACCATGACCGCCACCGGCGCCGAGCGGGTGCGTGCGCTGGCCGAGGGGCGACAGGATGGCCGGCTGGTTCACCACTTCGTGCCCCTGGACTTCCCCCGTGCCGCGGCGCGCTTCGTCGAGCGCCTTCGCCCCGAGCTGGCGCTGTTCTTCGAGACCGAGCTGTGGCCCAACCTGCTCCACGCCTGCCGGACCCGCGGCGTACCGGTGGCGGTGCTCAACGGTCGACTCTCCCCGCGAGCCCTGCGCGGCTATCGCCGGCTGCGTCCGCTGCTGCGCGAGGCCCTGGGCTGCGTCGACTGGCTGGCGGCCAAGTCCGATGAGGACGCCGCGCGCTTCGCCGAGCTCGGCATGGCGGTGGAGCCGCACCAGCGTGGTGGGTTCGCTTAAGTTCGACATTGCACCGGGCGATGGCGCGCAGAAGGTAAGTGAGCGCTTGCGCACCCTGCTGGGGCGCCGCCAGGTATGGGTGGCGGGCTCCACCCACGAGGGCGAGGAAGCGCTGCTGCTGGCCGCCCATGGGCGGCTGCGCGAGAGCTATCCCGAGGCGCTGCTGGTGCTGGTGCCGCGCCATCCCCAGCGCTTCGAGGCGGTGGCGAGCCTGTGCGAACAGGCCGGCCAGGCACCGGCCAGGCGCTCCCGGGGAGAGAGGCCCGAGGATGGCACCGCGGTCTACCTGGCAGACACCATGGGCGAGCTGCTGGCGCTCTATGGCGCCGCCGACCTGGCCTTCGTCGGTGGCAGCCTGGTGCCGGTGGGCGGCCACAACCTGCTGGAGCCCGCGGCCCTGGGCATACCGGTGCTCACCGGGCCGGAGTTGGCCAACTTCGCCGATGTGGCCGAGGCTCTGCGCGGCGCCGATGCCCTGGTGGAGGTGGCCGACGAGGAGCGCCTCGCCGAGGCGCTGATCGCGCTGTTCGCCGATACGGCCGAGCGCCGTCGTCTCGGTGAGGCGGGGCGCGGCGTGGTGATGGCCAACCGTGGCGCGCTTGAACGTACCCTGAAGGGCCTGGACAGGCTGCTACCGGCGAAGTAAGTGCTTACTACCCATTCCGGGGCTGTCAGGCCGGTGTCAGGCGCTCCACTCCCTGGGCGGTGCCGAGCAGCAGCACATCGGCGCCGCGGGCGGCGAACAGGCCGTTGGTCACCACGCCGACGATGGCGTTGAGGCGCGCTTCCATGGCCAGCGGGTCGTCGATCATGAAGTCGTAGCAGTCGATGATCTGGTTGCCGTTGTCGGTGACCACCCCCTCGCGGTAGACCGGGTCGGCACCCAGCTTGACCAGCTCCCGGGCCACATAGGAGCGGGCCATGGGAATCACCTCCACCGGCAGCGGGAAGGCGCCGAGGCGCTCGACCCGCTTGGAGGCGTCGGCGATGCAGATGAACTTCTCGGCACAGGCGGCCACCACCTTCTCGCGGGTCAGGGCCGCGCCACCGCCCTTGATCATATGCAAGTGAGCGTTCACTTCGTCGGCACCGTCGATGTAGAAGGGCACCGTGCCCACGGAGTTGAGCTCGAACACCTCGATGCCGTGGCCGCGCAGCCGCTCGGCGCTGGCCTCGGAGCTGGCCACGGCGCCGGCGAAGTCGTGGCGCAGCTCGGCCAGGCGGTCGATGAAGAGGTTGGCGGTGGAGCCGGTACCGATGCCGAGCACGGTGTCGCGATGCAGCTGGGGGCGAACCTCGGCGATGGCGGCCGCGGCGACGGCGTCCTTGAGCTGGTCTTGGGATAGGCCGGCCTGGGTCATGGGGCACTCTCCTTGGGTGGCGTGAATCGGCGGGATGGATGGGAATGCGCTGGGGCGCCATTATAGGCCAGCGGGGCTCGCCTGCCGATGCCGGCGGCTGGACGCCAAGGCTGCCGGAATGCTACCAATAGGGGTTGCCTCGCAGCGCAGCATGCGCGCTGCGTCCTCTCGCGTCACGCCTCTGGGATATCAGGATGCTCGAAGCTACCGTCAAGAAGATTCTCCAGGCCCGGGTCTATGAAGCCGCTCGGGAAACGCCGATCTCGCCGGCCCCCTTCCTCTCCCGTCGCTTCAACAACACCATTCTGATCAAGCGCGAGGACCTGCAGCCGGTCTACTCCTTCAAGATTCGCGGCGCCTACAACAAGATGGCCCAGCTCAGCGAGGCGCAGAAGGCCAAGGGCGTGATCGCGGCTTCGGCCGGCAACCACGCCCAGGGCCTGGCGATGGCGGCGAAGCAGATGGGCGTCAAGGCGATCATCGTGATGCCGCGCATTACCCCGGAGATCAAGGTGGCTGCGGTGCGTGCCCGGGGTGCCAAGGTGGTGCTCAAGGGCGACGCCTTCGCCGAGGCTGCCGCGCATGCCCAGACGCTGATCGAGGAGCACGGCTACACCTATATCCCGCCCTTCGACGATATCGACGTGGTGGCGGGCCAGGGCACCATCGCCGTGGAGATCCTGCGTCAGCACGGCGGCCCGCTGGACGCCATCTTCGTGCCGGTGGGCGGCGGCGGCCTGATCGCCGGCGTGGCCGCCTACGTCAAGTACCTGCGCCCGGATATCAAGGTGATCGGCGTCGAGGCCGAGGACAGCGCCTGCTTCAAGGCGGCGCTGGAGGCGGGCAAGCGGGTGACCCTCGATCAGGTGGGAGTGTTCGCCGAGGGGGTCGCCGTGGCCCAGGTCGGCAAGGTGCCCTTCGAGATCGCCCGGGACCTGGTCGACGAGGTCATCACCGTCAATACCGACGAGATGTGTGCGGCGGTGAAGGACATCTTCGAGGACACCCGCGCGGTCTCCGAGACTTCCGGCGCGCTCTCCCTGGCCGGGCTCAAGAAGTACATCCAGCAGACCGGCGCCGAGGGGCAGACCCTGCTGTGCATCAACTCCGGGGCCAACACCAACTTCGACCGCCTGCAGCATATCGCCGAGCGCACCGAGCTCGGCGAGCAGCGCGAGGCGATCCTCGCCGTGACCATCCCCGAGCGGCCCGGCAGCTTCAAGAAGTTCTGCCGCACCATCGGCAAGCGCATGGTCACCGAGTTCAACTACCGCTACGCCGACCCCGACAACGCCCATATCTTTGTCGGGGTGCAGGTCAAGCCCGGCGGCGAGGACCGCCAGGCGGTGATCGACAGGCTGCGCGAGGCGGGCTATCCGGTGGAGGACCTTACCGACAACGAGCTCGCCAAGCTGCATATCCGCCATCTGGGCGGCGGTCGTCCCAAGCAGCAGTTCGACGAGGAGGTCTACCGCTTCGAGTTCCCGGAGCGTCCCGGGGCGCTGATGAACTTCCTTACCCACCTGCCCCATGACTGGAACATCTCGCTGTTCCACTACCGCAACCATGGTGCCGCCTACGGCCGCGTGCTGGTGGGCATGCAGGTGCCCAATGGCGACCGCTCCCATGTCGAGGAGTACTTCGACGCCATCGGCTACCGCTACTGGAAGGAGTCCGACAACCCCGCCTATCGGCTGTTCATGGCCTGAGGCGCCTGCGAAGGCGCGGGTAAGCGCTGACTCGCGCCGGGAGGCTTGTCACCCGGCGGTTTCACGGCATGAGCGTTGAGGCTGGGCGGTTGTCTTGTCGGGAGAGTCGGCCTATAGTCTGCGGCGTTGAATTTCTCATTACCCGGAGTCGACGATGAAGCGCAAGCCCGATGTGGTCATGGCCCTGGTACTGCTGTTCGGTATTGGCGTCGTGGCAACCGGTTACGCCCAGGCCCTGGTAGGAAAGTGACTGCTCTCCGCCCTACGCGCTGACGCGCCACGGGCGAGGCTTCCCACTTCTCAGGCAGCTGCCGACGATGTGCCGGACTTACGCAAGCCTCCATGGGCAGAGACGGACAGCCCTTCCGCCTTCAGCTCGATAATGCCTTGATGCTTGATGTTCAGCGCCGCGTTGATGTCCCGGTCGTGCTGTGTGTGGCAGGCGGGGCACTCCCACGACCGGACGTTCAACGGCATGGCGTCCATCTTGTGCTGGCAGACATGGCAGGTCTTGGAGCTGGCAAACCACGGGTCAATCTTGACCAGATGCTTACCCTGCTCCCTGGCCTTGTAGTCCAGCTTGGTAGTCAAGGCATGCCAGGACGCATCGCCGATGTGCTTGGCGAGCTTGGCGTTCTTCATCATGTTGCTGACCTTCAGCGTCTCGACGATCACCGCTTGGTTATCGTCAACGATCTGTCGAGAGAGCTTGTGCTGGAAGTCGTTGCGGGCATTGGCAACCCGCTCATGCGCCTTGGCGACGAGACACCGCGCCCTGGCCCGGCGGGCGCTGCCCTTCTTCGTGCGTGACAGCGCCTGCTGTTTGCGCTTGAGGTTCTTCTGCGCCTGCTTGAGGAAGCGCGGATTGGCGATCTTGCGCCCGGTGGAGTCAATGGCCAGATGCGACAACCCCATGTCGAGGCCGACGACACCGGCAGCGTCAACGTCCATTAGCGGTTCTGGGGCAACAAGAGCTGTTTCAAAGAGCAGCGAGGCATAGTGCTTGCCGGTGACCGTTCGGGTCAGGGTGATGCTTTTCAGTCTGCCTTCGACCTGGCGATGCATCCTGGCCTTGATCGGCCCGAGCTTGGGCACCTTGATCCAGCTATCGCCGGCATTGACGCCGACGCAGTGATAGCTAGTCTGCTTGACCCGCTTGCTCTTGAAGCGCGGATAGCCGGCTTTCTGCTTGGGGTCGAAGAAGCGCTGGAAGGCATGATCAAGGTTGATGCACGCCGCTGGAGAGTCATGAACTGCTTCTTCTAGCCAGCCATTTGAGGGACTTGGCCACTGGCAGCAACTTTTTGATGTCGTGCTTTGCACTCAATGACTGGCCGTGGCGCTTGTAGCGATGGGACATGATACGAAGGCCGGTGTTGTAGCAGAAACGCACCGCGCCGAACTGGCGGTTCAGAAACGCCACCTGTTCGTCCGTGGGGTAGATACGTATCTTGATGGGCTTAAGCATATCAGTGCTCACTGCTACAATGCCCTTAAATTAGCCATTGCGCGGGTGCTTTTCAAGTGAGTGTGCAAAACGATTATCGGCAAGGACGACACAGCGTCACGCGACTGGCTGTTCATCTCATCTTCACGACAAAATATCGGCGCAAGGTGTTCGACGGATACATGATCGAGCAGTTGCGCGAGGCGCTTGCGTCTGCTTGCGATAAACTGGACTGCCGCATTCTTGAGTTCGACGGCGAAGAAGATCATGTCCATTTGCTCGTGGACTATCCACCAAAGCTGTCGATCAGCGTGCTGGTCAACAACTTGAAGTCCACGTCGTCTCGGCGGGTGCGGTTCTTGAATACCCACATTCCGCGCCTCAGCAAGAGCGCCGCGCTGTGGTCGAGATCGTATTTCGCTTGTAGCGCAGGCGGAGCCACCATCGAGACACTCAAGGCTTATGTGCAGGGCGGAGTCTGTCAACATAGTTGGCATATGAAATAGTTCTGGCTCTTTAAAACCCTGCTGCCTGCGGCACCGGGTCCCGCTCGGGATTCAGGTGCACGATCTCAGGCAGGCTGAGCTTCCGGATGTCACCCGACCAGCGCTCCGGGTGACGCTGCTTCGCCGCCTCGAAAACCTCCCGGCGCTGCGCCAAGATGCCCTTGGCCTCGCCGTTATGGCGCTGACTCGGCGTGACGTAGCGAAGGGCACTGTGCCGGTGCTCATGGTTGTACCACTCAGTAAATTGCTGAACCCAGTCCTGAGCCTCGGTCAGGGTGGCGAACCCCTCGGCGGGGAAGCCCGGCCGGTACTTCAGCGTCTTGAAGGCCGACTCGGCGAAGGCGTTGTCGTTACTCACCCGTGGACGGCTGTACGACGGGGTGATGCCCAAGTCGTAGAGCTCTCCAGGAAGGTCGCCGCCTTCATCGGGCTGCCGTTATCTGAATGCAGAATCAGGGGCTTGTGACGATCCGTCAGGTGCTCTCGCCAGCAGGCCTTCTGGATCAGCTCGGCGGCCAGCTCACCGGTTTCCGTCTCGTAGACCTCGTGCCCAACGATCTTGCGACTGAAGACATCCATGATCAGGTACAGGTACCACCAGGTGCCTCGTGCTGGACCGGGCAACCACGAAATGTCCCAGCACCAAAGCCGGTTTGGCGCCGTGGTCTGGTGAGTGGTCGGTGGGCGCTTGCGCTGAGGGGCCTGCTGTCGGCCCCGGTGGTGTTGCTGGTCATATTCATGAAGCACTCGGTACATCGTCGACTCAGAGGCCAGGTAGCGGCCCTTGTCCGCCTGATCGGCCACGATGAAGGCCGGAGGGCGGCTCCGATACTCCGGGGCGTTGCACAGCGCCACAACAGCCTCTCGCTCCTCGGGCGACAGCTTGTTGGCCGGCTCCGGGCGGTCGGCGTCGGGGCGGCGATCTGCCGTCACCTCGCCCTCAGCGACCCAGCGGTAGTAGGTCCGCACATTGATGCCCATCACCTGACAGGCCTTGGCCAGCCGAGCACCGTCACGCTGGGCGTCTTGCACCAGGGTCACGATGCGCTGGCGATCCGGGAGGCTGGTCAGTCGTCCTCGTCGTTGGTCGTGCCCCAGATCGCCTCGGCCTTTTTTGACAGGGCCAGCAGCGCCGCCGTCTCGGCCAGGGCCTTGTCCTTGCGGCGCAGCTCACGCTCCAACTGACGGAGCCGCTTTTGCTCGGCCTTCCGCGCCTGGCGAAGCTGCTTGGCCTGTGCTGCCGCATCCTCGTTAGCGTTCATGCAGGCATCCCGCCAGGCCTCCACCTGTTCGGGGTAGAGGCCACGCTCACGGCAATAGGCGCTGAGCTCGGCCTCATTCATCGGGGCCGTCTCCAGGACGATCTGGAATTTCTCCTGGCTGGTCCACTGGTCGGGCTCGTTCGAACGTGATGGCAAAACCTGTCCTCGTGCTCTGGCCTGTTTCCGCCAATTGTAGAGGGTTGTCGCGGTGATGCCTTCCTGCTCGGCCAGTTCCGGGATGGTCATGCTCATGGGCGGCGCCATCTTCTTGAGGATGGCTTCCTTACGCTCTGCGGGGTAACGCATGTTGATCACCTCTCAATCCGTTTAGGTGACAACTACGTTGACGCATAGGGAGGGGCAAAAGACACCAGAATAGGGCCGCTTGCGCGGCTCCGCCTACCTCCCCGCCCGAGTGTGCGAGGGGGCGCGCGGATTTTGCTGAACGCGAATTGCCGCCCCCTGGCTGCAAGCAACGGGCCGATGCCAACTGGCATCGGCCCGTTCGTGTTAGGGGGCTGCCCGCGTCAGGGGCGCACCACTCGGGCGTCGCTGGCGATGGCGTCCAGCGGCACGTCCCACGGCTCCACCGGCAGCGAGTCGACCCGCTGACAGTCATGGGCCAGGCCGACCAGCCGCGGGCGCGGCCCCGGGTGACGGGTAAAGGCCAGGGTACGGTCGTAGAAACCGCCGCCCATGCCCATGCGCTGGCCGGCGTCGTCGAAGCCCACCAGCGGTAGCAGGATCAGGTCCAGGGCCCAGGCCGGCAGGCGCCGGGCGCGATGGGCGCCATGACGGGTCTCGGGCTCGGGGATGCCGAAGCGGTTGCGGACCATGGGCGTATCGGCATGGTAGTGCACGAACCACAGGCGATTGCGTGACAGCGGCTTGAGCACCGGCAGGTAAACGCGGGCGCCACGGTGCCGGAACCAGTCGATCAGGGGAGTGGGGTCTACCTCGCCGTCGTTGGGCAGGTAGAGCGCCACGCGGCGGGCACGCTGCACTTCGGGCAGGCGGCGCAGCCGGCAGCACAGGCGTTCGCTGGCCTGTCGACGCTGTTTGGGCGTCAGGGCGCGGCGGCGGCGGCGCAGTTCGCGACGCAACTCACGGCGTGAGCCATCGAAGCTCTCGAGAGAAAGGGGTGCGGCGGGTGTCGGCATGAGAAGTGTCATGTGGACGAGGTTCCCCAGAGTGCCGCTGTCGTTCTGGCCCTTGAACCCAGTGGTTCAAGGTGGGTGGCCGCAGCCGAACCGTCAGGCTTTCCGACGCACGGACATGCACACGGGTCCGGCTAGCATATGGCCCCCTGGGTACTGCGCATAGGCTCGAGGGACGATAACGACTGGCAAACACCCCAGGGAACGACTTCATCGTACCAGAGCCGGTGAGGGGCGGCCAATGGATTCCGGGGACCGGGCTCAGCGCGGCTCCGGGGTGCCGGCCAGGGCCCGCTCCAGGCGCTCGCTCAGGGCGTCCAGGCTGCGCTCCCCCTCACGCTGGTTCTCCAGCGTCTCGAGCAGCTCATGGGTGATATTGAGCGCCGCCATGATGGCGATACGCTCGCTGCCCAGGAGGTTGTTCTGGGCGTGGATGCCGGTCATGGCGCGATCCAGGTAGCGGGCCGCACGCTCCAGCTTGGGCTCTTCCTCGGGGGCGCAGGCGATGACGTAGCTGCGTCCCAGCAGGGTGATCTCGGCGGTCGGCCGTGTTGCGTCGCTCATCGGGGGCTCCGGCTCGACCCGGCAGGCCACGCGGGCCGCGCGTCCCTGGGGGCCGATGCGTTAACATCCAGTCAATACCGCATGGCCAGCCACTATAAGAGAGGCCTTCTCGAGCGGTCAACGCGCGGAGCCGATTAGCGACCCGATCCCGCCCATCCAGCCACCGTTTATTCGGACACCCTCTATTCATACACCATGGAGCCCTCATGTCACTGATCGACGAACGCCAGGACTTTTCCACCATCGCCGACCTCTTCCTGCTCCACGGCAGCATGCAGTCACCGGCCTTCCTCGACGGGCGGCTGTGTGCCCGGCTCGCCATGCACGATATCGACCCCGCCGCCTGGCTGGAGGAGGTGTGCCAGGTGCTGGGCGTCGAGCAGCCGCGTGACGAGCCCTCCGCGGAGCGCTTCCTGGCCTGGCGCCGCCAGACCCTGGATGCCCTCTCCGGTGGCGAGCTCGGCTACGAACCGCTGCTGCCCGATGAGCTCTTCTCGCTGGCCGAACGTGCCCGGGGCCTCAAGGAGTGGACCCAGGGCTTCCTGTGAGGTGATTGAGGATGCCGGCGAGGCTCCCCGGAGGCATGGTCCACGGCGCTGCGCGCGAGGCGCTGGAGGACCTGGAGGATCGCCGCCATGCCCGCCGATCTCGAGGAGAGCGCCGAGAACGAAGGCGACCTCTTCGCCCTGGCCGAGCACGCCCGCATGGCGGCCATGCTGCTCTACACCGAGCAGCATCCCGGCAAGCCCCAGGTCGAGGATGCCGAAAGCCCCACTCGCCACTGAAACACCATCATCGACAAGGAGTCCCCATGCTGCCCGAGACCCTGCCGCGCCCGGCGCCGATCGCCAATGCCGACTACCGACTGCGCCGCCAGGCGCTGATGGCGGCCCTGCCGGGTGACGCCGCTGTGCTGCTGCCCGGCGCCTCCCTGGTCACCCGTTCGCGGGACAGCGAGTTCCCCTTCCGTCAGGACAGCGATTTCCACTACCTCACCGGCTTCCCCGAGCCCGATGCCCTGCTGCTGCTTCTCCCGGGGCGTGACGAGGGCGAGAGCGTGCTGTTCTGCCAGGATCGTGACCCGACGCTGGAGGCCTGGACCGGAATCCGACTGGGCGCCGAAGGAGCCGTCCGCGAGCATGGCGTCGACCAGGCCTTCGAGAACGCCGAGCGCGGCGAGCGCCTCGCGGCCCTGCTCGATGGTCGGCGCACGCTCTACCTGGCGCTGGACAGCGAGCCGGCGCTGGCCCTGGCCGAGGAGGTGCGCGCCGAGCTGGTGTCGCGGGTGCGGCGCGGGGCGCGTCCCCCGAGGCCTTCGCCGATGTGGCACCGCTGCTCCACGAGGCGCGGCTGGTCAAGAGCCCGGCGGAGCTGGCCCTGCTGCGGCATGCCGCGGAGATCTCGGCGCGTGGTCACCTGCGCGCCATGCGTGCGTCGCGCCCCGGGCTCGAGGAGTACCAGCTGCAGGCGGAACTGGAGCACGAATTCCGCTGGCAGGGCGGCAGCGGTCCCGCCTATGCCAGCATCGTCGGTGGCGGCGCCAATGCCTGTGTGCTGCACTACATCGTGAATCGCGCCCCGCTCAAGGACGGTGACCTGGTGCTGATCGATGCCGGGGCCGAGTTCGAGCTGTATGCCGGCGACATCACGCGCACCTTTCCGGTCAATGGCCGCTTCAGCGATGCCCAGCGGGCGCTCTACACAGTGGTGCTGGACGTTCAGGAGCGTGCGGTGGCCGCGGTGCGCCCCGGTACCACCCTGGCGGCGATCCACGCCGAGGTGGTGCGCGGCCTGACCGAGGGACTGATCCACCTGGGTCTGCTCGAGGGCGAGGTACAGGCGCGCATCGATGACGAGAGCTACCGGCGCTTCTATCTGCACTCCACCTCCCACTGGCTGGGTCTGGATGTCCATGACGTGGGGCTCTATCGCCGCGATGGTGAACCCCGGCCGCTGGTCCCGGGCATGGTGGTCACCGTGGAGCCGGGGCTCTACATACCCGCCGACGACGACATTCCCGAGGCCTTGCGTGGCATCGGCATCCGCATCGAGGACGATGTCGTGGTGACCGACGAGGGACACGAGGTGCTGACCGCCTCCGTCCCGAAATCGGTAGAGGCTATCGAGGCGCTGATGGCTGGTAAGTGATCGCTTCATCAAGACCGTTCTTTCTTTATGTAACGTACATTATGAAATATTCAGCTGAGGTGGCGCCATGAGCCCCGCTACAACATCTCCTGGTACAGCATCGGCCACAAGGACGGTGGATATCGCCATCGTCGGTGGCGGACTGGTGGGGGCCAGCCTGGCCTGTGCACTGGCACCGCTGATCGAGCAGCACGGGCTATCGGTGGCGGTGATCGAGGCGTCGCCCATCCTCGACCTGGCCGCCGCCCCGTGGCAGCCCAGCTTCGATGCCCGGGCCAGCGCGATCTCACTGGGGACCGCCCTGCACTTCACCGACATGGGGTGTGGCCGGAGATGGCCGAGGAGGCCGCCGCGATCCGCCGCATCCATGTCAGCGAGCGCGGCCACTTCGGTGCCACCCGCCTCGATGCCCGGGAGCTGAACGTGGAGGCGCTGGGCCATGTGGTCCCCAATGCCTGGATGGGGCGTGTGCTGCACCAGCGCCTCGCCGGATTGCCGCTGGCCTGGTACTGCCCGGACCGGGTCGAGACGATCGAGCCGGCCGAGGGCGGGTATCGCCCTGGCGCTCGACTCTGGCGCCAACCTCCAGGCCCGTCTCACGGTGCTGGCCGATGGCGGGCGCTCGGGGCTCAAGGAGCGCCTGGGCATCGCCAGCGATGCCCGGCCCTATGACCAGGTGGCACTGATCGCCAGCGTCGAGACGAGCCGCCCCCACCAGGGGGTCGCCTGGGAGCGCTTCACCCGTGAGGGGCCGATCGCCCTGCTGCCACTGCGCGGACAGACAATGGAGCTGGTGTGGACCCACGCCGCGGGCGAGGAAAGGCGACACCTGGCCCTCGCGGAGGGCGACTTCCTGGCCGAGCTGCAGGCCGCCTTCGGCGACCGCGCGGGTCGCTTTCGGCGCGTGGGCAGCCGCCACGCCTACCCGTTGAGCCTGGTCACGGCGCGAGAGACGACCCGGCCGGGACTGGCGGTGCTGGGCAATGCCGCCCATGCCCTGCACCCGGTGGCCGGCCAGGGTTTCAACCTGGCGCTGCGTGGGGTCATGGACCTGGTGGCCTCGCTGGAGGCGGGGCTGGCGGCGGGGTGGCCGGTCGGTGATGCCGGGGTGCTCGAGGCGTTCGATGCCCGGCGCGACGCCGACCGTCGCAACGTGATCCGCTTCAGCGACGGCCTGGTGCGGCTGTTTGGCATCGACAGCCGGCTGCTCGGCCATGCGCGAGCCGCCGGGCTGATCGGCCTCAATCTGGCCGGCCCGCTGCGCCGCGACCTGGCCCGGCGCGCCATGGGGCTGGAGAGATAAGAGCTGGAGAGATAAGAGCTGGAGAGATGAGGGCTGGAGCGATGAGTGCGGCACAGCGGGAGCATGAGGATGCGACAGGGAGCGAAGGCATGAGGGATGAAGGCCAGCAAAGCGCAGCCCGTCCGGGGGGAGATCACCATGAGGTGATCGTCGTCGGCGGGGGCATGGTGGGGGCCGCGCTGGCGGCGCTGCTCGGCGAGGCCGGGGTCGCGGTGGCCCTGGTGGATGCCAGGCCCGCCCTGCTGGACCCCGAGGCCGTGGGGCGTGGTCGGCCGGCGCGCCGCGTGAGCGCATTGACGCCTGTCTCGCAGCGGCTGCTGGAGGGGCTGGGTGCCTGGCCGTGGATGGCGGCGCGGCGCGTCAGCCCCTACCGCTACATGCAGGTGTGGGACGCCGAGGGCAGCGGTGAGGTCGACTTCTCCGCCGACCAGGCCGGCCTGGCGGTGCTCGGGCATATCGTCGAGAACGACGTCACCCTGGCTGCCCTGGAGCGGCGCCTGGTGGCGCTGCCCTCGGTTCATCTCTGCCTGGGGCCCGGGTCGAAGGGCTGGAGGGCGGCGTCAGGGAACGGCGCGTCCTGCTGGCCGACGGCCGGCGCTTGAGCGCGCCCCTGGTGGTGGCCGCGGATGGCGCGCGCTCGCCGCTGCGCGACCTGGCGGGCATCGCCGTCAGCGAGCGCGACACCGGCCACGTGGGCCTGGTGACCACGGTACGCGTCGCGGCGCCCCATGGCGAAGTGGCGCGGCAGGCCTTCCTGCCCGGCGGACCGCTGGCCTTCCTGCCCCTGGCGATGGACGGGGACGAGCAGCACTGCTCCATCGTCTGGTCCACGTCACCCGCCGAGGCCGAGCGCCTGGCCGGCCTCGAACGCAAGGCGCTGGGGGAGGCGCTGGCGGCGGCCATCGACCACCGTCTGGGGGAGGTGACGGTGCTGGATGAGGCGGTGGGCTTCCCGCTGGTGCAGCGCCACGCCGAGCGCTACACCCTGCCCGGCTTCGCCCTGGTGGGTGACGCCGCCCATGGCATCCATCCCCTGGCCGGCCAGGGCGTCAACCTGGGGCTGATGGATGCCGCCGTGCTGGCCGAGGAGCTGCTGGCAGCACGCCAGCGCGGCGTGATGCTGGGTGACGAGCGGGTGCTGGCGCGCTATGCCCGCCGCCGCCGCGGCGACAACGCCGGCATGCTGGCGCTGATGGACGGCTTCCGGCTGCTGTTCGGGGCGCGCCACCCGGCCCTGTCACTGGCGCGCAATCTGGGGATGAGTGGCGTGGATCGGTTGGTCCCGCTCAAGCGGCTGCTGCTGCAGCAGGCCACCGGCCAGCGTGGCCGGCTGCCTGCCAGCTGCCGCTGACCGGGAAGGGTAAAGCGGATCAGCGGTCGCGCTGGCGAATCACGTCGAGGGCCTTGAGCAGGTTGAGGGCCTCGCCGAGCTGGTAGTCATCGCGTAGCCGTTCGCTCTGCTCGCTGCTCTCCCGCGGCGCATCCCGCGAGCCGAGGTGGCCCTCCAGGTCGGCCTCGCGGACCCCGCGACCGTTCTCGGTCACCTCCACGCGCCCCCGCACCACCCGGACATCCGGCTCGATGCCCTGGGCCTGGATGGAGCGGCCGCCGGGGGTGAAGTAGAGCGCCGTGGTGAGCTTGAGCCCCTCGCCGTTGCCCAGTGGCATGATCTGCTGCACCGACCCCTTGCCGAAACTCTCGGTGCCCATCACCACGCCGCGGCGCTGGTCCTGCAGGGCGCCGGCGACAATCTCCGCCGCCGAGGCGCTGCCGCCGTTGATCAGCACCACCAGGGGGACATCGGGGGCCGCGGTCCTGGCGTTCGCCGAGAAGCGCATCTCGGTATCCGGCAGGCGGCCCTCGGTATAGACGATCAGCCCCTCGTCGAGGAAGGCGTCGGCCACCGCTACCGCGGCCTGCAGCACACCTCCGGGGTTGTTGCGCAGGTCGAGCACCAGGCCGTCGAGGTCGCCGTCGCGCTCCAGCTGGCGGATATGTTCGCTCACCTGGTCGCCGGTGCGGGTCTGGAACTGGCTGACGCGCAGGTAGCCGAAGCCGGGCGCCAGCAGCTCGCTCTTGACGCTCTCGGTGCGGATATTCTCGCGCGTCAGGGTGACGCTGCGCGGCGAGCTTTCGCCCTGGCGCATGATGGTCAGCTCGATCTCGCTGCCCGGTTCGCCGCGCATCAGCTCCACCGCCTCCTGCAGCGACATGCGCTCGGTGGGGGTGTCGTCGATGCGCAGGATCAGGTCCCGGGCCTGCAGGCCGGCACGCGAGGCCGGGGTATCGTCGATGGGGGTGATCACCGTCAGCTGGCCATCCTCCATGCCCACCTCGATGCCGATGCCGCCGAACTCCCCCTCGGTCGACTCGCGCAGGCTCTGGAACGCCTCGCGGTCGAGGTAGGCGGAGTGCGGATCGAGCTCGCTGAGCATGCCGCGCATGGCATTGCGCAGCAGGCTGGCGTCGTCGACCTCCTCGACGTAGGCGCGCTTGATGCGCTCGAATACCTCGGCGAAGGTCTGGATCTCGGCCACCGGCAGCTCGTCGTCGGTGCTCTGGGCCGGTGCCGCCAAGGGCAGCGCCAGCAGGGCCAGGGGCAGCAGCCCGGTCAGCAGGCGCCGGGTGGAACGTGAGCGGGGAGACCTGCCCGAGTGAGGAAGCGCTGGGTGCATGCGAACTCCGCTGTTCCGGAACGGTGGGCGACCAGCATAGCCCGCCGCCGGCGTGCATGGAAAGCGACGCTCAGCGGCGGGCGATCCATGACTGGGGATCGATGGGGTCGCCGCCGCGGCGCACCTCGAAGTAGAGCGCCGGGCGTTGCTGGCCGCCGCTCATGCCCACGGCTCCGATCACCTCGCCGCGTGAGACCGGGCGGCCAACCTGGGCGGTGAAGTGCTGCAGGTGGGCGTGGAGGGTCATCACGCCGTCGCCGTGGTCGATGATCAGCAGGTTGCCGAAGCCGCGCAGCCAGTCGGCGAAGACCACCCGGCCGGCGTGCACGGCGCGCACCGGGCTGCCCTCGGTGGCGAGGATCAGGATGCCGTTGCGGTGCACCGCATCGCCGGCGCCGAAACGCGAGGCGATGCTGCCCTGGATCGGCCAGGGCAGCTCGCCCCGGGTGCGCTCGATGGCGGTGGAGGGCGGTGGTCGCTGCAGGCGGGCCAGTTGCTCCTGCACCTCGCGCAGCACCTGTCTCGGCGCGCTCGCGGTCCTGCTCAAGGGAAGCGAGCCGCGCCGCCTCGCCGCTGTGACGGCTGTCCAGCTCCTCGACCAGGGTGGCGCGTTCACGCATCTGCTCGGCCAGCTGGGTGCTGCGCTCGGCCAGTTCCGCGGCGAGGGCGTCGAGGCGCTCGCCGCGAGCCTCGAGCTCGCGGCGGGTCTCGGCCAGGGCCGCATCGAGGCGCGCCAGCTCGTCGAGTCGCTCGCGGCGAGCCCGGGCCAGGTGGTTCAGGTAGTGCTGGAGGCGATCCAGTCGTGCCGGGTCGTCCTGATTGAGCAGCAGCTTGAGCTGGGGCGAGCGGCCCAGGCGGTAGAGGGCGTCGAGCTGGGTATGGATGGCCTCGAGCTGGGCGGCGCGCTCGGTCTCGAGCTCGTCGCGGCGCGCCTGGAGGGTCTCCATCTCGGCACCCAGCCCGCGTCGCTCGGCCTGGAGCTCATCGAGTCGGCGATGGGTGGCGGCCAGCGACGTCTCGATCGCCTCCAGCTGGCGCGCCGCCTCGTCGCGGGCCTGGCGGGTCGCCGATACGCGCTGGCCGGCCTCCTCGATGGCCGAACCGATGGCATCGAGACGCTCCTGCACGGCCTCTTCGCTGGGCTGGGCAGCAAGCGGACCCGCCAGGCAGAGCATCAGCAGCAGCGTACCGAGGGGGGCGGCAGGCCTGGCCATCCGTCCGCTCAGCCGAACTCGATCAGGGCGTGGCCGCTCATCTCCTCGGGAATCGGCTGGTCCATCATCGCCAGCAGGGTCGGGGCGATGTCGCACAGGCTGCCGTCGTCGATCAGCCGCGCCGGGCGCTCGCCGACATGGATCAGCGGCACCTCGAAGGTGGTATGGGCGGTCTGGGGGGCGCCGGTCTCGGGGTTGATCATCTGCTCGGCGTTGCCATGGTCGGCGGTGACCAGGCAGGCCCCGCCGGCGCGCTGGATCGCCTCCGACCACCCGGCCCACGCAGCCGTCGACGGTCTCGATGGCCTTGACGGCGGCGTCGAAGTCGCCGGTGTGGCCGACCATGTCGCCGTTGGCGTAGTTGCACACGATCAGGTCGAAGCGGCCCGAGTCGATGGCCTCCACCAGGCGGTCGGTCACCTCGTGGGCGCTCATCTCGGGCTTCTCGTCGTAGGTCTTCACGTCCCGGGGCGAGGGCACCAGGATGCGCTCCTCGCCCTGGTACTCGGCCTCGCGGCCGCCGGAGAAGAAGAAGGTGACGTGGGGATACTTCTCGGTCTCGGCGATGCGCAGCTGGGTCAGCCCGCGGCTCTCCATGACCTCGCCCAGGGTGTTGTGCAGCGCCACCGGCGGGAAGGCCGCCGGTGCGGGGATGTCGGCGGCATAGCGGGTCAGGGTCACCAGGCCCTCGGCGGCGAGCCGGGGATGCACGCGCCGCGTGAAGCCGTCGAAGGCGTCGTCGACGAAGGCCCGGGTAAGCTCCCTGGCGCGGTCGGCGCGGAAGTTCAAGAACAGGGCGGCGTCGCCCTCCTCGATGGTGATCGGCACGCCGGCCGGGCGCACGCTGGTGGCGGCCACGAACTCGTCGGTCTCGCCGCGTTCGTAGGCGGCGCGCAGCCCGCCTCGGCGCCGGCGACCACGTGTTCGCCTTCGCCCTCGGTGAGCAGGCGGTAGGCCTTCTCGACACGATCCCAGCGGTTGTCACGATCCATGGCGAAGTAGCGGCCGATGATCGAGGCCACGAAGCCGTTGTCGGCGCCGACCAGTTCGGCGAGGCGCGCGTTGGTGCGTTCGAGGGAGGCCAGGGCGCTCTGGGGCGGCATGTCGCGGCCATCCAGGAAGGCGTGCACGAAGATGCGGGTGGCACCGCGGCGGGCCGCCAGTTCGGCGACGGCGAGGATATGCTCCTCGTGGCTGTGCACGCCCCCCGGCGAGAGCAGGCCCAGCAGGTGCACCGCCCGGCCCGCGGCCACGGCCGCGTCGATGGGCGCGGTCAGGTTGGCATTGGTGTCCAGGTCGCCATCCTCGATGGCCTTGGTGATGCGCGTGAAGTCCTGGTAGACGACCCGCCCCGCGCCGAGGTTCATGTGGCCTACCTCGGAGTTGCCCATCTGGCCGTCGGGCAGGCCGACGTGGCGGCCGTCGGTATGGATCAGGGTGTGGGGATGCTCGGCCCACAGGCGGTCCATCACCGGCGTATTGGCGGCCTCCACGGCGTTGTTGGCCGGGTCGGGGTTGTGGCCGTAGCCGTCGAGGATGATCAGGGCGACGGGGCGCGGGGTGGCGGTCATGGCGAGTGTCCTCGAAGCTGGATAGACGCGACCCGGCCCGTTGGCGGCTGTAACCGGAAGATCTCGACGCCGGGCGTTCCGGGGTCGCGGCAGGAATCGTCCTTGCGGCATCATATCGCAGGCGGCATCGTGCGTCATGGCTCCCCGGCGCTCGATATCCGTGGCGAATCGCTGCCGGATGGCCTGATTCGTCGGCGCCCACTCGTGTATACTGGCGCCCGCTGCGCGCCAGTCGCGCCCCTGTTTCCGTGCACCGAGACGAGAGTTTTCGCACCCATGATCGATCAGCTGTTTGAATTCGTGCAGAACCACCCGCTGCTGGTGGGCGCCTTCCTCCTGGTGCTGACTGCCTGGGTCCTCTACGAGGCGCGCAACAGCGCCTCCAACGGCGTGACCTCCGGCGAGGCGACCCAGCTGATCAACCGTGAGGACGCGGTGGTGCTGGATACCCGCGAGGCCGGCGACTTCAAGGCCGGCCATATCGCCGGCGCCCGCAACATTCCCCAGAGCCGCATCGACGAGCGCATGGGCGAACTCGAGAAGGTCAAGGACAAGCCGATCATCGTGGCCTGCAAGTCGGGCCAGTCCGCGGGTGTGACCGTGGCCAAGCTCTCCAAGGCCGGGTACTCTCGGGTGCTCAAGCTCAAGGGCGGCATGATGCAGTGGCAGGCCGATGGCCCGCCGGTCGTCAAGAAGTAGCATTCCACGCGTGTTGAACGCGACCTTCACCTCCATGGCGGAAGAGAACAACCAGGGCGCCGACGGCCAGGCCGCCGGCCAGCAGGACAAGCCACAGCTGCAGTTCGCCGTGCAGCGCATCTACGTCAAGGATATCTCCTTCGAGGCACCCAACTCACCGTCGGTGTTCCAGCAGCCCTTCAAGCCCAAGGTGGGCCTGAACCTGGATACCACCAGCGAGAAGGTGGGCGATGGCCTCTTCGAAGTGGTGATCAAGGTCACCGCCCAGGTGACCCACAGCGAGGAGGGTACCACTTCCTTCCTGGCCGAGCTCGAGCAGGCCGGCCTGTTCCGCATCACCGGCATCGAGGGCGAGCAGCTCGACCACACCCTGGGTGCCTTCTGCCCCAACGTGCTCTTCCCCTACGCCCGCGAGTGCATCGATAACCTGGTCAACCGTGGCGGCTTCCCGCCGCTGATGCTGGCGCCGGTCAACTTCGAGGCGATCTACGCGCGCAAGAAGCAGCGCGAGGCCGAGCAGGCCCAGGGCGCCGAGACGACCCAGTAACGCAGCGCCGGTGGCCCTGAATGATGGATCGACCCGTCATGAGATCGCCGCGTATCCACGTCGCCGCCGACCTTCGCGTCGGCGGCGACGTCGTTCTGCCCGAGGGACCGGCCCGCCACGTGGCGCTCGCGTGCTGCGCCTGGGCGAGGGGCGCGCGCTGCGGCTGTTCGACGGTGCGGGCCTCGAGGCCAGTGCGGTGCTGGTGGAGGCCTCGCGCAAGCGGGTGGTGGCGCGCATCGAGTCGGTGGCGTCCGGCACTGCCGAGTCGCCGCTGGCGGTGCACCTCGGCCAGGCGATCTCCAAGGGCGATCGCATGGACTACGCCATCCAGAAGGCCGTGGAACTCGGGTGTGGCCGCCATCACGCCGCTCTACACCGAGCATGGTGACGTGCGCCTCAAGGGGGAGCGGGAGGCGAAGAAGCTCGCCCACTGGCAGGCGGTGGCGGCCAGCGCCCGCGAGCAGTGCGGGCGCGCCGCCGTGCCGGCGGTGAACCCGCCCTCGCCCTGGCCGACTCGGCTGGCCGGCGCGCGACGAAACGCTGCGCCTGGTGCTGCATCCGGATAGCGCCGGGGCGCTGGCACAGCAGTCGGCGCCCGCGCAGCGTGGCGCTGCTGATCGGTCCCCGGAGGGCGGGCTCGTCCGAGACCGAGGTCGTGGCCGCCCGCGACGGCCGGCTTCGCGCCACTCTGCCTGGGGCCGCGCATCCCTGCGGTACCGAGACCGCCCCGGTGGTGGCGCTCAGCCTGCTGCAGTACCGTTTCGGGGACCTCGACGGGAACCGGGCTCGACGCCTCGTATCCATCGCCGCGCGACGAACGCCGCTCTTCCTCCGCCACGGAGTCAGACCCCGGTGGCATCATCCATTTTTCAGGGAGCCCTCCATGTCCGATTCACGTGAACCGCGCACGCCGCGCCCCGCTGCCGGGCGACGCTACCGGGCGCCGAGGTGTGACGTGGGCGAGGTGGCCTACCTGGAGGTGGTCACCGTCAACGACACCGGTGCCTTCCTCGACTGGGGGCAGCCCCGCGACCTGCTGTTGCCCTACGGGGAGCAGCGCTTCCGTCCCAGCGTCGGCAAGCGGGTGCTGGTGCGCATCTATACGGACCAGCAGGGGCGGCCGGTGGCCTCCCAGAAGCTGGAGCGCTTCGTCGCCGATGAGGCCGAGGGGCTCGCCGCCGGCGACGAGGTGATCCTGGTGATCGCCGAGCAGACCGACCTCGGTCTCAAGGCGGTGGTCAATCATCGCTTCTGGGGCGTGCTCTATCGTGATGACCTGACCCGGCCGCTGCGCCGTGGCCAGCGCGTCACCGGCTACATCAAGCGCCTGCGCGACGATGGCCGCCTGGACCTCTCGCTGCTGCCCCCGGGCGAGGCGCGCGCTGGACGTGGTGGGCGAGGCCGTGCTCTGGCGCTGCATGAGAGTGGCGGCTACCCGCCGCTGGGCGACAGGAGCGACGCCGCCGAGATCAAGGCACGCCTGGGGGTCAGCAAGAACGCCTTCAAGCAGGCCATCGGCCGCCTCTACAAGCGCCGACTGGTCATCCTGGAACCCACCGGCATCCGGCTGGCGCCCGGCGGCGAGTAGCCGGCATACTGGCCACATCCATACTCTTGACCGGAATCCGACCCATGAGCGAACGCGCGCTGAAGATCGGCGTGGTGATGGACCCCATCGCGGACATCACCTACAAGAAGGACACCTCCCTGGCCCTGCTGTGGGCCGCCCGGGATCGCGGCGCCTCGCTGCACTATCTCGAGCCCGGCGACCTCTTCCTGCGCGACGGTCGCGCCTACGGCCGACTGCGCGACCTCGAGGTGCATCGCGACCCCGACCACTGGTTCGATCTGGGCGAGCCCGAGCCGCGGCCCCTGGCCGAACTCGACGTGATCCTGATGCGCCAGGATCCCCCGGTGGATACCCACTTCCTCAATGCCGTGCACCTGCTGGGCTTCGCCGAGCGCGACGGCGTGCTGGTGGTCAACCCCACCCGGGCGTTGCTGGAGTGCAACGAGAAGCTCTTCGCCCAGCAGTTCCCGCAGTGCTGTGCGCCGACGCTGGTCTCCTGCAGCGAGCCCGAGCTGCGCGCCTTCCACGTCGAGCACGGCGACGTCATCCTCAAACCCCTGGACGGCATGGGCGGCAGCGGGATCTTCCACGTCGGCCCCGAGGGGCGCAACCTGGGCGCGGTGATCGAGACCCTCACCGAGCGCGGCCAGCGCCAGATCATGGCCCAGCGCTACCTCCCCGAGATCAGGATGGCGACACCCGCATCCTGCTGGTGGATGGTGAGCCGGTGCCCTATGGCCTGGCCCGAGTGCCCATGGCCGGCGAGACCCGCGGCAACCTGGCCGCCGGGGGTACCGGGGTGAGCCGTGAGCTCACCGAGCGTGACCACTGGCTGATCCGCCAGGTGCAGCCGATGGTCCGCGAGAAGGGCCTGATGTTCGTGGGCCTCGACGTGATCGGCGACTACATCACCGAGATCAACGTGACCAGCCCCACCTGCGTGCGCGAGATCGATGATCAGCGCGGCACCGATATCGCCGGCCTGCTGATGGATGCCATCGAGCGTCGCCTGGCGGCGGCGCGGGGCTGAGAGGCGAGGCCGCCATGTCCCTGATCGCCGGCGACCCCATCCAGTATGCCCCGGTCACCCGGCCCTATCGGCGCTGGCTGGCCTGGTCGCTGGCGCTGCTGCTGCACTTGGCGGTGATCGGCGTGGTGGCCAGCTGGCAGTTCGCCGCTCCGCCAGCCCAGCGTGAAAGCCTCGACGTGGTGCTGGTGACCCGCGAAAGCGAGGCGCCGGTGGAGGCCGAGGCCATCGCCGAGGCCGACCAGGAAGCCGCCGGCAGTGAGCAGGAGGAGGCCCCGGCGGAGGTCGCGCCTGCCCCGGTGGAAGCACCCGCCGCGGCGCAGCGGGGAGCCAAGGATGTCGACCCCGCCACGCCGGCGGAGCTCGAAGCGGCCGAGCGGGCTGTGCCCCGAGGGGCGCGCACCCGTCGAGGAGGCGGCGCCCCCGGCGGCGCAGGCCGAGGCCGAGAACCCGCTAGCCGTCCACGCCCAGCGAGGCCCCCAGGCGGCGGAAGCCGAGGCCGCAGCCCCCGGGTGGCGGCGCCCTCCGCCTCAGGGCCGCGACCTGCTCGCCGACGCCACCCGCAGCATCCGCGAGCAGGGCCTGCACCGGACTTCTCCGGCGCCAGACAATGCGAGGCCCCCGTCAGGCCGCCCAGCGTGCCGCCGAGGCGCGCTATATCGACGACTGGACCCGCCGCGTCGAGGCCTACGGCAATCGCGTGCACCCGGCGCCGCGTCATCTCCAGGGGCAGCTGCGCATTCGGGTGGTGATCGGCCGCGACGGCGAGTTGCGCCAGGCGGAGGTGATACAATCGTCGGGACATTCCGAACTCGACCAGGCTGCGCTGGATACCGTTCATGGTGCCGGCCCCTATCGTCCCTTCGATGCGGGCATGGGCAACCTGGACTCGCTCTCCATCACCCGCGTCTGGCGGTTCGGCCAAGGCAACAATTACGGCGTGCGTTAGGACCGCCGGGGAGTCTCATGCAATCCGTGGAAAACTTCGGCCTGAAAGATCACTTCCTGCTGGCGATGCCGCACCTGGAAGACCCCAACTTCGCCGGCAGCCTCGCCTACCTGTGCGACCATGACGAGAAGGGCACCATGGGGGTGATCATCAACCGCCCCCTCGAGCTGACCCTGGAGGCGCTCTTCGAACAACTGGAGCTGGGCGGCGAGGAGAGCCCGCAGCGCAACGCACCGGTCTACTACGGTGGTCCGGTGCACAAGGACCGCGGCTTCATCCTGCACCGCGGCTCGAGCGCCGACTGGGATTCCAGCATCCAGGTCACCGAGGAGATCGCCCTGACCACCTCCATGGACATGCTCCAGGCGCTGGCCGCCGGCCGCGGCCCCGAGCACTTCCTGGTGTGCCTGGGCTGTGCCGGCTGGGAGTCGGGCCAGCTCGAGGCCGAGCTGCTCGACAACGCCTGGCTCACCGTGGAGGGGCGCAGCGACATCCTCTTCGAGGTGCCGCCGGAGCAGCGCCTGGGCGCCGCCGCCGGGATCCTCGGCATCGACCTCAACCTGATGACCCGCGAGGCGGGGCATTCGTGAACCGGACGCGACGGATGGCAGGAGGGCGTTGATGGCCAGGCAGGGCGAGCGGTTGATCCTGGGCTTCGACTTCGGCACCCGGCGCATCGGCGTGGCGGTGGGCAACGAACTGCTCGGCAGCGCCCGGGAGCTGGACCCGCTGGCGGCCCGGGAGGGAATTCCCGACTGGTCGCGGGTCGCTCGGCTGGTGGAGGAGTGGCAGCCGGATCTCTTCGTGGTGGGCCTGCCGCTCACCGCGGCGGGCGAGGAGCAGGAGATGAGCACGCGCGCCCGCAAGTTCGGCAAGCGCCTGTTCGGCCGCTACGGGGTGCCCTGCGAGATGGTCGACGAGCGCGGCTCCACCGGCGAGGCCAAGCTGATCGCCAGGGAGCGCGGCCATCGCGGCAGCTGGCGCGATGAGGGCGTCGACGGCATCAGCGCGGTGCTGATCGTCGAGCGCTGGTTCGCCGCCCGGGAGGGGCTGCCCGGCTAAGGGCTGACGCAGCGCTGATGCCTCAGGCGGCGTCGGGACGCGTGAAGTCCTGCACCGAGACGCCGGCGAACTTCTCCAGGAAGAACACCAGGGTGGCGGGGTGGTGGAAGCGCTCCTCGAAACTCTCGCGCTCGAGTGGCGGCGGCGAGTCACGCTGGCGCGGAACTCGTCGCCGACTCGGGTCACCGTGACCCGCGACTCGCGCTGCCCGTCACTTGCCTCGGCCTGCAGCGGGCCGTCACCCTCCCCCAGCAGCGCCTCCAGGCGCCGGGCGGCCTCGAGTTCCTCGGGCGTGGCCCAGAGGGCCTGGTCGCGGTCGCCGTAGCGATACAGGATCACCACCAGCAGCACCGAGAAGATCGCGCTGGCCAGCATCCAGGTGAGCAGCTCGCCGGAGAGCGACAGGCTGAGCACCGCCCACAGCTGCACCAGGACCGCCACCGCCAGCAGCGCCGCCAGAGGTCGCCACATGCGTGGGTTCATGAAGCCGCGCTTGAGGATATAGCCCCACAACCCCACCACCGCCACGGCCCCCAGGGCCAGATGAGCCAGCGACAGCGCGGTACCGCCGCCGGCCAGCAGGGCGATGGCCCCGACCAGCAGCAGCACGGTGTAGAAGAGTGCCAGGAGCCGATAGGCGCGGTGCAGGTTCATGTCGTGGTGCCTCTTGCCGCCAGGGGGGAAGGATCACCCCTCAGCATAGGCGAGAGCGGCGAAACTGCGCGTTGCTTACAGTGCCGGGTCGTCAACGCCCACGCGCGGCGGCACGAACCAGCGTACCGGGCGCAGCTCCTGCTCGATCAGGTCGTCCACCTCCAGCAGGGTGGCGAAGATCGCCATGCGCACCGGGATGCCGTTGTCGGTCTGGCGGAAGATCGCCAGGCGCGGGTCGCCGTTGAGGTCGACGTCGAGGTCGTTGGCCTCGGGTCGGCTGTCCCGCGGCAGCGGGTGCATGACGAGGGTGTCGCGCCCACAGCGGGCGTCGAGGAAGGCGCGGTCCACGGTGAAGTCCCGCGACAGGCTGAAGCCCTCGCTCATCTCGGCGGTGAAGCGCTCCTTCTGGATACGCGTGGTATAGACTACATCCACGTCGGCATAGCCCTGGGCCAGGCTGTCGCGCTGCTCGATGCGGTGGCCGCGGGAGGCGACCAGGTCGACCAGGTGGCCGGGCATCTCCAGCCCCGGCGGCGCCACCAGGGTGATACGCATGGGCGCATAGAGCGACAGCAGCTTGATCAGCGAGTGCACGGTGCGCCCGTACTTGAGGTCGCCGGTCATCAGCACGTGGGCGCCGGCCAGCCCCTTGCCCAGGCGGGTGAACTCCTTGTCGATGGTGTAGAAGTCGAGCAATGCCTGGCTGGGATGCTCGCCGGGGCCGTCGCCGCCGTTGATCACCGGCACATGGGTGGCGGCGGCGAATTCCGCCACCGAGCCGAGCTCCGGGTGGCGCATCACGATGGCATCGCAGTAGCGCGCTCATCACCCGGCTGGTGTCGTAGAGCGATTCGCCCTTGGCCATGGACGAGAAGGTGAAGCCGGTGGTGTCGCAGACGCTGCCGCCCAGCCGGCAGAAGGCGGCGTTGAAGCTGACCCGGGTGCGGGTGCTGGCCTCGAAGAAGAGGTTGCCGAGCACCGCCCCCTCCAGCACACGGGTGACCTGGCGCCGCTGGGCGATGGGCTCCATGCGGGCGGCGACCCGCATCAGGTGATCGACATCGTCGCGGGACAGGGAATCGACGGAGAGCAGGTGGTGACTCATCGGCGTGGCCTCGGCTGGGGCGAATGGACGGCCGCCGGTGTACTCCGTCGCGCTGGTGGCTTCACGATCCGGCGCCGCTACCACGCCTCCGGGGTGCGTCCTCCCAGCTGGGACGTAATCTCGGCGGCGGTATCGCGCACCAGGGCGCCCAGCTCCAGCAGGCGCGCCTCGGGGATGCGCGCCACCGGGCCGGAGACCGAGATGGCGGCCAGCGGGGTGCCGTGCTCGTCGTGGATGCAGGCGGCCACGCAGTGCAGGCCGATGGCGTGCTCCTCGCGATCGCAGGCGAAGCCCTGGTGGCGGATCTCCGCCAGCTCCTCGCGCAGGGTCGCGGGGGTGTGCAGGGTGTTCTCGGTGACCCGCGAGAGGCCGCGTTCGGCGAGGATACGCTCGAGCATATCTTCGGGAAGCCAGGCCATCAGCGCCTTGCCCACGCCGGAGGCGTGCAGGGGGGCCCGCGAGCCGAGGCGGGTGATCATGCGCATCATCTGCGGCGATTCGCTCTGGGCGAGGAATACCGCGGTACCGCCGTCGCGGATGCCGAGGTTGGCGGTCTCGCCGGTCTGTTCGGTCAGGCGGCGCAGGAAGGGGCGGCTGGTGCCCACGAAGTCACGGGCCTCCAGGAAGCTGTTGCCGATGCGGAAGGTCTTGACGTCGATCTTCCAGACGCCGAGCTCGCTGTCCTGGGTGACGAAGCCCTGGCTCTGCAGCGCCTGCAACAGGCGGTGCGTGGTGGAGGGGGCCAGGTCGGCCTGCTCGGCGAGCTCCGAGAGCGCCAGGCCCCCGGGGTGGCCGGCCAGGCGCTCCAGCAGGTTGAGGCCGCGCACCAGCGACTGGCTGTGGCCGCCGCTGGCCTTGCCCTTGCGATCCCGGGGCGTCCGCCGTTCTGCGCTTGACTTCACTCACCCTGTTGCTCCTTTTGCCTTGGCTTCGCTGGCACAGGATACCCTGTTGACTGGCGTCTGTCGCGTCTGCGGAAATCACTTCCATTAACTCTCTTCGCAGGCGTTTGCCGGGCTCAGCAGTCCTTCCATACCGGGCGACGCTTCTCGATGAAGGCGTCGATGCCCTCGGCGACATCCTCGGCCAGCATGTTGCCGGCCATCACCTCGCCGGCGAAGGCGTAGGCCTCGTCCAGCGGCATGCGCAGCTGGCGCTGGAACATCGCCTTGCCGGTGCGCACCGCCACCGCACTCTTGGCGCAGATGCTGGCAGCGAGTTCGGCCACCGCCTCGTCCAGCTGCTCGTCGTCGGCGACGCGGTTGACCAGTCCCCAGTCGCGGGCGGTATCGGCGTCGATGAACTCGCCGGTGAACAGCATCTCCATGGCGCGCTTGCGGGCCACGTTGCGCGACAGCGCCACCGCCGGGGTGGAGCAGAACAGCCCGGCATTGATGCCGGAGACGGCGAAGCGCGCCGAACGGGCGGCCACCGCCAGGTCGCAGCTGGCCACCAGCTGGCAACCGGCGGCGGTGGCGATGCCCTGGACCCGGGCGATCACCGGCACCGGTAGCTCGACGATGGCCTGCATCACCCCGGCGCAGCGGGCGAAGAGTGCCTGGAAGTAGTCGCGGTCGTCGTCATGGGCGCGCATCTGCTTGAGGTCGTGGCCGGCGCAGAAGGCGCGACCCTCGGCGGCGAGCACCACGCAGCGCACGCCGCCGTCGTCCGCCAGGCGCGTAAGCTCGCTCTCCAGGGCCTCGAGCATTTCCTCGGAGAGGGCGTTGAAGCTCGCCGGGCGGTTCAGGGTCAGGGTGGTCACGCCGTCGGCGTCATGGCGCCGTACCGGTGGGTTGGTCTCGCTCATCTGGGGCTCCTGGTTGTTGTTCAGGCCTTGGTCTCATCGATGCCACAGCCTAGCGCGCCAGGCCATCCCCGTGCACTGCGACCAAGGGGGCGCTCGCCCTGCCGGCTCCCAGAACGCAAGCCGCCGCGTCGGAGAGACGCGGCGGCGGGGCTTCAGTACGGCACCGGGGTGGCGGGTCAGGCCTCCTGGCCGCCGTCGGAGTAGAGCACGCGCACCTTGAGGGTGTGCGTGACCTGGCGCAGGGCGTCCAGCGCCTGGGGGCCATAGGCCTTGTCGACGTCGATCACCACGTAGCCGACCTTCTCGTTGGTCTGCAGGTACTGGCCGGCGATGTTGATGCCGTTCTCGGAGAGCACCCGGTTGATCTCGGACAGCACCCCCGGCACGTTCTCGTGGATGTGCAGCAGGCGGTGCTTGCCCGGGTGAGACGGCAGTGCCACCTCGGGGAAGTTGACCGAGGTGACGGTGGTGCCGTTGTCGGAGTAGGTGGCCAGCTTCTCGGAGACCTCGATGCCGATGTTCTCCTGGGCCTCCAGCGTGGAGCCGCCGATGTGCGGGGTGAGGATGACATTCTCCAGGCCGCGCAGCGGGCTCTCGAACTCCTCGTCGTTGCCCTTGGGCTCCACCGGGAAGACGTCTACCGCGGCGCCGTTGAGGCGCCCCTCGCGGATCGCCTCGGCCAGGGGCTCGATCACCACCACGCTGCCGCGGGAGGCATTGATCAGGATGGCGCCCGGCTTCATGCGTGCGATCTGCTCGGCACCGATCATCCAGCGCGTTGACGGCAGATCGGGAACGTGCAGGCTGACCACGTCGGCCTTGCCGAGAAGCTCGTCGAGGCTGCCCACCTGGCGGGCGTTGCCCATGCCCAGCTTGGCGACCACGTCATAGTAGATGACGTCGAAGCCCAGCGACTCGGCGAGCACCGAGAGCTGCGAGCCGATGCTGCCGTAGCCGACGATCCCCAGGGTCTTGCCGCGGGCCTCGTGGGAGTTCTTGGCGCTCTTCAGCCAGCCGCCCTGGTGGGCGCGGGCGTTCTTCTCGGGAATGCCGCGCAGCAGCATGATCGCCTCGGCCAGCACCAGCTCGGCCACCGAGCGGGTGTTGGAGTAGGGTGCATTGAACACCGGGATGCCGCGAACCAGGGCGGCGTCGAGATCGACCTGATTGGTGCCGATGCAGAAGCAGCCCACGGCCACCAGCTTCTCAGCGGCATCGAAGACGCGCTCGTTGAGCTGGGTC
Source organism: Halomonas sp. (assembly GCA_018401555.1). Lineage (GTDB taxonomy): Bacteria > Pseudomonadota > Gammaproteobacteria > Pseudomonadales > Halomonadaceae > Halomonas. The sequence continues at coordinate 175,272 of JAGYKP010000081.1, forward strand.
CGCGAGCGGATGCCGATGAAGTGCACGTCGCGGATCTTCTCGATCAGCGCGGCCTCATCCAGCGAGGTGGGCAGGTGCTCGATGTTCGAGTACCCGGCGTTGCGAAGATTGTCCACCGCGGTCTGGTGGATGCCCTCGAGCAGCAGGATCTTGATCTTGCTCTTGTCCAGGGACGTCTTGGCCATGGTCGAATCAACCCCTTCCGGCGCGAGCCGCATGCAGTGTCAGAAACTGGTGAGGCCACCATCTTACCACAGCGGAAAATGAGCCAGGATGAAAATGCTGCGCTGCTCATATGAGCCAGATGCAAGTTTACGGCGTCACAGCGGCCGCCAGGCGGCGGGGCAGACGACCCCCCGGGGGGAGCGTGTATACTGTCGCCCCTTGGATGATCTCTTTCTGACTTTCGGGGCGGTTTAAAGGAGCAGCATGGCAGAGCGCAACGAGCGGTCCCGTGAGCCGCAGGCCGACGACACCGCGAGCGGTGACTTCGCCGCCACCGTCGAGCGGCTCGAGGGCCTGGTGGCACGACTGGAGTCCGGCGAGCTTTCGCTGGAGGACTCGCTTGCCGCCTTCGAGGAGGGAGTAAGGCTGACTCGCGATGCCCAGCGCCGCCTCGACGAGGCGGAGCTCAAGGTGCGCACCCTGACCGAAGGCACCCAGGGCGGTATCGAACTCGAACCCTTCGTGCCGCCGTCGGAGGGCGATGGTGAACGCTGACACCCTGACCACCCTGCTGGCCGCCGATCGCGTGCGGGTGGATGCCCGCCTCGAGGCGCTGTTCGTCGAGCGCGCCGCTCCCGCACCGCGCCTCGAGGCCGCCATGCGTCACGGCGTGCTGGTGGGAGGCAAGCGGTTGCGCCCGCTGCTGGTGTATGCCGCCGGCCGCGCCCTGGGGGCCGATGACGCCACCCTCGACGCCCCGGCCATGGCCATCGAGCTGATCCACGCCTACTCGCTGGTCCACGATGACCTGCCGGCCATGGACGACGACGACCTGCGCCGCGGGCAGCCCACGGTGCACCGCGCCTATGACGAGGCCACCGCGATCCTCGCCGGTGATGCGCTGCAGTCGCTGGCCTTCGAGGTGATTGCCCGTACCCGGCACCCCCGCCTGGCGGCGATGATCGCCAGCCTCGCCGAGGCGGCGGGGCGCGACGGCATGGTGGCCGGCCAGGCACTGGACCTCGATGCCGTGGGTGGCCACCCCGATGTCGTGGCCCTGGCCACCATGCACGCCCACAAGACCGGGGCGCTGATCCGTGCCGCGGTGCGCCTGGGCGGACTGGCGGCGGTGGCCGAGGACGATGCCAGCCTGGCCGCCCTGGATGCCTATGCCCGGGCCATCGGGCTGGCCTTCCAGATCCACGACGACGTACTCGATGTGATCGGTGATACCGCCATCCTGGGCAAGGCCTCGGGGCCGACGCCGCCCGCGACAAGCCCACCTATCCGACCCTGCTGGGTCTCGAGGGCGCCCGCTCCCGGGCGGCGGGGCTGGTCGAGGAGGCCGTCGCCGCCCTGGCGCCGCTGGGTGAACCCGCGCGGCCGCTGGCGGCGCTGGCCCGATACATGATCGAGCGTGACCACTGACACGACAGATGCCCACATGAAGCTGTTCGATGACATTCCCGTCGAGCGTCCGGCCACGCCGCTGCTCGACACCCTGGATACCCCGGCGGCGCTGCGCGCCATGACCACCGCGCAGCTGGCGCAGGTGGCCGACGAGCTGCGCGCCTACCTGCTCTACAGCGTGGGGGTCTCCGGGGGGCACTTCGGAGCCGGCCTCGGCGTCGTGGAGCTCACCGTGGCCCTGCATCAGGCGCTGGAGACCCCCCATGATCGCCTGGTGTGGGACGTCGGCCACCAGGCCTACCCGCACAAGATCCTCACCGGGCGCCGCGAGGCGATGCCCAATATCCGCCACCATGGCGGGCTGGCGGCCTTCCCGCGGCGCGCCGAGTCGGAGTACGACACCTTCGGGGTGGGTCATTCCAGCACCTCGATCTCGGCGGCGCTGGGCATGGCGCTGGCCGCCCGCACCCGAGGCGAGCAGCGGCGTGTCTGCGCGGTGATCGGCGATGGTGCCCTGACCGCCGGGATGGCCTTCGAGGCCCTGGCCCATGCCGGTCACGTCGACGCCAACCTGCTGGTGGTGCTCAACGACAACGAGATGTCGATCTCCGAGAATGTCGGCGGCATGGCCAGCTACCTGGCGCGCATCCTGACCAGCAAGCCCTATACCACCATGCGCGAGAGCGGCAAGAAGGTGCTCTCCCACCTGCCCGGGGCGCTGGAGCTGGCGCGGCGCACCGAGGAGCACATGAAGGGCATGGTCAGCCCGGCTACCCTGTTCGAGGAGATGGGCTTCAACTATATCGGCCCCATCGACGGTCATGACCTGCCGCTGCTGGTGCAGACCCTGCGCAACATGCGTGACCTGGAGGGCCGCAGTTCCTCCACGTCAAGACCTGCAAGGGCAAGGGCTTCTTGCCCGCCGAGGCCGACCCCATCGGCTACCATGCCATCACCAAGCTGGAGAAGAACGGCGCCGCCGCCGCCGCCCGAGCCGGCGGTGCCGGCCAGCAAGGGCAGGAAGTACTGCAACGTCTTCGGCGACTGGCTGTGCGACATGGCCGCCGCCGATGAACGGCTGATCGGCATCACGCCGGCGATGCGCGAGGGCTCCGACCTGGTGCGCTTCTCGCAGCAGTATCCCGAGCGCTACTTCGATGTGGCCATCGCCGAGCAGCATGCGGTGACCCTGGCCGCGGGCATGGCCTGCGAGGCCATGAAGCCGGTGGTGGCGATCTACTCCACCTTCCTGCAGCGCGGCTACGACCAGCTGATCCACGACGTGGCGGTGCAGGACCTCGATGTCACCTTCGCCATCGACCGCGCCGGCCTGGTGGGCGAGGACGGCCCCACCCACCACGGCAACCTCGACCTCTCCTACCTGCGCTGCGTGCCCGGCCTGGTGGTGCTGGCGCCGGCCGACGAGGCGGAGTGCCGCGCCATGCTCAGCGCCGCCTACCACCACCCGGCCCCGCCGCGGTGCGCTATCCGCGGGGCAGCGGGCCGGGTGTCGAGATTCCCGCCCACCTGGAGCCGGCCCCCATCGGGCGGGCGCAGGTGCGTCGCGAGAGCGGCGCCGAGGCAGGGCGGCGCGTCGCGCCTGCTCGCGCTTCGGCAGCCTCAACACCCCGGCCGCCGAGGTGGCGGGAGCGGCTCGATGCCAGCCACCTCAACATGCGTTCGGTAAAGCCCACCTGGATCGCGAGGCGGTGCTGGCCGCGACGGCAGACCACGACCTGCTGGTGACCCTGGAGGAGAACGTGGTGGCCGGGGGGCCGGCAGCGCGGTCAACGAGCTGCTGGCCGCCGAGGGCGTGCGGGTGGCGGTGCTCAACCCGGGATTGCCCTGATGCCTTCGTCAGAGCACGGCAAGCCCGCCGAGCTGCTCGCCGAGTGCGGCCTGGACGCGGACGGCATCGAGGCCGCCATCCGTCGTCGCCTGGAGGGTGCTGACGCTGCCGCGATAGAGGAGACTCGCTGATGTGGATCGTCGTCCTGATCGGTGCCGGCCTGGGGTTCATGATCGGCGGTCCCGTGGGCGCGCTGGTCGGTGGCGGGCTCGGTTACTGGCTCGTCGCGCGCCTGCGCCGCAGCATGCTGGGCAAGCTGGCCGCATCTCAGGCGCAGTTCCTCGAATCGACCTTCGCGGTCATGGGTTGCCTGTGCAAGGCCGATGGCCAGGTCACCGAGGACGAGCTGGACGCCTCGCGACAGCTGTGGGATCGCCTGCGCCTGAACGAGGCCCAGCGCGCCCGTGCCCGGGCCGACTTCAACCGTGGCAAGGCGGCGGACTTCGACCTCGATGCCGAGCTGGCCAAGGTGCGCAGCCTGCTGGGCAACCAGCCCGCCCTGCGCCAGGTGTTCCTGCAGGTACAGCTGGCGGCGATCGCCGCCGACGGCCGCCTGCATCCCGCCGAGCGCGAGATGCTGATGCGGGTGGTGCGCGGGCTGGGCTGCTCCGAGGCGGAGATCGCCCAGGTCGAGGCCATGCTGCACGGTGGCGGAGAGCAGGCCGGGGGTGGTGTGGCCAGCGGCCCCTCCCTGGCCGATGCCTACCGGGTGCTGGGGGTCGAGGAGGACGCCAGCGATGCCGAGATCAAGAAGGCCTATCGGCGCCTGATGAGCCAGAACCACCCCGACAAGCTCGCCGCCAAGGGACTGCCAGAGAGCATGCGCGAGGTCGCCCGGGAGCGCACCAGCGAGATCGGCAACGCCTACGAGCGCATCCGCAAGGCGCGTGATACCTGACCCGGGACTGGTGCAAGCGTCGGGCTCAGGCCGCGAAGGGCAGTACGGCGGTGTAGACCGCGAAGTAGTGGAGAATGCTGCCGCCCAGCACGAACAGGTGCCAGATGACGTGGTTGAAGGGAATCGCGCGCACGGCATAGAAGAGCACGCCGAGGGTGTAGGTGAGGCCGCCGGCCACCAGCAGGGTGAGCCCCGCGGACGACAGCCGCTCGACCATCTCGCCGCCGGCGAAGAGGATCAGCCAGCCCATCAGCAGGTAGATGCCGACGCGCAGCGCCGCGAAGCGGTGGGGCCAGGCCAGCTTGCAGGCGATGCCCCCCAGCGCCAGCCCCCAGACGGTGACGAACAGCGCCCAGCCGGTGGGGCCGCGCAGGTTGACCAGCAGGAAGGGCGTGTAGGTGCCGGCGATCAGCAGATAGATCGCGCAGTGATCCAGCAGTTGGAACTGGCGCTTGCGGCGAGAGTCGCGGACGCCGTGGTAGAGCGTCGAGGCGGTGTAGAGCAGTACCAGACTGGTGCCGTAGAGGCCGATGCCGGCCAGCTTCCAGGGGTCGAGGTGGGGCGCCAGGCTGGCCATAACCAACAGGACCGTGACCCCGGCCAGGCTAAGCAGCGCACCGATTGCGTGGCTGATGCTGTGCAGCCACTCCTCGGCGGCGCTGAAGGTCTCCCTGTCGCGGGATGGCTGGTTCATCGGGTCTCCTCCCCTGTCCAGGGGTCGCCCCGATGCGGGAGGAGGTCCCGTCTTCAGGGCTTGCGTTCGATATCCACGTCGTCGGCCTGGGTGAAATCGCCCAGCACCATCATGTGGCCGAGCTTGCCGGCCTTGGTAGAAAGATAGTGTTCATTGTGGGGATTGAGACCGGTGGTCAGCGGCACGCGTTCCACGACGTTGACGCCGGCCTGGGTCAGGGCGTCGACCTTGCGCGGGTTGTTGGTCATCAGGCGCAGTCCCGCGATGCCCAGGTGGTCGAGCATCGGCACGCAGAGATCATAGCGGCGCAGGTCGGCGGCGAAGCCCAGCTGCTCGTTGGCCTCCACGGTATCGGCGCCCTGGTCCTGGAGGTGATAGGCGCGGATCTTGTTGAGCAGCCCGATGCCGCGCCCCTCCTGGCGCAGGTAGAGCAGTACGCCGCGGCCCTCCTCGGCGATGCGCTTGAGGGCCTCCTGGAGCTGATAGCCGCAGTCGCAGCGCATCGAGAAGAGCGCATCGCCGGTCAGGCACTCCGAGTGCACCCGACCCAGCACCGGCTCGCCGTCGGCCACGTCGCCCAGGGTCAGGGCGATATGATCCTTGCCGGTGGCCTCGTCCTCGAAGCCGTGCATGGTGAAGGTGGCCCAGGGCGTGGGCAGACGGGAGGCGGCGATAAAGCGAATCGTCACGGGTTACCTCGGTATCAGGCCGCGGGCGGCGCCGCAGGAGTGGGCGGTATTCTATCAGGAAGGCCGGCGAGGCTCACGACCGGGGCGCAAGCATCGGGTACAATGGCGGACACATTTCCCGTGGATGACCGCCTGCATGGAACTCAAGAACGATCGCTTTCTGCGCGCCCTGGCGCGTCAGCCGGTGGACCGCACCCCGGTCTGGATGATGCGCCAGGCCGGACGCTACCTGCCGGAGTATCGCGCCACCCGCGCCGTGGCCGGCAACTTCATGGACCTGTGCCGCAACCAGGAGCTGGCCTGCGAGGTGACCCTGCAGCCCCTGGAGCGCTATCCGCTGGACGCGGCGATCCTGTTCTCGGATATCCTCACCATCCCCGATGCCATGGGCCTGGGGCTCTACTTCGAGACCGGCGAGGGGCCCAAGTTCCGCAAGCCGGTACGCAGCGCCGAGGAGGTGGCGGCGCTCAGCGTGCCCGACGCCGAGCGCGATCTCGACTACGTGATGCGCGCGGTCTCGACGATCCGCCGCGAGCTGAACGGACGCGTGCCGCTGATCGGCTTCTCCGGCAGCCCCTGGACGCTGGCCACCTACATGGTCGAGGGCAGCTCCAGCAAGGACTTCCGGCATATCAAGACCATGCTCTACGATACGCCCAGCGTGATGCATGACCTGCTCGACACCCTGGCCACGGCGGTGACCGACTACCTGAACGCCCAGATCCGCGCCGGCGCCCAGGCGGTGCAGATCTTCGACACCTGGGGTGGCGCCCTCTCCACGCCGGCCTACCTGGAGTTCTCGCTGCGTTACATGGAGCAGATCGTCGCCGGCCTGATCCGCGAGCACGAGGGGCGCCGTGTGCCGGTGATCCTGTTCACCAAGAACGGCGGCCAGTGGCTCGAGGATATCGCCCTGGCGGGTTCCGACGCCGTGGGCCTGGACTGGAGCACCGAACTCTCGGATGCCCGCGCCCGGGTGGGTCACAAGGTGGCGCTGCAGGGCAACCTCGACCCCAACGTGCTGTTCGCCCGTCCGTCGGCGATTCGTGCCGAGGTGGCGCGCATCCTGGAGAGCTATGGCGAGGGGCCCGGTCACGTCTTCAACCTGGGGCATGGCATCAGCCAGTTCACCGACCCCGATCACGTCACCGCCTTCATGGAGGCGCTGCATGACCTGAGCCCCGCCTACCACCGCAGCATCCCTCATGGCTGAAGTGCCCTGGCGCGAGGGCCTTCGTCGCCTGCACGACCGGCGCCGCCTGTGGGCGGCGCTGGCCGTTGTGGCGGCCATGGTCATCGCCCTGGGCAGTCTGACCCCGGGTGACGAGATGCCCAGCCAGCTGCCCTGGGACAAGCTCAACCACTTCGTCGGCTATGCCGGCCTCGCCGGCCTGATCGGCCTGGCCGGAGTACGCCTGCCGCTGGCCTTCCTGCTCGCGGCGGGTTACGGCGGCATGGTCGAGTTCGCCCAGGTTCCGGTGCCGGGGCGCAGTGGCGGCGACTGGGCCGATATCCTGGCCAACGGCCTCGGCGCCGGCTCTGCCGTGCTGCTGCTGGCCGGCCTGCGTCGGCTTATGCGGATCACCCGGCCGCGGCTTGAAGTCAGGCTTCTCTGCGACCGGAGGCGCGGTCTGCTAGAGGCGCGGCTCCCCGGCCCTAGGTTCGGCATGGGAGGCGCTGGCGAGGTCCAGGGAGGGCTCGCGGCCGCCGCGGGAGCGCAGCGGCTCGGCGGGACGGGTCACCCGGGCGCTGCCTACCGCCTCGCCCTCGGTGGACAGGGGGCGGGCCTCGCTGGTCCAGGCGGCCTGGGGGTCATGCACCGCCGGACGGCGCTCCCAGGAGCGGGTGATCACCGGCCCGGCGCCCAGCTGGCTGGCCAGGTGGTGGGGCAGCAGCCACAGCTCGGCCATCAGGCGCAGCAGCATGGCGGCCAGCAGCCACAGGCCACCGCCCAGCGCCAGGCTGGGCCAGGCCTCCTGCCAGGTGGCGGCCGCCAGCCACGGCGTGCGCGGGCGAGCCATAGTGCCGCACCAGCCGCGAGGCCGACCTGCAGCAGCAGGTGGCAGGTGAGCAGGGTGCCGCGTGACAGCGGGCGGCGGGGAAACAGTAACTGACGCATCGGGGTCCTCCCGGGGGCACATCGTGGAGATGAGACGCGCCGACATCCCTGCCGGCCAGCTGGGATGCTACCCCAGATCAAGCTTCCCTGCAGTTGTCGCCGATCGACGTCGGTAGCGGGTTGACCCGCGTCAAGGCACTTGCCATGGTTGATCCAGAAGCGGTCGGCGCATCGCCGGCCGCCGTACCACCGGTATCGAGGAGTGGCTATGACAACCTATATCGTGGTGGCGGATGCGGCGCGGGCGCGGATCTTCACCCGCGACGCGCTCAAGCTGGTCGAACAGGATAGCCTGGTGCATTCGGCGAGTCGGCTGCACGAGGGCGATCTGGTGACGGATCGCGGCTCCGACGTGCATGAGTCGACGTCGAACAGCTCGCGCTCCTCCGGTGGCGAGAGTACGGCGCGTACCCATGAGGAGCAGGTGTTCGCCAAGGAGGTGACCGATCGTCTCTATCAGGCGCGCATCGACAACAGTATGGAGAAGCTGATCCTGGTCGCCCCGGCCCGCTTCCTCGGCCAGCTGCGCGACAAGCTCGATGGCCCCACCGCGAAGCTGGTGATCCACTCCCTGACCAAGGACCTCACCAAGGCGAGCCTCGAGGATATCCAGGAGGCGGTCAGCGACATGCGCTGACAGGTCGGCTTTCGCGACTGGCATCGGGCCCGGCAGTGCCGGGCCCGATGCCGTTCGAGGCGCGCGTCGTGATACGTCATCAGGGGCACTGGCGGCAGGTCGATCTGGTCGCTGCGGGTCACGCCTTCGGTCATCTGCCGGCACAGCTTGAGGAACTCGCGCATGCCGGTGGCGAGATACTTGTGGCGGTGCCAGATGAAGGTGAACTGACGGCTCAGGTCCAGTTCCGGGGTGGCGATGGGCACCAGGCTGCCGCGGCGGAAGGCATCACGCAGCGCCAGTCGCGAGACGCAGCCGATGCCCAGCCCCGACTCCACTGCACGCTTGATGCCCTCGGTGTGCTCCAGCTCCAGCAGCACGTTGAAGCGCCCGCGGCGATGGCGGGCCGCCTGCTCCAGGGTCAGGCGCGTGCCCGAGCCCTCCTCGCGCATGATCCAGGCTTCACGCAGCAGCCGACCCAGCTCCACCTCGCCGGCCCCGGCCAGGGGGTGGCGGGGCGAACAGAACACCACCAGCTCGTCCTCCACCCAGGGCTGGGTGACCACATCCTCCTCCTCGCACTGCCCCTCGATCAGCCCCAGGTCCAGCCGGTGGTGGCGCACGCTGTCGATGATGGTGCGGGTATTGCGCACCGCCAGGCGTACCCGGCTGCCGGGGTAGCGCTGCATGAAGTCGCTGATCAGCAGGGTGGCCAGATAGTTGCCGATGGTCAGGGTGGCGCCGACGTCGAGCACGCCGATGCCCTGCTGGCCGTGGAGCAGCTCCTCCACCTCCTCGGCACGGTCGAGCAGCGCCACCGCCTTGGGCAGCAGCTGGAAGCCCAGGGCATTGAGGCGCAGGCGCTTGCCGTGGCGGTCGAGCAGCTGGCAATCGAACTGGCGCTCCAGCTCGGCGAGGGCGCTGCTGGCGGCGGACTGGGAGAGCGCCAGGGCGCGAGCCGCCCGCGATACGCTCTCGTGCTGGGCCACCGCCACGAAGACCTCCAGCTGGCGCAGGGTGAAGCGCATGAGGGCAAACTCCGATGACGTATATCAAGGCAATGGATAAAGGTTATCCATACAATCCATTTAACAGATAACGCCTCCTGGCTTAGAATTCAATGCAAATCTTGGAATCGCTTTTATTCTTTTTAGGCATATAACGCCTTCGACCGCATAGAGGAGCCGGCATGAGCAAGTTTGCCCTGGAAGAAGTGTTAAGCGTTCACCACTGGAACGATACCCTATTCAGCTTCCGCACCACTCGCGAGCGCAGCCTGCGCTTCAAGAACGGCCAGTTCGTTATGATCGGCCTGGAAGTGGACGGCAAACCGCTGATGCGCGCTTACTCCATCGCCAGCCCCAACTACGAAGATCACCTGGAATTCTTCAGCATCAAGGTGCCGGATGGCCCGCTCACCTCGCGCCTGCAACACCTGAAAGTGGGCGACCAGATCATGGTCAGCCGCAAGCCCACCGGCACCCTGGTCACCGACGACCTGCTGCCGGGGCGTAACCTCTACCTGCTCTCCACTGGCACGGGCCTGGCGCCCTTCATGAGCCTGATCCAGGACCCCGAAGTCTACGAGCGCTTTGAAAAAGTGGTGCTGGTACATGGCGTGCGTGAAGTCTCCGAACTGGCCTACGCCGACTTCATCACCAAAGAGCTGCCCGCCCACGAGTACCTGGGCGAAGAGATCGCCGAGAAGCTGGTGTACTACCCCACGGTGACCCGTGAAGAGTTTCACACCATGGGTCGCCTGACCGACCATATTCGCACCGGCAAGCTGTTCGAGGACACCGGCCTACCGCCCATCGACCCGCGCCAAGACCGCGCGATGATTTGCGGCAGCCCGGCGATGCTGGAGAGCACCAGCGAACTGCTCGACGAGCTGGGCTTCAAGATCTCGCCGCGCATGGGCGAGCCCGGCGACTATGTGATCGAGCGGGCGTTCGTCGAGAAGTAGGCGCCGAGCTTCAAGCGCCGAGCCGCCAAGCTGTTCGGTGACGGGCGGTAGGTAGCAAGGCAGAAGCGCGAAACCCCACCGGGCTAACCTCTGGTGGGGTATCTTGTTACTGGTTACTGGTCACTTTGACCAAGACTCTGCTTGGCCGCTTGGCCGCTTGGCCGCTTGGCCGCTTAGACGGCGTCTTTTCCCGTTTCCCCGGTGCGGATGCGGATCACCTGCTCCAGCGGGGTGACGAAGATCTTGCCGTCGCCGATCTTGCCGGTGTTGGCCACGCTGGTGATGGCGTCGATCACCTTCTCGGCCATCTCGTCGTCCACGGCGACCTCGAGCTTCACCTTGGGCAGGAAGTCCACCACGTACTCGGCGCCACGGTAGAGCTCGGTGTGGCCCTTCTGACGGCCGAAGCCCTTCACCTCGGTCACGGTGATGCCCTGGACGCCGATCTCCGAGAGGGATTCCCTCACGTCGTCGAGCTTGAAGGGCTTGATGATGGCGGTCACCAGTTTCATGGTCGGTTCCTCGTGATGCGTGGGCGGGCGTGCCGCCGCCGATAGGGCGGATGACCTACAGGATACACCCCGCCGGCGGGGAAGAAAAAAGGCCCCCTTGCGGGGGCCAAGTGGAGCACGCCAGCTCACTCGTTACGCGTTGCCTTCATTTCTTGGCGACGCTGAACTCGGGGTAGGCCTCCATGCCGCATTCGGTCAGGTCGACGCCCTCGTACTCCTCCTCCTCGCTGACGCGGATGCCCATCACCGCCTTGAGGATGCCCCACACGATCAGGCTGGCCAGGAACACCCAGGCAAAGATGGCGACGATGCCGAGCAGCTGGGCGCCGAAGGTGGCATCGCCGTTGGTCAGCGGCACCGCCAGCAGGCCCCAGATGCCGACCACACCGTGCACCGAGATGGCACCTACCGGGTCATCGAGCTTCAGCTTGTCCAGGGCGACGATGGCGGCCACCACGATGGCACCGCCCACGGCGCCGATCAGCGCCGCGCCCGGGGCGGAGGGAGAGAGCGGGTCGGCGGTGATCGCCACCAGGCCGGCCAGGGCCCCGTTGAGGGTCATGGTGAGGTCCGCCTTGCGGAACCACAGCTTGGCGAGGATCAGGGCGGCGATCACCCCGCCGGCCGCCGCGGCGTTGGTGTTGGTCAGCACCTGGGCGACGTTGTTGGCGGAGGCGATATCGGAGACCTTGAGCTCGGAGCCGCCGTTGAAGCCGAACCAGCCCATCCACAGGATGAAGGTGCCCAGGGTGGCCAGTGGCATGTTGGCGCCGGGGATGGCGTAGATGCTGCCGTCCCTGCCGTACTTGCCCTTGCGTGGGCCGAGGACCAGCACGCCGGCGAGAGCTGCGGCCGCACCGGCCATGTGCACGATGCCGGAGCCGGCGTAGTCGGAGTAGCCGACCTCGGAGAGCCAGCCGCCGCCCCAGGTCCAGTAGCCAGACACCGGGTAGATGAAGGCGGTCATGACCACCGCGAAGGCCAGGAAGGCCCACAGCTTCATGCGCTCGGCCACGGCACCCGACACGATCGACATCGCCGTTGCGACGAACACGACCTGGAAGAAGAAGTCCGAACGCATGGAGTAGTAAGGTGCATCTTCACCACCGGCCAGCACCGCATCGACGCTGTTCTCGCTGCCCAGCAGCGCGCCCAGGTCGGGCAGGAAGCCGCCGCCGGGGCTGGAGTACATGATGTAGTAGCCCACCAGCAGGTACATGGTGCAGGCAATGGCAAACAGCGCAATGTTCTTGGTCAGAATTTCAGCGGTGTTCTTGGAACGTACCATACCGGCCTCGAGCATCGAGAAGCCGGCGGCCATCCACATGACCAGTACGCCGCAAATCAGGAAGTAAAACGTATCGAGCGCATAGCTCAGTTCGGTCAGTTCACTCATGGGACTTTCTCCAGGCAGGTAGGCAGCAGACGACTCCAGGCGGGACGGGGCGATCACACGGCATCGGCGCCGCGCTCCCCAGTGCGGATACGGATCACGTCCTCGAGGGCCGTGACGAACACCTTGCCGTCGCCGATCTTGCCGCTGCCGGCGGCGGCGCAGATGGCGTCGAGCACGCTCTCCAGGCGGCCGTCGTCAACGGCGACCTCGACCTTGACCTTGGGCAGGAAGTCGACGACGTACTCGGCGCCGCGGTAGAGCTCGGTGTGGCCCTTCTGGCGACCGAAGCCCTTCACCTCGGTCACGGTGATGCCCTGGACGCCGTTGTCGGCCAGCGCCTCGCGGACGTCGTCGAGCTTGAAGGGCTTGATGATGGCGGTGATCAGCTTCATGTCCTGTCTCCTCGTGGGGATGGGAGGCGACCCGATGGGGCAGCTGACCTGCACAATGCGTACGGCGTGCCAGTGAGGAGAAAACTCTTTTTATATCTGAGCTTTGAACCACCTTTGCTGGGTGGAGGTGGCGGCTGCGTCGGCTTGCTGCCAGGCCCCATGCACTCTGATGGTGCCTGTGCAGAGCCCTGCGCCCTGCAAGAGGGCATGCGTCCCATGGGCACCACGCGTATCCTGTAGGCCGTCATCCCCAACCAGGAGAAGCGTCATGGTGACCCACGATAGAATCGGCCGGCTGGCCCAGCAGATCGGCGAACGCCTGCAGGGCGCCTCCCAGGCTCCCGAGGAGGTGCAGAAGGGTATCCAGCAGGTGGTGAGGGGAGCCTTCGACCGTCTGGAGCTGGTCTCCCGCGAGGACTTCGACATCCTGATGGACGTGCTGCAGCGCACCCGGGCGCGGGTCGAGGCCCTGGAGAAGCAGGTCGCCTCCCTGGAGGCGCTGGTGGAAGCCCAGCAGTCGGCCGAGGGCGGGTCCGTCGAGGCCAAATCGGCTGGGGAGCAGGCCTCGACCACTCAGGCCGAAGACGAGTCCGGCGACGACGCCACCGACCGGCGCTGAGGGGGATCGCGGGCGCGGCCTGATGGCGTGGACTAGCCTGAGAGCAGACCATCCGCGAGGGAGCGCCCATGACACTGGCGATCGTGCATACCCGGGCCGGACTCGGCCTGGAAGCACCCGAGGTGCAGGTGGAGGTGCACCTCTCCAATGGCCTGCCCAGCATGACGCTGGTCGGGCTGCCGGAGACGGCGGTCAAGGAGAGCCGTGAGCGGGTGCGCAGTGCCCTGGTCAACGCCGGCTTCGAGTACCCGCTGCGGCGCATCACCCTCAACCTGGCACCCGCCGATCTGCCCAAGGAGGGGGGCCGCTTCGACCTGCCCATCGCCCTGGGTCTGTTGCTCGCCTCGGGGCAGCTGCCCCCTGGTTGCCTCGAGAATACCGAGAGCGTCGGTGAGCTGGCGCTGGACGGTGCCCTGCGCCCGGTGGAGGGCGTGCTGCCGCTGGCCCTGGCCGCGCGGCGTGTCGGTCGGCAACTGATCGTGCCGCGGGCCAACGCCGACGAGGCGGCCCTGGCCGGTGAGCTCGAGGTGCTGCCCGCCGATCACCTGCTGGAGGTGGTCGCCCACCTGCTGGGCCAGACCCCCATCGCTCCCCATCGTCTCGACACGCCCGCCCGCGGCCACCCAGCCGCTGCCCGACCTTGCCGGAGGTGCGTGGCCAGTTCCAGGCCCGCCGTGCCCTGGAGGTTGCCGCCGCGGGTGCCCACAACCTGCTCTTCGCGGGTCCGCCGGGCACCGGCAAGACCATGCTGGCCAGCCGCTTGCCCGGCATTCTGCCGCCGCTTTCCGAGGACGACGCCCTGGAGGTGGCGGCGGTGCGCGTTCGGTCAGCGGCCTGCCGCTGCGCGCCGAGTGGGGGCGACGTCCCTTCCGTGCCCCGCACCATACGGCCAGCGCCGTGGCCCTGGTGGGCGGTGGCGCGCGACCGCGCCCCGGGGAGATCTCCCTGGCCCACCATGGCGTGCTGTTCCTCGACGAGCTACCGGAGTTCCCGCGCCATGTGCTGGAGGTGATGCGCGAGCCCATGGAGTCCGGGCGCATCCATATCGCCCGGGCCAGCCACGAGCGCCGCTATCCGGCGCGCTTCCAGCTGGTGGCGGCGATGAATCCCTGTCCCTGCGGCCACCTGGGCGACCCGCGCCAGGCCTGCCACTGTACCGCGGCGCAGATCCAGCGCTACCAGGCGCGCCTCTCCGGGCCGCTGCTCGACCGCATCGACCTGCAGGTCGAGGTGCCGGCACTGCCCCCGGAGCAGCTCACCGCCAACCAGCCCGGTGAGGACTCCGCCACGGTGCGCAAGCGGGTGCTGGCGGCCCGCGAGCGCCAGCTGGCGCGGGGTGCGCTGAACGCCCACCTGGCAGGGCGCGAGCTGGAGGCGGCCTGCGGCCCTCGGCGGCCGATCGCGCCTGGCTGGCGGCGGTACTGGAACGGCTCAAGCTATCGGCGCGGGCCTATCATCGCGTGCTGCGGGTGGCACTGACCCTGGCCGATCTCGCCGGTGTCTCGAGCTCCTGAGCGCGAGCAGTTGATCGAGGCGGTGGGCTACCGCCAGCTCGATCGATTGCTCAAGGGGTGAACGGCGCCTGTCGCGATGGCTACAGCGCCGTGGCGTCCAGGGCGCCCTGCAGGCTCTCCTCCCAGCGCGCCGCCTCCTCGCCGGGGCGGCGCAGGGTCAGCGTCAGGCGGTAGGGCAGCAGTTGCCGGTCGGAGAGGGTGAGGGGCGGGCCGTCGGCCATCAGGCGGCTCTCCAGGCGCCACTGGTTATCGCCGCTGTCGGACATGGCGGTGTTCCAGTCGAGGACCTGAGGGCCATCGCTGACCGCCAGCAGGGCACGTACCAGGCTCTCGTTGAAACGCTCGTTGTCGATATCAAGGCCGGCGTTGACCTCGGGGCGGGCCAGCAGCAGCACCTGGTCGCTCGGCGGCTGCGGCAGCTCCGGCGCGCTCATCACCAGGGCGGCGGCGCGTTCGCCGAGGTTGAACAGCGCCCTGGCGGATGCTGCTGTCGGGGCGCTCAGGTGCCGGCGCAGCCGGCAAGCAGGGTCAGTGCCAGCAGGGCGACCAGGCGGGTAGGCAGGATCTTCATGATGGCGTGTTCTCCACTGCGGCGCCGGGCGCCAGGGCATCGATAAAGCGGTCCAGGCTCTCGAACAGCGTCTGGCGGATGGGCTCCGCCTCGTTGACCAGGTGGTGGCGCGCCTCGGGATGCAGATGGACCTCGGCGTTGGGGAACTTCTCCTTGAGCACCTCCAGGTTCCACTCCCAATCCACGGTGAGGTCCTGCTCGCCCTGCAGAATCAGGGTCGGTACCGGGTTGGGGGGCAGTGCCAGCAGCCGAGGCATCCAGCGGCGCATGGCGCTGACCCAATCCACCGCCACGCGGTCGGCCTGCAGCGGGTCCTGGTCGCGCAGGAAGGCGGCGAATTCGGCGTCGGTGGAGTTGTCGCGAAACTTGCGCGGAATGGAGCGCACGAAGGGGCCCACCAGCAGGTGCAGCCAACTCGACTGGCGCCAACCCCAGGGCCTCACCAGCGGCGCCAGCAGGGCCAGGCCGGCCCAGCTGCCGTCCGCGCCGCGGGTCAGGGCGTCGGTGGCGAGTATCGCCGCGCCGGTACTCTGGCCGATGCCCAGCCAGGGGTGCGGGGCCAGCCCCTCGGCTTCCAGGTGGTCCTGCAGGGCGTGCAGGCAGCCGCCGTAGTCGTCGAAGTCGGCAATGGAGGCGCGCTGGCCGCTGGAGAGCCCGTGGCCGGGAAGGTCCCACAGCACCACCCGCCAGCCGCGCTCCAGCAGGCGCTCCAGCAGGTGGCGATAGAGCCCCAGGTGGTCGAAGTAGCCGTGCACCACGAAGGCGGTGCCGATGGGCTCGGCGGGGCTCCACACCGAGGCCCACAGGCGGAAGTCGCCGGTGTCCAGGAACCCCAGGTGCAGCCCCACATGCCTCGGCGAGCAGGGGCGCCAGGCCGTAGTGGCCCAGGTAGCGTTCCAGATGGTCGCCGCCGGGCAACTCGTCGGCTGGGTCGATCCAGCGGAAGGGGCCGAGCGCCTGCAGGGGGGTGAAATCGCTCATCGCATTCTCCACGGTGCTCCACCATGCTAGCGGCAAGCAGGAGGCGGCACCATGCTTGTCGGACGGGCTGGCCTCGCTGTCTTATCTTTTGGTCGAGTCCCGGCGGCGGCAAGGCCATTCCGGCTTTACATATGGAACGGTTTTCCACAAAATCGAAGCTACGCAGTCACCCAACCCTGTTGATGGCAGTACGGTGTGCACCCGCCGCCTGCCCCGTGCGAGGAGATCCACCATGACCCAGCGAGTCACGCGTCACCGCCTCCAGCATAGCCGCCGAACTGGACCGTTTCATCAACGAGCAGGCGCTCCCGGGCACCGGCGTCGACGCCGAGGCCTTCTGGGCTGGCGTCGATGCGCTCTTTCATGATCTGACCCCGAAGAACCGTGAACTGCTTGCCGAGCGTGATCGCCTGCAGGAGCAGCTCGATGCCTGGCATCGCGAGAATCCCGGCCCGGTGCTTGACATGCCTGGCTACCGCGCCTTCCTCGAGGAGATCGGCTACCTGGCCGAGGCGCCGGAGGCGGTCAAGGTAACCACCGCCAACGTCGATCGCGAGATTGCCGTCCAGGCCGGCCCCCAGCTGGTGGTGCCGGTCAACAACGCCCGCTATGCGCTGAATGCCGCCAATGCCCGCTGGGGCAGCCTCTACGATGCCCTCTATGGCACCGATGCCATCTCCGAGGAGGACGGCGCCGAGAAGGGCACGAGCTTCAATCCCAAGCGTGGCGAGAAGGTCATCGCCTACGCCCGCGGCGTGCTCGACCGCGCCGCGCCGCTGGCCACCGGATCCCACCGCGACGCCGTCAAGTACGCCCTGCGTGACGGCCATCTGGTGGTTACCCTCGAGGGTGGTCGTGAGACCGGCCTCAAGGATGCCGGCAAGCTGGTGGGCTTCAACGGCCCGGCCGCGAGCCCCGATACCATCCTGCTGAGCAACCATGGCCTGCACCTGGAAATCCAGATCGACGCCAGCCACCCCATCGGCAAGACCGACCCGGCACACGTCAAAGACGTCGTGGTTGAAGCCGCGCTGACCGCCATCATGGATTGCGAAGACTCCGTGGCCGCGGTAGATGCCGAGGACAAGGTGGGCGTCTACGCCAGCTGGCTGGGCCTGATGAAGGGTGACCTGACAGAAGAGGTCGAGAAGGGCGGCAAGACCTTCACCCGTCGCCTCAACGCCGACCGCACCTGGCAGAACACCGCTGGCGGCAGCGTGACCCTGCCGGGCCGTTCGCTGATGTTCGTGCGCAACGTGGGTCATCTGATGACCACCCCGGCGGTGCTCGACGCCGAGGGCAACGAGCTGCCCGAGGGCATCCTCGACGGCATCATCACCAGCCTGATCGCCCTGCACGACCTGAAGAAGGGCGAGGGCGAGGCGCGCAACTCCCGAGAGGGCTCGGTCTACATCGTCAAGCCCAAGATGCACGGGCCGAAGGAGGTCGCCTTCTCCAACGAGCTGTTCGGCCGCATCGAGGACCTGCTGGGCATGGCCCGCGACACCCTGAAGATGGGCATCATGGACGAAGAGCGTCGCACCACGGTCAACCTCAAGGCATGTATTGCCGAAGCCACCTCGCGCGTGGTATTCATCAACACCGGCTTCCTGGATCGTACCGGCGATGAGATGCACACCGCCATGGAAGCAGGCCCGATGGTTCGCAAAGGCGATATGAAGAGCGCCGCGTGGATCACTGCCTACGAGAAAAACAACGTGCAGGTCGGTTTGGCCTGTGGCCTGCGCGGCCGCGCCCAGATTGGTAAAGGCATGTGGGCCATGCCCGATTTGATGCACAGCATGCTGGAGCAGAAGATTGGCCACCCCAAGGCCGGCGCCAACACCGCCTGGGTGCCCTCACCCACTGCCGCTACCCTGCACGCCCTGCACTATCACCAGGTGGACGTCGCCGTCATCCAGCGTGAGCTGGAGGGCCAGGGTGAATCAGACCTGCTCGATGACCTGCTCAGCGTGCCGGTGGCCGAGAGCGCCGACTGGAGCGACGCGGAGCTCCAGCAGGAGCTCGACAACAACTGCCAGGGCATTCTGGGCTACGTGGTGCGCTGGGTAGAGCACGGCGTCGGCTGCTCCAAGGTGCCGGACATTCACAACGTGGGCCTGATGGAAGACCGCGCCACGCTGCGTATCTCCAGCCAGCACATTGCCAACTGGCTGCACCACGGCGTGGTCGATGCCGCCCGCGTCCAGGAGACTCTGGAGCGCATGGCCAAGGTGGTCGACAAGCAGAACGCCGATGACCCGGAGTACACGCCGATGAGCGCGAACTTCGAGGGCTCCAGCGCCTTCCAGGCCGCCAGTGACCTGATCTTCAAGGGCCGCGTGCAGCCCGCCGGCTACACCGAGCCGCTCCTGCACCACTGGCGCGCCGTTCACAAGGCGAAGTAAGGCCAACGCAACGGAGAGGCCGGCCGGGCCGAGCGCACGCCCTGCGGCTCGGCGCGCGCCCGCGGGGCGCGTCGTGAAGCGCTCGACGTTCGGGCACTGTCGGCGCCGGCGCCGGTCGGCTAAGGTGGTGGTTTTCGTTCGCCACAGCAGGGAGGCTTGCCATGCCCGTGATGACCGCCGCCGCCATCGAGGATTTTCTCGACGAGGTGTTCCCCCAGCGTTTCGGCACCATCGAGGCCGTCGATCACATGAAGGCCACCATGAGCCTGGCCATCGACGACGAGCACCTGCGTCCCGGCGCCAGCGTCTCCGGCCCCACCCTGATGGGGCTCGCCGACGTCTGTCTCCTACGTGGCGATCCTCGCCGAGATCGGCCCCGAGCCCATGGCGGTGACCAGCGACCTGCACTGCCGCTTCCTGCGCCGCCCCCGGGGCGACCGCGATATCATCGCCACCGCGCGTATCCTCAAGCTGGGCCGCCGCCTGGCGGTGGGCGAGGTGCAGCTCTTCCTCGGCCGGACAGGAGGAGCCGGTGGCGCTGGTCACCGCCACCTACGCCCTGCCCGATCGCGACGACTGAGGCACCTCAGCGGGCGCGCAATATGGCGGCGGCCAGGGCCAGCCAGCCGCCGATCATCAGTACCCCGCCGATGGGCGTGATCATCCCCAGCCCCGTCGCGCCGGTGAGCGCCATGGCGTAGAGCGAACCGGAGAACAGCGCGATGCCTGCCGCCCACAGCGCCATGGCCAGCCGCTGGCCGGCCAGCGGGTGCGAGGCGCGCCAGGCCAGCATCGCCAGCAGTGCCAGGGTGTGCCACGCCTGGTAGCGCACCCCGGTCTCGAAGGCCGCCGCCAGCCGCGGGGCCAGCTGCCCCTCCAGGGCGTGGGCGCCGAAGGCACCGGCGATCACCACCAGGGCGCCGGAGAGCGCCACCCCCAGCCACCATCCCCTGTCCTGCATATCGGTCTCCTCCGTGTCCGGTAGAATCGGCCGCTACCGTACCCCGGGCGAGCCTTAGCCGCTACAATACGCGCCCCCGGTTTATTCAAGCCAAGAAGAGTTGCCCCGCGCCATGACCGATCCCCGACACGACGACAAGACCACCGGCCCGGAGGGGGCGGACGCTCCGCTGCACCGCCGCGGCATCAAGAGCTATGTGCTGCGCGCCGGACGCATGACCCAGGCCCAGACCCGCGGGCTCGAGGAGGTGTGGCCGCGTCTCGGGCTGACCCTGGCCGACGGTCGCCAGGAGCTCGAGACGCTGTTCGGGCGCCGCGCGCCCTGCGTGGTGGAGATCGGCTTCGGCATGGGCGCCTCGCTGGTGGAGCAGGCCGAGACCCATCCCGATACCGACTTCATCGGCATCGAGGTGCATGCGCCGGGCGTCGGCAAGCTGCTCGACGAGGCGGACAAGCGCGGCCTCAGCAACCTGCGCGTCTACCGCGAGGACGCCCTGCGTGTGCTCGAGGAGTGCCTGCCCGAGGCGAGCCTCGACACCGTGCAGCTGTTCTTCCCCGACCCCTGGCCCAAGAAGAAGCACCACAAGCGGCGCATCGTGCAGCCCGCCTTCGTCGAGCTGGTGCGCACGCGGCTGAAGGTCGGCGGCACCTTCCACCTGGCCACCGACTGGGAGGCCTATGCCGAGTGGATGGCCGAGGTGATGGACGTCGCCCCCGGCTTCGCCAACACCGCCGAGCCGGAGACCGCACCCTACGTGCCGCGTCCGGCATTCCGTCCGCTGACCAAGTTCGAGGCCCGCGGCGAGAAGCTGGGCCACGGCGTCTGGGATCTCATCTACCGCCGCACCGGGTGATTCTGCCGCTGTTTCATGGGCTTGGGCTGTCAAATGAAAATGGATCATGATGTTCGCCGGCTTGCACCAGATATGGGGCTTGCCGGCGAGATATGGTCTATATATGGTAGTCGGGCCGCGGGTGAACAGAGGGCCTGACACCGACATGATGCATGTCAGTGCAGCCCCGGGAGCACCGGCCTAGGATGAACGGTTCGGCGGC
Organism: Halomonas sp.; assembly: GCA_018401555.1. Taxonomy (GTDB): domain Bacteria; phylum Pseudomonadota; class Gammaproteobacteria; order Pseudomonadales; family Halomonadaceae; genus Halomonas. The sequence continues at coordinate 196,087 of JAGYKP010000081.1, forward strand.
CCTGGCCGCATGGTTACCCTTCAGGAGAGCTGTCACGTCCCTGCCGTTACTGTCCCTGCCGCGTCCTCCCGCACCCGCCCGCCTGATTCGCGCCATCGATCCGCGCGTGCCGGTCGGTCTCAAGCGCCGCCTGGTGGAACCGCTGCTCAACCGCACCTTCGCCGAGCCCCTGGCCGAGGGGGAGTTCGACGCCCTGGAGGGGCGCCGCATCACCCTGGCCATCGAGGATATCGGCGTGGCGCTGACCCTCACCCTGGAGGGCGAGTGCCTGACGGTGTGTGGCGAGCCCGGCGAGGCCACCATTCGCGGTGGCTGGCGGGAGTTCCTCTGCCTGGCCACCCGGCGCGAGGACCCCGACGCGCTGTTCTTTCAGCGCCGGCTGCTGATCGAGGGCGACACCGAACTGGGCCTGATGGTCAAGAACCTGCTCGACGGTCGCGAGGAGGGCTTGGCCCAGGGGCCCTTCGGAGAGCTGCTGGTTCGCCTGGAGCGACTGGCGAGACGTACAAGCTGAATTTTTTCGATTAACGAACTTCTTCCGGAGCCATCCGAATGAGCACTTCCACCAAGGCAGTGAAGTCATCCAACGAGGTGCCCCTGCAGGGGCCGTCCCGCGATATCTGGGACTCCAAGTACCGCCTCAAGGACCGTCACGGCAAGGCCGTGGACCAGGACGTGGCTGCCACCTGGGATCGTGTGGCCCGGGCGCTGGCCGCGGTGGAAGACAAGCAGGCCGACGCCTGGCTGCCGAAGTTTCGCTGGGCGCTGGAGAACGGCGCCATTCCCGCCGGGCGCATCATGTCCAATGCCGGCGCCGAGGCCTACAAGCCGGCGGTGAGCCTGATCAACTGCACGGTGTCGCGCACCATCCGCGACTCCATGCACGATATCCTCGACTCCGTGGTGGACGCCGGCATGACCCTCAAGGCGGGCTGCGGCATCGGCTACGACTTCTCCACCCTGCGCCACAAGGGTGCCTTCGTGTTCGGCGCCGGTGCCGGCACCAACGGCCCCCTGGCGTTCATGGATATCTACGACAAGATGTGCTTCACGGTGGCCTCCGCCGGTGGCCGCCGTGGCGCCCAGATGGGCACCTTCGACGTCGGCCACCCCGACGTGCGCCAGTTCATCGAGGCCAAGCGCGAGTCGGGCCGCCTGCGCCAGTTCAACCTCAGCCTGCTGATCACCGACGAGTTCATGGAAGCGGTGAAGAAGGACACCGACTGGCCGCTGGCCTTCCCGCTGCACGCCGGCGAGAAGGATGACGTCGAGGAGAGCGAGCTGATCTACCGCGACTGGCCGGTGGTGGAAGAGGGTTACACCGTCGACGCCGAGGGTCGCGTGGCCTGCCGCATCGTCGAGGTGATCAAGGCCCGCGAGCTGTGGGACACCATCATGCGTTCCACCTACGATTACGCCGAGCCGGGCTTCATCCTGATCGACCAGGTCAACCGCATGAACAACAACTGGTTCTGCGAGGAGATCCGTGCCACCAACCCCTGCGGCGAGCAGCCGCTGCCGCCCGAGGGCGCCTGCCTGCTGGGTTCGGTGAACCTGACGCGCTTCGTGATCGACCCCTTCGGCAAGAAGCCGCGCTTCGACTGGGAGCGCTACCGCCAGGTGGTGGCGATCTTCACCCGCATGCTCGACAACGTGGTGGAGATCAGCGGCCTGCCGCTGGAGGGCCAGCGCCGCGAGATCGAGGCCAAGCGCCGCCACGGCATGGGCTTCCTGGGCCTGGGTTCCACCCTGACCATGCTCAAGATCCCCTACGGCTCGCCGGAGTCGCTGGCCTTCACCGAGGAGGTGAGCCGCAACCTGGCCATCGAGGGCTGGAAGCAGGCCCTCGAACTCTCCCGCGAGAAGGGCATGGCCCCGGCACTGGCCGAGGACTACGAGATCACCCCGAAGATGCTGCGCGAGCGCCCGGAGCTCAAGAAGGACGGCTACGAGATCGGCGACAAGGTGCCCGGCCGCATCCTGCATGCGCGCTACAGCCGCTACATGCAGAAGGTCGCCGAGGTGGAGCCGGAGCTGGTCGCGCAGCTCGCCGAGCATGGCGCGCGCTTCACCCACCACAGCTCCATCGCGCCGACCGGCACCATCTCGCTGTCGCTGGGCAACAACGCCTCCAACGGCATCGAGCCGTCGTTCTCGCACCGCTATTTCCGCAACGTCATCCAGTCGGGCAAGAAGACCAAGGAGCAGGTCGAGGTGGTCTCCTTCGAGCTGGCGGCCTACCGCCACTTCATCGCCGCCGATGCCGTGGAGAGCGACCTGCCGGACTACTTCATCACCGCCGACGCGGTGAGCCCCAAGCAGCACGTGGCGGTTCAGGCCGCCGCCCAGGCGTGGGTCGACTCGGCGATCTCCAAGACGGTGAACGTGCCCACCGAGTTCCCCTTCGAGGAGTTCAAGGACCTCTACCTCGACGCCTACCAGAGCAAGCTCAAGGGCTGCACCACCTTCCGCTTCAACCCGGAGGCCTTCCAGGGCGTGCTGGTGCGCGAGGACGACCTCAAGAACACCACCTATGTGTTCGAGCTGGAGAATGGCGAGAGCGTGGAGCTGGCCGGTGACGAGAAGGTCATCTACGACGGCGAGGAGCACAACGCGGCGAACCTCTACGATGCGCTGAAGGAAGGCACCTATGGCAAGTGGTAAGCCGAACCTGCCTGCTGCCGAGCGCCAACTGACAACTTATCGGAGGAGCCCCCTGATGGCCGTCGAGATCAATTCCAAGATCGTTTCCTACAGCGTCAAGAAGGCGGTGGAAGAGCCGCCGCTGCCCGAGGAGAACCCGCTCACGGTGCGCATCCCGTCGCGTCCCGAGGGCACCCTGGAGGCCGTGTCGGAGAAGATCTCCTACGTCGGCGCCGAGGGGCGCAAGAAGGTCTACCTGCTGGTCTCCTTCATGCCCGTGGAGGGCGTGCTCAACGGCAAGCGGGTGGTGATCGAGCGCCCGGTGGAGTTCTTCTTCCCCTCCGGCCAGCTCTCCAGTGAGCACCAGTGGATCACCGCCACCATGCGCAGCCTGTCGCTGGCCGCCCGCGGCGGCTACGTCACCCAGGCGGTGGCCGACCTGCGCAAGGTGGCCTGGGACAAGGGCCTGGTGCGCTGCGGCATGAACCGCTGGGGCAAGCCGGTGTTCCACGACTCCGAGGTGGCGGCCATCGCCTGGTCGATCCAGCAGATCCTCTACCGCCGCGGCTTCCTCGACCAGGACGGCAACCAGGTGCCGGTGGAGGAGCTGGTCGCCCGCTACGCTCAGCGCCAGGCCAGCGGCCACCTGTGGGTGCCGCCTACCGCCGAGGAGATCGAGCAGGCCGAGCGCAAGGCCGAGGAGGCCGCCCATGCCAAGGGCGACGGCCCCACCGTGGTCGGCCACTGCCCCGAGTGCAACGGCGAGCTGATCATGATGGATGGCTGCCCCACCTGCTACTCCGGCTGCGGCTGGTCCAAGTGCGGCTGACAGTCGCGCGGCTAAGCGCCAGGCGCTGAACGTCAGTCGAGGCACGCATCGCCTCGGGTCACGAGAGGGCCCGGGGCGATGTCGTCTTGGCGCGGGCTTCAGCTGCGCAGCTCGACGGTGTCGAAGTGCTGGCGCAGCCGGCGCACCAGGGTCTCCAGCGCCTCCCGGGCGGGGCGTCCTCGACGGCGTCGCGGTAGGCCGGGTCCAGGCAGCGCTCCAGGCGGGCGAGCTGGATGGCGTAGCGGCGTACCCCGCAGTCGGCCAGGGTCATGGCCAGTCGCTCGAGGTCGTCGAGGGTGAAGTCGCGCCAGTGCAGCGTGGTGCGGCACTCGAAGGGCACCCCGGCCTCCAGCAGCAGCGAGAGGCTCAGGGCGTGCTGGCGCCAGATGCCCGGGCGACCGCTGACGCGGTCGAAGTCGGCGCCGCGCCCCTTGGTGTCGAGCGCGACCCAGTCGAGCCGCGGCAGCAGCCGCTCCAGGCGCTCCGGGTAGGGGCCGGCGGTGTGCAGCCCCACCGCCAGGCCGAGTGACCGGCAGGCGTCGGCGGCGGCGGGCAGAGTCGGGGTGCAGGGTGGGCTCGCCGCCGCTGAACACCACGGAGTCCAGCTCGCCGACCCGGGCCGCCAGCAGCCCCTCGATGGCATCCCACTCCCCGCCGCAGCGCGCCGCGCCGGCCCCATGCTGCTCGCCGTCTCGCAGTAGCCGCACGCCAGCGGACAGCCCTGCAGGTAGACCACCGCCGCCCGGCGACCCGGGAAGGCGTGGTCGTCCCGGGCCTCGAAGCCGGCAATGGGCAGGCGGATCGTGGCGCCGGGTTCGGGGACCAGGGGGATCAGCATGGCGCTCACCCCAGGCTGGCGGCTCGGCTGTGATCCATGCCGGGGCGGCCGTGCCAGTAGCCGTCGCAGATGTCTGCGTCGACCAGGGAGAGCGGGTCCGGCGCGGCCAGCTCGCCGCGGCGGGCGGCATCGAAGGCCGTGACCACCTCCGCCATGCCCTCGGCGCGCGGGCTCAGGCGCGCCACGCCGACGCCCATCTCGGCCATGTCCGGCACCTCGTGGCGCAGGTCCTGGCAGGCCCCCGAGAGGGTCTGGATGCCGTTCAGGGTGAATACCTGCTGGGACTCCTGGGAGCGCAGGGCCAGGCCCTCCGGGTGCTTCTGGCAGACGAACTGGCAGCGATCCTTGGGTTTCTGGTAGCGCCGCGCGGTGAAGCAGCGCGACGACCAGGCCAGTGGCAGGTGGCCGTAGGCAAACACCTCGCAGGGGGCCTCGATCCCCTGTTCGCGGCAGTCCTCCAGCAGGCGAGGCCAGGTCGTCCCGGGACATCTCCACCGGCGCCTGCCAGCTCTGCATGCCGGCGCGGGAGAGCACGGCAAGGGTGGCCGGGTTGTAGAGGTTGAGAGCGGCACCGGCCACGAAGGGCTGGCCTGCCGCCGAGAGGCGTTGCAGGGCGCTCTGGTCATTGGCCTCGACCAGGAACTCGCCGTTGTCGCACAGCTTGCGCAGGTCGCGCAGGTCGGCCTCGGACTCGATCAGGGTCTGGCTCGAGAGCACCACCTGCTTGCCGCTCTGGGTCAGCTCGCGGCCGATGCCAAGCCAGTCGTCGAGCTTCATGTCGCGGCGACGCGAGCAGACCGACTCGCCCAGGTGGACAATCTCCACCGGCCAGTCGGCGGCCTCGCGATAGAAGTCGGCGTAGTGCTCGCGGGTCCAGTAGAAGAGTACCGGGCCGAGCGACAGCTGGAGCGTGGGGGTAGCGGACATGGGCTCTCTCCTATTTCCAGCGGCGCTCGTAGGCGCCCAAGGTGGTGGTGCTGCCTTCTGAGACCTCGCCGAGGCCGGTCATCCAGGCGGGTTCGGTATGGAAGCGGCCCGGGGCGCGATCCAGGCGATTCAGGGCCTGGCGCCAGATACCGGCGACCTTCGATACATAGGCCGGGCTGCGCTGGCGACCCTCGATCTTGACCGCCGCGATGCCCAGTTCCTTGAGTTCCGGCAGCAACTCCAGGGTGTTGAGGCTGGTGGGCTCCTCGATGGCGTGGTAGGTCTCGCCGCCCACCTCGAAACGCCCCTTGCACAGGGTGGGATAGCCGGCGTTCTCGCCCTCGCCGTAGCGGTCGATCAGCACGCCGTTGAGGCGCGACTCCAGGCCCTCCGGGGTCTCCTCCCAGCGCACATGGGCCGCCGGCGAGCAGACGCCGCGGGTGTTGGGCGATTCACCGGTGAGATACGACGACAGGTAGCAGCGCCCCTCGGCCATGATGCACAGGCTGCCGAAGGCGAACACCTCCAGCTCCACCGGGCTCTGCTTCGCGAGGTCACGCACCTGGGTAATGGAGAGTACCCGGGGCAGCACGGCGCGCTTGATGCCGAACTGGTCGTGGTAGAAGCGCAGCGCCTCGTGGCTGGTGGCCGAGCCCTGCACCGAGAGGTGGCGGGCGAGGTCCGGGTGGCGGCGGGTGGCGTAGTCGAGCAGCCCCATGTCGGCCATGATCAGGGCATCGACGCCGAGATCCGCGGCCTGGTCCACGGCGCGGGTCCACATCGCCCAGCCATCCGGCTGCGGGTAGGTGTTGATGGCGCAGAAGACCCGCTTGCCGCGGGCGTGGGCATAGTCGATGCCCTCCCTGGCGCGCTTGTCGGTGAAGTTGAGGCCGGCGAACTGGCGGGCGTTGGTGGTGTTCTGAAAGCCGAAGTAGACGGCATCGGCCCCTTCATCCACGGCGCGCTTAAGGGCGGGCAAGTTGCCGGCGGGGCAGACGAGCTCCATGGTGAGCCTCCTGTCGTGGGAATCCCGACCATGCTAGTAGACTATCCCGCCTGGCCTTTTGACACGGGTCATGGTGGGCGCGGTATGCGCGAACAGCCTGATGCTTAGCCTTTCCACTGCCCCTTGATCGACATCATCCTGCGGTGGTTTTCCCCTGGCGGAGAGGTTGCCCTTATGCTAGATAGTAACCAATTACTATCTTTTGAGGCTCGAGCATGTCGCAACGCCAGCATCTCCCCGCCGATGAGCGCCGGGAGCGCACCGTGGAGGCCGTCATCGAGCTTTGCGGCCGTGAGGAGCCCGCTACCCTGACCACCGGGCGTATCGCCCGGCGCATGGGCGTCACCCAGGGGGCGCTGTTTCGCCACTTCGCCAGCAAGGAGGCCATCTGGGAGGCGGCGGTGGCCTGGGTCGCCGAGCGGGTGATGGCGAGGGTCGCCGCCGCCGCCGAAGGCGTCGAGGACCCCCTGCTTGCCCTGGAGGCGATGTTCCTCGCCCACGTGGCGTTCATCGCCGAGCATCCGGGGGTGCCGCGGCTGCTGATGGGCCAGCTGCAGCATCCGCGGCCCACCGCCGCCGGCCGCCTGGTGCGCGAGCTGCTGGAGCGCTATCGGCGGCGCCTGCTGAGCCTGCTCGAGGAGGCCCGGCGTCGAGGGCAGCTGCGCCCCGGGCTCGACCTGGACACGGCGGCGACCCAGTTCATCGGCTGCGTCCAAGGACTGGTGCTGCAGTCGCTGATCGCCGACGACGTGGCAGGCATCGTCGATCGGGCGCCGGCGGCCTTCGATCTCTATCGACACGGTATTCGCGCGGATGCGGGAGGTGACGCATGAGGCCCTGGACGCGGCGACTGGGACGGGGCCTGGCGGTGCTGGTCGGCGTCGCCGTGGGCGTGGCGCTGCTGGTCTTCTTCGTGGCCAACCGCCAGTCCCCCGAGCGCGCGGAGGAGACGACGGCCTCCGCCACTCCGGTCAGGTTCGTCGAGGTCCGCCCGCTGGAGCTGCGCCTGGAGGCGCGTGGCCACGGTGTGGCGCGGCCCGCCGAGACCTGGCAGGCGACGGCCAACGTGGCGGGGCGCGTCGTCGAACGCCACCCGGAACTGGAAAGCGGCACCCTGCTGCCCGAGGGCACCCTGCTGGTGGCCCTGGATCCCAGCCGCTATGAGCTGGCCATCGCCGAGGCCGAGGCGGAGCTCGCCAGCCTGGCCGGCGAGCTGGCCCAGCTCGAGGCCGAGGAAAAGAATACTCGTCGCCTGCTGGGGCTGGAGCAGCAGGCGCTCGCCCTGGCCGAGCAGGAGCTGACACGCATCGAGCGCCTGGCGGCCAGCGGCTCGGTCTCCGGCTCACGACGCGACGAGCAACGCCGCAGCACCCTGGGCCAGCGCCAGGCGGTCGCCTCCCTGGAGAACAGCCTGGCGCTGCTGCCCGCGCGGCGCGAGGTACTCGAGGCGCAGCGCCAGCGGGCCGCGGTGCGCCTGGCCCAGGCCCGCAAGGACCTCGCCGACACCCGCTTCGTGGCACCCTATGACCTGCGCCTGGCAGCCGTGGAGGTGGAGCTGCACCAGTTCGTCGGCACCGGACAGCGGCTGTTCCAGGCCGAGAGCCTGGCGGCCGCCGAGGTGGAAGCCCATATCCCCATTGCCATGATGCGACGCCTGCTGGCCGCGGCCATGCCGGCGGGGACCAGCGACGCGGCACCGGTCCTCGCCGAGGGGCTGGACCTGGCGGAGCGGCTGGACTTCCCGGCGGTACAGGCCGAACTCTTCCTGGCCGGCGCCGAGGGCGTGGGCTGGGTGGGGGAGCTGGTGCGCGTGGCCAGCGGCCTGGATCCGACCACCCGCACGGTACGCGCCGTGGTACGGGTCGAGCATCCCTACCGCGATGCCCGGCCGCCGGACCGTCCGCCGCTGCAGCGTGACATGTACGTGCGCACGCGGCTGTCCGCGCCCAGCCCCGAGCCTCGCCTGGTGATACCGGCCAGTGCGGTGCACCAGGGTGAGGTGTGGCTGGTGGATGCCGAGGCACGCCTCGAGCGGCGCGCGGTGAGCGTGGCCTTCGAGCAGGGCAACCTGGCGGTGATCGCGACCGGCCTGGCTCCGGGCGAGAGGGTGGTGGTCGATGACCTGCCCGCGGCGATCGCCGGGATGGCGCTCGAGCCGCGTCGCGACGAGGCCCTGGAGGCGCGTCTCGCCGAGCAGGCGCTGGGCCAGGGGCATGAGGAAGCCCGGCCATGATCCGCTGGTTCGCCGCCCACCCCACCGCCGCCAACCTGCTGCTGGTACTGCTGCTCGCCGCCGGACTCTTCACCGCCCCGTCGCTCAAGCGCGAAACCTTCCCCGACTACCGCCCGGTGGAGGTGAGCGTTGAGGTGGTCTATCGCGGGGCCAGCGCCGCGGACGTGGAGGACGCCGTGTGCCGCCGCCTGCATGAGGCGGTGAAGGGAGTGGAGTTCCTCGACGAGTTCGTCTGCGTGGCCCAGGACAACCTGGCCAGCGCCACCGCCACCATGCAGGCCGGTGGCGATCCCCTGCGTTTCCTCGGCGAGATCGACACCGAGGTCTCCGCCATCAGCGAGTTTCCGGTCCGGGCCGACCCGCCGGTGGTACGCGAGCTGCATCGCAGCGATGCGGTGGCGGCGGTCGCGGTGTCATCCGACATGCCGGCCGGCCAGCTCGAGGAGTACGCCCTGCGCCTGGAGGAGCGCATCATGGCGCTGCCCGGCGTGGCGGAGGTGGCGATCCACGGCATGTCCCAGCGCCAGTGGCAGGTGGAGGTGCCCGGCGAGGTGCTCGGCCAGCACGGCCTCTCGGCCCGCGAGCTGGCGCGGCGGATCTCGGCCCAGAGCCTGGACCTGCCGCTGGGCACCCTGGAAACCCCCGAGCGAGATATCCTGCTGCGCTTCACCGACCAGCGCCGCTCGCTTGCCGAGCTGTCGCGCCTGGTGGTGATGTCCGACCCGGCCGGCGGCGAGCTGACCCTGGGCGACATCGCCAGCTTGACCGAGGCCGGTGAACGCGAGGAGGAGAAGGTTCGCTTCAACGGCGAACCGGCGCTGGTGCTGGAGGTGAGCAAGAGCCTGCGCGACGACTCCCTGACGGTTAAGGAGCGCCTCGAGGAGCTGATCGAGGCGGAGCGCCGCCGCTTCGATGATGGCATCACGCTGACCCTGACCCAGGACATGACCAGCATCGTCCGCGATCGCCTGCAGATGCTGGTGGGCAACGGTGCCATGGGGCTGGCGCTGGTGGTGCTGGTGATGAGCCTGTTCTTCCGCCCGCGCCTGGCGCTGTGGGCGGTGCTGGGGCTGCCCGCGGCCTTCATGGGGGCCTTCCTGGTGATGGGGCTCGCCGGCCTCTCCCTGAACATGATCACCCTGGTGGCACTGCTGATGGCCATCGGCATCGTCATGGACGACGCCATCGTGATCACCGACAACATCGCCGCCCACGCCGGGGAGAACGCCACGCCGCTGGAGGCGGTGGTGGCGGGGACCCGTCAGGTGCTGCCCGGGGTGCTGTCGTCGTTCCTGACCACCGCCTCGGTCTTCGTGCCGCTCTCCTTCCTGGCCGGCGAGATGGGCGCGGTACTGGAGGTGCTGCCGGTGGTGCTGATCGCCGCCCTGGCGGCGAGCCTGATCGAGGCGTTCTGGATCCTGCCCCACCATCTCAAGGGCAGCGTGACGCACCTGCAGCAGGGCCATGGCTCCCGTTTTCGCACCACCTTCGACCGCGGCTTCGAGCGCTTCCGCGAGGGGGTGGGGCGGCTGGCCGACCGGGCGATCCGTTTCCGTCATGCAGTATTGGGGCTCGTATTTACCGTGCTATTAGCGTCTGTCGGTTTTATGGCCGGTGGCCACGTCGGCAGCGAGGCGATGCCCGATATCGACGGCGACGTGCTGGAGGCGCGCATCCTGATGCCCCAGGGCACGCCGCTCGAGCGCACCGAGGCGGTGGCCGCAGCGGGTCGAGGCGGCCATGGGCGAACTCGATAACGCCATTCGCCCGGGCAGCCCGAAGGCGCGGCGCTGGTCGAGGCGATCCAGGTGCGCTTCAACCACAACCTCAGTGCCCGGGAAGCGGGTCCCCACGTGGCCACCGTCAGCGTCGACCTGCTCACCGCCGAGCGGCGCACCCTGACCCTGGATGCGCTGACCGCCGAGTGGCGGGAGGCGATCGGCGAGATCGCGGGGGTTCAGCGGCTGATCATCCAGGAGCCGGGATTCGGCCCCGCCGGGGTGCCCGTGGAGGTGCGCCTGGCCGGCGAGGACCTCGAGGCCATGAAGGCGGCGGCACTCGAGCTGGCCACGCGCCTCGAGGGCTATTCGGCGGTCTACAACGTCATGGATGACCAGCGCCTGGGCAAGCCCCAACGCGCCTACTCGCTGGCCTCGGGTGCCCACGGCCTGGGGCTCAGCGCCGAGGAGGTGGCGAGCCAGCTGCGCGCCGGCCTGCTCGGCGAGATCGCCGATACCCAGCGCATCGGCGAGCAGGAGATCGAGGTACTGGTGCGCCAGGCCGAGGCCGACCGCGACGGCCTCGACGACCTGGCCGACCAGACCCTGGTGCTCCCCGACGGCAGCCGGGTGCCGCTCTCGGTGGTGACCGAGGTGGCCGAGCGCCGCGAGTGGGCGCGCAATCACCCGCATCGACGGGCGGCGCACCGTCACCGTGGAGGCCAACGTGGACGCCCGCCAGGCCAGCGGCCAGGCCATCGTCGACGACCTCGTCGGCAGCGGCTGGCTGGCCGACTTCGAGGCACGCCATCCCGGGGTGGCGGTCACCTTCGAGGGGCAGGTGGCCAGCTCCGCCGAGACCGGCGGCTCCATCGCCCGCGGCCTGCTGATCGGCCTGGTGGGGATCTTCGTGATCCTCTCATTCCAGTTCCGCAGCTACGTGGAGCCGCTGATCGTCATGCTCTCGATCCCGCTGGCCTTTATCGGCGCCATCTGGGGGCACGTGATCATGGGCTACTACCTCTCGATGCCCTCGCTGATTGGTGCCGCCTCGCTGGCCGGCATCGTGGTCAACAACGCCATCCTGCTGATCCATTTCATCAAGACGCACCGCGAGCGAGGCATGGACGCGGCAGCGGCGGCCGGCCAGGCTTGCCGCGACCGGCTGCGTGCCATCCTGATCTCCTCCACCACCACCATCGCGGGCCTGGCGCCGCTGCTGGCCGAGACCAGCAGCCAGGCGGATGCCATCAAGCCGCTGGTGATCGCCGTGGTGTTCGGCCTGCTCAGCGCCACCCTGCTGGTGCTGCTGGTGATCCCGGCACTCTATGTGCTGTTCGACGACTGGGGCTGGACCCGCGGAGGTGATCACCGGTAACGGCGCGTCGCGGTACGGCCTTGACGATGCTGTTTCCTCAGCTAGCTTTAAAGTTGCATTGCCTTTGCATTTTATCGTAACTCGCAGCATCGAGAAGAGTGTCCGCAAAAGGGTGAGTTCGATGTATCGCCGGGAGAGCGACCATGATCAAGGTACGGCTCTATCGCTACCACCCCGAGGGAGACGATCTGCCGCGGATGGAAAGCCTGGAGGTCGAGGAGCGTTTCCGCAAGGCGATGGTGCTCGACGTGCTCGAGCACCTGAAGCAGCAGGATGCCACCCTGGCCTATCGGCGCTCGTGTCGCGAGGGGGTATGCGGCTCCGATGGCATGAACATCAACGGCAAGAACGGTCTGGCCTGCATCACCTCCGTGGAGGAGGTGCTCGGCAAGGGGGATACCCTGACCCTGCGTCCGCTTCCGGGCATGCCGGTGATCCGTGACCTGGTCGTCGACCAGACGCTGTTCTTCCGCCAGTTCGAGAAGATCCGCCCCTGGCTGATCAACGACGAGCCACCCACCGCCAGCGAGCGACGCCAGAGTCCGGCGGATCGCGAGAAGCTCGATGGCCTCTACGAATGCATCCTGTGCGCCTGCTGCAGCTCGGCCTGTCCCTCCTGGTGGTGGAACCCCGACAAGTACATCGGTCCGGCCGGCCTCATCCAGGCCTACCGCTTCCTGATCGACAGCCGTGATACCGCCACCGACGAGCGCCTGGCCGAGCTCGACGACCCCTTCAGCGTGTTTCGCTGCCGACAGATCGCCAACTGCACCTGGGTGTGTCCCAAGGGGCTCAACCCGATGCGTGCCATCGGCCATATCAAGGCGATGCTGCTGGCACGCGGCAGCTAAAAGCCATCACGACTTCCGTGAGGTATCCCGTGGCGTGGCTTGGATCATGACTTCCACACGCAGCCGATCGGGCGGCAGGGGGCGAGACGTGGTTGCCGCCCGATGATCTGGCCCGACTGGTCATGGCCGTGTACCGGGCCGGCTCACAGGTACTGGTAGCGCAGCAGGCGGTGCTTGATGCGCTCGAGGATCACCTGGTCGATCACCGCCGCGAGCACCGCGATGACCAGGATATTGGTCATTACCCCGGTCATGTCGGCGATCTCGCCGGAGTAGGCCAGCGACTTGCCGAGCCCGGCGCTGAAGCCGACGATCATCTCGGCGGAGATCAGCGCCCGCCAGGCGTTGCCGAAGGCGAGCTGGGCGCCGGTGATCAGCTCGGGGGTGACTCGCCGGGAAGTAGACCCGCTTGAGCATCTGGGTGCGCGAGGCACCCATCACCCGCGCGGCATCGATATGCACCCGCTCGACGCTCTCGGTGGCGTTCATCACGCTCAGCGCGGTGGGGAAGAAGGCGCCTACCGCCACCACCACGATGATCGGCAGGTTGCCGAAGCCCATCAGGATCAGGAACAGCGGCACCCAGGCGATCGAGGGGATCGACTGCAGGATGATGATGGCCGCCTTGAGTGGGCTGCGCACGGCGTTGATAGTGCCACCACCAGCCCCAGCACCACCCCGGCCACCAGGGCGGCGCCGTAGCCGGCGCCGAGGCGGCCCATGCTGTTGCCGAGCCCTTGGTAGAACTCGCCGCTGCCCAGCTCCTGCCATAGCCGAACCAGCGCCACGTGGACGTCGGGCATCAGGAAGCTGGGCAGGAACCAGGCGGCTACCTGCCAGAAGAAGAGGATGACGAGGATGGCCAGTACATAGGACTTCTTGCTGGCCACGCCGGTGGTGCTGGGGGAGGTGCTCATGGCTTACAGCTCGCGCTCTTCCTGCCAGGTAAGGTCCAGCAGGGCGTCGACGTCGAAGTCGGCCTGCTCGAGGATCCCCTGCTCGTGCATGATGCCGGCCAGTTCCTTCATGCGGTCGATGTCCGCCTCGGTGAGCTCGGCGCTGAAGTCGTTGGTGGCGATGGCTTCGGCGATCACCTTCTCGCTTTCGATCTCGCCCTGGTCGCGGGTCTCCACCACGTCCTCCTTGACGAAGTAGGAGGTGATGTACTCGGCGGCACCCTCGGGATCGTTCTCGAGCATCTCGATGGCCTCGCGCTGGGCGTCCAGCGCCGCCCACAGCACGTCGCGGCGCTCCGCCAGGGTCTCCTCGGCGGTGATCACTACCATGCAGGGGAAGGGCCACACCTCGCCGATCTCGTAGATCTCGGTTACCGGGGCCTGCAGCTTGGCGATGCTGGCGTAGGGTTCGAACAGGAAGGCGGCGTCGACGCGACCACCGGCCAGCGACTGCACCGCCACCGAGGGCGCCACGCCCATGATGTTGAGGTCATCGGCAGAGAGTCCGGCCTCGGCCAGGGTCACGCCCTTGAGCACGATGTCGGCGGTGCTGCCCTGCTTCTGGGAGGCCAGATTCTTGCCGGCGAGGTCGGCGACCTCATCGATACCGGCGTCGTCATGGGCCAGCAGGGCGTGGTAACCGCGCTGGGCACCGCCGACGATCTTCAGGTCGGCGCCCCGGCCGGCCCAGGTGAAGGCGTTCGAGAAGCCCAGCACGCCGATGTCGAGCTGGCCGCCGACGATGCCCTTGATCAGGTCGGTGCCGGAGCTGAACTCGATCAGCTCGGCGTCGAGGCCATGCTTGGCGTAGAGCCCCGCCTCGTAGGCGAGCATCACCTGGGCGTCGTCCATCACACGGACATAGCCGACGCGGAACTCTTCCTGCTCGGCGAGGGCGGGGGTGGTCAGCAGCACGGCCAGCAGCGGGGTCAAGAGGCGACGAATCATGCGATTTCTCCTTGCTTGTGTGCCCGGCGCGGTTCGGCGCTCGGGTCGTCGGTATCGATGCCCAGCAGGGCCAGCACCTCGCGGCGGATGTCGGCGAAGGCGCTCAGGTCGTGACTCTTGGGGATGTGCCCCAGGGTGAACTCCTCGAGCACCCGGGCGGGCCGCTGGCTGAACACCAGCACGCGGTCGGCCAGGTAGAGCGCCTCGTCGACATCGTGGGTGACCAGCAGCACCGTGGGCCGCTCCTCCTCGATGAGCTCCTTGAGCACGCTCTGCAGGGTCATGCGGGTGAGGGCGTCGAGGGCGCCGAAGGGCTCGTCGAGCAGCAGCACCTGGGGACGGGCGATGAAGGCCCGGGCCAGTGCGCAGCGCTGGCGCATGCCCCCCGAGACCTGGTGGGGGTAGTAGGCCTCGAAGCCGTCGAGCTTGACCCGCGACAGCCATTCGCTCGCCTGGGCGCGGGCCTCCTCGACTGGGTGGTTCTGGAACTCCAGGGCCAGCGCGACGTTCTGCTCCAGGGTCATCCAGGGGTAGAGGGCGTGTTCCTGGAACACCAGGGTGCGCTGCGGGGCAGGTGCAGTGACCGGCCGCTCACCGGCACGCACCTCGCCGGCGCTGGCCTGCTGGAGGCCTGCCACCATGTGCAGCAGTGTCGACTTGCCGCAGCCCGAGGGTCCCACCAGGGCGACGATCTCGCCGTCGGCGATGGTGTTGTCGAAGGCCTCGATGACTCGCAGGTCGCCGAACGACTTGGTGACGCGCTCGAAATGAAGCTGCATATGAGCTCCTGGAATGATTATATATAATTTAATCGAATACTAAACACAAATGATATAACTGAAATTGCGTCTTGTGAAGGGCGGGGAGAGAAGATACGCAGACCACAACGCGAACGCCCCGGCCAGGCCGGGGCGTCGTCGCATCATGCAGGGGGTGAGTGTCAGGCGGCGTCGAGGGGGCGCGAGGGGCCGAAGTGCTCGAAATGGCGGCGTTCGGCGGGCACGCCGAGTTCGGCCAGGGCCCGGTCAACGGCGGTCATGAACCCTGGGGGCCAACGAAGTAGCAGCGGCCGCCCTCGGGCAGGTAGCTTGCCAGCAGGTCGCGATCCACGCGGCCGACATGGATCGGCGGCTGCGCCGCTCTCATGGACGGTCACCGTGCGCAGCCGTTCCGGATGTGCCTCGGCGAGTGCCGCCACCTCGTCGCGGAAGGCGTGGTGCTCGGCGTCCAGGGCGGCGTGCAGGTAGACCACCCGGCGACCCTGGGCCAGCGCCTGGCGCGCCATGGGCAGCAGCGGGGTCTGGCCGACACCGCCGCTGGCCAGCAGCAGCGGCTCGTCACCCTCGGCCAGGGTCAGGTCGCCGGCCGGTGGCAGCAGCGACAGGGTGTCACCGACGCCCATGGCGTCATGCAGGTGACGGCTGGCGCGTCCCTGGGGCTCGCGCTTCACCGAGATCCGGTAGCTCTCGCCGTTGGGCAGGTCCGAGAGGCTGTAGTGCCGATAGACCGGCTCGCCATCGATGGTGAGCTTGACGCCAATGTACTGGCCGGGCTCATGGTCGGCGACCGGGCCGCCGTCCACCGGCTCGAGCACGAAGGAGCGGATCACCGCGCTCTCCTGGTGCGTCGCCGCGATCCGGAACTCGCGGGGGCCCCTCCAGCCGCCGGGTAGGCTCTCGAACTCGCGGTAGCGGTGCGCCTCCAACTCGATGAGCAGCCCGGCCAGCTCCTCATAGACGCCCTCCCAGGCGGCGGCGATCTCCGGCGTCACGGCGTCGCCCAGCACCTCGCCGATGGCGGCCATCAGGCATTCGCCGACGAGGGGGTAGTGTTCGGGGCGGATGTCCAGGGAGACATGCTTACCGACCACCGTGGCCAGGGTCTCGCGCACCTTCTCGCGATCGTGGCGCAACTGCACATAGGCCAGCACGGCGCCGGCTAGTGCCCGTGGCTGGCCGCCGTCGGCCTGGTGTGCCTGGTTGAATAGCGGCTTTACCTGCGGATAGCGCTCGAACAGCAGCGGGTAGAAGCGCTGGGTGATGGCGTCGAGGTGCTCGGCCACTACCGGGGCGGTGGCGGCGATCAGTTGTTCCTGTTCCTGGGTCAGCATCGAGGGGCTCCGAGTCGGGGATGTTTTTAAAGTGCATGTAAATTACATGTTCATCCCCGTCGATGCCAGCCCCGCGACGCTGCACCGCATCAAGGGTCACGGCTCAATAGGCCCAGACGATTGCCATCAGCAGGCCCCAGGCCAGTACCCCGGCCGCCATGATGGTGTAGGCCGCCGACATGGTGTTGACGTCGTTGGCGCTGCGTTCGCACAGCGCCTGGAGGCCGTGGTAGACCAGGCTGCAGGAGATGCCCAGGGCCACCAGTACCGCCAGGCTGTTGAGCAGCAGGCTGGGGATCAGCAGCATGATCGCCGAGGACCACAGCGGCAGAGGCGCCAGGGCTGCCAGCAGGTAGGCGTCGTGATAGTCGATCGACAGTTCGCGGGTGCCATTGACGACGGCATGAATCAGCCAGCCCATCACGAAGAAGGTGAGCAACTCGGCCAGGAACAGGATGGTGGTGATGAAGCGCCACTCCCGGTCGGCGAAGCCCATGACGAAGCCGTCACCGTAGTGAGTGCCGGCATAGTAGAGCAGCACCGGCGGCAGCAGCGACATGGGCAGCACCAGGCCCCAGGCAAGCACCGGGATCGAAGGCTTGCGTTGCTGCAGGCTCTTCCAGCCCGCCTGGCGGGTAAAGGGCAGCTTGATTACGGTCAGGGGGTTCATGGTGGTCTCCTCGTCGGCGGGGAAGTTGTATCATGTTGTGATATTATTGTTTAATGTTTAGGTTTCGCTTCCCTGGCTGTCAAGGAGCGATTGTGGCTGCCCATGCACATCCGGATACCGCTTCATGAGCGATGACGCCCTCACCAAGCAGGACTTCCAACGCCTCTCTCACTTCCGCTATCAGCTGCGCTGCTTCCTGCGCCAGAGTGAGGATATCTGTCGCCGTCACGGCTTGACGCCGCTGCAGTACCAGCTGCTGCTGCACCTGCTGGGCTTCGAGGGGCGCGAATGGGCGTCGGTTGGCGAGCTGGCCGAGCGGCTTCAGGCCAAGCACCACGGTACGGTGGCGCTGATCGATCGCTGCGAACAACTGGGCCTGGTGGAACGTCGCCCGAGCCACGAGGATCGTCGCTGCATCGAGGTCCACCTGTTGCCTCGCGGTGCCGAGCTTGCCAGCCGCATCGCCGAGCAGCACCAACCTGAGCTTCGCCACCTGCAGGAAGAGTTCTGCCTGCCCGGCTGGCCCGAATTCCGCTAGGCCAGTCAGGGGCCGCTGACTTGCGTCAATGCAGCCTTCGAGGGCGCATGCTCTCATGGCGACACAGACTCTCTTATTCTTTCAGGAGATGACATGAGCGATACGCGCCAGCAGGATTGGGACCCGCGCGCCGAGAATGTGCTGAACGACCAGATCAGCGCCTATGACGAGATGCGCCACCGTTGCCCGGTGGCCTTCAGCGACTATCTGCAGTGGTCACTGTTCCGCCATGCGGACGTGATGCGCGTGCTCGAGGACCACGAGACCTTCAGCAACGCGGCGAGCCGCCACCTGTCGGTGCCCAACGCCATGGATCCGCCCGAACATACCCGCTTCCGGCGGATCATCGAGCCCTATTTCGGCCCCGAGGCCATGGCCGAGTTCGCCCCCCGGTGCCGCGCCATCGCCGAAGGGGTCGTGGCTCGGCTGCCCGCTGACGGTGAGGTGGAGGCGATGGCCGAGATGGGCCAGGATTTCGCCCTGGAGATCCAGTGCGCCTTCATGGGCTGGCCCACCGCACTCACGAGCCACTGCGTGCCTGGGTGAAGCGTCAGCAGGCCGCCACTCTGGCCCAGGACCGAGAGGCGCTGGGCGAGCTGGCGCTGGAATTCGATGGCGTGATTCGCGAGCAACTGGCCAGCCGCCGAGCGGCCGGCGATGATGCTCCCGATGACGTCACCACTCGCATCATGAACGAGACCGTTGAGGGGCGCGCACTCTCCGACGAAGAGATCGTCAGCATCCTGCGCAACTGGACAGTGGGTGAGCTCGGCACCATCTCGGCGAGCATCGGTATCCTGATGCGTTACCTGGCGGCCGATCCGGAGCTCCAGGGACGGCTGCGCGCCGAGCGTCAGCTGCTGCCGGCGGCCATCGACGAGGTCCTGCGCCTCGATGCCCCGCTGATGTCCAACCGGCGCATCGCTACCTGCCCGGTGGAGATCGGTGGCCGTCGACTCGAGGCCGGCGAGCGTCTGACGATCCTGTGGGGCTCGGTCAACCGCGACGAGGCGGTGTTCGGCGACCCCGATGAGGTGCGCCTGGATCGCGACCCGCAGGACAACCTGCTGTATGGCGCCGGTGTCCACGTCTGTCCCGGGGCGCCGCTGGCGCGCATGGAGCTCAAGGACTTCATGGACGCGCTGCTCGACGCCACCGTCGACATCACCCTGCTGCCGGGCCGCCCCGCGGTTCGCGCCCTCTACCCCGCCGGCGGCTACTCCGAGGTGCCGCTGCACGTGCGGCGCTAGTCGCAGGTCAGGCCATGATGACAGGAAGGCGCCCCGCGGGGCGCCTTCCTTGCTTCGGTGGCCGGGTCCTCAGAGCCCGATACGGTGCGCCCGGTCGGTAAAGAAGATGCCGCTGGGCGACTCGCTGTCGAGACGCGTGATCTCTTCCAGGGTGCGGGTGTCGTAGACCACCACCCGGTCACTGTCCCGGGCCGAGACCCAGGCCTGCTCCCCCTTGGGGGTGAACTCCATGTGCAGAACCGCCTCGCCGGGCGTGAGGGTGGCGACGACCTCGCGGGACTCGGTATCGATCACCTGCACCACGTCGTTGTCGGGGTGAGCGAAGTTGACCCAGATCTGGCGCTCGTCGGGGCGGCGCATCACGAAGATCGGCTGGCCATGGACCGGGATACGGTCGACCAGTGACCAGTCGTCGCTGTCTGCGACCAGCACCTCGTGGCGGCCCACCGCCGGCAGCCAGGCCTCGTCGCCGGCCAGGGTCCAGCCCTCCAGGTGGGGCATCTTGTAGACCGGCAGGCGCTCCTCGCCGCGGCCATAGTCGGGCAGGATGCGCTGCACGCCCTGTTCAGGGTGCCACAGGTCGAGCATCGCCAGGCCATCCTCGCCGAACAGCCCGGCGATGTAGTAGCGCCCGTTGGGGCCGATCAGGGCATCGTAGGGCTCCTTGCCGATAGCGGAGAAGCGCGTGACCTCGGGGGTGTCGCCATGCATGTCGATCAGGTGGATCTCGCCGGCCTCGAACAGGCTGTAGACGAAGCGGTTGCCGGGGGCATCCACCAGGCCCACCACCTTGGAACGCTGCTCCTCGCCATTCTCGTCGATCCAGGTTGCCGGGATATCGGCGACTTCCTCCAGGGTCTCGCTGTCGAAGATCTTCACGCCGCCCGGCTCGTAGTTGGCCACCGCCACCCGGGAGCCATCCTGGGAGATAGCGCCGCCGATGCTGTTGCCGGACTGGATCACCCGGTGGGTGATCTCGCCGGTAAGCAGGTCGACTCGACTGAGGCCGCCGTCGCGGCCGAACACGAAGGCGTAGCGGGCGTCGCGGGAGAACTTCACCGAGGCGTGGGAGAGATCCCCGAGGCCCTCGACCCGGTCGAGGATGCGGCGTTCGCTGGTATCCACCACCGCCAGGCTGCCGGTGGCGCGCTCCACCACCACGCCGAGGTCACCGGTGCCACGCAGCTCGGCGGTCGGGGTCGCCTGGCAGCCGGCCAGCAGGGCGAGCAGCGAGACGGCGGCGAGGGGCTTGCGAAGTGCTGGGGCATCGTGGGCATGAAGAGGTCACTCATCCAGGGGGTTGTCGTTCTGCAGGTGATCGGCGAGCCACAGGGCCTCCTGCTCGGTGAGCAGGCCTTCCCAGCCGGGCATGGCGGTGCCCTCGACGCCGTGGAGGATCAGCGCGGCCAGGCCGCCTTGGCTGTAGGCGTTCATGCGTGACCTGGGCAGTTCAGGCCCCAGGCCGCCGCGCAAGGTCATGCCGTGGCAGGAGCCGCAGTCCTGATAGAGCAGCGTCTCGAGCTCGGCCTCGCGCTCGGCGGAGAGTGGCGCCTCGGCCTGCGCGGCGAGCGGCAGCGCGCAGGCCATGGCCAGCAGCGAGAGGCGTAGGTTAAGGGGCGGCAACATGGCGACTCCTGAGGTAAGGGCTGGGGAGAGTGTCCCTGCCCGGGCGTCGGCGCGCATTGATTGGCGTCAACGAAAGTCTCCTATGCCTGTGCTTATCAGCAAAGCCCGGAGCGCTCAATTTCCCTTTGTGGGTAGCCGTTGCGTGCTTTGATACAGGTCAATGTCTCCCCGGATAGAGGGCCTGAGAGCATTAAAGGAGCATGAATTATGCGCGTTATTGGGCCACTCTCTGCGCAGGAAGGTCATCGGCCGAGCGATGCCGGCTGGCCGTCCGGCGAAGTACAACAATGACTCGCCCATGTCCTGGCGACAGCGCACTCAAGGATCATGACAGAGGTGGAACGATGATGAAGAAAGACTGGTATCTCAAGCCCCTGGCCGTGGCGGTAACCACCGTCGCGCTGGGCATCACCGCGGCTCATGCCCAGGATGGCAAGAAGGATCTCGACGAGACCCAGGCCGCCTATCAGGGCACGGCTTCGACTGTCGATTCCGGCTCCGCAAAGGTGGTTCGCACCCCCGGCGCACCGGACCTGACTGACGAGGAGTTCGAACAGGCCAAGGAGATCTACTTCCAGCGCTGCGCCGGCTGCCACGGCGTGCTGCGCAAGGGCGCCACCGGCAAGCCGTTGACCACCGATATCACCCAGGAGCGTGGCATCGAGTATCTCAAGGCGTTCATCCACTACGGCTCTCCGGCCGGCATGCCCAACTGGGGCACCTCGGGCGACCTGACCGAGGATGAAGTGGAGATGATGGCCAAGTACATCATGCACGAGCCGCCGCAGCCTCCCGAGTTCGGCATGGCCGAGATGAAGGATACCTGGGAGGTGCTGGTCGCCCCCGAGGATCGCCCCACCGAGCAGATGAACGACCTGGATATCGAGAACCTGTTCTCGGTCACCCTGCGTGACGCCGGCCAGATCGCCCTGATCGACGGCGAGTCCAAGGAGATCGTCAAGGTCCTCGATACCGGCTATGCGGTGCATATCTCTCGCATGTCCGCCTCCGGCCGCTACCTGTTCGTCATCGGCCGCGACGCCAAGGTCGACATGATCGACCTGTGGATGGAAGACCCGAGCATCGTCGCCACCATCAAGGTCGGCATGGAGGCGCGCTCCGTCGAGACCTCCAAGTTCGAGGGTTACGAGGACGACCTGGCCATCGCCGGTGCCTACTGGCCGCCCCAGTACGTGATCATGGACGGCCAGACCCTGGAGCCGAAGAAGATCGTGGCCACCCGCGGCATGACCGTCGGCGAGCAGGAGTACCACCCGGAGCCCCGCGTGGCGGCCATCGTGGCTTCCCACCAGCACCCGGAGTTCATCGTCAACATCAAGGAGACCGGCAAGGTCCGCCTGGTGAACTACGAGAACCTGGATGCTATCTCCACCGTCGAGATCGACACTTCGCGCTTCCTGCACGACGGCGGCTGGGACGCCTCGGGCCGCTACTTCATGACCGCGGCCAACGAGTCCAACCAGATCGTGGTCATCGACGCCCAGGAGCGTGAGCTCGAGGCGATCGTCGACGTGGGCAAGATCCCGCACCCGGGTCGCGGCGCCAACTTCGTCGATTCCGAGCATGGACCGGTGTGGGCCACCAGCCACCTGGGTGATGCCACCATCCAGCTGATCGGCACCGACCCGGAAGGGCATCCGGACAACGCCTGGAAGGTGGTACGCACCCTGGAAGGTCAGGGCGGCGGCTCGCTGTTCATCAAGACCCATCCGGAGTCCGACAACCTCTACGTCGACACCGCGCTCAACCCCAACGAGGCGATCAGCCAGAGCGTGGCGGTCTACGACATCAACGACCTGGAGGCCGGCTTCGAGGTCCTGCCGATCGCCGAGTGGGCCGATGTGGGTGAAGGTCCCAAGCGCGTCGTGCAGCCGGAGTACAACCAGGCCGGCGACGAGGTGTGGTTCTCCGTGTGGAACACCATGGACGAGACCTCTGCACTGGTCATCGTGGACGACGAGACCCGTGAGCTGAAGCATGTGATCAAGGACGAGCGTCTGGTCACCCCGACCGGCAAGTTCAACGTGATCAACACCCAGAAAGACATCTACTGGATCAGGGAACCAGGCGGCGGGCGCAAGCCCGCCTGCCACCTGCCGCAAGTGAGCTGTGCCGATGCATTGCCAAGCCTCGTATTTTCAAGCCCAAGACCTCGATGCGCTGGACCGTCGCCTGATCGACAGCTATCAGCGTGGTCTGCCGGTCTGCACCCGCCCCTTCCACACCGTTGGCCGAAGCGCCTGGGCACCTCGTGAGGACGAGGTGATCTCACGTCTCGAGCGCCTGCAGGAAATGGGCGTGCTGAGCCGGGTGGGGCCGGTGTTCGACCATGCCCGGGCCGGCGCCAGCCTGCTGGCCGCCGTGGCCGTGCCCGAGGCCGAGCGCGATGCCTTCGCAGAGCTCATCAACGCCGCCCCCGGCGTCAACCACAACTATGCCCGCGAACACGACTTCAACCTGTGGTTCGTGATGACCGCGCCGGACGAGCCCGAGCTCGAGGCGCGGCTCGACGCCCTGGAGGCACGCCTGGGCGTGCCGATCCTGCGCCTGCCGATGCTCGGAGGGCTACCATATCGACCTGTCGTTCCCCATTCCCTGGGCCGAGCTGGAGCGCGCATGAAGACCACCGACAACCTGGAGTTCGCTGCCACCGGCGCCGCCCGCCATGCGCCCTCGGCCGAGGCCGAGCGCCGCCTGCGCGGCCTGCTCGAGCAGGGGCTGCCGCTTGTCCCGCGCCCCTGGCGCACCCTGGCCGAACAGGCCGGCATGGCCGAGGACCAGGTGATGGCCTGCGTACGCCGCTGGCAGGCCGACGGCATGATCAAGCGCCTGGGGCTGGTGGTGAAGCACCGTCGCCTGGGCATCCAGGCCAACGCCATGGTGGTCTGGAACGTGCCCGACGAGCGGGTCGCCGAAGTGGGCCGACGCCTGGCCCACGAGACCGCCGTGACACTCTGCTACCGTCGCCCCCGGCGGCTGCCCGACTGGCCCTACAACCTGTTCTGCATGATCCACGGCGCCCGCCGCGAGCCGGGTCGCTGGCGGAGCCTGCCGCCATCGTCGAGCGCCTGGGCCTGGGTGACCTGGAGCACCGCGTGCTGTTCAGCACCCATGCCTATCGCCAGTGCGGTGGCCGCTACGTGCGCGAGGGGGCGGCATGACCCTCGATGACCTGGACGGCGTCGATCGTCGCCTGATCAACCGCCTGCAGGATGGCCTGCCGCTGGTGGCACGCCCCTTCGCGGCGGTGGCCGAGGAGCTGGACATCGCCGAGGGCGACCTGCTCTACCGCCTGGAGCGCCTGCGCGAGGGCGGGGTGCTCAGCCGTTTCGGCCCCATGTATCACGCCGAGCGCCTGGGCGGCGGCCTGACCCTGGCCGCGCTTGCGGTGCCCGAGTCCGACTATGATGAGATCGTCGCGACGGTCAACGCCTTCCCCGAGGTGGCCCACAACTATCGTCGCGAGCACGCGCTCAACATGTGGTTCGTGCTGGCCACCGAGACGCCGCAGGGCATCGCCGAGACCATCGCCGGGATCGAGGCGGCCACCGCGCCTGCCGGTCTACAACATGCCCAAGGAGGAGGAGTTCCATGTCCGTCTCCACCTGCCCGTCTAGGCCGGCGCCGCGCCGCGAAGCCGTCGAAGGCTGCACTCCCGCCGCCGGATGCCGGGGGACTCCGATGCCGCCGATCGCGCCATCGTGCTGGCCACCCAGGCCGGCCTGCCGCTGGTCCCCGACCCCTGGGGCGCGGTGGGCCGAGAGGTGGGCATGAGCGGTGCCGAGGTGCTCGAGCGCATGCGGGCCATGCAGGAAAGCGGGGTGATCCGCCGGGTCGCCGCGGTGCCCAACCACTATCGGCTCGGCTACGTGGCCAACGGCATGACGGTGTGGGACGTCGACGACGCCCAGATCGAGCGGCTGGGCCGCGAGGTGGCCGCCATCGAGGGCGTCAGCCACTGCTATCGTCGCCCGCGCCACCTGCCGCACTGGCCCTACAACCTGTTCGCCATGCTGCATGGCCGCAGCCGGGAGGAGGTCGAGCGCCAGGCCGCGGTACTGCGCGAGCGCCTGGGCGAGGCGTGTCGCGATCACCGCATCCTCTACAGCACGCGTATCCTCAAGAAGACGGGTCTGCGCCTGGCCGGCAGCCGGCCGAGCGATGCGTCCACGGACACCCAACGTCGGGGCTGAGTCGCGCCCGCCGCGGCGACTCAGCACAGCAAATCCCAGCAGGAGAACGCCATGTTCCGCGTCACCCGCTATATCAAGAGCCTGATGGAACCGGGCCCCATCCCGCCGGCGCGCAAGCCGCCCGGCCCGGTGGTGATCTGGAACCTGATCCGTCGCTGCAACCTGACCTGCAAGCACTGCTACACCACCTCGGCGGATATCGACTTCGCCGGCGAGCTCTCCAACGCCGAGGCCCATGCGGTTCTCGACGACCTCGCCGCCTTCCGGGTGCCGGCGCTTGATCCTCTCCGGCGGCGAGCCGCTGATGCGGCCCGACATCTTCGAGCTGTCGCGTCGCTCCCGGGAGCTGGGGATCTATACCGGACTCTCCACCAACGGCACCCTGATCACCGAGGAGAATATCGACGAGATCGCCGACGTGGGCTACGACTACGTGGGCATCAGCATCGATGGCCTCGAGGAGACCCACGACGTCATCCGCCAGAGGAAGGGTGCCTTCCGCGAGTCCATGCATGCGGTGAAGCTGTGCAAAGAGCGCGGCATCAAGGTCGGCCTGCGCTTTACCCTGACCCGCGAGAACTACGAGCAGCTCGGCGATATCCTGGCCCTGCTCGACGAGCACGACGTCGACAAGTTCTACCTCTCGCACCTCAACTACGGCGGTCGAGGCCGGCGCCACAGCAAGCAGGACGCCTGGTATCGCATGACCCGCGACGCCATGACCCGGCTGTTCGACCACTGTCGCGAGGAGCTCGAGCGCGGCGTGGAGCGCGAGTACGTCACCGGCAACAACGACGCCGATGGGCCCTTCCTGCTGATGTGGGCCCGGGAGCACTTCCCCGAGCAGGCCGAGGCCCTGGAGCAGCGGCTGCTCAACTGGGGCGGCAACGCCTCCGGCGAGCATATCGCCAATATCGACAATCTGGGCCACGTGCACCCGGATACCTTCTGGTGGGACCACGACCTGGGGAGTGTCCGCGAACGCCCCTTCTCGACGATCTGGCGTGATACGCAGGACCCGCTGATGGTCGGCTTCCGCCAGCGGCCGCGGCCGCTCAAGGGGCGCTGCGCCGAGTGCCGTTACCTGTCGATCTGCAACGGCAATACCCGGGTGCGTGCCTGGAAGGTCAGTGGGGATCCCTGGGAAGAGGATCCCGGCTGCTACCTGACCAACGCCGAGATCGGCGTCGCCGAGGGTGGCGAGCGCCGGGTGGCGGCACCCTACGAGGCCATCCAGGCCGTCGAGATCAGCTGAGGCTAGCGAGGAGTACCGCCATGCCGTCACACCGTGTTTCCTATGACCTGGCCGAGGCGCCGCTGGCGTCCGGCGAAGTGGCCATCATCGGCGCCGGCCCCGGCGATCCCGGCCTGCTGACCCTGCGGGCCCTGTCGCTGATAGAGCAGGCCGACTGCCTGGTCTATGACCGACTGGTCTCCCGTGAGGTGCTGGCCCTGGCCAGCCCCAGGGCGCGGCGCTTCTACGTGGGCAAGGCGTCACGCTGCCATGCCCTGACCCAGGACGAGACCAACGCCCTGCTGGTGCGCCTGGCCCGGGAGGGGCGCCGCGTGGTACGCCTCAAGGGGGGCGACCCCTACATCTTCGGTCGCGGCGGCGAGGAAGCCGAGGTGCTGATCGAGCACGGCGTGGGCTTTCGCGTGGTGCCGGGCATCACCTCCGCCCAGGGCTGTGCCGCCTACGGCGGCTTCCCGCTGACCCATCGCGACTATGCCCAGAGCGTCACCTTCGTCACCGGCCACTGCAAGGGGGATGGCGACCTGGCCCTGAACTGGGCCTCGCTGGCCGCTCCGCACCAGACCACCGTGTTCTACATGGGCCTGGCCAATGCCGAGCTGATCCGCCGCGAGCTGCAGCGCCACGGCCTGCCGGCCGAGCACCCGGTGGCTCTGGTGGAGCGTGGCACCACCCCCGAGCAGCGCCAGGTCATCACCTGCCTGGGCGAGCTGGTCGAGACCATCGCCAGGGAAGGGCTGCGTCCACCTACCCTGATCGTGGTGGGGGAGGTGGTGCGCCTGGCCGATACCCTGGCCCAGCCCGCGCCGGAGGAGGCCTCCTTCATCGAGGGTGCCGCCCTGGAGCGGATTGCCCTGTGACAGCTCATGGAAGACCCGTCATGACATCGCGACTCCTGCCGCTGCTGGCTGCCGCCATGCTGCTGCTGCCCGCGGCCGCCTCGGCCGAGGGCGATCCGGATACCGAGGCGCTCTACCAGACCCACTGCGCCTCCTGCCACGGTGCCGACCGCCTGGGTGGCATCGGCCCGGCGCTGCTGCCGGGCAACCTGTCGCGCCTCAAGCCGGCGGCCGCCGAGGCGGTGATCCGTGACGGCCGTGCGGCCAGCCAGATGCCGGGATTCGCCGACCAGCTGGAGGAGGATCAGGTCACCTCGCTGGCCGAGTGGATCTACCGCGAGCCCGAAGTGGAGCCCAGCTGGGGGCGCGACGAGATCCTGGCCAGCCAGCTGGTGCATCATCCCGATGGCAGCCTGCCCGACGAACCGCGCTTCGACGCCGACCCGCTCAACCTGTTCATCGTGGTGGAGACCGGTGACCACCACGCCACCCTGCTCGACGGCGATACCTTCGAGCCGATCCACCGCTTCGCCACCCGCTACGCCCTGCACGGCGGGCCCAAGTACACCCCGGATGGGCGCTACGTGTTCTTCGGCTCCCGGGACGGCTGGGTGACCAAGTACGACATCTACAACATGCAGGTGGTGGCCGAGGTGCGCGCCGGCATCAACATGCGCAATATCGCCGTCTCCGGGGATGGCCGCTACGTGATGGCCGCCAACTACCTGCCCCACAGCCTGGTGCTGTTCGATGCCCACAACCTCGACCTGATGAAGGTCTATCCGGCGGTGGGCGGGAACGGCGAGAGCTCGCGGGTCAGCGCCGTCTATGCCGCCCCGCCGCGGGGCAGCTTCATCGCCGCGCTGAAGGATATCGAGGAGGTGTGGGAGATCCCCTGGCCGCTGCCCACCGAGCCGGTGGTCTCCACCGGCCATATGGCGACGCCGCTGGCGCCGCAGCGCAGCCATGACACGCCCAATTTCCGGGTGCGGCGGATCCCGGTGCCGGACTACCTCGATGACTTCTTCTTCGACCTCGACTACGAGCACGTCATCGGCGCCTCACGAGGCGGTCAGGGTGGCATGGTGGTCAACCTGGACAGCGGCGAGAAGGTCGCCGACCTGCCCCTGGAGGGGATGCCCCACCTCGGCTCGGGCATCACCTGGGAACACGAGGGGCGCCGTGTGATGGCGACGCCCCACCTCACCCGGGCGGCGATATCGATCATCGACATGACCAGCTGGGAGGTGATCAAGACCCTCGAGACCGACGGCCCCGGCTTCTTCATGCGCAGCCACGCCAACTCGCCCTATGTCTGGGCGGACGTCTTCTTCGGCCCCAACCGCGACCGGGTCCACGTCATCGACAAGCAGAGTCTCGAGATCGTCGAGACGCTGATTCCCGAGCCCGGCAAGACCGCCGCCCACGTGGAGTTCGACCGCTACGGCGAGAAGCTGCTGCTCAGCCTGTGGGAAGAGAATGGCGCGGTGATCGTCTATGACGCCGAGACCCTCGAGGAGGAGAAGCGCATCCCGATGAGCAAGCCTTCCGGCAAGTACAACGTCTGGAACAAGACGCGCTACGAGGAGGGCACCAGCCACTGAGGCGTTATAAGAAGTATTCTTGATACCTGTCATGGAAGTCGCGAGCCCGTCGGCGCACAATGGCATCATCCAAGCGTCTCATACGGGTATCGCGACATGACCTCCTCCCGCACCAGCCAGACCGCCTTCGCACCGACCCAGCTAGCGGTGGCGCGCCTGGCCTTCCGTCCCTTCTTCCTGCTCGCCGCGCTGTTCAGCATCCTCTCCCTGGTGGTGTGGTTCGCCTTCTGGCATGGCGATATCCTGCTGCGCCCGCAGGGTGGGCTGATGTTCTGGCACCAGCACGAGATGCTGTTCGGCTTTGCCGTTGCGGTGGTGGCGGGCTTCCTGCTCACCGCGGTGCAGAACTGGACCGGGCTGCCCAGCCTCAAGCGGCGGGCCGCTGCTGGGGCTGGTCGCCCTGCTGGCTGGCGGCGCGTGTGCTGATGGCCTTTCCCATGGGCTGCCGGGCTGGCTGGTGGCGGCTGGTGGATCTCGCCTTCCTGCCGGTGGTGGCGGCGGTGATGGCAAGCCTGGTGATCCGCGCGCGGCGCTGGCGCAACCTGGTCTTCCTGCCCGCTCTGGGGCTGCTGACCCTGGCCAACCTGCTGATGCACCTGGGCGTGCTCTCCGGCAAGGCGGAGCTGATCCGCCCGGCCGGGCACCTGGCGGTGCTGCTGATCACCCTGCTGATGGCGGTGGTGGGTGGTCGGGTGATCGCCATGTTCACCGCCAACCGCCTGGGCCTGACGCGCAAGCCGCCGATTCCGGTCCTCGAATACGCGAGCCTGGGCAGCGTGATGGCGGTGGTGGTCGGCCAGCTGCTCGTCGCCCTGCGGCGTGGCGCTGCCGCTCGAGCTCCGCTGGCGGGCCTGATGGCTGCTGGCGGCGGTGGCCAACGCCGTGCGCCTGTCGCGCTGGGGCGGGCAGCACAGCTGGCGCGAGCCACTGCTGTGGGGCCTGCACCTGAGCTACGCCTTCATCCCCGTGGGCCTGGTCATGTGGGCCCTGGCGCTGCTCTCCGGCAGCCGCGCGGATGCCGCGCTGCATGCCCTGACCATCGGCGGCATGGGCACCATGATGCTGTCGATGATGGCGCGGGTATCGCTGGGCCACACCGCACGCCCCATCCGTAGCCTGCCCGGCATCGGCGTGGCCCTCGCGCTGATGGTGGCCGCTGCGCTCCTGCGCTCGCCGGTACTGGTGCTCTTCCCGCAGATCACCCACTGGACCTACAACCTGGGGATCATCTTCTGGTGCCTGGCCTATGGTGTCTTCCTGTTCCACTATACGGGGCCGCTGCTGTCGCCTCGCGCCGACGGCAAGGATGGCTAGCCACGTACCCGGAGCGACTCGATGGAACACTATTTCCTTATCAAGCACCTGCATATCACCGCCGCCACCCTGAGCATCCTCTTCTTCATGCTGAGGGCCGTGGTGGTCGGTGCGTGAGGCGCCGGTGCTGCAGGCGCGCTGGGTGAGGATCGCCCCCCATGTCATCGACACGCTGCTGCTGACGCTGGGTGTGGTGCTGATGGTGATGCTCTCGCTGTGGCCCCACCAGCATCCCTGGCTGGCCGCCAAGCTGATTGCCCTGCTGGTCTACATCGGCCTGGGCACGCTGGCGATCAAGCGCGGGCGAAGCCCGGCAGTGCGTGGCGTAGCCGGCGCGGCGGCGGTGCTGGTGTTCCTGTACATGCTGGGGGCGGCCATCCGCCACAGCGCGCTCTCCTGGCTGGCGTGACGCGGCCCCGGTCGAGTGGCCTATACTGACGCCACATTCATCCGCAGAAGGAACTTGGCATGTCGAAACAGGATCTTCCCTCCGGTGCCGGTCAGGTGGCCGAGCAGTACCCCGAGGTGTGGGACGCCTACGCCGAGCTGGGCAGGGCCTGTGCCGAGAGTGGCCCGCTGGACGCGCGTACCCGCCGACTGGTGAAGCTGGCCCTGGCCGTGGGCGCACGCTCCGAAGGCGCCGTGCACTCCCATGCCCGCCGCGCACTGGAGGAGGGCGAGTCAAGCCAGGCCCTCAAGCAGGTGGCCATGCTGGCGATCCCCACCCTGGGGCTTCCCCGCGGCGTCGCCGCCCTTACCTGGATCGAGGACATCACCGAATCCTGAGCGACGGCTGCCTGCACCAGGCGGCTGGGACAAGCGTTTAATCGCCAGTTGGCGACGAGACTCCCGGGTCTGCTAGCTTCGAGTCTGCTGCATCAGCAACACTCGACATAACAGACTCTGGAGTCTTTTCATGCGGTACAACAACAAGACACTGCTCTCCTTTTCCGCCGCCGCCCTCTGCCTCGGCGTGGTATCGTCCGCCTCGGCGGCCACCCTGGACGAGGTGAAGGAGCGGGGCGAGCTGCGCTGTGGTGTCAACGTCGGCCTTTCGGGCTTCTCCTCGCCCGATCAGGATGGCACCTGGCAGGGGCTGGACGTGGAGACCTGCCGCGGTATCGCCGCCGCCATCTTCGATGATCCCGAGGCGGTCTCCTTCACGCCGCTGACCGCCAAGGAGCGCTTCACCGCACTACAGTCAGGCGAGATCGATGTACTCTCGCGCAACACCACCTGGACCGCGACCCGTGACAACTCCCTGGGTCTCAACTTCACCGCCACCACCTTCTACGATGGCCAGGGCTTCATGGTGGCCAAGGATCTGGGCATCGAGGGCCCGGACGAGTTCGATGGCGCCTCGATCTGCATCCAGTCCGGCACCACCCACGAGCTCAACCTGGCCGATTACTTTCCCTCTCGCGGTATCGAGATCCAGACCGTCACCTTCGACACCCCCGACCAGACCGCCCAGGGTTTCGCCAGCGGCCGCTGTGACATCCTGACCTCCGACACCTCCCAGCTCAGCGCCCTGCGCCTGCAGCTGCCGGAGCCGGACAGCGTCGAGATCCTCGAGACGCTGATCTCCAAGGAGCCGCTCGGGCCCGTGGTGCGCCAGGGCGATGACCAGTGGCTGGATATCGTCCAGTGGTCGATCTTCGCCATGGTCAATGCCGAGGAGCTGGGCGTGACGTCCGAGAATGTCGATGACATGAAGGCCGACCCGCCCAATCCCCAGGTGGCGCGCCTGCTGGGCGTGGACGGTGACTACGGCGAGCAGCTGGGTCTGGAGAACGACTGGGCCTACAACCTGATCAGCCACGTCGGCAACTACGGCGAGGTGTTTGCCACCACCGTCGGCGAAGACTCCCCCATGCAGATCAGCCGTGGCGTGAATGCGCTGTGGAACGAGGGCGGCATCCTCTACGCACCGCCGGTCCGCTGACCCACCCTGAACGTCCAATGACCGGGCACCATGCATGGCGACATGCGTGGCGACATGCGTGGTGCCGTTGCGGGTACGTCTGCGAGGCTCGATATGCTGCGATCTTCCTCACGGGAGCGGGGGCCGCTGTGGCGTGATCCCACTTTCCGCGCCCTGCTGGTGCAGGGCATCCTGCTGCTGGCGCTGGGGGCGTTCTTCGCCATGGTGGTGTCCAACACCCTGGCCAACCTCGAGGCCCGGGGCATCACCACCGGCTTCGGCTTCCTTCAGGACCGGGCCGGCTTCTCCATCCCCCAGACCCTGATCGACTATTCCGGCGACAGCACCTATGCCCGCACCTTCGTGGTGGGGCTGCTCAATACCCTGCTGGTCTCCGCCATGGGCATCGTGGCGGCGACCCTGATCGGCTTCGCCGTGGGCATCGCCCGGCTATCGCCCAACTGGCTGCTGGCCCGACTGGCCAGCGCCTACGTGGAGATCTTCCGCAACATCCCGCTGCTGGTGCAGATCCTGTTCTGGTACTTCGCCGTGCTGCAGGCCCTGCCCAGCCCGCGCGATAGCCTCTCGCTCATGGAGGTGGCATTCCTCAACGTGCGTGGCGTGGTGCTGCCCGACCCCAGCCGCTTCCGGGCTTCGCCGCCACCCCCTGGGCGCTGCTGGTCGCGGTAGTCGCCACCTGGGGGCTGGTGCGCTTCGCGAAGCGCCGCCAGGCCAGAACCGGCCGGCCGCTGCCGGTGTTCAGGCTAGGCTTCCTGCTGCTGCTCGGCCTGCCGCTCGCCACCTTCCTGGTCACCGGCATGCCGCTGGAGTGGTCCATCCCGACGCTCAAGGGCTTTAACTTCCAGGGCGGCGTGACGGTGCTCCCCGAGCTGATCGCTCTGTGGCTTGCGCTCTCCATCTACACCGCCTCCTTCATCGCCGAGATCGTGCGTTCCGGAATCCAGTCGGTACCCCAGGGGCAGGTGGAGGCCGCCAAGGCACTGAGCCTGCCCGCCGGCATCATCCTGCGCAAGGTGGTGATTCCCCAGGCGATGCGGGTGATCGTGCCGCAACTGACCAGCCAGCACCTCAACCTGATCAAGAACTCGTCGCTGGCCACCGCGATCGGCTACCCGGACCTGGTGGCGGTGTTCTCCGGCACGGCGCTGAACCAGACCGGGCAGGCCATCGAGATCGTCGCCATGACCATGGCCGTCTACCTGCTGATCAACCTGGTGGTATCCGCGCTGATGAACCTCTACAACGCGCGCACCCTGCTCAAGGAGCGGTGACATGGAAGCGACCTCGACCCGAACCGAGATGATTCCCGAGCGCCGCGCGCCCGACATGCGCCGGGGGGCTGCGGGCTGGCTCAGGGCCAACCTCTTCAATACGCCGCTCAATGGTGCCGTGACGGTGGTCACCGCCGCGCTGCTGGCCTGGCTGCTGTGGCCGGCGCTGCAGTGGTCAGTGCTGCAGGCCGACTGGCTTGGCAGCTCACGGGAGGCATGCAGTGGCGAGGGGGCCTGCTGGGTGTTCATCAGCGCCCGCTTCGAGTCCATCGTCTATGGCTTCTACCCCGCGGCCGAACGCTGGCGGGTGGACCTGGTGTTCCTGCTGATGGCGGTGCTGGTGGCCTGGCTGGCCATCCCGCGGCTGCCCGGCAAGCGCTGGGTGGGGCTGTTCGCCCTGGTGGGCTTCCCGGTGGTGGCCTTCTTCCTGCTGGTGGGTGGCAGCTTCGGCCTCGAGTTCGTGCCCACCCGGAACTGGGGCGGGGTGATGCTGACCCTGACCATCGCCACCGTGGGGATCGTCGGCTCGCTGCCCATCGGCGTGGTGCTGGCCCTGGGGCGGCGTTCGAAGATGCCGCTGGTGCGTGGCTTCTGCGTGGTATTCATCGAGTTCTGGCGCGGCGTGCCGCTGATCACCGTGCTGTTCATGGCCTCGGTGATGCTGCCGCTGTTCGTGCCGACCCAGGTGGAGTTCGACAAGCTGCTGCGGGCCCTGGTGGGCATCATGCTGTTCTGGAGCGCCTACATGGCCGAGGTGGTACGCGGTGGACTCCAGGCGATTCCTCGCGGGCAGGAGGAGGCCGCCAAGGCGCTCGGCATGGGGTACTGGCAGCGCATGGCACTGATCGTGCTGCCCCAGGCGCTCAAGCTGGTCATTCCCGGCATCGTCAACACCTTCATCGCGCTGTTCAAGGATACCTCGCTGGTGCTGATCATCGGTCTCTTCGATCTGCTGGCGATCATCCGCGCGGGGCTGACCGACAGTGAGTGGCTGGGCTTCGCCACCGAGGGCTATGTCTTTGCCGCCCTGGTGTTCTGGGTGTTCTGCTTCAGCATGTCGCGCTACAGCCAGCACATCGAACGGCGCCTGCACACCGGCCATCGCAACTGAAAACAAGGATTCGACCCGACATGAACCAGGCAAATGCCGCCCAGGCCGACTCGCCGATGATCGAGATCACCGGGCTCAACAAGTGGTATGGCGACTTTCATGTGCTGCGCGACATTGACCTGACGGTGGCCCGCGGCGAGCGGATCGTCATTTGCGGGCCCTCGGGCTCGGGCAAGTCGACCCTGATCCGCTGCATCAACCACCTCGAGGAGCATCAGGAGGGGCGCATCGTGGTCAATGGCATGCCCATGACCCGCGACGTCAAGCGCATCGAGCAAATTCGCCGCAGCGTCGGCATGGTATTCCAGCATTTCAACCTGTTCCCCCATCTGAGCGTGCTGGACAACTGCTGCATCTCCCAGACCTGGGTACAGAAGAAGCCGCGCGCCGAGGCCGAGCGCACGGCGATGGAGATCCTCGAGCGGGTGCAGATCGCCGACCAGGCCCGGAAGTACCCGGGCCAGCTCTCCGGCGGCCAGCAGCAGCGGGTAGCGATTGCCCGCTCGCTGTGCATGCAGCCCGAGGTCATGCTCTTCGACGAGCCGACCTCGGCGCTGGACCCCGAGATGATCAAGGAGGTGCTGGACGTCATGATCGAGCTGGCCGAAGAGGGCATGACCATGCTGTGCGTTACCCACGAGATGGGCTTCGCCAAGACCGTGGCCGACCGCGTCATCTTCATGGACCAAGGGCAAATCATCGAAGAGAACGCGCCGGAGCCGTTCTTCAACAACCCGCAGTCCGAGCGCACCCAGCTGTTCCTCAGCCAGATTCTCGGCCACTGAGGTGGCCAGGCTGTGCTAGGCTTGCTGACAAGCCCACTATCCCCATGCGGGCGGCGTTCTTTCGGGTCCTGACCGCTCGCGATTTGCTACCTTCCTGCACTATTTGACCAGCGTCAAAGCCTTGAGCCACTCTCTTCTGGTACGCTTAACATGCATCAGCAATGCATGTTAAGAAATCGCCAGGCGTAACCCGTGTATCCCGCGACGCGCCTGCCAGACGAGCAAGGGGGGAAAGATTCATGGCCGACGGTCTCACCAAGTCGGCGGCCCGCAATATCTTCTACGGCGGGTCGCTGTTCTTCTTTCTGCTGTTTGCCGCCCTGACGGCACACAGCCACTGGTACATGGTCAACACGTCCACCGACAAGGAGGGGCTTACCGAGTCGGTCGTGGAGGGCAAGCACATCTGGGAAAAGAACATGTGCATCAACTGCCACAGCATCATGGGCGAGGGCGCCTATTTCGCGCCGGAGCTGGGTAACGTCTGGGAACGCTACGGCGGCCACCAGAACCCCGAGGCGGCGCGTGCCGGCCTGGCCGCGTGGATCCGCGCCCAGCCGCTGGGCACCCAGGGCCGCCGTCAGATGCCGGCCTATGACTTCAGCGACGAGGAGATGAACGCGCTGATCGACTTCCTCGAGTGGACCGACGGCATCGACGACCAGGACTGGCCGCCGCACCCCGCCGGCTGAGCCACATGACTACCGGATCGCCGGACCGCGGATGAATCAAGGAGAACGACACCGATGAAATACGAAACCCAGAAGGTGGCCTTGCCATTCTTCATGGTGGCCATGGCGCTCTTCGCGCTGCAGATCGTCTTCGGGCTGCTGGCCGCCTCTGTCTATGTATGGCCGAACTTCATGGCCGAGCTGATGCCCTTCAACATCATGCGGGTCAGCCATACCAACCTGCTGATCGTGTGGCTGCTGATCGGCTTCATGGGCGCTACCTACTACCTGATGCCGGAAGAGGCCGAGCGCGAGATCCACAGTCCCACCATCGCCTATATCCAGCTGGCGATCTTCGCCTTCGCCGGTGCCGCGGCACTGGTCGGCTACCAGTTCGGGATCCACGAGGGCCGCGAGTTCCTCGAGCAGCCGTTCTGGGTCAAGGTGCTGATCACCATCTCCTTCCTGATGTTCCTGTTCAACACCAGCATGACCCTGCTCAAGGGGCGCCGGACTGCCATCAACCTGGTGCTGATGCTGGGCCTGTGGCTGGCCGCGGTGTTCTGGCTGTTCGCCTTCTACAACCCCTCCAACCTCGCCGTGGACAAACTCTACTGGTGGTGGGTGGTGCACCTCTGGGTCGAGGGCGTGTGGGAGCTGATCATGGCCTCCCTGCTCGGCTACCTGCTGATCAAGATGACCGGCGTCGACCGCGAGGTGATCGAGAAGTGGCTCTACGTCATCGTCGGCCTGTCGCTGTTCTCCGGCCTGCTGGGTACCGGTCACCACTACTACTGGATCGGTGCGCCGAGCTACTGGCAGCCCATCGGCAGCATCTTCTCCACCCTGGAGGTGATCCCCTTCTTCGCCATGGTGGTGTTCGCCTTCACCATGTTCTGGAAGGGTAGCCGCAACCACCCCAACAAGGCCGCCATGCTGTGGGCGCTCGGTTGCCCGACCGTTGCCTTCTTCGGCGCCGGCGTGTGGGGCTTCATGCACACCTTGCACTGGGTCAACTACTACAGCCACGGCACCCAGGTCACCGCGGCCCACGGCCACCTGGCCTTCTACGGCGCCTACGTGATGCTGATGCTGGGCATCATCAGCTTCGCCATGCCGCAGCTGCGCCGCGTGCAGCCCTACAACCAGGTAATGAACATGTGGGGCTTCTGGATCGTTACCGGCGCCATGTGCTTCATGACCTTCACGCTGACCTTTGCAGGCGTCGTCCAGACCCACCTGCAGCGCGTGCTGGGCATGAACTTCATGGAGGTGCAGGACCAGCTGGTGCTGTTCTATGGCATGCGCCTGGGCTCCGGCATCGCCGTGGCCATCGGCAGCTGCCTGCTGCTCTACGCCTTCTTCGGCCCTGCCCGTGAGCAGGTTCCCGCAGGCGGGACTCAGCTCACCGCTGGCGCCGACCGCGCCTGACCTACACGAGGGCCCCGTCAGGGCCCTCTTCGATTGACCCACACGGAGTTTCGCCATGACCCTCTCCCCCGCGGCGGCGCAGCCCGCCGACCAGGAGATTCCCTACTACGACAGCGTGGGCAACGAGTGCGCCATGTTCGAGCATGCCTACGAGCAGCGCCTGCCGCTGCTGCTCAAGGGTCCCACCGGCTGCGGCAAGACCCGCTTCGTCAGCCATATGGCCGCCAAGCTGGGCAAGCCGCTGTTCACCGTCTCCTGTCACGATGATCTCACCGCCGCCGACCTGACCGGCCGCTACCTGCTGCAGGGCGGCGAGACCCGCTGGGTCGACGGCCCGCTGACCCGCGCGGTGCGCGAGGGCGGCATCTGTTACCTCGACGAGGTAGTCGAGGCGCGCAAGGACGTCACCGTGGTGCTGCACCCGCTGACCGACGACCGCCGCCTGCTGCCGCTGGAGCGTACCGGCGAGCTGCTCGAGGCGCCGGACGACTTCATGCTGGTGGTCTCCTACAACCCCGGCTACCAGCACATCCTCAAGTCGCTGAAGCCCAGTACCCGCCAGCGCTTCGTGGCGATGTCCTTCGATTTCCCGCCGCCCAGGGTGGAGCGCGATATCGTCGCCCGCGAGAGTGGCCTGGACCCCGAGCGCTGCAGCGCACTGGTCAACCTGGCGGCCAGCCTGCGTGCCATGAAGGGCCAGGACCTGGAGGAGGGCGTCTCCACCCGCCTGCTGGTCTACTGCGCCACCCTGATCCAGGCCGGCATGCCGATCCGCGATGCCGCCCGCGCCACCCTGGTGGAGCCGCTCTCCGACGATGCGGACGTCCAGGAGGGCCTGATGGAGGCCATCCAGGCCACCTTCGGTTGATGAGATATTTCGTGAAGGAAGGGGCGCCGGGGGCAAGCCGAAGAGGAGGCCCTATGCCAGGGGTGAGGAGCACTGCTCCGAACGGGCGGGCCATGGATGGCCCGCACCGGCCCTGCAAGCGGCGCAGGATGCGAGAGCGCCGCAGGGCGTCGGTAGCGTACAGGGAGGTATTTACAGCGCCTCCTCGTCGGTCCGGCGCTCCGGGGCTTACCCCCG
Source organism: Halomonas sp. (assembly GCA_018401555.1). Taxonomy (GTDB): domain Bacteria; phylum Pseudomonadota; class Gammaproteobacteria; order Pseudomonadales; family Halomonadaceae; genus Halomonas. Next base: position 234,129 of record JAGYKP010000081.1, read on the forward strand.
GATCAGCCCTGTGTTGTCAGAGTCCGTTTCGTCTTACCCGGGAGCTTGATCATGCTGGACTTTCTTGAGGTCGAGGAGACCGTCGGCCGTTTCTGGCACCGCTGGGCCTCCGGGGCGGCGAGCTATCCTGATCACCCCGAGGCGGCGGTCAGTCTCGAGAGCCTGCGCCCCATGTTGGGCGTGTTCTTCCGCGCCGGCGGTGGGGAGCAGGGTATCGAGGTGGCGGCCATCGCCCGGCGCGCCTCGGCTCACCGGCTGAGTCTGCGTCAGCGCCTGGGCCTCGACGAGGAGGCCCTCGACCAGGCCCGCCGTGACGAGGAGAACCTGCTGCTGCCGCCACGCCTAGCGCTCTACCCCGAGGCCGCCCTCAACCGCGACCTCTATCTGTGGCTGACCGCCTACCTGGCCGAGGCACGTCCGCTGACATATCCCCAGGATCCCTTGCAGGCCGATCTGGCGCGGCTGCGCGAGGCGCGGCGTACTGCCCGTGCCGCCCTGGCCCGCTTCCCCGGGCTCGCCGAGCGCTATGTACGGCTGTGTGGCGAGCTGCTGGCCATCCGACCGCAGCGCAAGCGCCTGCCGCCCAGGGAGGCGGCCCTGGAGGCCGCGCTTTGCGCCGAGCTGGGTGCCCCCGATCCCGAGGAGGCCTGGGCCGTGGCCATGCAGCGCGCCATCCGCGAGAGCGACTTCCCGCTGGAGGAGTTCCGCGCGCCACGCGGCTATCGCCCGCCGCTGCCGGTGCCGCTGTGGGGACAGGCGGTCACCCTGGGTACCCGCGATGGCGCTCGCGAGCAGAGCGTGGACGACGACGAGGAGCTGGCCAGCGCCGCTGCCTCGCCCGACGATGACCACGGCAAGCGCCAGGCCGATCGCCGCGAGCAGGACCAGGCCGATCGTGACGATCCGTTGATGCTCAACAACATGGAGAAGATGCTCTCCTGGGCGGAGATGGTGAACCTCAATCGCCACGTGGAGGACGAGGAAGAGGAGGAAGCGCGTCAGGCGGCCGACCAGATGGACGAGATCGTGCTCAGCTCCAACCGCAAGAAGGCCTCATCCCGGCTCAAGCTCGATCTCGACCTGGCCCCCGACGAGGCCGCTGGTGGCCGCCTCAAGGGCAAGCATCTCTATCCCGAATGGAACCACCGCAAGCAGGCCTACCTGCCCGACCACTGTGTGGTGCTCAGCGACGTGCAGAGCGAGGAGGGGGAGGACTGGGAGCCCGACGAGTCGACCCGGCGGCGCATCCGCCGCGTGCGTCGCGAATTCGAGGCGCTGCGCCCGCGGCGCGAGATCCTGCGCGGCCAGCTGGATGGCAGCGAGCTCGACATGGATGCGGTGATCCGCTCGCGCTGCGACCTGGCCGCCACCGGCGAGGCCAGCGATCGCCTCTACATGGCCAGCCGCACCCAGGCCCGTGACCTGGCGGTATCGATCCTGGTGGACGTCTCGCTCTCCACCGAGGCGTGGCTGCAGGACCGCCGGGTGCTCGACGTGGCCAAGGAGGCGCTGTTGGTGCTGGGCCATGGCCTGGCCGGCTGTGGCGACGACTATTCGATCCACAGCTTCACCTCCCAGCGCCGCCACAAGGTGTGGGTCAACACCCTGAAGGAGTTCGACGAGCCCATGGGGGATCGAGTGACGCGGCGCATCTCGGCGCTGCGTCCGGCAGCTACACCCGCATGGGGCCGGCCATTCGCCACCTGACCAAGCAGCTGAGCGAACGCCCCAATCGGCACCGGCTGCTGCTGATGCTTACCGACGGCAAGCCCAACGACAATGACTACTACGAGGGGCGCTACGGCATCGAGGATACCCGCAAGGCGGTGCTGGAAGCGCGGCGCCAGGAGGTGCGGGTCTTCGGAGTGACCATCGACCGCGAGGCGGGGCAATATATCCCCCACCTGTTCGGTCGCGGCGGCTACGCCATCGTGCAGCGTCCGGAGCACCTGTCGCCAGGCCCTGCCGGGCATCTACCGCCAGATCATTGCCACCTGAGCCTATTGTCCGTCGAACCATCGCCGAGGAAACGCGCCATGACCCTTCAAACCCGACTGATCCTCGCCGTGGCGGCCTGGTGCCTGGTCGCCGTGGCGCTGGTGCTGCCGCTGGTGTGGTTGATCAACAACCGCGACTGGGGCATCGGCCTGATGCTGCTGACCCCGTTCCTGGTCTATGCCCTGATGCGCCTGGGGCGTGCCCTGGAGGGCTGGGCCCGGGCGACGCCTCCACCGAATCATCAGGGCTCCCGAGAGTGAGGCGTCCGGGACACTAAAACGGGGCGTTCCTGGCGTAGAGTCGTCTTCCTGCCACAAAGGTCTGTTGCGTCTGGAGGTCGTTGTCGAGCAGGGTGATGTCGGCGTCGTAGCCGATCGCCAGGCGGCCCTTCCGGCCATCGAGGCCGAGCACTCGTGCCACGTTTCCCGAGACCAGGTCGAGCGCCTGATCGAGTGGTAGCACCGCCTCGCGGACCAGGCGTTGCCAGTCCCCGATCAGGGTGGTGTTGCCCGCTACCCGCATGCCGATAAAGGCGCCTCGGGCGTCGAACTCGGGCAGGCTGCCGTTACAGTCGGAGCTCATCGTGATGCGCTCGACCGCCACGCCACGCCGGAGCAATTGCGATACCGCACCGAAGCCGCTCAGGTCGTCCTCGTCGGTGTCGTCGAAGGCCGTCACATCCACGTTGGCGTCGAAGGTCAGTGCATAGTCCGCGGCCTCCTCGAGCAGGTCGCGATGGCGGTTCACATGAGTCGGGATCACCTGCTCGGCGGGGATCTCGGTCTCGCCGAGCAGGCGGCGCAGCGGCTCCAGGCCGCGCTTGCCATCGCCGACATGGAAATGGCAGATACCCAGCTTGCCGGCCAGCATGGCACCGACGCGTACCTCGCTGACCAGGCGCTCGATCTCGTCCTGACGCGGCTGGCTCGAACGATGGTCCGAGATGGCGATCTCGCCCAGACCGATGACCTCGGGGATCCAGGCCAGGTCGCGCTGCACGTCGCCGGTGAGAGTCGGTGGTGGCACGCGATACGACCCCGTGTACATATAGGCCGCGATACCCTCGTCGCGCAGTCCACGGACCTTGGCCAGCAGGTCTGCAGGGGAGCGGCTGATACCGTCGGTGCCCAACACCCCCACCACGGTGCCGATGCCCATTGAGGCAATCGCATGGGCGGTGATCTCCGGACAGCGGGTGCCGCAGCCCCCTTCGCCGCCACCGCCGGTCACATGCACGTGCTGGTCGATAAAGGCGGGCACCGCGGTGAGGTGGCGAGCCTCGACTACGCGCACTGGCCACCCTTCCGGCACGGCGAGATCGCGCCCCAGGGCGGCGATCCGGCCGTCGGCGATCAGGATCTCCGTGGCCTCGAGTCGTTCCGGGGCGAAGATGCTTCCGACACGCAGCAGGGTCAGCAGGGGAGCGTCTCGATCATCGAGGGGCATCATGGCGCTTCTTCACTGGGATCAGTCGACCCCGGTGAGCAGAAGCGGCGCCCCTTGAGACGCTCGATGGCACCATCGACGTCATCGATCAGCAGCACCAGCAGGTCGCCTTCACCGGCCTCGATCGAAGGCCCTGTCGACGGCCCGGGACTCTTCCATGATGACCTCCACCCGGCAGGCACCCGACACCGACTCGGCGCCCTCGCGCAGCAGGCGAGGCGGTGTCACCGGAGGCGCGTCCGCGGGCGTCGGTCTCGTAGATGAACAGGACATCGTGCATCCGGGCGAGCAGGGTGCCGAGCGTGAACAGATCCTCGTCACGGCGATTGCCCGGGGCGCTGGCCACGCTGATGCGCCGCCGGGCAGGGATGCAGGCGACCAGTTCGCTCAAGGCCGCGAGTGCCGGCACGTTGTGCCCGTAGTCGATCAGCACCTTCATGCCGTTGGCGTCGATAAGGTTGGTGCGTCCGGGATTCTGTCCGGGGGTGGGATGGAAGGTCTGTAGGCCCCTCTGGATGTCGGCGATGGAGAGCCCCAGGGCATAGGCGGCCGCGCTGGCGGCCAGGGCGTTGGCGACGTTGAAGCGGGCATGGCCCTCGAAGGTGATCGGCACGTCCACCACCGGTATCACCTCGGCCTCGACCTGGCCCTGGCGCATCACGATGCGTTCCTCATGGACCGTAAAGGCGACACCCTGATCGCGGACATGTCGGCGCACGGGGCGCGAGTCGGGGTCCAGAGTGAAGAAGATGATATTGCCCCGGGCCCACTCCTGGCCTGCCAGCACCCTGGGGTCGTCGGCGTTGAGCACGGCCGTCCCGCCTGGGCGCACGGCATCGATCACCACGGTCTTGCAGCGCGCCAGCTCGTCGAGGGTATGGATGTCGTGCTCGCCCAGGTGGTCGCTGGCGATGTTGAGCAATACGCCCACGTCACACTCGTCGAACCCCAGGCCGCGGCGCATGATGCCGCCGCGGGCGACCTCGAGCACGGCGCACTCGACCGTGGGTTCGCGCAGCACGATGGCAGCTGCCTGGGGGCCGCTGTAGTCACCGCGCAGGATCACATGGTTATCGACCTCGATGGTCCCGGTGCAGGCCATGCCGACATGGCGTCCCGCCTGGCGCAGCAGATGCGAGAGCAGGCGCACCGTGGTGGTCTTGCCGTTGGTACCGGTGACCGCCACGATGGGGATTCGCCCCGTGGCCTCGCTGTCCGGGAACAGCATGTCGATGACCGGACGAGCGACATCGCGGCCCTCCCCGTGGGTGGGCGACAGGTGCATGCGAAAGCCGGGCCCGGCGTTGACCTCGACCACGGCGGCGGACTGCTCCTCCAGGGGGCGGCTGAGGGTCTCGGCCAGCAGGTCGATGCCGATGATGTCCAGCCCCACCAGCCGTGCGATGCGCTCCGCCACGTAGCGTACCTCCGGATGGACATCGTCGGTCACGTCCGTGGCCGTGCCCCCGGTGCTGAGGTTCGCCGTGGGCTTGAGGAAGACCATCTCGCCGGCGGGGATGATGCTCTGCAGGGTCAGATTCTGCTGGCCGATCAGCCGCAGCGACTGTTCGTCCAGCTGGATCCGGGTCAGCAGGTTCTCGTGGCCGATACCGCGGCGCGGGTCCTTGTTCTCCTCGTCGACCAGGGCCTGCAGGGTGGCGACCCCATCGCCGACCACATGCGCCGGGCGGCGCCGGGCCGCGGCCACGAGCTTGTTGTCGATGACCAGCAGGCGATGGTCCTCGCCCCGGATGTACTGCTCGACGATCACCGAGGGGTTGCGCTGGGCGGCGATATCGAAGGCATCACGCAGCGACGGGTCGTCCTCGATGTTGGTACTCACGCCGCGGCCATGGTTGCCGATGACCGGCTTCACCGCGACGGGATAGCCGATGTCACGGACGGCGTCGAGCGCCTCATCGAAGGAGCCGCACACCCGCCCCAGAGGTACCGGAATGCCGGCATCGCCGAGCACCTGCTTGGTCCACTCCTTGTCGTCGGCGATGCCGTAGCCGATCAGGTCCGTGTGACCGGTCACCGTCGCCTGGATGCGCTGCTGCCGATGGCCCTGGCCGAACTGGATGTAGCTGTTCTCCTCGCTCAGGCGGGTATGGGGGATGCCACGCTGACTGGCGGCCTCGACGATGGCGGCCGTGGAGGGCCCCAGCATGTGGGCGTCGCGCACCTGCTTGAGGCGGTCGATGATCGCCGGCATGTCGATCGCCTCGCCGGCGAACAGACGCTCGACGAGGTCGACGGCCTCGATCCCGGCGGCCAGGCCGCAGGCCTCGTCCCGGTAGCGGTAGACGACGTTGTAGATGCCGGGCTCGTAGCTGTCGACGGTCTTGCCATAGCCCACCGAGAAGCCGATCAGGTTCTGCAACTCGATGGCGACATGCTCGACGACATGACCGGCCCAGGTGCCGCGCTCCAGCCGCTCGAGGAAGCCGCCGGGGCGGCCCACCGAGCAGCGGTGCTCCTGGAGGGTTGGCAGCAGGGCGGTAATTCGCTCGACGATGCCGGGGACGAGATCGCTTGGCTTCTCCTCGAGTTCGCCGATGTCCAGGCGCAAGAAGATGGCCGGGTAGCGGCTGTAGTAGTTCGGGCCGCGCAGTGCCCGGTGCTCGAGAATGTTCATCGGCGCTCCGCGAGAATGGCGCCGAGTTCGTGGGGGACGAGATAGCGCCGCGCCTCGACGTCGAACCCATGGCCGCTGACCATCGCATGGAGGACCATGTTCTCGATGGCCACCGGTTCGCCCATGGACAGCTCGGCGATATTCGAGCTCGCCAGGTCCCGGCTGTCGATGAGGATGACATGCCCCGAGCCGATGGCCTCGAGGATGCCATGGGGATGGATGATCACGCCGGCATCCTCGCCCAGGCCTACCCCAAGGTGCTCGGGATTGCTCGCCCCGACCTCCATCAGCCGCGTGAAACGCCCGCGCTCGAGGAAGTGGCTGTCGATGATCAGGCCGTCGACGAAGCCGAGGCCGAAGGTCATGTTGACCCCGCCCTTGCGCAGGGCGTCGGTGGCGGCACCGTTATAGATCATGGTGCCCGGCATGGCCGCCGCGCCGGCACTGGTCCCGGCCACCACTGCGCCGCTGTCGAGGCGTTCGCGGATGGCACTCAGAACCGGGGAGCCACCCAGGACATTGGTCAGGCGAAGCTGGTCACCGCCGGTGAAGAAGATGACGCCGCTCTGCTCGATCAGGCGAACGGTGTCATCCTTGGCCGCCTGACGGCGGTCGCGGATACCCAGCAGATGGACGCGGCTGGCCCCCAGGCGTTCAAAGGCCGCTTCGTAGTCGGGCAGCACCTCGTCGGGAATGCCGCTCGCGGTGGCGATGACCGCAACCTCATGGTTACCCTCGGGGGCCAGGGCAAAAACCCGGTTGAGGATCTCCAGATCGGAGGTTCTGTCCTCGGCACCGCCGATGGCGACGATAGGGCCGGGTACCGAGGTGGGGGGGGAGGTCATAATCCTTTCGTCGCCGAGCGACGCTTTGGAGCCAACGCAGAAAGCACGCTGGCAGGATTCACCTGCCGAATGGCAAGATCCTTGCTGCCTACACTCTCACTTATAACAGGTTCATCGCGAACTGGCGGTAAAGTGACGCTTTTTTTGGGAGACGGGATGGAGAAGCTAGAGTAAATCCGATGAAGCCGATATTCACCGAAAACGGATGCTGACAGACACCGCCGCCGTCACCATGGGCATGAACTCGGCCTTCGCTCTCGAGATGATGACCCGGTGCCCCAGCGCCGAGGGGGCTACGGGCGCTTCCATGGATCAGGTGCATGTCGACCAGGACAGCCAGTGGCGCGACGACAAGCCAATCAATAGGGCTCTTCGTCGTTGGGTGTGGAATTCGCACCCTGAGCTGGGCCAGGATATGACCTCCACGATGACAGGAGGCATGGCATGGACGGCACCCAGATTCTGACCCTCGGCCTGGGCCTGGAAGCGCCCTGGATCCTCAAGGACCAGCACCTGGATACCGCCGTGTCGCCCCACCGGTTGGACCTCTACGTCGAGGCCGAAGCGAGGCAGCCTCTACCCCTGTCCTGACTGCGGCAAGGCCTGCCCGGCTCACGACTTTGCCGACAAGACTTGGCGACACCTGAACTTCTTCCAACATCACTGCTACCTGCACGCCCGCGTGCCTCGCACCAAGTGCCCTGAGCATGGCGTCAAGCGCATCGAGGTGCCCTGGGCCCGGCCAGGCAGCGACTTCACCCTGCTGTTCGAGCAAGCCGCCATGTCGTTGGTCAAGGAGATGCCGGTACTAGCCGTCTCCCGGCAGCTGGAGATCTCCGACAAGCGGCTGTGGCGCATCGTGCACCACTACGTCGGCCGGATGCTGGGGGAACTGGATCTGAGCAACGTGGCCACCGTCGGCGTCGACGAGACCGCCTCTCGGCGCGGCCAGCGTTACGTGACGGTGTTCCTCGACATGCAGCGCAAGCAGGAGCCGGTGATCTTCGCCGTCCCCGGCCACGGCAAGGACACCATCAAGGCCTTCAGCGCCTTCCTGGCGGCCCATGGCGGCGATCCGGACAACGTGGTCGAGGTCGTCTGCGACATGTCACAAGCCTTCCTCAGCGGCGTGGCCGAGCATCTTCCCAAGGCCGACGTCACGGTCGACTGGTTCCATATCGTGCAGACCTTCACCAAGCGGCTGGACGAGGTGCGCAAGAAGGAGCGCCGGGAGCAGGGACACCCTAAGCCGCTGCGCTGGGCCCTGCTGAAGAGCCTGACAACGAGAACCTGACGCCCAAGCAGCTGGTGGCGCTCCAGGAGCTGGTGGCCGACCAGAGCGCCACGTCCGACGCCTGGGTGATCAAGGAGAAGCTGCGCTGGATCCAGAAGGCCCCGACACCGCGAGCGGCCCGGTGGCGTATCACGAACTACCTCAAGGTCATGAAGGCGGCGGTCTCGGAGAAGCCACTGCTGAAGCCCATGGGAAAAGCTCTGGAGACGCTGGAGCGGCACACCGACGCGGTGGTCAGGCGCTGGATCTCGGGGCTGACGAACGCGCGACTGGAAGGGATGAACGGCTTGTTCCAGGCGGCTCGGTCACGCGCACGCGGCTACCGGAACGAGGCCAACTTCATCGCCATGATCTACCTGATTGGTAGCCCAGTGGGCCGCCTGTTCGATCAGGCCAAATCCACGTGAAGTGACGAAGAACCATCAATAGCGGCCTTGGGGTCCTGCAGCGTTTCCCGGCAAAGTGCGATGAATCAAAAAAACCCCTGCATCGGCAGGGGCAAGGTCGCATCTGGCTGGAACCGCGACGGGGAACACATGAAGACCACGTTACGCCATTACTGCTGGTCGCTGTCCTGAGCATCGGGCATCGCGGCGTCACCCTGACTGTCTGACCGCGCTTCCGGTTGCTCACCGTTCGGCATGGGATCCATGCCGCCGGCGAAGCCGCTATCCTCGGCCGGTGTACCCGGTTCGGCCCGGGTCTCGGGGTCAGTGAAGACATCTTCATCCGCTGCAGACGGCTGTGCCGGGGAGTTGGCCTGCTGGTTGCCATCCAGGCTGTCTTCGGCTGTCGTCGCGGGCGCCGGATCGGCGCTTGGCGCGTCATGCATATCGGCGAAAGCCAGTGGGCTGGCCATCAGTCCCGCGGCAAGGCCGAGAATGCCGGCCTTGTTGAGGAGTCTCTTCGCAATCATCCTTCCATCCTCGCCATGTGGATTGCCACCTGGTTCGGCAGCATCCGAGGCGCTCCTGTGCACCCCGGATGCTGGCTGGTCAGGGTTATGACTGGCCCATCTCCTGGACGCGCTGCATCAGCTCGGGATCCTGCTGGATGGCCTGGCCGATGGCATTGAAGGTGTCGACATCAAGGCCGCTGTCCTCGACCTCCTCGACCATCTTCTCGTTGGCCTCCATGCGGATCTCCTGCTGGGCTTCTTCGCCCTCGGCGGACTGCAGGCGCTCGGTATACTCCTGGGATACCGTGGCGATCTCCTGGGAGGCATCGGCAAACTGCTGCAGTTGCTGGTCGGAGAAATCCTGAGCCGGGGCGGCCGACTGGGGCTGTCCGGTGGTGGCGGCAGGATCCTGCTGGGCATTGGCGGTGGACACCATCAGGCCGGCACTGAGCAGGGCGGCAGAAAAGAGGGCGGTGATACGCAGCATGGCTATCTCCCGTTGGTGTGGCGCGTGGCGCCGAATGAATGTGTCCCTGTGATGGCCATGCGGCAGTCGCGTTCACCACTTTCCTGTAACGGTTTGTAGTGTGAGTGGCTCAGGCCACCCTGAGCCGCTTGCCGAACATCAGCCCGCCCCAGGGGAGCCGGTTGGCGACCAGGTTCCAGGCGATGGAGCCCGCCAGGCCCACGGCGGCCAGCATCGCCACATAGAGCGGGAGCGGCAGGCGTTCCCCGCCGTCGAGCAGGTCGACCAGGTTGAAGAACATCGGGTGGGCCAGGTAGATGCCGAAGGAGAACTCGTTGAGGCGCTTGACCACAGGCGGGGCTCGGCCGACTGCGCAGGCGCGCCATGATCCAGAGGGTAAACAGCAGGAACAGCGGAACCACCCACACCTCCTTGGAGGAGTACGCCAGCCAGCCGGGCAGCGACAGCAGGACCACCACGCCCAGCATGGCGACCAGCCAGCCAGGATGGGCCAGGCGGACCAGCCAGGCCGGTCGCCTGGCGGGTGGGGCGTGAAAGTGCTGAACCAGCACCAGGGCCAGGAAGAACAGGTAGAGCCAGCCGAGCGGTGCGATCCAGTGCAGGTAGCCCGGGGGAAACTCGCTGCGCCACTGCCAGTACCCCCACCAGCCCATGCTGATCAGGCTGCCGATCGCCAGCCAAGGTGTGCTAGGCAGCCAGCGGCCAAGATCGAAGCGCACGTAGAGCCAGTAGAAGGCATAGAACTGCGCGGCGATGATCAGGAAGTAGCCATGCCAGCCGGCATAGAGCAGGTACTCACGCAGCACCTCCAGCAGGCTGGCGTCGGTATTGGCGCTGCGCTGGCGCAGGAATTCGGCGCCCGAGTAGGCGAGGCCATAGACCGCATAGGGCACCAGCACATACTTGACCCGACTGGAGAGGAATCCCGCGGGGATATCGCGCCCGTAGCGCATGGAAAACAGGAAGATCGAGATGAAGATGAAGATCGGGGTGCCCAGTACCGTGGGGATGCGGGCCAGATCGGTCGCCAGGGTGTCCAGGCGCTGGTTCAGGTGGTCGAGCAGGTGGAAGCAGAACACCGCCAGGCAGCCATAGGCGCGTAGCCAGTAGATCTCCTCGATGCGCTGCATCCCGTTCCCCTTCTCGCCTCGCCTGAGTGAACACCGTCGACCTGAATGTTGTCGGACAGCGACAGGTCACAGGGATTCCCTTATGGGAGCAGACATGTCAGCCGTGCCACGCTGCGTAATCACATTTCTCCTGTTGTTGCTGACCTGGCCGGCCCTGGCTGGCCAGGTGTCTCACCACCAGTTTCCTTCGGCCACCCTCGGGCGGGATTACCCCTATACCCTCTACCTGCCGGATGGCTACCATGATGCCGGGCTCGACTACCCAGTGATCTATCTGCTGCACGGCTCCTTCGGCAGCGACCGGGACTGGGTGGAGCGCGGGGCGCTGAAGCAGATCGCCGACCGCATGATCCGCCAGGGGCGCATCCCGCCTGCGGTCATCGTGATGCCCGGCAGCAGGAGCTGGTGGGTGGATGGTCACAACGAACAGGCGCGCAGCGCCTTCCTCGAGGAACTGCTGCCCCATGTGGAAGGGCTGTGGCGGGTGGTGCCGAAACGAGAGTGGCGCGGCATCGCCGGCCTTTCCGCCGGCGGATTCGGCACCGTGAACTTCATGCTCGAGCGCCCCGAACTGTTCGCCGCCGCGGCGGCGCTGAGTCCGGCCAGCTACTATCCCCTGCCCCCGGCGGACTCCACTGCCAGAAGGCATCCCGCCTTCCTGACGGCCGACAACCGGTTCGATGCCGATCTCTGGCGGCGGCTCAACTATCCCGCCCATCTGGAGCACTACCTGGCTCAGGAGCGGGTGGTCCCGCTCTACCTGAGCGCGGGCAGCCGAGATGCCTACGATGCAGTGACCCATGCCCGCCGCCTGCAGGCTGCGCTGCAACCCCATCAGCCGGGAGAGGTGCGGATGGAAGTGTTCTCCGGCGGTCATACCTGGCGGGTGTGGCGTGCCAGCCTGGGGCCGGCACTGGCGTTCATGTTCCGCTATCTCAAGCCCCCGCTACCGTCGGAATGTGGCCGCTGCGGAGGACCCCGTTCAGGCCAGTCGTGCCACCAGGTAGCCGGCGCCGATCAGTGCCAGGGTCAGCGCCACCAGGCCCACGAAGGCGCCCTTCCAGGCCGGGGTGGCCATGCGCAGGTTGAGGTAGACCATCAGCAGGCGCTGGGCCTTGAAGCCGGTGGCCAGGATCACCAGGGCCGCCGACCATAGCGGCAGCGCCTGCCAGTCGTTGGCGTCGAAGAGCGCCGAAACCATGGAGACCAGGGTCAGTCCCATCAGGATCGCCCAGGTGGTCAGCAGGCGGCGTGTGCCGGGCAGCGATGTCATGGCAGCCTCCGTGTCAGCGCAGGAGAGAGCCCTCAGCGCAATAGATAGAGCAGCGGGTAGAGCAGGATCCAGATCAGGTCGACCATGTGCCAGAAGGCGGCGGCGGTCTCCACGTTCTCGAGGCTGGTGCGCCAGCTGACCAGGGCCAGCAGTGCCAGGCCGAACAGCACGTGGGCGAAGTGGAAGGCGGTCAGGCCGTAATAGAAGCCGAAGAAGGTGTTGGTGTCCGGGGTGATCCCTACGGCGAACTTGCTCGAATACTCGACCACCTTGATCACCCCGAACAGCACGCCCAGCCCCATGGCGGCGGCCAGCCACTGGCGGGTACGGCGGGTACGCTCCGCGGCACTGGCTTCCACGGCCAGCGCCACGCACAGGCCGCTGGTCAGCAGCACCAGGGTGTTGAGCCCACCCATCAGCGGGTCGAGGTCCTGCTGGGAAGCGTCGAACAGTGCCACCTGGGCGGCGCGTTCGGCGGCATAGAGGGCGAAGAACGCCATGAACACCAGCAACTCGCTGAGGATCAGCACCCACATCAGCGGGTTGCCGGGCAGGGCGGAGAGCGGTCCCCAGCCGGGGTTGGGAAGCTCGTGTTCCCTCATGCGTCGGTCAGGGTCACCCGGGAGCCGCCGAAGGCCAGGCTGCGGGGGTTGTCTATCGGGCGATTGGAGGTCAGCCGGGCGATGCCCACGGCGCAGCGCCCCACCATCCAGATCATGCAGGCGGTGAAGTAGAGATAGCCCATGGCCCAGGGTGCCATGGGCGGGATGCCGACCAGCCCCAGCAGGTGCCAGGTGGCGATGAAGGCTGCGCCGCCCAGCACGCCGAACCAGAAGGTGCGGATCTGGAACTGCAGGTGGCTCTGCACCCAGGGTTCGGCACCGGGACGCTTGAAATGGGCGATCAGTACGGCGATGGGCGCGGTGACCACCGCCAGCACGCTGCCCAGGAACAGCATGTAGATGATGATGGCGGCGCCGCGCCCCGCGGGACTGCTTGCCGGGATTCGCGTCGTCGAAGTGGTCGCCGGAAGCGGCGGGGAAGGCCTGAGGGGTGGACATGACGGGTCCTCGCTTGACAGGCGACCGGCCCTGGCGGGCCGGTCTAATGATGTATGCAGGATGCTACTATAGCGCGAGACCTTGCGGAAAGCCTTGGCCTGGATCAACTCTCGGCCGGCTTGGCTTCGGTGGACTGGGTCTCGGCGGGCTTGCCCGGGTGCTTCTCGTCGCGGGTCAGCATCGGCACGCGACGCTCGGTCCACCACATCCAGACGATCGAGACCAGGGTCACGCCGAAGCAGAGCATCCACACGGTGGTGGCCACGCCGGTGATATCCACCAGGGCGCCGAACATGATCGGCAGCAGGAAGCCGCCGATGCCGCCGGCCAGGCCGACGATGCCGGAGACCAGACCGAGGTTCTCGTGGTACTCGTTGGAGAGGTACTTGAACACCGAGGCCTTGCCGATGCCCCAGGCGATGCCCACCACGAACAGAGCGGAGGTGAACAGCCACACCGGGATGCCGAAACCGAACTCCACCATCCCTTCGCCGCCGGCACCGGCCACGCGGTACTGGGTCTCGGGATAGGACATGATGAACAGCGCGATCAGGCTGGCCCACAGGCAGGTCCAGGTGACGGTGTGGGCACCGAAGCGGTCGGAGAGCCAGCCGCCGAAGGCGCGGATCACCCCGGAGGGCAGCACGAAGATGGTGGCGATCAGGGCGGCGACCTGGATGCCCAGGCCGTACTCACCCATGTAATAGCGGGTCAGCCACAGGGAGACGCCGACATAGCCGCCGAACACCACCGAGTAGTATTGGCAGTACTTCCACACCTTGGGGTCGTTGAGCACCTTGAGCTGGTCGCGCAGCGAGACGCTGCTGGCGGTGCGGTGGGCCGGGTTGGAGAAGGTGAAGAACCAGAACAGCACGGCGGTGACCAGCATGATGCCGGCGTAGATGTTGGGCACGGCCTGCCAGCCCAGCACCACGATCACGGTGGGGGCGATAAACTTGGTGACCGCGGCCCCGGCGTTGCCGGCGCCGAAGATGCCCATGGCCAGGCCCTGGCGATCCTTCTCGAACCACTTGGCGGTGTAGGTGATACCCACCGAGAAGGAGCCGCCGGCCAGGCCTGACGAAGGCGCCGAGACCAGCAGCTGCCAGTAGGCGGTGGCGAACTGCACCAGCCAGATGGCCGGCACGATGAGCAGCAGGATGATGAAGAACACCGGCCGGCCGCCGTAGCGGTCGGTCATCGAGCCCAGCGGTAGCCGCGACAGGGCACCGGTGAGGATGGGCACTGCGGTGAGGATGCCGAACTGGGTGCCGTTGAGGTCGAGCTCCTCGGCGATGGGCACGCCGATCTCGCCGAACATCGTCCACACCATGAAGCACATGGTGAAGGCGAAGGTGTTGGCCACCAGCACCGAGGTTTGCTTGAAGCGTTCAGAGGCCATGGGACCCTCCGAGTTTGCCGGGTTAAGGGATGGTTTCAGGATATGCCAGGGAGTGATTATTGCCTTGATCGGTATCAAAAAAGCCGACCTATCATGGTGAAAGATCGGCTTTTGGTTACTCCATCAGAGAGGCATCAGGGGTTCTTCACGTAGGCGTTCTTGCGCAGGTAGAACCACCAGTTGACCACCAGGCAGACGGCGTAGAAGACCGCGAAGCCGTACATGGCGAGTTCCGGGGTGCCGGCCTTGATCTGCTCGCCCATCACCCGTGGGGCGATGAAGGAGCCATAGGCGGCCACTGCCGAGGTCCAGCCCAGCGCCGGGCCCTTCTGCTGCGGGTCGAAGATGAAGCCGATGCTGCGGAAGGTGGAGCCGTTGCCGATGCCACTGGCGGCGAACAGCAGGATGAACAGCAGCAGGAACATCCAGAAGTACTGGTTGGGATCGGTGGAGTTGTAGGCCAGCATCATCACGTAGCCGGCGCCCACAGAGCCCACCACCATGATGGCGGTGATCACCTGGGTGACGATGGAACCGCCCAGCTTGTCGGAGATCCAGCCGCCCACCGGACGGATCAGGGCGCCCACGAAGGGTCCCATCCAGGCCCAGGTCAGGGCGCTGGGAGCCTCGGGGTTGGCGACGCGGGTCATGCTGCCGTCGGCGGCGACTTCCATCATGTTGCCGAAGATCACCGAGATGGAGAGCGGCAGGGCCGCGGAGAAGCCGATGAAGGAGCCGAAGGTGGCGATGTAGAGAACGGTCATCGACCAGGTGTGCTTGTTGGAGAAGATCTCGAACTGCTTCTTGATACCGGGCTTGATGTCACCGGGAATCAGGCGCAGGAGCACCACGGTGAGCACGATGGTCAGCGGCAGGGCGATCCACATGTTGAGATAGCCCAGCGCCACTACGCCGACGATGGAGGTCACGACGCCGACCCGTAGAGCCCGAGGATCTTGCCGAAGGCCTGCAGCGGTGTGCCCGGGTTGGGGGTGATGGTGCGCAGGTTGTTCATGCCGAACCAGCCGGCGAAGGCCAGCGGGATCAGGAACAGCATCCATACGAAGCCGGCGTTCTGGATCCAGGTCTGGGTGCCCGCCTCGATGCGCCCGATCAGGGTGCCGCTGGCCTTCTGCAGCTCCATGGGGTCACCGCCGAGGGCGCCGAACAGGCCCACGGTCATCACCAGCGGGATGAGGATCTGCATGGAGGTGACGCCGAAGTTGCCCAGTCCGGCGTTCATCCCCAGGGCATAGCCCTGCTGCTTCTTGGGGAAGAAGTTGGAGATGTTGCTCATCGAGTTGGCGAAGTTGCCGCCGCCGATGCCGGAGAGCAGCGCCAGGGCCTGAAACACCCAGAACGGGGTCCCGGGGTTCATCAGCGCGATGCCGGTGCCCATGGCGGGGATCATCAGCAGGGCGGTGGTCAGGAAGATGGTATTGCGTCCGCCGGCGATGCGGATCATGAAGGAGGCGGGGATACGCAGGGTGGCACCGGCCAGACCGGCGATCGCGGTCAGGGTGAACAGCTGATCCACCGTGAACGGGAAGCCCAGGTTCTGCATCTGGGTGGTGATCATGCCCCACATCAGCCAGACGGCGAAGCCCAGCAACAGGCTGGGGATGGAGATCCACAGGTTGCGGTTGGCAACCTTCTTGCCCTCCGACTCCCAGAACTCCTCGTTCTCGACATCCCACTGTTCGATGTCGGCATTCTTTCTGGTCATGGCGTTTCCCCTTGAGGTCTAGCGGTGCTCGCATCGGCCCCGAATCGATTGATCGATATCAAGGCGCGCGAAGATGGGGGAAAGATACGCCGCGTGGCGGAATCGGGAAACGTGGCAAACGACTCCACGCCGGGCGGGTATACCTCCAGGGGGGTAGAGTGGGTTAATCCTTAATTAATTGTTTATAAAGAATTATTGCGTCTTGACGGGGGTGGTGGGGGCGCATCGGCGCCTCGAGGGTATTTGGAGGTATCCACACAGAACCGGGCCTCGGCTAGCGCTCGACGCCTTCCTGCACGGCCCACACCGCGGCCTCGACCCGCGAGCGCAGGTTGAGCTTCTTGAGTAGGTGCTTGACGTGCACCTTCACCGTGCCCTCGGTGATCTCCAGCTTGCGGGCGATCATCTTGTTGGAGAGCCCCGCGGCCAGCTCGCGCAGGATCTCGCGCTCGCGCTGGGTCAGGCTATGGATATCCGGCGCCGCCGGCTGGCTGCGCTGGCTGCGCAGCGCCTCGGCGAGCAGTGCGGTGAGGCTCTCGCTGATCACCATGCGCCCCAGCGAGGCCTGGCGCAGCTGGCGCACCATCTCGTCGGGGTCCATGTCCTTGAGCAGGTAGCCGTCGGCGCCCGAACGCAGGGCGTTGACCACGTCCTCCTCATGGTCGGAGACCGTGAACATCACCACGCGGCCGGCGAAACCGCCGTCGCGCAGACGCTTGAGCGTCTCGATGCCGTCCATCTGCGGCATGTTGAGGTCGAGCAGCACCATGTCGGGGTCGAGCTCCAGGGCCAGGCGGATGCCCTCCCGGGGATCGCCGGCCTCGCCGGCGAGCAGCAGGTCATCCTCCAGTTCCAGCAGCTGGGAGACGCCGCGACGCAGCAGCGGATGGTCGTCGATGATCAGGATGGTGGCGGGGTGCTCGGTAGTCGTGTCGGTCATCCTGGAGTCCTGTTGCCATGGGGGGAATCGGCCACCTCACCGGCGGCGGGGGCGCCGTCGCCCGCACGGGGGCCACCTGCTGGTGGATCAGGCGTGCGGTCTGGGGCGTGAAGATCAGCTCGACCCGGGTGCCACCGCCGGGGCGGTTGCCGAGCGTCATGCGGCCGCCCAGGGTGTCGGCACGGTCGCGCATGATCACCAGGCCGTAGTGCATCGGCGGAGAGCTATCGTCGGCGAGGCCCACGCCATCATCCTCGATGGCGACGTGCAGCCGCGCCGCCTGGAAGTCGATGGTGACGGCGGCCCAGTGGGCGTTGGCGTGCTTGAGGACGTTGGCCAGCGCCTCGCGCACCACCTGCAGCACGTGGATCTCCTCGTTGGGGTTGAGCAGGTGGGGCGGCACGTCGACATCCAGCGCCACCGGGAACCCCAGCCGATCGCTGAACTCCCGGGTGGTCTGGCGCAGGGCGCTGGCCAGGCCCGGGCCCTCCAGCTTGAGACGGAAGGTGGTGAGCAGCTCGCGCAGCTGACGATAGGCGCTGTCGAGCCCGGTGCGCAGCTCGTCGAATACCGCCGCCTGGCTCTCCCGCGGGGCCTCCTTCTGCTGCATGCGCTCGAGCCTGGCCACCTGCATCTTGAGGTAGGAGAGCGACTGGGCCAGGGAGTCGTGCAGCTCCCGGGCGATGATGGCGCGCTCGTTCATCAGCGTCACCTGCTGCTGCTCCTCGATGCGGCGCTGCAGGTAGACCGCGGTGGCCAGCTGGTCGGCCAGGGCGTTGAGCAGGCGCCGCACGCTGTCGGAGAGCGGCTGGCGCCTGGGGTGCCACACCTCCAGGGTGCCGAGCATCAGCTCGCCCACGCTCACCGGCAGCAGCAGGCACTCGCCTTGCTCGGTCTGCTCCAGGCGAAGCGGCTGGGGGTCGAGCAGGCACGCATGACAGTCGTGATCGCGGCAGTACTCGGGGCGGCGTGGCGAGTGGGTGGCGAGTATGGGGATCTGGCGGTCGTCGTAGGGGTCGTTCAGCGACAGACGGATCGGGCCCACCTCGAGCAGCTGCTCGAGCTCCCGCAGCATGGGCGCGGCGCTGGCACACAGGTCGTTGCCGCCGCCGTAGAGGGCGCGGCTGCCGTCGTGCATCACCTGCATGGCCCGGTTGCTGCGCTCGAGCTCCACCTTCTTGCGCGAGGCGCGCTCCTCGAGCTCGGCGTAGCTGGCGGCGAGTTCCGCGGCCATGCCGTCGAAGGTGCGCCCAAGCAGGGCGAGTTCATCGTTGCCGGTGAGATGCGTGCGGTAGCCGAAGTTGCGCTGGGCGGCCTCGCGGGCCAATACCACCAGCTGGCGGAGCGGCCCGACCAGGTTGTGGCGGATATCGTAGAGGGCGATGGCCACCACCACCGCGGTCAGCGCCAGGAACAGGATCTGCAGGGCACTGAGCAGCTGGATCTTCGACTCGCTGTTCTGCTCGAGCAGGGTAACCATGGCGTCGATATCGCCGACCAGCCCATCCAGCGTCTGGCGCAGTGCCTCGACCTCGAGCTCGCCGCCGGCGATGGCGCGGGCCACCTGGGGGCCAGCGCCTCGTTCCAGCGCCCCTGCAGCATCCGGTACTGCTCGCGCAGGGGGTGGTCCTCGGCCTCGGGCAGGGCGCGGGTCAGCGCGGGACTGGCCAGGCGCGTCTCGAACTGCTCCATCAGCTCCTCTACCCGTGCGCGCTGCGCCGCCACGGGCTGCTGCTCGTAGCGCTGCAGGGCAGCGACGATCTGGTAGGTGTTCATGCGCAGGGAGCCGGCCACGTTGATGGCGCCGGCATCGCCGCGGCTGTCGTTGGCCACCGTCATGGTGACCACGATGCTGACCAGTGCCATGGCGCTGATGGCGAGCAGCGAGGCGACGATGCGCGCCACCAGGGAGTGTTGCAGCAGTTTCATAGTATCCGCAGGCCGTCGGGGGAGTGGCTCTATGCGTGGTGCTGTCAGGAGTCTACTACACCCAAGGGGGTAGGGCGGATACCTCCACTGCCCCTTTGACCCCGGGGAGAGTCCTACTGAGACTTTGACGATACTCCACCGTTCCCTGGTCCCATGATGCCACTCCCTTCTGACCGCGATACTGACGTCGTCGGCTACCGTCCGCTGGTGGTGGTGATGCTGTCGCCGCTGGCCTTTGCGCTGGTGTTCGCCAGCTGGACCATCTTTGCGGTGCTGGGACTGGAGCTGCGCGCGATGCTGGGGCTGGGCGAGCTCGGCTTCGCGCTCCTGCTGGCCACGCCTATGGTGACCGGGGCGCTGGCGGCGATGCCCATGGCGGCGCTGGCCCGACGCCATGGAGGACGGCGGGTGATGATCGCCTGCCTGCTGCTGATCTGTCCCTTCCTGTGGGCGGTGGCCCATTCCAGCGACTATGTGCACTTCCTGCTGTCCGGTGCCGGCCTGGGGCTGGGCGCCGGGTCCCTGGCGGCGGGGCTGGTCTATGTGGGGAGCTCTGTCCGCGCCGCCACGCCGGGCTGGCCCTGGGCCTCTATGGTGCCGGCATGATGGGCGCCGGCCTGAGTTACCTGCTGCTGCCGCTGATCAGTCAGGCCTACGGCTGGCGCAGCGCGCCGATGCTCTATCTGCTGCCGGTACTGGCGGTGGCCATGCTGCTGTGGCTGTTCGCCGACGACCCGAACCGCCTGCCGCCGCCAGCGAGTCCGACGATGACGGCATGGCAGCCAAGCCCGGGTGGCTGACACCCCTGCACCACTGGCGCCCCTGGCGGCTGGCCGTGGTCTACAGCTTCTTCTACGGCGCCTTCGTGGCGCTGACGCTGTGGCTGCCGGCCTACCTCGGCGCCCAGTACGGCCTGGGGCTGCGCGACGCCGCGCTGCTGGCGCTGCCCTTCCCTCTGGCGGTGGGCCTGGGCCAGGTGGCGGGCGGCGCCTGGGGGGATGTGCGCGACTTTCGTGCCCTGCGCTGGTGGGTCACGGCCTTCGTGCTGGTCTGCCTGTTCCTGCTCTCCTACCCCCCCTTCACCATGCAGATCGAGGGGGTAGAGCGGGTGCTGACGCTGCGCTATGCCGCGCCGCTGTGGGGCTTCCTGGCGCTGCTGGTGGCCATGGGGCTGGTCATGGGGCTGGGCCAGGGCAGCCTGATGCGCATGATCCATCGCGATCATGGCAGCCAGCTGGCACTGGTGGGCGGGCTGGCGCTGACCCTGGGCGGGCTGTTCGGCGCCCTGCTGCCGGTGATGTTCGCCCTGGGCAACCTCTGGGTCGGCATCCGCACCGCGGGGTTCATGTTTCTCTATGCCTCGCTGGTGGTGTGCATGCTGGTGATGGTCTGGGACCACGCCAGCGGGGCGGGACGGCTGAGGGCCCTGATGGGGCTATCACCCCGGGTGTCGTGGGGTTGTATCCCCTTGGAGGTAGGTGGGGGGTATATGGAGGTAACCGGGCAGTAATCGCGGCGTCTATCGCCCAGAATTGCCTGCATGTCACCGGCCCTGGTCCGCGCTGGAGCGCACTCGACCAAGGCTGACCGGGTGGCCCGGCGGGGCCACGCATCTTTTCAGGAGCCTGGAGAGCGACCATGAGTCACTTCATCGATCGGCTGAACTTCTTCCGCAAGGCCCGCGAGCCCTTCGCCAACGATCACGGCGAGCTTCGCGACGAGTCCCGCGGCTGGGAGAACGGCTACCGGCAGCGCTGGCAGCACGACAAGGTCGTGCGCTCCACCCACGGGGTGAACTGCACCGGTTCGTGCAGTTGGAAGATCTACGTCAAGAACGGCCTGGTCACCTGGGAGACCCAGCAGACCGACTATCCGCGCACCCGGCCCGACCTGCCCAACCACGAGCCCCGTGGCTGCCCGCGCGGCGCCAGCTACTCCTGGTACATGTACAGCGCCAACCGCCTCAAGTACCCGCTGATCCGCAAGCCGCTGCTCAAGCTGTGGCGTGAGGCGCTGGACGAGAAGAAGGACCCGGTCGAGGCGTGGGCCTCCATCGTCGAGGACCCGGCCAAGGCCAAGCAGTACAAGCGTGCCCGCGGCATGGGTGGCTTCGTGCGTGCCGACTGGAACGAGCTCAATGCGCTGATCGGCGCCTCCAACGTCTATACCACCAAGCAGTACGGCCCGGACCGCATCATCGGCTTCTCGCCGATCCCCGCCATGTCCATGGTCAGCTACGCCTCCGGTGCCCGCTACCTGTCGCTGATCGGCGGCGTCTGCATGTCGTTCTACGACTGGTACTGCGACCTGCCGCCGGCCAGCCCCGCAGACCTGGGGCGAGCAGACCGACGTGCCCGAGTCCGCCGACTGGTACAACTCCGGCTACATCATCGCCTGGGGCTCCAACGTGCCCCAGACGCGTACCCCGGATGCCCACTTCTTCACCGAGGTGCGCTACAAGGGCACCAAGACCGTCTCGATCACCCCGGACTATGCCGAGGTCTCCAAGCTCACCGACGAGATGGCTCTCCGCCAAGCAGGGCACCGATGCCGCCCTGGCCATGGCCATGGGGCACGTCATCCTCAAGGAGTTCCACCTCGACAATCCCAGCAGCTACTTCACCGACTACGTGCGGCGCTACAGCGACATGCCGTTCCTGGTCGAGCTGGAAGCACGCGAGGACGGCAGCTATGCGCCGGGTCGCCAGATGCGCGCCAGCGACTTCGAGGCGAGCCTGGGCCAGGGCAACAACCCCGAGTGGAAGACCGTGGCCTGGGACGAGACCCGCGACCAGCTGGTGGTGCCGCGCGGCTCCATCGGTTTCCGCTGGGGCGAGACCGGCGACGAAGTGGGCAAGTGGAACCTCGAGCCGCTGGATGCCGCAGGCGCCGAGATCAAGCCGCTGTTGACCCTGGCCGACAAGCATGACGAGGTCGCCAAGGTCGCCTTCCCCTACTTCGGCGGCATCGCCCACGAGCACTTCGACCACGTCAAGAGCGGCGGGGCCAGCGACGACCTGCTGTTCCACAGCCTGCCCGCCAAGCGCCTGAAGAGAGGCCGATGGCAGCGAAATGCTGGCGGTCACCGTTTTCGACCTGATGTGTGCCAACTACGGCATCGACCGTGGCTTCGGCGAGGATGACGGCGCCACTGCCTTCGACCAGGTCAAGCCCTACACGCCGGCCTGGCAGGAGAAGATCACCGGGGTGCCCGCCGAGCAGGCCACCCGCATCGCCCGTGAGTTCGCCGAGAACGCCGACAAGACCCAGGGTCGCAGCATGATCATCGTCGGTGCCGGCATGAACCACTGGTACCACATGGACATGAACTACCGCGGCCTGATCAACATGCTGGTCATGTGCGGCTGTATCGGTCAGAGCGGTGGCGGCTGGGCCCACTACGTCGGCCAGGAGAAGCTGCGCCCGCAGACCGGCTGGACCCCGCTGGCCTTCGGCCTCGACTGGCAGCGCCCGCCGCGCCACATGAACTCCACCTCCTTCTTCTACAACCACTCCTCCCAGTGGCGCTACGAGAAGCTGGAGATCAAGGAGATCCTCTCGCCGCTGGCCAAGGCCGAGGACTACCCCGGCAGCCTGATCGACTTCAACGTGCGCGCCGAGCGCATGGGCTGGCTGCCGTCGGCCCCCCAACTGGACACCAACCCGCTACGCCTGGCCGAAGAAGCCGAAGCCGCGGGCATGTCCACTGCCGACTACGCCGTTGCAGCAGCTCAAGAGCGGCGAACTGCGCTTCGCCGCGGAAGACCCGGACGCCCCCGAGAACTTCCCGCGCAATATGTTCATCTGGCGCTCCAACCTGCTGGGCAGTTCCGGCAAGGGCCACGAGTACATGCTCAAGTACCTGCTGGGCACCCGCCACGGCATCCAGGGCAAGGACCTGGGCGACTTCGGCGGCCAGAAGCCGGAAGAGGTCAAGTGGCATGACGAGGCGCCGGAAGGCAAGCTCGACCTGCTGGTGACCCTGGACTTCCGCATGTCCACCACCTGCCTCTACTCGGATATCGTGCTGCCGACGGCGACCTGGTACGAGAAGGACGACCTCAACACGTCTGACATGCACCCCTTTATTCACCCGCTGACCGCCGCCACCGACCCGGCCTGGGAATCGCGCAGCGACTGGGATATCTACAAGGGCATCGCCAAGGCGTTTTCCAAGGTGTGTGTAGGCCACCTGGGCGAAGAGACCGACCTGGTCACGCTGCCGATGCAGCACGACTCGCCGGGAGAACTGGCCCAGACCGGCGGTCAATGGACTGGAAGAAGGGCGAGTGCGAGCCGATCCCCGGCAAGACCATGCCGGCGCTGATCGAGGTCAAGCGCAACTACCCCGAGACCTACGAGCGCTTCACCTCCATCGGCCCGCTGCTTGAGAGCATCGGCAACGGCGGCAAGGGCATCGCCTGGAATACCGATGCTGAGGTCGACCTGCTGGGCAAGCTCAACCATCGCAAGCTGGATGGCCCGCATAAAGGGCGTCCGTTGATCGACAGCGCTATCGATGCCGCCGAGATGATTCTGACCCTGGCACCGGAAACCAATGGTGCCGTGGCAGTGAAAGCGTGGGATGCACTCTCCAAAATTACCGGGCGTGACCATACCCACCTGGCAAGGCCCAAGCATGACGAGAAAATCCGCTTCCGCGATGTCGTCGCCCAGCCGCGCAAGATTATCTCCAGCCCGACCTGGTCCGGCCTCGAGGACGAGCACGTCTCCTATAACGCCGGCTACACCAACGTTCACGAGCTGATCCCCTGGCGCACCGTGAGCGGTCGTCAGCAGTTCTATCAGGATCACGCCTGGATGCGCGCTTTCGGCGAAAGCCTGCTGGTCTACCGTCCGCCCATCGACACCAAGGCGGCCAAAGGCTTCCAGCTTCCCGCGGACAACGGCTTCAGAGCAAGGCGCTGAACTTGCTCACGCCCGCACCAGAAGTGGGGCATCCACTCCACCTACTGCGACAACCTGCTGATGTTGACGCTTAACCGAGGCGGCCCGGTGGTGTGGCTCTCCGAGGACTGACGGCCGAGCCATCGATATCGAGGACAACGACTGGATCGAGGTCTACAACGCCAACGGCTCCATTGCCGCGCGGGCGGTGGTCAGCCAGCGGGTCAAGGACGGGCATGGCGATGATGTACCACGCCCAGGAGCGCAACGTGAACGTCCCTGGCTCCGAGGTCACCGGTACCCGGGGCGGTATCCACAACTCGGTCACCCGTGTCTGCCCCAAGCCGACCCACATGATCGGCGGCTACGCGCAGCTGTCCTACAGCTTCAACTACTACGGCACCGTCGGCTCCAACCGCGATGAGTTCGTGATCGTGCGCAAGATGAAGAAGATCGACTGGCTGGATGGCGAAGGCAACGACTACGAGCAGGAGGCCGTGAAATGAAAATTCGTTCCCAGGTAGGCATGGTCCTCAACCTAGACAAGTGCATCGGCTGCCACACCTGCTCGGTGACCTGCAAGAACGTCTGGACCAGCCGCGAGGGCGTCGAGTACGCCTGGTTCAACAACGTCGAGACCAAGCCCGGCATCGGCTATCCCAAGGAGTGGGAGAACCAGGGCAAGTGGAAGGGCGGCTGGATGCGTCGCAAGGACGGCAAGATCGAGCCGCGCATCGGCGGCAAGTGGCGGGTGCTGGCGAACATCTTCGCCAACCCCGACCTGCCGGAGATCGACGACTACTACGAGCCGTTCACCTTCGACTACGAGCACCTGCATACCGCCAAGCAGGGCGAGCACCAGCCCACCGCGCGGCCGCGCTCGCTGATCTCCGGCCAGCGCATGAACAAGATCGAGTGGGGACCGAACTGGGAGGAGATCCTCGGCACCGAGTTCGCCAAGCGACGCAAGGACATGAACTTCGAGAAGGTGCAGGCCGATATCTACGGCCAGTTCGAGAACACCTTCATGATGTACCTGCCGCGGCTGTGCGAGCACTGCCTGAACCCGACCTGCGTGGCGAGCTGCCCTCCGGTGCGATCTACAAGCGCGAGGAGGACGGCATCGTCCTGATCGACCAGGACAAGTGCCGCGGCTGGCGGATGTGCATCTCCGGCTGCCCCTACAAGAAGATCTACTACAACTGGAAGACCGGGAAGTCCGAGAAGTGCATCTTCTGCTACCCGCGCATCGAGGCCGGCCAGCCGACCGTCTGCTCCGAGACCTGCGTGGGCCGCATCCGCTATCTCGGCGTGCTGCTCTACGATGCCGACCGCATCGAGGAAGTGGCCAGCTCCCCGGACGTGCGTGACCTCTACCATCGCCAGTGCGAGATCTTCCTGGATCCCAACGATCCCGATGTCATCGCCCAGGCGAAGAAGGACGGCATCACCGACAACGTGATCGCCGCCGCCCAGGCCTCGCCGGTCTACAAGCTGGCCATGGACTGGGGCCTGGCGCTGCCGCTGCACCCCGAGTACCGCACCCTGCCGATGGTCTGGTACGTGCCGCCGCTGTCGCCGATCCAGTCCGCCGCCGAGGCCGGCAAGGTCGAGTTCGATGGCGTGATGCCCAAGATCGAGTCGCTGCGCATCCCGGTCAAGTACCTGGCCAACATGCTCACCGCCGGTGAGGAGGAGCCCGTGGTGCTGGCGCTCAAGCGGCTGATGGCGATGCGCCTCTACATGCGCGGCAAGCATGTGGAAGGCCAGGCCAACGCCGAGGTGCTGGAGAGCGTCGGCCTGACCGAGCAGCAGGTGGAGGACATGTACCGCTACCTGGCCATCGCCAACTACGAGGATCGCTTCGTGATCCCCACCAGCCACCGTGAGATGGCCACCGAAGCCTTCCCGGAGCGCGGCGGCTGCGGCTTCAGCTTCGGCGATGGTTGCCACGGCGAGAGCCAGGCCAGCCTGTTTAACGGCGGTCAGCAAGACCAATGCGACCCTGGTCAAACCGGTAGAGCCTTCGACCCGCAGCGCGCAACGAGTGAGGCCTCGTCATGACTGAAGCCGCTACCCAATCGCCGACCCCGGTAGAGCCGTCGTTCGAACCGCTACAGGGTATGCGCAGCCTACGCGTGCTGGCCCGGCTGCTGGACTACCCGAGCGAGGAACTGCAGGCCGCCAGTCGGCGAGATGATCGAAATTCTCAATGCCGAGCGCCGCCTGGCGGCGGCGCTCAACGCGCCGCCACTGATGGACTGGTGTCAGCGTCATGCATGGAGGCCGATCTGCTTGGAACTGCAGGCCGAGTACGTCGCCATGTTCGATAAGGGGCGAGCTACGTCGCTGCTGCTGTTCGAGCACGTGCACGGTGAGTCACGCGACCGCGGCCAGGCCATGGTCGACCTGATGGCCGAGTACAGCGCCGCGGGTTTCGAGCTCGATGCCCATGAACTGCCGGACTACCTGCCGCTGTTCCTGGAGTACCTCTCCACCCGCTCCGAAGCCGAGATCGGCCGCTGGCTGGGCGAAATACGCCATATTCTGGCGCTGCTGACCGCGCGGCTGGAGGAGCGGGGAGCGGACCACGCGCTGGTGCCGCTGTCACTGTTGGCGCTGATCGGCGCCGAGGGTGATGTCGAGGAGCATCGGCCCCAGGTCAAGAAAGAAGTGCCTGATAACACCCCCGAGGCCTTGGACGCCGTATGGGAAGAAGAAGCGGTGCGCTTCTCGGCAACCTCCGACGAGGACTGCGCGCTGCAGTCCGCCGAAGGGCGGCGGCTGGCCGAGCGCAAGAATGCGTTGCCAGAGCGACCCGGTCAGCATCATGCCGTCCGTCTGGAGCGCGCCGCTGCCTTAACCGCGAGCGATCGCTAAACGGAGAATCGCCATGTTCATGAACTACCTTGCAATCATCTGATCTGTTCGGCTACTACCCCTATCTGGCCGGTACGGTGTTCCTGGTCGGAAGCCTGCATGCGTTACGACCAAGGCCAGTACACCTGGAAGACCGGCTCCAGCCAGATGCTGTCCTCGAAGAACATGCGCCTGGCCAGCAACCTGTTCCATATCGGCATCATCGTGATCTTCTTCGGCCATCTGGTGGGCATGCTGACGCCGCACTGGGTCTACGCGCCTTTCCTGCACGCCGGCACCAAGCAGCTGATTGCCATCGTGGTCGGCGGTATCGCCGGTGCCATGTGCGTGGTGGGCGGCGCCATGCTGGCTCCATCGGCGCATCGTCCAACCCTCGCGTAAAGGCATCGTCGAGCACGATGGATACCTTGATCCTGGGCTTGATCGTCTTACAGGCGTGCCTGGGCATGGTGACCATCATCTTCTCGCTGGGCCACCTGGACGGCGGAGATGATGATGACAGCTCTCCAGCTGGGCGCAGTCGATCGTCTTCTTCAGCGGCGGTGCGGCGGACTACATGCAGGAAGTGTCGCTGGATCTACAAACTGCATATCTTTATCGGCCTGACCATCATCCTGCTGTTCCCGTTTTCGCGGCTGGTGCATGTGTGGAGCGTGCCGTTCGGCTATGTGACCCGGCGCTATCAGCTTGTCCGCCGCCGCGGCTAAAAACTGCTTGTGCTCGGCCAGGCCTAGAGGAGAAATAACATGCAGATGATTGATATCGAACAGCTACCTGGGGGCGTCGCTGCGCCTCCGGTACGCGTCGGCGACACCCCTATCGATGAAGCAACGATTGCGTTGGAGATGCAGTACCACCCCGCCGAAACGGCGGGAGGCTCAGCTTCAGGCAGCCCGTGCGTTGGTGGTCAGGCGCAACTTCGCCAGCGTGCTAGCGTCCCAGGCCTACTATCGACACGGGAAGTTAGCGAAGCACAGGAAGATGCGGCGATTGCTGCCTTGCTCGAACAGGAGCTTGAGGTGCCGGAACCGGGGGAAGCCGATTGCCAGCGCTTTTTTGAGACCCACCGCGAGCGCTTCAGCGAACCAGTGCAGTTACGCGTTCGGCATATCCTGCTCGCAGCCGCCGATGACTCCCAGGGTCGCGACGACGCTTACCAGCTTGGCGAAAAGCTACTCGAACAGCTTAAGCAGATACCCGAGCGGTTTGCCGAATTTGCTCAACACCACTCCGCGTGCCCTTCAAAAGAGCTGGATGGTGATTTGGGCTGGTTGGTATCAGGGCAGACTGTTCCTGAGTTGGATCGCGCTTTGCAGCACTTGCCCGAAGGTCTACACGAGCGCCCCTTGGCGTCTCGCTATGGCTGGCATGTGGTGAGTATTGACGAGCGCAGAGAAGGTAGGGCGTTACCTTTCGATCAAGTTATTGACCGGGTGCGCCATAGCCTACGGGAACAGGCAACTCGACGTGCGCTGCGTCACTATTTGCTGGCGTTAGAGAGCGAAATAGGCGTCGAAGGCGATTGTTCTGGATGACGATGCTGGCGGACAGCTTGATGCAATAGCTTGAAGCAATAGAAAAGCTAATAGGAGAGCTTGATGTCCCATGTTCCTGTAGATGCTCTTTTCACTCCGCTTGGCATCGCGGTGCTAACGGTTTCCGATACCCGTGGTTTCGATGAGGATGGTAGCGGTGACCTGCTGGTTGAACATCTGAGCGAAAGCGGCCATATCCTGGTAGAGAGGCGCATCGTACCTGATGATATCTATCAGGTTCGTGCCGTGGTCTCGGAATGGATTGCGCGAACAGATATCCAGGTGATTTTGGTTAATGGCGGCACTGGCTTTACCGCCCGGGATACCACTCCCGAGGCGTTGATACCGCTGTTCGACAAAGCGATTGAGGGGTATGGCGGAGCTGTTCCGCCACTACTCTCTGAAGACCATCGGCACCGCGACGATCCAGTCTCGCGCCGTAGCGGGGGCGGCCAACCGAACGATGATGTTTGCGATGCCCGGCTCGCCCAAAGCGTGTGCGTTGGCGTGGGACAAAATAATCGCTTTGCAGCTGGACTCCCGCACTCGGCCCTGCAACTTCGCCGCCATGGTGCTGCCTTCCAGCGGCCCCGTGCAGTGGACGCCAGGCAACAGCGACCTCTTCCAATGAGGTGGAGCGCTTATGAACTGTCACTGCGCAGAAATAGTCACGCCCGGCTTGTTAGAGCTGTTTGATGCACGCCAACGGCTTATCGACGCCGCCACGCCCATTAATGCAGTAGAAAACATCACCCTTGGACAATCGGCGGGGCGAGTGCTGGCAGAAACGCTGCGTCGCACCTCTCGATATGCCGGGTGTGGACAATAGCGCTATGGATGGTTACGCGCTGTGTCTGGCTGATTACCAAGCGGTACCTCGCGGTGCAGGCTTACCCATTCTTCAACGCGTACCGGCTGGGGCGGGCGTCATGCTGCTACCGGAAGGAGGCTGCGCGCGTATTTTACCGGCGCGCCGGTACCCATGGGGGCAGATATTGTGGTACCTCAAGAGCGGGTAACCCTTGATCAGCGCGGGCATATACACCTCGAGGTAACCTGGTGATAGGCGCTAATATTCGCCGCCAGGGCGAGGAGACCCGCATGGGTACCGCTACTCGCTGCGGGCACTGTTTCTTGATGCCGCGTCCCGATTGCGCTGCTGGCAAGCCATGGTATCAACGCGGTTACCGTCAAACGGCGCCTGCGGGTGGCGCTACTCTCAACCGGCGATGAGCTAATTGCCCCAGGTACTGCGAGAGCGCCGGGACAGGTATACGACAGCAATCGCGCCATGCTTAACGTACTGCTAGCGCAAGCTCAGTGCGACGTGCTGGACCCCGGGCGTCTGTTGCTGCTGGATTCGCCAGCGTCATTGCATCAGGCCTTTGAGCACGCACAAACCGCTGCAGATGTGGTGATGTGCACCGGTGGCGTTTCGGTAGGCGAGAGAGGATCATGTTCGCCCGGTGATCGAGCAGCGCGGTGGGCTACATTTTCATGGTGTCGCGATGAAGCCAGGGAAGCCCTTTGGGTTCCGGTTATCTGGGCGCGGGTAGCCTTCTTCTGCCTAGCCGCTCATGGCGCTGCCGGGTAACCCAGTGGCCTCCCTGGTGGGCTGGCGGCTGCTGGCGCTGCCGTTTATCCATGCCATGCAAGGTAGAGCCGTAGCGGCTCTACAGCGTTACCGGTAAAAGCGGGCTTTCTCAGCGAGGGCCCCAGGGGCGCTGCGAGCTACTACGGGTGGTGATGGATTGGTCACAGGGGGCTCCCGTGGCGCAGCTAAGCAGGCGGGCAGGGCTCGCACATGCTCAGCGCGGCTAGCCAAGCCCACGGTTATTTAATGATTAACCCCGCCACGGAGGTGACTGAAGGGGGCATCTATCACTATTACCCCATCAATCAGTTCGCCGCTTGAACAGCTTTTCCTATCGTGGCCACTGACCTCGTTTGTTTTTCATAGGAGAGGGTATGTCTTCACAACACAAACCCCGCACACTGATTTATGCCTGCTCCGGCTGCTCTGATGTGGCGCAACTTGCCAATAGCGTTGCTCTGCGTCTTGACCATGCAGGAGAGGCAGAAATGTCCTGCATTGCCGGTGTGGGCGGTGGTGTGCCCGGCCTGGTGCGCATTGCACGCTCCGGGCGCCCTATTGTGGCCATTGATGGGTGCCAGATGCACTGCGCCAGCCACTGTCTCGCCAAAGCGGATGTGATACCCACAGAGCACGTAAAGCTATATGAAAACGGCCTGCGCAAACGCTGGGGCCAGTTTTATGATGAGCAAACAATCGCTGAGGTTACCGCAGAAGTGAAGGACTCATTGCCCGGCTGCCCGTTAATGCCAGTACCCAAGAGAGAGCCCGTAGAATGAATGCACTAGTAGATGGGTTTGGCCGCACGGTGCGTTACCTGCGTATATCGGTGACTGATCGTTGTGATTTTCGCTGTGTGTATTGCATGGCTGAGGAAATGACCTTTCTGCCACGCGCCCAACTGCTTACCCTTGAGGAGATAGCCGCGCTTTCACAGGCATTTGTCGAGCTGGGCGTGGAGAAAATTCGTCTAACTGGCGGTGAGCCGTTAGTACGCCAGGGCGTACTAACGCTAGTGCAAAAACTCGGTGCATTGGTAGGTCTGCGCGAGCTGGCGATGACCACCAACGGCTCAGGTTTGGTCAAGCATGCCAATGCTTTGCGCCAAGGCGGGCTACATCGGCTCAATATTAGCCTCGACTCGCTCAAGCCCGAACGCTTTAAAGCATTAACCCGGACGGGAGATCTTGATCAGGTGATCGCGGGTATCCGTGCAGCGCGCCGCGCTGGCTTTCAGTCGATTAAGCTAAACGCCGTATTGCTCAGGGGCGCAATGACGACGAAATTATCGACTTGGTAAACTTTGCCCGGGATGAACACGTCGATATAAGCTTTATTGAGGAGATGCCGCTGGGCGCTATCAGCGAGCATAACCGTGGTGAAACCTTTCTTTCCACCGATGCGGTACGCGAGACCATAGAAAACCACTATCAACTCTTACCCACCACCGAGACCACCCTAGGTCCATCCCGTTATTACCGTATGGCAGACAGCCAGTCGCGGATTGGCTTCATCTCTCCCCATAGCCATAATTTCTGTGCTGCCTGTAACCGTGTTCGAGTAACGGCTGAAGGGCGGCTACTGCTTTGCCTGGGCAATGAGCACTCGGTAGATTTACGCGCCGTAATGCGACGTTATCCGGGTGATACCCAGCGGCTTAAATCGAGCATTGTGGCGGCAATGAAGAAAAAACCTGAGCGCCATCACTTCACCACGGATGGTGAAGTTCAAATAGTGAGGTTTATGAATGCAACTGGTGGCTAACCCAGTGCTCAAGCTAGACGATTTGATCACTAAGCCTCCTCAGCGTGAAAGAAACTCCGCAGTAAATCGGCGGCTGATAGGCCACCCAATATTTTTTATTAGCGTCAGATTAATAAAATCTATTTCGACAAGTCGATCACCGCTCGTGAAGGGACATCGCCCTGTTCCATCAAAAAAGCGAAGCGCGGTTCGGGAATGAACCAAGCGACAAAAAGGTGAGTCATTTATTAGGTGCGCTACCTAATAAATATAAAATTATTAGGGCTCCAACTCCTGACGCTCCCCAATGCGTCAGAACGTATCGAAAAAAAATCATTTCCAAACATTTTCAATTCACTGGGAGAAAAATAGCGTTCAAGCAACTGTGATATACCATTTGACGTTACACTTAATACGGCGATGGTGACCTCGATTTTTTCTATTCCCGTTAACCACAGCAGAGTGGCGAGTAAACTAATTAAAACAACGCTGGCTCTAAAGGAAAGCCATTTAGCAGAATGAATAAATGCATTGACACCACCTATAAAGCCCTCCGAGGTTGTCATCGTTTTGAGTGAAGCCGCTTCCAAAAGTCCTGGTTGGAGTCCAATAGGATGCAGATAGAATCCATGTGCATAACAACCTGAGGAGTTGAGTGGATAACAGCTTGCCATGGAATGCTTCAACAATCACTTAAGCATTCATTAATCGGCAAGGCTTCGGCACGCTTACAGCCAATATCTTCTGCCTGCTGGTAAACGCTAGTGGCTATGCCAAGCAAACCCAGCACGCTATGAAATAAGTTGTCGTGCGAGGTGGCTTGATCAGAGACTTGGCGTAAGCAGTCCGTATCAAGGCCTTGCTGCTGTGAAAATGAGCTGGACAGCCACCAAACCATGGGCACATGCGTCTGTTCATCGGGGGCAATGGCATAAGGAATGCCGTGCAAATATAGGCCTTTTCGCCCAGTGATTCACCATGATCAGAGAGATAGATCATCGCAGTTGCGTAGTCATCCTGACGCTTTAACGTCTCAATTACCTGATCCAACACAGTGTCGGCGCTATAGCAGAATGGCATTGTCGCAGCTGTTGGTAATGGCGTCTCTTGAGCACTTGGCTAAATCAGCGGTGGTGCAAGGGAGACAAAACGTTCGTAGGCAGCAGGGTAGCGTTTGGTAATAGCTGGGGCCATGGTTGCCTAGCGTTGATGCAGCACGACCACCTGATCAGCTGAGGTACCGCTACCAGCTTAGCGGTGAGAGCTTGAGCCAGTGCCTCATCCAAGCATCGCCCCTCTTGACACAAAGACGCATTGTCCTCTGGCGAGAGCGCTTTTGTCGTCACTCCGTCGCAGACACCTTTACAGCCTGACTGGTTATCAAGCCAGGTGACCTCTAACCCGGCGTGGGCTAATACGTCCAGCAAGGATTCATGTTGCTGAGCATACGATTTAGCGTAATCGGCACCGCCCTGGTAATGAAAACATGCAGGGTGATGAGACCGCTGTGCCCAGCACCGCATGAGGAAACATCACAGAAAACTGATAACGTTAGGCTGCTGGGAAAATTTGGGTGTGGTTTGGCCGTTTATAACCATTTAGCCCCAATTCGCCGCCCGTACCGTTTCGCCCACAACGATGACAAGCAGTGTAGGTTTGTCACCCACTCGTGAACTGATACGGGCATCCTCACCCACTGAGCGCACCGTATTCGCGGCAGCGTGTTGGCTGGAAAGAGCCTGTGCCATCGAAACAATATAATTACCTGAGTCACCAGTAGCGAAGCTCTTTATTGCGCATGGTGACGACGCTTCTTGATGAATG
>JAGYKP010000082.1 GCA_018401555.1 Halomonas sp.
ACTTGAGCAACTCGTCTCTTGGGTTGTCTTTTCGGTGTCGCTTTCACTTTCACCGGCGAACGTAGTCGCCCGGAAGTTGCGCACCTGCTGCAGGCCGGCGGAGTCGAGCCTTGTGAGCGGGATGACGAAGCGGTTCCACAGCTCCTTCTGGAACTGGGTCATCATGCTATTGAGGGTAAGCACCAGGATGCGCTTACCGACACCGCGGCGCATCAGCTCGGTGATCAAGATGCCAGCTACCAAGGTCTTGCCAGGTCCACGGCGTCGGCGATCAGGGTGCGCTGGCGGTTCTGCTTCAGCGCCTGCATGTCGCTCTGCTGCATACCCCCGGTCTGTACCCCCTGCTCCTCCATACCAACCTCCAGAACAAACGCCGCCCCTTCTCGAGAGCTGCCCGAGAAGGGAAACGTAGGAAGAGGAAAAGCGAAGAGGTTGGCAGGAAGGTCCGACATCCTCTGTCGCTAAGTCCATTTGTCGCCTTGGGCAGTCACCCAATTGGTGCAGGTTATCACCGGCGTGGCCAGGCTCACAGCCATCAAAGTAGGTTGTTTGACCTTTTACTTACAGACCGGGAGTTGCAGAGTCTCCGCGGGGCCCTGACAGACGATGCCGCAAGGGGCTGATCAGATGGAGGAGGCACCGGAAGCGAGTTCTTCCAGTCAGCCAGTGGAAAGAAAACGGCCGCCATGCAGCTGGCGGCCCTTGGGATCGGATGGAGATCGGGATCAGAAGGAGAGAAGCTCGCCATCGGCGGGGATCTCGACATGATCCTCGATGCCTTGTGCCTGCACGTACTCTCGTAACTCTTCCCGTGTCAGCGACATATGGTTGATGGCATCCATGTGCGTGGCGATCACGGTTGCTTCTGGTGCTATCTGGGTAACGCGGAGTACATCTTCCTTGCCCATGATGATGGATTCATCATAATCGCTGCGCAGCGCTTGTCCGGCGTTGAGCACCACGATCTTGGGGTCGTACTGATCGAACGCCTAATCGACTTCATCACGCCAGATGGTGTCGCCCACCAGGTAGAGAGTCTCCTGGCCAGGTGCCTGGACCGGCCTTCGTACCTGTAGGGTCCCGGATGATCAAATGAGCTATAGGAGTTATCCTCTGCTGGCAGCCAGAGAGCTTCTACAGCAATTCATTCGGGAGCAGGTTCATGGACATCAAGCTGCATAAGCAGGCAACCACGACACCGAAGATCCGGGCCGAGATCCAGGCAGCGCCTTCCAGCATCACGGATAGCGAGCTGGCCCGCCAGTATGGCGTCTCCCCCGCGACCATCCGGCGCTGGCGGTACCGTGACGATGTCCATGACCGACCGCACACGCGTCACAACCTGCTGGCCACCCTCACGTCCGAGCAGGAGGAGGTGCTGATCGCCGCTCGCGAATTCCTGCGCCTCGGCCTGGATGATCTGCTCGTCGTGGCGCGTGAGTTCCTGAACCCTCGACAGTCTCGCTCAGGCCTGCACCGCATGTTCCAGCGCCGCGAGGTGCCGACACTGGCAGAACTGGCTCGGCAGGACGTTGGTGATGATGGGAAGCCCCGGCACAAGCCCTTCAAGGACTACGAGCCCGGGTACGTGCATATCGACATCAAGCACCTGCCTCAGATGCCCGACGAGGAGCAGAAGCGCTACCTGTACGTCGCCATCGACCGCGCCACGCGCTGGGTCTATCTGGAGGTCAGGCGCAGCCAGTCCGCGAAGGATGCCAAGGCGTTCATGAAGCGCGTGGAGGAGAAGGCTCCCTTCACGATCCAGACGGTGCTCACCGACAACGGCAAGTCGTTCACCGATCGCTTCACGCGGGCAGGTGAGCGCAAGCCCAGCGGCCGCCACCCCTTCGATCAGGAGTGCCAGGCCCATGGTATCGAACATCGCCTGATCAAGCCGGGAAGGCCACAGACGAACGGCATGGTGGAACGCTTCAACGGCCGCATCAGCGACGTGCTGGCGACTCGGCGCTATACCTCAGGCGAGGACCTGGAGCAGACGCTCAAACGCTACACTTGGCTGTACAATCACCACATCCCTCAGAAGGCGCTGCATCATCAATCACCGATCACGGCGATGAAGGAGTGGCAGGCCAAGCGACCTGAGTTATTTACCAAACGAGTGGTCAATCACACGGGACCCGACACGTACCCACGGCAAGGCAGAGCGGTTCAATCAGACGGTGCTGAGACGCCGATATCCCGCAGCCCCTCCGCGCACTCCTCCAGTTGCTGGATCATGCGTTCCATCACTTCGCTGCGCGCCTGCAGATAGTCCTGGGCTTCATCGTCGGTGGCGTGACGGCTATCCAGCACGGCCTGGCTGGCCGCACTCTTCAGGGCCAGGGCCATGGCTCGCAGGCTGTCGGCGGTACGGTGGGTCTGGGCGGCGTTCTCGAGCTCAGCATCGGCACCGTGGCGGAAGAAGATCGGCACCACGCTGTCATCGGCATCGAAGGTGATGGCGTCGCGCAGGGCAACCTCGGCCGAGCTGTAGCTGGCGTCACACGCTGCCACACAGCCGGCGCTGTCAGCTGCACCACATGGGCCGCTGTGGTCGAGGATCCGCCACTCATAGGGCTCATCGCCATAGACCTCGATATGGCCGGGTTCATAGGGGCGCTCGATACGATGCTGGATGATCACGGCAATTTCCTCCGCAGGGGCCGATGGCGGCGCGGCGTCACTGTTGGCAAGCCGCGCCCCGGTCTGGATAGTTCCAGCATATGCCCCCGGAACGCCCGCCGCCTTGACCTGGCACACCAACCGAGACTTCCGGCTACACGAGCTTCAGTGGCTCGATATCGCGGAAGATGCCGGTTCTGGTCATGTCGCGGCGCAGGGTGAATGCCTCCAGGGCGGCCACCGGATCGATCTGATCGAGGCTGTCGAAGTGGATCTTCAGCCACTGCGCCCGGCTGACCTTGACGCTGTAGAGGTACTGGTCGCGCTCGGCGCCGGTGGCAGGATCCACCACCCGGCGGTAGCCGAGACGCGGGCCTCCTCGACTCCGGGCAGGCGGGCGAACACCGCCCCCAGCACACGGAAGGCGATGCCGTGCACATGGTCACGGTAGAGCTTGCGCTGGCGGGTGGCACTCAGCCTGCGTGGCGAGAGCTTGAGCTGCTTGGGCGGCATCCGCCACTGCTGGTCCGGCATCTCCTCTTCACCGGGCAGATCGATATCCACGGCGATGGTCGAGACATCGCTGCCCAGGTCGAAATCGACCAGCGTCTCGCGGGGCCACTCGATCTCCTCCAGGCGCTCGCGCAGGGTGGCCTCCATCGCTTCCGGATCATCCCAGACCCCGTCACTCTCGCGCTGATAGCGGGCGAACTCGGCGGCATCATGCTCCGCCTTGCGCCACTCCCAGGCCCGATAGCGCTCGTCGAACTCGGCCCTCAGGCGCCGACCCTGCGCCTCCCCGGGCTCGCCGGGCCGGAGGCCACGGCACATGCCACCACACCGGAGCCAGCGGCTGGAACGGCGCCGGGGGCGGCTCGTCGAAGTCGCGCATCGCACAGCCGCTAGCCTCCGGCGCGGGAGTATCCTCATGCAGCCGACCGAGCCGGTCGAGGTCGGCATTGAGCCGCTCGCACAGGGCCTGGAGCTGCTCACGAAGGACCTCCTCGGCATGCCGGCGCAACACCCTCGCCTCGGCATCCGACATCGGCACCCCGTCGGCGTGGAAGTAGCTGACCTGACCACTCTCGTCGATCTCCAGATTCACAGCCAGGCTGCCGCCCTCGGCCAGTTGCGCTTCCAGGGCGGCAGCATCGCCGCCTGCGGCTCCCCCGCCCCGGCCGGAGTGACCATCGCCTCCATTCAGCTTCTGGCGGTAGGCAAGCCCGGTGCCGGGGATCCCGGCGTGGCCATGCACGCCACTCGGCCCCACGCTGACGCTGGCACCCCGCGGACCCAGCGAGAGGCCCAGGCCACGCTTGCTGAGATTGAGGCGCACCCCGGGCGCCAGGCGAATGCGGCGCTGAAAACGAAAGGCCATCTCGACTCCCTGTCAGCTATCGCGGCCACACCGAAAGTCGGCCAGCCCAGAACAGCTCACCAGAAAAACACTCACTTTCCAATGCCCAGTTTCCCTCAGCTGCGCTCCCGGCCCAGCGCCTCGTCCTCCGCTGGCGTAGTCGCGGGCCCCACTTCGAGCCTGGCACGCTCGAGGATCTCGGCAGGCAGTTCCTTCTTTACTGCCACCCCCAGTTCGCGGAACTCGCTGGCCTGCTTGACCAGATTAGCGCGGCCGTTGACCAGCTGCCCCAGCGCCCGGTCGTAGCTCTCCCGGGCGCCATCGAGCTTCCGGCCCACGTCCTGCATGCTGTCGAGGAAGGTGGAGAGCTTGCTGTGGAAGCGCTCGGCCTTGCGGGCCAGTTCGGCGCTGTGGCGGCTCTGGTTCTCGAAGCGCCACAGCTGGCCGACGATATTCAGGCTGGTCAGCAGCGTGGTGGGGGTGGCCACCAGCACGTTGCGTTCGATGGCGCGCTGATAGAGGGTGGCATCGTGGCGCAGCGCCTCGATATAGGCCGACTCCACCGGGATGAACATGATCACCACCTCCGGCGAGTTGAGCCCCGGCAGGTCGTAGTAGTGCTTGTCGGCCAGCTCCTCGATGCGCTCGCCCTACCGCCCGGGCATGGGCGGCCAGCGCCCGCTGGCGCGTCGTCTCATCCTCGGCGTTGACGTACTCCAGGTAGGCGGCGAGCGAGGTCTTGGCGTCGATCACCAGATGGCGCCCCTCGGGCAGGTAGACCAGCGCATCGGGGCGTCGCTTGCCGGCCTCGGTGGTAAAGCTCCTCTCGCGCTGGTAGTCCTCACCGGGGCGCAGGCCGGCGCTGTCGAGCACGTTCTCCAGCATCAGCTCGCCCCAGTTGCCCTGGACCTTCTTCTGCCCCTTGAGCGCCTCGGTCAGCTGCGCAGCCTGGTCGGTGATATCGCGATTGAGCTGCTGCAGGTGCTTGAGCTCGGTGGTCAGGCTGGCGCGCTGGGCCGTCTCCTGATGGTGCAGGGTCTCGACCTTCTCGCGAAAGCCCTTGATCTCCTCCTGGAAGGGCTTGAGCAGCCCCTGCAGGTTGCGCTCGGAGAGCGACGAGAAGGCCCGACCCTTCTGCTCCAGCAGCTCGTTGGCCAGGTTTTCGAACTCCACCTTGAGCTGGCCCTTGCTCTCCTCCATCCACTCAAGCTGGCGGGCGAAGTGAGCCTCCTTCTCCTCCAGGCGGGTAGTCAGCTCGCCATGGGTCTGCTTGAGCGCATAGTAGGCCTCGCGGAAGCGCTCGAGCTCCCGCGCCTGGGCCTGGTTCGCCTCGCGCTGGGTCTCCACCTCGCCTTCGGCAACCTGCAACGCCACCGTCTGCTCGCGCGCCTCGAGCTGCTGGGCATGCAGCTCGCCACGCATGGCCTCCCGCTCGCGGCGCGCGGCAGCGATGCGACGTTGCTGGAGGGCGAAGGCGATCGCAAGGCCTGCCGCGAAGGTGGCCAGGCCCAGGGTCAGCTGGGTCGTGTCGAGGGTCTGCAGGAGTTCCACGGTGGCATCGTCCGGTTGGGGCATCAGGGAGTCGGGCGGGGGTGCAGCGGCACCGCGACCCAGTTGTCGGCGCTGCCGAACCACTGCTGCAGCAGGCCACGCTGCTCGCCGAGCAGGATGGCGAGATAACCAGCCAGCGGATGGTCCTCGGGGAGCCCCGCAGCATGCTTGCGCAGCGCCGCCTGGTAGCGCTGCTGCTCGGGGGGCAGCTGCTGGGCATTGGCGCGTTCGGCCACCAGCTCGCGGGGTGGCAGCAGCTGGTGGCTGGCACCCCGCTCCAGGGCAATGCTCACTCCCTTGGCATCCAAGTCGCCCAGGTAGAGATGCGGGCGACCACTGGCGGCCAGTCGGCGGCCAGGTCAGCGAAGCCGCCGCCGTAGAAGCTATCGCCGCGATAGAGCACCAGCGGGCGCGGCCGGGGCGGAAGTGCCGGCAGCTCGTCGGGCAAGCCATAGAAGCTGTCGAGGTTCTCGACCTGCACCAGGGCGTCGAAGGCGGCGAGGTCGAGATCGTGCCGGTCGAGATCGGGGCAGTCGTGCGCCCGGCAAGCGACCCCGGCACGGCTCACCGCCGGCAGGCTGGCCCAGTACCCGCCGCTCGCGCGGCTTCTCGCGCACGCCCTTCGCCTCGCGGTTGCCGAACGCCGCCTGCTCGGCGGTGGTCAGGCCGGAGAGCCCGGCGGCGATGGCGGGCTCGCCCATGGCGGCCAGGGCCTCGTCGATGCGGGCCAGCGGCTCACGGTCGAGCACCAGGCGGGCATGGGTGAGGCGCGCACCGAGTTCGATATCGTGCGCCTGGCACCAGGCCACGACCTCGTTCACCACCTGGCGACGAGGCCTGTCCAGGCGGGCGGAGCGACGCAGCACCTGGTCGGCGTCGCGGAGCAGGTTGCGGGCGCGGGACGAAAGCGGCATGGAACCTCAGACAAGTTGCAGGGTGACGTCGTGGATCAGCCGAACATGATTGTAGCGGCTCGCCTGGCTCTCCTGCTGGCTGAGGCGGAAGGCGCGCTGCTCGCTTCTGGGCAGCCCCTGGAATTCGGCGATCACCTGGAACAGCCAGATCTCCTCGCTCCACTCGAACTGCCCCTGCTGCAGGAACTCCAGGGCGCTGAGCCCCTCGCCGCCGTCCACCACCGCCAGATAGAAGCGCTCCACGTCCTCCTTGAGCGCCTGCTGGCGAGCGGCCACGAGGGTGTCCGCCTGAGGCGCGGCGGCACCCGCGGCGGTCACCGGTTGCGGGCGCGGAGCGGGCCGCGGCAGGCGGTGCAGCAGTTCGCCGAGCACACGGTTGTCGGGGTGGTGGTCCAGGGCGGCGGCACCGGCGGCGACCAGCGGGGCGGCGCGGTTGACCAGTGCCGGCACCTCGCCGCGCCGGGCGTAGTTGCCGGGCACGAAGCCGGGGTGCTCACGCAGGAAGCCGGCCATGCCGGCCACCAGGCGGCTGCGCGACTGCTGCTGGCGGAAGCGCGCCATCAGCTCGACCAGGCGCCGCTGTACCTCGCGCAGGCTGGTGTAGTGCTGGGTCAGCTGCTGCTGCAGGCCGCTGACCAGCAGCTTGCGCAGGGCGCCGTCGCTGCCCACCAGCTCGATCAGCTCGTCGAAGTCGATCAGTGCCAGGCCGTCGAGCAGGCGCACGATCTGCTTCTGGGCGCGCTGGTTCTCGCGGATCTTGTCGCCCAGGCGGCTGACGAAGCCGAAATCGCCGTTGAGGCGTCGCCACAGGCTGTCGATGGCGTCGGCGAAGCGGCCATTGAGATCATCCACCTCCTGGCGCAGGCGCAGCAGCTGCTGTTCCTGGCGCCAGTACTCACCGCCGTCGCGGGCCTCGCGGTAGCTCTGCACCAGGCTGCGTAACAGCTCCAGGGTCTCGGCCACATCGGCGTTGACGTGGCGGCGGCTCTCGTCGGCGAGCATCTCGGCGATCAACTCGCGCACCTTGGGTGTGAGCTTCACCCCGCCCTGCTCATCCGGCCGCCACAGGATGCGTGCCGCCAGCAGCCGGTTGAGGGCAGTGGTGCTCAGACCCTCCAGCGGCACCTCGTCCCGGGCGTAGCCCGCCATCAGTGCCTCGGCGTGCTTGCCAAGCAGCGCCAGGCGCTCGACCCCAGTGCTGACCAGGCGGCTCTCCAGGGCATGGGGATGGTCGACACTCACAGCAGGCTCTCCTGGCCGCTCGGCGCCTGGTCATCCACCGGCAGGTTCTCCTCGTCGCGGATGAAGCGCGCCAGGTCGATGAGGTAGTCGATCTTGGCGGTAACCAGGTAGTACTGGCGGTCGGCATGGGGCTGGATCAGGTAGCCGTGCTCCTTGAGCCGCTTGAACACCTGCTTGAGCTGGGCGTCGAGCTGGTCGCTCTGGGAGCCGAAGAAGGGGTCGGTGGCCAGGCGTTCGAGACGCTCGCGCAGCCCCTGGTTGTCCTCGCAACGCGAGCTGAAGTCAGCGGGCTTGAGCACCTCACCGGGCGCGGCCGGCCCGTCGCGCCCCAGCGCCTCCCTGGACCAGCTGCAGCCATTCCAGCAGCGGCGGCAGGCTCGCCACGGTCTCGCCCAGCTGCCGCGACAGCTGCTCCCGAGCGGCCTCATCGAGCACACGCCAGGCCAGGAAATAGACGCTGCCCTCGTCGTTGCTGGCCAGGCGGCGGTTGAGCGGGCGCAGGTAGGCGTCGACCCGCTCGCGGGCCTCATCGTCCTGCAGGAGGCGAAAGGCGCCCTCGTCGCTCACCGCGCAGATGAACTCGCCGGCCAGCAGGCGCTCCAGCAGGGGACCGAACTCCACCATGGAGCGCTCCATCGGGGTATGTTCACTCATGATGCCGCCTCCTCGGCGCGGGCCTGCAGGCGCTGGGCCAGGCGGCTCAGGCGCGGCTCGATGCGCTTGAGACGGCGCTTGGCTGGGGCGGCCTCGTCACGGTCGATCAGATAGCGATTGTGGAACAGCAGCAGCACGTCCGACTCCGGATTGGGGAAGGCGCCGACGATATGGATGCGGTTGTTGTCACAGGCGTCGAACAGCTTCTCGACGTTGTGGTAGGCCAGGGTGCCGATCTCGTCGATGGGCCAGTGGATGGCGATCTCGGCCGGGCCACGCAGCAGTCGGGTGAAGGCGAGCAGGAACTTGCACAGGATCAGGTAGGCCATGCCGTGGCTGGAGGACTCCAGCAACTGGCGGTCGTTGCGGATCACCAGGTCGGTGCCGCCCTCGTTGAGGTGCAGCTCCAGGCGCAGCAGGCTCTCGAAGCTGTACTGCTGGTCGCTGCGCAGCAGCTCCACCACATCGGCCAGGGCATCCAGGTAGTCGTCGCCGGGGAGCGGCTGGCCCGAGTCGCGCCACTCGCGGTAGCGCTGGGCGAAGCGCTTGAGCGGCTCCCAGAAGCCCAGCTCGTCGATGGTCGACTGGATCCTTACCTCGGCGCGGCCGATGCCCTCGAGCACCAGGTCGTCGGCCACCTCGTCGGAGAGGCGCCGGCTCTGGGCGCTGATGCGCCGGTTGAGGTCGCTGAACACGGTGAAGAACTTGTCGAGGTCGTCGGAGAGGTTGCGCCCCTCCTGCAGCAGCTGCTGCTGTTGCCCCTCGAGCAGCTGGAGCATGCCGGCGATCACCGGCAGCAGGCGGCGCGGGCTCTCACCGTCGAGCCGGGCGCGTTCGGCCGCAAGGGTGGCCTGGAAGTCGGCGCTGGCGCCCTTGATCAGCTCGGACTCGAGCTTCTCGCAGCCACGGCGCAGGGCGTCGAGCTCACGGGCGTGGTCAGTGAGCCCCTGGCGCAGGCGCTCGATGCGCTCCTCCACATCCCCCGGCGCCTCACCGAGGGGCCCGGGGCCGGCTCCAGGGCCAGGGCCTCGAGCTTGTCGGAGCAGCGGCGCCAGGGTCTCCACCAGCGTCCTGGCGGCGTCACGCCGGGTGGCAAGTTCGTTCACCGCGGCCTGATGTTCGCTGCGGGCGGCGCGGAAGTCGGCAGCGTGCTGTTCGCGCTCCCGCGCCAGGGCATCCCGGTCGCGGGCAAGCTCGGCCTCCTTCGCGACCAGGCGCGGCTTGCGCTCGCCCCACTCCACGCGCATGAAGTGACGATACTCCCTCAGTTCATCCTCGCGCTCGGTGGTCTGGCGAATACGCTTGCCCAGCGCCTCCAGCCGCGCGCGGGTATCACGCACGGTCTCGGGGTCGACGCCCTGCTCGGCCAGCTCGCGGTCGAAGGCGGCGGTGAGCTCGTCGCGCTGGCGGCGATGCTCTTCCTTGTGCTCGGCGAGCTGGCGGCGGTACTGGGCGACCTGCTGGTCGAAGCCGGCCAGGCGCCCCTGGAGTCGGCGGTAAGCTCCAGGCGCTGGGCACGGTGGCCGTCGGCAGCGCCTCCAGCGCCCGGCGCTGCTCGTCGCGCAGCGCCCTGATGGGCGGCCTCCTGCTCCGCCAGCGTCTCCTTGGCGCTGGCCTGGCGCGCCTGCTGGGCGGCGGCGTGGCGCTGCTGGCACTGGCTGCGGGCCTGCAGGGCGTAGTCCACCTCCTCGGCGGCACGGCGGCGGGCGGCCGCGCGCCCGCTCGAGGCGGGCATCGGCCTCCTGCACCTTCTGGTGGCAGCCGCGCAGCGCCTTCTCGGCAGCCGCTTCGCCCTCCTCGGCCTGGGCCAGCGCCTGCTCGGCGGCCTCGATCTCGGCCAGCAGGCTGGCCTCGTCCTGGGCGTAATCGGGCAGCGCGATGGCAGCGAGGTCCAGGGCGAGCCCGAACAGGTCGTCGCTGCCCTCCTCGTTGAACTGGGGCGCGAGGTCGCGGCGCTCGAGCAGCTCTGGGGCGATCACCTTGCCCAGGCTCTGCTCCCAGCCCGGGCGGTGATGGCGCAGGAAGTGGCGCAGGCTGCCCTGGGCGGGATCACGCTGGATCAGCAGCTCGTCGAGGTGTCCGCGGGCACGCGACAGCTGGGTGCGGGCCAGCTCCAGGTCGCGCTCGGCGAGTCCCCGGGCCTGACGGCACTCATCGAGCTCGCCGCGCAGCGATTCCACGGCGGCGGCGGCGGCGCTCTGCTCGCTCTGGGCCTGGTCGACCCGTGACTGGGCCTGCTCCGCCTCGCGGGCCTCCTCCGCGCTCTGAGCGGTATGCGCCAGCTGCGCCTTGAGTTCGGCGAGACGCGCGGTCACCTGCTCCAGGCGGGCGCGATAGTCGTCATCCAGGGCCTGGCGGCGGGCCTGGTAGTCGGCCTCCAGGCGACTCTCGGCCTCGCTCTGCTGGTCGCGGCAGGCTTCCTTCTCCTCGCCCAGGGCATCGATCAGTGCCTGGAGCTCGTCGCGGCGCGACTCGAGCAGGTCGCCCAGCTCCACCAGGCGCGCCTCCAGCTTGGCCTTGCTCTCCTTGACCGCCTGCTGCATCAGCTCCAGGTGGTCGCGCAGCTGTTGCTGCTGCTCGCGCCACTGGGGCAGCGCCTTGAGGTCCTGCTCCAGGCCCGGCATATCGGCCGCC
This sequence comes from Halomonas sp., assembly GCA_018401555.1. Classification (GTDB taxonomy): domain Bacteria; phylum Pseudomonadota; class Gammaproteobacteria; order Pseudomonadales; family Halomonadaceae; genus Halomonas. Next base: position 10,978 of record JAGYKP010000082.1, read on the forward strand.
TCGTAGGCCTCGAACTGGCGCTGCAGGTCATCGAGCACGCCGCGGGTCTGGTCGAGCTCGCTGTCGACTTGGCTGGCACGGTCGTTGAGGGCATCGCGGCGCTCCTGGTAGGCCGCATCAAGGGCCTTGAAGTCACGCTGGCGCTGCTGGATCTCGGCCTCGCGCTCGGCCTGGTCCCGCGCGGCGCGGTGGCGGTCGGCCTCCAGCTGGGGCTTGAGCTGCCACAGCGAGGCCTCGAGGTCGGCAATCTCGCGATCAAGGCGTTCGAGCTCGCCCAGCGAGCGCTGCAGCGGCTCCAGGCGCATGGACTGGCGCATGCGGGCGATCCACTCGCGGGCCTTGGTATTGCGGATACGGGTCACCGGCAGTTCGACGCCATCCTCCTCGAAGATCGCCGCCAGCATGGTCTTGAGGGTGTCCATCTTGCCCTCCTTGGCATGCACCGCCGAGACCAGCTTCTCCATATGCCGGATGCGCTGGCCGGGGCGCACCAGGCTGAAGCGGGCGGCCACCTGGCGCAGGCGCAGCCCCTCCTTGCTGTTGCCCCGGGGCTGGGTCCCGGTCTGGGTGAAGTCGTTCTGGATCACCGCGCGATACTCGGAGGTGGCCCCCAGCTGGGCGAGACCGATACGCCCCGCCGGCGCAGGCCGTTGGCCCATTGGGCATAGTCCAGGGCGGCCACGCCGGCCTCGCTCTCGACCAGGTAATCCTCGGGGCGGTAGGCGTCGCCGACGAAGCGATACTCGACCCCGCCCTCGCTGCGGCGGGTCAGCACCGCCTGGCACACATCGCCCTCCTCGCGGCGGTATTCGTATACGAGATAGCTGTTGCGATGCGGCAGATAGAAGGCATCGAACTTGAGGCGCGTGCGTGGCACCACCTTGTTGGGCAGTTCACCATAGAACACCGGCACCAGCCGCTGCAGGGTGGTCTTTCCCGAGGCATTGGTACCGCAGATATTGGTGTGGCCATCCACACTGAGCTCGACCACGCCCTCGAGGTGGCCGTGTATCATCACGATGCGAAGCAGCTGGCCCATGTCGCGTCCCTGGTCGTTTGGCATGGCGGTAGCCGGGTCATCGCCGGCGAGCGCACATAGTGCCGGAGCGACGCTGGCATCTCAATTGGGCCGGCGGGAGGCGGTGGGTGCAGACGACGCCAGGCAGCCGTGAGTCGGCACCTGCGAGGGTGGAGCAGACGAGAGGAGAAGCGAGAAAGAGACGGAAGAGGGAGGAGAGGGAGGGTGGCCGTCCCTGGCCGGGGAAACTGGTTCAACGAGGCTCAGTCGATATAGGCGGCGATCGCCTCGCGAGCGGCCTTGATGGACTCGGCCTTCTGCAGCAGGTATTCCATGACTTCGGGGGCATGAATGGGCAGTGACATGGTGTGACTCCGTGTTGTTTACCCGACTAATAAAAAACCATCACGGCCGCGTATGCAATATCTGGTAAGGCTTTCCATAATTCTTGCGCGACTGTAACCGAATGTTTCTGCACGACTTCAGCGCGTGGCTCGACAGGCAGGTGCCAGCAGGACACCGGGCGCGGTAACCTGTTGGCATCAGGAGGATACGATGCTCTCTCGCTTCACCGCCCAGCGCCTGCACAACACCCTTCAGCACCTGCTGATCCTGGCCGGCATGTCGCTGCTGCTTGCGGTGCCCGCCTGGCTGCTGGCGGGAAGTGGCGGTGTGCTGTGGGCCTTCGGCCTGGTGATGCTGACCCTCTACCTCGGTGGCCGGGTACCGGCGCGGCTGCTGCTGGCACGCACTGGCGCCGGGGTGCTGCACCGTCACCAGGCACCGCAGCTCTATCGCGTGATGGACCTGCTCTATCGGCGGGCGGGGCTCACCCAGCAGCCGTGGCTGTTCTTCGTGCCTTCGTCGGATCTCAACGCCTTCGCCGTGGGGGATGCCAGGGACGGCGGTATCGCCGTCACCGAGGGGTTGCTGCATGGCCTGTCGCTGCGCCAGCTGGCCGGGGTGCTGGCCCACGAGGTCAGCCATCTGCGCCACGGCGACACCCGGGTGATGTCCATGGCCGCCACCATGACGCGGCTCACCATCTGGGGGGCCTTCCTGGTGCAGCTGGCGCTGATCGCCATGCTGCCCATGGCCATGGCCGGCGAGATCCGCATGCCCTGGCTGGAGCTGATGGCGGTGGGCCTGGCCCCCGTGGCGAGCACCCTGCTGCAGCTGGCACTGTCACGCAACCGCGAGTTTACCGCCGACCTGGAGGCGACGGCACTGACCCGCGACCCGCAGGGCCTGGCCGAGGCCCTGGAGGCCCTGGAGCGACGCAACGGGATGTGGCTGACGACCCTGTTCGGCCGCCGCCAGCTGCCGGGCTGGCTGCACTACCTGCAGACCCATCCGCCGACGGATGAGCGGGTGCAGCGCCTGATGGCGCTGGCCTCGCAGCAGGGGCCCCGGCCGCCCTCCTCGCGCCCCTTCCAGCCTCGCCAGCCGCTGGTGGAGGCACGTCCGGAGCGCCGCGGGCATCGCTACTGGCTCGGCCGCCCGGGCAACCGGCGGCATTGACATAACGCAGACGGCACCCCGCGGGGTGCCGTCATGCCGGGACCATCAGGCGCCGAGGCGACCGGCGATCCCATCCGCGGGGGTTACTGTGCAGGCGCCTGCTGCTGTTGCATCTGCTGCTGCATCTGGCGCATCTGCTGCTGGCGCTCCTCGATCTGGCGTTCCAGCTCGTCGCGCTGCGCCGGGCTCAGGGCCGCCTGCATGCGTGACTGCATCAGCACGCTCTCGGCGGTCATCTCGCCGGTGAGGTCGCCCAGCAGCTCGGCATCCTGGCGAATGGCGGCCTCGTCGAACTCGGGGCCGGCATTCTGCTGCAACCGCATCTGCACTTCCTGGGCCTCGCTGCGCAGCGACTGGATGCGCTGGCGAGACTCGCTGAGCAGGGTCACCAGCTCCTGCTCCTGGCCCTGGTCGAGGTCCACCATCTGGTCGAGCTGGGCCACCTGCTCCTCGGCGCTGGGCGCCTGGCCCTGGGGCATCTGCTGGGCGAATGCCGGCACGGCGAGCGCCAGGGACAGCGAGGATACGGCGAGCGACTTGCGCAGGGTCATGAGATCTCCTAGGTCTTCGAATTGGCCCCTGACCCTAGCGGACTGCATCGGGTGGCGTCCAGCCTGGCGAGGCCGATGCGAGGTGAGGCTGGGGATCAGCGTCAGGATCGGCGAGAATCCCCGTAGGCATCCATCCCCATCACAGGAACCGCACCGCATGAAGTACATCGGAGCCCATGTCAGCGCCGCCGGCGGCGTCGACCAGGCAGTCGAGCGCGCCGTGGAGATCGGCGCCAACGCCTTTGCGCTGTTCACCAAGAACCAGCGCCAGTGGCGGGCCAAGCCGCTCGGCGAGGCGACCATCGAGGCCTTCCGCGACGCCTGCCGACGCCACGGCTTCGGTCCGGGACAGATCCTTCCCCACGACAGCTACCTGATCAACCTCGGCCACCCCGAGGCCGAGGGGCTGGCCAAGTCTCGGGCTGCGTTCCTCGACGAGATGCAGCGCTGCGAGCAGCTGGGCATCGACCGCCTCAACTTCCACCCCGGCAGCCACCTGCGCAAGATCAGCGAGGGCGACTGCCTGGCACGCATCGCCGAGTCGCTCAACCAGGTGCTCGACGAGACTGATGGCGTCACCGCGGTACTCGAGAACACCGCAGGTCAGGGCAGCAACCTGGGCTGGCGCTTCGAGCAGCTGGCCGAGATCATCGAGCAGGTGGAGGACAAGTCGCGGGTCGGCGTGTGCATCGACACCTGCCACGCCTTCGCTGCCGGCTATGACCTGCGTACCCGGGAAACCACCGTCGCCATGCTCGACGAATTCGATGGCGTGGTGGGCATCGAGTACCTCAAGGGGATGCACCTCAACGACGCCAAGAGCGAGCTTGGCAGCCGGGTGGACCGCCACCACAGCCTCGGCCGGGGCAATATCGGCAGCGACTGTTTCAGCGCCCTGATGCAGGACCCCCGCACCGACGGCATGCCGCTGGTACTGGAGACCATCGAGCCCGCCATCTGGGCCGAGGAGATCGCCTGGCTGCGCGCCCAGCAGGAGGCGGCATGATCACCCTGCGAGCCTGCCGCCCCGACGACTGGCCCGCGCTGTGGGCCATGCTCGCGCCGGTGTTTCGCGCCGGGGAGACCTATGCCGTGCCCCGGGACATCAGCGAGCAGGATGCCCACCGCATGTGGATCGAGCTGCCGCGGGCAGTGCGTGTGGCGGTAGATGAGACGGACAGGCCGCTGGGCACCTACTACATCAAGGCCAACCAGGCCGGCCCCGGCGACCATGTCGCCAACTGCGGCTATATCGTCGCTCCCGAGGCGCGTGGCCGCGGAGTGGCGGGGCAGATGTGCGCGCACTCCCTGGCCCTCGCCCGGGAGCTCGGCTTCAGCGCCATGCAGTACAACCTGGTGGTGGCGACCAACGAGGTGGCGGTGAAGCTATGGCAGAAACACGGGTTCGAGGTCCGCGGCACGCTGCCCGGCGCCTTCCGTCATCCCGAGCGCGGCCCGGTGGACGCCCATGTGATGTACCGCAGGCTATAAGCTGCCCAGGCCCGGCAAGCGTCGATTGACCGCTTCACCCGCCTCGGTGCATGCTCTTGGACGCTGGACTTCGCAACACGCTGACACCAAAAGGAAACCAACAATGAAAGGCTTTGCACGCAGCTCGCTGGCACTGGGCATCTCGCTGGCCGTGATGGCCTCTGCCAACGCGTCAGATTTCGCCGACATGGATCCTGTCACCCTGCGCCTGGCCCACGTGGTCAACGAGCAGGACGGCTTCCATATCGCCGCCATGAAGTTCGAGGAACTGGTAGAGGAGCGCACCGACGGCAAGGTGGATATCGAGCTCTACCCCAACGCCAGCCTCGGCGACGAGCGCACCCTGCTCGAGGGCATGCAGATCGGCACCGTGGACATGGGCGTGATCACCAATGGCCCGGTGGCCAACTTCCTCGAGGAGATGGCGGTGTTCGAGCTGCCCTTCCTCTTCCCCAGCCCCGAGGCGGCCTATGCAGTGCTCGACGGCGAGATCGGCCAGGAGCTTCTGGACCGCCTTTCCGAGGTCAACCTCAAGGGCCTGGCCTATGCCGAGCGCGGCTTCCGCAACCTCACCAACAGCGAGCGGGCGGTGACGGCGCCGGAGGACATCGACGGCCTGCGCATCCGCGTGATGGAGAACCCGGTCTACGTCGACACCTTCCGCGAACTGGGTGCCAACGCGGTGCCGATGGCCTGGACCGAGGCGCTCACCGCCATGCAGCAGGGCACCATCGACGGCCAGGAGAACCCGGTCAACGTCATCCACTCCTTCAAGCTCTACGAGACCCAGGATCACATGACGCTGTCGCGCCACACCTATGCGCCGGCGATCTTCGTGATGGGCATGCCGGTCTGGAACCAGCTGCCGGAGGCCGCCCGGGAGGTGGTCGAGCAGGCTGCCCAGGAGGCCGCCGAGCACGAGCGCCGGGTGAATGCCAAGATGGAGGCCGAACAGCTGGCCGAGCTGCGCGAGGCCGGGCATGCAGATCGTCGAGGAGCCCGATATCGCCGCCTTCCAGCAGGCCGTGGCCCCGGTCTACGAGCAGTACGGCGAGCAGTTCGGCGACTACCTGCCGCGCATCCAGGAGGCGCTGAAGTAAGTGTCCTTCTCCGCCCATTCCCTGCTGCGACCGCTGCGGTGGAGTGAGCGCGCCCTCGACGCCGCCATCGCCCCCGTGGTCTTCACGGCGATGGCGGCGTTGATCGGTGTGATCACCCTGCAGATCGTCTCGCGGGTCTTCTTCACCGCGGTGGGCTGGACCGAGGAGGTGGCGCGCTTCCTGCTGGTGTGGATCACCTTCCTCGCCGCCACCCTCGCCTTCCGCCGCGGGCGACATATCGCCGTGACCTTCGTGGTCGACGCCCTGCCCGGGCTGCCCCGGCGCCTGGCGCGCATCACTGCCCTGCTGGTGGCGCTGGGCTTCCTGCTCGGCCTGGTCGGCATCGGCTGGGAGTACATGCAGGTGCAGAGCTTCCAGAAGTCCGCCTCGCTGCGCCTCTCCATGACCTGGGTCTACGCCGTGATCCCGCTCGCGGCGGCGATCATGGCCTGGTATGCCCTGGTGGACATCATCGGCCTGGCACTGGGGGATGACGCCGCGCCCCCGGGCGGCGACGAGGAGCTGCCATGACCGCGTTGCTCTTCGTGCTGTTCTTCATCTTCATGCTGCTGGGAGTACCCATCGCCCTGGCCATCGGCGCCAGCACCCTGGTGGCGCTCCACGCTCAGGGCGTGCCGCCGATGGTGGTGACCCAGCAGATGTTCCAGGGCATCAACTCCTTCGCCCTGGTGGCGGTGCCGATGTTCATCCTCGCCGGCGATCTGATGGCCCAGGGCAAGGTGAGCGAGAAACTGGTCGATTTCGCCGATTCGCTGTTCGGCTTCCTCAAGGGCGGGCTCTCCATCGTCTCGGTGGGCGCCGGGATGTTCTTTCGCCGCCATCTCGGGCTCCGGGGCCGCTACCACCGCGGCGGTGGGCTCGAGCCTGGTACCGGAGCTGCGCAGGAAGGGCTACGAGCCTCGCCTCGGCGGCCAGCCTGATCGCCGCCAGCGGCACCATCGGGGTGGTGATCCCGCCCTCGGTGCCGATGATCATCTATGCCGTGATCGCCCAGCAGTCGGTCTCGAAGCTTTTCCTCAGCGGCATCCTGCCCGGCATCGCCATGGGCCTGGGGCTCTCCGCCATCGCCATCGTGCAGGCCTACCGCCGCAACTACCCGCGGGGCACGGCCCTCTCGGCGGCCACCATCTGGCGCACCTTCAGGAGCGCCAGCTGGGGATTGATGACGCCGGTGATCATCCTCGGCGGCATCTTCTCGGGGGTCTTCACGCCCAGCGAGGCGGCGGTGGTGGCGGTCAACTACGCCCTGCTGGTGTCGCTGTTCATCTACCGCGACCTGAACCTGGCCGACGTCTACCGCATCCTGATCCGCTCGGCTATCACCACCTCGGTGATCATGCTGGTGATCGCCACCTCGGCGGTGCTGAGCTGGACCCTCTCCAGCTGGCAGGTGCCCGGCGCCATCGCCCAGGCGGTGCTCTCGCTCTCCACCGACCCGCTGGTGATCATGCTGCTGGTGGTGGCGGTGATCCTGCTCACCGGCGTGTTCATCGAGACCGCCAGCGCCCTGATCATCCTTACCCCGGTACTGCTGCCGCTGGTCACCCAGCTGGGCATCGACCCCATCCACTTCGGCCTGATCATCGTGGTGGGCCTTGCCATCGGCATGATCACCCCACCGGTGGCGATCAACCTCTACGTGGCCTCCTCGGTCACCCAGCTGCCGCTGGAGCGCATCACCCGGGCGATCATCCCTTACCTGCTGGGGCTGATCGCGGTGCTGCTGCTGGTAGTCTACGTGCCGATACTGCTCGGCTGGTCGGGTTAAGCGGCCTTGACCCTCCGCCGGCCAGCGGTGACGCTGGCCGGCCCCTTTCACCGTCTCACCCGGAGAGATTCCATGCGCCCCACCCGCCCGCGGTTCGCCGCCCTTGCGCTGTCCCTCACCATCAGCCTGGCACTGCTCGCCGGCTGCACCACCTACACCTACCCGGACCGCGAGAGCGAGACGGTGCGGGGCGTGCCCGCCGAGGATGAGACGCTGACCCGGGAGGAGCGCGAGAATGCCCCGCCGCGCTATCGCGTACCGGGGGAGGTGCCCGAGTCCGACTAGGATGTCCGCGGCGCCAGCTGGTTGCTGCGCCATCCGCGAAGTGGAAGATGGGGAGCCTAGCGCTTCCTGCCCCGCGGCTTGCCGCCCGGGGCGACGGCCTTGGCGCGCGAGCCCGAGGGACGCCCCCCCTTGGGCTTGCCACCCACCTTGTTCGCCGCCGCCTTCTTTCCCGCCGGCTTCCTGCCGGGCCCAGCCCCCTTCTCCGTCACCTTGCGCCTGGCGGGCTTGCCACCGCCGGACTTTCCAGCACCGGGCTTTCCGGCACCGGGTTTGGCGACATCACCGCGGCGAGACGAGCTGCGCTGCCCGGTTGCCGCCTTGCCTGCCGACTTGGTTCCTGGCTTCCCGGCACCGCCTCGGGCGCCCTTGCCGGCCTTGCGTCGCGCCGTGCGACGCTCGGGCAGCTGGGCCTCGGAACTGGAGTGCTCGGTCAGGGAGAGGATCGTCGACACCTCGGCCGGCGTCAGGTCGCGCCAGTCGCCGGTCGCCAGCCCCTTGAGCGACACGTTCATGATGCGGATGCGCTCGAGCTTCACCACCTCATAGCCGAACACCTCGCACATGCGACGAATCTGGCGATTCAGCCCCTGGACCAGGGTGATGTTGAAGACGAAGCGCGACTCCCTGACCACCCGGCACTTCTTGGTGACCTCGCCGAGGATCGGCACACCGCCCCCCATGCCGGCGATGAACTCGTCGGTGACCGGCTTGTTGACGGTGACCCGATACTCCTTCTCGTGCTGGTTGCTCGCCCGCAGGATGCGGTTGACCAGGTCGCCATTGTTGGTCAGGAAGATCAGCCCCTGGGAGTCCTTGTCCAGCCGGCCGATGGGGAAGATCCGCGCGCCATGTCCGACGAAATCGACGATATTGGCCTTCTCTACGGGGTCCGTGGTGCTGACGATGCCCACCGGCTTGTTCAGCGCGATGAACACCAGGTCCTCCTCCTCCAGTTCCAGGGGCTCGACGACCTGGCCATTGACCTTGACGACGCTGCCGGGGACGACCCGGTCACCGGGGGTGGCGCGCCGGCCATCGATCTGCACGTTGCCCTGCTCGATGTAGCGATCGGCCTCTCGCCGCGAGCACATGCCGCTTTCGCTGATGTACTTGTTGATCCTTTTCGAGAGGGTCTGGGCCATGGGACGCATCCGGAACGTGAAGTGAAGTGGGCGCCGAGGCGGCACCCGGCAGTGGCGCGCAGTGTAAGGGCTGTCCCGGGCGACGGCCAGCCCGCTCGGGCAGCATCTATCCGGCCCCGCAGCACTGCTTGAACTTGCGCCCGCTGCCGCAGACACAGGGATCGTTGCGCCCCGGCTTCAGGTGCGACACCCTCGGCTGGCCATCCAGGTAGTACCATGCGCCAGCCAGCCGCAGGAAGCGCGAGGCCTCCTCCAGCACGCCGAAGCGCCGCCCCTCGCGGAAAGTGGCGCGAAAGTGCACCTGCCCCTCGTCGCCCTGGGCCGTGCTCGAGCGGATCTCCAGGCGCAGCCAGGTCGTGGCGTCATCCGGCGACAGCTCGGCCGGGCGCGTGTCGGGGTGCCAGGTGGCCAGCAGATATTCGACAAGGCCCAGGGCGAAGGCGCTGTAGCGCGAACGCATCAGTGCCTCCGGCGTGGGCGCGGGCTGGCCGGCGTGGAAACGCCCGCAGCACTCGTCAAGCGGCCTGTCGCTGCCGCAGGGGCATGGCGTGGTGACAGTCGACATGCACTCTCCTGTTGGAAGGATGGGAAGGACACCATCCTAGCAAGTCATCCCCTCCGCGACTCTCCCGCTTGCGCTGAACGGGATATCAGCGACTTGCTTCCCGTTCTTGCCCTGCATCACTGCACTGCAGCATCGAGTGTGTTACACCTTAGGCTTCACCACGCCCGCAGCCGGAGGTCACAGGATGTCCGAACCCCACGCCCGGAAGGCAGTCGCCTGGCACGCCCAGCCCGAACAGGAAGCGCTGGACCGTCTCGAGGCCGACAGTGACGGGCTCTCCGCCAGCGAGGCCCAGGCGCGGCTGGAGCGCTTCGGCCCCAACCAGCTGCAGCAGGCCGAGGCCCGCCCCTGGTGGAAGCGCCTGCTCGAACAGCTCAACAATGTCCTGATGCTGGTACTGATCGGCGCCGCGGTGGCGAGCCTTGGGCTGGGCCATGGCGTCGATGCGATCGCCATCCTGGGCGTGGTGCTGATCATCGCCCTGATCGGCTTTTTCCAGGAAGGCAAGGCCGAGCAGGCGCTGGACAGTATTCGCAACATGCTGTCTCCCCAGGCCAAGGTGCTGCGCGACGGCAAGCGCCAGACGATTCCCGCCGAGCAGCTGGTGCCGGGGGACGTGGTGATGGTGGAGAGTGGTGACCGGGTGCCGGCGGACCTGCGCCTGCTGGAGGCCAGGCGGCTTCGCACCGAGGAGGCCTCCCTGACCGGCGAGTCCACCGCCGTGGACAAGGATACCCGCCGGTGGCCGAGGACGCCGACCTGGGCGACCGCACCGGCATGGCCTACGCCGGCACCATCGTGGTCCAGGGTGCCGCACGGGGCCTGGTGGTGGAGACTGGAACCCGCACCGAGCTGGGCCGCATCTCCGAGATGCTGCGCGGCGTCGAGCAGCTCAAGACACCGCTGCTGCGCCAGATCGATCGCGCCGGTCGCGTACTGGCCCTGATCATCCTGGTGATTGCCATCCTCACCGCGGCCTTCGGCGTGCTGGTCCACGGCCAGCCCGTCGGCGACATGTTCATGGCCGCGGTGGGCCTGGCGGTGGCGGCCATCCCCGAGGGCATGCCCGCCATCGTCACCATCGGCCTGGCCCTGGGGGTGCAGGCCATGGCTCGCCGCAACGCCATCATCCGGCGGCTGCCCGCCGTGGAAACGCTGGGTTCGATTTCCACCATTTTCTCCGACAAGACCGGCACGCTGACCCGTAATGAGATGACAGCCCAGGCCATCTGGCTGCCCGAGGGCGAGATCCGCATCGACGGCACCGGTTTCGCCCCCGAGGGCGGCTTCCACGCACTGGACGAGAGCGGCGAGGCGCAGGCGGCGGCGCTGGATCTCGACGACCACCACGCCCTGCGCCACTTCCTCAAGGTCGGCGTGCTCTGCAACGACGCCGAACTGGCCCGCGAAGAGGGCCACTGGAAGATCCACGGCGACCCCACCGAAGGAGCCCTGGTGGTGGCCGCCGCCAAGGCAGGCCTGGAGGCGCGCACCCTGCGCGGCGACCACGACCGCCAGGACGCCATCCCCTTCGAGTCCGCGAACAAGTACATGGCCACCCTGCATGAGATCGACGGACGCCACTGCCTGCTGGTCAAGGGTGCCCCGGACCGCCTGCTGGAGATGTGCCACCGCGTGCGCCAGGAGGACGGCGAGGACAGCGAGCTCGATCACGACGAGTGGGAGGCGCACATCCACGCCCTCTCCAAGCAGGGGCTGCGGGTGCTGGCGCTGGCCGAGAAGCCCCTCCATGACGTCGAGTCGCTCGAGGATCACCACGCCGAGGACGGCCTGATACTGCTGGGCCTGGTGGGCTTGCTGGACCCGCCCCGGGACGAGGCGATCGCCGCGGTGGCGGAGTGCCTGGCCGCCGGCATCCGCCCGGTGATGATCACCGGCGACCACGCCGTTACCGCCCTGGCCATCGCCCGCCAGCTGGGCTTCGCCCATACCGAACGGGCGATCAGCGGCCGCGAGATCGAGGCGATGTCCGACGCCGAGCTCGCCGAGGTGATCCTCGAGGTGGATGTCTTCGCCCGGGCCGCACCGGAGCACAAGCTGCGCCTGGTGCAGGCGATGCAGTCCCACGGCGGTATCTGTGCCATGACCGGCGACGGCGTCAACGATGGCCCGGCGCTGAAGCGCGCCGATGTCGGCGTGGCCATGGGCATCCAGGGCACCGAGGCCGCCAAGGAGGCCGCGGAGATGGTACTCGCCGACGACAACTTCGCCACCATCGTCGGCGCCATCGAAGAGGGCCGCAAGGTTTACGACAACATTCGCAAGACGATTACCTTCATCCTGCCCACCAACGGTGCCCAGGGGCTGGCCATCATGCTGGCCGTGCTGGCCGGCACCCAGCTGCCGGTGACTCCGCTGCAGGCGCTGTGGGTGAACATGGTGGTGGCCGTGACCCTGGGCCTGGCATTGGCCTTCGAGAAGGGCGAGGGGACCTGATGCGCCGCCGGCCCTGCGACCCCGATGC
>JAGYKP010000083.1 GCA_018401555.1 Halomonas sp.
CACAGGGCGTAGCGCTTGCCGCTCTTCTGCAGTTCATGAGCGGCGGTCAACAATAGGCGCGCGCCGGACATGCCCAGCGGGTGCCCCAGGGCAATCGCGCCGCCATTGGGGTTGACCCGCGGGTCGTCATCCTCGAGGCCCAGGTCGCGCATGCAGGCCAGGGCCTGGGCGGCGAAGGCCTCGTTGAGCTCGATCACGTCGATCTCGTCAAGCGACACGCCGGTGCGCTCGAGCAGGCGGTTGACCGCGGGCACCGGGCCATAGCCCATGATGCGCGGCTCGACCCCGGCGGTGGCCATGCCGAGGATCTTGGCCATGGGCGTCAGGCCGTGCGCCTCGACGGCCGCTCGGCTGGCCACCAGCATCGCCGCGGCGCCGTCGTTGACCCCGGAGGCGTTGCCGGCGGTGACGCTGCCGCCCTCGCGGAAGGGGGTGGGCAAGCCGGCGAGCTTCTCGAGGGTGGTCTCGCGCAGATGCTCGTCCTGGTCGAACACCAGCGGCTCCTGCTTGCGACGCGGGATCTCGATGGCGGTGATCTCCAGCGCGAAGCGGCCGGCCTGCTGGGCGGCGGCGGCCTTCTGCTGGGAGCGCAGGGCGAAGGCGTCCTGGTCCTCGCGGGAAATATGGAACTGCTCGGCCACGTTCTCGGCGGTCTCCGGCATGGAGTCGACGCCGTAGGCCTTCTTCATCTGCGGGTTGATGAAGCGCCAGCCGATGGTGGTGTCCTCGATCTTCTGGCCCCGGGAGAAGGCGCTGTCGGCCTTGCCCAGCACGTAGGGCGCGCGGGACATGGACTCCACGCCGCCGGCCAGGGCCAGGTCCATCTCGCCGGCCTTGATGGCGCGAAAGGCGGTGCCCACCGCGTCCATGCCGGAGCCGCACAGGCGGTTCATGGTGGTGCCGGGAATGGAGGTCGGCAGGCCCGCCAGCAGCGCCGACATGCGCGCCACGTTGCGGTTGTCCTCGCCGGCCTGGTTGGCACAGCCCATGAAGACCTCCTCGATGGCGGCCGGATCCAGCGCCGGGGCTTCGGCCAGCACCGCCTTGAAGATGGTGGCGGCGAAGTCGTCGGGGCGCACGCTGGCAAGCGTGCCGCCGAAGCGGCCCACGGCGGTGCGCCGCGGATGGCAGAGGTAAACGTCGGTCATGACCTGGTCTCCTGATATTCGCTGCGGGGCGCGGTGTCACGCACCGGCATGGGCTCGTTCGGTACGCGCTTTCAGCTCGCGCAGGATCTCGAGTTCCTTGGCGCTGGGCTCCGGCGTGCTCTCGAGGGACTCGGCGAAACGGATCTCCCAGCCGGTGGCCTCGATCACCTCCTCGCGACTCACGCCCGGATGCAGCGAGACCACCACCAGCTCCTTGGTCTCGGGGTCCGGCTTCATCACGCAGAGGTCGGTGATCACCCGGGTCGGCCCCTTGCCGATATTGGGCACACCGTCGCGCCCCTTTCCATCGCGGCCGAAGCCCAGGGTGGTGACGAAGTCGACCTTGTCCACGAAGGCACGCTTGGAGTGCTTCAGCGTGATGAACACCTCGCCGGCGTTGGTGGCAATTTCCGGCGCGCCGCCGCCGCCCGGCAGGCGCACCTTGGGCTCGCGATAGTCACCGATCAGGGTGGTGTTGAGGTTGCAGTAGCGGTCGATCTGGGCGGTGCCCAGGAAGCCCACGTCGATCTTGCCGCCCTGCAGCCAGTAGCGGAACATCTCCGGCACCGCCACGGTGGTCAGCGCCGATTCGCACAGTTCGCCATCGCCAATGGAGAGCGGCAGAATATCGGGCTTGGTTTGCAGGGTGCCGGATTCATAAATCAGCACCACATCGGGGGCATGGGTAAGACGCGCCAGGTTGGCGGCCTCGGAGGGCAGGCCGATGCCGACGAAGCAGGTGGTGCCGTTCTCCAGGGCGCGGGCCGCAGTGACGGTCATCATCTCGGCGGAGGTATAGTCGAGGCTCATCAGGCGTTCCCCCCTGCGTTCATGACATTCTCTTCGATCCAGGCGGTGAAGGTATCGCGATCCCGGGCGATGGCGTCCCACTCCTTGTAGAAGGCGTTGTTGCGCGGATAGTAGCCGTGGGCATAAGAGGGCAGCGCGCCCTTCTCGGCCACGGCGATGGCATCGATGGCCCAGCCCGGGATGATGCAGGCGTTGGGGTGGTAGTCCGGCTCGCTGCGCAGGTCGTCGACGATCTCCTCGACGGTGACGATGCTCTTGGCAGCCGCCAGCACGGCTTCCTTCTGCACCCCGACGATGCCTTCCACCAGCACGTTACCGGCGCGGTCAGCCTTCTGCGCGTGGACGATGGAGACATCCGGGCGCACCGAGGGCACCGCGGCCAGGCGCTCGCCGGTGAAGGGGCACTCGATGAACTTGATCTGGTCGTTGACGCTGGGGAGCTCGCTGCCCACATAGCCGCGCAGCACCGCCAGGGGCAGGCCCGCCGCGCCGGCCTCGAAGGCGCAGGCCATGGCGGCATGGCTGTGCTCGAGGATCTCGACCTTGTGGGGCCAGCCCTTCTCCACCGCGTCACGCAGGCGATGCAGGGAGCCTACCCCGGGGTTGCCGCCCCAGGAGAAGATCACCTTCTTCGCGCAGCCCGCACCGATCAGCTGGTCGTAGATCAGGTCGGGGGTCATGCGGATCAAGGTCAGGTCACGCTTCTTCTGACGGATCACCTCGTGTCCCGCGGCGAAGGGGATCAGGTGGGTAAAGCCTTCCATGGCCACGGTGGCGCCGTCCTCGACGTAGCGCGCCACCGCATCATGCAGGCTCAGGAACTCGGCCATGGGTTTTCCTCCTGGCGATTGATCTTGCTTAAGTTCGAATAGCGAACTTTGATTTGTGATACGAACAAATTACTCCCACCACCCCACATCGTCAATCCGAGGCCCGGAAAGCACGCAGGGGAGGCAATGCCTCCCCTGCGCGTTCACGGGTCAGTTTTTATTTTATCTCAGGGTGTTAACCAGCGTTCAGCCAGGCCTTGGCACGCTGGACCTGACGCCGGCTGCTACCAAGGTATAAGGCGGGATCCGTCGCCTGCGCCACCGCCTCGGCATCGAGCCGTCCCTGGACCTCGGGGTGGTCATTGAGCGCCTCGGCGTAGGGAGTGCCCTGCCGGCGCGCCGTCTCGGCTGCCTCGGCGCTGATCCGCTTCGCGGCATCGGTGCCGAGGGTCGGCGCCAGCAACTTGGCCACCGGCTCGGCCATGATGCCGCCGCCGGTAGCGGCCAGGTTGCGCCGCATCGCCTCGGGGTGCACCTCCAGCCCCTCGAGCAGCGCGACGGCCTGCTCCAGGGCCCCCTCCAGCAGCAGGGCACTGTCGACCAGCGGGCCCCACTCGGCATGCCACTCACCGAGCCCGCGCTCCAGGGGCTGGGCGGCGGCGTTGAGCAGCACCGAGGCGTGGCCGTGTACCTGGCGGGCGGCGCCGCGAATCAGGGCACAGCGCACCGGATTGCGCTTGTGGGGCATGGAGGAGGATTCACCCATGCCGGGGGCCGAGGGCTCAGCCACCTCCCCGACTTCGGTCTGGGTCAGCAGGGATACGTCCAGGGCCAGCTTCTCGACGGCGCCGGCGGCGGCATCCAGGGCCGTGCCCAGGGCATGGACCGGCTGGCGGTCGGTATGCCAGGGCAACACCGGTGCGCTCAGGCCCAGGCGCTCGGCCAGGGCATCCATGAAGTCGAGCCCCGCGTCATCCCAGCCCGAGTGCACCCCCACGGCACCACCGAACTGCACAGGCAACTCGACGCCGGCCAGGCGGCGCCGCGCCTGCTCCAGGCCGATGGCCCAGTGGGCCACCTTGACCCCGAAGGTGATGGGCAGCGCCTGCTGCATCAGCGTGCGCCCCACCATCGCCGTGCCGGCATGGGCCTCCATCAGCGCGACTGCGGCGGTGCGGCAGCGCACCAGCAGGACATCCAGTGCCGCCAGGCGGGGCTTCAACAGCAGCATCAGCGCCGAGTCCACCACGTCCTGGCTGGTGGCGCCCTGGTGGAAGTAGCGCTTGAGCTCATCGGGCAATGCCGCCCGCCCCTGCCTGACGAAGGGGATCGCCGCATTGCCGCCGCTGGCGATGCCCGTGGCAATGGCCACCACGTCGAAGGCGTGCGCGGCGAGGATATCGCGCATCTGACGACTGGCGCCGGCGGGCACGGCACCGCGCGCCTCCTGAACCTCCGCCAGGCCAAGCTCGAAGGTCAGCATGGCCTGGACCATGCTCTCTGAATCGGTCTCGGCGAGTGCCGACTGGCTCATGAAGGGGTGCTGCAGCAAGGAGGCAGGCATGGTGATCTCCCGGTTTCAGGGGGCTGAGAGCTGGGCCAACCGACGAAAGCCCAATACCGTACAAGTGTTCGCGATTCGAACGCTATGCTAGATTGGAGGCACTCCATGAGCAACTCAGCAAGCCCTTGATGGAACGCCGATGACACCCGAGGAAGAGGTTCTCAGTCCAGATGATCGTGACTTCGTCACCGCCCTGGCCAGCGGGCTGGAGGTGATCCTGGCCTTCGACGAGGCACATCCGCGGATGACGCTCAGCGAGGTTGCCGCTCGCACCGGCATGAACCGGGCCCGCGCCCGGCGCTTCCTGCTGACCCTCCATGCCCTGGGCTATGTGCGCAAGCAGCAACGCGTCTTCGAGCTGGCGCCCAAGGTGCTGCAGCTCGGCTATGCCTTCCTGTCCAGCAACAACTATCGCAGCGTGATCCAGCAGGTCCTGGAAGATATCACCCGGCAGTGCGGCGAGTCCTCCTCGCTGGGCGTGCTCGACGGCGAGGAGGTGACCTACGTGGCCCGCTCCTCCTCACGCCACCGGCTGATGGCCATCACCCTGTCGGTGGGTACCCGCCTGCCCGCGGCGCATACCTCCATGGGTCGGGTACTGCTGGCCCAGTTGCCGGATGAAAAGCTGGATGCCTGGCTGGAGCATGCGGTGCTGCAGAGACATACCGACAAGACCATCACCGACAAGGACGAGCTGAAGGCCTGCATCCTCGAGGTTCGCCGCCAGGGCTATGCCATCGCCGACCAGGAGCTCGACTCCGGCCTGCGTTCCATCGCGGTACCCGCCTTCGATGCCAACGGCCACCTGCTGGGTGCCATCAATATCAGCACCAATGCCGCCCGGATCGATCAAGATACCCTGATGCAGGAGTACCTGCCGCTGCTGCAGCAGAAGGCACGCGACATTCGCACCACCATCAGCTGATATGCCAAGGAAAGCCTCGTGCTGGAGATACTGACGATCACGCTGCCGATCTTCCTGCTGATCGGTGCCGGCTTCCTGGCGGCGTTTTCCGGGTTGGTGAGTCGCGACAACATGCAGGGCATCGCGACCTTCGTGATGTACTTCGCCCTGCCCTCGCTGCTGATCCGCGCCCTGACTGCCACCCCGCTCGAGGAAGCCCTGAATGTCGGCTACCTGCTGGCCTATGGACTGGGCTCGGTGCTGGTATTCGCCGTGGGACTGGCCCTGTCGCGCTGGCGCGGCCACTCACTGGATGCCGCGGCCATCCATGCCCTGGGCATGTCGGCGGCCAACAGCGGCTTTATCGGCTATCCGGTGGCGGTGATGGTCATCGGCGCACCGGCGGCGATCTTCATGGCGCTGAACATGGTGGTGGAGACCATGCTGATCATCCCCGTGGCGCTCACCCTGGCCGAGGCCAGTCGCCACAATGGCGGTGGGTTTTCCCGGGTCGTCCAGAAGACACTCACCAGGCTCTCGCGCAACCCGGTGCTGATCGGCCTGCTGATCGGCGTGACCCTGGCCCTGACCGGCTGGCAGCTGCCCAGCCCCGTGAGCCAGTCCATCGACATGCTTGCCGAGGCCGCCGGGCCGGCCGCACTGTTCACCATCGGCGGCATGCTGCATGGCCTCAAGGTACGCGGCATGGCGGCCGACATGGGGCAGGTCGTGATCGGCAAGCTGCTGCTCCACCCCCTGGCGGTACTGGCCTTCTTCCTGCTGCTGCCCGACGCGGATCCCCTGATGATCGCCGCCGGCCTGCTGTTCGCCTGTGCGCCGATGATCAGCGTCTACCCGCTGTTCGGCAAGCAGTTCGGCCAGGGCGACACCAGCGCCGCGGCACTGATGGTCGGCACCCTGGCCTCCTTCCTCACCATCAGCCTGATGATCTGGCTGCTGACCCTGTTCGGCCTGCTGCCGGTCTAGGCGGCCTGCATCACCGCCTCCAGGGCGGCACGGTAGCCCTGGCTGCCGAGGCCGGCGATCACCCCGTCGGCACGCAGCGAGACGTAGGAGTGGTGACGGAAGCTCTCGCGCTTATGCACGTTGGAGAGATGGACTTCGATGACCTGGCCATCAAAGGCGTTCAATGCATCGAGGATCGCTACCGAGGTATGGGTATAGGCCGCCGGATTGATGATGATCGCCGCGGTGCCATCCAGGCGAGCCGCCTGGATCCAGTCGATCAGCTGCCCTTCGTGATTGCTCTGCCGACAGGTGATCTCCCAGCCCCCCAGCGCCGCCTGCTCGTAGAGGCTGTTGTTGATGTCCTCCAGGGTCTCGTGGCCATAGATCTCCGGCTGGCGGGTACCCAGCAGGTTGAGGTTGGGGCCGTGCAGTACCAGTACCTTGTTCATGCGGTGCGAGATTCCTTTTTGATCAGTCCTTGGAATTTACGTCCTGTTCCGCCGGCTCCAGCAGCCGCTGCCAGGCCTCGATGACCACCTGGCGATGGTCCTGGAAGGCCTCGTTGCGGCCGAGGGCCGGCTCGCGGGTGAGCGAGGCGCGGTGGGCGGCGCTGCGCAGGGCCAGATAGGCCTCGCGAAGGCTCTGGCACTCCCGGGCCGGCAGGCGCTCGGTGGCTTCCAGGGTCTCGAGGATGCGCATGTTGTCGCTGTAGGCCAGCAGCTCCGGGGTCTCGTGGCCCATGGCCAGCACGGCGTACTGGCACAGGAATTCGAGGTCCACCATGCCGCCGGGGTCGTGCTTGAGGTCGAACTCCCCCTCCCCGCTCTTGCCCGCCAGGTGGTCGCGCATCTTGTGGCGCATCTTCACCACCTCCTCGCCCAGCGTCCGGCTATCGCGCTCACGCCCGAGGATCTCGCGACGCACGTCAGCGAAGCCCTGGGCCAGCCGCGGATGCCCCGCCACCACCCGGGCCCGCACCAGCGCCTGGTGCTCCCAGGTCCAGGCCTCGCGGCGCTGGTAGTCGGCGTAGGCATTGAGCGAGGTGACCAGCAGCCCGGAGTTGCCCGAGGGACGCAGCCGCATGTCCACGTCATAGAGGGTGCCGGCCGGCGTCACCGCGGTGAGCAGGTGGATGATGCGCTGCCCCAGGCGGGTATAGAAGACACCGTTGTCCAGCACTCGCCGGCCATCGGTCTCGCCCTGGGTGGCGCCATCGTGGATGAACACCAGGTCCAGGTCGGAGCCGTAGCCCAGCTCGATGCCACCCAGCTTGCCGTAGCCGACGATCAGGAAGGCGGGTTCACGGTCGGCGCGACCGCCGTCGGCCAGTTCGGGGAAGCCGTGCTTGCGGGTCAGGTGCTTCCAGGCCATGGCCAGCACCGCCTCGAGGATCACCTCGGCGATATAGGTGAGGTAGTCGCTGACCTTCATCAGGTGGCGGGTGCCGGCGAT
Source organism: Halomonas sp. (assembly GCA_018401555.1). GTDB lineage: Bacteria > Pseudomonadota > Gammaproteobacteria > Pseudomonadales > Halomonadaceae > Halomonas. Next base: position 7,618 of record JAGYKP010000083.1, read on the forward strand.
ATCCGAGGCGGCCACGTGCAGCGTCTGGGCGTGCTTGAAGACCCGCAGGGCCTCGAGCTGAGCCTCCTCATCCTCCTCGGGGATCCGCGCCAGGGCCTGGCGCAGCTCATCGGCGAGTCGCGACTTGTCGGCGGGGGTGTACAGGGTCTCGGGGGTCAGCAGCTCATCGAGCAGGATCGGATAGCGCGCGATGTGTTCGGCGATCCATGGGCTCGCCGCGCAAAGCGTCATCAGATGGCCCAGGGCGTCGGGATTCTCACGCAGCAGCGCCAGGTAGGCGGTACGCCTCAGTACCGACTCGATCAGCGGCAGCACTCGCTCCAGGGCGGTATCCGGGGTGTCGCTGGCCGCGACGGCATCGAGCAGCAGCGGCAGCAGGGCCTCCAACCGCTCGAAGCCGATGCGCTGCATGCCCTGCACCTGCCGGGAGTGATAGAGCGTAGCCAGCCGACGCGCCGCGGCGGCGGGGTCGGCGAAGCCGGCCTCACCCAGCAGTGCCGCCCCTTCCTCCTCGTCGAGCTCGCCGCGCCACAGCGCCCGCCACTGCTCCAGGGGAACACCGCCGGCGGTCGTCTCGGCGACCTCCTCCACCTCCTCCTCGGGCTCGGCGATCACCGCGTCGAAGTGGCGACGTACGCGGGTACGGACTTCGTCGAGGCAGGCCATCAGTGCCGGCCAGTCCTCCATGCCCAGCGCCAGGGCGACCCGCTCACGGTCGAGGTCGTCAGCGGGCAGGCTCTGGGTCTGGCGATCCTCCAGGGCCTGCAGGGCGTGCTCCAGGTCGCGCAGGAAGACGTAGTCGGGCAGCAGCTCCTCGACCACCTCGGCGGGCAGCAGGCCGAGCTCGGGCAGGCGCTCCAGGGCGTTCTTCAGGGAGGTCACCTGCAGCTCGGTGTCGCGCCCCCCGCGGATCAACTGGAAGGCCTGGACCACGAACTCCACCTCGCGGATACCGCCGGGACCGAGCTTGATATTGCCCTCCATGCCCTTGCGGCGTACCTCGCGATTGATCATGCCCTTGAGTTCGCGCAGCGACTCGATGGCGCCGAAGTCGAGGTACTTGCGGTAGACGAAGGGGCGCAGTCCGGCCAGCAGCTCGGCACCGGCATCCAGGTCGCCAGCCACCGGGCGCGCCTTGAGCATGGCATAGCGCTCCCACTCGCGCCCCTGGTCCTGATAGTAGCCCGAGAGCGAGTTGAAGCTGCCGACCAGCGGGCCGCCGTCGCCAAGCGGGCGCAGACGCATGTCGACGCGGAAGGCGAAGCCGTCGGCGGTAACCGCATCCAGGGCGCCGATCAACCGCTGCCCCAGCTTGGTGAAGTACTCCTGGTGCTCGAGGGACTTGCGGCCCCCCTCGGTCTCGCCGTTCTCGGGAAAGGCGAAGATCAGGTCGATATCCGAGGAGAGGTTGAGCTCGCCGGCGCCGAGCTTGCCCATGCCCAGCACCACCAGGCGCTGCTCGCTGCCATCGCGGCGCGGCGCGGGGCGTCCCCAGCGCGGCTCGAGGAAGCGCTCAAGCCAGGCCAGTGCCGCCTCCAGGCAGGTCTCGGCCAGCCGCGACACCGCCGCCGTAGTGGCCCACATGTCGATACCTTCCGGGCGAGTCAGGTCGCGCCACACGATGCCGACCATGCGCGCGCGCCGGAAGCGGCGGATGACAGCGTGCATGGCCGCCTCGTCCTCGGCCTCCTCGAGGCGTTCGTCGAGCCAGCCGCGCATGACCTCGGCATCCGGCACGGCATCCAGCTCGCCATTGGCGTCCAGGTGCAGGAGCCAGTCGGGGTAGCGCACCAGCGTCTCGGTCACGAAGTCCGATACCGCCAGCACCCGGGCCAGCTGATCACGACGCGACTCGGCGAGGCCCAGCCAGTCTTCCAGGGGAGAGTCGCGGTCGGTCATCTCCGCCAGGTTCTCGGCCTGGCCCAGCGCCTCGGCCAGCCGCACCCGGGTTCGCTCCAGCGGCGCCTTGAGGGGCTCGGGAATATCGATCAGCGGCAGGAAGTCATCGGGCAGGGGCATGGGCGTCTCGCATCCGAATTGGCGAATACTCCCAGCATAGCGAAGCGGGGCCCCTGCTGGCACCCGCCATGTCGGTGTATCAGCCGAAGAATTTCTGTCCCAGCAGCAACAGCCAGGTCAGGCCGGCCAGCAGCAGCGACGCCATGACGGCGGCGGAGCCGAGATCCTTGGCACGCCCGGAGAGTTCGTGGCGCTCGGGGCCGATACGGTCCACGACGCTCTCGATGGCGCTGTTGAGCAGTTCCACGATCAGCACGATCGCGCAGCTGCCGAGCAGCAGGATCCACTCCACCGGCCCATCGCCGACCCACCAGACCAGCGGCAGCAGCAGCAGGCAGAGGGTCAGCTCCTGTCGAAACGCCGACTCGTGGCGCCAGGCGGCCTTCAGCCCCTTCAGTGAGTATCGGGTGGAGTGCACCAGGTGACGCCAGCCGGTATGTCCGGGTTTCATCGTCGATTCCTTGGAGTGTTGACCAGGCCGCTCAATGGTTGTCGATCATCTTCTCGAGGTCCAGCGCCAGGGGATCCAGCACCTCCGGCCAGCTCAGGTAGGGGGTGCTGCCCGTGCCGTTGACCAGCACGCTGAAGGCCCCCCAGCGCCCGCTGGAGGTGCGGAAGTAGCCGCTCACCGCACGCACCGCCACCGGCTGGTTGAGGGTGCCGGTCTTGAGCATCACATGGCGCTGGAAGGTATCGGAGCCACGGCGGATGAAGCGCATGACGCCATTGTCCGGGGACTGCAGGGTCGCCACGAAACTGGGGAACAGAGAGGGACGGTGGTAGAGGCTGTCCAGCAGCGCATTGGCACCGCGGGCCGAGGTGCGATTCTCCGGTGTCAGTCCGCTGCCGCTGAGCAGGGTCACCGGCCCATGATCAGGGATGCCGGCCACGAAGGCCTCGATGGCGGCTCCGCCTGAACGAAGGTTGGCGCGGGGCGTCTCCACCAGGTTCAGGGCCAGCATGTCGGCCATGTAGTTGTTGGAATAGTGCATGGCGCGCAGCAGCAGCTCCTGCAGCGGCTTGCCATCCACGGCGGCCAGTGTTGCCGCCGCGGGTGGCGGAGATGCCTGGGTGGTATCCGCCCCGCCGGCGACCGTGATACCCGACTGGTCGAGCATCGCCAGCAGCGTCAGCGCCATCTGGTCGGCCGGATCGGAGCTGGCCCGGTAGATATCGCGCGGGTGGGCATTGGTGGAGATCTGGCCGCTGAGCAGCATCACGTCGCGCCCATCGCGGGTCACCCGCTCGGCGCTGATCTGGGTGCCGCTGTTGTCCGGACGGGTCACCACGCGGTTGTCGATGGCCAGGATGGCCGCCTGGCTATCGCAACCGGTGACACTCGCCGATTCGCCGGGCGCCTCCGCCGGAGCCACGTTGACGCACCAGTTGCCATAGTTGACTCCGGCCGAGGAGAGCAGCGCACTGTAGGCGTGGCGGGTACGCTCGCGGGCCTCGCAGCGGTCGGTGGTGATGCACTCCACCGGCCCGAAGCGCCACTGGCTCACCAGCAGCCTGCCGCTCACCTCTCGCACCCCCGCCTGGTACAGCCGCTGCACCAGGCGCCACAGGTCTTCGGTGGTCAGCGCCGGTTCGCCACCACCATCGAGGATCAGGTCGCCATGCAGGACACCCTCAGCGTCCGGACGCACCTCGCTGACCAGACGCGTGGTGAAACGGTGCTGCGGGCCCCAGCGATCCAGGGCCGCCGCGGCCAGGTAGCTCTTGCTCACCGAGGCGGGGGATAGCTGTCGCTCCGGCTCGATGGCCGCCAGCACGCTATCGTCATCCAGCAGCCGCGCTTCGGCACTGAGCTGAAACCCCTTGTCGGTCAGGCGAGAGACGCTATCGAAGCCGGCTGCCTGGACGGGCATGGCGAGACACAGCGGCAGGATGAGGGCAGCAAGGCGAAAACGCAGGCGCATGGCAGGGCTCGTTCAAGGAGGTTGTTTAATGGGCGTCAGTGGGCCGAGACGGAAGAGAACAGCTGAATCACTGCGACGCCGCCAATGATCATGGCGATACCCAGGAGTGCCGGCAGGTCCGGCTTCTCGCCATACAGTACGACGCCTGCCACGGTCACCAGCACGATACCGAGGCCCGCCCAGATCGCATAGGCGATGCCTACGGGAATGGTGCGTAACACCAGAGCCAGCAAGTAGAAGGCCAGACCATAGCCCACCACCACGGTCACGCTCGGCCACAACCTGGTGAAGCCCTCCGAGGCCTTCAGGGCGGTGGTACCCACCACCTCGGCGACGATCGCCAGGGCCAGGTAGACGAATGCCATCAATGCTCTCCTTGCTCTGCGGGAACCAGTGCGGGGTCGGGCGACAGCTCGGCCACCAGCCGCCACAGCGGCTGACCGCTGACATGGTACTTCCTCTCGAAGGGGGTCAGGTACGCCTCGCCGGGAACGTAAGGTTCCACGGCCGCCTCCACCCCGGTGGCCTGCTGCAGCGCCAGGCCGAACTCCTCCAGGTAGAGCCGCCAGTTGGAGCGCAGCTCCAGACGCCCCCCCAGGGCCAGGATAAAAGGCAGTACCGGGTGGCCATGCCAGCGCAGCTTGAGAAGCGCCCCCTTGGGATAGGGATTCGGATAGAGCAGGTAGTGACGGGCCGGCCGCCAGCCTGCCCGGAAGGCGAGCCGCCAGAAATCCACCAGGTCGGCGCGCACCAGCAGCGCATTGTCGGGCAGTGGCCCGTGCTCGCGAGTCAGCCGACTATCGCTGCGATCGACGCCGATCAGCGCATGGTCGGGAAAGGCCTCCGCCAGCCGGCGAGTGGAAATGCCCACTCCGCAGCCGGCATCCAGGATCAGCGGCATGTCGCTGCGCGCCTCTCGCCAGCGCGCGGCGGAGGCGAAGGCCTCACGGGTGTGCTCGGCGATCGGCTTGCGCCACGGGTGTTGCAGGGCCCGCGCCACGCGCGCCTCGAGCCCCTGGTGCGGGCCCGCCTGGTTGGTAACGATGCGGCGAGAAGTGGCTTGCATGACGACCTGCTGCGACGTGAAACGAGCGCTGATTCTACCAGCCCCGCCAGGCTGCCGCATGACACCCCGAACGCAAAAAGCCCCGACCATCTCACGATGCTCGGGGCTTTTCTAAATAAGTGCCTGACGATGACCTACTCTCGCATGGGGAGACCCCACACTACCATCGGCGCTGAGCGGTTTCACTGCTGAGTTCGGCATGGGATCAGGTGGTTCACGCTCGCTATGGTCGTCAGGCGAAAAACGGTGATTCATGCTGACACGACACGTCTCGCGTATCCGGCGTCGTGGGTCATCACGGACCCTGTCGTGGGTCATCACAGACCCCTTGGGTGTTATATGGTCAAGCCTCACGGGCCATTAGTACCGGTTAGCTCAACGCCTTGCAGCGCTTCCACATCCGGCCTATCAACCAGCTGGTCTCGCTGGGCCCTTCAGGAGGCTCAAGGCCTCGGGGAGATCTCATCTTGAAGGGGCTTCCCGCTTAGATGCTTTCAGCGGTTATCCTGTCCGCACATAGCTACCCGGCAATGCCACTGGCGTGACAACCGGAACACCAGAGGTGCGTCCACTCCGGTCCTCTCGTACTAGGAGCAGCTCTTCTCAAATCTCCAACGCCCACGGCAGATAGGGACCGAACTGTCTCACGACGTTCTAAACCCAGCTCGCGTACCACTTTAAATGGCGAACAGCCATACCCTTGGGACCGACTTCAGCCCCAGGATGTGATGAGCCGACATCGAGGTGCCAAACACCGCCGTCGATGTGAACTCTTGGGCGGTATCAGCCTGTTATCCCCGGAGTACCTTTTATCCGTTGAGCGATGGCCCTTCCATACAGAACCACCGGATCACTAGAACCTGCTTTCGCACCTGCTCGACGTGTCTGTCTCGCAGTCAAGCACCCTTATGCTCTTGCACTCACTGCACGATTTCCAACCGTGCTGAGGGTACCTTCGTGCTCCTCCGTTACGCTTTGGGAGGAGACCGCCCCAGTCAAACTACCCACCACACACTGTCCTCGATCCGGATCACGGACCTGAGTGAGAACGCCAATGATGCCAGGCTGGTATTTCAAGGTTGGCTCCACCCGAACTGGCGTCCGGGTTTCCAAGCCTCCCAGCTATCCTACACAGGCAACATCAGCGTCCAGTGTGAAGCTATAGTAAAGGTTCACGGGGTCTTTCCGTCTAGCCGCGGGTACACAGCATCTTCACTGCGATTTCAATTTCACTGAGTCTCGGGTGGAGACAGCGTGGCCATCATTACGCCATTCGTGCAGGTCGGAACTTACCCGACAAGGAATTTCGCTACCTTAGGACCGTTATAGTTACGGCCGCCGTTTACCGGGGCTTCGATCAAGAGCTTCGCTTGCGCTAACACCATCACTTAACCTTCCGGCACCGGGCGGGCGTCATACCCTATACGTCCGCTTACGCGTTTGCAGAGTACTGTGTTTTTAATAAACAGTTGCAGCCACCTGGTATCTTCGACCGCCTCGTGCTCCGGCCGCAGGGCCTTCACACTAACGCGGCGTGCCTTCTCCCGAAGTTACGGCACCATTTTGCCTAGTTCCTTCACCCGAGTTCTCTCAAGCGCCTTGGGATTCTCACCCTGACCACCTGTGTCGGTTTGGGGTACGGTCCCACTGTATCTGAAGCTTAGAGGCTTTTCCTGGAAGCGTGGCATCGATGACTTCCTGACCGTGGTCAGTTCGTCTCGTCTCTCGGCCTTGAGGATCCGGATTTGCCTGAATCCTCAGCCTACTGACTTTCACCAGGACTACCAACGCCTGGCTCACCTAGCCTTCTCCGTCCCCCATCGCAATACAGTGAGGTACGGGAATATTAACCCGTTTCCCATCGACTACGCCTTTCGGCCTCGCCTTAGGGGCCGACTCACTCTGCTCCGATTAGCGTCGAACAGAAACCCTTGGTCTTCCGGCGGGGGAGTTTTTCACTCCCCTTGTCGTTACTCATGTCAGCATTCGCACTCGTGATACCTCCAGCAGACCTCTCGATCCACCTTCATCGGCTTACACGACGCTCCTCTACCGCTCGTCATTCGACGAACCCGTAGCTTCGGTACCTGGTTTGAGCCCCGTTATATCTTCCGCGCAGGCCGACTCGACTAGTGAGCTATTACGCTTTCTTTAAAGGATGGCTGCTTCTAAGCCAACCTCCTAGCTGTCTGAGCCTTCCCACATCGTTTCCCACTTAACCAGGATTTCGGGACCTTAGCTGACGGTCTGGGTTGTTTCCCTTTTCACAACGGACGTTAGCACCCGCTGTGTGTCTCCCACGCGTCACTCACCGGTATTCGGAGTTTGCCTCGGGTTGGTAAGTCGGGATGACCCCCTAGCCGAAACAGTGCTCTACCCCCGGCGGTGCTACGTGAGGCGCTACCTAAATAGCTTTCGAGGAGAACCAGCTATCTCCGGGCTTGATTAGCCTTTCACTCCGATCCACAAGTCATCCAAATCTTTTTCAACAGATCCTGGTTCGGTCCTCCAGTTGATGTTACTCAACCTTCAACCTGCTCATGGATAGATCGCCCGGTTTCGGGTCTATTTCCAGCGACTGGTCGCCCAGTTAAGACTCGGTTTCCCTACGCCTCCCCTATACGGTTAAGCTCGCCACTGAAAATAAGTCGCTGACCCATTATACAAAAGGTACGCGGTCACATGACATGCATGCTCCCACTGCTTGTACGCATACGGTTTCAGGATCTATTTCACTCCCCTCTCCGGGGTTCTTTTCGCCTTTCCCTCACGGTACTGGTTCACTATCGGTCAGCCAGGAGTATTTAGCCTTGGAGGATGGTCCCCCCGTCTTCAGTCAAGGTTTCTCGTGCCCCGACCTACTCGATTTCACATGATCAGATTTTCGACTACGGGGCTGTCACCCACTATGGCCGCGCTTCCCAGCGCGTTCGTCTAATCAGTCACATGCTTAAGGGCTGGTCCCCGTTCGCTCGCCGCTACTGGGGGAATCTCGGTTGATTTCTTTTCCTCAGGGTACTTAGATGTTTCAGTTCCCCTGGTTCGCCTCCCGACACCTATGTATTCAGTGCGGGATACCCAGCTTACACTGGGTGGGTTTCCCCATTCAGAAATGCCCGGGTCACAGGTTGTTTGCCACCTCGCCGAGCCTTATCGCAGGCTTCCACGTCTTTCATCGCCTCTGGCTGCCTAGGCATCCACCGTATGCGCTTCATCGCTTGACCATATAACCCCAAAGGGTCTGGTCCGCGATGACACACGACATTGCCGGATACGCTTGAGACGTATCTCGTGTTCCTTTCTTTCGAAAGGAACGTTTGTCAGCATGAATCACATTGTTAAAGAGCAGACTGTCAATCGACAGTCATAAACCGGTCATTGCGCTGTGCAAGGATGGCTTATGACTGCGGATCCGATCAGGTAAGACTGTGGGGTGGGAGATGGTGGAGCCTAGCGGGATCGAACCGCTGACCTCCTGCGTGCAAGGCAGGCGCTCTCCCAGCTGAGCTAAGGCCCCGAAGGCAATTTGTGTGAGACAAGGCGCTTCGATGCGACGCATAGCCTGCTATGCGAGTATCGGAGCAACGCGGTATCACGCAAATTTGGTGGGTCTGGGCAGATTTGAACTGCCGACCTCACCCTTATCAGGGGTGCGCTCTAACCAACTGAGCTACAGACCCGGCTTCCAACCACTGGGTCGGCGACCCAAACAGTCTTTTGCTCTGGTCGATCAGGTAATTCATTGTGAGCACTTGCCGACAGTCGGGGACATATCGGTAAGGAGGTGATCCAGCCGCAGGTTCCCCTACGGCTACCTTGTTACGACTTCACCCCAGTCATGAACCACACCGTGGTGATCGCCCTCCGAAGTTAGGCTAACCACTTCTGGTGCAGTCCACTCCCATGGTGTGACGGGCGGTGTGTACAAGGCCCGGGAACGTATTCACCGTGACATTCTGATTCACGATTACTAGCGATTCCGACTTCACGGAGTCGAGTTGCAGACTCCGATCCGGACTGAGACCGGCTTTTCGGGATTAGCTCCACCTCGCGGCTTCGCAACCCTTTGTACCGGCCATTGTAGCACGTGTGTAGCCCTACTCGTAAGGGCCATGATGACCTGACGTCGTCCCCACCTTCCTCCGGTTTGTCACCGGCAGTCTCCCTAGAGTTCCCGACCGAATCGCTGGCAAATAGGGACAAGGGTTGCGCTCGTTACGGGACTTAACCCAACATTTCACAACACGAGCTGACGACGGCCATGCAGCACCTGTCTGTGCGTTCCCGAAGGCACCAATCCATCTCTGGAAAGTTCGCACGATGTCAAGAGTAGGTAAGGTTCTTCGCGTTGCATCGAATTAAACCACATGCTCCACCGCTTGTGCGGGCCCCCGTCAATTCATTTGAGTTTTAACCTTGCGGCCGTACTCCCCAGGCGGTCGACTTATCGCGTTAACTGCGCCACAAAGGTCACAAGGACCCCAACGGCTAGTCGACATCGTTTACGGCGTGGACTACCAGGGTATCTAATCCTGTTTGCTACCCACGCTTTCGCACCTCAGCGTCAGTGTCAGTCCAGAAGGCCGCCTTCGCCACTGGTATTCCTCCCGATCTCTACGCATTTCACCGCTACACCGGGAATTCTACCTTCCTCTCCTGCACTCTAGCCTGACAGTTCCGGATGCCGTTCCCAGGTTGAGCCCGGGGCTTTCACAACCGGCTTATCACGCCGCCTACGCGCGCTTTACGCCCAGTAATTCCGATTAACGCTCGCACCCTCCGTATTACCGCGGCTGCTGGCACGGAGTTAGCCGGTGCTTCTTCTGTGGGTGATGTCCTCCCTCGAGGGTATTGGCCCCGAGGATTTCTTCCCCACTGAAAGTGCTTTACAACCCGAAAGCCTTCTTCACACACGCGGCATGGCTGGATCAGGCTTTCGCCCATTGTCCAATATTCCCCACTGCTGCCTCCCGTAGGAGTTCGGGCCGTGTCTCAGTCCCGATGTGGCTGATCATCCTCTCAGACCAGCTACGGATCGCGGCCTTGGTGAGCCGTTACCTCACCAACTAGCTAATCCGACATAGGCTCATCCGATAGCGCAAGGTCCGAAGATCCCCTGCTTTCTCCCGTAGGACGTATGCGGTATTAGCCTGGGTTTCCCCAGGTTATCCCCCACTATCGGGCAGATTCCTATGCATTACTCACCCGTCCGCCGCTCGACGCCTGGAAGCAAGCTTCCATCGTTTCCGCTCGACTTGCATGTGTTAGGCCTGCCGCCAGCGTTCAATCTGAGCCATGATCAAACTCTTCAGTTTAAGATCATAAGTGCTTGAAGTAGCACCAAACTTGGCTCAAGGTTCAAACGTTCTCAAATAGATCCGAAGATCTATGACGAGTCGCTTGCCTTGATGGTTCAATGACATGATCACCGAGCCATCGACAAGCGCCCACATGAATTACCTGATCGATTGTTAAAGAGCGGCTCACACCGTGATGCGGTTGAGCGTCTCGCTTGCTGCCGGGCCGTGCGCTTCGATGAAGCGGCGGTCTCGCCAGCGCCCTGCGAGGAAGGCGTATTCTACCGATTCGCGTCAGCGTGTCAAGCGGTGGTTGGCGATGCGCTGCATCCCGTCCATATCCCGCTGACCGCCCATCTCATCCTGCCGAGATGGCTGCGAATCCGTGGCGCACATTCTACCGAACATGCCGTGATTGTCAATCGGAATGTTTCGAAGCGATTCGACTCGTTTCAAAAATAATCCATACAGAACAATCACTTCTGCCACCTCCACCGCCTGCAACGTTTGCCCGTCGCCGGCAGCGGATGCGTACTTTACGGTTTTCCCCGGAGGGGTGCAAGCCCTGCGGATAAAAAGTTTATCGGGTAGGGGCCGGGGTTGCCCCGGCGCCTCCCCACACCACCGGGCATACGGTTCCGGCCACGGCGGTTCACGAAGAACGGCTAAGCCCTCTTACCGTATCCAGTACCGAGATTAACCCACGCTGAGCGAACCAGCGGATTGGGCAAAGGCGTGGCGCAGGTGCAGGGCACCTGCATTCCACCAAGGGCCTCGCCCGTTTACCGATGATCTCCAGGCGCGCTGTGGATCTAGGCCCAGTGCCAGGAGCTTACGACACCGGGTTCGCGGGCGCTTCCATTGCCGCCAGATCACGTCGCGCAATCGGCGGCGTATCCATTGATCCAGCGCTTCCAGCGGTCGCTTCACGTCGACGCGGTGACTGATGATAACTGGCCCAGCCCCTCAGGACGGGGAGCCAGCTCTCTGGTGACGCGACGAATATGGCGTCCCCTGCCGCGTTTGAGGATCTCGCGGACACGCTGCATCAGGCGCTGCAGGCTGGCCTTAGCCAGCGTCAGCTTTGGCAGTTTGTGCCGGGTCAGCGTGTAGCCCAGGTACCCCCGGTTCCAGGGTCGGTCCACCGCACTCTTGTCGCGATTGACCGTGAGCCTGAGCGAGTTCTCGAGAAAATCACTCAGGCTGGCCATGGTGCGCTCGCCCGCCCGCTGACTCCTGACATATACCTGCATGTCATCAGCGTAGCGGCAGAAGCGGTGACCGCGGCGCTCCAGTTCCTTGTCCACGTCATCCAGCAGAATATTCGCCAGCAGCGGACTCAGCGGCCCGCCCTGGGGCGTTCCCTGCCGGCGTGGCGCGGCCAGACCGTCCTGGAACATCCCGGCTTCCAGATAGCGGCGGATCAGGCGCAGCACCCGCTTGTCGCGGACGCGGCGCGCGACCCGCGCCATCAGCAGGTCGTGGTTCACCCGGTCGAAGAAGGCTTCCAGGTCGAGGTCGACCACCCAGCGGTGGCCGGCCGCCACATGGGCCTTCATCGCCGAGACGGCCTGCTGGGCACTGCGTTTGGGGCGGTAGCCGTAACTCGAGGCGGAAAAGCCCGGATCGAAGATCGGCGTCAGTACCTGAAGCAGCGCCTGCTGGATCAGCCGGTCGGTCACCGTGGGGATGCCGAGCTGTCGCGTCCCGCCCTTGGGCTTGGGAATCTCGACGGCTCGGATCGGGCTGGGGTGGTACTCACCGGCCAGCAGCCGCTCACGCAGCGTCGGCCAGTACTGTTTCAGGTGATCGGCCAGCTGGTCCACCGTCATGCCATCGGCACCCGGTGCGCCTTGGTTGGCAACCACCTTCCGGTAAGCCCGCGCCATGTTGGCCTTCGCTACCACGGCCTCCATGAGCGGGGCGGGCTCCGCTTTCGTCCACGATGACGACGCCGGGACCGTCTCGACGCCCACCGGCCGGGACTCAGGGTTCCGCCCCTGCCCCTCTGGGTGGGTGACGGTATCAGCGTCAGTGTCTGTCTTCATGATCGATCCTCGAGACGTCATCGCCTACTCGCGGTTCTTCATGTTCGGCCCTTGGTGCCGGGGTGAATCGGCACTTACTATGGCCTCTGCTGACGTCTGGTGACCCATCCCGTCGCCTCTCGACGCCGGTAGCACCGTGGCAGACCACCAGACCTCCCAGGGTAAGACGCGCGACCTTCCCGCTTATGCCTGTCGGATTTACGTCATGGCGTTCCGTGCAAGTATCGGGCTTTGGTGATGCGTGCCACCTCACCCCGCCATGACGCCTCGTATCCGCTTCCTGTTCGTCAGGCCAGCGTTTTGCCTCGGGCTGCCTTCAGATTCTCCCTCGCGGGAGACACCCTTGCCGTCGGCTAGCACTTCCCCTTGCCGGGCGTGCAGGGGACTTTCACCCCCAAGTCATTCCAAGGCACCACCCTCGGAAACAGCGCCAGTCAGGCGCTGCGCGCCATGCCTGGCGCACCACAAACGACGACGCCCGCTGGCGGCGGGCGTCGATTTACACGGGATCGAGAGAGTTCAGTCCAGCGGCGGCGCATGGCGCAGCTTGCGCATCACCGCCATCACCGGACCGGAGATCACGTAGGCCGCGAACAGCAGCAGCAGCATCACCGAGGGCTCCACGCTGATCACCACGAAGCCCAGCACGATGGCCAGCAGTACCACGAAGGGCACCGGCCCCTTGAGATCGATATCCTTGAAGCTGTAGTAGCGGATATTACTGACCATCAGCACGCCGGCGGCGCCGACGATGACCAGCATCAGCAGCTTGAACCCGAAGGCCTCGGCGTCAAAGCTATGGAAGGTCCATACACTGGCCGCCACCAGCGCCGCCGCCGAGGGGCTTGGCAGGCCGATGAACCACTTCTTGTCGATGCTGCCGATCTGCACGTTGAAGCGCGCCAGGCGCAGGGCGGCGCAGGCCACGTAGAGGAAGGCCACCACCCAGCCGGTCTTGCCGATATCCTGGAGGATCCAGGTAAAGGCGACCAGCGCCGGCGCCACCCCGAAGGAGAGCATGTCGGAGAGGCTGTCATACTCCGCACCGAAGGCGCTCTGGGTGTTGGTCATCCGTGCCACGCGCCCATCCAGGCCGTCGAGCACCATGGCGATGAAGATCGCCACGGAGGCAGCGGTGAAGTCGCCATTGATGCCGGCAATCACCGCAAAGAAGCCGGCGAACAGCGCCGAGGTGGTGAAGAGGTTGGGCAGCAGGTAGATACCCTTGCGCCTCACGGTGCGGCCATCCTCCTCTGCCTCCTCGATCACCTCCGTTTCGCGCAGGAAGACCGACGCCAGATCCTCGTCCTGGGGGCGCCGGGGCGGTTCCTCGCCGTGGGGCGAGGCATCGTGCTCGTTGCTGCGGGGATCCTGACTCATCGTCTCATCCGTTGCCTGGAAATCATGGGACCATTCTTGCACGACCACCCATGGGCGCAGAAGCCAGCCATGCCACCCGACACTGCCCGAAAACGACCAGGGCGCGGTTGCCTGCGCCCTGCGGTCCTCTTCTCGAGTCGCCGACTCGATCAGTTCTTGCTCTTGTCCACCAGCTGGTTGGCAGCAATCCACGGCATCATGCCGCGCAGCTTGGCACCTACCTGCTCGATTTCGTGCTCGGCATTCAGGCGACGACGTGCGGTCATGGACGGATAGTTAGTGTTGCCTTCCTGGATGAACATCTTGGCGTACTCGCCGGTCTGGATGCGCTTGAGAGCATTGCGCATTGCAGCGCGAGACTCGTCGTTGATCACCTCAGGGCCGGTCACGTACTCGCCATACTCCTGCGTTGTTGGAGATGGAGTAGTTCATGTTGGCGATGCCGCCTTCGTACATCAGGTCGACGATCAGCTTGAGCTCGTGCAGACACTCGAAGTAGGCCATTTCCGGCGCGTAGCCTGCTTCGGTGAGGGTCTCGAAGCCGGCCTTGACCAGTTCCACGGCACCGCCGCAGAGCACGGCCTGCTCGCCGAACAGGTCGGTCTCGGTCTCGTCCTTGAAGGTGGTCTCGATGATGCCGCTGCGACCGCCGCCGATGGCCGCTGCGTAGGAGAGGGAGAGCTCCTTGGCGTTGCCGGTAGCGTCCTGGTGGATGGCGATCAGGTCCGGAATGCCGCCGCCGCGCACGAACTCGGAGCGCACGGTATGGCCCGGGGCCTTGGGCGCGATCATCACCACATCCAGATCCTTGCGCGGCTCGATCTGGTTGTAGTGAATGTTGAAGCCGTGGGCGAAGGCCAGGGTCGCGCCCTGCTTGAGGTTGGGCTCGACCTGGTTCTCGTAGATCGCCTTCTGGTTCTCGTCCGGAGCCAGGATCATGACCACGTCGGCGCTCTTGCACGCCTCCTCGACGGAAGCGACCTTGAGGCCGGCGGCCTCGGCCTTGGCTGCGGAGGAGGAGCCTTCACGCAGGGCGACGGTGACGTCGACACCGGATTCCTTGAGGTTATTGGCGTGGGCGTGGCCCTGGGAGCCGTAGCCCACGATGGCGACCTTCTTGCCCTGGATGAGGGAGAGGTCGCAATCCTTGTCATAGTAAACGTGCATGTCGTGCTCCTGAATACATGAAGAGAGTGAGGGTGTCAGCGTTGATGGCCACCCGCCCCGTCTGACGCGGGACTGGGTTCGCGGCATCCGATGGCTCAACCATACGCCAGGCCAGCCATTGCGTAAAACGCGATATTTGCAACGACACATCCCGCAATATGCAATAATCATCGCCATGGACATGCGCCCCCTCAACCACTTCCTCGCCCTGGCCGACACCCTGCACTTCGGGCGCGCCAGCGAGGCCTGCCACGTCAGCACCTCCACTCTCTCCCGCTCCATCCGCCAGCTGGAGGAGAGTCTCGGGGTGACCCTGTTCGAGCGCGACAATCGCCACGTCGCCCTCACCCGCCAGGGCGAGACCTTCCAGCACTATGCCCGCGAGACCCTGGAAGGCTGGGAGGAACTGCGCCTGTCGCTGATGAGCGAGGCTCGGCGGCTCACCGGCGAGATCAGCGTCTACTGCTCGGTCACCGCCAGCTACAGCTTCCTCTACGAGCTGCTCAGCGAGTTCCGCAGCCGCCATCCCGGCATCGAGCTCAAGCTGCATACCGGCGACCCCGCCGAGGCGATGAGCCGCGTGCTGGCCGGGGACGAGGACATGGCGATCACCCCGCGTCCGCGCCAGACCCCGGAGGCACTGGCCTTCAAGTCGCTGACCCGGGCGCCACTGGTCTTCATCGCTCCCCGGGAAACCCCCGACTGGATCCCGCCCACGCCGGAATCACCCAGCGCCGAGCAGTGGCGCGAGGTACCCATGATCCTCTCCGAGGCAGGCCTGTCACGCAGCTACGCCGACACCTGGTTCCGTGCACTGGGGGTGGTGCCGCGGATCTACGCCCAGGTAGCCGGCCACGAGGCGATCGTCAGCATGGTGGGGTTGGGCTTCGGCATCGGCGTGGTGCCCCGGATCGTGCTCGACAACAGTCCGCTGCGCGAGCGGGTGCGCGTGCTGCCGGTGAAGCCGGAGCTGCCGCACTACGACGTCGGCCTGTGCGTGCTCGAGCGACGCCTGAAGAGCCCGCTGATCCGCGCGCTATGGGACGAGGTAATAGAACGCTGAGAACCCGCGGGCACATCGAGCACCAGACAGCAGAAGGCCGCCCCGAGGGGCGGCCTTGGTGTTGCGGCAGATGGCATTCGTGCAGGGCCGGCTACAGGGACAGCACCTTCTCCCCGCGGGCAATGCCGGAGACCCCGGTACGCGCCACCTCCAGCACCCCCACCGGTTCCATGGCCTGTAGAAAGGCATCCAGCTTTGCAGCGTCGCCGGTAATCTGCACCGTGTAGAGGCTAGGCGTCACGTCGACGATCTGCGCACGGAAGATATCCACCGTACGCTTAACTTCATCGCGGGCAGCGCCAAGCGCTTTCACCTTCACCAGCATCAATTCACGCTCGATGTGGTTACCTTCGGTGAGATCCACCAGCTTGACCACATCAATCAGCTTATTGAGGTGCTTGGTGATCTGTTCAATCACCCGGTCGTCGCCAATAGTAGTGACCGTTAAGCGGGACAGCGACGGATCTTCCGTTGGTGCCACGTTCAGCGTTTCGATATTGAAGTTACGCTGGGAGAAGAGCCCGACCACACGTGACAGCGCACCCGGTTCGTTTTCCATCAGAATCGAGATGATATGACGCATCAGGTACGCTCCGTTTTAGACAGCAGCATGTCACGCATAGCACCCAGCGGTACCTGCATCGGATAGACGTGTTCATGGGGGTCGACCTTCACGTCCAGGAAGACCAGCTCATGCTTGTTGGCAAACGCACGCTCAAGCGCCGGCTCGAGCTCGTCGAGGGTCTCGACCTTCAGCGCGGTGAAGCCATATGACTCGATCAGCTTCTGGAAGTCGGGCAGCGACTCCATATAAGAGTGCGCATGGCGAGACTTGTAGTTCAAATCCTGCCACTGGCGCACCATGCCGAGCGAAGCGTTGTTCAGGTTGACGATCTTGACGCCCACGCCGTACTGCTTACAGGTAGAGAGCTCCTGCATCATCATCTGGAAGCTGCCCTCCCCGGTGACACACACAACATCGTCTTCCGGGAAGTTCTGCTTAATACCCATGGCGGCCGGGAAACCGAAGCCCATGGTGCCCAGCCCTCCGGAGGTGATGAAGCGGTTGGGCTTATCGAACTTGTAGTACTGCGCCGCAAACATCTGGTGCTGACCCACGTCTGTGGTGACGTACGCTTCGCCACGGGTCACGCGGCACAGCGCTTCGATCACCTCCTGGGGCTTGATCGTCTCGCCGGGCTTGGAGGGCTCGTAGAGCTTGCCGACACGCTCCTCGCGCCAGCCGTCGATCTTCTGCCACCACTCCTGGAGCGCCTCGGGATGGGCGATCTCCTTGCCCTGCACCAGGCTGATCATCTCGCTGATCACGCTGCCCGCCGGTCCCACGATGGGCACATCGGCACGCACGGTCTTGGAGACCGAGCTCGGGTCGATATCCACATGGATAACCTTGGCGGTGGGGCAGAACTTCGAGGTGTTGTTGGTCACGCGATCATCGAAGCGCGCGCCGATGGCGATCACCAGGTCGGCATGGTGCATGGCCATGTTGGACTCATAGGAGCCGTGCATGCCCAGCCAGCCCAGGCACTGGCGATCGCTCTGGGGGTAGGCGCCGATGCCCATCAGGGTGGTGGTGATGGGGTATCCCAGGCGCTTGACCAGGTCGGTCAACCCCTCGCTTGCCCGCCCGGTCACCACACCGCCACCGGTATAGAACACTGGGCGCTTGGCCTTCAGCATCATCTCGACGGCTTTCTTGATCTGCCCGGTATGCCCACGGGTCACCGGATTGTAGGAGCGCAGTTTGACCTTCTTCGGGTACACGTACTCGTAGCGCTCGGTGGGCGCGGTCATGTCCTTGGGGATATCGACCACCACCGGGCCCGGGCCGGCCAGTGGCGGCCAGGTAGTAGGCCTTCTTGAGGACTTCCGGGATCTCGCTCGGGTGCCGGATCGAGAAGCTGTGCTTCACGATAGGACGCGTCACGCCGACGATATCGGTTTCCTGGAAGGCGTCGTCACCAATCAAGTGGCTCATGACCTGGCCGCACAGAACAACCATGGGAATGGAGTCCATGTAGGCGGTCGCAATGCCAGTCACCGCGTTGGTAGCGCCGGGGCCAGAGGTCACCAGCACCACGCCCGGCTTGCCGGAGGCCCGGGCATAGCCGTCGGCGGCGTGGGTGGCCGCCTGCTCGTGGCGTACCAGGATGTGCTTCACCTTGTCTTGGCGGAACAGCGCATCGTAAATATGCAGCGCCGCACCACCGGGATAACCATAAATGTACTCAACGCCCTCATCTTGCAAGAAGCGGGCGATCATATCTGCGCCGGAAAGCAGTTCCACTGTATTTCTCCCCTGGAGGTCTCGAGTGCGATCCGCAGGACATCCTGCGGGGTCGAGTGCGGCGGTATGCCGCTGCCGGCCCATGCCGGCACCTGATGCCAAACCCTGGCAATATGGCCCGGTTAGGGCCTGCACTCTCATCACGGCGGTTCGCCGCGGCGGGGCGTTGGCCGACCGGGGCGGTTGGCCCGCGATCGGAAGTCCTTCGGCGAGTAGAGGCGTGAGCCTACCCTTCACACGGCGATGGGGGGTTGCCCGCTGGGTCCGTGCCCGTATCAGGAAGGGTCAAGATTCCATTAGCACTGTGGCAGTGTCAACCGCGGAAACAGCGTGGGTAGCCCATGACGGGCGATTCGGCAAGGCGGCCTTGCATCCCGGGCATCATAAAAGAGCCCGTCCGCTCGCGGGGAGGGACGGGCAAGGGGGTTACAGGACGCAACCTGAATCACAGTGTAGACCGATACCGCCCGGTCGCCCGGGCAGCAAGGTAACGCTTTGTGGCGCTATGTGACGCGGCTTTACCGCGCGGCGTGCGGCCTCAGCTCTGGAACACCAGCTGGTCGCCTTCCGCCTCCACATGGATGACGTCGCCCGGTGCGAACTTGCCGGCCAGCAGGTCCTGGGCCAGCGGGTTCTCGATGCGCGCCTGGATCGCCCGCTTGAGCGGCCGGGCACCGAATACCGGGTCGAAACCCGCCTCGGCCAGCAGGGCCAGCGCCGCCGCGCTGACCTCGAGAGAGAGGTCGTGCTCGGCGAGCCGTGCACGCAGGCGGTCCAGCTGGATCCCGGCGATGGCCTGGATCTGCGCCTGGCCGAGGGCGTGGAACACCACCACCTCGTCGATGCGGTTGATCAGCTCGGGGCGGAAGTGGTCGCCGACTACCGCCATCACCATCTCCTTCATCTGCGCATAGTCCGAGTCATCGCCGCCCATGCGCTGGATGATGTCCGAGCCCATGTTGGAGGTCATCACGATCACCGTGTTGCGGAAGTCCACGGTGCGGCCCTGGCCGTCGGTGAGGCGCCCGTCCTCCAGCACCTGCAGCAGGATGTTGAACACATCCGGGTGCGCTTTTTCCACCTCATCCAGCAGCAGCACCGAGTAGGGCTTGCGGCGCACTGCTTCGGTTAAGTAGCCCCCCTCTTCATAGCCGACGTAGCCGGGAGGCGCGCCGATCAGACGGGCCACGGAGTGCTTCTCCATAAACTCCGACATGTCGATGCGCACCATCGCCTCTTCTGTATCGAACAGGAAGTTGGCCAGCGACTTGCACAGCTCGGTTTTACCCACCCCGGTCGGGCCGAGGAACAGGAACGAGCCGTTGGGCCGGTTGGGGTCGGCAAGGCCCGGCACGGGAGCGGCGCACGGCGTTGGCCACCGCGGTCACCGCCTCGTCCTGGCCGATGACGCGCTCGTGGAGGGCCTCTTCCATACGCAGCAGTTTATCCCGCTCGCCTTCCAGCATTTTGGATACGGGAATGCCCGTCCAGCGCGAGACCACCTCTGCGATTTCCTCTTCCGTGACGTTGGAGCGCAGCAGGGTGTGCTTGGAGGTATCGGCCTCGGCCTCGCTGGACTCGGCGATCTTCTTCTCCAGCTCGGGGATCACCCCGTACTGCAACTCGGACATGCGCCCCAGGTCACCCTGGCGCTTGGCCTGCTCCAGCTCGATGCGGGCCCGCTCGAGCTCCTCCTTGAACTGGCCCGCCCCCTGGATGCTGGCCTTCTCGGCCTTCCAGATCTCGTCAAGGTCCGCGTACTCGCGCTCGAGCTCGTCGATCTGCTCCTCGAGGCTCTCCAGGCGCTTCTTCGAGGCCTCGTCGGTCTCCTTCTTGAGGTGCTCGCGCTCCATCTTCAGCTGGATCAGCCTGCGGTCGAGGCGGTCCATCTCCTCAGGCTTGGAGTCGAGCTCCATGCGGATGCGCGAGGAGGCCTCGTCGATCAGGTCGATGGCCTTGTCGGGGAGCTGGCGGTCGGTGATGTAGCGGGTCGAGAGCTTGGCCGCGGCGATGATCGCGCCGTCGGTGATGTCGACCTTGTGGTGCACCTCGTAGCGCTCCTTGAGGCCACGCAGGATCGCCACGGTGTCCTCCTCGGAGGGCTCGTCCACCAGCACCTTCTGGAAGCGGCGCTCCAGGGCGGCGTCCTTCTCGATGTACTTGCGGTATTCGTCCAGGGTGGTGGCGCCCACGCAGTGCAGCTCGCCGCGGGCCAGCGCCGGCTTGAGCATGTTGCCGGCGTCCATGGAGCCTTCGGCCTTGCCGGCGCCGACCATGGTGTGCAGCTCGTCGATGAACAGGATCACCCGGCCTTCTTCCTGGGAGAGCTCCTTAAGCACGGCTTTCAGGCGCTCTTCGAACTCGCCGCGAAACTTGGCTCCGGCGAGCAGCGCGCCCATGTCCAGCGACAGCACGCGCTTGTCCTTGAGACCCTCGGGCACTTCGCCGTCGACGATGCGCTGGGCCAGCCCCTCGACGATGGCGGTCTTGCCCACGCCGGGCTCGCCGATCAGTACCGGGTTGTTCTTGGTGCGACGCTGCAGCACCTGGATGGTGCGACGGATCTCGTCGTCGCGGCCGATCACCGGGTCGATCTTGCCGCTGGCGGCGCGCTCGTTGAGGTCCAGGGTGTACTTCTCCAGCGCCTCGCGCTGATCCTCGGCATTGGGATCGTCGACCTTCTCGCCGCCGCGCACGCTGTCGACGGCGGTCTCCAGCGACTTGCGGGTGACCCCGGCCTGGGTCAGCAGCTTGGTCACCGCATGCCCCATCTCCAGCGCAGCCAGCAGTACCAGTTCGCTGGCGATGTACTGGTCGCCGCGCTTCTGGGCCTCACGGTCGGTAAGGTTGAACAGCTTGATCAGGTCGCGGGAGGGCTGCACCTCGCCGTCGAAGTTGGCGACCCTGGGCAGGTCGTCGAGGTGGCCCACCAGGCCATCACGCAGCCGGGCAGCATCGCCCCCGGCCTTCTGCACCAGCGCCTTGACGCCGGTATCGGTGGCCTCCAGCAGCGCCAGCAGCAGGTGGCCGGGCTCCAGCTGGTTGTGGCCGCGCCCCACGGCCAGCGACTGGGCGTCCGCCACGGCGTTCTGCAGCTTGGCGGTGAACTTGTCGAAACGCATAGCAACTTCCTCCTCGGGATGGCGAGGCGGTCGGACGCCCCGCTTGACCCTGTGAATGTCTTGACACCTTCAATGGCGTCAGGCTGGCCGGGTTTCAAGTCGGCCGCCAGGGGAAGTGCGTGACAAGTTGACGCGGGTCAAGGCACAAGGAGTCACTCGCTTGACGCCACTGCGATGGCCCTGGGGTTTCCTTGGCGCTTGTAGCTCGGCGCTTGGCGCTATCGCAGCCAGATCACGCTGGCCATGCGGCCGGTGCGGCCGTCATCGCGACGGTGGGAGTAGAAGCGCGGTTCGCAGGCGGTGCAGAAGTGGCCGCCGCTGATATGCGAGACGCCCAGGCGCTCCAGACGCAGGCGCGCCAGGCGATAGAGGTCAGCCATGTAGTGGCCCAGGCGATAGGGGCTGGGATCAGAAGGCATCGGCGGCCTCGGGGTGCACGCCGACGAAGGCCTGGTAGACCTCGGGCCCCACCTCGAACTGGGCATTGGAGATTGCCGGCCCCAGCCAGGCGCAACTGCTCCTCGGGCGGCACACCCAGCGCGGCCACCGTGGCCTCCAGCACCCCGCCGGCCAGCCCGCGCCAGCCGGCGTGGGCCACCGCCACCCGCTCACCGCGGCGGTCACAGAGGAATACCGGCAGGCAGTCGGCAGTAAGCACCACGCAGGCGTAGTCGCGATCGAAGGCCACCGCGGCATCGGCCTCGGGCGGCTCGGCGGCGTAGGCCTGCTGCACCCGGGCACCATGCACCTGGTTGAGCCACAGCAGCGGGCGCTCCTCGTCGACCTGCTTCTGCAGCAGCCGCCGGCACAGCGCCACATGGTCGGGATTGTCGCCTACATGATCGGCGGGGTTGAAGCAGGCGAAGTCGCCCTGGCTGGGACCGGTCTCGCGAGTGGTGACGAAGGCCCCCACGGAGGTAGGCGCCGGCCAGTCGGGCAGGACCAGGGAGGGCCGCAGGTCGGGGGCATCGCTCATGGCAGTCTCCTCGGCACAGCAGGGAAGTCAGCGCATCGTCCGGTGGTCGTCGCGCAGATAGTCGAGCAGCATCAACAGGTCGTCCGGCAGCGCCGCACGGAAGCTCACCTGCTTGCCACTCCCCGGGTGCACGAAGGCCAGCTTGCGCGCATGCAGAGCCTGGCGCGGAAACTCGCGCAGGATCTCCTTGAGCGTCTCCGAGGCGCCGGCGGGCAGCTTGAGGCGGCCGCCGTAGACGGGGTCGCCCACCAGGGGATAGCGCAGATGGGCGAGATGCACGCGAATCTGGTGGGTGCGCCCGGTCTCGAGCTTGCAGCGCACGTGGGTGTGGGCGCGGAAGCGCTCCACCACCCGGTAGTGGGTCACCGCCGGCTTGCCGGAGGCGGTCACCGCCTGCCGCTTGCGATCCTTGGGGTGCCGGCCGATGGGC
This sequence comes from Halomonas sp., assembly GCA_018401555.1. Classification (GTDB taxonomy): domain Bacteria; phylum Pseudomonadota; class Gammaproteobacteria; order Pseudomonadales; family Halomonadaceae; genus Halomonas. Next base: position 30,416 of record JAGYKP010000083.1, read on the forward strand.
GCATCCACCGTGCCACCGGCAGTCATCACACCCACGCAGATCGCATCGTACTCCCGCGACACCGTGCGCGCCTGCAGCTGTTCCACCAGCGCCGTCTGGGCGGCCAGGGTCCTGGCCACAACCATCAGGCCGCTGGTGTCCTTGTCCAGGCGATGCACGATGCCGGCCCGGGGGACCGCCGCCAGCGCCGGGTCGTGATGCAGCAGGGCATTGAGCAGGGTGCCATCCGGATTACCCGCCGCCGGGTGAACCACCAGGCCCGGCGGCTTGTTGATCACCAGCACCTGGTCGTCCTCGTATACCACATCGAGGGGGATATCCTCGGGCTCGAAGCGGGTATCGTCTTCGACCTCGGTGCACAGGCGCAGCCACTCGCCACCATAGACCTTGTCCTTGGGCCGTGCCGGTCGCTCGTCCAGGGTCAGGTCGCCGGCCTTGATCCAGGCCTTGAGGCGCTCGCGGGAGAATTCGGCGAAGAGTTCCGCGGCGGCCTGGTCGAGGCGCTGACCGGCCATGGCGTCGGGAACACGCTGCTGTGCTTCGAAGGTCTGGGACATGGGAAGAGGGTGACCGTTTGCGGGGATCGGGATCGAGGCGCCGCCGATGACTGCGTTTTGCCACGCAGTGCTTTATAGTGAGCGGGTTTAGAGCCGATTCTAACACGGCCTGTCCGCGTTGTTTGCCACGAGGATCACGATGCGCGTTTCCAACTCCCCTGCCCGTTTCGCGGCCCTGCTCCTGGCCACCAGCCTGCTGACCGGCTGCTCGCTGTTCGGCGGTGGCTCCGATGACTCTCGCGACGAGGGCGCCAGCACCTCCCAGCAGGTCGCGGATGAAGAGGTCGAGTATGCCAACCTCGGCGAGCGCGAGCTCTACGAGGAGGCGCGCGAATCCCTGGACCGCGGCAACTTCACCGCCGCCATCTCCCGGCTCGAGGCGCTGGACACTCGCTTCCCGTTCGGCGGTCACGCCGAGCAGGCCCAGCTGGAGCTGATCTACGCCTACTACGAGATCGACGACTGGGAAGCGACCGCGTGCCGCGGCCAACCGCTTCATCCGCCTGCACCCCAGCCATCCCCAGGCCGACTATGCGCTCTACATGCGCGGGCTGGCCGCCTGGCAGGCTGGCCGCTTCAGCCTCGAACGCCTCAAGCTGATCGATATCTCCAAGCGCGACCTCGGCGCCTCCCGCGACGCCTATACCGACTTCCGCGAGCTCGTCCGGCTCTACCCTGACAGCCAGTACGCCCCGGATGCCCGCCAGCGCATCGTCTACCTGCGCAACCTGCTGTCACGCCATGAGCTGCACGTGGCCGACTACTACATGCGCCGTGGCGCCTACCTGGCCGCCGTGGAGCGGGGGCGCTGGGTGGTCGAGAACTATCCGGAGAGCGAGGCGACTCGTGATGCCCTGGCGGTCATGGTGGAAGGCTACCTGGGCCTGGAGATGCGCGACCGCGCCCGCGAGGTGCTCCGGGTGCTGATCGACAACGCCCCGAACCACGACCAGTTGCGTGGCCGCACCTTCGAGCCGCGCCATGTCGACGCCGAGTCGCTCTCGGCCTGACCTGCCGACCTCGCCGGCTCCTCAAGGGCCCGCCAGCCTCGCTGGCGGGCCCCTTGTGTGTGACTGTGGCCCAAGGTACTAAAGCCCCTCAACGCTCACCCTAGGTATACTGAGCCCAGTACCACATCACGACTCCCCTACCGATAGGCCCTCCATGAGTCCAGGCGACCCGTCGCGCGTCACTCAGCGAATCCGCCGGATGCACCGGCACATCCGGATCCTGGCCGCCCTGGGCATCCTGATCACCGGCCTGCTGGCCGGACTCGTCACCGCCCTGCCCTTCTACCTGGCCGCCCGCGACAGCGTCGAGGAGACGACCCGCCTCGGCGCCGAAGCCCAGGCGGCGGCCCTGCATCACGAACTGACCCGCTATGTCGATATCGCCCGCCAGCTCACCAGCCGCAGCGAGATCCGCATGCGGCTGGAGCAGTACGCCTTGGGGGAGCTGCCGCTGCCGGCACTGCGACGGTTCACCGAGCCCCGGCTGGCCGACGCCCTCGACCAGATCCGCGACATCCGGGGCATACTGCGCCTGGGCCCGGCAGACGAGGCGGTCGCACAACTGGGCACGCCCCCGGCGATGCTCCCGGCACCGGCGAAGGCGCGCGATGCAGACAGCTGCCGGGTCACCCTGGCACGGGACACCCCTCCGCTGCTGCAGACCTGCCTGACGATTGCCGGCCAGCATGGCCAGCCCATCGGCCGCGACATCCTGGTCTTCAGTACCGAGCGGCTCGCCGCGCTGCTCGAGGATGGCAGACGCTTCGGCCCCAACGTGCGCCAGGTGCTGGTCGAGCAGGAAGAAGCGGGCTCCAGCTCATCACCACTGCGTCGGGAGCAAGCCTCGCTCCCCTCGATCCGGCGCGCAGCGAGCCGCATCAGGCCGTCTACCGTGTGCCCCTCGAGACCCCCGGCTGGGAGCTGCGGGTGGCGATCCCCGATACCGATATCCTGCACGCCGTCTGGGACCAGCTGCTGTGGCCCGTGATTGCGGTGGGCCTGCTGACCCTGCTCGGCACCGCCATCGTCAGCCGCGCCCTTGCCCCGCTGCTCACCCAGGTGGCCAACCAGGCCCAGCGGCTGGCCGAGACCGACGAGGAACTGCGCCAGGCGGCCAGCGTCTTCCGCCATGCCCACGAGGCGATCGCCATCACCGATGCCGACCAGCACCTGCTCGACATCAACCCGGCTTTCACCCGGCTGCTGGGCTATCCTCCCGAGACAGTGAGGGAACAACCGCTGCAGACGCTGATCGCCGCCCATGGCGACACTTCGGAGAGGCTGGACGCGGGCAGTGAAGCCCTGGCCCAGCAGGATGCCTGGCAGGGCGAGGTACGTTACCGCCGCGCCGATGGCAGCACCCTTACCGCCCTGCAGACCATCAGCACGGTGCGCGACGAGGAGGGGCGGCCACGGCGGCATATCCATATCTTCAACGACATCACCGCCCAGAAGGCCGCCGAGGCCGAGGTCCAGCACCGCGCCCTGCACGACGAACTGACCGGACTGCCCAACCGCCCCCATCTGGAACAGCACCTGGACCAGGGGCTGCGCCTGGCACACCGCGAGGCATTCGGGCTGGGAGTCCTGTTCCTGGACCTCGACCATTTCAAGGAGGTCAACGACAGCCTCGGTCATGCCGCCGGCGATGATCTGCTGCGAGCCGTGACCCGGCGCCTGCGCGAGTCACTGCGCGAGGCCGACTTCCTGGCCCGGCTGGGCGGTGACGAGTTCGTCGCCGTGCTGATGCCGCTCCACGACGACCGCAGCGCCATCCGCGTGGCGGACAAGCTGATCGAGGCCCTGACCGAGCCCTTCCCCCTCGACGGGCACGAGATCCATATCGGCGTCTCCGTGGGCATTGCCCGCTATCCCGAAGATGGTGACGGCTGGCAGGCACTGCTCGGGGCCGCCGACGCGGCGATGTACCGCGCCAAGCAGGCCGGCCGCAATACCTGGTGCCAGCACTCCCCTCCCCCGGGGCCGACCGCGACCTGACGTCGCCGACGCCCCGGCCGCGTCCCTGAATGCAGGAAACCGGCGCTGCCAGTGGCAGCGCCGGTTCCGTTTGTTGCACTCACTGTCCGCGTCTCGCGGTCACTGCCCGGGCGTCACTCCCCGGCTGCCAGCCATTGACGATGGGGTAGCGGCGATCGCGGCCGAAGCCACGCCGGGTCACCCGCACGCCCACCGGCGCCTGGCGGCGCTTGTACTCGCAGCGGTCCACCAGCTTGACCACCCGGTAGACGTCGTCGCGGTCGAAGCCCGCCTCGATGATCGCCTCGGCGCTCATGTCGCCCTCGATATAGCGCACCAGGATGGCGTCCAGGGTGTCATAGTCAGGCAACGAATCGCTGTCCTGCTGGTCCGGGGCAAGCTCCGCGGAGGGCGGGCGCTCAATGACCCGCTCGGGAATCGCCGGAGACTGGGTGTTGCGCCAGCGTGCCAAACGGTAGACCCAGGTTTTATACACATCTTTAAGCGCGTTGTAGCCACCCACCATATCGCCATACAGGGTAGCGTAACCCACTGCCATTTCGCTCTTGTTGCCAGTGGTCAGCACCATCAGGCCTTTCTTATTGGAAATGGCCATTAACAGCACACCACGACAGCGCGACTGCAGGTTCTCTTCGGTAGTATCGCGCTGCGTGCCCTCGAAAGCCCCAGCGAGGGTCGTCATGAACGCCTCCACCATCGGCTCGATGGGCATCACGTCATAGTGCACCCCCAGCAGGTTCGCCTGCTCGGCGGCATCCTGTTTGGAGATATCCGCCGTGTAGTGGTAAGGCATCATCACCGCCTGCACCCGCTGCGGCCCCAACGCATCCACCGCAATGGCCAGCGAGAGAGCAGAATCTATCCCACCAGAAAGCCCCAACACGACGCCCTTGAACCCGCTTTTATTGACGTAGTCGCGCAGGCCGGTCACCAGCGCGCAGTAGAGGCTCTCTTCCGGCGTGACATCGGGCTCGGTCTCCCCGGCCTGGGGCACCCAGGCGCCCTGCTGGCGGATGAACTGCACCGGCATCACCCCCACCGCCCAGTGAGGGGCCTGTGGCCATCAGCTCGCCGGCGGCGTCCACGCAGGCCGAGCCGCCGTCGAACACCAGCTCATCCTGGCCGCCGATCTGATTGACGTAGACGATGGGCAGCGCCACCGCCGCGGCGCGCTCCTCCAGCAGGCGCAGCCGCTCGGCGGGCTTATCCTGGTGGTAGGGCGAGGCGTTAAGGCTGATCAGGATCTCGGCGCCGGCCTCCTTCGCCTGGCGCGCCGGGGCCTCCTCCCAGAGGTCCTCGCAGATCAGCAGGCCCAGCTTCGCGCCGCGATGCTCGATCACCAGCGGCTCGCTGCCACGAGCGAAGTAGCGCTGCTCGTCAAACACTTGGTAGTTGGGCAGCGCCTGCTTGGCGTACTCTGCCCAGCCACTCGCCATCGAAGAGCGCGCCGGCCAGGTTCCAGAGCCTTCCCTCGCGGCGACCGGGGTAGCCGACGATCACCAGCACATCGCGGACCACCTTCTCGGCCATGCGGGTACGGGCCGCGCGCAGGCGGGTTTCCATGGAGGGGCGCAGCAGCAAATCTTCCGGCGGGTAGCCGGTCAGGAACAGCTCTGGGAGCACCACGATATCGGCGCCATGCTCGATGCGCGCCTCACGCACCGCCTCGATGGCGCGTTCGGTGTTGCCGGGAATATCCCCTACCAGAGGGTCCAGCTGAGCCATCACCAGCGTCAGGTCTTGCATGGGCTTGGAAATCTCTCGAGAATCGATGTATGCCCTCATTGTCCCGCATGGGCGGCCGACTGGCAAAGCCGACCACCCCACCTGGGAGCCACCTGGATGAACCTCTTGATAATTCGCCTGATCATCTTCGCCGCGCTGTTCCTGGCCGGCCTCAAGCTGTACCGCATGTACCGGGAATGGAAACTGGACCGCGAAGAGCTGCTGGAGGACGACCGCGAGGACTCCCGGGGCAACCAGATGGTCCGCTGCGCCTGGTGCCAGGTGCATGTGCCGGAGAGCGAAGCCCAGCGCGAGAGAGGCGAGTGGTTCTGCTCCAGCGCCCACCGCGACCGCTACCTCCAGGAGCAGCAGGAACAGGAAGACCGGGACGGCGACGACGAGCCGCGTTCCTGAGTCGCCGACCCTTCGCCACGCCCGGCTTGCCCTCGAGGTAATGCCGGCTGAACTACCCCGCCTCGACCGCCTTGCGATAGCGCCCGGTATAGTCGAAGAGCTTCTCGCGCACCTGCCAGTGGCGCCCCACCTTGCGCCCCACCACGAAATCCGGATGGCGTAGTCGCCGCTGTTCGGCGACCACCTCTTCGGGCGAGGTGGGCCGGAAGGGAACCCCGGGGCCCGCAGGTGCTGACGCAGGAAGGCCGCGGCGAAGGCGCCGCGCTGGGCCGGGGTCTCCAGGGCGAACCACTCGGACAGCGTTACGCCCTCCTCGTCATGATAGGTGACCTTGAGCCGCGCCAGGCCGCGGCCATTGACGGTGGCCTCGAGCTGCATGCCGGCCACCCGCAGCACCCGGGCGTCGCGCAGGCGCAGCGCCTCCTTCAGCTTGTCGTCGGCGTCCACCAGCGGGGTCTCGCAGCCGTGGCAGCGCCGGGCGGCGATATCGTTCTCGGCGCCGCACTCCCCGCACACCTTGAAGCGAAAGCGAAACGAACATTGCTCCATCGTCGTCGACGTTGAATTTCCGCTTTTCGCACGGGGTCGGGCGCTTTCAACAAGCCCCTGGCAGCGGCGGCCGAAGTGCTCGATCACCAGCTCGCCGTCGCGCTTGCCCCAGAACAGGTTGGCGTGTCCGCAGGCCGGGCACTCCACCTGCACCGGCTCGCTGTCGGAGTTGGGCCGGGGCGAGCCCACCTCCGGGGCATAGAGGTCCCAGGGGTTGCCGGCGTAGTCGAGAATCAGGCAGTCGCGCTTGCCCGGCGAGAGGCGCAGCCCGCGGCCGACGATCTGCTGGTAGAGGCTCACCGACTCGGTGGGGCGCAGGATGGCGATCAGGTCCACGTGGGGCGCATCGAAGCCGGTGGTCAGCACCGCCACGTTGACCAGGTACTTGACCTCCCGGGCCTTGAAGGCGGCGATGAGCCGCTCGCGCTCGGCGGAGGGGGTCTCGCCGGTGATCAGCGCCGCCTCGGTCGCCGGCAGGTAGCCCAGGATCTCCTCGGCGTGGGCCACGCTTGCCGCGAACAGCATCACCCCCTGGCGGTCGCGGGCGCGCTCGATGATCTCGGCGATGATGCCCGGCGTGGCGCGGTTGCCCGCCGCCACCCGGTTGAGCTCTTCCTCCCGGAACAGGCCGCTGGTCCCCGGTGTAAGCGCCGAGAAGTCGTAGCGCTCCACCGCCGCATCTATCCTCACCGGCTCGGCGAGATAGCCCTGCTTGACCATCAGGCGCAGGGGCTGCTCGAAGACGCAGTCGCGAAAGAAGCAGTCGGCCTCGCCGCGCACCATGCCGTGACGGTGGCGGTGGTAGATGAAGCCCTGCCCCAGCCGGTAGGGGGTGGCGGTCAGCCCCAGCACCTTGAGGCGCGGGTTGGCCTGGCGCAGCCGCTCGATCACCCGGCGGTAGCTGGCATCCTCGGCGGGAGAGACCCGGTGACACTCGTCGATCACCAGCAGGGTGAAGTTGCCATCGTCGAAGCGCTCGAGGCCGCGCACCACCGACTGCACCGAGCCGAAGACCACCTGGCGGCCGCTCTCCTTGCGCCCCAGGCCGGCGCTGAAGATATCCGCCGAAAGCCCGTAGGCCTGGTACTTGGCGTGGTTCTGCTCCACCAGCTCGCGCACATGGGCCAGCACCAGCACCCGCCCCCGGGCCAGGCGCGCCAGCTCGGCGATCACCAGCGACTTGCCGCTGCCCGTGGGCAGCACCACCACCGCCGGCTCGTCGGAGCCCCGGAAGTGCTCGATCACCCGGCGCACCGCCTCCCGCTGGTAGGGACGAAGGCGAGGCGGGGCGGCGGTGGATGCGGTCATGGGCAGGCTCCGGGGCGGGGCGTCCTCATCCCTAACCGCCGACAGCGGCCTCGTCCAGGGGTAAAGCGCGCGGCTCGGCCGGCCAGGCGAGCCGACATGGCCTCCTGCTGTTCGACCCCCGCCGAGGAGGCCGGCCTGCAGCCGCGCCTCCAGGGCCAGGCGCTCGCGCACCTCCAGCCCCGGCGCCCGCTCCAGCAGCTCCCCCAGGCGGCCACCGCCTTCGGCGAATGGCCGGCGATCGCGGCGGCGCTCTCCCGCGCCGCGGCCAGGGGCTCCTCGGCCAGCCGGGTGGCAAGCCCCAGCCCCACGGCCTCCTCACCGGAGACCTTGCGCCCCGTCCAGGCCAGCTCCCGCAGCACATCGCCACGCAGTCCGGCGCCGGTGACGCTGATACCCATGTCGGGGATGATGCCCCAGAGGAGCTCCAGCAGCCCCAGGCGCGCCTTGGGGTGGGCCAGCCGGATATCGGCCCCCAGGGCGATCTGCAGCCCGCCGCCATAGACGTGGCCCTGCAGGGCGGCGATCACCGGTACCCCGGCCTTACGCCAGCCCAGCGCCAGGCGCTGCACCGGATTGATGCCGTCCGTCGCGTCGGCTTCGATCAGGCTCGGCACTCGCCCGGGCTCGGCCATGATCGCGGCCATGTCCAGGCCGGCGCAGAAGCTCTCGCCCTCCCCCGCCAGCACCACGGCACGCAGCCCCTCGAGCTCGCTCAGGCGGCGCTGGGCCGCCAGCAGGCCGTCGATCATCCCCCAGTCCAGCCCGTTGTGGGCCTCCGGGCGCGCCAGGGTGACCTCGGCGACTCCCGACTCGACCACCAGGCGCACCCGTTCCTCGAACCGCTCCTCCATGCTCGCTCCCTCCATATGGCCGCTCCTCCCGCTCAACACCTCAGGATCTCGAGTGTGCCGTGCCAGGCGCCCGCATTCAAACACCCGTTTCACCCCGAGGAGATGCCGGAAACGACCAGGGCGGCCCGAAGGCCGCCCTGGCGGTGATGCTGCACGCTGCTGCGGCGGGCTCAGTCCACCCACACCCGGGCATTGCGGAACAGGCGCTGCCAGGCGCCGTCCTGCGTCCACTCCGCCGGACGCCAGGAGTTGGTCACCGCACGCACCACCCGCTCCGGGTGGGGCATCATGATGGTGACCCGGCCGTCCGGGGTGGTCAGGCCGGTGATGCCCGAGGGCGAGCCGTTGGGGTTGGCCGGATAGCGAGTGGTCACCTGGCCGTAGTTGTCCACATAGCGCAGCGCCACCTCGCCGCTGCCCTGCATCTTGCGCAGGTGGGCGCTGTCGCGGAACTCGGCGCGGCCCTCACCGTGGGCCACGGCGATGGGCAGCCGCGAGCCCTGCATGCCGGCCAGCAGGATCGAGGGACTCTCCTCCACCTGGACCATGGCGACGCGGGCCTCGAACTGCTCTGACTCGTTGCGCACGAAGCGCGGCCAGGCGTCGGCGCCGGGGATCAGCTCCTTGAGCTGCGCCAGCATCTGGCAGCCGTTGCAGACGCCCAGCGAGAAGCTGTCGTCGCGCGCGAAGAAGGCCGCGAACTGCTCCCGGGCGCGCTCGTTGAACAGCACCGACTTGGCCCAGCCACCGCCAGCACCCAGCACGTCGCCATAGGAGAAGCCGCCGCAGGCCACCAGGCCCTTGAACTCATCCAGCGACACCCGCCCCGCCAGGATATCGCTCATATGCACATCCACGGCCTCGAAGCCGGCGCGGTCGAAGGCCCAGGCCATCTCCACCTGGCCGTTGACCCCCTGCTCGCGCAGCACCGCCACCGCGGGCCGCGCCAGGTTGAGGTAGGGGGCGGCGATGTCCTCGTCCACCTCGAAGGTGGGCTGTGGCGGAGAGCCCCGGGTCGCGGTCGTCGAGTAGGCCATCGAACTCGCTCTTGGCGCACTCGGGGTTGTCGCGCAGCGCCTGCAGTCGATAGCTGGTCTCGGTCCAGGTGCGCTGGGCGCGCAGCCGGGTGGTCTCGAGCAGCGGCTCCTCGAAGAGGGTGACCCGCACCTGGTCGTCGTAGCGCGGCCGGGCGATGACGCCGCAGGTCTCGAGGCCGGCGGCGGCGAACTGGGCCAGCACCTCCTCGGTGTGTTCGCGGCTCACCTGGATCACCGCGCCCAGCTCCTCGGCGAACAGCGCGTTGAAGGCCTCCACCGGCTCATCCACCAGCCAGTCGAGCTTGATCTCCAGGCCGGCATGCGCGGCGAAGGCCATCTCCAGCAGGGTCACCAGCAGGCCGCCGTCGCTGCGGTCGTGGTAGGCGAGCAGCTTGCCCTCGGCGTTGAGCCCCTGGATCACCGCGAAGAACGCCTTGAGGTCCTCCGGGTCATCCAGGTCCGGGGACTCGTCACCGACCTGGCCGTAGACCTGGGCCAGGGCCGAGCCGCCCAGGCGGTTCTGCCCCTCGCCCAGGTCGATCAGGATCAGGTCGGACTCGTCCTGCTCCAGGTTGATCTGGGGCGTCAGGGTGCGCATGGCATCGGTGACCGGGGCGAAGCCGGTGATCACCAGGGAGAGCGGCGAGGTGACGCTCTTCTCCTCGACCTCGCCCTTGGCGTTCTCCTCCTGCCAGGCGGTACGCATGGACATGGAGTCCTTGCCTACCGGAACGGCGATGCCCAGCGCCGGGCAGAGCTCCATGCCCACCGCGTGGACGGCGTCATACAGCGCCTGGTTCTCGCCCGGGTGGTCGGCCGCGCTCATCCAGTTGGCGGAGAGCTTGATGTCGGAAAGCTTGTCGATGGGCGCCGCGGCCAGGTTGGTGATCGCCTCGGCCACCGCCAGACGGGCGCTGGCGGCCGGGTCGATCAGCGCCACCGGGGGCGCTCCCCCATGGCCATGGCCTCGCCGGCGTGGGTGTCGAAGCTGGCCGTGGTCACCGCCACGTCGGCCACCGGCACCTGCCAGGGCCCGACCATCTGGTCGCGGGCCACCTGGCCGGTGATGGAGCGGTCGCCGATGGTGATCAGGAAGCTCTTGGACGCCACGGTGGGCAGGCGCAGCACCCGGTCCATGGCCTCGCGCAGGTCGAGGTTGTCGAGCATCACCCCCGGCAGCTCGTTGGCCTGGCGCTGGAATTCGCGGGTCATCTTCGGCGGCTTGCCGAACAGCACGCTCATCGGCAGGTCGACGGGCTGGCTCTCGAAGTGGCCATCACGCACCGCCAGGTGGTGTGCCTGGGTGGCCTCGCCGACCACGGCATAGGGGCAGCGCTCCCGGGCACACAGGGCATCGAAGGTGTCGAGATCCTCGGCCGCCACCGCCAGCACGTAGCGCTCCTGGGCCTCGTTGCACCAGATCTCCAGCGGGCTCATGCCGGGCTCGGCGTTGGGCACCGCGCGCAGGTCGAAGCGGCCCGCCGCGCTCGCCATCCTTGACCAGCTCCGGCAGGGCGTTGGAGAGGCCGCCGGCGCCCACATCGTGGATGAAGCGGATCGGGTTGTTCTCGCCCAGCGCCCAGCAGCGGTCGATCACCTCCTGGCAGCGGCGCTCCATCTCCGGGTTGCCGCGCTGCACCGAGGCGAAGTCCAGGTCGGCGCTGGAGGCGCCGGAGGCCATGGAGGAGGCCGCACCGCCGCCAGGCCGATCAGCATCGCCGGGCCACCCATCACGATGAGCTTGCCACCCACCGGGATCTCGCCCTTCTGCACGTGGCCGTCGCGGACGTTGCCGTAGCCGCCGGCGATCATGATCGGCTTGTGGAAGCCGCGGCGCTCGATGCCGTTGGCACCCAGCGCTTCCTGCTCGTAGGTACGGAAGTAGCCGGTGAGGTTCGGCCGGCCGAATTCGTTGTTGAAGGCCGCGCCGCCGATCGGGCCCTCGAGCATGATCGCCAGCGCCGAGACGATGCGCTCGGGCTTGCCGTAGTCGAAGGCCTCCCAGGGCTGCACGAACTCGGGGATGCGCAGGTTGGAGACGGTGAAGCCGCTGAGCCCTGCCTTGGGCTTGCCGCCGATGCCGGTGGCGCCCTCGTCACGGATCTCGCCGCCGGCGCCGGTGGCCGCCCCCGGGTGCGGCGCGATGGCCGTCGGGTGGTTGTGGGTCTCCACCTTCATCAGGATCTGGATCGGCTCGGCATGGCCCGCGTAGGTGGCACGCTCCCCCGCCTGGCCGGTCAGCGGGGCCGGGAAGAAGCGCGGCGCCTCGCAGCCGCGGATCACCGCCGCGTTGTCGCTGTAGGCGGAGAGGATGTCGTCCGGCGAGGCCTGGTAGGTGTTCTTGATCATCTTGAACAGCGAGTGCGTCTGCGCCTCGCCGTCGACCACCCAGTCGGCGTTGAAGATCTTGTGGCGACAGTGCTCGGAGTTCGCCTGGGCGAACATCATCAGCTCGACGTCGGTGGGGTTGCGCCCCAGGTCGCGGAAGGCCTCGACCAGGTAGTCGATCTCGTCATCCGCCAGGGCCAGGCCCAGCTCGGCATTGGCGATGACCAGCGCCTCGCGCCCCCCTGCGAGAAGATCGACACTGCCCAGCGGCGCCGGCTCGTGGTGGGCGAACAGCTTCACCGCATCGCTCGAGTCGGTGAGCACCGTCTCGGTCATGCGATCGTGAAGGGCGGCGATGATCCGCTCGAAGGCCTTCTCGGAGAGCATGCCCTTGAGCTTGACCCGGTAGGCGATGCCGCGCTCGATGCGCCTCACCTGGGACAGGCCGCAGTTATGGGCGATATCGGTCGCCTTGGAGGACCAGGGCGACTGGGTGCCGATACGCGGCACCACCAGGAACAGCTGGCCCTCGCGGACCTCCCCGTCACGGGGCTCGACCCCGTAGTCGAGCAACTGCTCCAGCACGGCCAGGGCCTCGCCGGACAGCTCGCCCTCGTGGTCGACGAAGTGCACGTATTCCGCCGAGAGGGAGGCGACGTCACCCACGCCGTCGCTCAGGGCGGCCAGCAGCTTGGCATGACGGAAGGCGGAGAGGGCGGGGGCGCCGCGCAGTTCGAGCATATCCAGGAGCCTCTGAGAGTCTTCACGATCGGGGGCCGCGGCCTGCGGCAACGAGCGCACATGATACTGGAAAGCGCAGGTGGCGAGAAATCCGCCACATGACAGCCACGGCAGGGCTGGGTATCGTGGAGGACCTCATCACAGCCCGTCACCGCATGACCCTGATCCCGAATGCTTCCCCGAGGCGCCGTGTTCTCGCCCTGCTGGCGACCCTCGCCCTGTGCCTGATCCCCGAGCCCCCGCGCACCGGTGAGCCGGGCCAGCTCACGACGATCCTCGCCCGGGAGCTGCTCAGCGTGCACACTCGCAATACCCCTACCACCTACTACGAGGGGCGCGAGGGGCCCACCGGGTTCGAGTACGAGCTAGTGCGCCGCTTCGCCGGACAGCTGGGGGTCAGCCTGACCATTCGCGCCGATCACCATATCGCCAGCGCCCTGGAGGCGGTACGCCAGGAGGGCGACATGGGCGCCGCGGCCCTGCCCCTGGAGCCCGACCTGCCGGGAGTGGTCTTCAGCCGACCGATCATCGAGCTGCAGCCGGTGGTGGTCTATCGCCGTGGCCTGCCGCCCGTGGAGGTCGCCGACGACCTGCCGGACCTTTCCATCGGCACCATCGGCGGCGCCGGCACCGGACGGGTATTGAGCGAGCTTCAGGCCGACTATCCGGAACTGCGCTGGGCGGCCTCCGCCGAGGTGGAGGTCGCCGAGCTGCTCGGCCAGGTCGAGGACGGTGAGCTTGACGCGGCGGTACTCTTCGATCACCAGTTCCGCCTCAACCGGCTGTTCTTCCCCGGCGTGGAACGCGGCTTCCTGCTCGGCGACCCTCTCTCCATGGCCTGGGCCTTCCCCGCCGAACGCAGCCTGGCGCTGGTCGAGGCCGCCAATCGCTTCATCTCCGAACTGCACGACGCCGGCGAGCTCGACGCCCTGGTGGCTCGCTATTTCGGCCACGACGACTACCTGGAGTATGTCGGTACGCGCACCTTCCTCGACCACGTCGCAGAGCGCCTTCCCGACTACGCCGAGCTGTTCCGCGAGGCCGCCCGAGAGTCGGATTTCGACTGGAAGCTGCTGGCCGCGGTGGGCTATCAGGAATCCCACTGGGACCCCCAGGCCACCTCCCCCACCGGGGTACGCGGGCTGATGATGCTGACCAACGCCACCGCCGGCGACCTGGGCGTCGGCAACCGCCTCGACCCGGCCCAGAGCATCCATGGCGGCGCCCGCTACCTGCGCCAGCTGCACGAGCGCCTGCCCGAGTCGATCCAGGGCGACGACCGCCTCTACATGGCCATGGCGGCCTACAACGTCGGTCTCGGCCATCTCTACGATGCCCGCCGGATCACCGCGCAGCGCGGTGGCGACCCGGACCGGTGGAACGACGTGCGTGAGTCGCTGCCGTTGCTGCAGGAGCGCGAATGGCACAGCCAGACCCGCCACGGCTATGCCCGGGGCGGCGAGCCGGTGATCTATGTGCGCAACATCCGGCGCTATCACGAGATACTCAGCTACGTCGACCGCAGCCGCCGGGAGTTCCCGCGGCTCAACGCCCGGGCCAGAGGAAGCCGAGGCCGACCCGCCTGCCCCGCTGAGACTCACGCCTGGCGACGCGAGGCGAAGAACTCCCGGAGCAGGCGCGACGCGCGCGAGGCCAGCACCCCGCCCTGCACCGCCACATGGTGGTTGTACCAGGGCTGGGCGAAGAGGTTGGCCTTCGACTCCACCATGCCGCTGCGGGGCTCGGCGGCGCCATAGACCAGCCTGGCCAGCCGGGCGTGGATGATCGCCCCGGTGCACATCAGGCAGGGTTCCAGGGTCACGTAGAGGGTGCAGCCATCGAGACGGTAGTTGCCGAGCCGCGCACCGGCATCGCGCAGGGCCCGGATCTCGGCGTGGGCGCTGGGATCATGGCCGGCCACCGGGGCGTTGTAGCCGGCGCCGACGATCTCGCCGGCGGCATCGACCACCACCGCCCCCACCGGCACCTCGCCGGCGGCAAGCCCCAGGCGGGCCTGATCCAGGGCCCGATGCATGTAGAATTCATCGCTGCGCACCGCCGTCGACTCCGTGTAGACTGGCTTGAAACAACCGTATGAATGGTGGCCATGGCCGCCGCCCAGGAGAGTCCCATGCCCGATGCCCTGAACGACCTGGTGAACCTGCTGGCCCTCGAGCCCCTCGAGGAGACCCTGTTCCGCGGCACCAGCCAGGACCTCGGCCTGCCGCAGCTGTTCGGCGGCCAGGTGCTGGGCCAGGCGCTCTCGGCGGCCAGCCAGACCGTCCCCGCCGAGCGCCGCGCCCATTCGCTGCACGGCTACTTCCTGCGTCCGGGCGACCCCCACCGCCCGGTAGTCTATCAGGTGGACACCATTCGCGACGGCGGCAGCTTCACCACCCGCCGGGTCACCGCCATCCAGAAGGGGCGGCCGATCTTCTTCTGCAGCGCCTCCTTCCATGGCGAGGAGGAGGGCCTCGCCCACCAGACCGCGATGCCCGGGGTGACATCACCGGAGCGCCTGATCGAGGACGGCGCCCGGCTGGCTCGCTTCGACAACCACCCCATCGAGTTCCTGCTCGACAGCCAGGAGTGGGAAGCCGGCCAGCCGGCCCGCAAGCGAGTCTGGTTCCGCCTGGTCGGCGATCTTCCCGACGACCCCGCAACCCACCGCAGCCTGCTGGCCTACAGCTCCGACTTCAACCTGCTGACCACCGCCCTGGTGCCCCACGGCATCGAATACCGCGACCCCAGGCTGCAGATCGCCAGCCTCGACCACGCCCTGTGGCTCCACCACGACGTGCGCGTCGATGACTGGCTGCTCTACGACATGGACAGTCCCTGGAGCGGCGGCTCTCGTGGCTTCACTCCGCGGCAGCATCTACGACCGCCACGGCCGCCTGGTGGCCTCCTCCGCCCAGGAGGGGCTGACCCGACTGCGCGACGGCAAGGGCTAGCCGCGGCGCTACCGCCGGCGCTACCATGCCTGTCAGGCCGCAATAGCTCAGCTGGTAGAGCAACGCACTCGTAATGCGTAGGTCGGAGGTTCGACTCCTCTTTGCGGCACCACAAAACACTGAAAAAACGGCTGCTTGGCGAATCGACGCGGTAGCCGTTTTCGTTTCCCGCCTTCTGGGTTCCAAATGAGGTTCAGCCGTCAGGAAGTCCGCCGGCCCCAGGTTTCCAGCATCCGGCCCGCAGGTGGGCGCCCCGCACCCACGTCGCCCTGCTATCTGCCCGGCATCGGGTAGCTGCTGTCTCGGCTGCCCGGTGCGGATCGCGCCTGGGGCTGCCCTGCCGGAGGGGTAGGGGGCCAGGTGGGGCTGGCGCTTAGGCATGATGCCGACTACCTGCCGGAAAAGTGGGTTAGCGATTGGAGAGGGTGCCGCTCCGGTACGCGAGCGCCAGCGGCTCTGGGATCGAGCCAGCCCCTGCCCTGCCGGCGGGTACGCCACAGCCAAGCCGGAAGAAATCTCTTATTTCGCGGGCATGAAGAGAGTCTGCCTGGGCCGGCGGTGTCCGGCGCTCGGGGGCTCCAGGGATTGCACCGCCCCCCGCCTGCCCGGCGCGCTCGTCGCCCTCGACTACCAGCGGGCAGGCTGAGCGTTTCCGCAGGGTGGCGGCCTTGCCCTGTTTTTGCCCCTGCAGCCAAGGGCGGGCGGCCGCTCGCGGCTTTTTCACGACAGGCGCCGCCGGAGTGCGTACCAATGGTGCGTACCAGCGCGCCAGCCACCTTGCCAAAACTCAACATCAAAGCGGCGGCGTCCGGCACCCATTGTCTGAGGTCGGGCGCTGCCATCTTGGGTGTCAAGGCTACCGACTATCAGCGCCATGGCTGGTCGGTTTTCCGTCACACACCGGTGATGCGGCGGGTATGCCATCCACGATCACGGTCGCGATACCATAGGTTGTCGCAGCGGCGGCCACTGAGTTCACGTAGGTATTCACATCGTCGGGGCTGCCCATGATGTGATCCGACGTCGCTTCCGGCTCATTCCACTAGCAGCTGGCCACGGTTTACGGGCGCGCACCAATTCATTTCGAGAAAGCCCGGCAGCCTGGGCGCGCTGCCGAGAGTCGAGGCGGGGGCCTTCCCCCAGGTTCTGACCACTGCGGGTAAGATTCTCCAGCAGTGCGAGTAACGCTTTTCAGGAATTCTGGCTGCCGCGGGAATCCAAATTGCCGAAAGCAGTGAAAAGCCGGGAAATCGGCAGCAGGCGGCCCGTTATAAAAAGTGGACACATTGCCGCCCCCTGAAGACCGTCTGCCCACCGCCCCCTGGGCGGCTCTGGCGATATGACCCGTCGGGGCACTTCCGCCTTGGGCGGCCGCCTGCCAAGGGGCTGCCACCAAAAGCAGCAAACAAAAGCCATCATTCCTGACCTCGCTTGTTAGGCTTGCAGCCATCAAGGGTAGCCCATCCTCAGCAAAATTTGTCTTTTGGGAGGCGGAGCCGCCGGCCAGTTCCGCTTTCGGATTCGCCCCGCCGGGCCAGGCGTGGCGCGGCTTCGGCACCAGCAGCCAACCCGGAACCCGGAACCGGAAGCGAAACGAAGCCGCCGTAAATAGCGCGGCCGGCGGACTCGGCGGCCCCTCGGGTACGGGGTGGGGGTGGAGTACCTTTCGTGTCGGCAATCTCTTACGGCAGGCGGCCCCGCGCCTTGGGCCATGCTCAGGGTGGCGCCCAGCCCGGATTGCGGCCATGCCGCCCACGGGACTGCCGCCACAGGGACGGGCTGCCCTCTTGCCCCTTGCAGCCCCGGCCATGGATGGCCAGCCCAGCAAGCTACCACGTGAAGTCGCTTGACACGTTGCTTCTCTAAGCAGCTCTTCAGCTTTTGGAAGCCGCTTCCGGATAGCTTGCGACCTCGGCCCAGCATCCACATTTGCAACATTAAGATTGGTTATTTTTTATCCAAACGGTCAAGTCGTCCACCATGGCAATCCAGCGTTGGCAAATTTCCACCTCGCCCTCATAGTCCTTTTCTTGCGCAGCAAAACGGCAACTCTCTCGAAGAGTAAAATGGTGCTGGGGACATTTTATAATCACCGCTTGACCAGTAGATCTTCTCTTCCTCACGACAGCATTTCAGCATCATTTTCAGGTCATGCTTGTGTGATTCGGCATAAGGCATAAGTTTGGTTTGCCATCCCACCATGGCCAGCTTGCCGGACGCTTTCAGCCACCTCTTCACTGCTCAAGAGAAATGCTCACCGGTAATGGGGCTGGCAGAGCTATCGAGACTTTTCCGCCTCCACTGTTGGAAGCTCGATATAAACCTTCGAGCTGACGACCTATCACCGAAAAGCCTTTTCAAAAGCCCCCAACATAATGCCCCCTTCGTCAACCAGCATTGATCAGATAAGGCTAGTTGCTATCGGCGATTGGTGCGCACCCGAGCCGGGGACGGCCCAGCCCCTTGGCATTTCTTAGCATCGGCCGGCATTAGCAGCGGCCCCGATAGCGCGGTTTTGACAGGTTGCCGGTGGCTTTCTGATGTCAGCATTTGTCAGCGTGCCGGGCGCCCGTGCCGGCCCCTCGGTGTTAGGTTTTATTAGGTTGCTGGCGCTGGCCACGCGCGCGCGTTTATGGGTCAAAAAATCATCGGAACGCCCACACAGCAAAGGCCCCCGGCCTGGGGCGCCCCTTGATAAAGTTGATTGTTTTTCAACCAGCCGCCGGCCCTTTTAGGGGCTCGGGTAATCATCAGACTGGCACCGCGCCAGCTCTCGGCTCGACGGCCTGCCGGACAAACTCCGGCTCGGTTGTGGTGGGCATGATGCCGCCCCTGGGTCATCCAGCCGGTCGATAGCGGCCACCACCTCGGCCTCGACGCTCGCAATCAGCCGCACGGGCGCGGCAAGCGGCCGCCTGGGATTCTTGCTCATGGCGTCCCTCAGGCTCATCTCCGGTGTCGGGGTCTAGCGCCAGCTCCGGCAGTGTCAGGTCTAGCGGGGGCAGCGCCAGGTCTAGCTGGGGCGGGGTGTCCAAGTCGATGGCCGGCAGCGTCTCAAAGGTCCATGCTGCCCTTCCTGAGTCGGGAAGAATCATCGGCCCGCACCAACCGCCGGTGTGAGGCGTCACGGGCGACCTTTGACGGGCGGCCCTGGGGGGTTGCGGCGTCTCGTGGTGTCGCACCTCTCAGCATCGCGTTAGCGGCCCGCCTGCCGGCATTGGCGCGGCGGTGGGCCTGGGGCTCGGCATCAGCGGCAAGCGCTGCCCGTCTCGACATAGCGCCGGGCCAGTTTTTCGGCCTCGGCTTCGGGTCGGGCGGCCAGGTGGTTGCGGCTGGAAGTGGCGCCGTTCATCCGGCACCAGCTCGCAATGGTTGGCGACATAGGCCAGCCAAGGACGGCTCAAGGGGGCTTGCGGCTGGCGCTGGGGCTTCGGTGGGCGATGGTGCGGGAGTAGGCGGGCCAAAAGCGCCTTGGCGGCCTCCACGGCAGCGGGATCGCCCAGCGCAGCCGGGGGGTCTGCCGGCGGGCGACGCCTCCGTCGGGGGCCACCTCAGCGAGTACGTCTATCACAGCCACCAAGCTCACGGCCCGTACCACCTGCCGACTCAGGGGCGCCAGCGTCTCGCGTGAGGCGTGCGCCAGCCCCGGCCACAGGTCGCGGCCCGTGTCAGCCAGGGGCGGCCAGCAGCGTCTCGACCTCATGCGCCGGCCCACGGCCTCGCCCTGCCCCACCTGCTCTTGGTGGTGTCCAACGAGGGCCAGCGTGTCCCAACGGCTCAACCATGCCCGGGTTTGCGGCGTGGACACCTTCAGGACAGGTGGTGTCCGGTGGTGTCCCAGCAAAGGCGCGGTAAACGTCGTCCAGGCTCATGCCATGCCCTCCTCGGCCTCAGCCGGACGGATCCCGCATAGACGCGGCGGCGGTTGCCATTTGATCGACAGCCGTATGGATCGCTTCTCGCTCCCTCGCTCAACCAGCCAGCCGGCCGCACTCCGGGGCTTCGGTTGCCGCGCGCTTCAGGTCGAAAGCCGCCCAGCGCCTCGGTCGGTCCCTCGCCGCTGAATAGGTAGGTGCGGCCCTCACGGCATCGTCACGCACCAGCCGGCGGTTGTGTAGACCGTGGGGGTGTGGGCCGGGTCGCTCTCGACGCTGCTGAATCGGGCATCGCCGTGTCGCTCGATGAAGCCGGACACGTTGGCCAATATCTGCTCATGCTCGGACCTGACGCCGCCCTGCCCGGCGGCCCCATGCGTGGAACGCCTCGATAGCGGCGGCCATGGACTCGCCCACTCATGCCAGCCCCGTCAGCCCGTACTCGGTGGCCGGCTCGCCGGCCAGCCCGATCAGCGCCAGCACCTTGGCGGCCCGAAGCGCTTGCGGCGGGCGGGACGTGGCCAGCCGGGTAGCTGGGCGAACTTGTCCCACCTCGCCAGGCCAAGTCGCTCCTCGGCCGCCAGCCGCTCGATTGAACATGGCCCAAAGGTGGCCATGGTGGCGCGTCGCCTCGCTTTCAGGTGATCCGCAAGAAGGCGCGCCCATCAGCCAGGTGGTGCAGCATGCCGAGGCGCCGTGGGCTCGTTGGCGGGTATATCCAGCAACCGGACGGCCCGCCACGGCGTGGGGGACGCTTGCCGGCCTCGCGTAATGGGCGAGCCGGGTGCGCTCGCCGCTGCTCATACCGCGATGCGCCAGCGGTGGGGTCGGCGGGCGGTGCCGTTGCGGTTGGCGCGAGGCCTTGCCGGTGCCGTTGCCCAAGGCGTAGACGGTGGCGCCGATCTCTTTGCCATCGGCCTCGCCTATCGTCCAGCACCAGCGCCGTGTCGCTCAAGGCGGCGGCCACGCCCTCCAGCCCGTTGCCGGTGGCACGCCAGGTGCAGCTTGAAGTCGGGACCACCCCACACGCTCGCCGCCACCTCCAGCCAAGTGGTTTGCCGCATGATGAATCGCCCACCAGATGAATACCGGCGGTTGGCCGGTGGCACAGGTGCAGCGGCGGCCCGGCCAAGGGCGGTGGACTCTGGCCAGCACGCCCAGCGGGTTGCCGCTGCATGAACCGGCCTATGGCCTCGCGCCAGCTCAAGGCTGCCGGCGGTGGCGTGCTCGTCTTGGCCGGCCACCTCGCTTTGGAAGGTGATTCGACGCGCCAGCTCGCCACCAGAGCGAAATGGTGCGCCGGGGCATGGCGAATACCAGCGCCTCCTCGACGCGGTGCCAGCCCCACACGGGTGGCGGCCACCACCACCTCATCGGGCCGGCATTGGGACGCCCAGCCGGTGCAGCGGCGGAAGCCGTCAGGGTTGATACGAACGCCCATATCCAGCAGCTCGCCGCGCATCTCCTCGCCGCTGCCCTTCCCGGCAGCCGCAGGAGGCATCGCCCATTGGCGCCACGGCCCGTAAGGCGATTTGAAGCGCAGCAGCGGCCCGTGGTTATCCGCCACGCTCGTCATGCGGTGGCGGCCGGGCACTCGATGGGGCTGCATATCCACACGTCGAAGGGGGCCGGGTCGCCGTCTCGCCCTGGGCTGGCGCTGCCCGTGGTAGTACAGCCCCGGCTGCCCGTATTGGCTGAGGGCCGGGTAGCGGGCGAAGGTGGGGCGCCTGGGCTCCTTCACCTTGGCCGGCTCGGCCTCGCTGGGGCCCACCTCGCGGGCGATGGGACACGTTGGGACAGGTGGTGTCCCTATGGTGTCCAGGCGGGAAGCCGCGTCATTGCTGGGCTGGGACACGTTGGCCACCATGGACACGTCCAACGGGGGTATGGGCGGGCTCAACGTCCGGACTGCCCGAACATGTCGCAGGTGTCGGGGTCGCGACCCGTTCACTCACCATGGCCACCTCCCGGCCGGCACGGGCGCACGTCGGCAAAGTCGGTACAGCTCTCTCGCAGCCGTCGCAGAATTGCGGCATCGGCAGCTCACCGCCAATGGCCGGGGCAGCGTGGCGGGCCGCAGCCGCGCCCGCTTGTTGGGTTTGCCCTGGGCGGCAGGTGCCGGTCGTCGTCGCCACACACGGTTATGCCCACCTCAGCCGGCGAGGGCGTTGGCGAAGGCGCCGCGCCACGGGGCCGGGTTGTCGGCATTGCGGGCCACCACCACAGGCGCGCCCTTGGCCCCTCATGCAAGGCGGCGGCGGCACTCCAGCCTTCGGCCACCAGCACGCGCCCAGCGCCAGCCCGGAGCGGCCTATCAGGCTGGCCACGCCCTTAACGCCCGCCCTTCAGGGGGCGCTTGCTGCCGTCGGGAAGAGTGCGCTCAAGGGTTGACCAGCTCGCCCCTCGATGCCGCAGCGGCACCGGCAGCGCCTCGCCGCGCTGGCGTGGGTTGTGAGGGCTGGTGGCCCAGCTTGCCGGCCAGCCAGGGGTGGGCAGGGGTCGCCGGGGCGCGGCCTCGGCCCACCAGCGTCGGGC
The DNA here is from genome assembly GCA_018401555.1 of Halomonas sp. Taxonomy (GTDB): domain Bacteria; phylum Pseudomonadota; class Gammaproteobacteria; order Pseudomonadales; family Halomonadaceae; genus Halomonas. The sequence goes on from JAGYKP010000083.1 coordinate 52,298, forward strand.
CTTGTCAGGCAGCCTTGGCCGCTTGCTGCTGGCGCTCTCGCTCTTGCCGCTCGCGGTCGCGCATGGCGTCCAGCCGGGCTGAGCGGCGGCCTCGGGGTCGCTGGCGCCGTGAAGCGTCACCACCTCGGACACGTCAGATGAAAGATGCCGTAGGTGGCGGCCAGCGGGAGTGGATGCGATACCAGCCGTTTTGCTTCGCCCGGTTTGTCAGGCGTAGCGAATCGCTCGAAACGGCCCTGACGCCCTGGGGTCAGCGTCACACCATGGGCGGCCAGGGCTTCAGCCAGTGCGGCCTCGATGCTGCCATGCTTGGGGGCGCTTTGGGTGGCGCTTCAGGTTGGGTCCGGCCCCTGACGGGGGCCGGGCCTTCTGATTTCGGTTGTCATTCTTCGCCCTCCTCGCATCCACCTTGTTCACTTCGTCCACCTTGGCCAGTGATCCAGCGCCACACGCTTGCCAGCAGTTGCGAAAACTCAAACATCGGTGGCGCCCTCCTCCGGCTTGCTCTTGCAGGAACTCGGATCCGCTCGCCCAAGGTGGCGCCCTAAGGTCCACAGCCGTGAGCAGCCCGTGGTAACGGGCCGGGGGCACTATCGTGGTCGCGCAGCACGTCCACCAGCGCCAGCAGCGCCGTATGGGCTTGGTCCAGGGTGCGGATATTGCCGACACGCTCAGCGCCGGCCAGGTTGGCGGCGGCCTCGAAACTCAGCCGGCCCGGCATGGTGATCGCGCCCACCAGGGCATCATTCACACGCACGGAGCCTCATGGCCGACAGGGGTAAGGCGGCCTCGCCCTCGGCATCGCAATCGCTCGGCCACGGCACGCGGTAGCGGGCCGGGTCGCTGGCGCTCTCGCCGTAACGTCAGGTCGATGGTGGTCATGCCGACGCCCTCCCGAAGCCCATTGGCCTTCAGGCCGCGCTTCACCGTCGCCGCCATCGCCAATCGGCCAGCCAATCCAGCACGTCCTTAAGCCGGTAACGCACCGCACGGCCACGCTTCACGAAACGCGGCGCAGGGCGTGGCCTGGCAGGCCGCCGGTGGTGCGAGGCCCGCACGGGCGGTCGCCGGTTGGGCGGGTATCAGGTGGGGAAACCAGCGGCGGCCCCTCGGGCAGCTCAATTCAGCGCCGGGTCGAAGCCATCACGGTAACGGGCGGGGCGCTGGCAAGAATGTCGCTGGGTGCTTGTGTCTTGGCGGGCATCCGAAGCGTTATCCAAGTTGCGGGTTGACGCTTCTTTCGAGGCTCTCGAATCAGGCAAACACAAGTATTTGGTCACGTTTCGTCGATAATTGACAAAACGGGCTCTTCTCAGCCTTTCTCCCGGCCACCGCGTCGCGCACGCATCTTGTGGTGAGTAGTAGGCGCGAGCGCCACTGCACGCGGGCATGCCATGGCGCTTACCTGCACTCCTCAAAAAGCGCTTCATCCACGGGATTTTTTGGGGTCACTTTGTGGGAAGTTTGTAGGCAGCCCATGCAGCGTCTTCCCGCGCCCGCTTTCGGCGGTCAACTTCACGTTTAGGGAGTAAGCGTCAGTCCAAAGCTCTCTCTATGAACTGGCATTCTTTCTCTGACCACGCTGTAACGGCCTCAGATAGTGCCGACATATGCCCAGCTTCCAGAGGGCCAGCAAATATCCCCAAAGTCAGCGACAGATTTCAGCGCCTCGAGAAAACCTCACTTGCTCGTTTGGCGACCATCAGCTTCAGCTCCTAGCAGTGAGATTTGGGATAAGTACTTGGACCCAGCTTTGCAAGCCTGGCGATCTCGATTGAGCATATTAAGATATTATCCGTGGACGCATAGTGGTAAGCGACGCGCGCAGCATCTTCACGGCTTGAAGGGTGCGGCTCTAGCTCTGACTTCAGTTTTCGCTGCTCATATAATCGGCAAGCCGGTCTAGCACGTCATCCAAATCGGCTTGGATCGCTATCAACGCTCATCATCCATAAATCTCGCCTCCTCAGGTAGCGCCAGCCTATTGAAACAAGCTCAAGTGAGTGTCGTCCTCAGTTGTGTCATTTTTGGAAGTTCCTTGTCCGGCCGATTGCCGAGCAAATACCTCAACAGCATCGCGTGAGTGATCCGGCCGAAGGTGGGCATAGTGCTGAATGGTAGTCTGGATATCAGAGTGCGCCATCAGTTTGGAGACGGTCAACAGGTCAATGCCGGCCATCACCAGTTGGCTGGCGAAGTTGTGTCGCAGGCTGTACAACAGCGAGGTCACTGGGTAGTCCGGCCAGCTTCCGGACGGTCGCCCACGGCTTCTGCATCGCGGTGGCGCTCATGCGCTTGCCATTGCGTGGCGACGGGAACACCAGCCCGGTGGTGGGCTTGCCTTGCTGTTGGTGCCACGCCTTCGGTACGTCCACGACCTCGGTGGACAGCGGGAAGGTCTGGGGCTCCTCGCGGTGGTGCGCCGTCTTTTCAATCGTCTTGCGGACGGTGCGGAAAGCCAGGTTAACGTGATCCCAGCGCAGCCCGAACAGGTCGCCCGGCCGGAAGCCGGTGTAGTACATGGTCAGAATCCAGGGCGTGACGTGATCCACGTAGGCCACGCCGTCCAAGTCCGGCAGGTATGCCTTGCCGTGAGCGCGGCTGCCACGTCGTTGCTCTCGCTTGGCCTCTTGGTACGCCTCCAGCCCGGCAAACAGCGCCAGCACCTCCTCGGCCTCTAGGTAGCGCCGCTGGGATGCTTGCTCGGCCATCTCCTCCTCGGTCATGGCCGGCCGTTGTAGCTTCACGCCCTTCAAGCAGGTGGGCCGGTATCACCTGCGCTCGGCAGCGTGGGCCAGCAGGCGCACAGGGCGGCATAGGACCGCTTCAGGGTGCCAAAGGCGCGGGGCTTTTCGGCGGCCCTCTTGGTCGGCCTGCCAACCTTCAACATCGGCCCGCGTCAGGCTGCCCATGGGCTTATCCAGCCAGTCGGCAAAGTCATTCTCGATGCGCCGCCGGTTGGCGGCGCCGTCTTTCTTGCGTTTCTGGAAGCCGGTGTAGGGGCCGGACAGGTAGGCGGCTAGCGTCTGCGCTGCTGGCGCTCCTCCTCGGCCTTGGCCTCCTCCAGCACCGCGCGGGGTCGCCACCCTGGGCGACAATGGCCAGCACCTTGGCGGCATCCTTGCGGCCCCTTGTCGGCGGTCATGTTGCCGACACCATAGCGGCCAAGAGGTCATCACGCGGCGCTTGCCGGACGGGTTGATGAGTGGGACACTCGCAGCGATAGGCCGCGCTTGCCGGCCACGCACGTGGTAGCCGGCTTCTCCGCTGTCCCACTTACCTCCGTCCCACTTCGGTGCAGCTCCTTGGCGAGAGGTTCCATGGCTCGCGTCATGCGAAGCCGTTCTGTCTTTGACCAGTCATGCCCTTGGCCTCGATTTCTAGGTTCCAAATAAGGTTCCAAATGGGTTCCAAGGGCGGGATATAACCGAGGCTTCCCCACAACGAGGCTACAAACAGCGAAGACAGCGATATATATACAAGTAGTTGTTTTTAGTGTGATAAATAGCGATGTTGCGGCTTCGCCGTTTCTGCTGAAATATGGCGCACACGCACTCGTAATGCGTAGGTCGGAGGTTCGACTCCTCTTTGCGGCACCACAAAACACTGAAAAAACGGCCACCCGGCGAGAAGCCGCGGTGGCCGTTTTTTCGTTGCATGTTTCCCGATTCCATCTCTGCCATCGCTACGCTAGTTCACTCGGGCCGTGGCCGCTTGGGCACCCGGACTCAATGCCACCGCGAACAGCGCCAGGCTCACGGAAGCCAGGAAGATTCTCGTGCCGGGTGCCCCCTGGGCGGTGACCGCCAGGAGCAGGGCAATCGTGCCAAGCGCTAGTGCAAAGATCGATTTCATGATGCTTCTTCGAGTCCGATACTTCATGGCAACAACACCCTTCCATTGCCAGAGGATGTCACCCCTGACAGATCAGAAGTGGCGTGCATTTGTCGATCAACGATCGCGTTCATTGAGCCCGATCGTATCAGCCCATATAGCCAGCAATCGAATTCATGCAGTGCAATTCAACTCTCGCACGCAAGCACCAGAACTCCAGGACTTCAGAATCCAATGAAGATGACAGATTCTTGTTGGCTGAGCGGCATTTTAGCTTCATGTTTTTCATGGGTATTACTCTTTTTTGGGTTACAAGACCGCGCCCTAGGCGCAGGATGCAACGTCCTGTTCAGGCATCTCCCTTGCCATGCTAGCCCCGAGAATGGACCTTGCGAGACGCAATCACAGTGCGCTGTCACACACAGCCTTTTCGCCCAATATCTGGCCGAACCACCTTGCGATGACGCGATGAGTGCGCCTGGGTTCACGGGCACCGGGCAAGCCCACTGGATTGCCGGTTCCGATCGACCAACCGAGGGGTCACGCCGATCATTTTCTGCCGGTCCTTGCGCCGGCGATCCCGCAGCGTGGACGACACCGCCCAGGCATCGAGGCGGGAAGGGTTTGCAGGTAAGATGCCCGGGTGACTTCCTCGACGGCCAGAGTGACAACAACAAGCATGGCACGCCCTCCCTACCTCCATATCCCCCCATGGCTGTGGCTGATCGCCCTGGTCGGGTGCATGCTGTCGCTGGCCACCGCCCAGCAGGCGCGCCGTGATGCCGGGACCGAGGCGATGCAGCGGCTCGCCTTCAGCGCCGACCAGGTCACCCTGCGCGTCGAGGAGCGCCTCGCCGCCTACGCGCTGATCCTGCGCGGCGCCTCCGCGCTGTTCGTCGCCTCGGAGACGGTGGACCGCGGCGAGTGGCGCACCTTCGTCGAGGGCCTGCAGGCCTCGGCGCTGCTCGGCACGACGTCGAGGGGCATCGGCTTCGCCCGCCATGTGCCCGCCGACCGGCTGGCCGCCTATCTGGCAACGGTGCGCGCGGATGGCTTCACCGACCATGCGATCACCCCCTCCGGCGAGCGCCGGGCCTATGGCCCGGTGCACTACATCGAACCCTTCGGCGGCCGCAACCGAGACGCCCTGGGCTACGACATGTTCGCCGAGCCCATCCGGCGCGCACGCCATGGCGCGGGCCCGGGACACCGGCAAGGCGAGCCCTGAGCGGGCGGGGTCGAGCTGGTCACCGAACAGGGCAGAGCCACAGCCGGCCACCCTGATGTACCCTGCCGGTCTATCGCCGCGAGATGCCGGCGACCAGCACCGCCGAGCGACGCGAAGCCCTGCTCGGCTGGGTCTACATGCCCTATCGCATGTACGACCTGATGGCCGGCATCCTCGACGACCACGACTGGAGCGACGGCCAGCCGCTGGTGACTGAGCCCTCACGAGCGCGAAGGGCGACACCCGGGGTGAGCCGCTCTACCGCAGCGCAGCGCAGCCCGCCCCTGCACGCTCGGCCTTCCAGCAGGCACGACATATCGATATCGCCGGCCAGACCTGGCGGCTGACCTTCCGCCACCGCGAGCCCGGCGCGGCGGTCGACCTCACCGCCGCCGGATGGCGCCTGGCCGGTGGTCTGGTTCTCACCTTCCTGCTCTGTGCCCTGATCGCCTCGCTGCAGGGCACCCGGGCCCGCGCGCTGGGCATGACCCAGGCGCTGACCCGAACCATCCGCCAGCGCGAGGCGCAGCTCGAGCGGGCCGTCTCCCGCCTGAGGACCATCGCCGGGCGCATTCCCGGCGTGGTCTATGAATTCCGCCTCGAGCCCGGCGGGCATTCGCACTTCCCCTATGCCAGCGACGGCATGCGGCAGATCTACGGCGTGGCACCGGAACAGGTACAGGACGACGCCACCCCGGTGTTCTCTGCCATCCACCCGGACGACCGCGATGCTGTGGTGGTCTCCATCGCCCGCTCCGGCGAGACCCTGACCCCCTGGCGTCAGGAGTACCGGGTGCGGTTGCCGGGCGACCGGCTGCAGTGGGTGTTCGGCGACGCCCTGCCCCACGCCGAGGCCGATGGCGCCATCACCTGGTACGGGGTGATCACCGATATCACCGAGCGCAAGCAGGCGGAGTTCGCCCTGCACGCCGCTCATCTGGAGACCCGACGCTTCCGTGAAGCCCTCGACCACGTCGGGTCCTACATCTACATGAAGGATCGGGACTATCGCTATACCTATGCCAACCGCGCCACCCTGACGCTGTTCGGCTGCGACGCCGAGTCGCTGATCGGCAGCGAGGACGCCCGCTTCTTCAGCACCGATACCATGGCGAGACTCCACGCACTGGATCGCCGCGTGCTGGCCGGCGAGCAGACCACCGAGGAGGTGGTCACCCGCGATGCCGATGGCAACCGGCGGGTCTACCTGGAGATCAAGACGCCGATCCGCGACGGGGAGGAGGTCGTCGGGCTGCTGGGCATCTCCAGCGATATCACCCTGATCAAGGAGCACGAGCGCCAGCTGGAGTACCTGGCCCACTACGACGCCCTCACCGGCCTGCCCAACCGGGTGCTGCTCGCCGACCGCCTGAGCCAGGCCATGGCCCACGAACAGCGCCTCGAACGCTACCTGGCAGTGATCTACCTGGACCTCGATGGCTTCAAGTCCATCAACGACCGCTTCGGCCACGCCGCCGGCGACCACCTGCTGGTGACCCTGGCCAAGCGGCTGCGCGAGGTGATTCGCGAGGAAGATACCCTGTCGCGCCTGGGCGGTGACGAATTCGTCGCGGTGCTGGTAGACCTCGCCGACACCCGGCTGGCCACGCCCCTGCTGCGCCGCCTGCTCGAGTCCGCCGCCCAGCCGGTGTGGCATGAAGGCCAGCGCCTCGAGGTCAGCGCCAGCCTGGGGGTGACCTTCTATCCCCAGGCGGAGAGCGTCGAGGCCGACCAGCTGCTGCGCCAGGCCGACCAGGCCATGTACCAGGCCAAGCTCGCCGGCAAGAACCGCTTCCACCTGTTCGACCCGGAGCATGACCGCTCGGTACGCAGCCATCACGAAAGCCTGGAGCGCCTGCAGCAAGCGCTGGAGAAGGAGGAGTTCGTGCTCCACTACCAGCCCAAGGTCAACATGCGCAGTGGCGAGGTGATCGGGGTCGAGGCGCTGGTGCGCTGGGCTCACCCCGAGCGCGGCCTGCTCGCCCCGGGTCAGTTCCTGCCCATCATCGAGGAGCATGCGCTGACCGAGGCGCTGGGAGAGTGGGTGATTCGCCGCGCTCCTGGCCCAGGCCGCCGCCTGGCGGCGCGCTGGCCTGAGCCCTGCCGGTAAGCGTCAACATGGCGGCCCGCCACCTGCGCCAGCGCGAGCTTCCTGCGCGGCTGGCAGAGCTGCTCGCCGAGCAGCCGACCCTGCCCTCCGGCACCCTGGAGCTTGAGATCCTCGAGACCAGTGCCCTGGGCGACCTGGCACTGATCACCGAGCTGCTGGAGGCGTGCCGGCGCCTCGGCGTACAGGTCTCACTGGACGATTTCGGCACCGGTTACTCCTCGCTGACCTATCTCAAGCGGCTCCCTGCGGGCACGGTCAAGATCGACCAGAGTTTCGTGCGTGACATCCTGGGCGCCCCGGAGGACATCAAGATCCTCGCCGGCGTACTCGGGCTGGCCAACGCCTTCGAACGCCAGGTGATCGCCGAGGGCGTGGAGACCCTGGACCATGGCCAGCTGCTGCTGCGCCTGGGTTGCGAGCTGGGGCAGGGCTATGGCATCGCCCGCCCGATGCCGGCGGAAGCCGTCGCCGACTGGTGCCAGGAGTGGCAACCGCCGACCAGCTGGGCCCGGCAGGCGCCGCTGGCACCCAGCCAGTTGCCGCTGCTCATCGCCGGAGTGGAGCACCGAGCCTGGTGTCGGCAACTGCATCACGCCCTGGAGGCAGGCGCGGGGCTGTCGGCCTCGCCGCTGGCGAGCCCCACTGCCACTTCTGCAACTGGCTGGCCCTGGACCACGGTGATGACCTGCCCGACCCGAGTCGCCTGGCGGCACTGCACCGGGAGGCGCACGCCCTGGTGGCGGCACTGGTCGAACGCGGCGTCGATGGCGATACCGCCGAGCAGCACCGCCACCTCGACGATGCCTGTGCGGTGCTGATCGCGGAGATCGAGCGCCTGCTCGACTAAGTCATCTCCTCACCGGCCATGCCGCCCCGATCCGGCTGATTGATAATCGCGAGAGGGTGTGAGCATACTGCAGGCGCTCAATGTCCCTTTTCCCGCTCCTGGACGCCTGACTTCATCCTTCCTCCAGGGCCCCACCGGATGGCCCGGCTATGAAGCTAGTCCGCCTCTCGGTGATCAGCATCACCGCCTGTGTGATGGGCCTCGTTGCCCTGGTCCTGGTGGGCCTGCACAGCATGGGCCAGTTGCAGGAAAAACAGGCGGAAATCGCGGTCCTGATGGCGCTTCATTACCGCATCGGGGAGTTTTCCGTGGAAAGCGACGCGCTATTGGTCGATCGCGCCGCCCCGGCAGTCCTGGAGGACTACCGTGTCGAGGCCGCGTCCCTGAAGCACTCCCTGACAAAGCTGGCACAGGACCATCCCGGCACCCGTCGCGCCATCCACTACATCGACTTCCTGGTCGGCACCCTCACGACCGTCTATTCGCAACTCCCCAGGTCCCAGGCGGAAAGCGGCGCTCAGCGCCAGGCAGACAGTCCACTCCAGCTGCCCCGGCGCAGCCAGGTCATCATGCAGCAGGTGGCCGGCTACGGCGTCGAACTGGACACCGCACTGCGCGAGGTCACCAGCCAGCGTCAGGCACAGATCGCCCGCGGTGCCAGCTGGATCGCTGTCGGTTTCGCCGGGGCAGCCTCCCTGTTCAGCCTCTTCTGCGTCGCCGCCTTCGGGCTGCTCTTCAAGCGGATCAATGGCCCCCTGCGGGTCCTGTCCCGGGCGACCCGACGAGTGGAGGCCGGCGAGCATGGCATTCGGGTCCCGGCAGCAGGCTCGGATGAGTTTGCCGACCTCTCGCGCACCTTCAATCAGATGCTCGATCGGCAGGACACCATGGTCGAGACCCTCTCGGGTGCCCTGGCCACACGCCGGGCGCTGATCAACTCGCTCCCCGCCCATATCGCCCTGCTGGATGAGGCCGGCCGGATTCTCGACGTCAACGACCAGTGGCGACACTTCGGTACCAGCAACGACTACCGTGACACCACCTTCGGCGTTGGCAGCAACTACCTGACGGTGTGCCGTGCCGCCGAAGGCGAGTGCGCCGAGGAAGCCCTCGAAGCGGCGGATGGCTTGCAGGCCGTGCTGGCGGGTAACCGGGAGACCTTCACACTCGAATATCCCTGCCACTCTCCCAGCCAGCCCCGCTGGTATCGCATGATGGCGAGTCGGCTGGCTCCCGACCTCGAGGCCGAAGGCATGCTGGGCGCTGTGGTGATGCACGTGGATATCACCGAACGCAAGCTGGCGGAACAGGAGCTCAAGCGACAGGCCTATCAGGATCCGTTGACCGGCCTGGCCAACCGGCAGGGCTTCATCGAAACCTTTGCGCAGCACCTCGACCGGCACGGCTGGAGCCCGCACAGCATCATCGTGCTGCTGGACATACGGGAAATGCGCAACGTCAATGATGCCCATGGCTACGACATCGGCGACCTGCTGCTGATCAAGATGGCGCGGCGCCTCGAAAGATGCCTCTCGGATGACACCCTGATCGGACGTATCAGTGGCGACCAGTTCATTGTCCTGCTGCACGGTGAGGATGACTCACGGCCCCGCGACCGCCTCGAGGAACTGGCCGAACTCTTCCATCGGCCGATATGCATCGCGGAGTTGGTCATCGAGGTCGCGACTCGCGGCGCCTATACCCTGCTGGGCGAGGAGGAACGCAGCGCCGAGGCCCTGCTCCACGAGGTGGAGATCGCCCTGCACGAGACTCGCCTGCAGAACATCAGTGAATTCTATCGCTACAACCGGGAGATGGATCGCCTCGCCCAGCAGCGCACCACCCTCACCCGTGACCTGCGCCGGGCCCTGGAGGATGACCAGTTCGAGCTGCACTACCAGCCCAAGGTGGAGCTGGCGAGCGGCGCAGTGATCGGCTGCGAGGCACTGATCCGCTGGGTGCACCCGGAACGCGGCATGCTGCTGCCCGGCCAGTTTATCCCGATCGCCGAACAGAGCCGGCTGATAGGCCCGATCGGCGACTGGGTGCTCATCCAGGCCTGCCGCCAGCTGCGCAAGTGGCGGGACGCTGGCCTGGACCTGGTCCGAGTCTCGGTAAACGTCTCGGTGGACCAGTTCCGCCTGGGTGACTTCACCCGGCAAGGTGCGGGAGACCCTGGAGATCCATGGCATCGACCCGGCAGCGCTGACCCTCGAGATCACCGAGAGTGTGTTCAGCGAGGAGTCCGCGACGCTGCTCCAACAGCTCAACGACCTGCATGCCCTGGGGGTGCGGCTCTCCCTGGACGACTTCGGCACCGGTTATTCGTCGCTGCTCTATCTCCAGCAGTACCCCTTCGACGAGATCAAGATCGACATGGGCTTCGTGAGGGGCATCCTCGACGAGCCCCTCAACCGCAATATCGTCTCCATGATCCTGGGCATCAGCCAGGTGCTGGGGGGCCGACACCGTGGCCGAGGGCGTGGAAAATACCGCCGTGCGTGATGCTCTGCTCGAGCTGGGTTGCCGGAACGGCCAGGGGTACTACTACAGCATGCCGCTGGAGGAGGAGGACTTCCGCTGGTTGCTGGAGCAGCTCCCGCCTGCCGCTGGCACTCTCCTCCAATGCGACGCCCTCACCGGGAAAGACATGACATGCTGCCCAACGACTGAGGCGCCCTTTCCGCCAGGAGCCACGATGAACGACACCAACACCACAGCGGAACACGGACTCGTCAAGCGCTCCACCGGCATCCATGACCTGGATACGGTCACGCACGGGACTGCCGGCCGGCGGCACGACCCTGGTGATCGGCGAGCCGGGATGCGGCAAGACCATCCTCGGCCTGCAGATACTGGCCAGTGCCCTGGCACGCGGGAAGGCGGTGTCTTCATGAGCTTTCGAGGAGTCCCGCGACCAGATCCTGGCCAATGCCGCTGCCTTCCACTGGGGGCGGCAACTGCGCGACTCCTCCCGCTGCGAGATCATCGACGCCCAGACGATGAAGGGGGCCGAGTTCTCCGGCGCCTTCGACATCGAAGGCCTGCTCGCCGTGCTGGACCTGTGCGCCAGGCGCGTGGCAGGCAGCTGGACTCGTTCTCGACGGCATCGACCAGCTGCTGCGTCGCCAGTCGGACAGCCAGAGGGCCATCGACCAGATCGCCCAGCTCAATGACTGGTGCATCGCGCGCGGCTACTCCCTGCTGTTGACCGCCAAGCATACGGCTGATGACCGCACCCAGCCGGACCATCTCGGCGGTATCGAGTTCATGCTCTCCACCATCCTGGTGCTCTCCAGCACCCTGGTGGACAAGCGGCTCAACCGACGCTTCCGCATCGCCAAGTACCGGGGCACTCGCCACAACCCCGATGAGCTTGCCATGCTGATCGATGACGCCGGCATCCATCTCCCCTATGCCGCCCCCTTCTTGGCCGAGGCGGTGCCGGCGGCCGGCGAACGCCCTCAGTACCGGTATCGAACGCCTCGACAGGATCCTCGACGGCGGGGTCTATCGTGGCTCGATCACGCTGATCTCCGGCCAACCCGGCACATCCAAGACCACCCTGGGAGCGGCCTTCGTCGCGGCCGCCGCCGGTCGCGGCGAGCGGGCGCTACTGGTCAGATTTCGACGAGTTCGCCCGCCAGATCGTGCGCAATGTCGCCACCCTCGGCATCGACCTGCAAACGCCCATCGACAGCGGCCATCTCAAGGTTGTCGCCCGGGCGAGCTGGGCCACCCTGGTGGAGGAGCACTACATGGCCCTGCTCAACCTGCTGGATGATTTCCAGCCGGACTGCCTGGTCATCGACCCCGTCTCGGCGCTGCTCAAGGCATCTGGCGCCGAGAGCGCCTTCCTCGCCATGGAGCGCCTGCTGGCCGTGACGCGCACCCGGGGCATCACCACCATGCTTACCTCGCTCTCCGAGGCCGATGACCCCTTCGGCGAGTCGTCCCTCAGCCATGCCTCGACCCTCGCGGATACCTGGATCGTGTTGCGCTACCAGATCAACGGCGGCGAACGCAATCGTTCGCTGTCGGTGGTCAAGTCGCGGGGAACGGGGCACTCCAACCAGGTCCGCGAGATGCTCCTGACCAGCGAGGGCGTCGAGCTTGCCGACGTCTACCCCTTCGGCAGCGATGTCCTGATGGGCACGGCACGCCTCCAGAAGGAGAGCGAGGAAGCCGCCCTGCGCCAACGCCAGGTCAAGGAGCGCCTGCACCGGCAAAGGCGACTGGAACGGGACATCGCCAAGACCCGCACGCTGATCCAGGAGGCACACGAGGAGCTCGAACGGCTGCAGGAGGAACGGGTGGCCGAGCACCACGACCAGACGGAAGTCGATGATGAGGCGAGCCGCCACGAGCGCAGCATCCTGCGACGCCGGAACCCCGATCAGGGAGGGCTCGACCAGTGAACCGCCCGCCAGCCGACGATAGCCAGCAGCACGCCCCACGCTTATCCTCTTCGTGACCGGCGAGGCACCCCGCTCGTGCCGTGCCCGACGCAACCTGGCGGCAGCCCTCTGACGACAGCGGCCCCGGCATCGAGCCGGCAGAGGAGGTCGACCTGCTGCGGGAACCGCAACAGGCCATCCACTTCGGCATCTTCGCCACCCCGGCCCTGATGCATATCGATGGGTCGGGTAACCGCCGGAGTGCTGTATGGAGGACCCTAGCCGATGAGACACCGCCTGAAGGACTTCCTCTCGGCACTCTGACTCAGCGATGTCGCCAGGCTCGTATTAGCCTGGCGACACCGCCCTGGCCGATCAGGGTCAGGACTTGCCGGCGGTAAAGCCGCCGTCGACCATCAGGGTAGTGCCGGTGACGAAGCTGGCCTCGTCGCTGGCCAGGAACAGGAAGCCGTTGGCGATCTCCTCGGGGCGGCCCAGCCGGGCCATCGGATGCAGGGAGATCAGCTGCTGCAGCAGCTCGTCGTCCAGGGCCTGAAGCAGCGGCGTATCGATGTAGCCCGGCCCGATGGCGTTGACCCGAACCCCCTTGGGTGCCGCCTCGATGCCCAGGGTGCGGGTCATGTTGACCACCCCGCCCTTGGCCGCGGTGTAGGCGGCGGTCTGGGACTGGCCCATCATGCCGAGGATGGAGGCGCAGTTGACGATGCTGCCGCTGCCCTGGCGATACATCACCCGCAGCGCCGCGCGCGCCACGCGAAAGACCCCGTTGAGGTTGATGTCGATGATGCGCAGGTATTCGTCGTCGCTCACCTCGTCGGAGGGTCACGCCGCCGATACCGGCGTTGTTGAACACCGCATCCACGCTGCCCAGCTCGGCGACGGTCTCCGCGAACAGGCGGTCGACCTGGGCGGTATCGGTGACGTCGCATGCCTTGAACAGGCAGCGGCCGGCATGCCCGGCATCCAGCTCCGCCGCCCGGGCCGCACCCTCGCCACCCTCGAGGTCGGCGATCACCGCGTTGGCCCCCTCCTCCAGGCAACGCTCCACGCTGGCCAGGCCGATACCGCTGGCGCCGCCGGTGACGATGACATTCTTGCCCTTCATTCGCATGAGCTCTGCTCCCTGTGATGACTTCCTCACGACGCACGACCGCGCCGCGGTGTCACCAGTGTAGTCGAGCCGGGGGTCGCCCCGCCCTGTTCTCGCACGGCACTGCGGCCAATTAACGCCCTGTCTTGACGCGCATCAACTCATCCCAGCAGGTGGTGTAGCGCGGCGTGCGTCGCTCGCAGCGCAGCTTCCAGGCATTGTCGCGCTGCGGCAGGCCGAAGCGCACCGTGTCACGCCCCATCTCGCGATTGAGCCGGTCCAGGGTCGCCATCAGCCGCTGGCTGCGCGCGCGGCGCACATCGTCCTCGGGTGTCTCGAGCAGCGAGGCCTGACGCCGCTCGACGTCCACCAGGTCGAGCAGCATCACGCCGCACTTCTGGTAGCGGTAGCCCTCCAGGAAGATGGCCGCCAGGGCACGGCTCGCCGCGGCCAGCAGCTCGCGGCTGTCGGCGCTGGGTGACGGCAGCGCCACCGCCGCGGCGTTGCGGTACTGGGGCTCGCCGGCCAGGAAGGGGTTGGTGCGCACGAACACCTGGACCGCCTGGGCCAGGCTGCCCTGACGGCGCAGCTTCTCGCCGGCCCGGGCGCAGTGCTGGCGCATGGCTGCCTCCAGCTCGTGGCGCTCGCTGGTGAGCCGCCCGAAGGAGCGCGACACCAGCAGCCGCCGGCGTGGCTCGCTCATGTCATCGAGGGCGATGGCCGGCCGCCCACGCAGCTCCCAGACCATGCGCTCCATCACCACCGAGAAGCGGCTGCGCACCCAGCGTGGATCGGCTTCGCGCAGCTGCCAGGCGTTCTCGATGCCCATCAGCGCCAGCCGCTCGGCGCTGCGTCGCGCCACGCCCCACAGGTCATCCACCGGGCAGGCCTCGAGCACCCGGCGCGTGGCCTCACCTTCGGCGTCCAGGCGACAGACACCCTCGAAGGCCGGTTCGCGCTTGGCCAGCCGGTTGGCCAGCTTGGCCAGGGTCCGGGTGGGTGCCAGCCCCACGCCCACGGGGATGCCGGTCCAGCGGCCCACGGTGTCGCGCAGCTCGCGGCAGCGCGGCTCGAGCTCGCCATCGGGGAAGCCGGAGAAGCCCACGAAGCTCTCGTCGATGGAGTAGGGCTCCACGTCGGGGGAGAACTCGCCCAGCACCTGGTTGACCCGCCGCGACATGTCGCCGTAGAGCGCGTAGTTGCTGGAGAGCAGTACCGCCTGGCGGCGCACCGCCGGCGGCAACAGGTGCAGCGGCGCGCCCATGGCCACGCCCAGCGCCTTGAGCTCGTGGGAGCGCGCCACCACGCAGCCGTCGTTGTTGGAGAGCACGCCCACCGCTCGCCCCTCCAGGCGCGGGTCGAAGACCCGCTCGCAGCTGACGTAGAAGCTGTTGCCGTCGACCAGGGCGATCACCGCTCGCCCCCCGGCAGAGCGTGGAGCACATGGGTGACCACGCCCCACACGTGGCACTCCCGGCCCGCCAGGGGGATCGGCGCGAAGCGCGGGTTGCTGGCCACCAGCCACACCTCGCCGCCGCGCCGCGCCAGGCGCTTGACGGTGGGTTCCCCCTCCAGGGCGATCACCACCACCCGGCCGGGCAGCGGCTCCAGGCTGCGGTCCACCACCAGCAGGTCGCCGTCATGGATGCCGTCGCCGAGCATGGAGTCGCCCTCGGCGCGCACGAAATAGGTGGCCGCCGGGCGCTTCACCACATGCTCGTGGAGGTTGATCTCCGCCTCGAGGTGATCGTCGGCGGGGCTGGGAAACCCGCCCGCACCCGGCAGCCCATCAGCGGCAGGCCCGAGTGCACCGCTCCGGGAGCGGCGCGGCCGATCACCCGAGCCCAGCCCGAGTCGAATCCGTCAATGCCATAACTCCCCTCCTGCATTAACTGTATATAATAACAGTATTCAGCAGTCGAGGAGTTCTGGCAACCCGTCGGCACGCCAGAAACGCAGCGGGCCACCCGAAGGCGGCCCGCTGCTCATGAGCATCGGCGCAGGGTTGCGCTGTATCAGCCGCGTCCCCCACCGCCGCCCTGGTTCATCATCCGGCCACCGCCGCCCTGGCCACCCTGACCACGCGGACTGCGCTGCTGCTGGAGGATCTGCTGGCGCATCTGCTGACGATGCTCCTGGCGGATGCGTTGGCGCTCGGCATCGGAGCCAGCACCCTGCATGCGCTGGTGATAGTCGCGACGCTGCTGCTGGTTCATCATCGGAAAGCCGTAGATGCCATCCGGGTCGAAGCCGCGCTCCTCGGCGCGCTGGCGCATGAAGCGCTGGTGCTCGGCCTGGATGCGCTGACGCTCCTCCAAGGTGCGGGCCTCGCGGATCTGCTGCTGGAACTGGTCGCGTTCCTGCTGGTTTAGCATCGGACCGCCATAGAGCCGCTCCTCGTCGGCGACATTCTGGGCCTGGGCGAGGCCGATCGACAGGCCCAGCAGGGCAACGGGAAGCAGCTTCAGGGAGTGCCTGATGAAGCGTGGGGTAGCCATGGTCATCGCGTCCTTCAAGAGTGTGTGCCTCTCTTGCTATAGGACGGGAATGCCGACCTGGCCAGCGCCACGCCTCCCCGACACGCAGGGATTCCCATAACCTTGTCCCATATCAAGCGATACGCGACAGCGGCAACTGCTCAAGCGGCAGGGGGCGGCTGAACAGGTAACCCTGGAAGGCATGGCAGTCGTGGGCGATCAGCCAGTCGCGCTGGGCCTCGGTCTCGACCCCCTCGGCGATCACCTCCAGCTCCAGGCTACGTGCCAGGGCGATGATGCTGGCCACGATGGCCGCCGAAGCCTCGTCGACGAGCAGGTCGCGCACGAAGCTCTGGTCGATCTTGAGCTGGTCCAGCGGCAGGCGTTTTATATAGGAGAGCGAGGAGTAGCCGGTACCGAAGTCATCCAGCGAGAAACGCACGCCTCGCTCACGTAGGCGCAGCATCTTGGCCCGCGCCTCGTCGCGCTCCTCCAGGAACAGGCTCTCGGTGACCTCCAGCTTGAGGCGTTCGGCCGGCGCCCGGGTGGCGTCGAGAATCGCCACCACCCGCTCGACGAAGTCCACCTCGCGGAACTGCCGCGGGCTCACGTTCACCGCCAGCGTCAGGTGCCGCCTGGCGGGGTCGGCGGCCCAGGCGGCCAGCTGCCGGCAGGCGCTCTCCAGCACCCAGGCGCCGATGGCCACGATCAGGCGGTTCTCCTCGGCCAGGGGGATGAACTCCCCCGGCGATACATTCCCCGTTGGGGGTGCTGCCAGCGCAGCAGGGCCTCGACCCCGCGGATCTCGCCCGAGTCCGTGACCTGCGGCTGATAGTGTAGGTGGAACTCCTCCCGCGGCAGCGCCTGACGCAGGTCGGCCTCGAGGCGAGCGCGGGCCTGCAGGCGCACCTGCATCTCGGGGTCGAAGAAGCTCAGGGTGTTGCGCCCCGCCCCCTTGGCCTGGAACAGCGCCATGTCGGCCTGCTGGAGCACCTCGTCAAGGCTCGTCTCGTGATCGCGGAACAGGGTGATGCCCAGGCTGCCGGTCACCATCAGGCGTTCACCGCCCAGCAGCACGGGGGCCTGCAGGGCCGACAGCAGCTTGTGCGCCACCCGCTCGGCGATCACCGCGACCTCCTCCGGGCGCTCGCCGAGGTCGTGGAGCAGCAGCGCGAACTCGTCACCGCCCAGGCGGGCCAGGGTATCGGTGTCGCGGATCACCGCCCCCAGCCGCCTGGCCACGGAACGCAGCAGCTGGTCCCCGCTGTGGTGGCCCAGGGTGTCATTCACCTGCTTGAAGTTGTCGAGGTCCAGGAACATCAGCGCACCGAAGCGACCGTTGCGGTAGCTGTCACGCAGCACCCCCTCCAAGCGGTCCATGAGTAGGCGGCGGTTGGGCAGCCCGGTCAGGGAGTCGAAGAAGGCCAGCTGGTGGATCTCCTGCTCGGCCGCCTTGCGCTCGGTGAGGTCGCTGAAGGTGGCCACGTAGTGGGTCAGCTCGCCCTCGCCATTGCGCACCGCACTGATGGTCAGCCACTCGGGGTACACCTCGCCGTTGCGCCGACGGTTCCAGATCTCGCCCTGCCAGCTGCCGTGGCGCGACACGCTGTCCCACAGCCCCGCATAGAAGGCATCGTCGTGCAGCCCGGAGCTGAGCAGCCGCGGATTCCTGCCCAGCACCTCCTCCTCGGCGTAGCCGGTGATGCGGGTAAAGGTGTCGTTGACACGCAGGATGATGCCCTCCGCATCGGTGATCAGCATCCCCAGGTGCGTCTCGAAGGCGGTGGCGGCGATGCGTAATTGGGCCTCGGTGGCGCGCTCCTCGGAGATGTCGCGCACCACCGCCAGGGCTCCGCCGGCATCCGGGCCGCGGGTGCCC
Organism: Halomonas sp.; assembly: GCA_018401555.1. Taxonomy (GTDB): domain Bacteria; phylum Pseudomonadota; class Gammaproteobacteria; order Pseudomonadales; family Halomonadaceae; genus Halomonas. Next base: position 70,181 of record JAGYKP010000083.1, read on the forward strand.
AGGGCGCTCAGCACCGAGCGAAAGTGGCGCCACTCGCCGCCGATCTCCAGCCGGTAGTCGTACTCCACCGGCCCACCGCCGTCACGCAGCTCCGCGAAGGCCGCGGCAAGCTGTTCGGCGAGATCCGCGGGCAGCGCCTCGCGATAGTGCCACCCGATGAGGTCACGTGAGTCGAGCAGCAGCTCGCCGGGGTCGGGGGCATGCACGAAGACGAAGCGTCCCGTCTCGTCGAACACGAAGATCATGTCCTGGATCGAGCCCACCAGGGCCTGGAGCCGCGCCTCGCGAGATTGGCTCTCGCGGCGCGCCTGCTCCCTCTCGGCGACGCGCTGGCGCACCTCGGCCTCCAGCCGCAGCCGGTTGAGATAGTGCCGCAGCACCAGGCCGCCGAGGCCGATCACCGTAGCGGCGATCGCCAGGCGCAGCCAGAGCCTGTGCATCCAGCCCGTCAGCACCGACGACACCTCCTCGCCGATCACCGCCACGAAGGGCAGCTCGCCGACACGACGCATGGTGTAGTAGCGCTCCTCGCCATCCAGGGGCGAGCCGGTACGAAAGCTGTCCCGCTGCTGCCCGCTGTCGATGAAGGCGCGCGTCAAGGGCTCACGGATCGGCCGGCCCAGCATGTCCGGAGGGGCGCCCGCGGCAGAAGACGGGGCGCCGGGCGATCAGCTGCATCTGGGTATCGATGATAGCGGTGCTCTGCCCCGCCGCCAGGCTCAGGCGATCCAGGGCATGGGAAAGGAAGAAAGCTCGAGCTCGGCGCTGACGATGCCCCCTCCGGCCAGGCGCTGGGCATGCACCACCCGAAATTCCTCGACGAAGTGCGACCAGAACAGCGGCGTGACGATGCGTTCGCCCGCCGACGCCTGCAGCAGGTCACGGTGATAGGGCAGTCCGCCCAGGGCATAGCCCGGCGGATAGGTGTCGCTGGACGAGGCCATGACCCGCCCCTGGCTATCCAGCACGCTGATCTTGTCGAGGAAGGGCAGTTCGTCGCCCAGCGCGGCCAACCAGTCACCCAACTCGCCCGGGGCTTCGTTGCCCTCGATCCGCGCCGCCACACTGGCCAGCAGCGCCTCGCTGGCGGCGAAGGTGCTGGCTACCCACTCGGCCACCAGGTCGGCCCGGGCCACGGTGCGCTCCTCCGCGATCCGGGTATCGCGACGATACTGGTCGAACATCAGACTAGCGATCACCACCAGCAACAGCAGCACGCCACCCACATAGACGGCGATGGCACGGCGCCTGTCGCGATGGATATCGAGTTCAGCATCGGGTAGCGCAAGGTCCGGAGAGTGCGGCATGCTGATGGCGATCCCTGCTGGGTAGGTGGGTCCTGCCGGTAGTGTAAACACTTATGCAGGGTTGTGCCGGTGGAAGCACCGTTGACCGTCGCCAGTCGGAGAAACCCGCCCATGGAAGAGGTCACCCGCCATTTCCTCGATGCCAACCAGCCGCTGATCCGCCTGGCCGTGGCCCTGCTGCTGGGCTCGCTGATCGGCATCGAGCGCGGCTGGGTGGCCCGCGAACAGCAGGCCGGCGAGCGCATCGCCGGCATCCGCACCCACGCCCTGGTGGGGCTGCTCGGCGGTATCGCCGCCCTGCTCTCCACCACGGTGAGCGCCTGGGCCTTCCCGCTGGTGTTCCTGGCGGTCGCGGGCATAGCCCTGGTCGCCTGGCGGGCGCGGCTGGCCGAACGCCAGGACTACAGCATCACCGGCCTGGTGGGGCTGCTGCTGACCTTCTGCTTCGGCGCCGTGGCGGTGGAGGTGGACCCGGCCCTGGCCACCGCCTGCGCCGTGGCCACGGCGGTGATCCTCGACAACAAGCGCGAGATTCACGGCCTGCTCTACAAGCTGCAGGCCCACGAGCTCGACGCCGGCCTCAAGCTGCTGGTGATCAGCGCGGTGATGCTGCCGCTGCTGCCGGACCGTGCCATGGGCCCCGGCGGCGCGCTCAATCCCTACGAGATCTGGTGGATGGTGGTGCTGATCGCCGCAGTGTCGTTCATCGGCTACTTTGCCATCCGCGTGGGCGGCGCCGAGAAGGGCATCCTCTTCACCGGGCTGTTCGCCGGGCTCAGCTCCTCCACCGCCCTGACCCTGCACTTCGCGCGCCAGTCACGGCTGGCCCCGGGGCTCTCGCCGATGCTGGCCGCCGGCATCCTGATCGCCTGCGGCACCATGTTCCCGCGCATCCTGCTCTACGCGGCGGTGATCAGCCCGGGGCTGATCCCGGCCCTGCTGCTGCCGATCACGCTGATGGGTCTCACCCTCTACCTGCCGGCGCTGTGGCTGTGGCGGCGCCACCGCGGTGATGGCGCGGTGCAGCGGCCAGCCTCCGGACAGAATCCGCTGGAGCTGCGCACGGCGCTGTTCTTCGGCGCCCTGCTGGCGGTGATCATGCTGCTGGGCGAGTGGCTGCGCGGTGCGCTGGGCGACGCCGGTATCTACCTGCTGGCCACCACCTCGGGCATCGCCGATGTCGACGCCATCACCCTGTCGCTGACCCGCATGTCGCTGGACGCCATCGCCCCGAACACCGCGGTGCTGGGCATCATCCTCGCCGCGGCCACCAACAACCTGGTCAAGGCGGGGCTGGCCGGCGCCTTCGGCACGCGCCGCACCGCCTGGCGGGTGGGGGTGCCGATGCTGGCCTCGCTGGCCATCGGCCTGGCGGTCGCCTGGCTGGCCTGACGGTCCTAGACTCCCTCCATTCCCGCCAGCGTCTGGGCGGGCCGCGCACCCAGTCGACCGAGCTCCGCGCGACCACGCAGGGTGAGGTCGGTGACGAAGCGGAACTGCTGACGCGGGTCCACGGGGTAGGCGCGGATCTTGTAGTGGGTGCCCCAGGGGTGCTCCTTGGCCACCACGGCGATGGGCCGGTCGAACTTGAGGTAGGGGCTGGTCAGCGCCACGTCGCGCAGCGCCTCGCCGATCCGGGCGGCGTCATGGTCGGGATGCAGGTAGAAGTCCGCCACGCACTGCAGGCTGTCGCCGCCGTTGTTGGCGTTGCTGATCGGCGCGTCCCAGATCTTGAGGTGGGGGATGCTGACCAGGTTGTCGTCGGGGGTGACCAACTCGATGGTGCGCATGCCGACATGGGTGACCTCGCCGTAGACTCCCTCGATCTCCACCCAGTCCCCCGGGCGGTAGGGCATCTCCACCGCCGCCACCACCCCGGCGATCAGGCTGCTGACGTAGTCCTTGAGGGCGAAGCCGATGGCCAGCCCCACGGCGCCGAGCAGGGCGATCATGTTCTGCAGCGAGGGGTCGATGACGATGGGCACCGCCATCGAGATGGCGACGATCAGGATCGCCAGGCGGACCAGCGGCACCAGGGCGAAGACCCGGAAGCGGTGCTGGCCATGCAGCCGGTTGGCGGCCCAGTTGAGCCCCTTCTGGCTCAGCACGATCAGCAGGATCGCCCCGCCACCACCAGTGCCAGCTCCACCAGGGCCGCCGTATCCAGCTTGTTGAACAGCCGCGAATAGTCGTCGACGTTGTCCATCACCAGGCCTCCTTACAGGGCATCCACCAGGTAGGTACGCTCCTCGAGCAGGCGACGCACGCTCATGCAGCCCAGCGGCGCCACCCGCCAGCGGCCGTCAGCGCAGCTCACCACCCCGCGCCGCTCCAGCTGGCGCAGGCCGGAGAGCGCCCGGGCATGGGAGAACGGCAGCACCTCGGGCAGCAGCACCTCGTCGAGACCGCCGTGCAGCAGCAGGGCGTGGAGCAGCAGCACCAGCTCCTCGCCGACCTCGCCGGGCAGGGTGGCCTCGTCGAGGGTCTCGGCCAGCCACAGGGTATCCGGGGCCTCCCCTCCGGCGCCTCGTCGCACAGCCCGGCCCGCCAGTAGTGCCAGGCCAGGCCCAGCTGGCCGCGACAGTGGGCGGCCAGCTCGCGCAGCTCGCGGCTGGTCGAGGCCTCATCGCCATCAACCAGCACCGGCTCGCCGCTGCCCACGGCGAGAATCGCCGGCGGCTCCCCTGCCGTGCGAGCCGCCGCGGCCCGGGTGGTGGCAGCCAGGTAGCGGGTCAGCCGCGCGCCGTCGAAGGCCTGCAGGGTCACCGCCGCGGATTCGGGCAGCGCCAGGGCATGGCGCAGGTAGGCCCAGGTCCAGCTATCACAGCCGATCACCCCGCACCCCAGGCGCCCGGTGAGCGCGGCCTCGAGAAGTTGCGCAACCCGCCGAGCGACGTCGCCTGGCGCAGGAAACCCCGCTCCAGGCGCGGTATCACCCAGCCGTGTGCCGAGGGCTCCGGCGCCCAGGGCGACTCGCCCGCCAGCAGCGCTCCTGCCGCCGGCTCGGGTAACAGGCGCGCACCCTTCAGGCGCGCCCAGGCCTCGACCAGTTCGGCATGGCCATTCTCGGGGGCGCCGACCAGCAGGGTGACTGGCCCCGTCGACTCGCCGGCCTCGGCCAGATGGTGGGCCAGGGCCCGGGCACCCGGCTGCCAGTCGATGGGCGGCGCCAGGTTGGCCAGGCGCACCCGGGGCAGCCGCTCGAGCTGTGCCTCATCCCGCGCCGGCTCCTCCCCCGCCTCGCTGCCCAGCGTCAGCCAGCGTCCCATTGCCTGCCAGCGGCGCCGCGCCTGGCTGGCCTGGGACGCCCTGGGCAGCTCTCGCTGCTCGAGGGACACCACTTCCCACAACGGGCATTCCCGCTTTTCGTCCTGCGCCATGGCGCCCCTTCCCCTGGTGGCCAACATCGAGATGACCATAGCACGCCCCGGGCGGGGCGCCGAGACGCCGACGCCCGCCGCGGCAGGGCCGGGCGGGCGTCAGCAGGCAAAGGGACGCAGGATGGTTACCAGGTCAGGCAGATCTTGCCGAAGTGGCGGCCGCCCTCCTGGTGGCGGAAGGCGTCGGCGATCGCCTCCAGCGGAAACTCGCGATCGATTACCGGCTTGAGCCCGTTTACCTCGATGGCGCGGATCATCTCCAGCTGGTGGCGCCGGCTGCCGACGATCAGCCCCCTCAGGCTGGCCTGCCTGGCCATCAGCTTGGCGGTGGGCACTTCCCGGCGCCTCCGGTCAGCACGCCGATCAGCGCGATATGCCCGCCGATGCGCACCGCCTCGATAGACTGCGGCAGGGTGCCCGGGCCACCCACCTCGACCACCTGGTCGACCCCCTCACCGCCGGTCAGCTCCCGGACCGTACGGCCCCACTCCGGGTCCTCGCGGTAGTTGATGGTGTGCTCGGCTCCCAGCTCGCGCAGCCGCGCCAGCTTTTCGTCGGAGGAGGAGGTGGCGATCACCCGCGCCCCCATCAGCCGGGCGAACTGCAGGGCGAAGATGGAGACGCCGCCGGTGCCCAGCACCAGCACCGTATCGCCGGCCTTGATCCCCCGTCCACCACCGGGCGCGCCAGGCGGTGAGCCCGGCGGTGGTCAGGGTGGCCGACTCGGCATGGTTCCACCCCGCCGGCTGGCGAGTAAAGGCGGTGGCCTTCGCCACCACCTGCTCCCGGGCGTAGCCATCGACCCCGTCGCCGGGTGTAGTGGCGAAGTTGCCCAGCCGGGCCGGCCCCTCCAGCCAGGGCGGGAAGAAGGTGGAGACCACGGCATCGCCCGCCGCGAACTCCTCGACGCCCTCCCCACGGCCTCGACCACCCCGGCACCGTCGGACATGGGGATGCGCCCGTCGGCGGTGGGAATGCCGCCTGCCGCCACCAGGTAGTCATGGAAGTTGAGCGAGCTGGCGTGCAGGCGTACGCGGATCTCGCCGGGGCCGGGCTCACCCGGCGCTTCCTGTTCGCTCAGCTGCAGGTTATCGAGCCCGCCCGGGCTCTTCAGGGTCACGACCTTCATGTTGGCTCCTTGTCGCTGGAATCGATGGCAATCCGGGATAGCCTGACACAGGGATGCGGGCGATGTCCGCCGAGATCAACCCGTGAGCTCGTTGAGCCGCCAGTCGTTGTCGGTGAGGGGCACCGCGCCGCCGTCGGTGACGCGCACGGTGTCGCTCAGGCCGATACCCCACTGCCCCGGCAGGCGCAGGCAGAGCGGCAGGTGGAAGACCATGTCCTCGGCGAACTCGCGAGCCTGGCCGCGGGCGAAATAGCCGGTGCCCTCCACCCAGCTGGGCGGGAACTGCGCCCACCGCATAGCCGAACACCCCCGAGAAGAACACGCCCTCGGCGTGGGGAGCCAGCACTGTCTCGGCGGCCCGAGCAGCATCATCGAAGGTACGCCCCGGACGCATCGCCACCGTGAGCGCCTCGAACATCTCGACAGACAGACGTCGCAGCACCTGCATCTCCGGCGTGGCCCGCCCCGCCACGGCGGTGCGCATCATCGGCGCGGTGTAGCGCTGGAAGGCCGCGCCGAACTCCAGGAACACCGGATCGCCCCGCTCGATCACGCGGCGCTTGTGGTTGACGTGGATGATGCTGATGCGCCGCCCGCTGGTGACGATGGGCTGCAGGCTCATGAACTCGCTGCCGGCCGCCAGCAGCGCCCGGCTGCCCTCCGCGGCGATGTCGTTGTCGGTGACCCCGGCGCGATCACCGCCTCGGCGGCGGCGAGGCCGGACGCGGTGATCCGCGCATCTCGCGCAGGCAGTCGAGCTCCGCCGGCGTCTTGACGATGCGGATGGCGTCGAGCAGCGCCCCGCCGTCATCGCGGAAGCGCTCGGCCCCCAGGCGCGCCTGCAGTTCGCGGATCACACCGAAACGCAGCCCGGCGCCATACAGGTCCAGGCCGATGGCGCGATGTACCGCCAGGGTCTCGGCGAGCGGCGCGACCACCTCCTCGATGCCCTCCCAGCGGTAGCCGAGGATCTCGTCCACCGCGGCGGTGACCACCGCCGGGCCGGTCTCGATGGAGGGCACCTGCAGCACCAGGCGTTCGGCCGAGACGACCAGGGCGGTGTGCACCGACACCTCGAAGGTGTGATAGCCGGTGAGGTAGAAGATATCCGCCGGGTCGGTGAGCAGCAGGGCATCGAGGCCGGCCGAGTGCATGGCGGTACGTACCCGGGCCAGGCGGGCGGCGAACTCCGCGGGCGGAAAAGGCAGTTCGCTGCCGCCCAGGGCGCCGGCCAGGGCGTGACGATAGGCGTGATGGTCCATGGGGCCTCCGGAGCCGGATGGTGACTCCCGGAGTGTAGCCATGACGGGGGTCATGCAGGACGGAAAATAGCCCTGTTCCCGCCCCCTTGGGTCTCGTAGAATCCAGCCTCGTGTTGAACTCGACAGGATAATGATATGGGCAGGGCCTTCCAGAACCGCAAGGAATCCATGGCCAAGACGGCCGCCGCCAAGACCAAGGTCTACAGCAAGTACGGCCGCGAGATCTACGTCTGCGCCAAGCAGGGCGGCACCGACCCCGCCGGCAACCTGAGCCTGCGCGGACTGATCGAGCGCGCCAAGAAGGACCAGGTCCCCACCCACGTCATCGACAAGGCGCTGGACAAGGCCAGCGGCGTGGGCGGCGAGGACTTCTCCCCGGCGCGCTACGAGGGCTTCGGACCGGGCAACTGCATGGTCATCGTCGACTGCCTGACCGACAACCCCAACCGCACCTTCGGCGAGGTGCGCACCTGCTTCAACAAGGCCAAGAGCAAGCTCGGCACTCCCGGCAGCGTCAGCCACATGTTCGACCACTGCGCCATCCTGGCCTTCCAGGGCAGCGACGAGGAGGCGGTGCTCGAGGCGCTGATGGAGGCCGATGTCGACGTCACCGACATCGAGAACGAGGCGGGCCAGATCACCGTCTTCGCCCCGCATACCGAGTACGCCAAGGCCAAGCAGGCGCTGCTCGACGCCTTCGGCGAGCTCGACTTCGAGGTCGACGAGATCCAGTTCGTGCCCCAGGCCACGACCCCGCTGTCGGGCGACGACGTGGCCATGTTCGAGAAGCTCGTCGACGCGCTCAACGACTGCGACGACGTGCAGAACGTCTTCCACAGCGCCGAGATCGCCGACGAGGCGTGAGACACCGCACGAGCGCCTGTCTGACGACATCGGTTCCTGACGACAACGGTCGGCCATCCTGGCCGGCCGTTGTCGGTTGGTGGTAACGCGACCGCTCCCTGCCTCAGTCACGCGCCCCGACGGGGACCATCAGGTGCTGGTAGTCCGTGCCCTTCCACATCACGTACGGCCCACCATTGTGCGGGTCGGTCGGATAGGCCTCGAGCAGCGCCGCCGGGGCGAGAAGCATCAGGTGCGGCCCCTCCACGATCCACTCGTTGTCATCCGTGGGCCCCTCCGCGTAGGGATCGACGTTGCTCGCCCCCTCGTCGCCAGCCAGCATGTAGGCGATGCCCATCGACTCGGCCTGGAACGGCTCCTCGTTCTGCCAGGCCTGTCCCCACGCCTGCCAGGCCTCGTCGAGGCACATCGGCGCCGTCCCGGTCATGCTCGGTGGTGTCGGCAGGCAGGTATAGCCGTTCTCCCCCTCCTTGAGCACGTTGCCTTCCCAGTCGACTACCTGGGCGCCTTCCGCCATGCCCGGCCAGGCGGCCGCCAGGGCATCGTCGATCTTCGCCTGGTCGGCCACGGCCACGCCGTGTCCCGCCAGACTCGTCAGCAGCACGGCCAGGCCAGGCCCGGCCATCCGCTGCATGCCATCAGTCAGGTTCATCATTGTCGTTGTCCTCCCAGTGCGGGAGGGAGCATCGCGGCGGTGGCCACGCATTCCGACAAGTCATCGCCAGCAGGGCATACGCCCTCCCGGAACTCCGGAGTACTCCCTGAGCCGCGTCACCTTCCGGTGCACTCCTCAGTAAAGTGCCATGGGCCTGCCAGTGCCAGCCGGAAGGGGAAAAATCAGTCGCGGGGATCAGGCGGCATCATCACGCAGGGCAGAGGCCTGATGATCGAGGGGAGTCGGGCGCCGCAAGAGCGCCCGGCGGGGGTGGATCACTCCACGGTAATGGTGATGACCTCGGAGGTCACCGGCGGGTCGAAGCTCACGTGCCGGTGGTCCATGAACAGCAGCTGCAGCTCATGCTCGCCCGGCTCCAGCTCCAGCGTGGTCTCGGTCTGGCCGCCGCCGAAATGGCGCATGCCGTCGTTGGCCGGCAGCGGCTGGTCGAGATCCACTTCGTCCAGCGGCGTGTCCACCAGCAGATGATGATGGCCGGTGCCCTCGGCCTGGGTGCCGGCGGGGGCCACACCATGCCCCTGAGGCCCATGCGCACGGTCACCGGGCCAGAGAGGGTCGCGCCCTCCTCGGGCGACAGGAAGTAGACCTCGGCCCCCTCCGGAGCCGCGACGCGCTCCATCTCGGCCATGGCCGGAGCCGCCAGCAGTGCGCTGCCGGCCAGGCCCAGCGCCAGGGCAAGGATCCGCTTGTTCATGATGCTCTCCTCTGCCATCCCGCGATGGCATGCAGGGCGGTAGGTGCCGCCAGATAAACCATGCGGGCTACCCACAGCCCGCTCCGGTCCTGTCAGACTAGTCGAGAGCGGCGGGGTTGGCAGGGAGCAGGTGGTCGAGAAAGGAGAGGCCTGCGCCGCTCAACGCTCGCGCTGGGACTCGTGCCACTCCTCGGCGGCCTCCTCCACCCCGGGCTCGTCGCCACGGTTGAGGGCCGCCTGGCGCTGGGCCTCCTCGTCGCGCACGTCGTCGATCACCGTCATCAGCTCGTCGACATCGACGGGGGCGGTGTCGTGCACGAAGCGGCCGGTGAGGCGACTCTCCGGGTGCAGCTCGCCGGACTCGTAGAGCGCCCAGATCTCCTTGCCGTAATCCGTGGCCAGCAGTTCCGGGGCGAAGCGGCCGAAGTAGCGGCGCATGTTGTCCACGTCGCGCTCGAACATCCACTCGGCGCTGTTATTGCCGGCGGCATCCACCGCCTGGGGCAGGTCGATGATCACCGGGCCGTCGGCGGCCAGCAGCACGTTGAACTCGGAGAGGTCGCCGTGGATCAGGCCGGCACACAGCATCTTGACCACATCGGCCAGGATCTTGGCGTAGTGCTCGCGGGCCTCCTCGGCGCTCAGGGTCACGTCGTCCAGGCGCGGGGCGGTCAGCCCCTCGGCATCGCTGATCATCTCCATCAGCAGCACGCCGTCGATGAAGCCGTAGGGCTTGGGCACCCGCACGTCCGCCGCGGCCAGCCGGTAGAGGGCATCCACCTCGGCGTTGAGCCAGGCCTGCTCCTGCTCCTTCTGGCCGTAACGGGTCTTCTTGGCCATGGCCCGCGAGCGGCGGCTGTTGCGCTCGCGACGCCCCTCCTGGTACTGCACGGCCTGCTTGAAGCTGCGCTGCTTGGCCTCCTTGAAGACCTTGGCGCAGCGCCGCTCCCCATGGGAGCGCACCACGTAGACCTGGGCTTCCTTGCCGCTCATCAGCTGGCTCTCGACCGCCTCGATCAGGCCGTCGTCCACCAGCGGCTGCAAGCGCTTGGGTATCTTCATCTATCCTCCCGGTAGTGCCGAACCGTATTGCCGATTCGGTTCAGCGGCTGATGCGCCGGGCGCGAAAGCTGCGCCCCTTTATCCTGCCATTAACCAGCCGCTCTAGGGCCTGGTCGGCCACCTCGCGCCGCACCGCCACGTAGGCGCTGTTGGCCAGCACCTTGATCCTGCCCACCTGGTCGCCGGCCAGCCCCGCCTCGCCGGTCAGGGCGCCGAGGATATCGCCGGGGCGCACCTTCTGCTTCTTGCCGCCGCCGATCTGCAGGGTCGCCATGGGGGGCTCCAGGGGCTCCCGGGAGAGTACCGAGCGCGGTGGCAGGCTGGCCTCCTCGAGGGGCTCGCCGAGGAACTCGGTGAGGCGCGCCAGCCGAAAGTCCTCGCCCTGGCTGACCAGGGTGCAGGCGATCCCCGCGCTGCCGGCCCGGCCGGTACGCCCAACGCGGTGAACGTGCACCTCCAGGTCCCGGGCGATATGGTAGTTGAACACCGCATCCAGCTCGGCGATATCGAGTCCGCGGGCGGCCACGTCGGTGGCCACCAGGATCGAGGCGCTGCGGTTGGCGAACAGCACCAGCAGCCGGTCGCGGTCGGCCTGCTCCAGGTCGCCGTGCAGCGCCAGGGCACCGAAGCCTGCCGCCTCTAGCGCCTGGGCCACCTCGTCGGTCTCGCGCTTGGTGTTGCAGAACACCACGCTGGAGGCCGGGCGGAATTGCAGCAGCAGCCGGCACAGCCCCTCCAGGCGCGCCTCGTCGCCGTCGGCGACCCGGTAGACCCGCTCGTGGATGCTGCTGGCGTCATGGGTCTCGGCCACTTCCACCGTCACCGGGTCGCGCATCAGCGCTGCGGCCACGGGGCGCACGGTGTCGGAGAAGGTGGCGCTGAACAGCAGCGTCTGACGGCGGGCAGGGGTCTCGGCGACGATCGCCTCCAGGCTCGCCTGGAAGCCCATGTCGAGCATGCGGTCCGCCTCGTCCAGCACCAGGGTCGCGAGCCCGTCAAGCGCAAGCGAGCCCTTGCGCAGGTGCTCCTCCACCCGGCCCGGGGTGCCCACCACGATATGCGCACCATGTTCCAGGGAGGCGAGCTGCGGGCCGAAGGGTGCGCCGCCGCACAGGGTCAGCACCTTGACGTTGGGCAGGCTGCGCGCCAGCCGGCGCAGCTCGCCAGCCACCTGGTCGGCCAGCTCCCGGGTCGGGCAGAGCACCAGCCCCTGCACCCGGAAGCTCGCCAGGGTCAGACGCGAGAGCAGCCCCAGGCCGAAGGCGGCGGTCTTGCCGGAGCCGGTCTTCGCCTGGGCGATCACGTCGCGGCCGGCCAGGATCGGCGGCAGGCTCTCGGCCTGGATCGGCGTCATGGCGGTGAAGCCCAGCGAGGCGAGGTTGTCGAGCAGCTCCGGCGCCAGCGGCAGCGCGGCGAAGGAGGCGTCGGAAGGGGTATCGGACAAGGGAACATCCTGCAGAAAGGGGCAGCCAAGTGCAGCGGGCGAACCAGGGTCGTAAGCGAGCGACAGCGAGAGCCGAGCGGCATGGGCCGGAGAAGAGGGAGATGGATGGCCTGCAGGATAACAGAAACCCGGCCACGCCACCGGACAATTCCCGCTCCCTGCGGGCCTGCGTCAAGACGCCACCGTTGTGGCCCATCCGGCAGCCCCCAGCTATGCCATAGTGAAGTATCAGATTCCCAATCGAGGAGAGCCCGATGCAGCAACGTGAGGTCGATATCGCGATCATCGGCGCCGGCAGCGCCGGCCTGAGTGCCTGGCACGCCGCCAGCAAGCACAGCGACAGCGTGGTCTTGATCGAGGGCGGCGAGTACGGCACCACCTGCGCCCGGGTGGGCTGCATGCCCTCCAAGCTGCTGATCGCCGCCGCCGAGGCGGCCCACCAGGCCCGCGATGCCGGCGGCTTCGGCATCAAGGTGAGCGGCGTCGAGGTGGACGGCCGCGCGGTGATGGCGCGGCTCAAGCAGGAGCGCGACGGCTTCGTGGGGCGGGTATTCAAGTCGATGCAGCGCATCCCCGAGGCCAACCGCCTGCAGGGCCACGCCCGCTTCGAGGATCCACACACCCTGCGGGTGGGCGAGCACACCCGGGTCAAGGCCCGCAATATCGTCATCGCCACCGGCTCGCGGGCCAGCTGGCCGAAGATGTTCGACGCGGCAGGCGACCGGCTGCTCATCAACGACGACGTCTTCGAGTGGGACGACCTGCCCGAGTCCATCGCGGTATTCGGCCCCGGCGTGATCGGCCTGGAGCTGGGCCAGGCACTGCACCGCCTGGGAGTGCGCCTGCGGGTGTTCGGCGTGGGTGGCGCCCTGGGCCCGTTCCGCGATGCCAAGGTGCGCGAGGCGGCCGACGCTACCTTCAACGAGGAGTTCTACGTCGATCCCGACGCCCGGGTGGAGAAGATCGAGCGCGACGGCGATGCCGTGGTGATCACCTTCATCGAGCGCGACAGCGGCGAGACCCTGACCGAGCGCTTCGACTTCCTGCTGACCGCCACCGGCCGGCGCCCCAACGTCGACCGCCTGGACCTGGAGAACGCCGACCTCGCCCTCGACGACAAGGGCGTGCCGCACTTCAACCGCTTCACCCTGCAGTGCCGCAACGCCGATGACGGCCCCAGCCATGTGTTTATCGCCGGCGACGCCAACCAGGAGCTGCCGCTGCTCCACGAGGCCAACAGCGAGGGGCGAATCGCCGGCGACAATGCCGGGCGCTTCCCCGAGTTGCGCGCCGGGCGGCGCAACGTGCCCTTGGCCATCGTCTTCAGCGAGCCACAGATGGCCACCGTGGGCGAGGGCTATGCCGAAATCGAGAAGCGCCTGGGCGGCTGCGACTGCCTGGCCGTGGGCGAGGCCTCCTTCGCCGACCAGGGCCGCGCCGTGGTGATGCGCCAGAACCGCGGCCTGATGCGTCTCTACGCCGAACACGGCTCCGGCCAGTTCCTCGGCGCCGAACTGTTCGGCCCGCGGGTGGAGCATATGGCGCACCTGCTGGCCTCGGGCGCTGGAGCAGAAGCTCAGCATAAGCGAGATGCTGGCCATGCCCTGGTACCACCCGGTGCTGGAGGAGGGGCTGCGCAGCGCCCTGCACGACCTCAACGCCAACCTGCAGCTCGGCCCGGCGATCACCGAGCGCTGCATGGAGTGCGGCCCCGGCGACTGACCGCCTCCTCGAATGCGAAAGGCCCGGGGCAGCGTCCCGGGCCTTTCAGGTGAAAGCGACCTCCCGGGACTCAGCCCAGCGCCGCACGCAGCTTCTCGGCCGCCGCCGCCAGGTCAGCCGACTCGGCCATCGGCAGGTTCTCCACCTGGATATCGCTCATCGCATCCAGCGGCGTCAGGTGGACATGCACATGGGGCACCTCCAGACCGACGATCAGCATACCCACGCGCTGGCAGGGGAAGGCCTGCTTGATCGCCTTGGCCATGCGCCGCGACACCGTCATCAGGTGCTGATAGAGCGACTCGGGCAGGTCATCCCAGTGATCGACCTCCTCGCGGGGAATCACCAGCACGTGGCCGGGCTTCATCGGCTGGATGGTCATGATGACCACGCACTGGTCATCCTCGTGCACGAAGTGTCCCGGGATCTCGCCCTGCATGATACGGGTAAAGATGCTGGCCATGGTGCCCTCCTGGCGATAGCGGGTAAGTAGTGACTAACGTCGACTGCAGCGACGGCGGCAATCCGGTATGCTGGTCTAGGCAGTACCGCACGACCAAGGAGCAGAATACACGATCGATCATTCAATCCAAGCCAGCACGGAGGTTCACATGAAGGTCTATAAACCTGAATGGCGGTGCACGTTTAGCGTAAACGAAGGCGCGGATGACACGGCCGGCTGGAAGGAGCGGATCGCCTGGCAGCTGCGCGATTTCGCCGACCGGCTGGAAGGTGGCGGCAGGACCCTGAAGATCGACTGCGATGTGGTCCCGGCAGTGAGCCGGGAGGATGTGGATACCTGTCTGGGCAAGGGCTTCGCCGTGACCCAGGGGCTGCTCACCCAGCTCGCTCACCAGGCGGCCTGTGAGGACGTGATGCGTGATGCCAAGGCAGAGCTGTTCGAGGAGGAGGACGTCTCGCGACACTGAGCTCGCCTCTCCTCCTGCCACACCCCGGGCTGCCGTTCAGCTCGGGGTGTTTTCGTTCCAGGCCTCAACTCCGCCGTTGACAGCGCCCGCCACTGCAACCTATGCATATAACAAAGGCATCCGCCTTTTCCCGGCGCTACCGGGCTCCACGTTCGCCAAGGATGCTGTCATGGACACCATGCCCAGCCACCCGCTAACGCCATCCGAACTCATCGACCAGCCGCTGCCCAGCCCACATGTGCCCGCCGCCTGCCTCGGCTTCGATGCCGCACTCGCCCGCCGCCTGGCCCTGGCCAAGGCCCGCCTCGACCGCCTGGAACACGACCCCGACTCCCGCGACCTGAGCGCCCTGGGTGCGGCGCGCATCGAGTTCGCCCAGGCCTCCCGCGCCGTTGCCGACGAGCTGCTGGCCCGCGGCCCGGGCTGATCGCCCCGGCCGACAGGAAGAGGCCGCAGCCCCGGAGGCCGGGATGCGCGGCGCCCGCAGGCATGGCATCCTCGGGGCCTCCATCGCCGCCGGACTGCCTCCATGTCGCTCGCCATCAGCCTGATCGCCCCCTCATCCATCACCGACGACGACGCCGTGGCACGCGGCATCCGGGGCTGGAATCGCTGGGCGTCAGGGTGCACTGCCCCGAACCGCTGCAGCGCCCCTGCCGCTACCTGGCCGGCTCCCGCGAGTGGCGCCTGGCCCAGCTGCATGCCGCCTACGACGACCCCGAGACCCGGGCGGTGTGGGCGATCCGCGGCGGCTACGGTGCCGCCCAGCTGCTCGACGGCATCGACTGGGCACGGCTTGCCGCCAACCCCAGCCGCTGGTCGGCTACTCCGACGTCACCGTGCTCCTCGACCACTGGCACCGTCACGGCCTGCCGGCCATCCACGGCCCGGTGGTCAAGGCCGCCGGCGGCCTGCTCGACGCCCATGACGAGAGCGAGGAGTACGGAGTACTTCGGCGCCAGCTCCGCGAGACCCTGGCGCTGATCGACGGCCCCACCGCCCTCGACTATCCCATTGCCGGCTGGGACAAGGCCCCGGGCACGCTCACAGGCCCCCTGGTCGGCGGCAACCTCACCACCCTCGCCAGCCTGGTGGGCACCCCCGCCGCCTTCAGCGCCCCGGAGGGGGCCCTGGTGATCCTCGAGGATGTCGGCGAGCCCTGGTATCGCCTGGAGCGTGCGCTCTGGCAGCTGGTGCAGGGCGGTGCCCTGGACCGGGCCGCCGCGGTGTGTCTGGGCACCTTCGAGGGCTGCCCTCCCTGGGGCAACGAACGGCTCGAGGCGATCCCCGCCGAGACCCTGGTACCGCTGGGCCTGCCGCTCTACCACGGCCTGCCCATCGGCCATGGGCTGCACAACCGCCCCTGGCGCTACGGCGCCATCGGGCATATCGGCCAGGGCCAACTCGCCGTCGAGGCGTGACGCCAGGGCTACCGAAGGCCGGCCCGGTGCCCTGCGGGAGAGTCCTTGCATAAGTTTGTCGCGATCTAGCGCCCATCGTCGCCCATCTTCGAGATCGCTTGCGTGGCCACCGGTGAGTGGTTACTATTTGTGCAACGCAGCGGGGGAGCGCCCCGTCCTCATTGCATCGTGCAAGCACACATCGCCATAGCGAGAACCATGAGGTAACACCGATGGGAACCCGATCGCCCCTGTTCCTGACCTGCTGTCTGGCAGGCCTCCTGACCCTCGGCACTGTAACGACTGCCAGCGCCGAGACTCAGAAGGGATACGCCTCCTACTACGCCGACAAGTTCCAGGGCCGTACCACCGCCAGTGGCGCGCCCTTCGACCAGAATCAGCTCACCGCCGCCCACCGCCACCTGCCCTTCGGCACCGAGGTGGTGGTAAAGCGTCCGGACACCGGCCAGGAGGTCAAGGTGGTGATCAATGACCGCGGCCCCTTCGTGAAGGGGCGCATCATCGACCTCTCCAAGCGTGCCGCCAAGAAGCTGGGCCTGCTCAACCGCGGCGTGGCCCCGGTGATGATCACCCAGATCAACTGACCCCCGCCATGGCGGGCGGCATTCCCGCACCGCTCGCCAGGTGCACCGCGATGGCAGCCATCATCACCCCGATGGCGCCATCGATGGCCCGCCACGCCGCCGGCTTCTTCAGCCACGGCGCCAGCGCCGCCCCACCCCAGGCCAGCAGGCTGAACCACAGGATCGATGCCGACCCCGCTCCGGCCAGGAAGGCCGCGGTGCTGCTTTGCTGTGCCCCCACCGCCGGAATCAGCAGCAGGGTATCCAGGTAGACCTGAGGATTGAGCAGGGTCACCGCCAGGGTGGCCAGGATCACTCGACGTCGCCCCGGTGCCGCTACCGCCTCGCCATCCAGCCCCTGGCGCCCGGTGGCCGCCCGCCACAGTGCCTGGGCGGCCAGCCAGGTAAGAAACACCACACCGGCCCAGCGCATCGCCTCCATGGCCTGGGGCACCGTCAGCAGCAGCGCCGAGACACCAAGCATGCCCGCGCTGAACAGCAGCAGGTCGCTGGCCATGCACAGCCCCGCCGACCACCAGTGATACTCACGACGAATGGCCAGCCCCAGCACATAGGCGTTCTGCGCCCCAATCGCCATGATAATCCCGCCGCACACCACCAGCCCGGTCAGATAGCTCTCCAGCATTGGCCCTGCTCCGTCGCGTTATCGATGGCGGCCAGCGTAGCCGATGCCAACCATACGCAAAAATCATCCTGTTAATGCAGCATCAGTTTTTCTTATGCTCATGTTATAAGATCAGGGCCCGAAAAGGAGACCTTGCGATGCTGGACTACAAGCTGCTGGAGGCACTGACGGCGGTGGTGGAGTGCGGCGGCTTCGAGCGCGCCGGTGAGGCGCTGGGGCTGTCGCAGTCGGCAGTCTCCCAGCGCATCCGCTCGCTGGAGGTGCGCCTGGGCCAGCCGGTGCTGGTGCGCACCCCGGCCCTGGCGCCCACGCCGGTGGGCCGGCGGCTGCTCAACCACGCCCGGCGCGTGCAGCTGCTGGAGCGCGATCTGCGCCAGGCGCTGCCAACACTTACGAGCGAGGCCCCGCGACTGCGCATCGCGGTGAATGCCGACAGCCTGGCCACCTGGTGGGCCCAGGCCATCGGTGCGCTGTGTCGGGAGGAAGGCGTGGTGCTCGACCTGGTGGTGGAGGATCAGGACGTCGGCCTGCGCCGGCTACGCGACGGCGACGTGGCCGCCTGCCTGTGTGCCAGCCCGCAACCCGTTGCCGGCGCCCGCGCCCCGCCGCTGGGCCACATGAGCTACCTGCCGCTGGCCACGCCCGCCTATCGCGAACGCCACTTCCCGGCAGGCCCCACGGCCGAGGCCTTCCGGCGCGCCCCGGCCATCGTCTTCGGGCCCCACGACCAGCTCCAGCACCGCTTCCTGGCCAGCTGCGGCTACCACGGCCCCTTCCCCTACCACCTCTGCCCCGCCTCCGAGGGTTTCGTCAGGCTGGCCCTGGCCGGCATGGGCTACGGCATGATCCCGCGGATGCAGGTAGAAAGGCAGCTTGAGCACGGAGAGCTGGTCAGCATCGCCCCGGGGCAGGCACTGGAGGTCCCGCTCTACTGGCACAGCTGGCGCCACAGCGGAAAGCTGATCGAGCGGCTGACCGACGCCCTGGGCGCGGTCAGCCTTACCTGAAGGGACGCACGACTACTGCTCGGTGCCGACCTTGTCCTGGGTCTGCGTCTCGAAGTCGCTGGCGGCGTGGCGCTCATGGAGCTGCATCTCCGGCTCGCCGAAGGTGCGGTTGACCATGCGGCCGCGCTGCACCGCCGGGCGAGCATCGATCTCCCTCGCCCAGCGCTGCACGTGGGTATACTCCTGCACCTGCAGGAACTCGCCGGCGTCGTAGAGCCGCCCCAGCACCAGCTGGCCGTACCAGGGCCAGTTGGCGATATCGGCGATGGTGTAGGCGTCACCGGCCAGGTAGCAGTTGTCGGCCAGGTGGCGATCCAGCACGTCGAGCTGGCGCTTGGTCTCCATGGCGTAGCGGTCGATGGGGTATTCGAGCTTCTCCGGCGCATAGGCGTAGAAGTGGCCGAAGCCGCCGCCCAGGAAGGGCACGCTGCCCATCTGCCAGAACAGCCAGTTGAGGGTCTCGGTGCGGGTGGCGTGATCGCCGGACAGGAACTCGCCGAACTTCTCCGCCAGATAGAGCAGGATGGCGCCGGACTCGAACACCCGGGTCGGCGGCTGGGTGGAGTGGTCCATCAGCGCCGGGATCTTGGAGTTGGGGTTCACCTCGACGAAGCCGCTGCCGAACTGGTCGCCGTCGCCGATGCGGATCAGCCAGGCATCGTACTCGGCATCCTTGTGGCCCAGCGCCAGCAGCTCCTCGAACATCGCCGTGACCTTGACCCCGTTGGGTGTGCCCATGGAGTAGAGCTGGAAGGGGTGCTTGCCGACCGGAAGCGGTTTCTCGTGGGTGGCCCCGGCCACCGGGCGGTTGATGCTGGCGAAGGCGCCACCGCTCGGCTGCTCCCATTTCCACACCTTCGGCGGCACATACTGGTTCTGGTCGCTCATGCTGACTCCTGGTTGCGAAGCCGCCCCGGCTATCGGCGGCGGCGTGTGAGGCTCCGACAAACGATAGCGGGTTAAGGTTTCGGATTCGAGCCAGCGACAGTGTTCGAGGAGTCATCAACCTACGTTGTTCACGCATATGCGTGGCGGCGAGTGCCTACATCAGATGTAGGAAAAAGCGGACAAACGGCCCCAGGGGCTTGGCTACGGTGAAAGAACCACTTCACCAACTTCGCACCAAAGCAAGGAGACATCTCCGGGAGGGCCCCATGCGCCTCGCACCCTCACCCTGCCGCGGCACACTCCGCACTCACGTCGGCCTGACGCTGATCGAGCTGATTGTGGCCATCGCCGTCGCCGTGATCCTCTTCACTTGGGCGATACCCAGCTTCCAGCAGTTCACCGCCCGCAACGAGGTGGCGGCGGAGGTGATGCGGATCCGAACGGCGCTGGCACTTGCCAGGAATACGGCGGTGGCGCGACGTACGAAAATCTCAATATGTCCTCGACCGTCTCCAGACAGTGAAGTTTGCAACTTTAAAGATTGGTCGCATCCACTCGTAGTAATGGATGGTCAAATAGAGAGTGGTGATTTGACTGATGGTAACCTGCTGAAAGTTTTAGAAGCGAGCAAGGGTCCTACCGTGACATTCAATCGTAGCTACCCCGTACGCTATCAGACCACTGGCTGGGCACGAGGACATAACGGCACCTTCGAGATCTGCGGGCGCCACGGTGAGGGAGTGAAGATCATTGTCAGCAGTATGGGGCGGGCCCGAGTCGGCGATGTGACCGATGGCATTCCAGATTGCTGAACCCACACCACATGGAACATATAACACCACTTTCTCCGAGGCATGTAAAAAATTTAAAACAGCAACCCGAGCTCCATCCCGGGCTGACTCAGAAAATTAAAGCACTCAAAGAGAAATAGACCTCATATTTCATCTGGGATATTAACCTGCTCCTCCCATGTTGAAAGTCCATACTCATAACTTCCATCTGGTCTGGCTTGCCCCACTAGCAGGGCAAGAAGCGTTTGATCATCCAAGTAGGAGAATGCCTTTTCAATAGACTCATAACTGTACACATGATTTTGACCGCCGCCACCATTGACGTCTAATCCCAAAGGATCAAAGCGCCTATTAACAGCCAACCCATCAAGTATTAATCGATTACCATCACCATCATAAAAATCACTTTTCCTAAGACGGGGATTGGGGGATCCACTTTCACCTGGATCATTCGTCCAGGTCACCCCATCAAAATAAACTGGATTACCACTTTCATCGACAAACTCATATTCCCCACCAACATCTGTCGCACGCAGATAATCCCACGACCCATCATCTTTCTGGTACTCATATCGAACGCTATATGGAGCGGATATTATCGCACCAGTAAAATCTTCATTTCCACCACCATTTAGCATGTAGTCGCCAAGGACAATTATTAGCCCATCAAAACTAGGGTTCCCCTGAAACTCTAGATCACCGTCCACTACTAAAACCCCACTCCCTGAGAACGCGCCGTTTTTTGCGACATCAAACGTTGCCTTGGTCAACCGTCCATCTTCAGAAACATTTCCATCAAGGCCATAAACTGGGGCATCATAAACAGTAGGATAGTCGACAAAGCTAGAATGCTCTTCGTCTTTATCAGGGAATGGATCGGGCTTACTCTTGGTTGTAACGAAAGTAACGCCATCACCATGATCAGTATCAACCACATCGGTCCAATCGGTAGGATTATCACCTTGCTGCTGAACAAGCGCATTAACAAATAGATGAAAATCTTCGGGCTTTCTTAAAATCTCTGCCCCTAGCTTGGAGGATATTCCGCCTTTGTAATTACAGAAATTACTATTGGAAGACTCACACCCTTCATAGTTCCCAAGATACTCTGGTGGATCACCTGCAACAACCTCTTTAGGATGATATACTCCTTCAGCATCACTAGGGCAGGTAGCATGAAAAGAACCAGACCCAGAACAAACGCTAGAATCTCTAGGTATGAAAACAGCATTATCATCAATACTAGAATTTTTCCCAATAATATCTTGAACGATCAAGGCAGCCTGACTTTTACCATAAACTGAAATTGCTGGATTAACATAACCATCCACCTCTTCACCAGACACTGCTGCTTGAGAGCTTATTCCATCGTAATCGACAATATTGCCAGCAAGATTAAAGGGAGAAAGGGACTCACCAAGCAATGCGCCCCAGCCCATAACAATGCGACGCCGAGCTATATGATTATCCGGGATACCGTTTGAATTTCCGTCTAGCACAGCCCCTTCATGCACGAAACCATCTGAAGAAACCGAGACTACACTGCCCAAAACTGATCCTAAAGAAATACGAAAGCAGGCATTTTCAACTTCCCCACCCACATTCACGCAGCTCCCACTAGTTGGGTCATAGCCTGTGCCGGACGCCCAGTCAGAAAAACTTTCCAATATCTTTGTAAGATAGCTGTCATAATCATCATCCGCGCTCGGTTCTCCTGGCGACTCAATATCACCTGCAGCCATGGCATCCTGTACATCGTGCCAAAACTGAGCTGCTCCATATTCTGCAGCCATCATAGCCAAGGCTCCTGCGCGCTGATTGCCAGCCATCACTTCCTCCTGTCGGGAATTCTGGTAACTGGCAAGCCCTAACAGGAGACTTACTACCAGCAAGGCAAGGGTCACCATCAGTGCCGCTCCTTGCTGTTTATTTCCAATGTGCAACACCTTATTCATAGCCTGCCACCTCTGCTCAAAGCCATTGCTAAAGAATATTCCCTCTTCTAGCTACCTTAAAAATAAAATTTCTACGACCATCTTGTTCCTCATCAGACAATGGAGGAAAGGTAACATCTATTTCTATTGCCAGACCTCTATCTTGTCGAAACTCTTCTTCACCCTCAGAATTTACGAAAAAGTGATCCTCACCAAGAATAAAAAATAATGATTCAATATCAGATATCAACTCTTCTCCCTTTCGAGGCAGAAACATCTTCGGTTGAGCCACAACCAACAGCCACGAAAAGTGCATTCTCTTGGGAATCATATGTATATTTCACTTGGTTGAGACTTTCAGAGCTTGACGCACAATACGGATCATTACTTCTAGCCCCATCACTGTAGCTCAGCAAAAGCACACTTTTATCAGACGAGTTATCTGCAACATCTTGTGCAGTCCTGATATCAAGGGAAATGATGTCAAAAATCGACCTTACAGCCTGCTGCCTTGAGGCAAGCCTATCAGCCTGATCATAGCTCCTCTTTGACATTAGGAAAAGCTGTCCGGCGCCCAGCAAAATGATCAAGCCAATCAACAATGCCACCATCAACTCGACCAAAGAAAAACCCAAATCAAATCTACCAGATTTACAGCACCCTTTTCTGGACAACATCATATAGTTCTCTTTGGCAACTTAACTCGATAGTGAAGCGTTGAAAGGCCTTGCCCCCCATCATTCACAGCCTGGCTTTCTCCGTTAAATCTTGCATCCTCCCATCCCACAACGATCTGATAAGTACAAGATGCGGGCAGAACCTCAAGAGTAGCAACAGTTCTTAGCTCAAGGTGAGCTCCCCAGTCTTCCTTCCACTGATCAAGAAATGCAGAGTTAACTTCCACCAACTCACCTTCAGCGTCAGGGTCTGGGATATCAGCGGCAGGACAAGCATGAACTGTTGCCTCTCCCAGGCTGATCCACAACCTTTCAACCGCGTCCTGTGCAGCCAAAGTTGCAATGGTGCGCTGATAGGAAATATGACTACTCTGAAGGGATTTAAGCTGCATAGCAGCCATCCCTAGTAACCCAATTGATAGCACCAGCACTGCCACCAACGATTCAACCAATGTAAACCCAGATGACCTTGGCACAGCCCCCTCCTTGACTCCCTGTAACATCATTAAGAGTCGCTATAAATGTTCCCAAGAGAATTGATCATCAGAACTTCTTCACCAGCAACTGGGTGGTTCAATGTGACTGAACAAGGAGTGCCAACAGAACAAGAAATTGCCGCTCGCCCAAGAGAACTAAACGTGATTTTTCCGCTCTCAGGAACTGTACTGATACTAACGGGCGATGAAGATTCGCTGATAGATCTTAGGCAGAGACTATCCAAGGAACACTCATCAGCATCCTCGGCATCTCCTCTCCAGATTTCGACCTTCCACCCTCCACCATCTACTCCAAACAAAACCGTCACATTAGTACGACGCTTAGCTGCTTCACTTTTTGCATAGCTCACAGCAGTTAAAACTTGATTAAAATCCGTTGACAACCGATTATTATTGATCATATTCTGAAAGCTCGGAACAGCGATTGTGGCGACAATCACGATTACTGCCATTGTTATCAAAAGCTCAATCAGGGTAAACCCAGACGGCTTTGTCCATTTACCAGCAATCATTGTCGCTATCTTTTTCACCTCTTTGATTTATTTCAAGCCACTCACAATGAATTTGACTTGTTTGCAATACGTCAGGATTTCTACTCGCCCGAATAGTAAAATAACCAGCTGACGCTGAATAGTCAGCCTCATTGACACGGTAAAACTTTTCATCCGATACCAATGGAAAGGTGCCATCAATACAACCTGAATAACTACTGTTGACCGTATAACAACGTTCCAGTCTTCCGGCCAAATTCATCAAGAGGGACTGGCCGTCCGTGACCCTTGCCTTTTCTACATACTGCTGATAACTCGGGTAAGCAATAGCCGCTAGAATCCCGATCACGGCTACCGCAATGAGCAGCTCGATAAGGGTAAAGCCGGCGCTGCGCCGGGTGCTGCCTGTGGGCCCCTGGGGCCTGCGTCGGGTGCTCGATTGGGTCACGCCGCGCGTCTCCATGATTCGTTACATTCGGTTTCAGTATGTATCAAGAGTGGCTGTCCGGATAGGGTGGCGAGGCAAAATGCCGCCGACGGAGCGAAGGGGTTGGCTTCAGTCTAGCCGCTGACGGGCGGCGACACACTGGTTCGAGTCAGCTGCAGGAAACGTTGGCCCTGAGGGGATGGGGCTTGAGCCCTTCACCTCGCAGACAAGGCATATAGGAATAACTATTAATCACTTTTCATTATAACCAGCCTCCGGTAGAAAGTGCCCACGATTACCCTCCCCGACAGGCACACCATGAACCGGAAGCACACCCTTCTGCTGCTGGCAGCGCTGGCGCCCGCCCAGGCGCTGGCCACCAACGGCTACTTCTCCCACGGCTACGGCACCATCAACCAGGGCATGGCCGGTGCCGGCACCGCGCTTTCCCAGGACAGCATCGCCGCGGCCACCAATCCAGCGGGCATGGCCTTCATCGGCGACCGCGCCGATATCGGCGCCGAGCTGTTCTCGCCCCGCCGCGAATACTCGGTCGAGGGTGGTGGAGCCCAGGGCTTTTACCTGATGCCCGGCAACCGCGAGAGCGGGAACGAGGCCTTCATGATCCCCAGCGCCGGCTATAACCGCCAGGTCACCGAGCGCCAGACCCTGGGCGTCTCGATCTTTGCCAACGGCGGCATGAACACCGAATACAGCGGTCGCGACGGCGGCACCTTCGGCGCCGGCGAGGCCGGGGTGAACCTGGAACAGCTGTTTATCGCGCCCACCTGGACGTGGAAGCTCAACGAGGACCACGCCTTCGGCATCTCGCCGGTGATCGCCTACCAGCGCTTCTCTGCCGAGGGGCTCGACAGCTTCGGTGAGCTCGGCTTCTCGTCCGATCCGGGCGCGCTCTCCAACAACGGCACCGACGATGCCTGGGGCTACGGCTTCCAGCTCGGCTGGCAGGGCCAACTCACCGACGAGCTGCGCGGTGGCCTGAGCTGGCGCAAGGTGCTGAAGATGGAGGAGTTCGACGACTACCGCGGGCTCTTCGCCGAGCAGGGCGATTTCGACATCCCGCAGATGTTCCAGGGCGGCCTGGCGTGGTCCGGCATCCAGGATCACTGGCTGCTGCTGGATGTGCAGCATATCCGCTACAGCGAGATCAACAGCGTGGGCAACCCCTTCGATCCCGCCACACGCCTGGGAGATAAAGACGGATCCGGCTTTGGCTGGGACGACATGACGGTGGTGAAGCTGGGCTGGCAGTGGCGGCAGGATGAGCAGCAGACCTGGCGCGCCGGGGTGAGCTACGGAGAGCAGCCGATTCCCGACAGCGAGGTGCTGTTCAACATCCTCGCCCCCGGGGTGCAGCAGTGGCATATCACCGGCGGATTTACCCGCCAGATCGCCGATGGGCTGGAGCTCTCCGGCATGGCCTTCTACTCTCCGGAGGAGACCGTGCGCGGCGAGAACCCCATGGGGCCGGGCCAGCAGATCGAACTCAGCATGCATCAGGTCGGCGCGGCGGTAAGCCTGGGGTGGCGGTTCTGACAGCAACGCCGCCGTCATCTGCATGACGGCGGCGTTCGCTTTTCTACTCTTCCTGCCAGCTCGCTTGCGGGTATCCGCTACTCGCTGACGATGACGCGCTCACGCAGTTCGCGGGGCATGGAGAAGGTGATGGTCTCCTCGCGGCCGGCGAGCTCCTCGGGGGCGCTGGCGCCTAGGCTCTGCAGCCGCTCGATCACACCCTGCACCAGCACCTCGGGCGCACTGGCACCGGCGGTGACACCGATAGCCTTCACGCCCTCGAGCCACGCCGGCTCGATCTGCTCGGCGTTATCGATCAAGTACGCGGGGGTGCCCATTCGCTCAGAAAGCTCACGCAGCCGGTTGGAGTTCGAGCTATTGGGGCTACCGACCACCAGCACCAAGTCGCTATCCGCCGCCAACTCACGCACCGCGTCCTGGCGGTTTTGAGTGGCGTAGCAGATATCGTCCTTACGTGGCCCCTGGATCTCCGGAAACTTTTCCCGTAGCGCGTCGATCACCTTGGCCGTGTCATCCATGGAGAGCGTGGTTTGGGTGACGAAGGCGAGCTGGCTCGGGTCCTTGACCTCGAGGTTGGCCACGTCCTCCTCGTCCTCCACCAAGTAGATGGCGCCGCCGTGGGAGGTGTCGTAGCGCCCCATGGTGCCTTCTACTTCCGGGTGGCCTTCGTGGCCAATCAGAATGCACTCCTGGCCGCGCTTGGCGTAGCGCAGCACTTCCATATGCACTTTGGTGACCAGCGGGCAGGTGGCATCGAACACCTTGAGGCCGCGGCGCTCCGCCTCCTGCTGCACGGCGCGGGAGACACCATGGGCGGAGAAGATGACGATGACATCGTCGGGGACCTCGTGGAGCTCCTCGACGAAGATGGCGCCGCGCTCGCGCAGGCTGTCCACCACGAAGCGATTGTGGACCACCTCGTGGCGCACGTAGATCGGGGGACCGAACACGTCCAGGGCGCCATTGACGATCTCGATGGCGCGGTCGACGCCGGCGCAGAAGCCGCGGGGGTTGGCCAGTTTGATCTGCATGGGTATCTGCCTTGATGCGTCAGGGGCATCTGCCAATTTGGGTTTCGGTGGCCTTCGAGGTCTGGTGGCCTTCGGGGGTCTGACCCCGCATTCTCTGAGGCCACCGCCCCTTTGTTACGCCTGGGGCGTCATCTACCTGGGGGTCAGACCCCGATGGTGAGCCTGGGTGCCATCGCCGGGACGCCTGCGGCGCCAGTCGCGAGGCGAAGCCTCCCTCCTACCTCGATAAGCGACTCAGTGGGTAGTGGCGGGCTTCACGTCGATCACTTCCACTTCGAAGGTCAGGGTACGCCCCGCCAGCGGGTGGTTGAAGTCCACGTCCACCTGATTGCCCTCGATGGCGCTGATCACGCCGGGCAGCTCGCCGCCGCCGGGATCGGCGAAGGACATCACGGTGCCGATCTCAAGCGCCTCCTCGCCGAAGTCATCGCGCTTGAGGCGCTGGATGTTCTGCGGGTTGTGCTGGCCGAAGGCGTGCTCCGGGGTGATCTCGAAGGTGGCGCTCTCGCCGGCGCTCATGCCCTTCATGGGGTGCTCGAAGCCGGGCGGCAGGTTGCCGTCGCCCACCTGGAAGGTGGCCGGGGCCTTGTCGCGGGTGGAGTCCACCACGGTGCCGTCTTCCAGCTTGAGGGTGAAGTGCAGGGTCACTTCCATGCCCTCGTCGATGCGGTGTTGGGGGCTTTGCTGTTCGGTCATGGGTCTTGGGACTCGGTAAACAGGATTTCGGTTCGGTAGCGAAGCTTGGGCAACTCTGCCGGGCGCCTTCGGCGCCAATCGCGCAGCGGAGCTGCCCTCCTACAAAAACTCGTCGTTGCCTTGGGTGCCTCGCCGGGGCGCCTCACGGCGCCATTCGAGCAGCGGAGCTGCCCTCCTACAGAAACTCGTCGTTGCTTTGGGTACCTCGCTGGGGCGCCTGACGGCGCCAGTCGCGCAGCGGAGCCGGCCTCCTACAAATTCTCGTCGTTGTCTTGGGTGGCCTAGCCCCGGCGGCGGGCGCGGCGCTTCTCGCCGAACAGCGACTCCCAGATCAGCCCGATGGCGCCCAGGGTGATGCCGATGTCCGCTACGTTGAAGGCCGGGTAGTACCAGCCGGCCGCGTGGAAGGAGAGGAAGTCCACCACGTAGCCGTGTACCAGGCGGTCGTAGAGGTTGCCCAGCGCGCCGCCGATGATCATGGCGAGCGATGCCGCCAGCAGCGTCTCGTCGCGCTTGAGGCGGCGCATCCAGAGCGTCAGGCCGATGCTCGCGCCCACCGCGATGGTGGCGAAGAACCAGCGCTGCCAGCCGGGGTGTTCGGCCAGAAAGCTAAACGCCGCGCCGGTGTTGTGCAGCAGCGTGAGGTTGAAAAACGGCAGCACCTCCACCGGCCGGGCATATGCGAGCCAGGCGCTGGCGGCGTACTTGGTGGCGAGATCCAGCACGATCACCGCCAGCGACAGCCACAGCCAGCGCAGCGGCTGCTGCATGGGCGCCACCTCGGCGCCCCTTGCAGCGCCCTGCCCTGCGCGCTCTTGGGTCTCCTCGCTTTTATCTTCACTGCTGGCCATGCCGGGCACCTTACGCATAGCGACGGGTTTCGCCGGGGCCATCCGGCAGATTGCTGATGCAGCGGTTGCAGAGGTCCGGGTGCTCGGGGTGGGTACCCACCTCCTCGCGATGGTGCCAGCAGCGCTCGCACTTGTTGTTGGGACTCTCGACCACCGCCACCTTGAGACCCTCGAGCTCGGTGGCCTCGGCCTCCGCCGGTGCCTCGGCGAGCGGCTTGAGCGTCACCTCGCTGGTGAGCATCACAAAGCGCAGCTCGTCGCCCAGCTTGGCCAGGGTGGCGTGCAGGGCGTCGTCCACGTGGAGGGTGACCTCGGCGGCCAGGCTGCCCTTGATGGTCTTGGCGTTGCGGGCGTCCTCCAGGCACTTGTTGACCGCCTGCTTGACCTCTAGCACCCGCTCCCAGAAGTCGCGGCCCATCTCGGCGTCGTCGGCCAGCGTTGCTAGGCCGGTGTAGTACTCCTCGAGCAGCACGCTGTCGCCGCGTTCCCCGGGATGTGCTCATGGATCTCCTCGGCGGTGAAGCTGAGGATCGGCGCCACCCAGCGCGAGAGCGCCTCCACCACGTGGTAGAGCGCGGTCTGGGCGCTGCGCCGCGCCACCGAGTCGGTCTGGGTGGTGTACTGGCGATCCTTGATCACGTCCAGGTAGAAGCCGCCCAGCTCCCGTGCGCAGAAGCCGTGTACCTGCTGGTACACATCCAGGAAGCGGTACTCCTCATAGGCCTTCTCGATACGCGCCTGCAGCTGGGCGGCGCGATCCACCACCCACTGGTCCAGGGCCAGCATCTCGTCGAACGGCAGCGCATCACGCTCCGGCGCGAAGCCGTTGAGGTTGGCGAGCAGGAAGCGCGAGGTGTTACGGATGCGGCGGTAGACATCGGCGGTACGCTTGAGGATCTCGTCGGAGACCGCCATCTCGCCGGAGTAGTCGGTGGAGGCCGCCCACAGGCGCAGGATATCGGCGCCGAGCTTGTCCATCACCTCCTGGGGTGCCACCACGTTGCCCACCGACTTGGACATCTTGCGGCCCTGGGCATCCACCGTGAAGCCGTGGGTCAGCAGGCCCCGGTACGGCGGGTGGCCGTCGATGGCGCAGCCGGTGAGCAGCGACGAGTGGAACCAGCCGCGGTGCTGGTCCGAGCCTTCCAGGTACAAGTCAGCGCGCGGGCCGCTTTCATGGCCGTGGGGGTGCGAGCCGCGCAGCACATGGCGGTGGGTAGTGCCCGAGTCGAACCACACGTCCAGCGTATCGGTGACTTTCTCGTAGTCGGCCGCCTCCTCGCCCAGCAACTCCGCCGGGTCGAGGCGGAACCAGGCGTCGATGCCCTCGGCCTCGACGCGCTTGGCGGCCTCCTCCATCAGTTCCACGGTGCGCGGGTGCAGCTCGCCGGTGGACTTGTGCAGGAAGAAGGGAATCGGCACGCCCCAGTTACGCTGGCGCGAGATACACCAATCCGGGCGGTTGGCGATCATGCTGTGCAGGCGCGCCTTGCCCCAGGCCGGGGTGAAGGCGGTGGCCTCGATGCCCTCCAGGGCCTGCTCGCGCAGGGTCTTGCCGTCACGGCCCTGCACATCCATGCCCACGAACCACTGGGCGGTGGCGCGGTAGATCACCGGCGTTTTGTGGCGCCAGCAGTGCATGTAGCTGTGGATGATCGGCTGGTGGGCCATCAGTGCGCCCACTTCCTCGAGCTTGGCGACGATCTGCGGGTTGGCTTTCCAGATCATCTGGCCGCCGAAGAACGGCAGGTCATCCGCGTAAACGCCGTTGCCCTGCACCGGGTTCAGCATATCGTCAAAGCTCATGCCGTGCTCGCGGCAGGTAACAAAGTCATCCACGCCGTAGGAGGGCGCGGAGTGGACGATGCCGGTGCTGCCTACCTCGCTCTCCACGTAGTCGGCGAGATACACCGGCGAGAGGCGCTCGTAGAACGGATGGTGGAAGCGGATACCGTCGAAGGCCGTACCCTTGGCGGTGGCGATCACCTCGCCCTGGAGGCCGTAGCGCTCCAGGCAGGATTCCACCAGCTCTTCGGCCAGCACCAGCAGGCGGCTGCCGGTGTCCACCAGGGCGTAGGTGAACTCCGGGTGCATGTTGAGCGCCTGGTTGGCGGGGATGGTCCAGGGGGTGGTGGTCCAGATCACGATCACCGCCGGTTTGGGCAGCTCGCTCAGCCCGAAGGCGGCAGCCAGGCGGTCGGAATCCTCCACCGCGAAGGCCACGTCGATGGCGTCGGAGCGCTTGTCCTGATACTCCACCTCGGCCTCGGCCAGGGCCGAGCCGCAGTCGAAGCACCAGTTCACCGGCTTGAGGCCCTTGAACACGTAGCCGCCCTCGACCATGTCGGCCAGGGCGCGGATCTCGCCGGCCTCGTTGGCGAAGTCCATGGAGCGGTAGGGGTTGTCCCAGTCGCCGACCACGCCCAGGCGCACGAAGTCCTTGAGCTGGCCCTGGATCTGCTCGGCGGCGTACTCGCGGCACAGCTCGCGGGCGCGCTCGGGCGCCAGGTGCTTGCCATGGGTGGTCTCGACCTTGTGCTCAATGGGCAGGCCGTGGCAGTCCCAACCCGGCACGTAGGGCGCATCAAAGCCCGCCAGGTTTTTGGACTTAACGATAATATCTTTAAGAATTTTATTAACGGCGTGACCGATATGGATACTGCCGTTGGCGTAGGGAGGGCCATCGTGCAGCACGAACAGTTCCCGCCCCCGACGCGCCTCGCGCAGGCGGTGGTAGAGGTCCAGCTGCTGCCACTGGGCCAACCGCTCGGGCTCGCGCTTGGGCAGCATGCCGCGCATGGGGAAGTCGGTTTCTGGCAGGTTCAGAGTGGGCTTGTAGTCGCTCATATTCTGGGGATCAGCCGTCGTCATGGTCGGCAGGAGTACCCACCGAGGAATCGAGTGTCACGGCCTCGCGCGCCAGCGGCGCCGATGCCAGAGGAAGAGAATCATCGTTATTGAGGCCGGGGCGCGGACCTGCGCCGGCTTCGGGGCGCTGAGAAGAGTGCGCGCCGGCTTCGGGGCGCTGCAAGGAATGCTGGTCAAAGTAGCCACGAGCCCGCTCGAGATCGAGACCGATCTGGTGCTTCAAGGCCGCGAAGTCGTCGAACTTCACCTCGCCACGCAGCTTGGCGCAGGGAAACACCGCCAGGCGCTCGCCGTAGAGCTCGCCGTCGAAGTCGAACAGGTGTACCTCGAGCACCGGGCGCGTGCTGCCCACGGTGGGACGCCAGCCGATATTGGCCACGCCGGGCAGGCGGCGCCCGTCGGGCAGCTCGCTCACCACCGCGTAGACCCCCTGCAGCGCCAGGGAACGCACCGGCTGAGGCAGGTTGGCGGTGGGCACGCCGATGGTGCGGCCCAGCTGCTGGTCCGGCACCACTCGTCCGCCCAGGCGATAGGGGCGACCCAGCAGGGCGGCGGCGGCGGCGAAGTTGCCGCTGGCCAGCAGGGTGCGGATTCGGCTGCTGGAGACCCGCTCATCGTCGACGGTAAAGGTACGGGTGTGCTCCACGCCGAAGCCATTGGCCTCGCCCACTGCGGTGAGCAGGTGGAAGTCGCCGCGGCGGTCGCAGCCGAAGCGGAAGTCGTCGCCTACCACCAGATGGCGCACGCCCAGCCCGTCGATCAGTACGCGCTCGATGAAGGCCTCGGCGGTGAGGCTGCGCAGGGCGTCGTTGAAGGGCAGGCAGAGCACGCGCTCGACCCCCGCCTCGCCCAGCAGGCGCACCTTGTCACGCAGACGAGTGAGCCGCGGCGGGGCCTGCTCGCCGGCGAAGAACTCCCGGGGCTGGGGCTCGAAGACCACCACCACCACCGGCAGATCGAGGCGGCGAGCCTGTTCGCGACACTGCTCGAGGATCGCCTGATGGCCGCGATGCACGCCATCGAAGTTGCCGATGGTGGCCACGCAGCCGCGGTGCTCATCGCGCAGGTTGTGCAGTCCTCGAATCACTTGCATGGCGTGGTGGAGCCCCGCTCGGCGTCGAATGGTGGTCAAAGCGTCGATTATACCGGACAGCCGGCCCCTTGACAGCCGGGGCGGGCGACGGCATGGCCTTCCAGCCTCAGCTCTTCATCCTGAAGTGCCGCAGGCGCACGCCGGTGGCGGCCAGCCAGGCGAAGTAGAGCGCGGCACCGCCCACCACCAGCGCGGCCAGCCAGGCAACGCGCTGCCAGATGCCCCAACCGAGCCACGCCTGCCAGTCAGGCGAGGCCCAGAGCCAGGCCCAGCCCCATCACCGCGCAGCCACCCAGCAGCTGCACCGCGTAGCGCCCCCAGCCGGGCTGGAACACCAGCACGCCCTGCTTGCGCAGCAGCCAGCCCAGCAGGCCGGCGTTGAGGAACGCCGACAGCGCGGTGGCCAGGGCCAGGCCGGCGTGGGCCAGGGGCCAGATCAGGATCAGGTTGAAGACCATGTTGGCGACCATGGCGATGATGCCCACCTTCACCGGTGTCCTGGTGTCCTGGCGGGCGAAGAAGCCCGGCGCCAGCACCTTGATCAGCATGAAGGCCACCAATCCCAGCGAGTACGCGCGAAGACTCATCGCCGCCATGGCGATATCGCGCTCGGTCATGGCGCCATAGTGGAACAGCGAGATCAACAGCGGCTCGGCGAGTACCGCCAGGGCCAGCGCCGCGGGCAGGCCGAGCAGCAGCACGGCGCGGATCGCCCAGTCGAGCATGGCGCTGAAGTGCTCGCGGGACTGCTCGGCGTGGCGCCGCGAGAGCGCAGGCAGGATCACGGTGCCGATGGCGATGCCGAACACCCCCAGCGGCAGCTCCACCAGGCGGTCGGAGTAGTAGAGCCAGGAGACGCTGCCTGCCGCCAGCAGCGAGGCGAGGATGGTATCCAGCAGCAGGTTGATCTGCGACACCGAGACGCCAAACAGCGCCGGGGCCATCAGCGCCAGGATGCGCTTGACCCCGGAGTGGGCGAAGTTCGGCCAGGGGCGCGGCGCCAGCCCCAGCCGCACCAGGAACGGTACCTGGAAGGCGAGCTGGGCCACACCGGCGATCAGCACCCCCAGGCCAGGCGCCATGGCCGGCTCGCTCATCAGCGGGGTGAGCAGCAGCGCCGCACCGATCAGCGAGAGGTTGAGCAGCACCGGGGTGAAGGCCGGCACCGCGAAGCGGTTCCAGGTATTGAGCACGCTGCCGGCAAACGCCGTCAGCGAGATCAGCAGCAGATAGGGGAAGGTCAATCGCAGCATGTCGGCGGTGAGTGCCAGCTTGACCGGGTCGCGGCCGAAGCCGGGGGCAAACACCCACACCAGCCAGGGGGCGGCGAACATGGCCACCGCGGTGAGCAGGAAGAGCACCGCGGCGAGGCTGCCGGAGACGGCATCGAGCAGCTCGCGCACCTCGCGTTTGCTGCCGCGGGTGGCGTACTCCGAGAGCACCGGCACGAAGGCCTGGTTGAAGGCGCCCTCGGCGAACAGCCGGCGCATGAAGTTGGGGATCTTGAAGGCGACGAAGAAGGCATCGGCGCCCTGCCCCGCGCCGAACAGCGCGGCGATCACCACATCGCGGGCCAGCCCCATCACCCGCGAGAGCATGGTCATCACGCTGACCACCAGGCCAGAGCGCATCAACCCGCCACCCTTGGGAGCCACCACCTTGTCGTTCTCGTCCACCGGGCGCCGGTGGCGACTGTTCGCGATCCGTCACGTCCGTTCCTCGGCTTTTCATCCGCCCCATGAATGGCAGCCACAAAAAAACCGGCCGCAGCCGGTTTTTATCACGAGGCGCGCGCCACGCAGGCCGCGCCTCGATGGCATCGGACCGGCTTAGGCAGCCAGGGCCTTGATGCGCTTGTTCAGGCGGCTCTTCATGCGTGCGGCACGCTTCTTGGAGAGCACGTCCTTGTCGGCGATGCGGTCGATGACCGGCTGCGCCTTCTGGAAGGCAGCCATCGCCTCGGCGTGATCACCACCGTTGATGGCCTTGATGACGCGCTTGATGTAGGTGCGGACCATGCTGCGCTGGCTGGCCTTCAGGACACGACGACCTTCGGCCTGACGGGCGCGCTTGCGAGCTTGCTTGCTGTTTGCCACTTGCTGTCTCCTTGGAGATTCATTGCCGCCCGTGTGGTGACGGCTTCATAACGTATTGATCCGGCAGGAAAGTGCGAGCCTTTCCGCCGGCATGGCCATCTGGCCGATCGCCGGATATCGGCGATCGTTCACGGGCCGTGTCTGAGAGGATGGCGTATCCTAGCACAGCCCGTGATCCGCTTGCCATAGCGTCTCGCCTAGAGCACCACCAGGTTGTCGCGGTGGATCAGCTCCGGGGCCTCCATGTAGCCGAGGAGCGCCTCGATCTGATGGCTGGGCTGGCCGAGGATGCGCAGCGCATCGTCGATGCCGTAGTTGACCAGCCCCTTGGCCACCCGCTCGCCGGCCTCGTCGACGCAGAGCACCATGTCGCCGCGACGGAATGCGCCGGAGGCAGCCTTCACCCCCACCGGCAGCAGGCTCGAGCCGCTGCCACGCAGCACCTTTACCGCCCCGGCATCCAGGGTCAGGGTGCCGCGCACCTGCAGCTGGCCGGCGAGCCAGCGCTTGCGTGCCGCGATGGGCGCCTGGTCGGGGTAGAGCAGGGTGCCCAGGCGCTCGCCGGCCATCAGCCGCGCGAGCACCTCGGCCTGGCGACCACCGGCGATGGCGGTGACGGCTCCCGAACGCGCCGCCAGCCGTGCGGCGCGAATCTTGGTGGCCATGCCACCGCGCCCCAGGGCACCGCTGCCGCCGGCCACCGCCGCCAGCGCCGGGTCGTCGGCGCGCCCCTCGGCGATCAGCCGCGCCTCGGGGTTGCCGCGCGGATCGGCGTCGAACAGCCCCTCCTGGTCGGTGAGGATCACCAGGGCATCGGCCTCCAGCAGGTTGGCCACCAGGGCGCCGAGGGTATCGTTGTCACCGAAGCGGATCTCGTCGGTGACCACGGTGTCGTTCTCGTTGATCACCGGCACCACCCGCAGGCCCACCAGGGTGCGCAGCGCCGAGCGCGCGTTGAGGTAGCGCTTGCGGTTGGAGAGGTCGTCGTGGGTCAGCAGCACCTGGGCGGTCAGCAGGCCGTGACGGGCGAAGTGGCCCTCGTAGCACTCGGTGAGACCGTTCTGGCCCACCGCCGCGGCGGCCTGCAGCTCGTGCACCGCCGAGGGGCGCACCTGCCAGCCGAGGCGCACCATGCCCGCGGCCACCGCCCCGGAGGAGACCAGCACCACCTCGATGCCGCTCTTGTGCAGCGCGGCGATCTGGTCCACCCAACCGCCGATCGCCGCCTCGTCGAGGCCGCGACCGTCGTTGGTCAGCAGCGCGCTGCCGATCTTCACCACCACCCGGCGGGCGCCGATCAGCGCCTCGCGGCCTGCCACCTGCTCGTTGCTGTCCATTCGCTCTCGATCCTCAAGGCGCGTATTCGACCTCGACGTCATAGTCGTCGTCATCGAAATCGTCGTCATCCTCGTCGGCCGACTTGCGCTTGCGGCCCAGCCGCGCCTCGGTGCGGGCCACCGCCTCGTCTTCCATGCGTGCGCGCATCTCGCGGGCACGCTCGGCGGCCTCCTCGTCCTCGTTCTCGAGCTGGCGCTGCTCGGTCAGCCAGCGGTAGGCGGCCTGCACCAGGGCATCGGTGCCGTCGGCGGAGATCGCCGAGATGCGGAACACCGGCCCATCCCAGGCCAGGCGACGCACGATCTCGTCGGCACGCGCCTCGCGCTCCTCCTCGGGCAGCAGGTCGAGCTTGTTGAGCACCAGCCAGCGCGGCAGCTCGGCCAGGGCCGGCGAGAACTCGCCCAGCTCGTGGATGATCGCCTCGGCGGCCTCCACCGGGTCGGACTCGTCGAAGGGCGCCACATCCACCACGTGGAACAGCAGCCGGGTACGGGTCAGGTGCTTGAGGAAGCGCAGCCCCAGGCCGGCGCCATCCGAGGCGCCCTCGATCAGCCCCGGCACGTCGGCCATCACGAAGTGCTCGTGCATGCCGAGCTTCACCACCCCCAGGTTGGGCACCAGGGTGGTGAAGGGGTAGTTGGCCACCTTGGGCTTGGCCGCGGAGACGGCGCGGATCAGCGTCGACTTGCCGGCATTGGGCATGCCCAGCAGGCCCACATCGGCCATCACCTTCATCTCCAGGCGCAGGTTGCGGCGCTCGCCCTCGGTACCCGGCGTGGTACGCCGCGGCGCGCGGTTGGTGGAGGACTTGAAATGGATATTGCCGAGCCCGCGGCGGCCGCCCTGGGCCACCAGCACCACCTGGCCGATCTCGGTGACGTCGGCGATCACCTCGAGGGTGTCCTCGTCGATCACCGTGGTCCCCACCGGCACCTTGACGTGCAGGTCCTCACCGGCCCGACCGCTCATCTGCCGACCCATGCCGGGCTGACCGTTCTGGGCCTTGTAGAAGCGCTGGTACTTGAAGTCGATGAGGGTGTTGAGGGAGTCGTCACCGATCAGGTAGACGCTGCCGCCATGGCCACCGTCGCCACCATCGGGACCACCCTTGGGCACATACTTCTCGCGGCGGAAGCTGAGGCAGCCATTGCCCCCCTTGCCGGCCTCCACGATGATCGAGGATTCGTCGACGAACTGCATCTGTCACTCTCCAGACGGCAATATGCCGTCATGATACAAGAAGGCCCCGCCGTGGCGGGGCCTTCTCGCGGCAAGCATCAGGCGTCTCAGGCAGAGACGACGCTGACGAACTTGCGGTTCTTCGGACCCTTGGTCTCGAACTTGATCACGCCCTCGTCCAGTGCGAACAGGGTGTGGTCGCGGCCGATGCCGACGCCGGTGCCGGCGTGGAACTTGGTGCCGCGCTGACGCACGATGATGTTGCCGGGGTTCACGACCTGGCCACCGAACAACTTGACGCCAAGGCGCTTGGATTCGGAATCGCGACCGTTACGGGTAGAACCCGCTGCCTTCTTATGTGCCATGGAATAAACCTCCGTTCAGGGGGATGGACCGCTTAGGCGGAGATCCCGGTGATCTTGACTTCAGTGAACCACTGGCGGTGGCCCTGACGCTTCATGTGGTGCTTGCGGCGACGGAACTTGATGATGGTCACCTTGTCGCCACGGCCGTGGGAGACGACCTCGGCGGAGACCTTGGCACCGTCAACCAGCGGTGCGCCGACCTTGACCTCGTCCTCGCTGCCGACCAGCAGCACTTCGTCGAAGTCGATGGACTCGCCGGTGGGGACTTCGATCTTCTCGAGCTTCAGGGTCTGGCCTTCCTGAACGCGGTACTGCTTGCCACCGCTCTTGATAACTGCGTACATGCTTCTCTCTCCAGGACTCATCGGGTTGGGCTCTTCGTCGGCCTGCTTCGAGTGGCGCCCCTTTTGGCAGCCATCTGACAGGGAGCGAGATGAGTGGGTCGCGAATTATAACGACAGGCGACGCCCCAGACAACCCGCGAAACACGCCGTTCGTCCCGCCGCCCGGCAGCACGCCTTGACGCCCCCGAGGGGGCCCCATAGCATGGCCGGCAATCCATGGCCAGAGGGGCGCCGTCGCCCCGGCCCCAACCGACCGTCGATATCGCCTCCATGCCCACCCACGCCCCAGTTTCCGACACCGCCGCACCCTCCCCGATCCACGCCGCCGTGGCCGAGGACTTTGCCGCCGTCAATCGCACCATCATGGCCCAGCTCGGCTCGCGCATCCCGCTGGTCGAGACCATCGGCCAGTACATCATCGCCAGCGGCGGCAAGCGCCTGCGCCCGCTGCCTGGTGCTGCTGGCCGCCCGTGCCCTGGACTACCGCGGCGACAGGCATATCACCCTGGCCACCCTGATCGAGTTCATGCACACCTCCACCCTGCTGCATGACGATGTGGTGGATGAGTCTCACCTGCGCCGCGGCAAGGCCACCGCCAACGATGCCTGGGGCAATGCCCCCTCGGTGCTGGTGGGCGACTTCCTCTACTCGCGCTCCTTCCAGATGATGGTCGAGGTGGGCTCCATGCGGATCATGGACGTGCTCTCCTCCGCCACCTGCGTGATCGCCGAGGGCGAGGTGCAGCAGCTCACCAACGTCGGCAACCCGGACATCGACGAGGCCGCCTACTTCGAGACCATCCAGGGCAAGACCGCCATGCTGTTCGAGGCGGCCAGCCACAGTGGCGCCATCCTTGCCGAGGCCACCCCGGAGCAGGAGGCCGCGCTGCAGCACTACGGCCGCTACCTGGGCCTGGCCTTCCAGCTGATCGACGACCTGCTCGACTACCAGGGCGATGCCGAGGCGATGGGCAAGAACGTCGGCGACGACCTGGCCGAGGGCAAGCCCACCCTGCCGCTGATCCAGGCCATGGCCAAGGGCACCCCGGAGCAGGCCAGGGTGATCCGCCAGGCGATTCGCCGGGGTGGCCTCGACCACCTGCAGGAGGTGCTGGAGATCATCGACGCCACCGGCGCCCTGGAGTACACCCGCAGCCGCGCCGTGGAGATGGCCGACCTGGCCCTGGCCCAGCTCGAGAAGCTGCCGGCCAGCCCCTACCGCGACAGCATGGCCGAACTGGCCCACCTGGCGGTGGATCGCCAGGCGTGAAAACGCTCCGGCGGGGTTGCATTCCGCCGGCATTTGCGTAAACTACGCTGCGTCGATGAGGCCGAGCCCTCGAGAATCGACATCGGAGTATAGCTCAGCTTGGTAGAGCGCTGCCTTCGGGAGGCAGAGGTCGTAGGTTCGAATCCTGCTACTCCGACCAACGAATTCAAGGCCTTGCGGATCGCTCCGCGGGGCGCACGTCGACCGCCCTTCTATGCTATCCGGCAGACGACCTCCGCCTCCCGAAGGCAGGAGTCACACTCCCGAGGCAGCGCTCAGGGCATGAAGCCGTCAGGTCACCGTGATCACGCTGCAGCTGGCGGTGTGGCTGACCTTGTGGGAGACGCTGCCGAACATCATCCCGCGCACGTCGCTGAGGCCGCGGCTGCCCATCACGATGGCATCGGCGGCGACCTTCTCGGCCTCCTCGTTGATCAACTCGGCCGGGCGCCCCTGGCGCACGCTCTCCTCCACCTCCAGGCCGCCCAGGTCGACCGCATCACGCGCCTGCTCGATCACCTTGTGGGCCTCCTCCTTCATGCCCGCGGCGAGCTTCTCGCGCTCCGCCTCGGAGAACGGCTCCGCGGTGCCACCGGTGAACAGACCGATATTGTCCGGCGGAAACTCCGCCACGGTCATCAGGTGCAGCTTCGCCGTCCCGCCACGCGCAGGGGCGGCGACACTCGAGCGCCTTCGACTGGCGTGCTCGGAACCGTCGAGGGGCACCAGAATGGTCTTGAACATGACAAGTCTCCTGCAGTGGCGGAAAGAACCGGGGCGATGGCCCTCCCTCTCCCTTCAGCATAGTGCCCGAGCCCGCTTCGCCTTGTCCTGCGTCAAACCTCCCCCGGGCCAGGGGCCTGGGTCACGCCGCCCAGCCGAAGCCGAGCAGCGGCATCGCCAGGGCGAAGACCACCGCCACGATCACCACCAGCGCCGCCAGAGCCACCATGCCCCGGCGCGCACCATCTCCGCCACGCTGAGCTGGCCACTGGCGAAGACCACGGCGTTGGGCGGGGTGGCCACCGGCAGCATGAAGGCGCAGCTCGCCGCCATGGCCACCGGCACCGAGAGCAGCAGCGGGCTGTGGCCGAGGCTGACCGTCAGCGAGGCGGTCAACGGCAGGATGGCGGCGGCCGTTGCGGTGTTGCTGGTCATATGGCTCATCGCCATGACCACCAGGGCCACCATGGCTACCAGCCCCCAGGTCGGCCAGCTCCCGAACACGGCCAGCCCCTCGGCCACCGCCGCGGCCAGGCCGCTGGACTCGATGGCGGTCCCCAGGCTCAGGCCGCCACCCACCATGATCAGCACGCCCCACGGCAGGTTGGCTGCGGCATCCCAGTCCATCAGGAACTGACGCTGGCGCCAGCGTGCCGGCACCACGAACAGCAGCACGGCGGCGGTCACCGCGATGCCGGCGTCGCTGAGCGGCACCTCCAGCCAGGCCTCGAGCAGCGGGCGAAACACCCAGGCCAGGGCCACCAGGACGAAGATGGCCGCCACGCGTCGCTCCGGCCGGGTCATCCGCCCCAGGTCGCGGGCCTGCTCCTCGAGCATGGCGGCGACCCCGGGCAGTTCACTGCGCCCCACCGGGTAGATCCAGCGGGTCGAGCAGCCGCAGGCCAGCGCCAGCAGCAGCAGCGCGGGGGGCAGTGCCACCGCCATCCACTGGGCGAAGCCGATCTGGATGCCGTAGCTGTCGGCCATGAAGCCGGCCAGCAGGGCATTGGGCGGCGTGCCGATCAGGGTCCCCATGCCGCCGATATTGGCGCCCAGGGCGATCCCCAGCAGCAGGGTCAGCGCCATGTGATGGCTGCCACCCTCGCCACCGCGCTGCTTGAGCATCTCCAGCACCGAGAGGCCGATGGGCACCATCAGCGCCGCGGTGGCGGTATTGCTCACCCACATGCTCAGTGCGGCGGTGGCGACCATGAAGCTCGGCCACCAGATGATCGGGGCGGCGCCCCGCCACGCGCAGCACCAGCATGGCGATGCGTCGATGCAGCCCCCAGCGCTGGATCGCCTCGGCCAGCAGGAAGCCACCGAGGAAGAGGAATATCAGCGGGTTGGCGTAGGGGGCGGCGACCTCCTCGATGGGCGCCACCTCGAGCAGTGGCAGCAGCACCAGCGGCAGCAGCGCCGTCACCGCGATGGGCACCGGCTCGAGCACCCACCACGCGCCATCAGACGGTCAGCACCACCACCCGCCAGGCCGATTCGGACAGCCCCTCCGGGGCACCCAGCATCAGCAGCAGCCCCGCCAGCAGCGGTCCCAGCAGCAGGCCCAGGGTCACCTTGACTCGCTGGACCCGCGCCTGGCGCGCCTCGTGAGTGGATCGCCAGCGTCGCCGCGGCCGGAGGAATAGGACGATTCGGTCATGGATCTCCTTGTCGCTTTCCAGGATCCCGGGCGACTGGCGCGCTAGAGCCAGCGCTCCAGGCGCAGGACCCGGCTCAGCCAGGCACGCGACCTGCGCCAGGCGCTGCCGGGTTCGCGCGTCGAGCCTCACCACCCGGCCATCGATCTCGGTCAGCCAGCCTAGCCGCCCCTTGGCGTCCCGCACCACCGCGTAGCTGAGCCCGGGGGCCGCACCGCCCTCCACCAGGGACCCGAGTCCTCGAGCAGCTGCGGCTCACGGCCAGCACGCCCACCTCGCTGTTCCACCACACCGAGCGCGGGTCGGCGTTGGCCGAGCCCACGAAGACCCGCTCGCCGTCCACGGCCAGGGCCTTGATGTGCAGGGTCGACGTGGAGGTACCGGGTATCCCGATGGCATCCTCTTCCCTGCC
This sequence comes from Halomonas sp., assembly GCA_018401555.1. Lineage (GTDB taxonomy): Bacteria > Pseudomonadota > Gammaproteobacteria > Pseudomonadales > Halomonadaceae > Halomonas. The sequence continues at coordinate 111,473 of JAGYKP010000083.1, forward strand.
TTCGTGTTCGGCCCGCAGCTCGAACAGCGCCACTCCGCTCTCCACCAGCGCGGCGCGGCGTGACGCATAGGCGCCATGGGCCATCGGCACGTCGGTGGCCTCCAGGGAGTTGGTGACCAGCACCACCTCGACGCCCGACCTCGGCCAGCGCCTGCAGCAGCGACTGCCCGCCGCCGGTGGGCACCAGGTAGGCGAGACCAGGCTGAGGCTCTCCTCGGGTTCGGCACGCGCCCAGAGCTGGCCGGCCATGGTGGTCGCCAGCGGCGGACGCCCCCGGCGGGCCGGCTTGCCGGGCGGATCCCACAGCGCCTCGGCCTCGCCCCAGCGCAGCGTGTCGACCAGCCGGCCCGCGATCCGCTTCTCCTGCCACCGGCGCAGGGCGACGAAGTAGTCGGAGTCGGCTTCCTCCCGCAGCCTGACATCCAGCGTTTCCTGGAAGGTCCGCCAGGCATCCGGCGCCGCGGCGTGGTAGCGCTGGATCGGCTGGGCCAGGCCATGGTTCCAGTAGAGATCGAAGCTCGTCGACAGCGGCAGCTGCCAGCACGGGCCCAGGGTCAGCAGGGTCGAGGTCGGCGAAGTTGTCCAGGCGCGTTGGCGCTGTAGTACTCGTCCCCCAGGTTGCGGCCGCCGACGATGGCCAGGGCGTTATCGGCGATCCACAGCTTGTTGTGCATCCGCCGATGCTGGCGTCCCAGCACCGGCAGGCTGGCCAGCATCCGGGTCACGCGGGCGTGCCGGCAGCGGGACGAAGGTAGACCCGCACCTGGATGTTGGGATGGCTGTCCAGCGCCGCCAGCCAGTCGCCCTGGCCGCAGCGCCGAAGTCGTCGAGCAGCAGGCGAACCTCGACGCCGCGCTCCGCGGCCTCGAGCACCCGCGACAGCAGCACCCGGGTGGTGAGGCCATCGCCCATCAGGTAGGTCTGGATGTCCAGGCGGCGGTCGGCGCGCAGCGTCAGCAGCGCCCGCAACGCGAAGGCATCCCGGCCGTCGGCCAGCAGGGGTGAGGCTGCCCAGGCCGGGGATGGTCCACGGCCTGTTCCGCCGCCCAGCGCCCCATGCGGGTCTGGTCGACCTCCCAGGGCGGCAGCGCGTGGGAGTGCTCCCGGGGCAGCGGGGCGGCGGCGCAGCCGGCCAGCAACAGGCCGGCAAGGGCCAGCAGCCAGGCCCACCGGCGAACCGGCGAGCACCGCCCGGGTCACGACGTCGTCATCGTCGTCAGAGTCGGCGCGCCATCGCCTTGCGCGCCCGATTACGCCGGTAGAGTCGCACCAGGGCGATCCACAGCGCCGCCACCACCATGGCCGCCAGGGTCCAGCCCTGCCAGGGACGGGCGGCCTCTCCCATCACCGTCTCCAGGGTGATGATCAGGATGAAGCCCAGCGCCTGGCTGGCGATGGCCAGGGCGCGCAGGGTGTCGAAGGCGGAGTTGGCCATGGCGGCTCCCGGCGGATGCTTGATGACAGTCCCGTCCGCCGGCAGTAGGCTTGGCGGGGTCCGGGATCGGCTGCGCCACAGTGTAACCGCTCGTCACTCGCTCGCCGACCCTGCCCTCAAGGAGTCACGCCCCATGGATGCCATCGCCCTCGGCCCCGTCCTGCTCTCGCTGCCGCGCCTCTATGCCTTCGTCGCCGCCCTGCTGCTGCTGGGTGCCAGCGCCTGGCTGCGCTGGGCCTGCCGGGCCATCCACGCCCGCTGGTTCAATGGCCTGCTGCTGGCCTGGCTGATCGGCGCCAGGGTCGGCCATGTGGCCCTGCATCTGGACGCCTACGCCGCCGCCCCGCTGGACGTCCTCAAGCTGTGGCAGCCGGGCTATCATGGGCTATGGGGGCTGATGGCCGGGCTGATCTGGACCGGCTGGGCGCTGCGCGAGCACCTCGGCCGGCTGGTCGGTGCCATGGCCATGCTGGTGGTGGTCTCGGCACTGTGGCTGGCCACCGTCACCCTGGCGCCCTTCGGCGGCGGCATGGCGCTCAAGCAACTGCCCGACATCGCCCTGGAGGACCTCGACGGCAACACGGTCAACCTGCGCGAGCTCGAGGGCGAGCGGGTGGTGCTCAACCTGTGGGCCACCTGGTGTCCGCCCTGCCTGCGCGAGATGCCGCTGCTGGCCGAGGCCGATGCCCGGGACGACGTCACCGTGGTGGTGGCCAACCAGGGCGAGTCGCTGCTGCAGGTGGTGCGCTACCTGGACGACCAGGAACTCGACTTCCGCTATGCGCTGCTCGACCCGCACCAGGAGCTGATGGTGCTCAGCGAGTCACCGGGGCTGCCCACCACGGTGCTGTTCGACGCCGAGGGTCGCGCCGTGGAGCGCCATGTCGGCGAGCTCACCCGCGCCCAGTTGGATGGCTGGCTGGGCCGGGAGAAGTAGCAGGGCTATCACGGCTAATCATCCGGCAATAGCGAAAGGCGCCGGGGACAGGTCGAAGGGGGTCCTATGCCAGGATGGCATCGGTGGCGCCAGGGGTTCACAGCGCCCCTCGCAGACCTGTCGCCGGGAAAGCCTTGAGCTGCGGATAGCCCTGCGAGGTAGCCCCACGCTTAAGCCGCGCCGGGCTTTGCTGTAAGATACCGCGCCCTGTCCCCGAGCCGCCCCTTTCCAGCGGCCGTGAGCGCACCCTGTTACAGCATCCTCGAGGCATCATGAGCGACTTCTCCCCCGGCCAGCGCTGGATCAGCGACGGCGAGGCCGAACTGGGCCTTGGCACCATCCTCAGCTGCGACGCCCGCAGCGTCACCGTGCTGTTTGGCGCCAGCCAGGAAACCCGCACCTACAGCAGCCGCCAGGCACCGCTGACCCGCGTGGCCTTCGGCAGCGGCGACCGCATCCGCGCCGCCGAGGGCTGGACGCTGACCGTCGATGACACCAAGGAGGTCGGCGGCCTGATCGTCTACATCGGCGAGGACGACCAGGGCGAGCTGCGTGAACTGCCCGAGGCACGCCTGGCCGACAGCATGCAGTTCGACCAGGCCCGCGACCGCCTGCTCACCGGCCAGGTCAACCGCAACGACTGGTTCGACCTGCGCTTCCGCACCCTGCACCACTACCACCGCGTGGAGCAGAACCCGGCGCTGGGCCTGGCCGGCCCGCGCATCGACCTGATCCCCCACCAGCTGTATATCGCCGACGAGGTCGCCCGGCGCCATGCGCCCCGCGGGTGCTGCTGGCCGACGAGGTGGGGCTGGGCAAGACCATCGAGGCGGGGCTGATCCTGCACCGCCTGCTGCTCACCGGCCGCGCCGAGCGCGCGCTGATCCTGGTGCCGGCGAGCCTGACCCACCAGTGGCTGGTCGAGCTGCTGCGCCGCTTCGCCCTTGAGGTGACCCTGCTCGACGAGCAGCAGAGCCAGGCCCACGGCGACGCCAACCCCTTCGAAGCTGGCCAGCTGGTGCTGGCCAGCCAGGACTGGCTGTTCGCCAACCCTCATCGCCAGGCCCAGGCAGAGGCCTGCGCCTGGGACCTGCTGATCGTCGACGAGGCCCACCACCTGGACTGGAGCGAGGAGCAGGTCGGCCCCGGCTACGCCTGCGTGGAGCGCCTGGCCGCCGAGAGCGAGGGCCTGCTGCTGCTCACCGCCACCCCGGAACAGATGGGCATGGAGAGCCACTTCGCCCGCCTGCGCCTGCTCGACCCCGACCGCTATCACAGCCTGGCTGCCTTCCGCGAGGAGGAGTCCCACTATGTGGAGGTGGCCGAGGCGATCGACGCCCTGGAGCGCCTGCCCGGTGCCGGATGCCGACCGCGAGCGCGTCGCCGCGGTGATCGACGAGCCCGACAGCCTGGCGCTGCTCGCCACCCTGGCCAACCCCGAGGCCGACGCGGCCCAGCGCGATGCCGCCCGCCACCAGCTGCGCGACCAGCTGCTCGACCGCCACGGCACCGGCCGGGTGATGTTCCGCAACAGTCGGCGCCACGTGGGCGGCTTCCCCGAGCGGCGCCTGCACGTCACCGAGCTGGCGCCCCCCGCCGCCTATCGCCGGGTACTGCGCAAGCTGGGCCACGACGAGGAGTACCTCGACGACCTGCTGATCGAGACCGGCCTCGACCACCCCGAGGTGCTGATCTACCTGGACGCCATGTACCGCGCCCTGGCCGATGATCCCTTGAACGGGGAGCCCTGGTGGCAGATCGACCCGCGGGTCAGCTGGCTGCTGGAGCAGCCTGGCCGATGACGCCGAAGGCGGCCTGGCCGGCGACAAGGTGCTGGTGATCGCCCATAACCGCGAGACCGCCGAGGGACTGGCCGAGGCGCTGCGCGTGCTGGGCGGCTACCACGCTCCGGTGTTCCACGAGGGGCTCGCTGGTGGAGCGCGACCGCGCCGCCGCCGCCTTCGCCGACGAGGAGGAGGGCTGCCAGGTGCTGGTGTGCTCGGAGATCGGCTCCGAGGGGCGCAACTTCCAGTTCTGCCGCCACCTGGTGATGTTCGACCTGCCGCTGCATCCCGACCAGCTGGAGCAGCGCATCGGTCGCCTGGACCGCATCGGCCAGCGCCACGCCATCGAGATCCACGTCCCGGTATTCGCGGCCAGCCCCGGCGCGAAGCTGCTGCGCTGGTTCCGCGACGGCATGGACGCATTCAGCGCGCCCCACGGCATCGGCAACGAGATCTTCGATGCCTTCGGCGATGCCCTGGCCGACGCCCTGCTCGACGATGAGGCCCTCGAGGAGGTGATCACGGAGACCCGGGCGCTGTTCGAGAGCCGCTTGGCCGAGCGCGAGGCCGGCCGCAACCGCCTGCTGGAGCTCAACGCCTGCCGGCACGAGCGCGCCGAGGCGGTGGCCGCGGCGATCGGCGAACTGGACGAGGACCGCGCCCTGCCCCGCTACCTGGACCTGGCGCTGGATATCTTCGGCGTCGACAGCCAGGAGCTCGGCGGCGGCATCCAGCACCTGGTGGCCGGGCCGCAGATGCTCGACGGCCTGCCGGGCCTGGCCAAGGGCGAGGAGGGCTTCTCGGCCACCTTCTCGCGCTCCGGGCGCTGGCCCGGGACGACGTCCAGCGGCTCTCCTGGGAGCATCCGATGGTGCGCGAGATAATGGGTCGCATCCTCGACGGCAGCATGGGCAACACCGCCCTGGCGCTGCTCCGGCATCCATCGCTGCCACCCGGGCGGGTCATGGTGGAGCTGATCTACCGCACCCACTGCCCGGCGCCCAGGAAGCTGCACCTCAACCGCTTCCTGCCGCCCACCGCGGTGCGCGTGCTGCTCGACGAGTCCGGCGCCAACCTGACCGACAAGATCTCCTTCACCGGGCTTTCGAAGAACCTGCAGAAGGTCAAGAAGGCGATGGCCCGGGACCTGATCCGCAGCCGCCTGGAGATGCTGCGCGAGCTGCTCGACCGCGGCGAGGGCGAGGCGGAACGCGAGCTGCCCTCCATCGTCGAGGCTGCCCAGGGGCGCATGCGCGAGGAGCTCGACGGCGAGCTGGCGCGCCTCACCGCCCTGGCGCGGCGCAACCCGGCGGTGCGCGACGACGAGCTCGAGGCGCTGCGCGCCGAGCGCGCCGCCCTGGACGAGGCCATCGAGGGCACCCGCCTGCGCCTGGACGCCGTGCGGGTGATCGTGACTGTAGGGGAAGAAACAAGGTAGACGGGGCTTTTCCGGCGACAGGCTTGCAAGGAGGCGCTGTGAACCCCTCCCTGGGCGCTACCGATGCCCTGCGGCGCTCTCGCATCCTGCTCCGCTTGCAGGGCCGGTGCTGGCCATCCATGGCCAGCCCGTTCGGAGGAATCCTCCTCACCCCTGGCATAGGACCTCCTCTTCAGCCTGTCCCCGGCGCTGCTGCTTGGCGCGGCCGCTTGGCTGGCCCGCTGGCCGCTTAGCGCCACTCCGGGATATCGAGCCAGGGCGGCCTCAGGGTCTCGAATTCGAAGCGAAAGCCGGCCTCCTGCAGTCGCTTCGGGACGCATGTCGGCGCCGGTCAGCGGCAGCCGCGCCATCTCGCCGAAGGCGGTCTCCAGGGCGATGGCCGGCACCGGAAGAGCGCCGGGCGCCCCAGCTGCTTCGCCAGGGTGCGGGTGAACTCGGCGTTGGTGACCGGGTGGCGCGCTGCCGTTGAAGGGCCCCTCCAGGTCGTCGCGCTCGAGCAGGAAGAGGATGGCGCGCACCAGGTCCTCGCGGTGCACCCAGGGCATGAACTGCTTGCCGCTGCCGAAGCGCCCGCCCAGCCCCAGCTTGAAGGGCGGCAGCATCTTCTCCAGGCTGCCGCCGCCCTGGTCGAGCACCAGGCCGATGCGCAGCAGGGCGACCCGTACGCCGTAGGTGCCGGCCTCGCGGGCGGCCTCCTCCCAGCGCCGACAGAGGCGGTGGGCGAACTCGTCGTGGGGCGGCGTCTCCTCGGTCACCTCGCGGTCGCCCTGGTCGCCGTAGTAGCCCATTGCCGAGGCGGAGACCAAGCACGCGGGCACCCGCCCGCCGGTCTGCTCCAGCTGCTCGCAGAGGCCGACCAGCTCGCGGGTGGCATTCAGCCGCGAGTCGAGCAGCCTCTCCTTCTGATCGTCGCTCCAGCGCTTGGCGGCGATAGACTCGCCGGCCAGGTTGACCAGGGCCTCGGGCGGGGTGTCGACGAAGTCCAGCGCCGAGCGGCGCACATCCACCGCCTCGGGGAGCCGACGGCGCGCCGCGGCGGGATCCCGCGAGACCACCTGCACCCGGTGCCCCGCCTCCACCAGCCGCTGGCACAGGCGCTGGCCCACGAAACCGCTTCCTCCGGTGATCAGCACGCGCATCTGGGTCTCCTCGTATCCGTGATGAGTTATACAGCTGTTGTACACTTCTGCTAGTCTAGCGGAAAACCATCCTGTGAGGGTGCCATGACTCAGCCCCGGAGCAATACCGCCATCATCGGTGCCGGCATCGCCGGCCTGGCCTGTGCCCGCGCGCTGGATGCCGCCGGCCGCCCGGTGACCCTGTTCGACAAGGCCCGCGGGCCTGGGGGCGCATGTCCAGCCGCCGGCTGCCCGCGGCCAGCCTGGACCTCGGCGCCCAGTTCCTCAGCGTGCGCGACGCCACCTTCGCCGAGGCGGTCGAGGCGTGGCGCGAGGCGCAGGCTGCCTGGCCGAATGGCCCACCTCGCTGTGGTCCGCCGAGGAGGAGGGCTGGCAGCGCCATCGTGACGACCTGCTGCGGCTGTGCGGCACCCCGCGCATGAGTGCGCTCACCCGCCACCTGGCGGAGGGGCTCGAGCTTCACGCCGAGACTCGCATCGAGCGCCTCGAAGCATGACGCCCAGGCGTGGTGGCTGGTGGACGCCAGCGGCGAGCGCCACGGCCCCTTCGCCCGGGTAGTTATCAGCCGCCCCGAGCGCCCCAGGCCGAGAGCGCTGTTGGAACCCCACGATGCCGCCCTCGCCGAGGCCTGCGCGGCGGTGATCCAGCGCCCTTGCTGGGCCGCCTGGGCGCTGTTCGACTCGCCGCTGCCCGCGCTGCCTGGCGTCGACCCGGACTGGCAGGCGGTGCGCCTGAACGAGCCGGCACTGCGCTTTGTGGTCCGCAACCACCTCAAGCCCGGGCGTGGCGGCCAGGGCGAGAGCCTGACGCTGCTGGCCAACCTCGAATGGAGCGAGGCCCGCCTCGGAGGATGGCCCCGAGACCATCGCCGAGGCACTGCTCGACGCCTTCCAGCGCGGCCTGCCCGGCGCTGCCACCCTGCCCGAGCCCAGCGCCATGGGCGCCCACCGCTGGCGCTACGCCCAGCCCGATGTGTTCGCCAGCGGCGAGGCGGTCAACCTCGACTACCGCCTCTCCGGCAACGGCCTGGCGCTGTGCGGGGATGGCTGGCGCGGACCCCGCATCGAGGACGCCTGGCTCTCCGGCCACCACCTGGGCGAGCTGCTGGCCGCCGAGGCGAGCCGATCCCCTTTCCCCACCCCTGATGCATCACGTCGCAAAGGACATCCTGCGCCATGACTGAGCCGACCCAGCACGGCGGCGAGACCCCGCTCTACCCGATTCGCGAGGTGTCGCGCCTCACCGGCGTCAATTCCGTGACCCTGCGCGCCTGGGAGCGCCGCTACGGGCTGATCAAGCCGCGCCGCACCCCCAAGGGACACCGCCTCTATGCCCGCGAGGACATCGAACGGGTGGAGCAGATCCTGCAGTGGCTCAACCGCGGCGTGCCGGTGAGCCAGGTGCGCGAGCTGCTCGATCGTCCCGATATCGCCGAGGCCGAATCGCCGCCCCCCGACCCCGGCGACTGGCCCGCACAGCGCAGCCGCCTGGTCGGCGCCGTGGAAGCGCTGGACCTGGCGCGACTCGACACCCTCTACGCCGAGTCGCTGGCGCTCTACCCGGTGACCACCTGCGTGGTCGAGCTGTGGGCGCCGGCGCTGCGCGACCTGGAGGAGCGCTGGGGCGAGCGACTGGGCGACGAGCTGCAGCGCCGCACCCTGGAGTCCTTCCTGCGCACGCGCATCGGCATGCGCCTCTATCACGGCAATGCCCGGGCCACGGGGCCGACCCTGCTGGCCATGCCGCTGCCCGATGACCCCGGCACCCTGTGGCTGCTGCTGGCCGCCCTGGTGGCCAGCGACCGCGGCCTCGCGCGTGCAGCTGCTCGACATCGCGCCGCCGCTGGGCGAGCTGCCCCTGGCAGTGGAGCGCCTGAGCGCCAGCGGCGTGCTGCTGGCCGGCAGCCACGCCGGACGCACCGACCTGATCCGCCGCCAGCTGCCGCGCCTGTCAGAACAGCTCGAGGTGCCCCTGGGGCTGTGCGGCCCGGTGGCACGCATCCGCCAGGCCGAGCTCGACGACAGCGGCGTGGCGGTGCTGGGTGATGACCTCGGCGAGGCGATCGCCCGGCTGCAGACCCTGCTGCCCATTGCCTGACAAGGCCGACTGACGGAGCGACCATGACCCCGATCCTGATGTGGTTTCGCAGCGACCTGCGCCTGCAGGACAACCGCGCCCTGGCCGCCGCGGCCCGCCACGGGCCGGTGGTGGCGGTGCATCTGCGCGCCCTGCCCCACTGGCAGCGCCACGGCCATGGCGCCAACCAGCTCGACTTCCGTGCCCGCGGGGTGGCGGCGCTCAAGGCGGGGCTGGAAGGGCTCAACATCCCGCTGCTGCATCGCGATATCGACGACTTCGCCGAGGCCCCGGAGACGCTGCTGGCCATCGCCCGGGAGACCGGCGCCAGCGGGCTGCACTTCAACCGCGAGTACCCGGTGGACGAACTCGCCCGGGACGCCGCGGTGATCGAGGCCTTCCAGGCGGCGGGGCTCGAGGCCCATGGCCACCACGACGCCGTGGCCTTTGCGCCGGGGGAGCTGCTCACCGGCAAGGGCGACTACTACGGGGTCTTCACCCCCTTCGCCAGGGCCTGGCACCGCCAGCTCAGCGCCGAGCGCCTGGCGCTCAGCGACACCCCGCCCCCCAGGCACCCACCGGCATCGAGAGCGACCCGCTGCCGGCACTGCCCGAGCTTGCGGACTCCCCATCGACGGCCGCCAGTGGCCCGCCGGCGAGGAGCCCGCCGCGGATCGCCTGGAGCGCTTCCTGCGCTTCCGCGGCCGTCACTATGCCCGCCAGCGCGACTTCCCGGCCATCCGCGGCACCAGCGAACTTTCCCCCTACCTGGCGCTGGGCATGATCTCCCATCGCCAGTGCCTGCAGGCGGTGCTGGCCGAGAACGACGGCACCCTGGCCGAGGGCGACGAGGGACTCGTCGCCTGGGTCAACGAGCTGGTGTGGCGCGAGTTCTACCGCCATGTGGCGGTAGGCTTTCCGCGGGTCTGCCGCCACCGCCCCTTCCAGCGCCATACCGAGGCGCTGGCCTGGCGCGACGACGAGGCGGGCTTCACCGCCTGGTGCGAGGGGCGCACCGGCTACCCCATCGTCGATGCCGCCATGCGCCAGCTCGTCGCCACCGGCTGGATGCACAATCGCCTGCGCATGATCACCGCCATGTTCCTCGCGAAGCACCTGCTGATCGACTGGCGCCGCGGCGAGGCCTTCTTCCTGCGCCACCTGGTGGACGGCGAGTTCTGCGCCAACAACGGCGGCTGGCAGTGGGCCGCCTCCACCGGCACCGATGCCGCTCCCTACTTCCGCATCTTCAACCCCACCACCCAGTCCAGCGCTTCGACCCCGACGGCACCTTCCTCGGCCGAGTGGCTGCCGGAACTCGCTGCGCTGCCCGCCAAGGCACGCCATGCCCCGCCCCGCGACCTGCTCGGCACCACCGGCTACCCGGCGCCCATCGTCGACCACAAGGCGGCGCGCGCCCGGGCCCTGGATGCCTTCAAGGCCCTGAAGAGCGACTGAGAAGCGCGACCGAGCCCCGGAGACCCGCCATGCCCGTTGATCCCCAGCTGGAGGCCTTCTGTGCCTTCTTCAATAAGCTCGACAAAAGCTGTACAAGAAAGCTTCATGAGTTCTATACTCATGACGTCGTCTTCCAGGACCCGCTGCATCGGATAGAGGGCGCAGAGGCTCTGGAACACTACTTCGCCGCCTTGTACAGCAACGTGACAGCGTGCCGCTTCAGCTTCCACGAGCGGCAGCGCAACGGCCGGGAGGCCTTCGCCACCTGGACGATGCACCTGGCCCACCCGCGACTCGCGGCCGGCAAGGAGTACGCGGTCGAGGGTGCTCCCACCTCACCTTCGCGGAGGACGGCAGCGGTAGAGTCGCCCGCCATCGCGACTACTTCGATGCCGGCGACCTGCTCTATGAACGGCTGCCACTGCTGGGCGGCGCCATTCGACTGATCAAGCGCCGGCTCGACGCCTGAGGGCAACGGTCCCGGGCACGGCAACGACCACCACCCCGGAGGCCCCATGTCCGATCCTCAGCGCATCTGGCTCACCGGAGCCACCTCGGGCATCGGCCGCGCCCTGGCCGAACGCCTGCTGGCCCGCGGCGACCGTGTGGCCCTCAGCGGACGCAACGCGGCGGCCCTCGACGCACTGGCCGCCGACCATGCCAACGCCCTGGCGCTGCCTCTGGACGTCACCGACCGTACGGCGGTGCGCGATGCCGGTGGCCGCCTCGAGGCGGCCTTCGGCGGACTCGACCGGGTAATCCTCAACGCCGGCACCTGCGAGTACCTGGAGGCGAGCGCCTTCGACGTGGACCTGGTGGAGCGGGTCTTCGCCGCCAACTTCCATGGCGCCGTCTACTGCATCGACGCCGCCCTGCCGTTGCTGCGTCGGGCCCGCGCCGAGGGCGGACAGCCGCTGCTCGCCGCCACCTCCAGCGCCGCCGCCTACCTGCCGCTGCCCCGGGCCGAGGCCTACGGCGCCTCCAAGGCGGCGCTGAGCCACTTCCTGGAGTCGCTGCGCCTCGACCTCGCCGGCGAGGGCATCGACGTCAGCGTGATCCATCCCGGCTTCGTGCGTACCCCGCTCACCGACCGCAATGACTTCCCGATGCCCATGCGCGTGGAGGTCGACGCGGCCGCCGAGGCGATCATCAAGGGGCTCGACGCCCGCCGCCTGGACATCCACTTCCCGCGCCGCTTCACCCTGCTCGTCAAGCTGGCGGGCATCCTGCCCGCCCCGCTGCGCTACCGGCTGGGGCGGCGCATGACGCGGCCCGAGGCCCGCCACGGAGACCCGCCCATGAATGCTCGTCCCCCTCATGCCATGGACAGGCGGCGCATCGCCGTGGTCGGCAGCGGCATCGCCGGCATGGCCGCCGCCTGGTACCTGTCGGGTCGCCATGAGGTGACGCTGTTCGAGTCCGAGGCGCGCCTGGGCGGCCATACCGCCACCGTGGATGTAGAGCTCGAGGGTCGCCACTACGCCATCGATACCGGCTTCATCGTCTTCAACGACTGGACCTACCCGCACTTCCAGCGGCTGATGCAGCGCCTCGGGGTGCTCACCCAGCCCACCGAGATGAGCTTCTCGGTGCACGAGACGAGCCGCGACTTCGAGTACAACGGCCACACCCTGGCCAGCCTGTTCGCCCAGCGGCGCAACCTGCTGCGCCCCAGCTTCTACGGCCTGCTGCGCGAGATCCTGCGCTTCAATCGCGAGGCGATACGGGCCATGGACGACGGCACGCTCGATCCCGCCATGAGCCTGGGCGAGTGGCTCGAGAGCAACGCCTTCGGCGAGGCCTTCCAACGCCGCTACCTGCTGCCCATGGGAGCGGCAATCTGGTCGGCGAGCCTGCGCGACCTGCGTGACTTCCCGCTGCAGTTCTTCGTGCGCTTCTTCCGCCACCACGGCCTGCTCTCGGTCAACGACAGGCCCCAGTGGCACACCCTGGTCGGCGGCTCGCGCAGCTACATCCCGCTGCTCACCGCGCCCTACGCCGAGCCGCATTCGCCTGTCGACACCGGTGCGGGGCATCCGCCGGCTGGCCGATGGCGTGGCGCTGCGCAGCGACCTGAGCGTCGAGCACTTCGACGAGGTGGTGATGGCCTGCCACGCCGACCAGGCGCTGGCGCTGCTGGAGGACCCGAGCCCCGCCGAGCGCGAGATCCTCGGCGCCCTGCCCTACCAGGACAACGAGGTGGTGCTGCATACCGACACCCGGCTGCTGCCGCGCCGCCGCCGCGCCTGGGCGAGCTGGAACTACCGCCTCGACGGCCGCGACGAGGCGGCACGGGTCTCGGTCACCTACGACATGAACATCCTGCAGCGCCTGGAGGCGCCCCACACCTTCTGCGTCACCCTCAACGACACCGCTGCCATCGCCCCCGAGAAGGTGCTGGGCCGCTTCACCTACGCCCACCCCCAGTTCACCCTGGCGGGCGAAGCGGCCAAGGCGCGCCACGCCGAGATCTCCGGCGCCGCCTTGCACACCCACTACTGTGGCGCCTACTGGCGCAACGGCTTCCACGAGGACGGCGTCTGGAGTGCCCTGCGCGTGGCCCACGCCCTGGGTGGCGACGAGGCGGGGCCCGAGGGCGTCGCGGAGTTGCTGAGCCCGGTGGAAAGGGAGGCCGTGCAGGCATGATCGCCACGCCCCGCTCACGCATCTACCGCGGCGAACTGCGCCATCGCCGCTTCCTGCCGCGCGAGCACGCCTTCAGCTACGGGGTATGGATGGCCTGGCTCGACCTCGACGAGCTGCCCGAACTGTTCGACGGGGTGCCCGGCTTCAGCGCCCGGCGCCCCGCGCTGGCGCGCTTCCGTCGCGAGGACTATCTGGCTCCCCACGACCGGCCATTGAAGCAGGCGGTGCGCGAGGAGCTGGAGCGCCAGCTGGGCAGCGCACCGGATGGCAGTATCTGTGTGCTCACCCAGCTGCGCACCCTGGGCCTGGGCTTCAACCCCATCTCGCTCTACTACGCCTTCGATGCCGCGGGCGCGCTGCGCGCCGTGCTCGGCGAGGTGAGCAACACGCCCTGGGGCGAGCGCACCCGCTACGCCTGTGCCGTGGACCCGAGCCGGCACTCCCATGCGGCCGAGTTCGCCAAGGCGATGCACGTCTCGCCCTTCAACCCCATGGACATGACCTACCGCTGGCGCTTCAACACCCCGGCGAGCGGCTGCTGATGCATATGGAGACCTGGCGCGAGGGCGAATGCCACTTCGACGCCACCCTGACCCTGACCGCCCGCCCGGCGACCCGGCGCGTGCTGCTGGGCACCCTGGCCCGCCAGCCGTGGATGAGCGTCAAGACCCTGGCCGGCATCCACTTCGAGGCGCTGCGCCTGTGGGCCAAGCGCGTGCCGATCCATGACCATCCCGGCCCCGACGCCGACCGTTAGCAGGAGAGACCGACGTGAACACGCTGCGCTCCGCCACCGCCACCCGTCCCCTCACGGACGACGCCGACCGCCTGACTCGCTGGCTACGCCCGCGGTTGCTGGCCCAACTGGATCGCCTGGAGGGCGGTCAGGTCACCCTGATCGAGGGGCATCGCCGCCACCGCCTGGGCCAGGGAGGGCCGCTCGCCGTCACCCTGGTGGTGCGCGACAGCCGGGTGTGGAAGCGCCTGGCGCTGGGCGGCACCGTGGGTGCCGCCGAGGCCTACATGGACGGCGACTGGGATGCCGACGACCTGGTCGCCCTGGTGCGGCTGTTCGCCGCCAACCTGGAGCGGGTCAACGGCGAGATGGAGAACGGTCCGGCGCGGCTGGGCCGCTGGTTGCTGGCCGGCCTCTATCGCCTGCAGCGCAACAGCCTCGCGGGCTCGCGGCGCAACATCGCGGCCCACTACGATATCGGCAACGAGCTGTTCGCCACCTTCCTCGACCGCGACCACCTCATGTACTCCAGCGCCGTCTTCCCCTACCCGGAAGCGAGCCTGGAGGAGGCCTCCACCTTCAAGCTGGACATCATGCTCGAGCGACTCGACGTGCGCCCCGAGCACCACCTGCTGGAGATCGGCACCGGCTGGGGCGGTCTCGCCATCCACGCGGCGAAGACCCGCGGCTGCCGGGTCACCACCACCACCATCTCCGAGGAGCAGTACGCGCATACCGCGCAGCGCATCGAGGAGGAGGGGCTCGGTGACCGCATCACCCTGCTGAAGCAGGACTACCGCGAGCTCGAGGGGCGCTACGACCGACTGATCTCGGTGGAGATGATCGAGGCGGTGGGCTACCAGTACCTGGAGACCTACCTCGCCACCCTGGACCGCCTGCTCACCGATGACGGCCTGGCGATGCTGCAGGCGATCACCATCCGCGACCAGCGCTTCGAGGCCGCCAAGCGCGAGATGGACTTCATCAAGCGCCACATCTTTCCCGGCGGCTTCCTGCCCTCCCACCACGCCATCCTGCAGGGGGTGACGCGGCGGACCTCGCTCAACGTGCTGGCCCTGGACGAGATCGGCCCCCACTACGCGCGCACCCTGAACGAGTGGCGCCAGCGCTTCGAGGCCAGCCTGGAGACGGTGCGCAACCTCGGCTACGACGAACGCTTCATCCGCATGTGGCGCTACTACCTCTGCTACTGCGAGGGGGGCTTCCTGGAGCGCACCATCGGCACCTGCCACCTGCTGCTGGCCAAGCCCGGCGCCCGCCCGGCTCCGCTCACCGGCGTCCTGGCCACGGCCGATGCCTGAGGCCGTGGCCCGCCCCCCGGCAAGGTCCGCCTGGTGGCCAACCTGGTCGCCTTCGAGGCGGGCTGGGCGGCCTGCGTGCTGGGCGGCAGCCTGGTCGGCGCGGTAGTGGTCGCGGCGATCCTCGCCGCCCACCTGCGCTGGCAGGCACGCCCCGGCGAGTGGCGCTGGCTCGTCGGCTTCGCCCTGCTCGGCCTGGCGGTGGACGGCGGCCTCGCCCTGGCCGGCGGCTTCGCCTTCGGCGACGCTCCCTCGCCTTCGGCCTGCTGCCGGCCTGGCTGTGGCTGCTGTGGCCGCTGTTCGCCACCCTGCTCCACCACTCGCTGGCCTGGCTGTGGCGCGCCCGCGGCTCGCCATCCTGGGCGGCGCCATCGGCGGCCCGCTCTCCTACTACGCCGGCGCCGAACTCGCCGGGGTGACCCTCGCCCCCTGGCTGCTGCCCGCCCAGGCGCTGGTCTGGGCCGGCCTCTGCCTGTGGCTGTGCAAGCGACTCAGCGGTCATCTCGCCTCCCCACACTGAGGTCGTGAAGGTGTCGTGAACGCCTGGACACTCCAGCTGGCGTGCATTCCCCCTGCACGGACAGTAGACTAGGCCCCTAACAACATTCGACTCTCGGAATGACTCTCAGTGACCAAGCAACACTCCTTCGAACGCGATGAACTGCTGGCCTGCTCGCGAGGCGAGCTGTTCGGCCCCGGCAACGCCCAGCTGCCGGCCCCCAACATGCTGATGCTCGACCGCATCACCTCCATCACCGAAGGTGGCGGCGAAAGCGACAAGGGCGAGCTGATCGCCGAGCTGGATATCACACCCGACCTGTGGTTCTTCGATTGCCACTTCCCCGGTGACCCGGTGATGCCCGGCTGCCTGGGCCTGGACGCCATGTGGCAGCTGGTGGGCTTCTACCTGGGCTGGCTCGGCCACCCCGGTCGCGGCCGCGCCCTGGGCTGCGGCGAGGTGAAGTTCACCGGCCAGATCCTGCCCGATGCCTCGAAGGTCACCTACCGTATCAACATCAAGCGCATCATCACCCGGCGCCTGATACTCGGCATCGCCGACGGTACCGTCTCCGTTGACGGCCGCGACATCTACCAGGCCAACGACCTGCGCGTCGGCCTGTTTACCTCCACCGCGAACTTCTGACCAGGAGGCTTCCATGCGACGAGTGGTAGTCACCGGCCTGGGCATCGTCTCCTGCCTGGGCAACGACCGACAGCAGGTTCTAGAGGCGCTCAGGGAAGGGCGCTCCGGCATTCGCTTCAAGGAGGAGTACGCCGAGCGGGGCTTCCGCAGCCAGGTGGCCGGCGTGGTCGATATCGACCTCGACGCCCTGGTCGACCGCAAGCTGCGGCGCTTCATGGGCGATGCCGCGGCCTACGCCTATGTCAGCATGGCCCAGGCCATCGAGGACTCGGGCCTGGCCCCGGAGCAGGTCTCCAACGAGCGCACCGGCCTGATCGCCGGCTCCGGTGGCGCCTCCAGCGCCAACCAGGTCGAGGCAGCCGACGTGCTGCGCGAGAAGGGGCTGCGCCGGGTGGGACCCTACCGGGTCACCCGCACCATGGGCAGCACCGTCTCCGCCTGCCTGGCCACGCCATTCAAGATCAAGGGCGTGAACTACTCCATCTCCTCGGCCTGCGCCACCTCGGCACACTGCATCGGCAACGCCGTGGAGCAGATCCAGATGGGCAAGCAGGACGTGGTCTTCGCCGGCGGCGGCGAGGAGGAGCACTGGACCCTCTCCTGCCTGTTCGACGCCATGGGTGCCCTCTCCACCCACTACAACGACACCCCGGACAAGGCCTCGCGCCCCTATGACCAGGCCCGCGACGGCTTCGTCATCGCCGGCGGTGGCGGCATGCTGGTGCTCGAGGAGCTGGAGCACGCCCGGGCTCGCGGCGCGAAGATCTACGCCGAGGTGACCGGCTACGGCGCCACCTCCGATGGCCACGACATGGTCGCCCCCTCGGGCGAGGGCGCGATGCGCTGCATGCGCCAGGCCATGGCCACCGTGGATGGCAAGATCGACTACATCAACACCCATGGCACCTCGACGCCGGTGGGCGATGTGGCCGAGCTCAAGGCGATCCGCGAGGTGTTCGGCGACTCGACCCCGGCGATGAGCTCCACCAAGTCATTGACCGGCCACTCCCTGGGCGCCACCGGCGTGCAGGAGGCGATCTACTCGCTGCTGATGATGGAGAACGACTTCATCGCCGCCTCGGCCAACATCGAGACCCTCGATGAGCAGGCCGACGGCTTCGATATCGTGACCCAGCGTCGCGACGGGGTGAAGGTCGAGCGCGTGCTCTCCAACAGCTTCGGCTTCGGCGGCACCAACGCCTGCCTGGTGCTGGAGAAGTTCCGGGACTGATCCCCGGTTCAGCGTGAGCTATAACGCAGGACGGCGCCCCAAGGGGCGCCGTCCTGCGTTAGCCGTCTTGCGTTAAAAAGGCCAGGTCATCGGCGCATCACGCGGGTGGCGCCGCACCCTCCGCCGGCCGCGGCACCCCGGAGATCTCCGCCAGGGTCGCCTCGATCCACGCCTCGGTCTCGGCCAGCACCTCCTCGGGCGTGCGCCCGGCGGTCTCGATGGGCTCGCCCACCACCAGCGCCAAGCGTCCCGGATTCTTCACCCAATGGCGGCCCGGCCAGCGCTCGCCGGCGTTGTGGGCCACCGGCACTACCGGTACACCGGCACGACAGGCGATCACCGCACCGCTCTTGTTGTAGCGCTTGCGGCTGCCCGGGGTGACCCGGGTGCCTTCGGGGAAGATCAGCACCGACAACCCCTCCTCCAGGCGCTGCTTGCCCTGGGTGAGCACCTGCTTGATGGCCCGTGAGGGACGCGAGCGGTCCAGGGCAATGGGGTGCAGCAGCGCGCAGGCCCCAGCCGAAGATCGGCAGGTTCAGCAGCTCCTTCTTGAGCACCGTGCACACCGGCGGGTGCAGCAGCTGCAGGTAGACGGTCTCCCACTCCGACTGGTGGTTGGCCAGTATCACGCAGGGCCCGGCAGGCAGGCGCTCTCGCCCGTGGAAGTCGTAGCGTACGCCGACCACCAGCCGGAACCAGCTGATGATGAAATGGTTGTAGAGGTTGAGCAGGCGATAGCGGGAGCCCAGCGGCAGGAAGGGCGCCGGCGGCAGGAAGAGCACGCCGCACACCAGCATGGCGATGAAGTAGCCCAGGTAGAAGATCAGGCTGCGCAGCACGTTCATGACGCGCTCTCCTCCTCGCCACACGCCGGCGTATTGGCCCGGCACCAGGCGTCGAGCATGTTGCCGAGCTCCAGCCGCCAGGGCTTCTGGTGCACGCCGAAGACCTCCAGCACCCGCCGGCAATTGAGCACGCGGCGCAGCGGATGGTCGTGATGATGGTGCAGCGCGCGCAGCGGGCCCAGCTCGCGATGATCGCCGCGTCCTTCCAGGCGAGTGGCCAGCTGGGTGCGCACCACCGAAACAAAGGTATAGACACTCACCGGCTCGGTGCCGGCCAGGTGATAACTGCCCCAGGCACCGGCGCCATACTGCTGCTGCTGGAGCATGCCGATCAGCGCCAGCGCCACCGCATCCGCCGAGGTGGGACAGCAGGTCACATCGGCCTCGCCACGCACCTCGCCACCGGTGATCAGGGTGTCGATCAGCTCGTTGAGCCAGGCGTGGCTGCCCTCCAGGGCGAACAGCGGCCCCACCCGCACGATCAGGTGGTGCGGGTGCTCGGCGCGGATGCGGTCTCCGGTAGCCACCAGGCGCCGCAGGCTCTCATCCCGCGGGCGCGGGATCACGTGCTCGTCGATGGGCTCGGCGAAGCCATCCTCGTAGAGCTGATCGGAGACGCACCACACCAGCGGGATATCCGCCTCGCGACACGCCTCCATGCAGCGCTCCACCGCCTCGGCATGGGCCGTCACCTCGGCCGGCGCGGCGACGATCGGCCGCGACAGCGGCGGAATCACCAGGGCATCCGGGGCGACCTCCGCCAGCCGAGCAGGGTCCAGCTCCACGCCCTCCTCGATGGTCAGCTCGGTATCCGAGCGGCGATTGGCCTCCCGGACCAGGGCCAGGCTCAGGCAGTGGCCGGCATCCAGTACCAGCAGCTTCACTCGCGCACCTCCCTCGGCATGCCGTCAACGGACCAACAAATCAGAACGGGATCTCGTCGTCGAAGTCGTCGAAGCTGCCCGGGTCGGGTGCCCCGAAGTTGCCGCCCTGCTGCTGGCCGCCTGCCGGGCTGGCCGCCCGGGGCAGGACGCTGCGGGGGCTGCTGGGCAGGCTGCTGCGGGGGACGCTGCGGTGCTCCACCACCAGAAGCCACCGCCCTGCTGGGAGCCCCGCCCGGCTGGCCGCCTCCCTGGGGCTGGCCACCATAGCCGCCCTGCTGGAGGCTGGCCGCCATAGCCACCCTGCTGGGGCTGGCCACCCGCAAAGCCGCCGCCCTGGAAGTCACCGCCACCGCGGGAGTCGAGCATCTGCATGTCGTTGACCACGATCTCGGTGGTGTAGCGATCCTGCCCGTCCTGCCCCTGCCACTTGCGGGTCTGCAGGCGGCCCTCGACGTAGATCTTGCTGCCCTTCTTGAGGTACTGCTGGGCGATCTCGGCGGTCTTGTTGAACAGCACCAGGCGGTGCCACTCGGTGCGCTCCTGGCGCTGGCCACTCTGGCGGTCCGTCCAGGTATCGGTGGTGGCCAGGTTGAGGTTGGCGATGGCAGTGCCGGAGGGGCTGAAGCGCACCTCGGGATCCTGCCCCAGGTTGCCGATGAGGATGACCTTGTTGATGCCACGGGCCATGAGGGACTCCTTGTGATCTTGAATACGATGTCTTGAGTACGTTGTCTTGAACGCAACGCCATGGATGCGTTGTCATGCATGCATCGTGTCGCGGGCCGGAGCTGCCACCTGGCGCCCCGCGCCATGAAGTGAAGGGTTCGCCGTCAGGCGCGCTCCCTTCCCGTATCGATCAGTCTTGCCAGCGCCTCCTCGTCGAGGCGTTGGCGATCCACCTTGAGGTAGGCCAGGCGCTCCTCGGGGACGATCAGCACGTCCTCCACGCCGGCCACCTCGGCGAACCTGGCCATCAGGGTCTCCAGGGCATCATCGCCGTGATCGTCGTCGAGTGCCACCACCTCGCTGACCAGGTGCGGCGGCTGACGCATGCCCACCATTACCGCCAGCCAGGCCGCGGTCAGCGCAGGCGGCACCAGGAAGACGGCCGGCAGCCCCCACTGCTGGGAGAGGGCCCCGCCCAGCACGCCGCCCAGAAAGGCACCCAGGAACTGGCTGGTCGAGTAGACCCCCATGGCGGTGCCCTTGGCGCCGGCCGGGGCCAGCTTGCTGATCATCGACGGCAGCGTGGCCTCGAGCAGGTTGAAGCCGATGAAGTAGAGCAGCAGCCAGCCGAGCAGGCCCCATAGCCCGGCGCCGACCCAGGCCATGCCCAGCAGGCTGGCCAGCATCGCCGTGATGGCCAGCAGGCACATCGCCTTCATCTGCCGGCGCTTCTCGGCGACCACCACCAGCGGCACCATGCCGACGAAGGCCAGCAGCATCACGCCCAGGTAGGCCAGGCCGTGACGCTCGGTAGGAAGCCCCGCATCGAGCAGCCGGAACGGCACCGCGACAAAGATCGCCATCAGCACCAGATGCAGGGCGAAGATCGAGAGGTCCAGGCGCAGCAGGTCGGGGCGCCCCAGGGTGCGGCCCAGCTGGGCGCGGTCGATGCCCACGTCGCGGTGACGCAGGCGACGCGGCGCAGGGGGCACCAGCCGCCACAGTACCGGCAGCCCCAGGGCAGCCAGGGCAGCGGTGAACCAGAACACCCCGGAGAGGCCGAAGCTGCTCGCCACCAGCGGCCCCAGCACCATGGCCACGGCGAAGGCCACGCCGATGGAGAGGCCGATGGTGGCCATGGCCGCGGTGCGCACCTGTTCACGGGTCTGGTCGGCAAGCAGCGCCATGATCGCTGCGGCCACCGCGCCGCTGCCCTGCAGGCAGCGCCCGAGGATCACCCCGCCGATGGTGTCGGCCGTTGCCGCCACCACGCTGCCCAGCAGGAACAGCACCAGGCCGGCGGCGATTACCGGCTTGCGCCCCAGACGGTCGGAGAGCAGCCCGAAGGGGATCTGCAGGGCGGCCTGGGTCAGGCCGTAGATGCCCAGCGCCAGCCCCACCAGCAGCGGCGTGGCGCCGGCCAGCTCGTCGGCATACAGCGCCAGCACCGGCAGCACCATGAACAGGCCCAGCATGCGGGTGGCATAGAGACCGGCCAGACCGGTGATGGCGCGCCGTTCGGCGGGGAGCAGCAGCCCGGAGACCTTGCGCATAGGCGTAGCGATTCTTCCCTGGAGGGGCGCCATGCGCCCAGGAGTGGACCGCCTATTCTAGCGGTTTGCCACCTGCCGGGGAAAGCCGGCATCCACGACCGCTTTGCCGCCGCCGGGAGCCGGCCCGTATAATCGATCTTTTGCCGCGCTCTTTTGCCGAGCTCATGAGGTGGGAATGGACAGGATTCTGGTCAGGGGTGCGCGCACCCACAACCTGAAGAATATCGACGTCGAGCTGCCCCGCGACAGGCTGATCGTGGTCACCGGGCTCTCCGGCTCGGGGAAGTCGTCGCTCGCCTTCGACACGCTCTACGCCGAGGGGCAGCGCCGCTACGTGGAGTCGCTCTCCACCTATGCGCGCCAGTTCCTGTCGATGATGGAGAAGCCCGACGTCGACCATATCGAGGGGCTCTCGCCGGCGATCTCCATCGAGCAGAAGTCCACCTCCCACAACCCGCGCTCCACCGTGGGCACCATCACCGAGATCTACGACTACCTGCGCCTGCTGTTCGCCCGCGCCGGCACCCCGCGCTGCCCCGAGCACGGCGAGGACCTCGAGGCCCAGACCGTCTCCCAGATGGTCGACCAGGTGCTGGCACTGCCCGAGGGCAGCAAGCTGATGCTGCTGGCCCCGGTGGTCAAGGGACGCAAGGGCGAGCACCTGCAGCTGCTCGCCGAGCTGCGCGCCCAGGGCTTCGTGCGCGCCATGATCGACGGCCAGGTGCTGGAGCTCGACGACATTGCCCCGCTGGAGAAGACCCGCAAGCACGACATCAGCGTGGTGGTGGATCGCATCAAGGTGCGCGAGGGCCTGCAGCAGCGCCTGGCGGAGTCCTTCGAGACGGCACTGGGCCTCGCCGACGGCGTCGCCATGGTTCACTTCATGGACGGCGAGCAGGAAGACATCGCCTTCTCGGCACGCTTCGCCTGCCCGGTGTGCGGCTACTCGATCGCCGAGCTCGAGCCGCGCATGTTCTCCTTCAACAACCCCGCCGGCGCCTGCCCGACCTGCGACGGCCTGGGGGTACAGCAGGTGTTCGATCCCGACAAGCTGATCAGCCACCCGGAGCTGTCCCTGGCCGAGGGCGTGATCAAGGGCTGGGACCGGCGCAGTGTCTTCTACTTCAACCAGCTCCAGGCGGTAGCCGACCACTACCGTTTCACCCTGGAGACGCCCTGGCAGGAGCTGGCCCGCCATGAGCGCGAGGTGATCCTCCACGGCAGCGGCCACGACGACATCGCCTTCCACTACGTCAACGATCGCGGCCGCAAGGTGACCCGCGAGCACCCCTTCGAGGGCGTGCTGCCCAACCTGCAGCGCCGCTACCGCGAGACCGAGTCGAGCATGGTGCGCGAGGAGCTCGCCCGCTACATCGCCGTGCAGCCCTGCCCGGCCTGCGAAGGCAGCCGCCTGCGCAAGGAGTCCCGCCACGTCTTCATCGACGAGCACACCCTGCCGGAGATGGTGCGCCTGCCCATCGGCGAGGCCTGGCGCTACTTCAAGCAGCTCGAGCTGCCCGGGCGCCGCGGCGAGATCGCCGTCAAGATCGTCAACGAGATCCATGCCCGCCTGGAGTTCCTGGTCAACGTCGGGCTCGACTACCTCAACCTGGAGCGCAGCGCCGAGACCCTTTCCGGCGGCGAGGCCCAGCGCATCCGTCTGGCCAGCCAGATCGGCGCCGGCCTGGTAGGCGTCATGTACATCCTCGACGAGCCCTCCATCGGCCTGCACCAGCGCGACAACGACCGCCTGCTCAAGACCCTGGAGCGGCTGCGCGACCTGGGCAACACCGTCATCGTGGTGGAGCATGACGAGGACGCCATCCGCGCCGCCGACCACGTGCTCGACATCGGCCCGGGGGCCGGCGTCCACGGCGGGCGCATCATCGCCCAGGGCACCCCGGAGGAGGTCATCGCCAACCCCGACTCGCTGACCGGCCAGTACCTCGCCGGCACCCGCCGCATCGAGGTGCCGCCCTGGCGCATCCCCGGCAATCCGGAGAAGGTGGTGCGTCTGACCGGCGCCCGCGGCAACAACCTCCAGGACGTCACCCTCGAACTTCCGCTGGGGCTGTTCGTGTGCGTCACCGGCGTCTCAGGCTCCGGCAAGTCGACGCTGATCAACTCGACCCTGATGCCCATCGCCGCCCGCGAGCTCAACCACGCCACCAGCCTGACGCCGGCGGCCCACGATGGCATCGAGGGCCTCGATCAGCTCGACAAGGTGATCGACATCGACCAGAGCCCCATCGGGCGCACGCCGCGCTCCAACCCGGCCACCTACACCGGCATCTTCACGCCCATCCGCGAGCTCTTCGCCGGCACCCAGGAGGCGCGCTCGCGGGGCTACAAGCCGGGGCGCTTCAGCTTCAACGTCAAGGGGGGGCGCTGCGAGGCGTGCCAGGGCGAGGGGATGATCAAGGTGGAGATGCACTTCCTGCCCGACATCTATGTGCCCTGCGACGTCTGCAAGGGCAAGCGCTACAACCGCGAGACCCTGGAGATCGCCTACAAGGGCAAGAGCATCGACGAGGTGCTGCAGATGACCGTGGAGGAGGCGCTGGAGTTCTTCTCGCCGGTACCGGCCATCGCCCGCCGCCTGCAGACCCTGCTCGACGTGGGCCTCTCCTACATCCGCCTGGGGCAGAGCGCCACCACCCTCTCCGGCGGCGAGGCCCAGCGCGTCAAGCTGGCCCGGGAACTGGCCAAGCGCGACACCGGCAAGACCCTCTACATCCTCGACGAGCCCACCACCGGCCTGCACTTCGAGGACATCCGCCAGCTGCTCACCGTGCTGCACCGCCTGCGCGACCACGGCAACACCATCGTGGTGATCGAGCACAACCTGGACGTGATCAAGACCGCGGACTGGATCGTCGACCTGGGTCCCGAAGGCGGCGGCGGCGGCGGGCGCATCATCGCCGAGGGCACCCCGGAGCAGGTGGCGCGCAACGAGGCCTCCCACACCGGGCGGTTCCTCAAGCCGCTGCTGGAGCGGACCATACACAGCCAGAAAGTATCAGAAACCGCCGGCTGACTGCCTCGAGGGTGAGCGG
Organism: Halomonas sp.; assembly: GCA_018401555.1. GTDB lineage: Bacteria > Pseudomonadota > Gammaproteobacteria > Pseudomonadales > Halomonadaceae > Halomonas. Next base: position 135,820 of record JAGYKP010000083.1, read on the forward strand.
CGCCGGGGGCAGGTCTGGAGGGGGTCCGAGGACCAGGGATGGCCGAGGTAGCGCCCAGGAGGGGTTCACAGCGCCCCCGAACGGGCCTGTCACCGGGCAAGCCGCGGAGCAAGGCCACAACTCAGCGGCCAGAGATGAAAAAAACCGGCCCCTTGCGGGAGCCGGTTTTTCTTTCAGCGCTTGCCTGAGCCGGGGAACGGCGAGGATTACTCCTCGCCGGCTTCCTCGACCTCCTCGGCGATCGGACGATCGACGAGTTCGACGAAGGCCATGGGCGCGTTGTCGCCGGTGCGGAAGCCGCACTTGAGGATACGGACGTAACCGCCCGGACGCTCGACGTAACGCGGACCCAGCTCGTTGAAGAGCTTGCCGACCGCTTCCTTCGAGCGGGTGCGGCTGAAGGCCAGACGACGGTTGGCGACGCTGTCCTGCTTGGCCAGGGTGATCAGCGGCTCGATGACGCGACGCAGCTCCTTGGCCTTGGGCAGGGTTGTCTTGATGACCTCATGCTCGATCAGCGACACGCTCATGTTCTTGAACATGGCCTGGCGATGCGAGCTCGTACGATTGAGGTGACGACCACTCTTACGATGACGCATGGTTGTGATTCCTTACCAAACTGGGACTCGAGTCGGCGCTCACGCGGAGGCCTTGTCGTCCTTCAGGCTAGCCGGCGGCCAGTTCTCCAGCCGCATGCCCAGGGAAAGACCGCGTGCTGCCAGAACGTCCTTGATCTCGTTCAGGGACTTCTTGCCGAGGTTCGGCGTCTTGAGCAGCTCCACTTCGGTGCGCTGGATCAGATCGCCGATGTAGTAGATATTCTCGGCCTTCAGGCAGTTGGCGCTGCGAACGGTCAACTCGAGATCGTCTACGGGGCGCAGCAGGATCGGATCGATATGATCCTCTTCCTCCTCCACTTCCTGTTCCTTGTCGGCTTCCAGGTCGACGAACGCGGCCAGCTGATCCTGCAGGATGGTCGCGCTGCGACGGATCGCCTCTTCGGGATCCAGGGTGCCGTCGGTTTCCAGATCGATGATCAGCTTGTCGAGGTCGGTGCGCTGTTCGACACGCGCCGCCTCGACGCTGTAGGAAACGCGACGCACGGGGCTGAAGGTCGCATCCAGCTGCAGGCGGCCGATGGCACGAGATTCGTCATCGGCACCGACACGCGCATCCGCCGGCTCATAGCCGCGGCCACGCGCCACCTTGAGCTGCATCTTCAGCTCGGCACCCTCGTTGACGTGGGCGATGACATGGTCGGGGTTGACGATCTCGACGTCATGGTCGAGGGCGATGTCGCCCGCAGTCACGACGGCCGGGCCCTGCTTGTTCAGCGAGAGCACCGCCTCGTCGCGGCTATGCATCTTGATCGCCACGTCCTTGAGGTTCAGGAGGATTTCGATGACATCTTCCTGGACGCCCTCGATCGCGCTGTACTCATGCTCGACGCCGCTGATCTCGGTTTCCACCACGGCACAGCCGGGCATGGACGAGAGCAGGATGCGACGCAGGGCATTGCCCAGCGTGTGGCCGAAGCCACGCTCGAAGGGCTCGAGCACGATCTTCGCGTGGTGTGCGCTGATCTCTTCGACCTTGATGTCGCGCGGGCGAAGAAACTCTGTCACTGAACGCTGCATATGAACACCTTTCAGGCTGCCAAACGGATACTGGGTACTCTTGGCCTGCTCCCGTCACCGGGAGCAGGCACGGCGCTTGGCACCGCTTACTTGGAGTACAGCTCGACGATCAGGGCCTCGTTGATGTCGGCAGTCAGGTCGCCGCGCTCGGGCAGCGCCTTGAAGGTGCCTTCCATCTTCTTGGCATCGACCTCGATCCAGGCCACGTCGCCGCGGTTGGCGGCCAGGGCCAGGGCGTTCTGGATGCGCGCCTGATTCTTCGCCTTCTCGCGAACGGAGACCACATCACCGGGCTTGACCTGGTAGGAAGCCACGTTGACGCTCTTGCCGTTCACGGCGATGGCCTTGTGGCTGACCAGCTGCCGAGCCTCGGAGCGGGTCGAGCCGTAGCCCATGCGGTAGACGACGTTGTCCAGTCGGGATTCGAGAAGCTGCAGCAACACCTCGCCGGTAGCGCCCTTGAGACGGGCCGCTTCCTTGTAGTAGTTGCGGAACTGCTTCTCGAGTACGCCATACATGCGGCGCACTTTCTGCTTCTCGCGAAGCTGCAAGCCGTATTCGGAAATACGCTGACGACGCTGGCCGTGCACACCCGGAATCTGCTCGGATTTGCACTTCTTCTCGAAGGGAGTGACACCGCTCTTCAGGAAGAGGTCGGTCCCCTCACGACGAGACAGTTTGCACTTCGGTCCAATATAACGAGCCATGAATCTGTCTCCTTAAACGCGGCGTTTCTTCGGCGGACGGCAGCCATTGTGGGGAATGGGCGTCGCGTCAATGATGCTCTGCACGCGGAAGCCGGCGGCGTTCAGAGCGCGCACGGCGGATTCACGGCCAGGACCGGGGCCCTTGACCAGCACGTCGACGTTTTTCACACCATACTCGGCTGCAGCGGTCGCTGCACGCTCGCTTGCTACTTGAGCAGCGAACGGGGTGCTCTTGCGAGAACCACGAAAACCCGAACCACCGGCAGTTGCCCAGGAAAGGGCATTGCCCTGGCGGTCTGTGATCGTAATGATCGTGTTGTTAAACGAGGCGTGGATATGCGCAACGGCATCCACCACCTGCTTTTTAACCTTCTTGCGATTGCTACGCGGGTTAGCCATGTTGATGATTCTTCCTGTCTTTACGCCAGAACGTGCGTGTTATTTGCGGATCGGCTTGCGCGGGCCCTTGCGGGTACGCGCATTGGTCTTGGTACGCTGACCACGCAGCGGAAGACCACGACGATGACGCAGACCACGGTAGCAACCCAGGTCCATGAGACGCTTGATATTCAGCGTCACATCACGACGAAGGTCACCTTCAACGGTGTACTTGCCGACTTCCGGAACGCAGGGTGTCGATCTCTTCAGATGACAGTTCCTGGATCTTGGTGGTCGGCGCGATGCCGGACGCGGCACAGATATCCTGTGCGCGAGTGCGGCCAATCCCGAAGATATAGGTCAGCGAGATCGCCGCATGCTTGTTGTCCGGGATATTGACGCCTGCAATACGGGCCATCAGCTTACTCCGAATATGTGAGCGGCTTGCTCGTTGGGTCTACTACAAAAGGCGCAACAGCATACCCCTTTACCCTGCAGAGGGCAAGGGGGCATGCCGGCACCCGGTTCAGTGCAGTACCAGGTATCAGCCCTGGCGCTGCTTGTGCCGCGGCTCCGTGCAGATGACGCGGACGGCGCCATTGCGACGAATGATCTTGCAGTTGCGGCACATTTTCTTCACGGAAGCTCGAACTTTCATCGTTCCATCTCCAAAGTCGGCTAGCGAGGCGGCCCTTGCGGACCGCAACGCGCCAGTTCGACGGGCGGCGCCTCAGCGCATGATGCCACCGCCGCCGTAGCCTTTCAGGTTGGACTTCTTCATCACCGACTCGTACTGATGCGACATGAGGTGCGACTGCACCTGACCCATGAAGTCCATGATGACCACCACCACGATCAGCAGCGAGGTACCGCCGAAGAAGAACGGCACGTTCCAGGCCACGATCAGGAACTGGGGCATCAGGGAAACCGCAGTGATGTACAAGGCGCCAAACAGGGTCAGACGCGTCATGACCTTGTCGACGTAGCGAGCGGTCTGCTCGCCAGGACGAATCCCCGGCAGGAAGGCGCCCGACTTCTTGAGGTTGTCGGCGACGTCCTTGGGGTTGAAGACCAGCGCTGTGTAAAAGAAGCAGAAGAATACCACCGCCGCGGCAAAAAGCAAGATGTACAGCGGCTGACCCGGGCCCAGGGCCTGGGACGCACGCTGCAGCCATTCCATGCCGTCGCCGGCACCGACCCACTGGCCCAGCGAGGCCGGGAACAGCAGGATACTGGAGGCGAAGATAGGCGGAATGACACCCGCCATGTTCACCTTCAGCGGCAGGTAACTGCTCTGGCCGGCATACATCTTGTTGCCGACCTGACGACGCGGGTAGTTCACAGTGATGCGGCGTTGGCCGCGCTCGATGAACACCACGAAGGCCACGGTGGCTACGCCCAGGACACTGAGAGCCAGCAGCGGCAGGACGTTCCACGCCCCTTCGTTGCGGGCCAGCTCGAAGGCCTGGCCGACGGCGCCGGGCAGGCCCGCCACGATACCGGCGAAGATCAGCAGCGAGATGCCGTTGCCGATCCCCTTCTCGGTGATCTGCTCCCCCAGCCACATCAGGAACACCGCACCACCCACGAAGGTGACGATGGCGGTGAAATAGAAGCTGAAGTCGGCCGTATAGGCGATGCCCTGGCTCGCCAGGCCCACCGACATGCCGGTGGCCTGGACCAGGGCCAGGGCCACGGTGCCGTAGCGGGTGTACTGGCTGATCTTGCGCCGCCCGGCCTCGCCTTCCTTCTTGAGCTGTTCAAGATGGGGCGAGACCGCGGTCAGCAGCTGCATGATGATCGACGCCGAGATGTAGGGCATGATGCCCAGGGCGAAGATACTCATGCGCTCCAGGGCGCCACCCGAGAACATGTTGAACATGCCGAGGATGGTGCCCTGCTGCTCCCTGAACAAGGCAGCGAGCTGGTCAGGATTCATACCGGGCACGGGGATGTGGGCACCGATGCGGTACACCACCAAGGCGAGGAGCACGAAGCGCAGACGCGCCCACAGTTCACCCAGACCGCTGCCCATCGCCGGCATTTTTCCTGACTTCGCCATTTAGTCCTCTACCTTGCCACCGGCGGCTTCGATCGCGGCACGGGCACCCTGGGTGACCTTGAGGCCGCGGACGGTAACCGCCTTGTTCAGATCGCCGGAGAGGATCACCTTCGCATGCAGCGTGGCGTCCTTCAGCACGTTGGCCTGCTTGAGGGTCTCGAGGGTGACCTCGTCACCGGCAACCTTGGCCAGTTCGGCCAGGCGCACTTCCTCGGAGACCAGCGACTTCGCGGAGGTGAAGCCGAACTTCGGCAGACGCCGCTGCAGCGGCATCTGACCGCCCTCGAAGCCGGGCTTGACGCTGCCGCCGCTGCGCGACTTCTGGCCCTTGTGACCACGGCCACCGGTCTTGCCCAGACCGGAGCCGATGCCACGACCGACGCGCTTCTCGGCGTGCTTGGAGCCCGGTGCCGGGCTCAGGCTATTGAGTTTCATGGATTACTCTCCCTCAACGCGCACAAGGTAGTTGACCTTGTGGATCATGCCGCGCACGGCGGGGGTGTCTTCCAGTTCAACCGTATGACCGATGCGACGCAGGCCGAGGCCCTGAATGGTGGCCTTGTGCTTGGCCAACACGCCGATGGTGCTGCGGGTCTGGGTAACCTTGATCGTTGCTGCCATGGTGCTCACCCCGTGATCGCTTCGACAGGCATACCGCGCTTGGCGGCGATGTCTTCCGGCGACTGCATGGCGGTCAGGCCCCTGACGGTCGCCCGCACCACGTTCACCGGGTTGGTGGAGCCGTAGCACTTGGCCAGCACGTCATGGACACCGGCCAGCTCCAGCACGGAGCGCATGGCGCCGCCGGCGATGATGCCGGTACCCTCGGAGGCGGGCTGCATGTACACCTTGGAGGCGCCGTGACGGGCCTTGACCGGGTACTGCAGGGTGCCGCCGGAGAGGTGCACCTTGACCATGTTGCGACGCGCCTGGTCCATCGCCTTCTGGATCGCGACCGGCACTTCACGCGCCTTGCCGCGACCGAAGCCGACACGACCCTTGCCGTCACCCACGACGGTCAGGGCGGTGAAACCGAAGATACGGCCACCCTTGACCACCTTGGCAACACGGTTGACCTGAACCAGTTTCTCCTGGAGGTCGCCGCTTTGCTGTTCGTTCTTCGCCATCGTAAAACCCTTTAGAATTCCAGGCCGCCTTCACGAGCGGCGTCGGCCAGGGCCTTGACGCGGCCGTGGTACTTGAAACCGGCGCGGTCGAAGGCTACCTGGGTGATGCCCGCTTCCTTGGCGCGCTCGGCAATCAGCGCGCCAACCTTGGCGGCGGCGTCGGCGTTGCCGGTCGCACCCTCGCGCAGATCCTTGTCCAGCGTGGAAGCGCTGGCCAGGACCTTGCCACCATCCGGCGAGATGATCTGCGCGTAGATGTGACGCGGGGTACGGTTGACGCACAGGCGATACACGCCCAGCTCGCGGATCTTGGCGCGAGCGCGGCGGGCACGACGGAGACGAGATTCTTTCTTCGCGTTCATAACCCTGCCTTACTTCTTCTTGGCTTCTTTGCGACGCACCTGCTCGTCGGCGTACCTGACACCCTTGCCCTTGTAGGGCTCGGGCGGACGGAAGGCGCGGATTTCCGCGGCGACCTGGCCGAGCGCCTGCTTGTCCGCGCTCTTCAGCACGATCTGGGTGTTCTTCGGCGTTTCCGCCGTGACACCCTCAGGCAGTGTGTACTCGACCGGGTGCGAGAAGCCCAGTGACAGATTGAGCGTCTGGCCCTTGGCCTGGGCACGATAACCGACGCCGATGATTTCGAGGGATCGGGTGAAGCCTTCGCTCACGCCGGTCACCAGGTTCTGAACCAGGGCACGGGTAGTACCGGCCATGGCCCAGCTCTTGGCAGACTCGCTGGGGGCGAAGGTCAGCTGACCCTCTTCCTGACCCACCACCACATCGCGGTGGATGGTCAGTGACAGTGTGCCCTGGCCGCCCTTGGCGGTCAGCTGGTCACCGTCGAGCTTGATCTCGACGCCAGCGGGCACTTTAACTGGATATTTGGCTACGCGGGACATTCCAAACTCCTAGAATACGGTGCAGATGACTTCGCCACCGACACCGGCCTTGCGAGCCGCGCGATCGGTCATCACCCCGTTGGAGGTGGTGACGATAGCGATACCCAGGCCATCGGCGACCTTCGGCAGCGCGTCCTTGCCCTTGTACTGGCGCAGGGACGGCTTGGAAACTCGCTGAATGTGCTCGATGACCGGCTTGCCCTCGAAGTACTTGAGGGTCACGGTCAGCTCGGGCTTGGCGCTTTCGGACACCACGAAGTCGTTGATGTAACCCTCTTCCTTCAATACGCGGGCCACCTCGACCTTGAGGCGGGAGGACGGCATGGTGACCGTCTCCTTGGTGGCCATCTGCGCATTGCGGATACGGGTGAACATATCCGCCAGAGTGTCTTGCATGCTCATTTACGTTGCGCTCCTGATTCTTGCGTGGCTTACCAGCTGGACTTCTTGAGTCCGGGGACATCGCCACGCATGGCGGCTTCACGCAGCTTGTTGCGGCCGAGGCCGAACTTGTTGTAGAAGCCGTGCGGACGGCCGGTGATGCGGCAGCGGTTACGCTGACGCACCGGGCTGGAGTCACGCGGCAGCTGCTGCAGCTTCAGCGTTGCCTCGAAGCGCTCTTCGTCGGAAGCGTTCACGTCCTGGATGATCGCCTTGAGCTGGCTGCGCTTGGCGGCGTACTTCTCCACCAGCTTGGTGCGCTTGAGCTCACGCTCTACCATGCTTTTCTTTGCCATGATCCCACCCCTTATTTCTTGAACGGGAAGTTCAGCGCGCTCAGCAGCGCACGACCTTCATCATCGGTGTTGGCGGTGGTGGTGATGGTGACATCCAGACCACGAATCCGG
>JAGYKP010000084.1 GCA_018401555.1 Halomonas sp.
AACTCCCAAGAGACCAGAGCATAAGGAACATAGCCATGGGTGATACGGGAGTTCGTTCAGGGGAGTCTGGTAACAAAGGGTTCTTCTCCAGGCTCAGCAGCGGTGAATTCGGGCTGGCAAAGACCTATTGGCTGTATGGCGTGGTGATCGGTGTGGCCCTAAACATGGCCCTGAAGGTCGTCACCTCACTGGGTGTGCTGGCAGTCGCCCTTGTGGCGGTCACCCTGTACCAGGTGATGGTATTGCTGGGGATCTGGCGTGCCGCAAGCAGGTACCTGAGGATGGAAGGGATGGGCCATCCTAGCCAAGGTCGCCACGGTGCTCGGTTGGCTTGGGGTATTGGCGAGTGTGGGTGTGTTCATCCAACTGCTGAGCTACATGTAGGCGACTGGGTGACTGGGTGACTGGGTGACTGGGTGACTGGGTGACTGGGTTAGCTTCTGATATGACCTACCCCTGGGCAACGAAACGCCTTGCGTCCAGGTGAGTAGCCAGCTTGGCGGATGGCGTGAGAATTATTGGGAAGTGAAAAGAATTTGGCATGACGCCAAATAGGTGGCCGCAAGAGCCACACAATGGACGGCGACATGACGTCGCCAATCAACGCAAAGGAAAGAAGGGAACGTGAAAATGAAAATGCTCAAGCTGACTGCTGCTATCGCCACCCTGTCGCTGATAACCGGCTGTGCTTCTATCGTCGGTGAGAAAGAACAGACGGTGACGATCAACAGCAGCCCGAGCAACGCCAATGTGCTGATCACCGACGAGCGCAGCATGGAGGTTCACTCCGACACCACGCCGACCACTGTGCAGCTGCGCAAGGCTGACGGCAGCTACTTCGGTGGCAAGACCTACACGGTCGAGCTGTCCAAGGACGGTTACGAAAGTCGCACCATGATGATCAACTCTAGCCCCAACGGTTGGTACATCGGCGGCAACCTGCTCTTCGGTGGCTTGATCGGCTGGCTGATCGTCGATCCGCTGACCGGCGCCATGTACAACCTCTCTCCGGACACCGTTAACGCCTCTCTGGGTGAGCGCGTGGCTACCGCAGAGGATGGTAACTCCGAAATCACCTTGGTACTGGTCGAGGACGTGCCTTCGCATATGCTCGACAAGATGCAGTACCTCGGCAAGATCTGATCTTGCACTGGCACCGCTCTTGGGCGGTGCTATTCATACAACGTGACAAGGATTTGTCCCATGAATATCAGAAGAACTCTCGCATTTTTCGCTCTCGGACTCATAGCCATTGGCCTGACAGGCTGCGGCTCCGTTGGCGTGCAGCCTGTTTCTATGGGAGAGTCCAAACCACCCAACTGCCAACTCGATAGGTACGTCAACGAGCGCGATATTGAGCGGCCTTATGAGGTGGCCTGCATTCTTAGTTCACGCACTGGGACAACGCTCGGGCATGACAAGAGCGCCTCTGCCGCTATCAATAATGCCCATGCTGATGCCTGTGCCTGCGGCGCGGATGGCATCGTCGTGGAGTCCGCCGAGGAACAGGGTATTACTGCCTTTACTTGGGGGCAGGGCAAGGCAGAGTTGAAAGCCGTCCGGTATCTCGATTGATACCAGTGCTGCTAGTCACCGAGAGGGTCATGGTTCTGTTGGGGATCCTTGTTGAGGGCCGAAGTATCCTCAGCGCTGCGCCCCTTCGGAACCTCATTGGTCATGATTTAGTTATTCATAATGCTTGAGGGATTTGCAAAGCTGGTTACCCACGTTTTGCCAGTACTGCCCCATGCGCTGCTGAGGCGTACCCTTGGGCATATGCTCAAGGTAGTTGCTCGCCGGCCAGATTTCCATGGCAGACCCCGCTGCACGGATCCTGCGATACGGCCTGGTGCGAACTTTCATAAGGTAACCCCTTAATTCTCGACTCAGTGCTCTCTGAGAGGATATGAAGTGGACCCCATCCTTCGGACCACCTGACAGGTCATCTAAGCTCGGATCGGGTCATCATCGGCGTCAGGCCGCCTGTTTCACTGGTTGTGTGAAGTACACCTCATCCGGTGTCGCATCGTCCAATTCCTGGTGTGGCCGCTCCTGGTTGTACCAGGCGAAGTAGTGACCCAGTTCCTCCTTCAGGTGAGCCCCGTCCTTGAAGGCCTTCAGGTAGACGCACTCGTACTTCACGATGCGCCAGAGCCGCTCCACAAAGATGTTGTCCCGGAGCAGCCCTTACCGTCCATGCTGATGGTCACCCCATGAGCTTCCAGCACGCCGGTGAAGGCCTGACTGGTGAACTGGCAACCCTGATCCGTATTGAAGATCTCGGGCGCCCGTGACGTGCCAGTGCCTCCTCCAGCGCATCGACACAGAAGTCCGTGTCCAACGTGTTGGAGACTCGCCACGACAGGACGCGACGGCTATGCCAATCCATCACCGCCACCAGGTACATGAACCCGCGTGCCAGCGGAATGTAGCTGATGTCGGTCGCCCACACCTGATTCGGCCCGTCGATCGTCAGGCCGCGCAGCCGGTAGGGATAGATTCGATGTCCCTTGCCCGGCAGGCTGGTCCGTGGTCGCGGATAGACGGCCTGGAGCCCCATCTGACGCATCAGGCGGCGGACCCGCTTGCGGTTGACCCGGTGGCCTAGCCGGTTGAGATGGGCGGTCATCCCGCGTTATCCGTAGACCGGTGTCAGCAGGTGCTGCTCATCGATCAGGCGCATCAGCACCAGATCCTCGGCCATCCACTCGCGCTGCTGGTAGTACAGCGATGAACGGCTGATGCCCAGCAGCTGACACTGCCGTCTCAGACTCGGGGTGGCGGAAGATGGCGGCTCGATCATGGCCAGGCGCTGCGCCCGGCTCAACGCTCGAGTCTGCGTGATAAAAAATCGCGTTCTACCGTCAGCTTGCCGCTCGCGGTAGAGGGTATCGATCTCCTCCTGGCTTTTCTGGGCGGCTTTGCCGCTACTGCCCTCAAAGAGACCGGCGGCGTTATCCAGCAGCTCACGCTTCCACTGGCTCACCATGGACGGGTGTACCTCGAAGCGAGCCGCCAGTGCCGAGGTGGTCTCGTCGCCCTTCAGCGCAGCGAGGGCTACCTTGGCCTTGAACTCGCTGCTGTACTGCCGACGTTTCTTGCTCATGATCAGGGTCTCCTGGTCGGTCTGATCAGAGCTTAGCGCCTGGTCCGTATTTCGGGGACCACTTCAAACGCCCTTCCGATTCCGATGGCGAAAAACCCAATCACGCTGGGGCGTCATGCCTACCGGAAGGTGTGGCACTGGCTCTCCGGCCCGACCTACGCACGCCTGGCAGGCATGAAGTACCTATTCCAGGCTTCTCGGAAATCACCAATTGGCTAGGTTCTCGAGTTCTTGTGCTCTCTGCGCCGTCTCACGCAGCACGCACTCATTCGAGGCGACCATTGCTAAGGTTCCCCCCGCTGTAGCGTAGAATTGACAATTGGCATCTCGGTACTGAATCCAAAGGCGCTGAGCATCTAGAAGCTCTTGCCGGCGCTCGCCCGAGATGTTGTTACGCAACTTCTGGTAAGCCCCATTCAACCGAGCATCTTGGGTTTTTATCTCCTCACCGATGCAGTTCATCATATTTACGGTGACGCCACCCGATGCGTCCATACAGTTCGAGTAACTACCCGTATAGAGGTCCTCTGCGGGCGTGATCGGTGAGATGGCCAAGAACAAGGCTGGCGGTCTCAATGACCAAGTGCAACACGTAACCCATCAGGTACGGTGTTGCCATGACCTACTGCTACAGCCATCTCACTGCTGAAGACCGAGCCGCCATCATGATGATGCGAGCCACGCACTCGATCCGGGCCATCGCCGCTCATCTGGGCCGGGCACCAAGTACTGTGTCGCGGGAGCTCGCTCGCCACTCGGTCGATCTCATCAAGGGCTACGATGCCAGCTTGGCAGGCTATCGAGCCCGCTTGACGCGTCACAGGCCTCGTCGCCGCCCCAAGCTGCATCCCGATGGAGAGCTCTTCGAGGTGGTGGTCTACTTGCTGCGCAAGTACTGGTCACCGGAGCAGATAGCCCGCACACTGAAACGCATGTCTCCCAACGATTCACGTCGGCAGGTCTCGCATGAGGCCATCTACAACGCGCTCTATGTGATGCCCCGCGGCAGCCTCAAGAAGGAGCTCATCGCCTGCCTTCGGCAGGGTAACGGCAAGCGTCGGCCACGCAGTCGTGGCAAGGATCGACGCCAGCAGATTCCCGAGCTGGTCAGCATCCACATGCGGCCGCCTGAGATCGAAGACCGCCTGATGCCTGGCCATTGGGAGGGTGATCTCATCATTGGTGCTAACAATCGCTCTGCTGTCGGTACGCTGGTGGAACGCACCACGCGCATGGTGATCCTGGCGAAAGTGGATGGCACCACGGCCACGGCAGCAGCCGTCGGTTTCAGCGACAAGCTCAATGAGGTGCCGCGAGCCCTGCGTCTGTCCATGACCTACGACCAGGGCAGGGAGATGGTGAAGCATGCAGAAATCACGCAGAAGACCGGTACGGCGATCTACTTCGCTGACCCGCATAGTCCATGGCAGCGGGGCTCCAACGAGAATACCAACGGGCTGTTGCGGCAGTACCTGCCGAAGGGCACGGACCTCTCCGTCTACAGCCAGGAAGAACTCGACGAGATCGCGGACTCACTGAACACGCGGCCGCGCAAGACATTGGACTGGCGCACGCCGCTGGAAGTTTACGCCGAGGTGCTCAAGAAATCGGTTAGTAGCCCGAGCACCCTTCAATAGCGTTGCGTTTGGAACTTGAGACCGCCGCTCCTGCAAAAACTCGCTTCATCATGATTCGTGGCTCCCTCGCGATTGAGGTTGATGTTCCGGTGAAGCCGGTCATGGCATCCGGCTTGCTGTTTCTGATGTGTTGTACTTCCCATCCACTTAGCCCTTCCTCTGGAGACTACTGCCAAGACAGCTCATACACGAGTGATGGTGTAAGTGGCCATCAGCTCACTTCCGATGGCTGTGCCGTCCAGTGGTATTCCGGCAAGTGTCAGCCTGGCTCCAGAGCCAGCGAGGGTCATGGCATGCCGCTGACCGGCCCAGAGGTGCGCCTGCTCGGGGTAGAGCAGTACCACCGACCTACAATCGTAGGCGCTGGCATAGGCCGCCAGCTGGTAGAGATCCGCCGTCGAGAGGGCGGCCAGGGCATCCGGTCCTTCGATGCGCTTCCACTTGGTATCTAGGATGACCACCGGTCGCTTGGACTCTTCCAGTAGGCTGATATCCGGCCTCATCAAGAGTCGACCGCGGCCGCTGTCCTCGTGACCCAGATAGCGGCGCGGGCCTTGCTCCATCAGCTTGAGCCCATGACGACGCACCAGCGGCCGTAGGCGGCTGGCGGTGTAGCGCTCGAAGAGGCGGTTCATGTCGAAAGAGCAGGCTGAAGGCCTCGCTGGCGCCCGGAGCGGGCATCCAGGAACTGGCCGTCCAGAAAAGGTGGGCCAGCGCCACCAGCGGGGCGTAGCGGCTCTGCATCCGGTTGAGCTGCTCGGCCGTGGGACCGCGCTGGTGGGGCGCCAGGGTGCCGACCTCGCCGAAGCGCATACGCAGGGCGTGGAGCTGCTGGGCGAGCAGCGGACTGGTGGCGAGGGAGATCACCAGCCGCAGCGCAGAGTGCAGGAGCCGGTTGACCGGGATGTCGGCGATCAGCTCACTGTAGCGGCAGGCCAGGCGCTGGGGCTTGAAGAGGTTCTCACGCTGCTGGCGCACCAGGTTGATGCGGCCGCGCACCTGGTCCAGGGTATCGTCGATATCCCGATAGTCCCGAAGCAGCCCTTGCTGTAGCTGGCGCTCCAGCAGCTGGGCGAAGTGGCGGATGAAGAGGTCCAGCAAGGTGGTACGGCTTGTGGCCAGCCCGGCGCCGAGCGTATCAACCGCCTCCAGGTCACTGGTGCAAGCCAGCATGGTCAGCAGGGTATCTCGCTGCTGGGCTTCGGTCTGGTAGGGGGTGAGTTTGGGCAGCACCTCCACCTGAAGGCCGTCCACCTGGACCACCCCGCAGAACTGGGTGAACTTGACCCGCCGATGACCCCACTGCAGGCACCCGGCTGGCAGCAAGCCTTCGGCGGCGGCCAGGGCCTCCGCTTCGTGTGGTGCCAGTTCACGACCCTCTCCGACCTCCAGCCAGCCGTGCTCATAGGCGGTTAGCTGCCTCATGCCTCGCGTTCCAGTGACTCGTAGATCTTCCTGATGGCATCGGCGCTGATCTCGTCGGTCGACTTGACCCGGTAATCGGGGCGTTCCGTTAGGAGGTCGTCACTACCGGGGAAAAGCCGTTTCGGGTCGAGTGTCTCGGCCGTGATCAGCTGCTGCTCCACATCGGCCCCTTCGTCGGCCAGCACGCGGCGGATCTGGCGCCAGTCGTCGTAGAAGTACTCTGCCAGCATTGGGATGATGTCGTAGACCATCACCCGGCGCAGGGCTTCGAGGTCCTTCACCTCGGTGAAGTAGGCGTGGCCGAAGGTCTGGTCCCGGTGCAGCAGATAGCGTAGGCGCAGGTTGATCGCCTCCAGCAGGGCTCGCAGGTTGAGCAACCCACCTTCGCTGTCAGGGATATAGCCGTCTCCCTGGCTGCCAGGAATCCGCTTGGGTTCCGGCATCAGCTCCTGGAAGTGGAAGCGTCGACGCAAGGCGGCATCCATAAGGGCAATGGAGCGGTCGGCGGTATTCATGGTGGCGTAGATATCGAGGTTCTTGGGCACCCCGAAGCGCTCGCCGGAGTAGGGCAGCACCAGCTCGATCCCTTCGACCAGCTGGCCGTCTTCATCCCACCAGGCGCGCTTGTCAGACTCGATCAGGGTGATCAGCTCGCCGAAGATCCGAGAGATGTTGCCGCGGTTGATCTCGTCGATAAACAGCGCGTAGCGCTGGTGGGGATCCTGGCTGGCCCGTTGGCAGAACGCCTTGAAGAGACCATCGCGTACCTCATAGCTGATACCGCCGTCCTCGGTGGTCTGCGGGCGAATGCCCTCGACGAAGTCCTCGTAGCTGTAGGACTGGTGGAAAGTGACCGTCAGGTGACGTCTGATGCGGGCGTCGTCGCTGGCGGGTCCCTGCCTGAGCTGGGTGAGCTTCTCGCGCAGCCCTTCGCCGGCTTCCTCCCAGTCACCGGTGAGTACCCAGTGTCCGCCGGGCTGCTTGTCGAAGATCAGCGGCGGCTGGCGCTTCTCTTGGGCATATTTGACGGTAGTGGACTCCAACACCGTATGGATCTGCAGAGCGCCCCAGCAGGTGGCCCGTAGGTTGGGGCTGTTGGGACGTCCCTGCACCCGGGCCTTGGCCTTGAAGTAGGGATGGATGAGCAGGTCATTGACGGTGGCATTGCCGCCCAGATCTGCCAGAGCCAGCGCAATGGCTTCCCACCAGGCGGTGTTGGCCAGCTGCTCCTCCAGCCATTCGCCTGTGGGCGCCTGCTTCGCCTCACTCTCATACTTGGGCATTGCGTATTCCGACGAACGTGACCGGTCATTCCGGGGATCGTGACCGATTTGCTCACCGCTCTCTCGCTGGCTCTGGTTTTGTAAGCTGACCGGTCACGATGGGTCAACTTCTGCCGCTTGCGGGGCGGCGCTCTTGCGCATCGATTCTCCTCTGAGTGTCAGGCGGTGGGCGCCGTGCAGGAGCCGGTCCAGGATGGCGTCGGCGAGCGTGGCGGCACCGATGTAGTCGTGCCAGTGTTCGGTGGGTAGCTGGCTGGCAATGAGCGTTGAGCCACGTCCATGACGGTCCTCGATCACCTCCATCAGGTCCTGGCGCTGCGGGGCGGTCATCTTCTGCATGCCCCAGTCGTCGAGGATCAGCAGGTCGGTCTTCTGCAGCTGGCCCATCAGCCGGGCGTAAGAGCCGTCGCCTTGAGCGATGCGCAGCTGCTCGAACAGCCTCGGCACCCGCAGGTAGCGCACCGAGTAACCTTGCCGGCAGGCCTGGTTGCCCAGCGCGCAGGCCAGCCAGGTCTTGCCGCACCCGGTGGGGCCGGTGATGCACAGGTTGAGTGACTGGCCGATCCACTCGCCGCTCGTCAGCGGTGCCATGCGGCCCCGCTCCAGGCCGCGGGGGTGGCGGTAGTCGATGTCCTCGACGCAGGCCGTGACGCGTAGCTTGGCGGCCTTCAGTAGACGGTCGAGTCGGCGGTTATCGCGATGCAGGGCCTCTCGGTCGAGCAGCATGCCCAGGCGATCCTCGAACGGCAGGTCGTAGGTGTCCGGCTGGGTGAGCTGGTGAGCCAGGGCGTCGTGCATGCCGGTCAGCTTGAGGTGGCGCAGGGTGTCGAGCAGGGGCTGGGTCATCATCGGTCGTCTCCTCGGGTCAGTGGTAGTACTCGGCACCGCGCACGTTGGTGTGGGGCGGCAGGTCGTCAAGCGCCTCGGGGAGCGTCAGCATCGGCTGCTGATCCAGCCCCTGCTTGAGGATCGAGGCGATGCTGGCGTAGCGGGTGGTGGGGATCGCCAGGGCATACGCGCAGGCCTGCTCCAGCCGGGCCTTGCCGTAGCGCCGGCTGAGCTGCAGCAGCCCCAGGCAGGCACGGTAGCCATGCTCGGGATGGGGGCGGTCCTGCAGCTGCCGCTGGGTCATCTCAAGGGTGGCGACGCCAATGTCCTTCGCCCACGCCAGGAAGCGGCTTGGCGACCAGTCGCGGTGCGCCTGGTGGCGCTTGGGCATGTGCTCGGCCAGGGTCGAGAAGCGTCCCGGGGCATGGCGCGGGTGCGCCGTCACTCGGTGCCCCTTGTGGAACACCTCCACCATGGCGTGGGTCAGCCGTACTTCCAGCACCTGGCCGACCAGGCTGTGAGGGACGCTGTACAGTCGCTTGTCGAGGTCGAGGTGGTAGTCGATGCCGGGCTTGGCCTTGCGCCACTCGGCGTACTCGTAAGGCGTCTCCGGCAGCGGGCGCAAAACCGGCCGGTCGATGGCCTGGAACAGGTCGCGCCGGCTCTCCTCGCGGCCTTGGAAGGGCCGGCAGTTGAGATCCTCCAGGAGCTCGCGGATGGCCTGGTTCAGCGAGGCCAGCGTGAAGAAGGTGTGGTGGCGCAGGCGGGCCAGGATCCAGCGCTCCACCAGCAGTACCGCGGCTTCCGCCTTGGCCTTGTCCTTGGGCTTGTAAGGCCGCGCCGGCAGTACGGCGACCTGGTAGTGCCGGGCCATCTCGGCATAGGTCGTGTTGAGCTGGCTCTCGTAGCGACACGCCCGCGTCACGGCGCTCTTCAGGTTGTCGGGGACGAGTAGCTCGGGGACACCGCCCAGGAACTGGAAGGCACGCTGGTGAGAGGCGATCCAGTCGGGCAGCGCCTGGCTCCAGGTGGCCTCGGCGTAGGTGTAGCTGGAGGCGCCCAGCACGGCAACGAACACCTGGGCCTGGCGCACCTCGCCGGTGGCCTGGTTGATGATCGGCACGGTCGGGCCGCAGTAGTCGATGAACAGCTTCTCGCCGGCACGGTGGACCTGGCGCATGCTGCGCCGCTGGCGTTCCCGCCAGGCGCGGTAATGATCGCAGAATCGACTGTAGCGGTAGGCCTTGTCGCCGTGGACCTCGACGTACTCCGCCCACAGCAGCTGCAGGGTGACGCCCTTGCGCTTGAGTGCCTGATGGACCTGGAAGTAGTCCGGCGCCGAGAAGCGCACCGGCGGCGACTTGGCCGGGAACAGCCGCGCCTCCAGCGCCGCCTCGTCGGTGCCGTCGGGCAGCGGCCAGCGGATGCCGGCCACCTGGGCCAGGCTGACGTACTTGCTGACCACGCCCTTGGAGAGGCCGCAGGCCCGAGCAATCTTCTCGTGGCTGAGGCCGGCGTCGTACTTGAGGCGCAACACCTCGGTGATGGTTCGCATGGGAATCCTCGGTGCTGGCATGTCCCTCTCCTGGAGCGCAGGCAAAAGGAAGGGTATGCCGTAAAAGTCCGAATCATTCCAGCGAGTTAGGTGAGATTCCGGGAACGTGACCGATGATTCCGGCATCGTGACCACGGATTCCGGGAAAGAGGCCGAAATCGGTCACGATGAAATGGAATGGCCGGTCACGTTGGTCCGGAATGGTCGGTCACGATAGATCGGAACGGGCGGTCACGATGGCCCGGAATACGCAGGTCAGGCTGAATGCCTATCGGGATTGGTGTCGCCTGGTGGAGGAGGGCCTCCAGACGGATCAATTCCACGACCTACTGCAGCATGGCAATGGGCTCAAGGGGCATCGGCGCTTGGAGTCCGAGCACATCAGCTGGGGACTGTTGATGTACCTGGCCATCACCCGGGATGGCCTGCTGGCAAGGAAGGCGGTCAACTCGTTGCCACTGGCGGCAGCTACGCTGGCGACCTACGGTGGGACCTCCTGGTGCCTGCTGCATGAGTCGCCGCCTGAGGATATGCCTGAACCGGTGCCACCGCGCAGCCGCTGGCTGCTCGGAGCGTCGACGCTGGCGGTGTTGATGCGGCATCTCGACCGATATGGGAGACCCACAGCAGCAGGCGAAGATCACCTCCTACAAGACTGCCAAGGAGTTCTCTGCCACTGCGTGGAGTGCCTTCTGCCGCGCCGTGGGGGCGGACAAGAGCATGACGCTGCCAGCATGTCAGGCGATGGCGGCTACCGCCTTGCGACTGCATGTGCCGCGTTACCTGGTGGATAGTGCCCTCGGCAAGCATGCAGTGACATCCATCGACGAGCCGCGTTGGCAGCAGCTGCTGTCGGGTGGGTATGTCCAGCACGCGGGGCTGGCGGAGGATGAGGAGGAGAGGCCACCTTTCCCCGGCAGCCAGCCTGCTGTGTCGGATATGCCGCTGGAACGCGACCAGCCAATCTACAAGGCACGGGAGCTGTTGGCGGGCCTGCGTGGTTGGTTGAGCCCGACGCGGGAGACGAGGCGCCGGACCTACGCTGCCATCACCGCTCGCCTGGAGGAGACGCTTGCCGAGACCCGGCGCATGGTGCCCATTGCTGAATGGATCTGTCGCTGGCTGTATTACCTGCACGTGGACATGAAGCGGAAGCAGTCGACGCTGCATACCTATCTGGGATCCGCTCTGCCGATATTGAAGTACATCGGTGATACACCGCTTTCGCCATCACGTCTCACCGAGCTGGTAGAGGCCTATCAGCAGGTCATCGAGGAGGGCAAAACCGAGAAGAACCGTCACTATCGCTGGACAGTGCTACATGGGTTTCACAATTTCCTGGTCAGCGAGCTGGGACTGGCCAAGGTGAAGATGGAGTTCGTGGGCAGTGGGGCGGGCGTCACCTACCATGCCGATGCCAACATCCTCTCCGAGACGGAATACCAGCTCGTGGCCGAGAGGCTGAAACTCATGGATCCCAGCATACTGGGCAAGATCCGCTACTGGGTCTTCGTCCTTGGGTTTCGTACCGGGTTGCGGATCGGTGAGGCGCTCTCGATCCAGGTCTGCGATGTCCAGCTCAAGAAACGGGTGCCGGATACCGATGTCGTGCTACTGGTGCGTGACAACGAATACGTTGCCAACAAGAGCTACAGCTCGCGTCGGCAGCTCCCCCTGCACCACTTGTTGACCGAGGAGGAGCTGGGGCCGTTCAAGGACTACGTCATCAATCGCCAGGAGATGTCGCGACACCCTCGTGTCATGCTGTTCGGCGAAGGCGGTGAGTCACTGGCTCCGTTGCGCGACGACAAGGTCTCGCCAGCGATTCATGAGGTGATGCGGCGCGTGACAGGGGATCCCAGTGTCCGCTTTCACCATCTGCGCCACTCGTTGGCTAACAACCTGCTGCTGGCATTCCATGGCATTCCGGCGCCCTGGGCGGCACCGGCTCATCTGAACGCGTTATGGCATGAAATCACCGGGGGTGTGGTCTCGCGCCAAGGGTTGCACTTTATCGCCCAGGTCATGGGGCATTCATCTCCGGACGTTACCCTGCGCAGCTACCTGCATTGCACCGAGTGGCTGATGGGGCATTACCTGCAGCACGAGCCGCATTCGGTGGAAGGGGCGCGGCGCCCCTCGCCAGCCGTGGAGATGGAAGCGCTGGCGGAACTGCTGGGGCTGAAGCCCGCGCGTGTTCGCAAATGGAAGCAGCGTTATGGCGAACGGCCGGCGTATGGCTGAGCAAGGCCTTCAAGGCGTGTCCAATCACCGATGTGGAGGACCGTGAGCCCCAGCCATTCCCGGTGCTTGCGGGCATCACCCCTGTGGAACACGATCGTCTGCATCACCTCTCGCTGGAGAGCCTGGAAACCCTGCTGGATGCCCGCAATCGTTACTCCTCTGAGGAGCTCGAGCGAATTTTCAGCCTGAGGGAAGGGGAGGTAGACGGCTGATGCAGGCCGAGCGGCGTGTGTTGTCGCTACGGACGCGGCGCGGCAGCCCGCCTACCGTCACTGTCGAGCCACCAAGGGCAAGCAACAGTCTGACGTGCAAACCGACCTGCCTCGATTACCGCGACCCCATGCCGTATCGGAACGGCGTATCATCCAGGCCCTGTACCACGCCATCTGGACGGACTGGTACGAAAAGTCGCCCGATGTGCTGCTCGATCACTTGCGCTATTTCTACGCGTACCATCGTGCGACAGAGGGCCACGTGTGGATACGGGATGCCGATGCTGGGCTGGCATTTGTCAGTTGGGTCGCTGAGTCTCCACTCGGGGTGCGGGCCAACATCGAGGTGACCCCCACTGCGCGCTCGCCATTGACCGCAAAGCAGCAGCTCAGTGAGTGGAAGAAGCGCCTGCCATCGCAGCGGCACAAGGTGCAGTGGCGAACAAAGCCCGCCGGCAGGCGTTATGCCAACGAACTGGGTACTGGCAACGTCGCGCTGCGTGTGGTCAACGAGGGGAAAGAGGCGTTGAGCGTGTATCCCGTGCGCTATGTGCTGGTGATGGCGTGCATCGTAATGGCGGCACAGCAAAGTGCATAGGAGCGCTATCGTCCAGTAACAGAAGGTCGTGGGCGCTCTATGCAACCTCGCAAGACTCAGTTATTCCCGAGGAGCGGCAACGCCTTCACCCACCCAGGTCAACACCATCCGCCTGAAGCTGCTGAAGATCGGCGCCGTCATCACCCGCAACACGCGCACGATTCGGCTGATGTTGAGCAGCCAGTACCCGGAGCAGGACCTCTTCCTGAAGCTGGCCAGCAAGCTGGTGCCGGGATAGCGCCGCGGCGTGCTGTCCCCGGCAAAGAAAACATATGGGGGTAGGGGACGTGCGCCTTGAGCCAAGGAAGTGGATCAATAAGTAGTCAGTTCCAAGCCCTGAGAACCATCATCCACACCGAGCCTGGAATCCGGGGCCCTCTGGCCAGCCCGGTACAATATCTGGGCTAGTGGTCTTCGGATGGGTGGCAGCGATGATTCTGAAATACAAGCCGATACCGCCGCGCTGGAACCATTTTCGACCCCACGAGCTATCCCTCATGATGGCAATGCCGGCCCTCGGGCCGGCGCGATGTTTCCATTGCAGTGTGAGTCGCTCACACCTCCTGATAGAGCTCGCTGCCGGTCTTGCGGAACTTCTCCGCCTGCTCCTCCATGCCCTTCATGACGGCGTCCTGATCGCCGTTGAGGCCGTTGTCCCGCGCATAGTCACGCACCTCCTGGCTGATCTTCATCGAGCAGAACTTGGGTCCGCACATGGAACAGAAGTGGGCCACCTTGGCCGAGTCCTTGGGCAGGGTCTCGTCGTGGTACTCGCGGGCGGTGTCCGGGTCGAGGCCTAGGTTGAACTGGTCCTCCCAGCGGAACTCGAAGCGCGCCTTGGACAGGGCGTTGTCGCGGATCTGCGCGCCCGGGTGCCCCTTGGCGAGGTCGGCGGCGTGGGCGGCGATCTTGTAGGTGATGATGCCGGTCTTGACGTCGTCCTTGTTGGGCAGGCCCAGGTGCTCCTTGGGCGTCACGTAGCACAGCATGGCGCAGCCGTACCAGCCGATCATCGCCGCGCCGATGCCCGAGGTGATGTGGTCGTAGCCCGGGGCGATATCGGTGGTCAGCGGCCCCAGGGTGTAGAAGGGCGCCTCGTCGCACTCGGCAAGCTGCTTGTCCATGTTCTCCTTGATCAGGTGCATGGGCACGTGACCCGGGCCCTCGATCATCACCTGGACATCGTGCTGCCAGGCTATCTTCGTCAGCTCGCCCAGCGTCTCGAGCTCCGCGAACTGGGCCTCGTCGTTGGCGTCAGCCACCGAGCCCGGGCGCAGGCCGTCGCCCAGCGAGAAGGCCACGTCGTACTGCTTGCAGATCTCGCATATCTCCTCGAAGTGCTCGTAGAGGAAGCTCTCCCGGTGGTGGAATAGGCACCACTTGGCCATGATCGAGCCGCCGCGGGAGACGATGCCGGTGACGCGTTTCGCCGTCAGCGGCACATAGCGCAGCAAGACGCCGGCGTGGATGGTGAAGTAATCCACGCCCTGTTCGGCCTGCTCGATCAGGGTATCGCGGAACACCTCCCAGGTGAGGTCCTCGGCCACGCCCTTGACCTTCTCCAGCGCCTGGTAGATGGGCACGGTGCCGATCGGCACCGGCGCGTTGCGGATGATCCACTCGCGGGTCTCGTGGATGTTCTGCCCGGTGGAGAGGTCCATGACGGTGTCAGAGCCCCAGCGGATCCCCCAGGTCATCTTGTCGACCTCGTCCTCGATTGAGGAGGTCACTGCGGAGTTGCCGAGGTTGCCGTTGATCTTCACCAGGAAGTTGCGGCCGATGATCATCGGCTCGGATTCCGGGTGGTTGATATTGCAGGGGATGATCGCGCGACCGGCGGCGACCTCGTCGCGTACGAACTCCGGCGTGATCTCCTCGGGCAATCGGGCGCCGAAACTCTCGCCGGGGTGCTGATGGCCGAGGATGCGTTCTACTTCCTCGGATCCGAGCGCCTGACGGCGCTGGTTCTCCCGGATGGCGATAAATTCCATCTCCGGGGTGATGATGCCTTGGCGGGCATAGTGCAGCTGGGTGACGTTTCCTGCCCGGCCATCTTTTGTCGGGAGTGCGCGGCGCGGGGTGCGGGTCAGGTCGAAGCGCAGCGGGGCGAGCAGGGGATCGCGGGCGCGACGCTGGCCGTACTCGGACGTGGGGCCGTCGAGGAACTCGGTGTCGCCGCGCGCCTCGATCCAGGCGCGGCGCAGCTCGGGCAGGCCGCGGCGTAGGTCGATCTCGGCCTCGGGATCGGTGTAGGGGCCGGAGGTATCGTAGACCAGCAGCGGCGGGTTCTCCTCGTCGGCACTGGAGGTCCGGGTGGGCGAGAGGCTGATCTCGCGGAAGGGCACGCGGATGTCGGGGCGCGAGCCTTCGACGAAGACCTTGCGCGAACCGGGCAGCGGCTGGACGGCGGCGGCGTCGACGCGGGCGGTCTCGGCGAGGAAGTGGGCGGTCTTGCTCATGGGGTGTTCTCCCTTGGGGTTATGGCGTTTCAGGGAGGACCGCTGGGGAGGACAGGGGTGGTGTGGCCAGGCTGCCTGTCGCTTGATCCCTACGCTGGTCCTAACCAGTTCAGGTTCAACGGGACCCAAGCTGTCTCGCTAAAGCGAGAGGCATGATCTCAGCCGTCTTCAACGGCACCCCGTCAAGCGTGGAGGTCGACGATCTAGGATCGTCCAATGCGTTCCTTCTTTAACTCTGTACTTCGTTGGTGAGTGGCTGGAGCATAGCGTCCCGGTCGATGGCGGCGATGGCGTCGGCCGCTCGGTGCAGGGCGGGGAGACACTCCAGTGCCTTGTCTCGGGACATGCGCATGATAGGGGCCTGTATGGCAATCCCGAGGTTGGACTTGCCACCGTTTGGGTCGAGCGCCAGCACAGCGATACATAGCAGGCCAGGCAGGAACTCCTCATCATCGAAGGCATAGCCCTGCTGACGCACGGTGTCGATCTCTGCCTCCAGGGCATCAAGATCGGTCAGCGTATTGCCAGTGAAGGCCTTGAGGGGAATCTCACCAAGCAAGCGCCGCCGCTGTGCCGGTGGCATCTGCGCCAGGAACAGCTTGCCGCTGGCCGAGCAGTGCACCGGCACCCGAGAGCCGGGATGAAGGTAGAAGCGGAGGGCCTCGGAGGTTTCGACGCGGTCGAGGTAAAGCACTTCACCACCTGACAGCGCGGTGATGTTGCAGCTTTCGCCCACCTCATCGACCAGTTGGCTGAGCACGGCGTGCCGGGCGCCATGCACCGTGTCATTAAGTAGCAGATTCTCGGCCAGGCGTCGCAACCGGTTGCCCTTTCCGTAATGGCGGCTGTCGGCTTCCCGCTGGAGCATGCCAGAGCTCTCGAGTTGCTGGAGCATGCGATGTAGCGTCGGCTTAGGCATGCCGGTCTCTTCGACCAGGCTCTGCAGAGTAAAGAAGTGATCCTTGTCGGCGATTACCTCCAGCAGCGCCAGCAGTCGCTGTGCCGGGGTGTCGCCTTCCAGGCGTGTCGTCTCGGTCTTGTGGCTGGTCATGGCAGGTCCCCCTTTCCTCCCAAAGGTACGGTGTTCTGTAAAAGAAATCAATTTGTACCGTTTTATGGAATTTAGTGTTGACGCTTGGATTGGACGGCGCTAGATTGACATCAAGTTCCGATATGCGGAACTTTTCGTACCATAAAACCAATATCAAGGTCATGTTCAGGAGGCCTAAGATGAGCACGCAGCCAACCGATACCCGCCAGGTTGTTGAAGGTAAGCAAGCGATGACCCCCTCGGAGGCCTTCGTGGAAACCCTGGTCGCCAATGGCGTCACCGACATGTTCGGCATCATGGGCTCGGCTTTCATGGATGCCATGGACATCTTCGCTCCGGCCGGCATTCGCCTGATCCCGGTAGTTCACGAGCAGGGTGCTGCGCACATGGCCGATGGCTATGCGCGGGTGTCCGGTCGTCACGGCACGGTGATCGGCCAGAACGGTCCCGGCATCTCGAACTGCGTGACCGGCATCGCCGCGGCGTACTGGGCGCATAGTCCGGTAGTCATCGTCACTCCCGAGGCGGGCACGACCGGCATAGGCCTGGGTGGCTTCCAGGAGTGCAAGCAGCTGCCGATGTTCCAGGAATTCACCAAGTATCAGGGGCACGTGACTCACCCGTCGCGTATGGCTGAGTACACTGCACGCTGTTTCGACCGGGCGATGTCAGAGATGGGCCCGACACAGTTGAATATCCCGCGTGACTACTTCTATGGCGAGATCGAGTGCGAGATCCCCGAGCCGGCGCGCCTCGACCGTGGTCCGGGCGGTACCCGGACACTCAACGAGGCAGCCGAACTGTTGGCCAACGCCGAGTTCCCGGTGATTGTCTCCGGTGGTGGCGTGGTGATGGCCGATGGCGTGGATGCCTGCCAGGCGCTGGCCGAGCGGCTGGGTGCACCGGTGGTAAACAGCTACCAGCACAATGACTCCTTCCCGGCCAGTCACCCGTTGTGGTGTGGTCCGCTGGGCTACCAGGGCTCCAAGGCCGGTATGAAGCTGATCGCCCAGGCCGACGTGGTGGTGGCATTGGGCACCCGTCTGGGACCGTTCGGCACCCTGCCGCAGCACGGCCTGGACTACTGGCCGAAGGATGCCAAGATCATTCAGATCGACGCCGACCACAAGATGCTGGGGCTGGTGAAAAAGATCGCGGTGGGCATCTGCGGCGATGCACGGAAGCCGCCGAAGCGATCACCGAACGTCTGGCAAGCCGTCAACTGGTCTGTGACGCTACCAAGGACAAGCGTGCGGATTTGATCGCCAGTGAAAAGGCTGCCTGGGAGCGTGAACTGGACGAGTGGACCCATGAAAAGGACCCGTTCAGTCTCGATGCCATCGACGAGGCCCAGGGCGAGACGCCGTTCTCCGGCGGTGAGTACCTGCATCCGCGTCAGGTGCTGCGCGAACTGGAGAAGGCGATGCCCGAGGACGTGATGGTGTCGACAGATATCGGCAACATCAATGCCGTGGCGCACAGCTACCTGCGCTTCGAGAAGCCGCGCAGCTTCTTCGCGCCGATGAGTTTCGGCAACTGCGGCTATGCGCTGCCGACGATCATGGGCGCCAAGGTGGCCGCACCGCATCGCCCGGCAGTCGCCTATGCGGGTGACGGCGCCTGGGGCATGAGCCTGATGGAAACCATGACCGCGGTACGTCACGATATTCCGGTGACCGCGGTGGTGTTCCACAATCGCCAGTGGGGCGCGGAGAAGAAGAACCAGGTGGAGTTCTACAACCGTCGCTTCGTGGCCGGCGAACTGGACAACCAGAGCTTCGCCGAGATCGGCCGGGCGATGGGCGCCGAGGGCATCACCGTGGATCGCCTGGAAGACGTGGGCCCGGCGCTAAAGAAGGCGGTAGACATGCAGATGAACGAAGGCAAGACCTGCATCATCGAGATCATGTGCACCCGTGAGCTGGGCGACCCCTTCCGCCGCGATGCGCTGAAGAAGCCAGTGCGTCTGCTCGAGAAGTATCAGGATTACGTGTGACGCCAGACCGTACATTGGAAGTGGTCCTCCCCCGGCACTGCCGGGGGTTTTTTCTCCAGGGCTTTGTCTCCAGGGCACAGTCATGCCTGAGAGCAGGAGGTCTGTGATATGAAAGCACTGAATCAAATTCTTGAGCGTGCCCGACAGGCGCCCAGGCGTATCGTGCTCTGCGAAGGAGAGGACGAGCGTATATTGCGTGCTGCCATCAAAGCAGCCGAAGCGGGCATCGCAGTGATCATCCTGGTGGGAGGTCAAGCGGCCATCACCCGCATGGCGGAGCAACACGGGCTCGACCTCTCGGCTATCGAGACGATCGACCCGGTGGACTCCCCGCTTCGCCACGGCCTTGCCGAGGCGCTGTTCGCACTTCGCGAGAAGAAGGGCATGACCCGGGAGCAGGCCGAAGAAGCTGTGCTTGAGCCGCTATGCTTCGCCAACTTGCTGGTCCGTGAGGGACTCGCCGATGGTTCCGTTGCCGGTGCGGTCAACACCACGGCCGATGTGGTGAGGAGCGCCATCCAGTTGCTTGGCCTGGCTCCGGGTAGCCAACTGGTTTCAAGCTTCTTCCTGATGATGCTGTGCAAACCCTTCCATAGTCTTAAGGGCGGATTGATCTTCTCCGACTGCGGCCTGGTCATCGACCCCAACGCGGATCAGTTGACTCAGATTGCCATGGCCGCGGCGGATAGCGCCGAGGCCTTATTGGGAGAGGAGCCGCGGGTGGCAATGCTGTCGTTCTCCACCAGCGGCAGTGCCCAGCATGGGAACGTGGAGAAGGTGGTTCAGGCGGCGCGGCGGGTCAAGGCGGAGCGCCCTGGGCTTGCCATCGACGAGGATGTGCAGCTCGACGCTGCCATCGTCGCCGATATCGCCGATCGCAAGCTTCCCGACTCGAAGGTCAAGGGCAATGCCAACGTGTTGATCTTTCCCGATCTGCAAGCCGGCAATATTGGCTACAAGCTGGCCGAGCGAATCGGTGGCGCCGAAGCCATCGGCCCGCTGCTGCAGGGGCTGGCCAGGCCGGCGAATGATCTGTCGCGGGGCTGTAGCGTCGATGATATCTACCATGTTATCGCCGTGACCACCGTGCAGGCACAGGCTGCCGAGGCGCGGGACTCGACCGCCGCCGACGGCATCTGAGCCGGTCATGAGCATCGACGTCCTGTTGCCCTTCGTGGCCATTGCCGCGGTCTCCGGCTATTTTCAGACAGTGACCGGATTCGGCCTGGGAATGATTGTGATGGGCGCCACCAGCGGGCTGTCCATCACCTCGGTAGCCTCGGTAGCCGCCGTGGTTAGCCTGATGACCCTGGCCAATAGCGCCGTGGCGCTGCCAGGCAAGTTGAAGCTCCTCGACCTGCGAGCCACGGTCGCCACCATCGCCGGCATCATCCCGTCGATCATTGTCGGTGTGCTGTTGCTGGACTACCTCAGTCATAGCGCAGCCAGCGTGTTGCGCATCGCCCTTGGCCTAGTGGTGTGTTATGGCGGGCTGAGTCTGGTGCTCAGGCCGCGACCCCGTGAAACGCTCTCCTCGCGGGGCAGCTTCTTTGTCAGTGGCATGTTCTCGGGGCTGTTCGGGGGACTGTTCGGTATTGCAGGGCCGCCTGTCATCTACCAGTGCTACCGCCAGCCGATGTCGCTGATGGCGATTCGCAACATGCTGATTCTTCTGTTCGCCGCCACCTCCGGCATGCGGACGCTGTTTATCGGTGTGCGTGGGCAACTGGATGCCGAGATTCTGATTCTTGCCGCCTGGGCCATTCCGGTGGTGGCCCTGGCGACCTACGTCGGCCGTCGCTGGCCACCGCCGTTCTCGGCGCTGGCGATGCGCCGCGTCGCCTTCGTCACGCTGATGGTGATCGGCGGTGGGCTGATCGCCTCGGAACTGCTCTGAGTCCGGGATTGGGCAGTGTCCATTTGAGCCATCGGCCTGGCGGTCGCGGCTCAGGCGTCCCCATGCGCCGGGGGCGGGCGCATCGAGGCGTCGACGCGAGCGCTGCTGCCAGGCCGCCAGCCCGGCCTCCAGATAGGGCAGGAACCGCTGGCAGTGCCGTGACGGCGGGTGAAAGCGCGAGGTGATCAGGGCGATCTCCAGGTCGATGGCCGGTTCGAAGGGCACCACCGTCAGCCGGCAGTCCCGCCGGCTGAGGAAGCTGTCGGCCGATACCGGATCGACTAGGGCATGGCCGAGGCTGGCATTGACCAGGCTGATGGCCGAGGGGAACAGGTGGGTCTCGATCGTGACGCGAAAGCGCGCTCCGGCAGCGCGAAAGGCGTCTCTGAGCCTGAGGGTGCTCTGGTGGTGCTCGTCCAGGGTGATCAGCGGCAGGTCGTCCAGGTCGTCCGGGGTCACCACGCCATGCTCGGCCAGCGGACTTTCCGGCGGGACGGCCAGATGCATGCGCAGTCGATAGGGGACGACCTCCAGTTCATGCAGGTCGTCCTGGGTTTCGATGACACCCAGATCGAACTGGCCCTCCGCCACCCAGTCGCGGATCTTCGTCGAGCTGAAGGTCTGCAGGGAGAGCTGGCTGGTGGGGTGGTCGTACAGATAATCCGCCATGATCCGGGGCATCGCCGAGGGCGAGAGCCCTGGCATGCAGCCGAGGGTCAACTTGCCGGCCTGGCCCTGACGGAGTCCTTCCGAGAGCTCGCCAAGATGCTTGACCGACGCCAGTACTTTGTCCACCCCCTCGGCCAGATGCTGGGCCTCCGCGGTCAGTTCGGTACCGTAGTGGTTGCGCCGAAAAAGCAGGAAGCCCACTTCCTCCTCGAGATTCGCGATGGCGGTACTGACCGCCGGTTGGCTGAGCTCGAGTCGGCGCGCCGCCTGAAAGGCTGCCGGTCCGAACGACCTCCTGGAAGATCTGTAGCTGCCGCAGGTTGTGGCGTATCTTCATGGGATAGGGTCTAAATTCTATTTATGAGTTCATAGGTTTGCTTCAGTTGTGGTTATAGCATGGACCGTCGAAGCTGACCGGACCTACAACAGAAATAAAGGTGTTCCCCATGAACTCGATAGACCTCCTGGGTCTTCTGGCGTACTTCGCAATACTGATCGTGATCGGCTATCGCAGTGCCAAGAAGGTCTCCGACAGCTCGGACTTCGCCGTAGCCGGTAACAAGATAATCTGGCCGGTACTGTTCGCCACCCTGGCGGCCTCCTTCCTCGGCGGCGGTGCCTCCATGGGTCGTGCCGGCAAGTCCTTCGATGAAGGCTACGCCTTTATGTTCGCGGCCTCGGCCTTTCCCATCGCCACCGTGCTGGCCGGGCTCTACATCGCACCGCGCCTGAAGCGCTACACGAACGCCCAGACGGTGGGCGACATCATGGCGCATCACTTCGGCAGCAGCGCCCGGCTGTTTACCGGTATCTTCTCGCTGGTATTCTGCATCGGCGTCCTCGGCGCCCAGGCGCTGGCCGTGGGTACCGTCTTTCACGCCATTCTCGGCATCGAGGTCTCCACGGGCATCCCTCATCGGCATGGCGGTGGTACTGCTCTACTCCACGCCGTCGGCGGCATGTGGGCCGTGTGATCCAGACCGACGTGGTGCAGTTCCTGATGTTGGCGGTCTTCACTGCCGCTGACCATGCTGATCGGCATCCACGATCTGGGCGGTCCCACCGCGCTGGTGGAGCGACTGCCCGAGGCGCACTTCAGCATCATGGGCGACTACTCCATCGGGATGTTCGTGAGTCTCTTCATTGCCTTCCTGCTCGGCGAGACCCTGGTGCCGCCCACCACTCAGCAGGCCCTGTCGGCGCCGGACTCGCGCCATGCCCGCATCGGCTATACGGTGGCCGGCGGCTTTGGCTTCCTGTTCTACTTCGTCAGCGCCACCATCGGCCTGATCGCCTTGGTGCTCTACCCGAATATCACCCCCGACCAGGCCATGCCGACGCTGATCCGCGATGCCCTGCCGATCGGCATCACCGGCCTGGTGCTGGCCTCCCTGCTGGCCGTGGTGATGTCCACGGCTGACTCCTACCTCAACTCGGCAGCGGTCATCTTCGTCGGTGATATCTACAAGCCCTTCATCGAGCCGGACGTCAGTGACAAGAAGCGGCTGTGGATCGAGCGAGTGGTCAACCTGTTGATCGGTCTCGGGGCGGTGATCTTCGCCCTCTACGCCACTTCCATCGTCGATGCGCTGCTGATGAGCTATGCCCTCTGGGCGCCAACCATCTTGCTGCCGTTCGTGTTCGCCGTACTCTTCGACCTGCGCTGCTCGCGCTCGGCGATCGCCGCCATGCTGGCCGGGGCGCTGGTGACCATCGTCTGGAAGTGGGGGCCCTTCGATCTGCAGGCAGCTACCGGACTCACCGCCCTGATTGCCGGGGTGATCGCCAACATTGCGGTGTTCACCTTCGTCTATCGCCTCTTCCGCGCTGCGCCGGCTAACGGCGCAACCTCGCACGTGCAGTGAAGGAGACGACCATGACTATGACTGCCTTTGCCTTCGCCCTCTATGCCGTCAGCGCGATCAGCGTGATCACTGCCGTCGGTGTGGGTATCGCCTCCTGGCGTTTCTATCGCGACAACTAAGTGACTTCCGCCAGGCCCATCGCGAGGGCCTGGCGTCGTCGATTCACGCCATTTTGCGCACATCCAAGAAACCGGCCATCCCCATTCGTTCATCGATACAGTCATCGTGGGACCTGAACAGCGCCATAGTTGGGGGCCTGATCAGGGCCTCGACTCGCTCACAAGGATTACCGGAAATGAATCACAGAATCCTCCCCGGAGGTCACCGTTATTACGACACGCCACTGGGTGTCCTTTGCCTGGAGTCCTGGTTCGCCAAGCCTCGCGGTCATCTGCGCAACCCACGCAGCTTCGACTATCCGGTGGTCTACGAGGTCATGGAAGGGGTCGACATTCCAGGGCTGTTGCACAATCCCAGCGATAGGTTGCTGGAGTTGCTGATCGATCGTGCTCGCTTCCTCGAGCGTGGCGGTATCAAGGTCATCGCCGGGAGCTGCGGCTTCATGGCACGCTATCAGGGACAGGTCGCCGAAGAGGTATCCGTGCCTGTGGTGTTGTCGAGCCTGACTCTGTTGCCTTGGCTCGATATCGTGCATGGCCCCACGGCCCGGTTGGGTCTCCTGACCGCGGATGCCGAAGCTCTCGGGGAGGCCCATCTCCGAGGGGCTGGCTGGGCACACGGGATGGCGGATCTCAGGATCGAGGGGCTGCAACAGGCGCCCGAGTTTCGTGAGGTCATCCTGGCAGGACGACGCCATGAGCTGAACATGGACGTCATGGCCGATGAGGTTGCCGCGGCCACACGCCGCCTGCTGGCGCGAGGCCCCCTCGATGCCATCGTGCTGGAATGCACGGATCTCTCCGCCTTCGCGGACATGGTCAGGGATGTCTCGGGCCTGCCGGTGTATGACATCGTTCAGGCGATCGATCTGGTGGTCGCGGGCCAGCAGCCCTCATCGGTTCGCCAGGAGTTCCGTCCATGACCACCATCGCCGTGATCGGCGCAGGCATCGTCGGGCTCTCCGTCAGCCATACCCTTCGCGCGCGAGGGCACGACGTCAGGCTCGTTGATCCCGAGCCGCCGGGGAGGGCACCTCCTTCGGCAACGCCGGACTGGTCGCCAATTACGCTACGGCGCCTATGGCCAGCCTGGAGACTCTCCGGCAGCTGCCGGCCATGCTGGCCCGACCCGATCGCTCCATCGCCATTGATCCCGGTTACGCGCCGGCCCTGGCCGACTTCGGCTGGCGGTTCCTGTGTGCCGCCAGGCCGGCGAGCTTCGCGCGTCACAAGGCCGATCTGGTGCATCTGATCCGCGAGGCCGTCGCGAGCCAGCATGCGTTGCTCGACGAGCTCGGCGGCGAACAGATGTATCGTGCCAATGGCTGTCTGCAGATCGTCCGTGACGGCCCATGTCATGCGTCGACGCTGGAGACCATGGCCGCGACGAAGCGCGCCGACGGCGTCGCCTGCGAGGCGCTGGGTCCCGAGGATGCTACGGCCCTGGAACCGGAACTGAGCGCCGAGGGGCTCAATGGCGCCTTGTATTTCCCCGAGACCCGCTCATTGCGGGACCCGCTGAGTCTCAGCCGGCACCTGTACCAGGGGCTGCAGGGCGAGGGCTTCACCCATGTGGCAGCGGCGTCGTACACCGCTCACGCCCCTCGAGGCCGGAGGCTGGCGCCTGCAGGCCGAGGAGACGTACGCGGAAGTGGATCGGGTGGTGTTGTGTGCCGGCATCGCCAACAATGGCCTGCTCGGCGATCTGGGGGTCCGACTGCCCGTGGTCAGCGAGCGTGGCTATCACGTCATGCTCAAGACGCCGCTGGCCCTCGACCGGCCGATCGGCTGGCTGGATCACCACTTCTATGCCACGCCCATGCAGGAAGGGGTGCGGCTGGCGGGTACTACGGAGTTCTGCCCCCGGGTAAGGCGCCAAACGCGCGTCGCTGGTCGCGCGGCTCGCCGACTGGGGGGCGACGCTGTTCGGCCGACCGCTCGAGGTGGCCCATGAGTGGCTGGGAGTGCGCCACTCGACGCCGGACGGTCTGCCGGTGATCGGTGAGGTGCCGGGATACCCGGGGCTGATTCTGGCCTATGGCCACGGCCACCTGCGGCCTGACCCTGTCGGCCCGAGACGGGGCGGCTGGTGGCCGGGCTGGTAGCCGGGGAACCGCTGCCCGACCATGCGCGAGCCCTGGCGCCACAGCGGTTCATGGGACGTCTATGATCAACGCGCTGTTCCGACGAGCGACACTCGTCAGGCCAGGCGCGGTTGTGCAGACTCAATTGGTGGCGTCGCTCAACCACCAGGTGCCAGCCTCGAAGGCCGCGGTCGCGAGGGTGACTACTTGCCCTAGTCATCAAGTGATACTAGCCTGATGACCAGGGTAGGTGACTAGGGTGTGGCCATGAGCACCGAAGAGGTCTCGAAATCACAATTCAAGGCGAGGGCGCTGGAGATCTTCCGCCAGGTTGAGGCCTCGGGTGAGTCCGTCATTGTGACTGACAAGGGGCGCCCTGCCATCGAGGTTCGTCGCTTTAAGAAAGATGAGCGCTCCCCGCTTGAGCGACTGCGTGGAAGTGTCATCGAGCTGACCGATCCCTTCGAACCAGTGGCAGAAGACGATTGGGAGGCACTGCGTTGATCGTTTTGGATACTCACACTCTCTTGTGGTGGGTCAATGGTGACTCCCAGTTATCGCCACATGCTCTCGAAGCTATCGGGCATGAGTTGCAGGCAGATGACGGAGAAATCCTGATCTCTGCCATCTCCGCTTGGGAGATGGCACTGCTGGTTGAGAAAGGGCGGCTCACGTTGTCCATGAGCATCGATGATTGGCTGGACACCGTCGAGGAGATCGATGGCGTACGCTTCGTGGCCGTAGATGCTGCCACAGCGGTTGAGTCGACCAGACTCCCTGGAGAGTTTCACAAAGACCCGGCTGACCGCATGATCGTGACGCTTGCTCGACACTTCAATGCTGAGCTAGTTACGGCAGATGATAAAATCACTGCCTACCGGCACGTTAGAACCGTCTGGTAATCGGATAATAGGAAAAGCAGCCAGTGAGGCCGGTTGAGCCAGGACAGGGAGCGCTTGACCACCCAACGGAAAAGGCCTGAGCCCGTCCCCTCACGACCAGTGAGGGGACGGGCTCATCATGGGGCGGGCTCACAGAGCCGCCAGGCGCCGTCCTCGATGGGCAAGAAGGCGGCGATCCCTGCCGTGGCGATGACATGTGTAGTTGCGTTGTCCGGGTCGTGGACGTTCAGCCCGCCGTGCACCACCTTGACCTCCGGGTTGCCGCGGGGCATCTCGGCCGCTACGACCTCGGCATCGACCCGTTCGGGTTGTTGTACGCCGATGGTCACCTGGACGCGCATGTCGCGATGGTCGAGGCCCAGCGACTTGAACAGCACGATGGACGAATGGTGCAGGGCGTCCTGCACGGCTCGGCAGGCCGCCTGGTGTAGTCCTCTCCGTAGAGGTCGTTGCCGGTGCCCATCTCGAGGATGATGCGTCGTTCAGTCATGGTGGGACTCCATGTTGAAGGAGACGATGACGGCGGCATTGGCGATCACGGAGGTGCCCCCGCCGCCGGGCTTGTCCACGTCGAGGCCGCCCTTGACCACCGAGATCCGCGGCTGGCCGTAGGGGAAGATGCCCAGCAGGGCCTGGGTATCCACGGCCTCGGGCTTCTGCACGCCGATCTCGACGTCGATCAGCATGGCCGCCTTGGGAAAGCCGAAGGCGTCGGCCACGTTGAGGGAGTGGTGCCACAGGGCATCGCGGATCGCCCGCGCCGCCGCCTCGGTATAGTTGCGGCTGCGGATCGAGCTGCCCATGCCGAACTGGTGCACCATGCGGGTCTTGGCCATAAGCGATCTCCTCGGTAGTGACACGCATGGCGTGTCAGGTCGTGTGATCGTCAGCGCCGGTGGCGGCCGCCGATCAGCTCGACGATCTCGTCGAACAGGTGGGTGTCCAGCGCCTGGGCCATGTCGGTGGCCAGGCAGCGGCGGTAGAAGGGGCTGAGGTCCAGGCCCACGCCCAGGCCCAGGACTTCCACCTGCCCCTGGAGCGTGCGCCGTGCGACGACCTCCTTGAGGTGGTTGTCCAGGTAGTAGGCGTCGTTGGCCAGGTTGGTGGCGCTGTCCGCCGGGCAGCCGTCGGAAATCACGATCAGGATACGCCGGGTCTCGGGGCGGGCGAGCAGGCGCTCGCAGGCCCAGTCCACCGCTTCGCCATCGATGCCCTCGCGGAACAGGTCCGGCTTGAGCAGAGCGGCGATGTCGGTGCGGGCGCGACGCCAGCTGCGCTCGGCGTCCTTGAACACCATGTGGCAGACCTCGTTGAGGCGGCCCGGACCTGGGGGCGCCCGAGACGCATCCACTCCCGGTAGGCACGGCCGCCGTTCAGGCGCCGGTGGTGAAGCCGAGCAACTCGGTGCTGACCCCGATCATCTCCAGGGCGCGAATCAGGCTCTCGGCCATCATCGCCACCGGCATGATGTGGTGCTTCATGGAGCCCGAGCAGTCGATTAGCAGGCTGAAGGCACAGTCGGTGCCCAGCTTGACCTGCTCGCGATAGAACAGGCGCCGCTCGGTGGGCGAGCTCACCAGCTGTGCTAGGCGACGCCCATCGATGCGGCCCTCCCTCCTCGCCGAAGGCCAGCCGTCAGGACGTGGTTCCCAGAGCACGCAGCCGAGCCGGCGGGCCAGGCGGGGCAGGTTGATGCCCTGCTCGGCGGTCGCCTGATCGAGGCGCTCCCAGTTCTCGCGTAGCAGGGCCCGGCGCACCAGGCTGCGGGCGACGACCTCGCGATCGAAACGCGTGGTGAAGACCCGATAGGCGAGGGCGGCGTCCTCGAACACCTTGCTGCGGCCGGTGGTCGCGGCCGCGATGCCGTCCTCGTCGCCGTCGCTGTCTTCGAGTCGAGGCAGCGGGGCGAAGGCGCCGGTGGCTTCCTCTTCCTCGTCCGTGGTCTCGTCGTCTCCGGCCTGGGCCCGTTCGGCGCGCACCCGCTCGCCGACGACCCGGGCGATCGCCAGGGCGTGCTCGGCGTAGGCGGCCTGGTCGTGGCGATGCCGGCGAATACCGGCCAGGGCGCTGCCCAGCTCGCCCACCAGGGAGGCGCGGGTGCCCTCGATATAGTCCTCGGTCTCCTCCAGCACCGGCCGGGCCTGTAGCCGCGACCAGCACATCTGGGCCACGGTGTAGAGCAGCAGGCCGATGCCGCCCTCGGTAAACCCGGAGCGATAGAAGGCCCGCGACCAGCGTCTCCGAAGCGATACAGGAGGTTGTTGGCCATGCCCGGCATGTCATCGGGGCCCGGGTCTCCACGCGCAGCTGCTCGAGGCAGCTCGAAGACCAGCCGCTCGACCGACTCCTCGGGGCACCGGCGACGATGGAGGGCCGCGTCGGAGTGCAGCAGACGCAGGGCCATGCCATCGGCGACGGCCCGGCAGTCGGCGAAGTCGTCCTGGACGGGGTCGATACGCAGGTGTGGCGCGTGGGTCGGCAGGCGCGTTTCGCCCCGATAGAGGCGCCGCCCGCGATAGTGGAGGTCGGCATGGCCGGTGATCGCACGCAGGCTGGCCGCGCACAGCTCCTCGATCCGCTGCTGGCGGCGCGCCTGCTGCTGGGCGCTCGCGGTCATGACGGATTCGCCTCCCGCATCCAGGACTCTTCCAACTCCTCGCCGAAGCAGCGCTGGTAGTACTCGGCGATGATGGGGCGCTCGGCCTCGTCGCACTTGTTGAGGAAGGAGAGGCGGAAGGCCAGGGCGGGGTTGCGGAAGATCTCGCAGTTCTCCGCCCAGGTGATCACCGTGCGCGGCGACATCAGCGTCGACAGGTCGCCGGCGGCGAAGCCCTGGCGGGTCAGGTTGGCCACCGCCACCATTGCGGCGATGAGCTTGCGCCCCTTCTCGGTGGCTTTGTGGGGCACCCGGGCCAGCACGATCTCGATCTCCTCGTCGCGGGGCAGGTAGTCGAGCTTGGCGACGATGTTCCAGCGGTCGATCTGGGCGTGGTTGAGTACCTGGGTGCCCTGATACAGCCCCGTGAGGTTGCCCAGCCCCACGGTATTGGCGGTAGCGAACAGCCGGAAGTGGGGGTGGGGGTGGATCACCCGGTTCTGGTCGAGCAGGGTGAAGTGGCCGTCCCGTTCGAGGATGCGCTGGATCACGAACATCACGTCCGGCCGGCCAGCATCGTACTCGTCGAAGATCAGCGCTATCGGACGCTGCAACGACCAGGGCACGATGCCCTCCTGGAATTCGGTCACCTGCATGCCGTCGCGCACCACGATGGCGTCCTTGCCGACCAAGTCGAGGCGGCTGATATGGCCGTCGAGATTGACGCGCAGGCAGGGCCAGTTGAGGCGGGCGGCGACCTGCTCGATATGGGTCGACTTGCCGGTGCCGTGCAGCCCCTGGACCATCACCCTCCGGTTGCGGGTGAAGCCGGCCAGTATCGCCAGGGTCACGTCCGGGTTGAAGCGGTAGGCCTCGTCGATCTCGGGCACGTATTCATCGCGCTCACTGAAGGCAGGCACCTGCAGGTCGCTGTCGATGCCGAAGAGTTCGCGTGCCGAACGCATGACGTCGGGTTTGGCATTCATCGGGTCTGTCATCACTGTCTCCTCGGCCGTCTTGGGCCGTTGACCAGAGGCACCGCGGGCGCGTTGCCGGGCAGGTTAGCGAGTCGTCTGAGGTTTCTACGATCATAAGATAGTTCCATAAAAATAGTCAAAATGTACCATTTTATGAAACTTGTAATTGTTCTTCGTGTCGTTGAGGGTCGCCAACAGCGACTTTGCGCCGCCGACCATTTCCTTAGCCAAGGTGTCGGCGCCGTATAGTGACTCGGGGTATAGGGAGGGTGTGGAAGAAGGCGAGTCAGTACCAGGACCCCATCTGTTAGCGGAAGCAGTATCCGCCCGAAGGGTTCGCCGGAGTTTGTTACCACGGGGCCGTCTTGTTGGTAGCGGTCGCTGGAGCTGGCCCAAAGATCACTACTCAACTGGAGCTAAGGATGCTGCATCGCCGGTAGTAGGCTTTCTGGCATGGCCCGTTCCCTTGATGCGGGATCACTCAACCTTACCCAGATGGAGTTCATCGTGAACCATCCCGATACTGCTTTTCTCCAGGCCTTCAGTGATGCCCTGAACAACCATGACATCGACGCCGTCATGTCGATGATGACTGAAGACTGCGTTTTTCATGCCATCGCCGGGCCAGAGCTGCAGGGCAAGAGCTTCATTGGCCAGGCCGAGGTCCGTCAGGGGCTGGAGAACGCTTGGAAGATGGCCCCCGATGCCAGCTGGGTCGATGCCGAGCACCATGTGATAGGTGACAAGGGCTTCACCGAATCGACCTACCAGGGCACCACTACCGACGGTGTGCGTAGCGAGGCTCGTATGATAGACGCCTTCACCTTCCGCGATGGCAAGATCGCGGTGAAGAACGCCTTCCGCAAGAACCGTCCACCCGTCAACGCCTGAGCCCACAAGGCCTAACCCACGGCATCCGACCCGACTGCGAGGAGTCCGACCATGGATACAACAATGCCAAGGTCCGAGGTGAAGACGGAGCGCAGGACCTCACCGTCCCAGCCTTATGATCCGGCTTATGATCCGCTGAAGAGCGCAACGCCTGGGATTGGTCGGGACTATGCACCGACCTACTGGATCGGCACCGCAGGTGAGCCGCCGGCAGACGATGGCCCCATTACCCAGGATACGGATGCCGATGTGGTGATCATCGGTGCCGGCTTCACCGGGCTGACCGCGGCGATCTTCCTCGCCGAGGAGTACGGCATCAAGGCCACGGTGCTCGAGGCCAACCGAACCAGCTGGGGCTGCTCGACTCGCAACGGCGGGCAGGCGCAGTGCGCCTCGGGGCGCCTCAAGCGCTCCCAGTGGATCCAGCGCTATGGCCTCGATACGGCGCTCAAGCTGCATCGTGAGTGCCTGGATGCCATGGACACCTTCAAGGGGCTGATCAAGGATATCGACTGCGAGCCGCAGCCCGGCGGCCACCTCTACGTGGCCCATCGAGACAAGGTGATGCCGGTCCTCGAGAAGGAGGCCAAGCTGCTGCGCGAGACCTTCGACTACGATGCCCAGATCCTGGATGCGGACACCGTCAAGCGTGAGTGGATCGGCGACCAGGAAGCGGCCGGCGCCATGCATGAGCCCGAGGGGATCGGCATTCATGCCGGCAAGCTGGCCTTCGGCTACCATCGCCGGGCCCGCGCGCTGGGGGTGAAGATCCACCCGGCCAGCCCGGTGCAGGGTTTCGAGACCCGCGGCGGCGTGCACTACCTGAAGACCCCGGGCGGGGTGGTCAAGGCGCGCGCGGTGGGCATCGCCACCGGCGGCTACACGTCCCAGACCCTTCATCGCGAGCTCAAGAACCGGCTATTGCCGATCCTCTCCAACTCCATCGTCACGCGTCAGCTTTCCGATGAGGAGATCGAGGCTTGCAGCCTGCGCACGCGCCAGGTAATCACCGATACCCGTATCCTGCGCCACTACTATCGCCTGCTTCCGGACAATCGCCTGCAGATCGGCAGCCGCAGCGCGATCACCGGCCGCGATGCGCCGCAGCAGAAGTTCGAAGACATGCTGGTCGGCAACATGCATCGCAAGTTCCCGGCGCTCAAGGGCGTCGAACTCGATTACTCCTGGTGGGGCTGGGTGGATGTCAGCCACGACATGATGCCGCGTATCCATCAGCCCGATGCCAAGGAGACGGTCTACTACGCCCTGGGCTACGGCGGCAACGGTGTGATGTATTCCGCCCAGGCCGGTCTGCGCCTGGCGCAGTGGATCGCTGGTCACGGCAAGGAGCTGGACCTGCCGATCTTCACTTCCAGGCTGCCGTACCCCAACATCCGCGAGATGGTCGAGTCTCAGGCCTTTGCCCCCTTCCGACGTTTCGGGCAGCGGTTCTTGTACCGCTGGTATCATTTGAAGGATGAAGTGCTTTAGAAGAGAAAGTGGCGCCGGCAATAGCTGGCGTCATGCGTTGGAGGAGGGCTTGGTAGCGATGAATGATGCCAGGGCGGGGTTGCTGTTATTCCTATGCCAGGCTAGCTCTATACTCAGCCTGGCTGTGTGGCTCTTAAGAGGCCGGATAATCAGATCCTTGCGGTCATGGTTCAGCTCGCAATCTGGGTAGAGAGTTACTCCCATTCTTGCCGCGACTAGGCCGAAAATGCTGTCGCTATTCGGCGCTTCACGTACCACTTTTGGAATGAATCCGGCTTCTAGGCAGTGCGAATTTAGTTGTGATATGAAGTGCTGCCAGTTTGCCTGATTTCCCAGGATGAATGGCTCGTCAGCAAGCTGATGAAGCGAAATTTCTTTTTGATATTTCAGCGGGTGGTTTAAGGGTAGCAATACTACATAAGGCGCCTGGTGGATCGTTATATGATTGATATGGGGAGACATGATGGGGCCAGTCAAGAAGCCGATATCGAGGCGACCCGACTCTAGATCATCGAGTTGTTGGTGGGAGTTGCACCATAGAAGCTCGATGCTGATATCAGGGAAGTCCTTGTAAAACTGGGATAAATGCTTCGGTAGCGGCCCGTTTATCGCGAAATCTATGTAACCGATTTTCAGATGACCCTTTTCCCCCCGTGAGGCCCGGATGGCGCTCTCCTCGGCGCTTTCCATGATCTCGGATGCCCGGCGACACTCCTGATAGAAGATGGCCCCTGCTGCCGTCAGTGATACGTTCCGGTTGTCGCGTATTAGAAGCGCGACACCGAGCTGAGATTCGAGCTGGCGAATGGCGCGGCTGATCGCCGGTTGTGCCACGTGAAGGCGTTCAGAGGCATGACGGAAGTGCAGGTCTTCCGCGACGGCCATGAAGTAACGAATCTGGGAGTGCAGGTGTCGATTCATCTGATGCTTTCTTGGTATCATTTCTTGTAAAATTGATATTATACGATTCGTTTCTTTCTCGCTACCTTTGCCTGTGAGATCGAAGACTTTTCAACCTTTCAGCGATCTATCACGCAATAAATCAGCAAGATAGGACAGGGTGTCATCGCGCCGATATCTTCACATTTCCTTGTGGCGCTCACCAACTCGACATCATCGAGCAGTGGGGTGGCGAGCCAAAGTGGAGCGTGGCGACGAATCGATGGACCTGTTGGTAGATGCTGAAAGCACTCGTAATAATTACAACCAAGAGGAAACACTAATGCAATGGTATTACGCCTATATACTGACGTATTTTACCGGCATGTTCGCCATTGGGTTCTACTACTTCCTGAAGGTTAAAAACTCGGATGATTACCTCATTGCCGGGTGGAACATGGGCTTCTGGAAGATCGTTGGTACCCATATTAGCACCAACTGCGGTGCGGCCGTCTTTATCGGCTGGATCGGCATGGGATTCACCGTCGGCATGTCCGGCTACTTCAAGTTTGCCGCACCAGCATTGATGACCAGCATGCTGCTGATCATCCTGTTCAGTGCGCCCCTTCGCCGCCAGCGTCTCTATACCCTGGCGGACCTGTTCAGCGAGCGGTTCGGCGCAAGGGTCGGGCTCGTACCCTCGGTGTTCTCTGCCTTCATCTATTCGGTGCCGACGACGGCCTTGCAGATCGTGGGCATGAGTACCATCTTCCACATCGTCTTCGGCATGGACGTCAAGGTGGGTGTCGTGCTCTCCTTTGCGCTGATTCTAGGCTTTACTGTTCTCGGTGGCCTGGTCGCGACCATCGTCACCGACGCCCTGCAGAGCGTGATTGTGGTGATCGGCATCGTGATCCTGGCCATTGTAGTGGTCAATTTCGGGGGCGGCTTCTCCTCGATCATCGCCAACACCCCGGCCGACTACATCAGCCCGACGGGCGCTGGTGGGTTGACTGACGTGTTGACCTTCGCGCTGACCGTCGCACCCTTCTACTTGGTCTGGCAATCGACCTGGCAGCGCATCTTCGCCTCCAAAGATGAGCGGGTGGCGGTACGCGCCGGGGTGACCGCCTTCACTTCACTGCTTGTGTTGACCCTGCTGCCCTTCGGGATCGGCGTGGTGGCCCGCCAGTTCGTCCCCCTCGACATGGACCCGAACCTGATCTTCTCTTACGTGACGGTGGAGCTCCTGCACCCTGCTGTGGGCGGCATCGTGATCGTCGGCCTGCTTTCCGCACTGATGACCGGCGCAGACTCCTTCATCCTGCAGGGGGCCTCGAATATCTCCCAGGATATCTACTCGCGGATGATCAATCCGGTGGCAGACAACGCACAGAAGATGCGCGTGGCTAGGCTCAGCGTGGTATTGATCGCATTGGCCGCACTCGGCGTGGCCTGGGTGGTGACCGACATCATCTCGCTGTACCAGTGGGCGCTGAGGCTGACGGCCACCACCCTGGTGATTCCCTTCCTGGCGATCATGTTCTGGCGCCGGGTAACCGGACAGGCCGTGATGGCGGGCATGACTCTGGCTTGCGCGACCACCCTGGTCTGGCCGCTGTTCGATACCGGGGTCGACCAGGTTTTGTCGGCTTCCTGGTCTCCCTGGTGGTCACTCTGGGTGGAAGCCTCGTCACCCGGCACGGTGTGGAGGAGAACGTGGCCGCTGTCTACTGGGACGACCTGCCCTCGGCCACGACGCGTAGCGGAGCGTCCGTTCACATCGACTCCCCCTCCACACCGACGACTGTCAGGGAGCAGCTGCAATGATCCAGGTATACGAGG
Organism: Halomonas sp.; assembly: GCA_018401555.1. Taxonomy (GTDB): domain Bacteria; phylum Pseudomonadota; class Gammaproteobacteria; order Pseudomonadales; family Halomonadaceae; genus Halomonas. The sequence goes on from JAGYKP010000084.1 coordinate 34,610, forward strand.
CGCACAGCATCATCACGATGAATCCTTCCCAGCCGCGAGCCACGCATGTCGCGGTACGCGATGGCCGTATCTTGGCCATGGGTGACCTGGCGGTGATGCAGGAGTTCGGCGAGATACAGGTCGATCGCCGCTTCGCCGATTGCTGCCTGATGCCCGGCTTCGTCGAAGGGCACAGTCACGCCCTCGAGGGCGCCATGTGGGAATACCCTTATCTGGGCTACTTTCCAAGGCGCGACTCGGAGGGACGTCGCTGGGAAGGTGCCCAGTGCCTCGAGACGGTGCAGCAGCACCTTCGCGATCAGGCTGCAGAGCTGCCGCCTGGCCAGCCGCTGATCGCCTGGGGCTTCGATCCGGTCTACTTCGAGGGGGACCGACTTGATCGTCGACGGCTGGACGATGCGGTCAGCGACCGCCCCCTGGTGATCCTGCATGCCAGCCTGCATGTGATGACCGTCAACTCAACGATGCTGGAGCTGTCGGGACTGCATCGGCATGCTGGTATCGAGGGCATCATGCTCGGAGAGGACGGTCGTCCCAACGGCGAACTCCAGGAGATGGCCGCCATGCACGCCGTCTTCGAGACCCTGGGCATGAACTTGTTCGAAATGGTAGGGGCGCCGGAGACGCTGCGGCGCTATGGTCGTGTTGCCCGCAATGCCGGGGTAACGACCATCACCGACCTCTATAATCCTCTTAGTGACGAGGGCATCGCGGCACTCAAGGCGGTGACCGCCGAGGAGGACTATCCGGTACGCCTGGTGCCAGCCATGGCGGCACTGGCCTGGTCGGTGGATGAGGGCATCCAGCGCCTTCAGGAGTGCCTGGAGCAGGGTAACGACAAGCTCCATTTCGGCCCGGTCAAGCTGATGACCGATGGCTCCATCCAGGGCTATACCGCCCGACTCAAGTGGCCCCACTATCATGATGGACATCCCAACGGCATCTGGAATGCGCCGCCGGAGACCCTTAGGGAGATGGTCGAGGCCTATCACCAGGCGGGCATCCAGCTGCATATCCACACCAACGGCGACGAGGCCGTCGAGCTGATGCTGGATGCGCTGGAGGGGGCTCTGACGTTCTGGCCGAAGTGCGATCATCGTCATACCCTCCAGCACTGCCAGGTGATCGATCATGCCCAACTGCGTCGAGCTTCGGCGCAGGGCCTGTGCCTGAACATGTTCGCCAACCATCTCTACTACTGGGGGGACATTCACCGGCAGCGCACTCTGGGTCATGAGGCGCTGCCAGCGGCTGGAGCCGCTGGCCAGCGCCAGGCGGTTGGGGATCCCCTCCGCCATCCACAGCGATGCGCCGGTCACACCTCTGGGACCGTTGTTCACCGCCTGGTGTGCGGTGATGCGCGAGACGGCTACAGGACAGGTGCTTGGTGAGCACGAGCGTGTGTCGGTAAGAGAAGCGTTGGAGATGATTACCCTCGGTGCGGCCTATACGTTGCGCCTGGATCATCTGGTGGGCAGTCTCGAGATCGGCAAGTTTGCGGATATGGCGGTACTCGACCGTGATCCCCTGGAGGTTCCGCCCGAGGAGCTGAAGGAGGTTCGTGTGATGGCGACGGTACTGGGAGGGCGAGTGCATGAGGCCGAGTGACCCTGTGATCGCTCCGCTGACGGTGATTGGTGGCTTCCTGGGGGCCGGCAAGACGACCTATCTCAATGCGTTGATTCGCCAAGGGATTCCCGAGAAATCCCTGATCGTGATCAATGACTTCGGTGATATCAACATCGATGCAGAGTTGGTTGACTACCGGGACGATCGGATGATTCAGCTCACCAACGGCTGTATCTGCTGCACTTTGGGCGGCACCCTAGCCGAGCAGTTGGCGAAGGTCATGCGGCTGAAGGCGGCTCCGCGTGCCGTATTCATCGAGACCAGTGGGGTAGCCGATCCCGCACGCATCGCCGATCTCGGCCGAGTCTCGAAGCGGCTTGCCCTCGAGGAGGTGGTGTGCTTGGTGGATGGCGGCCAGATTGGTTCGCACAGCTCGGATCCGCTGACCGGTGAGACCTGGAGGGCCCAGATCCAGGCCGCGACGCACCTGCTGGTCAATCGACTGTGTGATGTCGATGAGCCGGATGCCGTGCTGGGCGAGCTGAGAGGCCTGAACCCAACGGCCGTCATCGAGCAGATGGAGGAAGGGGGTGGGGCGATACACGAGGTGAAACCGGCGGAGCCCAGGCCGAGTGTGGAATTGGTCACCATGGGTCGACCCCTCTATCATAACGCTGCCTCTCGGGGCGGCTGGCAATCGGCGAGCCTGACGATGCCGGCCGCCGTGGATATCGACCAGCTGCGAGCGTTGCTACTCGAGCATGGCGACGTGCTGTTGCGCGCCAAGGGCTTCCTGCAATGCCGGCGCCTCAATACTCGGCATCTACTGCAGCTCAGCGGAGGCCGTTTGAACTGGCGGCCGGCTCCCTCCGCGACAGGGCGTAGCCAACTGGTCTGCATCGGCCGGGCGGGCGAGCGCTTCGAGGCCCTGGTCGAGCGCCTCGAGTACTTAGGAGAGGAGGAAGCGTCGGCGGCAAGCGCCGCCTGGCGGTGATCCCACTATCCGTTGTCCATTCAGAGCCGGCAGGGTGGGTTATAGGGGCCTCAATCGGATGACAGGGCCTGGGGAATCAACGCTGCCAGGCGCTCGATGCCGGATTCAATGCGGGTATCGGAAATGGCCGAGAAGCCCAGGCGGAAGAATTCGGTACGCGGCTGGTCGAAGAAGTGGATGTCGCCACATTCAATCAGGATGCTCTGTTCGGCGGCCAGGCGACGGAGTGCATGGCAGTCGAGGCCGTCGGGTCCCCGAACCCAGAAGCAGGAGCCGCCGTAGGTGGAGGGTGCCGAGGAGTGGGGCATCTGGCGGGTCAGGGCTTCCCCCATGCACTGCCAGCGATTGTGGAATACCTGATGGATCTGGCGCAGCAGGGCGTCGTGATAGCCTCGGGCGAGGAACAGCGCCACGGCGCGCTGATTGTTGGTTGGCGGATGGCGCAGCATCAGGCGACGCAGGGCGCGTGCCTCGCGGATCAGGGCCGGGGGGCCGACCATGTAACCCAGGCGCAGCCCTGGCGCCAGCGTCTTGGAGAGGCTGCCCACGTAGATGACCCGGTTGTGCCGGTCCAGGCTCTTCAGCGCCGGGGTGGGGTTGTCCAGATAGTTGGTTTCGCTTTCGTAGTCGTCCTCGATGATCAGGAAGTTGTCGGTCTCGGCCAGGTCCAGCAGCCGCCGACGGCGCTCCAGCGGCATTGTTACTGTGGTTGGCGACTGGTGGCTGGGGGTGACATAGACCAGTTGACAGTCGCCGAGATCGGGCTCCAGCCGCATGCCATCTTCATCTACTGGCAAGAGGCGGATATCGTCGGTGAAGGTGCGAGCGATGTTGTGCATGTCGACGTAGCCGGGGTTCTCCATCCCGAAGCGGCGGCCATGCTTGAGTAGCAGCATGCACGAGATCCACAGCGCCCGCTGGGCGCCCACCGTGACCAGGATCTCCTCGGGACTGGCCCAGACGCCGCGACGTGGCAGCAGACGCATGTGGATCTGCTCGATCAGCAGCGGGTCGTCGTCGTTGAGATGATCCACAGCCCAGCTGCGGATCGCCGGTACGCTCATCGAGTCGCGACTGCACTCCCGCCAGTGCTGAGTGGGGAACAGGTCGGGATCGATCTGACCATATAGAAACGGGTAATCGTAGCGATGCCAGTCGCTGGGCTTGCTGATGGTCTGCTGCCGCGAAGGGTGCATGGTGAGCAACTCTTCCCAGGGCAGGTGCTCGGCATCGATATCGTTGAGGCGCACCGGCTTCTCGGCGCGACCTTCGAGAATCTCGGGATTGACGAAGTAGCCACTGCGCTTTCGGGCGATCAGGTAGCCGTCGTCGAGAAGCTGCTCGTAGGCCAGCATCACGGTGTTGCGCGCAACACCCAACTCCTTGGCCAGCTTGCGGCTGGAGGGCAAGGCTTCGTTCAGGGGCAGATGGCCATCGAGGATGGCCTGGGCGATCTGCTCCCGAAGCTGGCGCTGCAGGCTTTCAGGCAGATTGGGATCCAGATGGAAGAGTAGCTGACTCATTGTTTGATTGTCTTGTCAAGGTGTCGAGAGTTAAGTCAACCCCTATTATGCCACAGCCGCACCTCCAGATGAGGCTGCTCGGCAGCAGGGTCGTGATGTTTTCTCGAAAAATCGGGATGTTACCTCTGGACCAATCGATGGCGGCATATTGGTTCTAGTGGCCGCCTGGGCGAGTGCGTAGAACGTAATAGGACGGAATGCGGCGACATAACCGTTTCCTGTGTCCGGTTGTGGCCGAGAGTAGTGGGGGGCCATGGCGGCAAGTCGCATGTCCTTCGGGTGTGTCGCCGGCAGCGCACTCGTACCGGTCAATCAGGGAAACGTCTCATGCCAAAGTGATGGATAAGTGCCACGAACCTGTCGTTAACGACAATAACAAGGCTAGGAGTTCACAATGCGTATTCAGAAACTGATCCTCCCCATGGCGGTCTCCGCGGCGAGCCTGATCCTGAGCGGGAATGCCGTGGCTGAAACCTGGAAAATGGCGATCGGCGATGCCGCCGGCGGGACCCAATATGAACTCGGGGAAACTTTTGCCGAGTTGATCCATGAGAAGACCGACGGCGAGGTCACCGTGGACCTGTTCCCCAACGGCCAGTTGGGCAGTGAACAGGATACCATCAACAACGCCAGTATGGGGCTGCTGGACCTGTCGATCCTCGCCATCAACAACATCACACCGTTTTCGCCGACTGTCGGTGTCATGACCCTGCCCTATGTCATTCAGAGCCCTGAGGATGCCAAGACGCTGACCCAGGGTGAGATCGGAGAGGAACTTGCCGAGAATACCATCAGAGATGCCGGCGTACGGATTCTTGGCTGGTCATATTCCGGCTGCCGCCGTCTGACCAACTCCGCCAAGCCGATAGCGGAGCCCGCCGATCTCGAGGGGCTGGTGATCCGGGTGCCCAAGAACGAGATCATGATCGCCGCCTACCAGTCCTGGGGGGTGAACCCCAACCCACTGGCCTGGTCGGAGACCTTTACCGCGCTCCAGCAGGGCGTGGTCGACGGGCAGGACAATCCCTACATTACCATCGATGCGATGAAGTTCTATGAGGTTCAGGACTACGTGACTGACAGCTGCTACGTATTCTCGCTGGAGCCGCTGGTCATCGGTGAAGGAATGTTCCAGAGCCTGACTCCTGAGATGCAGTCCACTGTACTGGAAGCTGGCCATGAGGCCACGGCGCACAGCTACGAGTACCTGCTCGAGAGCGAGGAGGCCATCAAGCAGCGTCTGGTGGAAGAGCACGGCATGGAGATCATTGAGCCAGCCGATGACGAACAGGAGTGGATCGATCTTGCTACCGGCATCTGGCCGCAGTTCTACGATAGTATCGGTGGCAAGGAGAAGCTCGACGAGGCGCTGGCCGCACTTGGACGCGATCCCGCGCCGGAGGAGTGATCCCGTTTCGCCATCACGGCATGCATTGACCCCGGGCCGACCGTTTGGGTCGGTTTCGGGAAGCTGCCCACTGGGCACCTTTGCATCTAGGGGTCAGCCATATGAAGTATCTCTTCAAACTGCTCGATAACCTGGAGAGCTACATCTGTCAGTTCCTCCTGGTATCCTTCGTCATCCTGTTGTTCGCCCAGATCGTGCTGCGCAACCTGTTCAGCTATTCGTTGCCATGGGGCGACGAACTGGCGACCTACGCCTTCGTTTGGTTCGCCTATTTGGGGGCGGTCTATGCCACCAAGATGTCGGCCCACAACCGGGTGACCTTCCAGTTCAAATTCTTTCCTCGCTGGGTCGAGAAGGCCTGTGGGATGCTAACCGACCTAATCTGGATCGGCTTCAATGCCGTCTTTATCTACCTGAGCTATGACTTTGTATTCAATAAGATGAATCTCTTCTGGAAGTCCCAGACCCTGGGGGTTCCGATGAAATATTTCTACCTGATTTTGCCCATTGCCTTCATCGCCATGACGATTCGTATCCTTCAGAACAATTATCTGAAGTTCGTCAAGAAGGTCGATATCGTCGACCCTGAGTCCCAAGAGGTCGAGAAACTAAAGCATGCCGGTGACGCCTCGGCTAATGGCCCGGAGCAGCGGGAGAAATGAGTATGGATCCCACGATTATCTATGTCCTGTTCGGTGCCTTCTTTCTGCTCTTGATCCTCGGCGCCCCCATCACGGTTTCGCTGGGGGTGGCGGCACTGGCCACCTACCTGAGCCTGGGTGAGAATCCCATGGCCTTCGTACAGATCGCCTTCACGTCGGTGGGGTCCTTCCCGTTGATGGCACTGCCAGCCTTCATTCTCGCCGGGGCGCTGATGGAGGCGGCGGGGATCTCCAAGCGCCTGGTCGACATCGCCGAGGCCTTCGCCGGCCCCGTGACCGGTGGCCTGGCTGCAGCCACTGTGTTTGCCTGTATGTTCTTCGGTGCGATCTCCGGCTCCGGCCCCGCCACCACGGCGGCGGTGGGCATGCTGATGATCCCGGCCATGGCCAATCGCGGCTATGATCGTGGCTATGGCTCCGCCATCACCGCATCATCGGGGGGGCTGGGCGTGGTCATTCCGCCGTCGATTCCGATGGTGATCTTCGGCATCTCCGGCATAGCCTGCAGCCGCCGCCGGAAGCCGTGGCGGCCCATGGTCCCTTCCAGACACTGTCGATCCCCAAACTGTTCATCGCCGGTATCCTGCCGGGGATGGTGATCGCCGGGAGCCTGTTGACCATCAATTACCTGATCTCACGCAAGCGTGGCTATCGGGGCCTGACGGACAGCTGGTCATTCGCCCAGATTCGCACCGTGCTGCGCAAGGGTGTCTGGTCGATGCTGGCGCCGATCATCATACTGGGCGGGATCTACAGTGGTCTGTTTACGCCCACCGAGTCCGCCATCGTGGCGATCTTTTACACCCTCATTGTCGGTATCTTCCTGCACAAGGAGCTGGCCTGGATGCCGGCGCTGCGTACTCTCGAGACCACTACCTGGATCACTGGTCGGGTACTGTTGATCCTGTTTACGGCCACGGTGTTTGGACGGTTGCTAGTCGAGCAGCGCGTGCCGGCCTATATCGCCGAAGGGATGCTGAGTTTTACCGATAACATCTACCTCATCTGGGCGCTGGTCATTGGCTTCCTGCTATTTGTGGGGATGTTCATGGAGACCCTGGCGGCGATCATGATCCTGACCCCCGTGCTGCTGCCGATCATGTATATGCTGGGCATGGACCCGGTCCATGTGGGCATCGTGGTGGTCTGCGCCCTGGCCATTGGGTTCCAGACGCCGCCTCTGGGCGAAAACCTCTTCGTGGCCTCAGGTATCGGCGGAGCCTCGATCGAGGAGATCTCTCTCAAGGCACTGCCCCTTCGCCGGCGCCTCAATTGTGGCGTTGTTCATCATCGCCTACTTCCCGCAGATTTCGCTGTGGTTGCCCAGCCTGCTGGGCTACTGACCGGCATACGATGGAGCCGCTACCGAGCTTCTGGTGCGCTTGCGGCGGCCGAGGAGGAGTCATGAGTCATGATATCAAGCGAATCCTGTGCTGCGTGGGGCTGCATGGTGACTGCGACCGGGTATTGCAGCAGGCCGTCGGTCTGGCGCTTGCCACTGGTGCCGAACTGCACGTCCTGCATGCGGTCAAGTCGCTCTCCGACGACGTGGTCAATACGCTGAAGGTCAATATCCGTGATCGGGAGGTCCTGGGCTCACTGATGGAGCAGCGTCTCGAACGGGCCCGCGGTGAACTCGAGGCCAGGCTCGAGGCCTTTTGGGCGCGTCAACCTGGGTTGCGCACGGCACTTGGTGAGCGTCAGGTCGGCTGTACGGTCCTCGAGGGTTATCCAGCTTCGGTGATCGCGCACTTCGCGAGCCGGCAGGCCTTCGACATGATCGTCATGGCGGCGAACAAGCGCGGCTTCGTCGCGGCCTATGCCGGCAAGGTCACTAAGGGCGTGATCAAGCGTGCCAAGGTGCCCGTGGTCGTCGTCCCGATGGGGGCCTGAGACAACCACGACCTCTGGGGTCTCGAATCAACCTTGCTGAAGGTCATCCCTCCATGAGGCGAGCGGGCCATGAGAGGGAGCACCACTTCCGGGAGGAAGTGGTGTTTTTTTTGCCAGTTACCATACTGTATGGTGAGATGTTTCATCATGGAAATCTTTTCCTATTGTCAATTGGATAATGGTCTCCATGGTTCAATCTGTAGCGGCGAACTGGTCCTATCCAACCCTTGGGCTGCCCTCTAAGGTCGTGTGCTGTAGCACGCAAAGGTAGGAAATCATCGGGGCCTGGTTGCTTGAGATGAATATCCCCGCGGCGTGCCTTTCGCTTCGTTGGCGAGCGACGTGATGCCTGCGTGGCTATCGGGCGAAACAAGAACAAGCGTGATCGAGAGACTTCCACGAAGTGCCGGACAAGAAAGCAGATGTCTGCTGACAGCATGGCGCCTCTGGGATGACGGAGAGACACAATGCAACAAACCAATCAGCTCAAGAAATGCCTCAAGCCACACTGGGTCTGGGCCATTGCCTTTGGCTCGGCTGTAGGTTGGGGAAGCTTCGTGTTGCCGACGGATTGGATCGCCACGGCGGGTCCGATGGGAGCCATTATCGGTCTGGTCATCGGGGCCTTGCTGATGATAGTGATCGGCGTCAGCTACGGGTTTCTGATCAAGATATATCCGGTGACCGGAGGTGGGTTTTCCTATGCATATCTGGGTTTCGGGCGGCGACACGCTTTCTTCTGCGGGTGGTTCCTGACCCTGGGCTATATATCGATCGTGGCACTGAACGCATCGGCGCTGGCCCTGCTGGCGAAGTTTCTGGTGCCGGAAGTCGCGACATTCGGCGAGATGTATACGATTGCCGGCTGGGAGGTTTATTTCGGTGAGGTGGCCATCGCCAGCCTGGCGCTGATGCTGTTTGCCTGGATCAATATCCGCGGCGGCAGCCTCTCTGGCAAGAGCCAGTTCATTTTCTGTCTGTTACTGGTGACCGGTGCGCTGATGGTGGTAGTCGGCATGGTGGTATCACCTTCGACTTCCTTCGACAACATGACGCCTCTGTTCCAGCCGGAGAAGGCGACTTGGTCGGCAATTTTCGCCATCGTGGCCATCACGCCCTGGGCCTATGTAGGCTTCGACAGCGTACCGCAGGCGGCGGAGGAGTTCGACTTCTCTCCAGCCAAGGCCTTCCTACTGATCGTGTTGGCTCTGCTCATGGCGGCAGTGCACTACTCAGTGCTGATCGTCGCCACCGCAATTTCCATGCCTTGGTCCGAACTCGTGGCCGGCTCCCCGGTATGGGGGACCGGCGAAGTGGTCCAGGGTGTGCTGGGTAACCTCGGTTTGACTGTACTGGCGCTGGCATTGTTGATGGGTATCGCCACTGGACTCAACGGCTTCTATCTCTCCACCAGCCGGTTGCTGTTTGCCCAGGGACGGGCAAAGTTCCTGCCTGAGGCTTTCGCCCGCCTGCATCCGATCCATGGCACACCGTCTACCGGCATCCTGTTCACCTGTGGCATCTGCCTACTGGCCCCCTGGTTCGGCCGCGAGGTGCTGCTGTGGATCGTCGATATGGCGGCCACCGGGGTGGCGATCGCCTATTTCTATTGCTGTGCAGTGGCCTTTAAGTGCTTCAAGTGGTCGCAAGTTTGCACCGGCCAGGACTACGAGGGCTGCGTCTCGCCATTCAAGAAGACGTTGTCGCTACTGGGGGCGATGAGCAGCCTATGCTTCCTCGCGCTGCTGCTGATTCCCGGATCGCCGGGTGTTCTCAGTCTGCCGTCGTGGATCGCTCTGGTGACTTGGGCGGGCCTGGGTGCCGCGCTCTATGCCGCACGTCGCCTGGAGATCCACCAGATGCCTAAGCACCAGCTCGATCGCATGATCCTGGCGGTCGGGGAAGGCTGATAGCGAATGCCCCGGGGAGCATCGCAGGGTGCCGCCTGAGCCGCCAGTGGTTGGCCTCAAGCCTGGTGGGCAACTGGTGCTAACCCCGCCGGCCCGGGCGGGGCACCATGCCTCCATGAAGGCTAAACGCCGCTCCGTGCCGCGCGTGACACCTGATGAGGAACCTGCCCGGGATGCCTGAAGGCATGATCGGGCGTCGAATACCAACGACGATCGGGAGGCATCACCAGTCGCATGTCTCCTGTCGACAAAGGCGGTGATCTGGCCTGGCCCAGCCCGCCGAGGGAGCAACCGTTATGTCCAGCCTTGAAGCCACCAGGCCCCCCCTGCCACGCTTGTTGGAAGCCTTCCAGCACAAGATGCCGGGCGTACTGATCTGTATCACCATCGCCCTGGCCACTACCTTCATCGCCGATCACTACGGTGGCCCGACGCTTCTCTATGCGCTGCTCTTTGGCATGACCCTGCACTTCCTCTCCGAGGAGGGGCGTTGCCTGGCGGGCGTAGAGTTCGCGGCCAAGACGATCCTGCGGCTGGGCGTCGCGTTACTGGGCGTGCGAATCACCATCGAGCAGGTCGCCGAGCTGGGGATCGGGCCGGTGCTCACTGTTGTTTGTGGCGTCGCCTTCACCATCGCCTTCGGTGCCGTGATGGCCCGCCTGCTGAGGCTGGATCGTGACATGGGGTTGCTCACCGGTGGTTCGGTGGCGATCTGCGGCGCCTCGGCGGCACTGGCGTTATCGGCAGTGATGCCGCGCCATGCCACTCATGAGCGCAATACCATCATGACCGTGGTGGGCGTCACCACGCTTTCCACCATGGCGATGGTCACCTATCCGCTGCTCGTTGGTGTGCTGGGGCTCAGTGACAGCGACGCAGGGGTCTTCCTGGGCGGCACCATCCACGACGTGGCCCAGGTGGTCGGCGCCGGCTACATGATTTCCGAGGGCACGGGTGACGTCTCGACCTTGGTCAAGCTGTTGCGCGTGGCCATGCTGGTCCCGGCGGTGATGGTCTTCATGTTCCTCTTCCGCCGCAATCGCCAGGAGGAGACGGATGGTCGCAAGGTGCCCATGCTCCCGAGCTTCCTGGTTGCTTTCGTGGTCTTGGTGATCATCAACAGTTTCGGTTTGATCCCGCCGTTGGTCGCCGAAGGCTTCACCGACCTGTCGCGCTGGTGCCTGGTGACCGCTATTGCCGCCCTGGGCATCAAGACTTCCTTCCAGAAGCTGGCCGTGGTGGGCTGGAAACCGGTCATCCTGATGGTAGCCGAGACGCTGTTCCTGCTTCTGCTTGTTCTGGTCTTTATCCACTTTGATCTGGCGAGCCTGTGATACTGAGGGTTTACGTCAATGGCACTGGGCTCCACCTGACACCCGCTTGATCATCGATCACGTCTCAGTGTCGATCGACGCAGGCATCAGTGCCGTCCGGAGCCGTGTCGTAGGCCGGTTCAGCCCTCTTCGTCGATAGCAGCGGGGATTTGCCCGGTGCCAGACCGAACTCTGATCCTCCGAGCATTGCCAGCTCACTGAAGCTGGTACTTCCTGATGATGCCTGGCACCCCCGCAAAAACGTGGCGCGCGGCACCTGGGTCACCGGTGTGCGCAGGCGAGACGATGAGAGCCCACTAGAGTTCGACAACCTGTGGTGTGGCTTCAGGCCTCACTGGGCTGGCGGCGATGCGCCTCAGCCCATCAACGCCACCGTCGAGAAGGTCGCCACCTCACCCTACTTCCGCGGGGCCTTCGCCCATCACCGCTGCCTGGTGCCGCAATACGGCTGGTACGAGTGGCTGATCGTGGATGGCCGCAAGCAGCCCCACTACCTGACTCGCGGCGGCGGTGAGCCGCCGTGGTTTGCCGGCATCTGGATGGAGCGCTCGGACGGCAAGCCCAGTTGCGCCATCCTTACCAAGCCTGCCCGCGGCGTCGCCTAGGCAACTCACTCTCGCATGAGCGGCTGACCCACTGGCCGGTGCGCACTCCGGTCAACAAGCCGGTGGAGGATGGTCCTGCGTTGATCGAGGAGGAGAGGTGAAACGTGATCGTGTATAGGTGGTGAGCACCTTCAGCAGGCTCGATATTTCATCACCAGCCTCGGAACCTTATGCTGCCGGATGGTCTGATAAGGCTCATGAATGGCAATGGAGTGACCACGATGAAACAGAAGTATTCGCTTGCGGCTCTGCTGGTCGGCACCCTGGCTCTCGCCGGTTGCGCCGGGTTTGATGCGACCACGGGTGGCGATACCGCCAATGAGTCCCTGGAGAATACCTACTGGAAGCTGGTGACGGTGGGTGAGCGCCAGGCGGTGACCATTGATGAGGCCCGCGAGGCGCATCTGGTGCTGCATGCCGAGGATGCCCGCCTCGCAGGCTCCACTGGTTGCAACCGCATGATGGGCGAGTATGAACGCGACGGCGACCGGTTAACTTTCGGCCAGCTTGCCACCACCATGATGGCTTGCCCTGGCGAAGTGATGGAGCTCGAGCGAGAATTTCTCGATGCGCTCGGAGACATCGCCAGCTGGCAGGTCGAGGGCGAAAATCTGACGCTCGTCGATGATGAGGGCGAGGCACGTGCTCTCTTCGAGGCCGTGCATCTCTACTGAGTCGGTGCGAGTCCCGGTACTCGGGACGGGCGTCAGGCTATTTTCAAGCTAGTCTCATGAAGACGGGGAGCGGTGACCGGGCTAGACAGGCCTGGCATGACACCGCTTCCCACCTGGCTGGGTGAGAGAAATCATGTACGACCCTCGACTCTTCACATTGATCGATCAGGTTGCCCTCGTTACCGGCGCTGGTGCCGGTATCGGCCGCGCCATCGCCGAAACCTTTGCCCGGGCCGGAGCCGCGGTCGTCGTCAGCGACCTGGATATCGGGTCTGCCGCTGTTGTGGCCGAAGGCATCCAGGCGGCAGGTGGCCGGGCGACCAGCGTAGCCTGCGATGTCACCCGCGAGGAGGATCTCGCCGCGGTGGTGGCCAGGGCGGTGGCTGAGTTCGGCAAGCTGACGCTGCTTGTCAGCAACGCTGGCGGCGGTGGTCCCAAGCCGTTCGATATGCCCATGGATGACTTCCGACGCGCCTATGACCTGAACGTGTTCTCGCTTTTTCGCCTGGCTCAGCTGGCCGCTCCCGAGATGGAGAAGGCCGGCGGCGGCGCGATCCTTGCCATCACCTCGATGGCGGCCGAGAACAAGAACAAGCGCATGGCTGCCTACGGCTCCTCCAAGGCGGCTACTAGTCATCTGGTGCGAAACATCGCCTTTGATCTCGGGCCGAAGAACATCCGGGTCAATGGCATCGCCCCGGGTGCCACACGCACCGAAGCACTTGAATCGGTCCTCAACGACGCGATTGAGGAACGGATGCTGGCCCACACGCCTCTGAAGCGGCTCGGCGAGCCCCAGGACATGGCTAACGCGGCGCTGTTCCTGTGCTCACCGGCCTCCAGCTGGATCAGCGGCCAGATCCTGACCGTCTCGGGCGGCGGGGTGCAGGAACTGGACTGATCCAGTGACGGTGGCGTGGGTAGCCTCCGCAAGCCACGTTGCCAGGCCATCAGGTGCGCGGCGGCCCGGTCGCGCGCCTGCTCGGCAGCTGATCGGACGGGTGCTTTCCGGTGCGGTTCAGCCGCCCAAGGTCGATTGGAGTTCACCATGATCAACCCAAATGCCAAGATCGCTGCCCTTGTCGCGACCCTGCTCGATGGCAGGAGCCGCCGTCGCGCAACCGCCATCCGACGCCGGTTCCGAAACGGCCGCCTCAACCGATTGGATGCAGGGCTTTCCACCACCGGAGGAGCGCATCATCCGCTTCACCGACGACGACTACTTCGCCGGCGACAAGCTTAAGTGGACGGTCTGCCACTTCCGCGAACTGATGCCCACGGCCGGCGTGCGTGCTGGCACGGAGGGCGCCCGCGATTTGCCCTACGCGCTCGACCCCTCGATCGATGAAGTGACTTTCCAACCCACTGGCGGCAGCGAGGCGATGACGTGGGAGGAGGCCTTCGACGTCAACCACACCGACGGCCTGTTGGTACTGCACCGTGGTCGAGTGGTCTATGAGCGCTACGCCGGCTGCCTGGACGAGACAACCCTGCATGGGGTGATGTCGGTGACCAAGTCGATCACCGGGCTGATCGGCGAGACGCTGGTGGCCGAGGGCACCTTGGACGAGCAGGCCCAGGTCGGGGAGCTGGTGCCGGAGTTGGCCGATAGCGCCTTCGGCGACGCCACCCTGCGCCAGGTGCTGGAGATGACCACTGCTCTGGACTACTCCGAGGACTACGCCGACCCGGAAGCTGACGTCTGGACCTATGCCCGCGCCGGCAGCCCGCTACCGCCGCCCCCGGACTACGAGGGTCCGCGCAGTTACTTTGCTTTTCTCGAGACGGTGGAGAAGGCCGGTGAGCACGGCGAGGCCTTCGGTTATCGCACCATCAACTCCGATGCGCTGGGCTGGATCATTTCTCGCGCCACCGGCCAGAGGCGTCGCCGACTCGCTGGCCGAGCGGGTCTGGTCGCGACTCGGTGCAGAGCGGGAAGCCTTCTTCACAGTGGACTCAATCGGCACCCCTTCGCCGGAGGGGGCTTCAACGCCACCCTGCGCGACCTGGGCCGCCTCGGGCAGCTTATCCTCGACGAGGGGCGCCTCGACGGCGAACAGGTGCTGCCCGCCGACGCCATCGCACGTATCCGCCAAGGCGGCGACAGGGCGGCCTTCGCCAAGGCCGGTTTCAGCGGTCTCGATGGCTGGAGCTACCGTGGCATGTGGTGGGTCAGTCACGACAACCACGGCGCCTTCGCCGCCCGCGGCGTGCACGGCCAGACGATCTGGATCGATCCCACCGCCGAGATGGTCATTGTGCGCCTCGCCTCCCACCCGGTGGCAGCAAACGCCGCCAATGACCCCACCTCGCTGCCGGCCTACCGGGCCCTGGCCGACTACCTGATGGATCAGGAGCAGTGACCTCCGAGTAGATAGCGTCTCGCTGAGCCTGCGCGGCGGGCGATATGGCGATCCCCCTGCGCACCCCGGAGATTCTGAGCCAGCAGGGCCTCGAGCCCTGGTTCACTTCGGTCGCTGTGTCCTCTATAAACTCCTTTGGCAACACCCCCACGCCTCTCATGGAAGCGCCACCTTGGGGGGTCCACTTCAGAATGCGCTTAGCTTGCTTGATGATACAGGCCATCATGGTGAATCGGCAGGGAGGCCGCAAGGCGCGATGTGGCCATGGACGCTAGCCCGTCTCAGCCATGCCCTTATCATATTCTTGCCATCTTTTGGGATCACGTACGAAATCGGCTCCAGGCACGCTATACCATATTTCAGCCTTTTTTTGTGAAGGCACTCCTGACGGCAGGCTCACGCAAAAAACGGCTTATACCATATTTGGCTCGTTTTTTGGGAATTGGAAATTCCAGCCAGCTTCCCTATTCACCATGGTGTTTGTTGTACCGTGGGTATGCCACATCGCAACCAGGAGAAACCGATGAGCACGCTCAGCTACCACCACTACTCCCCTTTCACAAGGAGGTACCTCAATGCTGTAAAGAAACAGCTGGGCCTACCCAAAAATGCGCCGTTGGACTACGAGGTCATGAGGCACGTCCTTGAGGATCCGGCTATTCTTTCCTCTATCAATGCCGATATCTTCATGCTTGAGCAATTTCATGCAAAGGCCGGCCATGTGATCATCCCGTCTGCTGCCATCTCCGATAAGGTAAGCAAAGATCAGTTTACGTCAGCAAATCCTCCGTCATGGCAGTGGCCGGCCAAGGTTACTACGGTTTCTGTTCCTCATGGCCAAACTTTTGGCAGCCATAAAGTTGGTGGAATATTGGTAGGTTGGATGAAATCATCAGAAATTTCCCGGCAAATGAACAAAATGCTCCGCCACTACAATATTGATGAATGGTACGAGCCCGTAGAGAAAGAAGGGCACAGGCTCACTATAGCAATCAACAGCCCGATAGATGAAGATCCCATTAATCACCCCTGCATGCTGAGGTCAGCATTCACGACATCGGAAATAGATGACTTTATAAACAACGATGTCATGCTACCCACAGAGCATGGAGCGGATCCACTCATAGCAGAAGAATATGAGATCCTCCGTGAAGTATCAAATTATATAGTTTCTTTGGGTAGCTATATCACGTCACGCCCTGAGATGGTAAAAGCTGGAAAGCCTACGTGGCTCAAAAACACCATCCGAAACCAACGGGGGTGAAGATTCTCGCTATTGAGGGCTAAGTCTCGGGTTTACCCCCCCCGTTCGGCAAATAACTCAGGTCGATTGGCCTGCCACTCCCTCATCGCCTCGATCGGTGATTTAAGTCGACGGGGCGATCGGCACAATACGGTAGATCGAAGCAGAGCCCCCGGACGACTCCGGTGATCGTCGATGAACTCGATCATCACCGGGAGTCGTCCGGGGGCTCCGCCTGGGTAAAAGCGCGGAGGCTCTGCGGAGAATCTCGTTGGCTTGTTTCAACTCTTGGTTCTCGCGTTCCAGGACCTTGATCCGCTCGCATTCAGTCGTAGTCGTGCCTTCGCTGAGCCCCGCATCACGTTCAGCCTGACAGACCCAGCTATGCAGCGTCTCTGATGTGCAGCTGATCTTGGGGGCAATGCCACCGTTAGCCGCCTACTGGGAGGGGGAGTCAGGCTTATGGTCGCAGATCATGCGGACGACCCGCTGATGGACCTTAGGGGGACTCGTTTGGAAGTGTTCATGGCTCCATCCTCTCAAGGTATGGAGCCCCGGGAATCCCGGTACGGTTCATGATGGACGTCACCATAGACCAGGAGGAGAATGCCGCCGAGAACGGCCTGGAGCATAACCTGGGGCCGCCCCTGACCCGGTGAGCGACCTCGACTAAGTGCCCATCTTCCTGGAAAAAGTTATCTGCACCCTGCGTGACGCTGGTGCCGACATACAGGAGAGGTGCAAGGAGACCTCCAAGGGCACCTCGCCGTCAGCGGGATCGCGTGCTGAGTGAAGCAGCGTGTGGCCCAAAATGCTGCGGTTATTCTTTGAATCCAGGCTTCCCAGTTGTAACGTATTTTTTATGTCATTTTTTCGACTTCGGCCCTTGGAGTTGTTGGGCCGAAGTCTAGGATGGGGGATCCCTGAACTTATAGGTGCTTTGATTTGGTGTGAGACAATGGTGGTTTTGTAGCTGGTGTCCAGAGTATTTCACTTCCCTTGCGTACCAAGCCGGATTTGGTTTTCCGAAAAGCATGGCTGAACTTATTGGATGCAGCACTTTGTGCATCTGCATCTCTGACATATCGTGCGAGTGTGGTTGCAGGGCGAACGCCATAACGTGCTCCCGGAGAGGCGCAGGTCCAAATGTGCCTGAGCGTGATGGCCAGTTCCGGCTCATGACGGTCCAGGTAAGCCAGAGCAACGGCGCATGCTTCGAGAGTTAGGGCGTCGTGTTCGCAGAGGCTCCATGCACTAGTAGTCTTTCCTTTCGAATCATAGGTGAAAGTTTTTCCAATATCATGGAGGAGGCCTGCTACAAAGCCAAGCTCTAGAAGAATGTGTGGCATATTGGGCTCGTTTAGTTTAATCATGGCGACCACATTTCGTGCAACTTCCAGAGAGTGTTCCAGTAGGCCGCCGCGGTAGGCATGATGATGTGATCGGCTAGCTGGCGCATTTAGAAATACTTCCAGGCGGTCCTTCCTTTCGATTACTCGCCTGATAAAGTTTTTAAGATGAACTGACTTCATTGAACGTACAGATGCTACCAATTTATCCAATGATTCGGGAGCAGAGCAGTACACCCTAGGCAAACTGTGCAAATATGGCTGCATATTGACTTCGTCGCGAGATGCCAGGCGGAGATCGTACAGTTTTACATCCAGGCCCAAAGAGTTGCTTCCACACTCGATGCCAGAAGCAGTGACTTGGTCAAGGTATCCAATGGTCTCTGGTATGGTTTCGTTATCGGCATCCAGACCAGCGATGTAATCCGTATCGCAGCTGCTCAGGCGGAGCTTTATATAGGGTGAGCCATGCTGGTCGAACTCTACGATTCTTCCAGTAAGTCGGTAGATTCCAGAAAAGTTGGCTGAGATCCGGCGGGAAAAATTATTCAGTTTCATCTTCTTTCTCCTTTTTGGAGTTAGAGAGAGGTGTTCCGACTAGTCTTTCGAAAGCTGATCCATCCATGCGGGTAGCGTTTGGTATGTAGCGAGAGTAAACTTTGAACAACATCTCAGTGGATGAGTGGCCCAGAATTTTAGCTACCCATTCGGGGTTTTCTCCCGAAGCAAGAAAAAGCGTCGCGGCAGTATGTCGTGTCTGGTATGGGCGACGCTTTTTCATACCGAGACGACGAAGCAGTGGATACCAGACTCGCTTGGTTACGTTGTTGTGATCCAAGGGCTCTCCAAGGCGGTTGCAAAAAACATATTCACTTTTGTGTCTTGTGATGGCATGTTGCCGCTTGAGAGCATCCATAACAGGGCCAAGCAGCGGAATTTCACGCTGAGAACCATCTGTCTTGGTATATTCTGTCTGGCCTCTTATAAGTGTTTCTCGCACTAGGATTTCACGTTTATCGAAATCGATATGTTTCCATTTCAGTCCATCGACTTCTCCGGTCCTTAGCCCAGTGTAAAATCGAACAATATAGTAATTCCGGAAATCGGGCCTAACCTGGCTGGTGATGCGTTCGACTTCTTTCAGTGAAAATGGCTCTATGTGGCTTTTTTTAAGCTTCAGTGGTTTGATGTTCCGGTAAGGCGTCTCGAATCCAAAACGGTCAGCAGCTTCGTCAACGACCATGCGAATAACTGCCATGTGGCTGTTGATCGTTTTCGGAGAAAGCATGACGTTGTTACCTCTTCCTTTCCGTTGGGCAAGCTTTGCCCTGAACTCCAAGATGTTGGATTTCGTGATGTGGGCGACCGGGATGCCACCGAATTCCGGAATCAAGGAATTTTCCAATATCGAGTTGACGTTAAGTATGTGCGACTGCCGCCACTCAACCTGCATTTCCTGGAACCATTGATTGGCAAACTCCTTGAATGTCACACTTGTGGGTGGGCGGTCTCAAGTTCCAAGCGCAACGCTATTGAAGGGTGCTCGGGCCACTAACCGATTTCTTGAGCACCTCGGCGTAAACTTCCAGCGGCGTGCGCCAGTCCAATGTCTTGCGCGGCCGCGTGTTCAGTGAGTCCGCGATCTCGTCGAGTTCTTCCTGGCTGTAGACGAGAGGTCCGTGCCCTTCGGCAGGTACTGCCGCAACAGCCCGTTGGTATTCTCGTTGGAGCCCCGCTGCCATGGACTATGCGGGTCAGCGAAGTAGATCGCCGTACCGGTCTTCTGCGTGATTTCGGCATGCTTCACCATCTCCCTGCCCTGGTCGTAGGTCATGGACAGACGCAGGGCTCGCGGCACCTCATTGAGCTTGTCGCTGAAACCGACGGCTGCTGCCGTGGCCGTGCGTATTCCGGGCCATCGTGACCGCCCGTTCCGATCTATCGTGACCGACCATTCCGGACCAACGTGACCGGCCATTCCGTTTCATCGTGACCGATTTCGGCCTCTTTCCCGGAATCCGTGGTCACGATGTCGGAATCATCGGTCACGTTCCCGGAATCTCACCTAACTCGCTGGAATGATTCGGACTTTTACGGCATACCCTTCCTTTTGCCTGCGCTCCAGGAGAGGGACATGCCAGCACCGAGGATTCCCATGCGAGACCATCACCGAGGTGTTGCGCCTCAAGTACGACGCCGGCCTCAGCCACGAGAAGATTGCTCGGGCCTGCGGCCTCTCCAAGGGAGTGGTCAGCAAGTACGTCAGCCTGGCCCAGGTGGCTGGCATCAGCTGGCCGTTGCCCGACGGCACCGACGAGGCGGCGCTGGAGGCGCGGCTGTTCCCGGCCAAGTCGCCGCCGGTGCGCTTCT
Organism: Halomonas sp.; assembly: GCA_018401555.1. Classification (GTDB taxonomy): domain Bacteria; phylum Pseudomonadota; class Gammaproteobacteria; order Pseudomonadales; family Halomonadaceae; genus Halomonas. The sequence goes on from JAGYKP010000084.1 coordinate 54,507, forward strand.
CGGCGCCGGACTACTTCCAGGTCCATCAGGCACTCAAGCGCAAGGGCGTCACCCTGCAGCTGCTGTGGGCGGAGTACGTCGAGGTCCACGGCGACAAGGCCTACCGCTACAGTCGATTCTGCGATCATTACCGCGCCTGGCGGGAACGCCAGCGGCGCAGCATGCGCCAGGTCCACCGTGCCGGCGAGAAGCTGTTCATCGACTACTGCGGCCCGACCGTGCCGATCATCAACCAGGCCACCGGCGAGGTGCGCCAGGCCCAGGTGTTCGTTGCCGTGCTGGGCGCCTCCAGCTACACCTACGCCGAGGCCACCTGGAGCCAGGCGCTGCCCGACTGGATCGCCTCTCACCAGCGTGCCTTCCAGTTCCTGGGCGGTGTCCCCGAGCTACTCGTCCCCGACAACCTGAAGAGCGCCGTGACGCGGGCGTGTCGCTACGAGCCAGCTCAACACGACCTATGCCGAGATGGCCCGGCACTACCAGGTCGCCGTACTGCCGGCGCGGCCTTACAAGCCCAAGGACAAGGCCAAGGCGGAAGCCGCGGTACTGCTGGTGGAGCGCTGGATCCTGGCCCGCCTGCGCCACCACACCTTCTTCACGCTGGCCTCGCTGAATCAGGCCATCCGCGAGCTCCTGGAGGATCTCAACCGCCGACCCTTCCAGGGCCGCGAGGAGAGCCGGCGCGACCTGTTCCAGGCGATCGACCGGCCGGTGCTGCGCCCGCTGCCGGAGACGCCCTACGAGTACGCCGAGTGGCGCAAGGCCAGGCCCGGCATCGACTACCATCTCGACCTCGACAAACGCTTCTACAGCGTCCCGCACAGCCTGGTGGGCCAGGTGCTGGAGGTGCGCCTGACCCACGCCATGGTGGAAGTGTTCCACAAGGGGCACCGAGTGGCGGCGCACCCGCGCCACGCGCCGGGGCGTTTCTCGACCCTGGCCGAGCACATGCCCAAGCGCCACCAGGCGCACCGCGACTGGTCGCCAAGCCGCTTCCTGGCGTGGGCCAAGGGCATCGGCGTCGCCACGCTGGAGATGACCCAGCGGCAGCCGCTGGGACCGTCCCATCCCGAGCATGGCTACCGTGCCTGCCTGGGGCTGCTGCAGCTCAGCCGGCGCTACGGCAAGGACCGCCTGGAGCAGGCCTGCGCGCATGCCTTGGCGATCCCCACCACCGCTGCCAGCATCGCCTCGATCCTCAAGCAGGGGCTGGATCGGCAGCCGATGCTGACGCTCGCCGAGGCGCTTGACGACCTGCCGCCCCACACCAACGTGCGCGGTGCCGAGTACCACCACTGACCCGAGGAGACGACCGATGATGACCCAGCCCCTGCTCGACACCCTGCGCCACCTCGAAGCTGACCGGCATGCACGACGCCCGTGGCTCACCAGCTCACCCAGCCGGACACCTACCGACCTGCCGTTCGAGGATCGCCTGGGCATGCTGCTCGACCGAGAGGCCCTGCATCGCGATAACCGCCGACTCGACCGGCTACTGAAGGCCGCCAAGCTACGCGTCACGGCCTGCGTCGAGGACATCGACTACCGCCACCCCGCGGCCTGGAGCGGGGCCGCATGGCACCGCTGGACGAGCGGCGAGTGGATCGGGCCAGTCACTCAACCTAGTGCATCACCGGCCCCACCGGGTGCGGCAAGACCTGGCTGGCCTGCGCGCTGGGCAGACCAGGCCTGCCGGCAAAGGTTTACTCGGTGCGCTACCTGCGGGTGCCGAGGCTGTTCGAGCAGCTGCGCATCGCTCAAGGCGACGGCTCTTACGCCCGGCTGATGGGCCAGTTGCAGAAGACCGACCTGCTGATCCTCGACGACTGGGGCATGCAGAAGATGACCGCGCCGCAGCGCCAGGACTTGATGGAGGTGATCGAGGACCGGCACGGCCGCGGCTCGACGCTGATCGCCAGCCAGCTGCCCATCGAGCACTGGCACGACTACATCGGTGCCGCGACGGTGGCCGACGCCATCCTGGACCGGCTGCTGCACAGCGCCCACCGCCTGACGCTCAGAGGAGAATCGATGCGCAAGAACGCCGCCCCGCAAGCGGCAGAAGTTGACCCATCGTGACCGGTCAGCTTACAAAACCAGAGCCAGCGAGAGAGCGGTGAGCAAATCGGTCACGATCCCCGGAATGGCCGGTCACGTTCGTCGGAATACGCAGGCCGTGGTGCCATCCACTTTCGCCAGGATCACCAGGCGTGTGGTGCGTTCCACCAGCGTACCGACAGCAGAGCGATTGTTAGCACCAATGATGAGATCACCCTCCCAATGGCCAGGCATCAGGCGGTCTTCGATCTCAGGCGGCCGCATGTGGATGCTGACCAGCTCGGGAATCTGCTGGCGTCGATCCTTGCCACGACTGCGTGGCCGAGCGCTGCCGCGTCACCCTGCCGAAGGCAGGCGATGAAGCTCCTTCCTGAGCCTGCCGCGGGGCATCACATGAGCTGCGTTGTAGATGGCCTCATGCGAGACCTGCTGACGTGAATCGTTGGGAGACATGCGTTTTCAGTGTGCGGGCTATCTGCTCCGGTGACCAGTACTTGCGCAGTAAGTAGACCACCACCTCGAAGAGCTCTCCATCGGGATGCAGCTTGGGGCGGCGACGAGGCCTGTGACGCGTCAAGCGGGCTCGATAGCCTGCCAAGCTGGCATCGTAGCCCTTGATGAGATCGACCGAGTGGCGAGCGAGCTCCCGCGACACCGTACTTGGTGCCCGGCCCAGATGAGCGGCGATGGCCCGGATCGAGTGCGTGGCTCGCATCATCATGATGGCGGCTCGGTCTTCAGCAGTGAGATGGCTGTAGCAGTAGGTCATGGCAACACCGTACCTGATGGGTCACGTGTTGCACTTGGTCATTGAGACCGCCGTGTATCCCTGTTGTAGAGTGATCCACCTCCTTCTCTTTCGCTTTGAGAGTTTTGTTGTTGAATCTTTCTCAAGTTACGGCTTCCCGGGAAGAACTCGGCATAGTCGAGTTCATCCAAAAGAATCTTGGCTTCGACCCGCTGCATCAGCTTCTCGACTTGTTTTCGGTTTGCAGGAGTATCCGTCAGCGCTGTCTGCTCTCGGCAACAGCACGCGCTCTGTTGGAAGAGATGTCGAGATCAGGAGTTTTCCCTGTTTCGCTTACCCGGACCCGGACGCTTACCCGCTGACCTGCCCCTCCACCTGCCATGGGGATCACGCCCAGATCCCGTCGCCTCGCTGGAGTCGGCCAGCATGTCTGCTCAACCCGCCTCCAGAGGAAAGGATTTTCCCGCGCCCGAAAGGCTTGATGTAGTGCTTACCTTCAAGGAGGACGGTGTCCTTGAGGCACTGGCGGATGGTGCAGACGATAGTCTGTGCTTGCAGTCCCTGTGCCATGAAGCTCTTCCGTGGCTGAGGTAGGTATAGGAGGTATCCATCGAAAACGCCCTCGCGTGGTGATAGCCTGTGTCTACAAAAGGCATTCGCAGTAGCCAAATGCCATCCTGAATGGCATTTTAGCCCGCATAATCACATTTGCAAGGGCTTTTTGTTATCTGGGATGAAAAAATCACCTTTTGGATGGAGTGAGCATGATTCGATGCCACTTGGCGCGCCTGATGGGGGAGCGCAAGATGAAGATCGTGGATGTGGCGAGAGAGACCGGGTTAAACCGCAATACGGTGACGCTTCTCTACAAGGAGACGGCGCAGCGCATCGATCTGGAAGCGTTGGAGAAACTGTGTCAGCTGTTTCAGTGTGAGGTGGGCGATCTTCTGGAGTACGTGCCCGAGGAGCCGTGAGAAAGGGTAGGGGCCTGCTCCAGGAGTCTTGTGACGCTATCTACCTGAAGGTCGTTGGTCGGCGGTGATGGCTGGAGGAGATTTCCGATGGGTGGCACGGGAGTGTCACAGTGGCGTCACAGGTGATCTTTCCCGCAGACAACGAAAAGAGGCAGGTCGGTAACATACTGACCTGCCTCTAAACCTGTGGTAGCGGGGACCGGATTTGAACCGATGACCTTCGGGTTATGAGCCCGACGAGCTACCAGACTGCTCCACCCCGCATCAACGTGAGGCGTATTCTACACGGGATTCACCTTTAGTCAACCTTTGGCCTCAAACGCTCGTCCCTCATGCCCACCTTGCGCCATACTGACCCTGGTCTGTCATCAAGGTGACAACTTGACCAAGAACAATGCGAGGTTCGGCCGGCAGGGCCGGAGCGCAGTGTCATCATCATCAGGGAGGTACACATGGCCAATCAATCACGCGTCGCTTGGGTAACCGGTGGTACTGGCGGCATCGGTAGTGCGATCTGCCGTTCACTGGCCGCCGAGGGCTACAAGGTAGTAGCCGGCTATCACAACCCCGAGAAGGCCAAGGCCTGGCTCGAGGAGCAGAAGGCCGCCGGCTTCGACAATATCGACATCGCTGGCATCGACCTGGTCGATTACGACGCCTGCGTGAAGGGCGTCAAGGAGATCGAGGAGAAGCACGGGCCGGTCGCCGTGCTGGTCAACTGTGCCGGTATCACCCGTGATGGCACCATGAAGAAGATGAGCCCCGAGCAGTGGCACGAGGTCATCGACACCAACCTGAACAGTGTCTTCAACACCTGCCGCAGCGTGATCGAGAGCATGCTCGACCAGCAGTACGGCCGGATCATCAACATCTCCTCGATCAACGGTCGCAAGGGCCAGTTCGGGCAGGTGAACTACGCTGCCGCCAAGGCGGGCATGCACGGCCTGACCATGTCCCTGGCCCAGGAGACTGCCACCAAGGGCATTACCGTCAACACCGTGTCGCCGGGCTATATCGCCACCGACATGATCATGAACATTCCCGAGAAGGTGCGTGAGTCGATCCGTGAAACCATCCCGGTGAAGCGCTACGGCAAGCCCGAGGAGATCGGTCGCCTGGTGGCCTACCTGGCCGACGAGGAGTCCGGCTTCATCACCGGTGCCAACATCGATATCAACGGCGGCCAGTTCATGGGCTGATGCCGGTTGTCGCCTCGCCGTGAGGCGGGGCAACGCAGCGCAGGAGCGCGGGGAAACCCTCGCGCTCCTGCGTCGTTTCGGGGCTCGGATGCCGGGTTTTCAGGGGGGTGGCAGGCGCGACAGTCGCTCCAGCAGATGGTCCAGCTCGCCCACCTCGCGTTCCCATAGCTCGGGCGGTACCGGGCCGATGGCCAGCAGCTCGACCAGCACGCCGCGCACCTCCTCGGCCCGGGAGCGCTCGCGCCCCAGATTGTCATTGAGACGTTCGACCTGTATCGCCAGGCGCAGTGGGTCGTCGCGGTGGCTGACGCTACCCTCGGCCAGCAGCGAGAGGTGCACCCGGACGCGAGCGAGGCGCTCCTCGACGGTGTCGGTCGCGGCACCCTCCTGGCGGGCGGCGTTGCGCCTGAAGTGGGCGCTGCGCAGGTCTTCGGGCAGTGCCTGACTCTCCGCGAGCGGCACCTCGCGCGGCTCGTTGCCGGCCAGGCTCTCGGCGTCCGCTGCCAGGTGAGCCTCGAGCAGGGGCGCACCGCCTGCCAGGTCTCTACCTGCTCGGCCACCGCCAGCCGCTCGAGGCGCTCGCGCCGGGCGCGCACGATGCCCGTCCAGCGTCGGCGCATGCCTTCGCTGCGGCGTCCGCCGGGGAGCGGCTCCAGCGCGGCGGCCTCGTCGATGGCCCTGGACAGCACCTCGGCATCTTCCGGTCGAGCGGGCTGCCAGCCGTCCATGCGGTCGACAAGCGCCTGCATGGTATCCAGTCGCTCCCTGTCGCGACGCACGCGGTCGTCCCGCGCCGCCTCGCGGCTGGCGAAGATGGTGTCACACAGGCCACGGAACTCACGCCACAGCGCCTGCTCCTCGCCCTTGGGGGCTCGGCCCAGTTCTCGCCAGCGACGCTGCAGAGCCTTGGCCTGTTCGGCACGCCTGGTCGCCGGCATCTCCTCTGCTGACAGCTGGCGGACCTCCTCGACCAGCTCGCGCTTGGCCTCGGCGATTTCCCGGGCGCGTTGATCGATCAGTGCCTGGAGGCGGTGGCGGATGGCGCCGAAACGCCGGCCGACGGCCTCCGCTTGATCGCGGGGGACCGGCGACGCCCGGCGCCACTGGTCCCGGGCGCGATCGCGGATCTCGCGCAGGGCGTCGGGGTCGGCCTGCTGGGCGGGATGGTCGAGGAGTGTCTCGAGCTGTTCGCACAGGGCGATACGGGTCGCCAGGTTGTTGTCGCGTTCGGCGTCGAGGCGTGACCGCCAGCCCGCCAGGCGCTCGTGGATGCGATCCGAGGCGGCGCGGAAGCGGGCCGACTGTTCGCGGTTGGCGGCGGCGTCGCCCAGTGACTTCCACTCCTTGACCAGCTGACGGTGGCGGCGATCCAGGGCGGCCTCCACGCTGGCCTCGTCGTCGGCCAGGGCCTCGATGCCGGCAACCAGCTGCTCGCGCTTGGGGCCGGCCACGGAACCCCCGCCAGTCGCGCAGCTCGGCCAGTCGGGCGCCAAGGCGCTTGAAGCGTGCCTCCAGGGGCGGAACCGGGCGCCATCGACTCGCTCGGCGAGTTGGCGCAGGCGCTGGTAAAGGCGGCTGGCCGGCTGAAGGCGCCGCGCTCCAGCAGGCGCTCGAGCTCATCGAGCTGCTCCTCGAACTGCTCCGCCGATACCGCGTCAGTTGCCGGGGTGGTGGCGGGGCGGTGCTCGAGTCGCTGGCGGGCCTTGTCCAGCAGTGGCGTGGGGGCCAGGTCGTCGGGCCAGTCGATCGCCGTGAGCAACCCCTTGAGGCGCTCCTCGTCGTCGTCCTCGAGGGCACGTTCGAGTTCGCCGGCGCGCTGAGTGAGGCGCACCCAGGCGCCGCCGATCTCCTCGAAGCGGCTCAGGGCGGCGTCGTAGCGCCGGCGCAGGGCTGCATCGGTGACATGATGGTCGGCGAGCTCCTGCCAGCGATGGGCCAGCAGCCGCTTCTGGGCGCGCAGGCTATCGATGTCCTGGGCCCCCAGCGTCTCGCTGCGCTCGAGCGCCTCGAGGCTCTCCTCCAGCGCCTCCACCAGGCTCTCGCTGGCCTGCTGGGCATCCTCGCGGTGCCGGTGGGCGGCGGCATTGGCACGCTCCTGGGCCTCGTGATCCTCGATCACCTTGCGACAGCGCAGGCAGGCGTCGTGGTAGCGCCGCTCGAGGCTCGCCTCGGGGTGTCCTCGAGCTGCTGCCATTCGCGCATCAAGTGGCGCAGGCGCCCGGCATAGAGGGGCTCCCAGGGGGCGGAGGCATGCCGTTCCAGTGACCTCACCAGTGTTTCGCGGCGCTCCCGGGCGGCGGCCAGCTCGGCGGCATCGGCACGGCGGCGGTTGAGTCGCTCGCGGGCCTGGCGCATCACCTGGCGGTCGCGTTTCGCCTCTGCGCACCAGCCGCGACAGTCCGGCATCGCTGTCGACCCTGGCCGCCGCGGCATGGCGCACCGCGGCAATACCGTTGTCGCAGGCCTGGCGCACCAATGCCTCCTCGTCCTGGATGCGCTCGATCGCCGCCAGGCGCAACTGCTGATTGTCGCCCTCGAGGGCGATCGTCTCGAGCAGCGCGGTATCATCCAGCCGGCCGACCATGGCGACCCGGGCCGAGAGCTCCAGCTGGCCCTCCTTGCCGCAGATCAGCGCCGCCAGGCGGCGTTCGAGTTCCGGGGAGCGTACCTCGTCATCGAGCAGGGCGATCAGCCCTTCGGGGTCCTCGAGTCGCGCGAGCGCCGTGGTGCGCACGGTCGGGTCGACGTCCGCTGCCAGCCGTTCCAGGGCACGACGCTGATCCTCGCGGGAAGGATCGAGGCGCGCGATGGCCTGGCGACGCACGCCGGGGTCGGGGTGCTGCCAGCGGGGAGCGAAGAGGCGGCGGAAGAGTCCAGACATTGGGCATCCTGGGCTGGGCGGCGCGGCGTGCAGCGGCAATCTCGCCCGTAGTGTTGTTGGTCAAGCCTGTGCCGGCTATCTAAGCATGCGCTGCGCCTGGGGAAAAGTCCGGTCCATGGAGAGTCTGTGGTCAGATGGCGACACTGACAGTCGGCGCGCGTCGCGCGTATGATGGAGTTGCAGGGGAGGTGTGAGTCGCTTAGCTTTGACTCTAACTCTCATCACAGCGATCTGGAGTTCGGCAATGAGCCTCAAACTGGACAGGGAAAGCGCGGCCTTCACCTTCAAGGGAGGCATGTTGCCAATGACGGTCATGGAACTGGCCAGTGCCGACCCCGAGCAGATTCGCGATCAACTCGCCGGCAAGCTGAGCCAGTCACCGGCCTTCTTCCAGCATACGCCGGTGGTGCTCAGCGTGGAGAAGCTCGACGAGCCTCACCTCGCACTGGAGCGCATCTGCGCCGTCTGTCGTGGCCACAAGCTGCTGCCTGTGGCCGTGCGCGGCGGTGCCGACCCGGTCAAGCAGTCGGCCTGGGCCCTGGGCCTGGGCTGGTTCCCGCCCCAGGAGAACGGCCGGGCGCGTCCGCTGGAGAGTGTCGCCGCCGGTGACGCCGTGGCGGACGAAGAACCGGTCGATCTGGCGGTGCCGCCGGGCGTCGCCAGCGGAGGACGCATCTTCCGCGGGACGGTGCGCTCCGGACAGCAGATCACCTCGCCCAGCGGTGATCTGGTGGTGGTCGGTGCCGTCAATGCCGGCGCCGAGGTGCTCGCCGCGGGCAGCGTGCATGTCTACGGCGCGCTGCGTGGCCGTGCCCTGGCCGGGATCCATGGTGATCCCCAGGCCAGCATATTCTGCCGTGAGCTCCACGCCGAACTGCTCTCGGTGGCCGGCAACTACAAGCGCCTCGAGGATATCGACCGACGGTTGCTGGGCACTCCGGTGCAGGTGCGCCTCGACGGGGATCAGCTGGGCATTACCTCGCTCGCCTGAGTGACATGCCCGTCGATAGCCCGATCCATTTCAACGACACGACAGGAAGCGACTCTTGGCCAAGATCATCGTTGTGACCTCCGGCAAGGGAGGCGTCGGCAAGACAACCAGTGCGGCAGCCATTGCCACTGGCCTGGCACTGCGCGGCAACAAGACCGTGGTCATCGACTTCGACGTCGGACTGCGTAACCTGGACCTGATCATGGGCTGTGAACGGCGCGTGGTCTACGACCTGGTGAACGTCATCCAGGGCGAGGCGGGCCTGAGCCAGGCACTGATCCGCGACAAGCGCGTGGACAACCTGCATATCCTTCCGGCCTCCCAGACCCGCGACAAGGATGCCCTGACCCTGGAAGGGGTCGAGAAGGTGCTCGATACCCTGAGCAAGGACTTCGACTACATTCTCTGCGACTCCCCGGCGGGCATCGAGCGTGGCGCCCAGCTGGCCATGTACTTCGCCGACGAGGCGATCGTGGTCACCAATCCCGAGGTCTCCTCGGTGCGCGACTCCGACCGCATCCTCGGGCTGCTGGCCTCCAAGACCCGGCGTGCCGAGCGTGGCGAGGACGAGATCAAGCAGCACCTGCTGATCACCCGCTACAATGCCATGCGGGTCGACACCGGCGACATGCTCAACCTCGAGGATATCCGCGAGATCCTGGCCATTGACCTGATCGGCCTGATTCCGGAGTCCGAGGCGGTACTGCGTGCGTCCAACCAGGGGGTGCCGGTGACCCATGACAACGATAGCGATGCCGGCCAGGCCTACGCCGATACCGTGTCGCGTCTGCTCGGCGAGGAGGTGCCCCTGCGCTTCCACGAGTACCAGAAGAAGAGTCTGCTGAGCCGCATGTTCGGAGGAGGTCGTCGTTGAAACTGCTTGAATTCCTGAAGCGAGAACGCAAGAAGTCCGCGTCGGTCGCCAAGGAGCGGCTGCAGATCATCGTGGCTCACCAGCGCAGCCAGCGCGGGCAGCCCGATTACATGCCGATGCTCGAGCGCGAGCTGCTGGAGGTGATCCGTCGCTACGTCCAGGTGGACGACGACGCCATCAACATCAGTCTCGACAGCGAGGACAACTGCTCGGTGCTGGAGCTCAACGTGACCTTGCCCAAGGGCTCGCCGGGCTGAGCCTGGCTGGCTGAGTGAGTCGCGGGGCTGTGCTAGGCTGTGGCCTCCATGCTGAATCGCCGGAGAGACCTTGCCCATGGCGCCGCCTGACGCCCCGCAGACCTTCCTGTGGCACGACTATGAGACCTTCGGTGCCGATCCGCGGCGCGACCGGCCCTCCCAGTTCGCCGCTATCCGCACCGATGCCGAGTTCAACGAGATCGGTGAGCCGGTCACCTGGTACTGCCGGCCGGCCGACGATTTCCTGCCCCATCCCCAGGCCTGCCTGGTCACCGGCATCACCCCCCAGCAGGCACGGCGGCGCGGGCTGCCCGAGGCGCAGTTCGCAGGACAGATCGAGGCGCTGATGAGCGTGCCGGGCACCTGCTCGGTGGGCTACAACAGCGTGCGCTTCGATGACGAGGTCAGCCGCCACCTCTTCTACCGCAACCTGATCGACCCCTACGCCCGGGAGTGGCAGAACGGCAACTCGCGCTGGGACTTGATCGACGTGGTGCGTGCCTTTCACGCCCTGCGCCCCGCAGGGCTCGAGTGGCCGCGCCGCGAGGATGGTGCGCCGAGCTTCCGCCTCGAGGACCTCACCGCCGCCAACGGCATCGAGCATGCCGGGGCCCACGACGCCCTGGCCGACGTGCGCGCCACCATCGCCCTGGCCCGGCGCCTGCGCGAGGTGAACGCCAACCTCTTCGACCACCTGCTCGGGATGCGCGGCAAGCGCGCCGTGGGCAAGTTGCTCGACGTGCCCGGGCGCAAGCCGCTGCTGCATATCTCGCGGCGCTACCCGGCCAGTCGCGGCTGCGCCGCCCTGGTGGTGCCCCTGGCCGAGCACCCCACCAACCCCAACGGGGTGATCGTCTACGACCTCTCGGTGGATCCGGCGCCGCTCTTCGAGCTCTCCGCCGAGCAGATTCGCCAGCGGGTCTTCGTCAGCAACGATGACCTCGCCGAGGGCACCGAGCGCATCCCGCTCAAGGTGATCCATATCAACAAGTGTCCGGTACTCTTCCCGGCCGGCGCCCTCAAGGACGTGGCGGGGGAGCGCAAGGGGCAGTACGGCGAGATCGTCGAGCGCCTGGGCCTGGACATGGCGGCCTGTCGCGACCACTGGAAGCGCCTCGCCGGCCACCCCGAGGTGGCCTCCCGGGCTGCCGAGGTGTTCGCCGAGCCGCCCCCGGCGGGGCCGGGGGATCCCGACCTGATGCTCTACTCGGGTGGCTTCTTCTCGCCGGCGGATCGCCAGCAGATGCAGCGGGTGCGGGATACCGATCCCTGGGACCTGGTGGGGGCCACTTTCGCCTTCCAGGACCCGCGCCTGGAGGAGATGCTGTTTCGTTTCCGGGCGCGCAGCTTCCCCGAAACGCTGGAGGGCGAGGAGCTCGCCCGGTGGGAGGCCGACCGCTGGGCGCGCATGAATGACGCCGAGGTGGCGAGCCTGACCCTCAAGGGCTTCGCCCGGGAGATCGAGCGACTCAACCAGGTCGAGCTGACCGATCGTGATCGCCAGGTCCTCGAAGAGCTGGTGATGCACGTCGAGGCGATCCTGCCGCCCCAGGCCTTCGATGCTTGAGAACAGAAGAGCTCAGGGGTGATCTGGTCGCGGGGCTGACCCGGCGCCCCTTACGCCTCCCCCCTTACCACTCACAAGCGCGAAGCGCGCTTACTCCTCACTCGTCACCCTCCGGCAGCGGCGCCAGGTGCTCGGTCAGCGCCAGCACATCGTCGGGCTCGTCGCCCGGGTCGAAGGCGACCTGCACGGTCGGCGCGTCGCGCAGCGCCTGCCAGGCCTGGCGCAGCTCGTCGGGGCTCACCGCGAGCACCTGATCGGCCAACCGCTCGCGGCGATCGAACTCGGTATCGCCATAGGCCATGGGCCCGCCACAGGCGGTCGGTGCGGCCCCCCAGGCTGGTGTCGCGTCGGGTCAGCTCGGCGTGGACTGCCTGGCGGTAAACGGCCAGGTCATCCTCCGCAAGCGTCGCCAGGGTCGCCTCGAAGTCGTCGAGGAAGGCGTCGATGTGCTCGCCGATCGCCTCGCTCTCGGTCTCGGGTGACTGCACCATCAGGGCAAGCCCCGGGGCGTCCAGCATCGGCGAGTAGCCGGCATTGACCACGTAACCGAGCTGCTGCTCGGTGCGCAGGCGCTGGTAGAAGGGCGTATCGATCAACTGCCCCAGCACCGCCAGGCGCGCCTGGCTCGAGAGCGAGCGGTCCGGGCCCTGCAGGTAGCGCAGCAGTATCGATTCCTCGCGACTGGTGTGTGGGGTCAGGGTGGGCAGGTCCGTGGTGGCATCCAGAGGCACCAGCTCGGGAATCGCGTCGGCGGAGAGCGTCGGGGCCAGGGCCTCGGCTACCCGGCGTGCGATGGTGTCGGCCTGCTCGGCGTCGATGTTGCCAACTGCCATGGCTTCCAGGCGCAGTTCGCCGAGGAAGGTGTCGCGGAAGTCGCGCAGGTCCTCGGTCGTCAGGCCCTCGCTGGCCTCGAGAAGCGCCGCGCTGGGCCACTGGGGACGCACCAGGGCCTCGGCCAGGGTGCGGTTGGCCTGGCGGTGCAGCGGGTCCTGGGGGGCGTTGCGCCATTCGCGCTGCAGGCGGTAGCGCACCCGCTCGAAGGTGGCCGGCTCGATCTCGCCACGCTGCAACTGCTCGATCACCCGCTCCATCACCACCTCCTGGCGGTCCCGCCAGCCGGAGAAGGCCAGGGTGATGCCCCGGGCGTGGGCATAGGCATCGACCCCCTGGCCGGCCAGCCGCGCCGGGTAGAGCGCCTCGTTCAGGCTGTCCTCCAGCCAGCCGGCCAACAGTCGGGCCAGCACCGCGGCGCGGGGCGCCTCGGCGGCACGCGGATGCTGCAGGCTGAAACGCCACTCCGCCTTGGGCGTGTCGAAGCTGGCGTCGGCCATGTGCCAGAAGGCGAAGGCGGGCTCGTCGATACGCTGCCGGGGGCGCTCGTCCTGGCTGTCGAGCAGCGCGAGGTCCTCGGCGATATAGGGGTTGGGCTCGGGCAGCGCCAGGCCGTCGAGGAGCCTGCCGTCGGCGGCATGCGTATCGTCGCGCCAGGGGGCGTTGAACCAGGGCGAGGTCTGCTCGCCCTCGACGTCCGGAGCGCTGTAGAGGCGGATCAGGTTGTCGGGGGTAAGGGCGGCCAGGTAGTCGCGGGTACGCTCGCGGTCGAAGCCGTCCATGCGGTAGTCGGCGTACTGCACGTCCTCCACCGGGAAGCGTGCCAGGTTCATGGCCAGGCGCATGGCGTCCTGCAGGGGTGAGCCGTGCTGCTGGAACTGGAAGCTCTGCTCGGCCAGGCGCGCCTGCTGCGCATAGCGCCACGCCTCGGGGCCGGCCTCGCGAATCGTCTCGATGGCGGCAAACAGGCTGGCCTCGATGGCGTCGCGCTGCTCGGCGCCCTCCGGGGTCAGGCTGAGGCTGACGGTGAACAGGGCATGCCGGCCATCCCCCCGGGAGACCCCGGCGGAGAGGCCATCAGCCCAGCCCGCCTGGCGCAGGGCGGCGAGCAGGCTGCCCTCGCCCTCATGTCCCAGCAGGTGGGCGATCAGGTCGGCGGGCTTGTGGCGGTACTCGGCGACGGGGTCGGGTACCGGGAAGAAGAAGCGCAGCTGGCGGCTGTCGCGCAGCGACTGCACGGCGACCCGCCGCGGCAGCGACTCCGGCAGGGCCAGCGGGGTGGCAATCTCGGGGCGCTCGAGGCCGCGATCGGGCACCGAGGCGAAGCGCTCGGCGACCAGTTTCTCCAGCTCGTCCAGGGGCTGGGGAGCGACCACCGCCAGATGCATGACATTGGGGCCGTAGTGCGATTCGTAGAAGTCGATGACCCGCTCGCGCAGGCTCAGGTTCGCCCTCGGGGCGGTCGGCCAGGGTCTCGCGGCTGCCGACCGAGAAGCCGGTAAAGGGGTGGTCCGGATTCAGCACGCGGTCGAGCACGTCGTTCTCGCGTCGTCCCTCGTCGCGGATGCGCGCCATGTACTCGGAGTGCACCACGCTGCGCTCGCTCTCCAGGCGGTCGGCGTTGAACAGCGGGGCGATGAAGAACTGGCTGAAGCGGTCCAGGGCGCCGGCGAGGGCGTCCGGCTCGATATCGAAGAAGTAGTTGGTGTCCTGGGGTGCGGTGAAGGCGTTGTGGCTGCCGCCGTGGCGGGTCAGGTAGCCCTGGTAGGCGTCCGCCTCGGGGTAGGGCTCGGTGCCCAGGAACAGCATGTGCTCGAGGAAGTGGGCGAGGCCGGCCAGGTCCCCGGGATCCTGGGCACTGCCCACCGAGACGTTGAGGGATACCGCCGCCTTGTCGGCCTCCGGGTCGCTGACCAGCAGCGCGGTGAGGCCATTCTCCAGGGTCACCACGCGATAGTCGCGCTCGTCGTGAGGGCTGATGCGGGGCGTGGTGGCGTCGGCCACCTCGTCGATGCTCTCGGCCCGGGTCGGGGCGGCGAGCACCAGCAGGGCGAGCAGGCAAAGGGGCAGCAGCCGCACGAGCGGCGCGAGGGTCTGGGCGCGGGTCATCGTCTCTCCAGGGGGTTCTGGTGGCGTAGCATGGGGCCTACCGGGTGGGCGCAGGCCGCCTCCTGGTTCGCCGGGTTGTTCACACGTCTTGATACCGGGAAAGCGCCGAGGAGTTCCCGTGGTGCCGGGGCCAGCAGGGCCTGGGCGGTCTCGACCGGTGTCTGCGGATCGAGCCAGCACAGCGCGTCGTCGGGCGGGATGACCGCCGGCAGGCGGTCGCTGAGCGGCGCCAGCAGGGCGTTGGTCGGCACCGTGATCAGCGCCAGGGAGTCGGTGTGCTCGGCGAGGCTGGTGTGGAAGCGACACCACAGCGCTGCCAGCAGCAGCGGGCCGCGGTCGACTCGGGTAACCAGGAAGGGCTGCTTGGCGCGCGGCTGGGATTTCCAGACATAGATACCGGTGGCCGGCACCAGGCAGCGCCGGGCCTGGAAGGCCTCGCGAAACATGCGGCGCTCGGCCAGCGACTCCGCCCGCGCGCAGTGGGGGGCGTGGTCCAGTACCGTGAGCCAGGGCGGCGTCAGCCCCCAGAACAGCTGTCCCAGGTGCGGCCGGCCGGCCTCCAGACGAATGCCCGAGATCATGCGGCGCGGCGCCAGGTTGGCACTGGTCACCTGGGGCATGTCCATCACCAGGTCGGGCAGCAGCTGGCTGAAGTCGATCGGTGCGAGATGCAGTCGGCCGGCCATGGGAGCTCCGGGTCAGGGTGCATCAGGGTAACACAGCTATCGAAAACAGTGTTCGATGTGCGCTATCCTTGGGGTCCTTCACGCAACTGCCGGCTCCGGCTCGCGAGGAACTCGATGGCTCGTCCCAGACAGCATGCTCCCGAGGCACTGCATGCTCCAGGTCATGACGGCGTGCGACGCCTGGTTGCAGGACAATCCGGTACACAGTCTGTCCTTGCGTGCCCTGGCACGCGAGGTGGGCTGCGCTCCCAGCACCCTGCTCAAGCTCTATGGCAGCTTTCATAACCTGCTGCAGCACGTCAACATCGAGACCCTCGGCCACCTGCGCGAGGTGATCGAGCCGCTGACCAGCCAGGCAGCCCCGGAGGAGCGGCTGCGTGCCCTGGCCCGCGCCTACTGGCAGTTTGCCCAGCGCGAGGCCTACCGCTGGCAGCTGCTGTTCGACTTCCCGCTGGCCCAGGAAGGTGAGCTGGATCAGCGTCAGACCGAGATGATCGAGGCGCTCTTCCGCCGCGTCGAGGCCACCCTCAAGGAGTATCAGCCGGCCCTCGATGACCTCGAGGCGCGCCGCCTGGGACGCACCCTGTGGGGCAGTGTGCATGGACTGGTGTTGCTGGGCCTCAACGAGCGCCTGGGCTACTGGCAAGGCCAGCAGCTGGAGGTGGGTGAGCTGCTCGACCAGCTGCTGGCAACCATCCTCGCCGGCCTGCGGGCCAGGTAGGAGATCCGTTGACGGCGCTGATCTGGTCCCTGGTCGCCTGTGTGGCGCTGTGGTTCGCCTGGCGGGTCAAGCAGGCGCCGCGCCCGGCGGTACGCCTGCTGGTCTTTCTTCTGGTCCGCCTGATCTATCGGCTGCGCCGGGTGGGGATCGAGCATCTCCCCAGGCGCGGGGCCGCCCTGGTGGTGTGCAACCACGTCAGCTTCATGGATGCGCTGGTGATGGGGGGCGCCAGCCCGCGGCCTTTGCGTTTCCTGATGGACAAGCCGATCTATGACTCGCCCTGGCTCAACTGGTTGTTCCGCCTGGTGGGCGCGATTCCCGTGGAGTCGGAGCGCTGCGACACGGGTAGCCTGCGCCGAGCGCTGGATGAGGTGAGTCGTGCGCTGCGCGATGGTGAGGTGGTGATGCTGTTCCCCGAGGGGCGGCTGACACTGGATGGCGAGGTGCAGGAGTTTCGCCGCGGCCTTGAGCTGATTCTCGCCCGTGACCCGGTGCCGGTGATTCCGGCGGGCCTCTCCGGGCTGTGGGGTCGTGGACCTCCCACTGCCACGGCCGCGCCCTGAGCGGGCGGCCGCGCCGTTTCCGCGCGCGGGTGATGCTGCGGCTCGGCGAGCCGCTCTCGCCGGGTGCGGCCACCCGACGCCACCTGCAGGCCCGGGTAGGCGAGCTCCAAGTGCGAAGGGGATGCCTGGACCCAGCCGTTAGCCGAACAGCAGGTTCAGCGACACTGAGCCTGGTCTATCCGCTCAGCGGCGACGAGGTGCCGGCCAGCAGCGGGCCTCGGTGATCAGGTTGTCGCGTACTTCCTGGATCTCCATGCGCACGCCGCCCACCTGCAGCGAGACGGGACCCTCCGGAAACGCCTCCAGGTGCTCGAGGATCAGGCCGTTGAGCGTCTTGGGGCCATCGGTGGGCAGCTGCCAGCCCAGCGACTTGTTGACGTCGCGGATGTTGGCGGTGCCTTCGATCACCACGCTGCCGTCCTCCTGGCGGTGGATCTCCTCCTCCATGCCCGCCACGTCGGTGGTGAACTCGCCGACGATCTCCTCGAGGATGTCCTCCAGCGTCACCAGCCCCTCCACATCGCCATACTCGTCCACCACGATGCCGATGCGACGTTTCTGCTTCTGGAAATTGAGCAACTGGGTGTGCAGTGGGGTGGATTCGGGAATGAAGTAGGGCTCCCGGGCCTCCTGGACGATGGCGGCCTTGGTGACCTCGCCGCGGGACAGGAAGCGTGCCGCGTTGCGCAGGTGCAGCATGCCGATGATGTTGTTGATGTCGCCCTTGTAGACCGGCAGCCGGGTGTGCTGGCTGGTGCGGATCTGGGTGAGGATCTCCTCAAGCCCGTCGTCGAGGTTGATGCCGACCACTTCGTGGCGCGGCACCATGATGTCGTTCACGGTGACATTCTCGAGGTCGAGGATGGAGAGCAGCATCGTCTGGTGGCGCTGGGGGATCAGGGTCCCCGCCTCATGGACCACGGTGCGCAGCTCGTCGCGGGTCAGGTTGTCGCCGTCGCCATCGATGTTGCGGACGCCGATCAGTCGCAGCAGGCCGTTGGAGATCACGTTGACCAGCCACACCAGCGGATAGAGCAACTTGAGCAGCGGTTCGAGCACCAGCGAGGCGGGGAAGGCGATGCGCTCCGGCTTGACCGCGGCGTAGGTCTTGGGGGTGACCTCGGCGAAGATCAGGATGGTGATGGTCAGTGCGGCGGTGGCCACGGCCGGGCCGGTGACGTCGCCGAGGAAGTGAATGGCGATGATGGTGGCGATGGAGGCCGCCAGGTTGTTGACGAAGTTGTTGCCGATCAGGATCACGCCGATCAGCCGGTCGGGGCGCGACAGCAGTCGGGCGACACGCTGGGCGCGCGCCTCGCCGCTGTTGACCCGGTGGCTGAGGCGGTAGCGGTTGATCGACATCATGCCGGTCTCGGAGCTCGAGAAGAAGGCGGACAGGCAGATAAGCAGGAACAGCAGGCCGAACAGCAATCCCAGTGGGAAGTCGTCGCTCAAGTCGAAGGGTCCTCGGTCGCGGGTCAGGCTCGATTTGACGGGAGGTGGGCGCGCGGTGTCAAGGCGGCGGGAGGTCCGTTCAGCCGCGGCTGAGCAGCACTTCCAGCACGAAGCGGCTGCCGAAGTAGGCCACCAGCAGTACCGCGCAGCCACCCAGGGTCCAGCGCACGGCACGCATGCCGCGCCAGCCCAGGCGGTGGTGGCTGAACAGCAGGATCGCGAAGATCACCCAGGCGGCCAGCGAGAGGATCGTCTTGTGGGCGAGGTGCTGGGCGAACATGTTGTCGAGGAACACGAAGCCGCTGATGATCGCCAGGGTCAGCATGCCCATGCCGGCCCAGATCAGCTCGAAGAGCAGGCGTTCCATGGAGGTGAGCGGGGGTAAGGCCTGGACGATGCCGCGGATCTGGTGATGGCGCAGGGCGCGATTCTGCAGGCCCAGCAGCACGGCCTGGACGGCGGCGATGGCGAGTATCGCAAACCCCAGCAGGGAGCTGATGGCGTGCAGTGTCACGCCGAGTGGCAGGTCCTCGGAGGGCGGTGCCGCCGGCACCGTGGCGGCCAGCAGCAGCGCGATTCCCGCCATCGGCAGGATGCCCGTCGCAGCCCCCAGCACCGGCTTGAACAGGCTGATTGCCAGCAGCATCGCCACCACCATGGCGCTGATCAGCACCATGCTGGCGTAGAGCCCCGGGAGCACCTGGACGTCATGTCCGAACAGGCCGATGACCAGGGGCAGGTGGCACAGCAGGCCGAGCAATGCCAGGCCGCGCACCAGCATCGGCTGCGCTGTGACGCGTCGAGCCAGGGTCAACCCCTGCCAGGAGGCGGCGGCGATGTAGAGGAGGAAGGCCATTATGGCCAGGGCGAGCGCCTGCATGGGTTGCGATCCGTGCGCCTGTGGAAGTGAACAGCATAAGGGTGACTAGCGTGCGGCTACTATACCCAATCCCCCGCCTGCCGCACAGGCCGTGGCCTGCGGCACCTCGTCCCGGGGCGCGAAGCCAGGTGCATGGAGAGTCGCGGCCACAGCGCGTATAATCGCCCGCAACCTTCAGGCCATCGCACATGTGGAGAGGCCAATGTTCCAGAATCTCAGTGAGCGCCTGTCGCAGACGCTCAAGTCGATCAAGGGTCAGGCGCGCCTGACCGAAGACAACGTCAAGGATACCCTGCGCGAGGTGCGCCGGGCCTTGCTCGAGGCGGATGTCGCCCTGCCGGTGGTCAAGGACTTCATCGAGCGGGTGCGCGAGCGTGCCGTGGGCCAGGAGGTCTCGAAGAGCCTCTCGCCCGGCCAGCAGTTCGTCAAGATCGTCCAGCAGGAGCTTGAGGCGACCATGGGCGAGGCCAACGAGGGCCTGACGCTCAAGGGCTCGCCGGCGGTGGTCTTGATGGCCGGCCTGCAGGGCGCGGGCAAGACGACCTCGGTAGCCAAGCTGGCGCGCTACCTGCGCGAGCGCGAGAAGAAGAAGGTGCTGGTGGTTTCCGCCGACGTCTATCGCCCGGCGGCCATCGATCAGCTCGAGACCCTGGCGAAGGAGGTCGAGGTCGACTTCTTCCCGTCGCGCTCCGACCAGAAACCCGTCGATATCGCCGAGGCGGCGATCCGGCATGCCAAGATCCAGTTCCATGACGTGGTGCTGGTGGATACCGCCGGTCGCCTGGCCATCGACGAGGCGATGATGGCCGAGATCCAGGCGCTGCACAAAGCCGTCTCGCCCCAGGAGACGCTGTTCGTCGTCGACGCCATGACGGGTCAGGACGCCGCCAACACCGCCAAGGCCTTCCACGAGGCCCTGCCGCTGACCGGCGTGATCCTGACCAAGGCGGACGGCGACGCCCGCGGCGGTGCGGCGCTCTCGGTGCGCCATATCACCGGCAAGCCGATCAAGTTCATGGGCGTGGGCGAGAAGGTCGATGCCCTGGAGCCCTTCCACCCGGATCGTGTCGCCTCGCGAATCCTCGGCATGGGCGACGTGCTGTCGCTGATCGAGGAAGCCGAGCGCACCGTCGACAAGGGCAAGGCCGAGAAGCTGGCCAAGAAGGTCAAGAAGGGCCAGGGCTTCGACCTCGAGGACTTCCGCGACCAGCTCCAGCAGCTCAAGAAGATGGGCGGCATGGGCGGCCTGCTGGGCAAGCTGCCGGGCATGGGGCAGATGGCCGAGATGGCCCAGGGCCCCGGTCCCGAGAAGGAGATGGGCAAGCTCGAGGCACTGATCAACTCCATGACACCCCAGGAGCGCCGCAAGCCCGAGATCATCAACGGTTCGCGCAAGCGGCGCATCGCCGCCGGCGCCGGCCTGCAGGTGCCTGACCTGAACCGCCTGCTCAAGCAGCACAAGCAGATGCAGAAGATGATGAAGAAGGCGGGCAAGAAGGGCGGCATGCAGAACATGATGCGCGGCATGTCCGGCATGATGGGTGGCGGCGGCCCGGGAGGCCCCGGTGGCATGGGGGGCATGGGCGGAATGGGTGGCCCGGGCGGCAAGCCCTGGCGATAAGCCCGAAAAAGGTTCCCAAACGGGGCTGTTTTCCGTAGAATGCTGCGTCTTCACTGGCAGGACCGCGAATGGCGCGGTCATCGTCGTGACCGAATCCAACTCAACCGAAGGACTGACTAGGCCATGGTTACCATTCGTCTGGCTCGTGGTGGCGCCAAGAAGCGTCCCTTCTACCACCTGACCGTTACCGATTCCCGCAACGCCCGCGACGGCCGCTTCATCGAGCGTCTCGGCTTCTTCAACCCGGTCGCCCGCGGCCAGGAAGAGCGTCTGCGCATCGACCTCGACCGTATCGCCCACTGGCAGAGCCAGGGTGCCCAGCTCTCCGGCCGCGTGGCCGAGCTGGTCAAGGAAGCTCGCAAGCAGGCCTGAGGCCTGATGCGATGGTTATCTCGGTTCCGAGGTCGTCGATGAGCGAATCCGCCAAGGCTCAGCCCGCCGACGATCATGTGGTGCTGGGAAAGCTGACCAGCCCCTATGGCGTGAAGGGTTGGCTCAGGGTGTACTCGTACACCAGCCCCATGGAGGGCATCCTCGATTACGCCGAGTGGGTAGTGCGTCACGGCGAGACGCTCGAGCGTCGCCGCCTGGTGCAGGGGCGCCGCCACGGCAAGAGCCTGGTGGCCCGGCTGGAGGGTTGTGATAGCCGCGAGGCCGCCGAAGCGCTGGCCGGTGCGGAGATCGTGATGCCCAAGGCCGAGTTGCCCGAACTGACCGGCGACGACTTCTACTGGCACGAGCTGGAAGGCCTGCGGGTCGTGACCCGCGAGGGCAGCGTGCTGGGACGCATCGACCACCTCTTCGAGACCGGCGCCAACGACGTCATGGTCGTGAAGGGGAGTCTCGATGCGGACGCCATCGACGCCCGCGAGCGGCTGCTGCCGTTCCTGCCCGAGGAGGTGATCCTCGAGGTCGACCTCGAGGCAGGCGTGATGACTGTCGACTGGGATCCCGAATTTTGACGGAATCCGAACCGACCCCGGTCGAGTCGGTGCCCGACATGTGGATCGGCGTCGTCTCGCTGTTTCCGGAGATGTTCGAGGCGATTACCCGCCACGGCGTCACCGGCCGGGCAGTGGACAACGGACGTATCGCGCTGGAGATCTGGAACCCGCGCGACTATGCCAGCGACCGGCATCGCACCGTCGACGACCGCCCCTATGGCGGCGGGCCGGGGATGCTGATGAAGGTCGACACCCTGCGCGCGGCGATCCACGCCGCCAGGGCCAGGGCCGAGCAGGCCACCGGGCAGCGTCCCAGGGTGATCTATCTTTCGCCCCAGGGGCGGCGGCTCGACCAGGCCGGCGCGCAGGAGCTGGCTGCCGGACCACCCCTGGTGGTGGTGGCCGGGCGTTATGAAGGCATCGATGAACGCGTGGTGGAGAGTGACATCGATGAGGAGTGGTCGATCGGCGACTACGTGCTGAGCGGCGGTGAGCTGCCGGCCATGGTGCTGATCGATGCCGCGGCAAGGCTGGTGCCCGGAGTGCTGGGCCATCAGGATTCCGCGGTCGAGGACTCCTTCAACGATGGGCTGCTGGACTGCCCGCACTACACCCGCCCGGAGGAGATCGACGGGCGGCAGGTGCCGGAAGTCCTGCTCAGCGGCAATCACGGCGCCATCCGGCGCTGGCGGCTGAAGCAGTCCCTGGGACGTACCTGGCAGCGGCGTCCCGACCTGCTGGAAGGCAGGGAGTTGAGCAAGGAGCAGCGCGAACTGCTCCGGGAGTACCTCGAGGAAAACGCGCTGCTCGCCAGATAGGGCAGGGCGGAGGTGCGGGATACCCGAGCCGCCGAGCTCGTGGCCCCGCGTCACCCATTATCTCCCGCGCTCTCGAGTTCGTTCGAGCGCCGGGATCACGATTCACCGGCAAGCCAAGCGACCGCTGAATCAGGTTATCAAGGAGTCATTGTCATGAGCAGCAAGAACAAGGTGATCCAGGCGCTCGAAGCCGAGCAGATGAGCAAGGAAGTCCCGGCCTTCGCCCCCGGCGATACTGTCGTCGTCCAGGTCAAGGTCAAGGAAGGCAACCGCGAGCGTCTCCAGGCCTTCGAAGGCGTGGTGATCGGCAAGCGCAACCGCGGCCTGAACTCCGCCTTCACCGTGCGCAAGATCTCCCACGGTGTCGGCGTCGAGCGTACCTTCCAGACCTACAGCCCGCTGGTCGACTCCATCAGCGTCAAGCGTCGTGGCGACGTGCGCCAGGCCAAGCTCTACTACCTCCGCGAGCGCAGCGGCAAGTCCGCTCGCATCAAGGAAAAGCTGGCCTGAGGCCGAGCCCTCGCAGCCCTCGAGCCGGGGCCCTGCCCCGGTTCGACCGAGAAACCCCGTCACCGCACCCGCGGGGCGGGGTTTCCTTTCATCCGGGGGCTGCCCACCGGAGCCTGCCATGAGCGCGCCCGACGACAGTGCCGCCATCGATGCCTTCCTCGACGCCCTGTGGCTCGAGCAGGGGGTGAGCGAGCATACGCTGGCCGCCTACCGCCGTGACCTGGCCGCCTGGGCGGCACGCCTCGCCGAGGCTGGCGAGACCCTGGTCACGCCGGCTCCCGCGAGCCTGCCGGCCTGGCTCGATGAGCGGCGTGCGGCCGGCTACCGGCTGCGCAGCAACGCCCGGCTGCTCTCCAGCCTGCGTCGTTTCTACCGCTGGGCGCTGGAGACGGGGCGCGTCGAGCGCGACCCGCTGGCCGAGGTCAGGCTGCCGCGGGTGCGGCCGAGCCTGCCGGAGACCCTGGAGGAGGCCGAGGTGGAGCGGCTGCTCGCCGCGCCGGATGTGACGACCGACCTGGGACTGCGCGACCGCACCATGCTGGAGGTGCTCTACGGGGCGGGTCTGCGCGTCTCGGAGTTGGTGGGGCTGACCACCGATGCCGTGAACCTGCGTCAGGGGGTGGTCAGGGTGCGTGGCAAGGGCGACAAGGATCGCCTGGTGCCGCTGGGCGAGGAGGCCGTCGACTGGGTCTCGCGCTACCTGCGCACCGCCCGCGGGGCGCTGATGCGCGACGTCACTCGGCCTGCACTCTTCCCCGGGCGCGATGATCGCCCGCTGACCCGCCAGGCCTTCTGGTACCGTATCAAGCACCATGCCCGGGTGGCCGGTATCGAGCGCTCGCTGTCGCCGCATACCCTGCGCCATGCCTTCGCTACCCATCTGTTGAATCATGGGGCCAATCTGCGTGTCGTACAGATGCTGCTCGGTCACAGTGACCTCTCCACCACCCAGATCTATACCCATGTGGCCCAGGCGCGGCTGGAGCGCCTGCACGCCGACCATCACCCACGAGGATGAACCATGACGACCCTTTCCCGGATCCTTCTTCTCGGCCTGCTGGCCGCGCCGCTGGCGAGCTCGCCGGCCCTCGCCCAGCAGGATGGGGCCGAGCGCCTTGCCGAGCGGCTCTCGGTCAACGGCCAGTCGATGCCGGTCCAGAGCGTGCGCGAGGCGCCGATGGACGGCCTCTTCGAGGTGCGCCTGGAGACCGGCGAGCGCTTCTACAGCGACGCCGAGGGCGAGCACTTCCTGGTGGGCGACCTCTATCGCAACGGCGACCAGGGCCTGGTCAACCTTACCGAGGAGGGCCGCAACACCGAGCGCGCCGCGCGGCTGGAGCATGTGCCGGAGTCGGAGCGCATCATCTTCCGCGGGCCGCAGAGCGACGCCAGGGTGATGGTGTTCACCGACACCACCTGCCCCTACTGCCGGCAGCTCCACGAGGAGGTGCCACGGCTCAACGAGCTGGGCATCGAGGTGCACTACCTGGCCTTCCCGCGCAGCGGCATGAATGCCCAGGGCGCACGTGACATGCAGCAGGTGTGGTGTGCCGACAACCCCGCCGAGGCGATGAGCGCCGCCAAGCGCGGTGATTCGCTTTCGGCCCCCGCAGACTGCGACAATCCGGTCGAGTCGCAGTATCATCTGGGGCTGGAGCTGGGCGTCCAGGGGACGCCGGCCATCGTGCTGCCGGACGGCCGCCTGGTGCCGGGCTACGTGCCCGCCGAGCGCCTGGCCGCCATGCTGGGGCTCGAAGAGTAAGCCGCACGCCATACAACCAACTCGGAACACGCGAGCAGGAGCAATACATTGAAACCGGTGAGAGTAGGAATCTGTGGGCTGGGGACCGTCGGCGGCGGAACCTTCAACGTGCTGACGCGCAACGCCGAGGACATCGCCCGGCGAGCCGGGCGACCGATTGCCATCGAGCAGGTCGCCTATCGCACCCCCAACCCCGAGTGTGACCTTACCGGCATCAACACCACCGCCGACGTCTTCGAGGTGGCCAGCAACCCCGATATCGACGTGCTGGTGGAGCTGATCCGGCGGCTACGACGTGGCCCGTGAGCTGGTACTTGCCGCCATTGCAAACGGCAAGCACGTGGTCACCGCCAACAAGGCGCTGATCGCCGTGCACGGCAACGAGATCTTCGCGGCGGCCCACGAGAAGGGCGTGATCGTGGCCTTCGAGGCCGCCGTGGCCGGCGGCATCCCGGTGATCAAGTCGCTGCGCGAGGGCCTCGGTGCCAACCGCATCGAATGGGTGGCCGGCATCATCAACGGCACCGGCAACTACATCCTCACCCACATGCGCGACGAGGGCCGGGCCTTCGACGATGTGCTGGCCGAGGCCCAGGCGCTGGGCTATGCCGAGGCCGACCCGACCTTCGACGTCGAGGGCATCGATGCCGCGCACAAGCTGACCATCCTCGCCTCCATCGCCTACGGCGTGCCGCTGCAGTTCGAGAAGGCCTACACCGAGGGCATCTCCCGGGTCACCGCCCAGGACGTGGAACAGGCCGATAACCTGGGCTACGTGATCAAGCATCTGGGCATCTCCAAGCGCACCGAACAGGGCCTGGAGCTGCGCGTGCACCCCACGCTGATTCCCAAGGAGCGCCTGCTGGCCAATGTGCACGGCGTGAAGAACGCCATCGCCGTGATGGGCGACGCCGTGGGGCCGACCCTCTACTACGGCGCCGGCGCCGGGGCCGAGCCTACCGCCTCCGCGGTGGTGGCCGACCTGCTCGACGTGGCCCGTGATATCACCACCGATCACCACTACCGGGTGCCCTACCTGGCCTTCAGCGGCATCAGCGAGGACGTCAGCCAGCTGCCGATCATGCCCATGGAGGAGATCACCACCGCCTACTACCTGCGGCTGCTGGCGGTGGACCGCCCCGGCGTGCTGGCGCGAGTGGCCACTATCCTCTCCGAACAGGGCATCTCCATCGAGGCGCTGATCCAGAAGGAAGCCACCGAGGGCGAGCTGGTGCCGATCATCCTGCTGACCCACCGCACCCTCGAGAAACACATGAACGAGGCGATCCGTCAGATCGAGTCCATGGCCGATATCGCCGGCCCGGTCACCCGGATCCGCGTCGAGTCCCTGGACGAGCAGGAATGACCGAGCCTGTCGCCGGAGCTGCTCCGAGCGAGTAAAGGAACACAATGATGCGCTATATCAGTACCCGCGGGCAGGCGCCCGCGCTCTCCTTCGAGGAGGTCGTGCTCACCGGCATGGCCAGCGACGGTGGCCTCTACGTGCCGGAGACCATTCCCCAGCTCTCCCGTGATGACCTGGCCGAGATGGCCGGGCTCTCCTACGCCGAGATCGCCTTCCGGGTGATGAAGCCCTTCGTCAACGGCGAGATCGACGACGAGACGTTTCGCGGGATCGTGAAGGAGGCGTATGCCACCTTCAGCCACGACGCCGTGGTGCCGCTCAACCAGCTCGACGCCAACCACTTCCTGCTCGAGCTGTTCCACGGCCCGACCCTCGCTTTCAAGGACGTGGCGTTGCAGCTGCTGGGCCGTATCCTCGACCACTTCCTGCAGAAGCGCGGCGAGCGGGCGGTGATCATGGGGGCCACCTCCGGCGATACCGGCTCCGCCGCCATCGAGGGCTGTCGCCACTGCGACAACCTCGACATCTTCATCCTCCACCCCCACAACCGGGTCTCGGAGGTGCAGCGCCGCCAGATGACCACGGTACTGGCGGACAACGTCTTCAACGTCGCCATCGAGGGCAACTTCGACGACGCCCAGGCCATGGTCAAGGCGAGCTTCGCCGACCAGTCGTTCCTGAACGGCACCCGGCTGGTGGCGGTGAATTCCATCAACTGGGCGCGCATCATGGCCCAGATCGTCTACTACGTGGCCTCCGCCGTGGCGCTGGGCGCGCCGCAGCGCAAGGTGAGCTTCTGCGTGCCCTCGGCCAACTTCGGCAACGTCTTCGCCGGCTACATGGCCTACCGCATGGGCCTGCCGGTGGAGCGCTTCGTGATCGCCACCAACGCCAACGACATCCTGCACCGCACCCTGGCCGCCAACGACTTCTCGAAGCAGGAGCTCAAGGCGACCCTGGCGCCCTCCATGGATATCGTGGTGTCGTCCAACTTCGAGCGGCTGCTGTTCGAGGCCTACGAGCGCGACGGCGCCGCCGTGGCCGCGCTGCTCGAGCGCTTCCAGGCCGAGCCCACGGCCCTGGCGGATGCGCCCCTGGCCCGGCTGCGTGAGAAGTTCGCCAGCCATAGCGTGGACGATGCCACCATCCTCGAAGTGATCCGCGAGGCGCACCATCGCACCCAGGAGATCCTCGACCCCCACACCGCCACCGGCTACCGCGCCGCCGAGCGCGAGCGGAGCGACGCGGCCGTGCCGATGATCACCCTGGCCACCGCCCACCCGGCCAAGTTCGCCGAGGCGGTGGTCAAGGCGGGTTTCCCGGGCGTGCCGCTGCCGCCACATATGGACGACCTGCTGGAGCGCGAGGAGCGCTACAGTGTGCTGCCGGCGGAGCTCTCCGCGGTGCAGC
This sequence comes from Halomonas sp., assembly GCA_018401555.1. GTDB lineage: Bacteria > Pseudomonadota > Gammaproteobacteria > Pseudomonadales > Halomonadaceae > Halomonas. The sequence goes on from JAGYKP010000084.1 coordinate 81,732, forward strand.
AGTTCGTCGTCGAGAATCGCCGCTGAATCTCATGCCTGTAGTGCAGCGTCATCACTAGCGAGGGGCGCTGCTCGAGTTCGATGCCCGCTCGGGGCTGATCCGGCGACAGGCCTGCGAGGGGGCGCTGTGAACCCATCCCTGGGCGCTACCGATGCCATCCCTGGCATAGGACCCCCTCTTCGGCCTGTCCCCGGCGCCCCTCGCTATCAGCCCTTGGGGTCTGACCCCCAGGTTGTTGATTGCTCAGTGATATCAGAGTGTTGGCGCAACACGCAGCAGCGGGGTCAGACCCCAAGGGTGCGGCACCGTGCTCGCATCAGGCATCAACATCTTCGAATATGTCGATATCGTGACGTCATTCGTGGGGAGACTCCATGGTCAGACCTCAAGGGCTACGCCGAGCTCTCGGGCCTTTGTTTCCGGTAGTCCCCTCTTTGTCACCCTTACCTGCAGGAGCCCGGCTTGGACGCAGTGACGGACCCTATCGATCTTAGCGAGCGCCTGAGGCCGCGCATCCTGCCGCGGCCGCAGGATGCCGCCCTCTATGCCCGCGCCCAGCGCGAGGGCCTCTCCGAGCTCCAGGCCCGGGTACTGGCCGGGCGCCTGGCGGGCTATCAGGGCGAGCTCGCCCCGCTGGTCTCGCCCAGCCTGCGCCACCTGGCCCACCCCGAAAGGCTCGCCGACGGGCGCCGCGCCGCCGAACGCATCGCCCAGGCGGTGGTCGATGGCGAGCATATCGGCATCCTCACCGACTACGACGTCGACGGTATCACTTCCCATGTGGTCATCCGGCGCACCCTGCACGAGCTCTTCGGCGTGCCCGAGGCGAAGCTGCACAGCCTGATCGGCCACCGCATCCATGACGGCTACGGCATCAGCTTGCCGCTGGTGGAGCGCACCCTGGCCCTCAAGCCGCGGCCCAGCCTGGTGGTCACCGCCGACTGCGGCAGCTCCGATGAGCCGCGTATCGCGCGGCTGGTCGCGGAGGGCATCGAGGTGGTGGTCAGTGACCACCACGCCTTGCCGGTGGAGGGGCCGCCGCCTTCCGCCCATGCGGTGGTCAATCCCACCCGCGATGACTGCGACTACCCCGACCCGACCATCGCCGGCTGCATGGTGGCCTGGCTTACCATGTCGCTGACCCGCTCGGTGCTGATCGAGTGGGGCGTGCTGGGCCGGGAGACACCCAAGCTCTCGCCCTGGCTCTCCTACGTGGCACTGGGCACCGTGGCGGACTGCGTCTCGCTGGGTGGCAGTCCCGCCAACCGGGCGGTGGTGACCCACGGCCTGACCCTGATCAACCGCATGGAGGCGGCCTGCTGGCGGGCCATGGCCCAGCGCCTGGGTGCCGACAGCGTGCCCTTCGATGCCGAGACCCTGGGCTTCCAGATGGGGCCGCGCATCAACGCCCGCTCGCGGCTCGATGACCCCTATGCGGCGCTGCACTTCATGCTGGCAGCCGATGACGCCACGGCGGCGCGGCACCTGGAGACGCTGGATCAGGACAACCAGTCGCGCAAGGCAATCGAGGCCGATATGGCCGAGGAGGCGCGGGCACTGGCACTGCCGGCGCTGACCGCCGACGAGCCGGCCATCGTGGTCTATCTCGAGAGCGGCCACGCCGGCGTGCAGGGTATCGTCGCCTCACGCCTGGTGCAGGCCTACGGGCGCCCGGCACTGGTGCTGACCCCCGCCGCGGCGCCGGGCATGCTGACCGGCTCCGGGCGCTCCATCGAGGGGCTGCATCTGCGCGACGCCCTGCAGCGCACCTTCGAGCTGGCGCCCGAAGCGCTGCCGCGCTTCGGTGGCCATCGCGGGGCGGCCGGCGTCGGCGTGCCCGTCGAGCAGCTGGATGCCTTCAAGGCTGCCTTCCTTCAGGCGGTGGCCGAGCAGCTGGGCGGGGCGGCGCTCTATCCGCGGATCCTCACCGATGGCGACCTGACCCCCGAACAGCTGAGCCTTGCGACCCTGGACGAACTTCAGGCGCTGGGCCCCTATGGGCGCGAGTTCGATCCGCCGCTGTTCCAGGGCGAGTTCATCGTCGAGCGCCTGCGTCCGGTGGGCGCCGATGGCAACCACCTGATGCTGGAGCTCTCGCTGGGCAGGGTCATCCACCGGGCGATCTGGTTCCGGGCGCTGACCCCGGGCGAGGTGCCCGCCTTCGGCGTGGGCGACCGGCTGCGCTGCGCCTACAAGCTCAACCGCAACCGCTGGCGGGGCAGGGAGAACCTGCAGCTGATGGTCGAGCACGCCGAAGTCATATAAGGAATCATGAATGGACCCCCAGGAACTGCCCAAGGACCCCCACTCCCTCTGGGAGGACGCCATGGCGATGCTGGTGGGCACGCTGTTCGTGGCGCTGGGCGTCACCCTCTACACCCAGGCCATGCTGCTCACCGGCAGCACCGCCGGCATGGCCTTCCTGCTGCAGTACGCCAGCGGCTGGCCCTTCGGGGTCTGGTTCTTCCTGATCAACCTGCCGTTCTACTGGCTGGCCATCAAGCGCATGGGGTGGTCGTTCACGCTGCGTACCTTCGCCGCCATCGGCCTGGTGTCGCTGTTCTCCGAGCTCACCGCTCGCTGGATCGACATCGCCACCGTGGCGCCGCTCTACGGCGCACTGATGGGTGGCTGCCTGATCGGCATTGGCATGCTGATCCTGTTTCGCCACCGCGCCAGCCTCGGCGGGGTGAATATCCTGGTGCTCTACCTCCAGGACCGCTTCGGGCTGCGTGCCGGCTATGTGCAGCTGGCCATCGACGGCGCCATCATGCTGGTCGGCCTGGCGCTGCTGCCGGTCGACCGGGTGGGGCTCTCGGTGCTCGGTGCGGTGGCCCTCAACCTGATCATCGCGCTGAACCACAAGCCCGGGCGCTACATGGGGGTGAGCTGAGCCGGCACCCGGCTCAGCGCTTGCCCCAGAACCACCAGGCGATCAGGCCGATCAGGGCGAGTCCTGCCAGATTGATGATCCAGCTCATCGCTTGGCCTCCTCGTGTTGGCTGCCGCCCTCTTCGTTGCCCCCGGCCTCGCCGGAGGGGCGGAACAGGCGCAGGCGGTTGGCGTTGCTGACCACGGTGATCGAGGAGAGCGACATCGCTGCCCCGGCGATCATCGGCGACAGCAGGGTGCCGGTGATGGGGAAGAGCACACCTGCGGCGATGGGAATGCCCAGGGTGTTGTAGCCGAAGGCGCCCACCAGGTTCTGCTTGATATTGGTCAGTGTGGCGCGGCTGATCTCGATGGCCGCGGCGACGCCGTGCAGCGAGCCGCGCACCAGGGTGATGCCGGCACTCTCGATGGCCACGTCGGTGCCCTGGCCGATGGCGAAGCCGACGTCGGCCCGGGCCAGCGCCGGGGCGTCGTTGATGCCGTCGCCGACCATGCCGACCACCTCGCCCGCAGCCTGCAGGCGCTCGATCTCGGCGTGCTTGTCCTCGGGCAGCAGGCCGGCGCGGAAGTCATCGATGCCCACTTCCCGGGCGATGGCCCCGGCGGTGTGCTCGTTGTCACCGGTCAGCATCACCACCCTGAGGCCATCGGCCTGCAGGCGCTTCGACCGCCGCCACGGTGTCGTGGCGAAGCGGGTCGCTGATACCGAACAGCGCCGCCAGCCGGCCATCCACGGCCAGGTAGACCACGGTGCGCGCCTTCTCCTCCAGTTCGCCGGCCTTTTCCCTGCCGCTGGCCAGGTCGACGCCGGCCTCCTCCAGCAGGCGGGCGTTGCCCAGCAGCAGCGCCTTGCCGTCCGCGGTCTCGGCCTTCACGCCGCCGCCGGTGACGCTGTCGAAGTCCCGGATTTCGGCAGCATCGGCGCCGGCCTCCTCGGCATGCGACATCAGGGCGGCGGCCAGGGGGTGCTCGGAGCCGCGCTCCAGGGCCGCCACCAGGCCGAGCCGCTCCTGCTTGTCGCCGTCCAGAACCTCCGCTTCGGTAACCCGCGGCTTGCCTTCGGTCAGGGTGCCGGTCTTGTCCACCACCAGGGTGGTGAGCTTGCTGGCGGTCTGCAGGGCGTCGCCGCTTCTCACCAGCACGCCATGCTCGGCGGCCTTGCCCACCCCGATCATGGTGGAGATCGGTGTGGCCAGGCCCAGCGCGCAGGGGCAGGCGATGATCAGCACCGTGGTGGCGGTCACCAGCATGTGCAGCACCCGCGGCTCGGGGCCGAGGTTGTACCAGACCAGCGCGGTGAGCACGGCGATGATCATCACCGAGGGCACGAAGATGCTCGAGACCTTGTCGGCCAGCTGGCCGATGGGCGGCCGCGAGTTCTGGGCGCTGGCCACCTGCTCGGTGATGCGGCCCAGGCGGGTGTCGGCGCCGACCCGGGTGGCACGGTAGACCAGCGAGCCCTTGCCGTTAACGGTCCCCGCGCTGACCTCGTCACCCTCGCCCTTGGTCACCGGCAGGGGTTCGCCGGTAAGCATCGATTCGTCGATATGGCTCTGCCCCTCGGTTACCTCGCCGTCCACCGGCAGGCGCTCGCCGGGGCGCACGCGGATATGGTCGCCCTCGCGCACCTCGTCGATCTCGACCTCGCGCTCCTCGCCGTCGCGGATCACCCGAGCCGTGCGGCTCTGCAGGTCGAGCAGGCGCTTCAGGGCGTCGCTGGTGCGGCCCCGGGCGCGCAGCTCCAGGGCGTTACCCAGCAGCACCAGGCCGATGATCATGGCCGAGGCCTCGAAGTAGATGCCGCGGGCCATCTCGGGCAGCCAGGGGGCGAAGGCCACCACCGCCATGGAGTAAGCCCAAGCGGTGCCGGTGCCCATGGCGATCAGGGTGTCCATGTTGGCCTGATGATGCCGGAAGTTCTTCCAGGCATTGACGAAGAAGTGCCGCCCGGGGAAGGCCATCACGGCGAGCGTCAGTGCCCCGACCACCAGCCAGAAGAGCCGGCCTGCGCCTTCCAGGTGGGGGTGGTAGACGAACATGCCCACCATCAGCGGAATGGCCAGGGCCAGCGACCAGAAGCTGCCCTTGAGGCGGCGGCGATACTCCCGTGCATCGCGATCGGCGCGGGCCGCCTCGGCCTGGCGCAGGTCGTGGATCGGCTCGGCGCCATAGCCCACCGCCTCCACGGCCTCGATCAGTGCCTTCTCGTCGGCACTACCCTGCACCTGGGCGGTGTGGGTGCCGAAGTTGACCGTGGCCGAGACCACGCCCGGGGTGCGCTCCAGCGCCTGCTGGACGCTCTTCACACAGCTGGCGCAGGTCATGCCGCCGATGGAGAGGCGATGAGTGGTGGCGCGCTCGCCGGTGGCCTGCCCTGCGGGTGCCTCGGGTGGCGCTTCGGCCGCGGCGGAATTGGGTGCCGACTCGGACTCCTCGTCCGGCTCGGACGCCTCTCCCGGCGGATAGCCGGCCTTGTCCAGCAGGCGGTCCAGGGCCTCGTCATCCAGCCGGGTGGTCACGGTGAGGCGTTTCTCCGCCGGCTCACCGACCACCTCGGCGTCGGCATCCTCGGCCTGGATCGCCTCGCGCATGCGCCTCACGCAGCCCTGGCAGCTCATGCCGGGCACGTGGCGCTCATGGCGCAGCGGGCGATCCGCCGGTGGGTAGCCGGCGTTCTGCAGGGTACGGTCGAGCCCTTCGTCGTCGAGCGTGGAGGTGACGGTAAGGCGCTTGTCGTCCGGTGCACCAACGATCTCGGCCTGCGGGTCCTCGGCCTGGATCGCCTCGCGCATGCGCTTCACGCAACCCTGGCAGTTCATGCCGGGAACGCGGCGTTCGAGGGTGGCGTTCATGGCATCTCCTTGTGGGGCTTGTGTGAAGAGGGAGCAGCGTCGGCGTGGAGCGGTTCGGGGAAGCTCTCGATCAGCCGGCACAGGCTGTGGCCGTCCGGGGTGCCGTCGGGCATCTCGGCCCAGGCGTCCAGCGCCCGCTCCATGCGCTCGGCGAGGGCCTGGAGCTCGGTGATTCGTTCGCGGATCTGCGGCAGCCGGCTGGCCAGCAGGTCGCGAACCATGGGACAGGGCGAGTCGCCGTGGTCGGCGTGGTCGAGGATCTCGCGGATCTCGGCGACGCCGAAGCCCAGGGTGCGGGCGCGCTGGATGAAGCGCAGCCGCTCCAGGTCGTCTTGGGTGAACAGCTGGTAGCCGTTGTCGGGATGGCGCTCGGGGTGCAGAAGACCTTCTCGCACATAGTGGCGTACGGTCTCGGCGGTGACGCCGGCACCCCTTGCCAGTTCACTGACTTTCATGGGATCGCCTCTCGGGGTTGGCATGCCTGTAGTGTAAAACCCTTGTGTTACCCAAAGGTCAAGGCATTCACTGGCTGCCGGAATGTGCCGAGTCGTTACGGGGCTGGTGAGCGGTAACTCCATGAAAGTTCATGACTTCAAACGGCCGTGCGACCAAAGTATTAGCGTTTTCAGCATTAAAACGCTCGTTTGGGGTTGAAACGCTCGTTGGCATACGCGAAAAGGGAGGGGCACGCGCCAGCCTCTGCGAGAGGCTACGCCGGCGCCAACGTGACAACAGCACCGCAACAACAGCACTGCAAGGGATGGATCACATGAAGAACAAGTTCAATCGCCTGACCCTCGTCGCCGCCGTGGCGGCTGCCGCCTTCGCCAGCCAGGCCCATGCCGGCGGCTACCAGATCAACGAGCAGAGCGTCAGTGGCCAGGGCTATGGCCACGCCGGTCGCAGCTCCAATGTCAACGACGCCACCATCGTCTTCGGCAACCCGGCGGGGATGTCGTTCCTGGATCGCGCCCAGGTATCGGTAGGTGGTACCTATCTGGATGTCAGTACCGACCTCGACAATACGACCTACACAGCAACGGTGCCCGGCACGGGTGGAGATACTGCTGAAGGTGATATGGTGCCCGGTACATTGGTGCCATATGCCTTCTATGCTCACCCGGTAAATGAAAAGCTGGCATTTGGCTTTGGGGTCTATGCGCCCTTTGGTTCCAAGACCGACTACGAGGATAGCTTTGCGGGCCGCACATTTGGCACCTTGACCGAGGTGAAGGTCATGAGTGCGCAGCCGACGGTATCCTATCGCTTCAATGATCAATGGTCGGTAGGTGCTGGGGTCTCTTACAATCGTGTGGATGGCAAGTTATACCGTAATGCTCCTGCCGCTCCGGGCGTTGAACTGGACTCGCGAGTGGAAGGCGATGATGAAGCCTGGGGATATAACCTCGGTATCATCTATCAGCCGATTCCGGAAACGACACTTGGCCTTACCTATCGCTCAAAAGTTGAGTACACCCTTGAAGGTGACTTTAAGGCAACAGGTCCTGATGGTTCGGTTGCAAGCCGGCCGGTAGAGACTCCCATGGGGACAGTCATGGTTCCGCTCCAGGATAGCGCGAGCCTGGACCTGACGACGCCTGAAACCGTCAACTTCTCCGTTACCCAGGAAATGACGGATCGCCTCAAGCTGATGTTTGGTGCCTCCTGGGCGCGTTGGAGCCGGTTCGACCAGATCCTTGTCGAGGGCGAGAATCTGGGTGAGATCACGAATGAGCCGCAGAACTACTCAAATGCCTGGGCATTTGCCGTTGGGGGTGAGTATCAGCTGAACCCGCAGTGGGCCCTGCGTGCTGGTCTGTCGATTGACAATACGCCGACCAATGACATTGATCGTAGTGTTCGTATTCCCTCCGATGACCGCCGGATCTTTTCCGTCGGGGCTGGGTGGACACCCGTCGACAACATGACGGTCGACCTGGCCTACTCCTACCTCTCCGAGCGCGGCACCTTCGTTGAGCAGGGCGACCCGACCGACCTTCGAGGGCAGTTCAGGACCGACTACAAGAACGAAGCCCACGGCTTCGGCGCCCAGCTGACCTACCGCTTCTAAGCGTCAGCCAGCACGGCGTATCCAGGGAACCCGGCTTCGGCCGGGTTCCCTGCGTTCGGGGCCGGGGGCGCGCGGCGAGTGGATGCGACTCGGCGCGGCTTTCGCTACAATGGATGTCTTTTCCGTGCCGCCGCGGCGCCGGCCTCTCGCCGGTGCCGCTGCGGCCGTACGTCCACCGCAGATTCAGGCGAGACGCCCCATGCTGGAAACCAACCCGATTCACAACCTCATCAAGGACCTGTCTGAGCGGACAGATGTCCTGAGGGGGTATCTTTGACTATGCCGAGAAGAAGGATCGGCTAGAGGAAGTCACCCGCGAGCTCGAGGACCCCAACGTCTGGAACGATCCGGACTATGCCCAGAAGCTGGGCAAGGAGCGGGCCTCACTGGAGCTTATCGTCGCCACCATCGACGAGCTGGACCAGGGGCTGGGCGACAGCCGCGACCTGCTGGAACTGGCCGAGATGGAGGAAGACGAGGGCACCGTCGCCGAGGTGGAGAAGGAACTGGAGGGCTTCAGGGCGAGCCTCGAGAAGCTCGAGTTCCGGCGCATGTTCTCCGGCGAGATGGACGAGAACAACGCCTACCTCGACATCCAGGCGGGCTCCGGCGGCACCGAGGCCCAGGATTGGGCCAACATGCTGCTGCGCATGTACCTGCGCTGGTGTGAGCACCACGGCTTCAAGGCGGAGATCACCGAGCTCTCCGCCGGCGAGGTGGCGGGCATCAAGTCGGCCTCCCTGCATATCCAGGGTGACCACGCCTTCGGCTGGCTGCGCACTGAGACCGGCGTGCATCGCCTGGTGCGCAAGAGCCCCTTCGACTCCGGTGGCCGCCGCCATACGTCGTTCGCCTCGGTGTTCCTGTCACCGGAGATCGACGACAGCTTCGAGGTGGAGATCAATCCCTCGGACCTGCGCGTCGACACCTATCGCTCCAGCGGTGCCGGCGGTCAGCACGTCAACACCACCGACTCGGCGGTGCGCATCACCCACGAGCCCACCGGTATCGTGGTGGCTTGCCAGAGCCAGCGCAGCCAGCACGCCAACCGCGACTTCGCCATGAAGCAGCTCAAGGCGAGGCTGTGGGAGCACGAGATGGAGAAGCGCAACGCTGCCAAGCAGGAGGCCGAGGACTCCAAGTCGGATATCGGCTGGGGCAGCCAGATCCGCTCCTACGTGCTGGATGACCAGCGTATCAAGGACCTGCGCACCGGCGTGCAGACCAGCAACTGCGACAAGGTGCTGGATGGTGATTTAGACCAGTTTATCGTCGCCAGCCTGAAGCAAGGCCTATAGCCTGCTGCGCTCGCCGATACGGCGTTGCCCCTCTTCTCGAGATGCTCATTGACTAAAGTCAACTCCGCTCTCTCGAAGAGGGGCGCCTTGTCTCGGCATCGCTCGCGCGGCTATAGCAGCAGGCGTGTCCCAGTTTCCTTATCAAAGATTTCCAACAGGTAGCGAAATGGCCAACGAGAGCCCCACCCCGGACAGCCCCCAGAACGACGAAAACCGCCTGATCGCCGAGCGTCGCGCGAAGCTGGCGGCGCGCCGCGAGCGGGCCGCCGCGCAAGGCGAGAGTGCCTTTCCCAACCACTTCCGTCGCGACAGCCATGCCGCCGAGCTCAACGCGGCGCTGGGTGACAAGGACAAGGCCGAGCTCGAGGCGCTGAACCGTCAGGCCGGCGTGGCCGGACGCATCATGCGCAAGCGTGGCCCCTTCATCGTCATCCAGGACGTCAGCGGTCAGATTCAGCTCTATGTCGACAAGAAGGGGCTGCCCGCCGAAACCCTCGAGGAGATCAAGGGCTGGGACATCGGCGATATCGTCGCGGGGCGTGGTCCGGTGCACAAGTCGGGCAAGGGCGACCTCTACGTGATGATGGAGGAGGCGGTGCTGCTCACCAAGAGCCTGCGTCCGCTGCCCGACAAGTTCCACGGCCTCACCGACATGGAGGCGCGCTACCGCCAGCGCTATGTGGACCTGATCATGAACCCCGACTCGCGTCAGGTGTTCGAGACCCGTGCCGGGGTGATAAGCGCCATGCGCCGCTTCTTCGAGGCGCGCGGCTTCATGGAGGTGGAGACCCCCATGCTGCAGGCGATTCCCGGCGGCGCCACGGCGCGCCCCTTCGTCACCCACCACAATGCGCTGGACCAGGACATGTACCTGCGCATTGCACCGGAGCTCTACCTCAAGCGTCTGGTGGTGGGCGGCTTCGAGAAGGTCTTCGAGATCAACCGCAACTTCCGCAACGAGGGGCTATCCACGCGCCACAACCCCGAGTTCACCATGATCGAGTTCTATCAGGCCTACGCGGATTACCACGACCTGATGGACCTCACCGAGGAGATGCTGCGTACCCTGACCCGCGAGGTGCTGGGTACCACCACCGTGGTCAACACCGTGCGCAACCGTGATGGCGAGGTGCTGGAGCACTTCGAGTACGACTTCGGCCAGCCGCTGCGCCGCCTGACCGTGTTCGACTCGATTCTCGAGTACAACCCGGAGATCCACGCCGATGCGCTGGCCGATGAGGCCGCAGCGCGCCAGATCGCCGAGCGCCTGGATATCGACGTCAAGGATGGCTGGGGCCTGGGCAAGATCCAGATCGAGATCTTCGAGAAGACCGTGGAGCATCGCCTGCAGCAGCCCACCTTCATCACCGAGTACCCCACCGAGGTGAGCCCGCTGGCGCGACGCAAGGACGCCAACCCCTTCGTTACCGAGCGCTTCGAGTTCTTCGTCGGCGGCCGCGAGATCGCCAACGGCTTCTCGGAGCTCAACGACGCCGAGGACCAGGCCGAGCGCTTCCGCGAACAGGTGGCGGAGAAGGAGGCCGGCGACGACGAGGCGATGTACTTTGATGCCGACTATGTGCGCGCACTGGAGTATGGCTTGCCACCTACGGCCGGCGAGGGCATCGGCATCGACCGCCTGGTGATGCTGCTCACCGACAGCGCCTCGATCCGCGACGTGCTGCTGTTCCCGGCCATGCGCCCGGAAGTCGATTGAAAGGCGATGGTGCGAGGGGCCCCGGGGGAAGGCCGAAGAGGAGGTCCGACGCCAGGGGTGAGGAGCACTGCTCCGAACGGGCTGGCCATGGATGGCCAGCACCGGTCCTGCAAGCGGAGCAGGATGCGAGAGCGCAGCAGGGCGTCGGTAGCGCCCAGGGAAGGGTCTTCAGCGCCTCCTCGCAGGCCTTCCGCCGGATCAGCCCCGTCCAGTATCTCTATGGGGAGAAGTATTGGTAACTAGGGCGGCCAGCACCCATAATGATCGTCGTTTCGACGTCGAGGAGACCACCATGAAACTGCTCAATCGCTCTGCCCTGAGCGTCCGCCCGACCCAGCACTTCGTGGATTGGATCAACGGGCTCGAGCCCACCCTCGGCGACGACGACCTGACGCTGACCGACGTCGAGCGTGAGAGTACCGTCTACCTGATTCCCGAGATGGACACCCCGGAGGCCCTGCAGGGCTTCGTGCGCGAGCGCTACCTCGAGATCCTCGAGACCGAGCTGCGCGCCTGGGAGGAGGACGAGCGGCAGTGGCCCGAGACCATCGACTGGTCGCTGTTCCAGCGCTTCCTGCAGCTCGAGCACAGCTACCTGGCCATCGACCTCGACAACGAGGCGGCACTGGAGATCTCCGAGATCGACGATAGCCTGCTGCTGGAGACCGATCAGGACTGATCCTGGGCCGCCGTGCGGCCTCGCGTCCCGGCAACCCGCGCGACGAGCGCTCAGCTGCCGGGACTCTCCCAACCCAGCATCGCCCAGCGCATCGAGGCGCCTCCCCGGCGGCCTCGCTCGGGGTCCCGCGCATACCATGCCGCCAGCCGTGAGGCCTCCTCGTTGCTCAGCTCACCCAGTATCCGGGTGGCCCGCTGCACGAAGGCATCGGCACTTTCCGCGCCGGCCAGCCGGCTGGGGGTCTCGATATAGTCCAGGGTGGCGTATATGCCACGCGCGTGGAGCAGGTTGAGCGCGTAGATATGGTCGGGCAGGCCGATGCCGGGGCGCTCCAGCAGGGCGTCGATCTCGGGGTCGAGGAAGTGGCCCCCGGCCAGCTGGGTCATGTAGACGCGCCGCCTGGCGTGGGCGTTGAGCTTGGCCAGGGCGTCGTCGAGGTCATCGACGAGGCCGGCCCTCGAAGCGACCACGATGTCGCAGCGGGGCACGTCGTGCCAGGGCTCCTCCCAGGCGCGACGGATCGAGGTCACGTTGTCGGCGCCGAGCTCAGCGGCGCGGCGCACCAGCTGCTCGAGCATCGCCGGGCTGTGGTCGAGTCCGTAGACATGCTCCATCCGGTCGCACAGCAGCAGGCCGATAGTTCCCGGGCCGCAGCCCACGTCGAGCAGGGTGTGGCAGTCGCTGAGATCCAGCCGGGACACGAAGGCGTTCGCGTAGCTGCCACCCAGCGGCTTGGCGCCCAGCTCGGCGGCCCGGGCATCCCAGGCGCTGACCGGCTTCGGCTGGCGCCCCGAGGCGTCAAGGTGTTGGCGATAGCGGGCGGCGAAGTCGATGTCGCTGAGCATGGCGGGCTCCCTTTCAGGCAATCGCCATAGCCTAGCGCTACTGCTGCCAGGCGAGTGTGACACGCATCAACTCATTCGACATGGACCCCAAGGAAGGGCAAATACCGTGAGCCGACTCTTCGAGACGCGCCCCGGCGATGATGGCCTGCCGGGACCCGAGCGGCGCCTGGCGGTGCTGGCGCTGATCCTGGGCACCCTGATGGCGGTGGTGGACACCACCATGGTCAATATCGCGCTGCCCTCCATCGCCAGGAGCCTCGAGGTCTCCGCCTCCCGGGTGGTGTGGGTCACCAACCTCTTCCAGGTCAGCTGTGCCGCCTTCCTGCTGGTATTCGCCGCCCTCAGCGAGCTGCTCAGCCGACGTCGCCTCTATGTGGCCGGAGTCGCGGTCTTCGCCCTGGCGGCACTGGGCAGTGCGCTTTCCACAAGCCTGGAGTCGCTGCTGGTGTTCCGTGCCCTGCAGGGGCTGGGGGCGGCGGCGACCCTCTCCATCGGCCCCTCGATCTACCGACAGATCTTTCCCACGCGGCTGCTGGGCAGTGCCCTGGGGCTCTCCGCCATGGTGGTGGCGGGCGGCTATGCCGCCGGCCCGGCCATCGGCGGGCTGCTGCTCTCGGTGGCCGACTGGCCCTGGCTGTTCGCCCTGCATCTGCCGCTGGGCGCGGTGGCGTTGGTGCTGGCCTGGCGGGCGCTGCCCCGCGAGTCGGCACGTCCCGGCGGTTTCGACTGGCAGGGAGCGTTGCTCTCGGTGGCCATGCTCGGCGGCTTCTTCGTTGCCATGGATGGCCTCGGGCACGGCATGCCGGTCTGGGCGCTGGTGGCGTGGCTGGGCAGCAGCCTGGTCGCGGCGCTGCTGTTCCTGCGTCGCCAGCGGCGTGCCCCCACCCGCCGCTGCCGCTGGCGATCTTTGCCGAGCGACGCTTCAGCCTGGCGCTGGCCGCCCAGGGCAGCGCCTTCGTGGGCCAGGGGCTCGCCTTCGTGGCACTCTCCTTCCTGTTCCAGCAGCAGATGGGCTTCTCGCCGCTGGAGACCGCCTGGCTGTTCACCCCCTGGCCGCTGGCGATCATGCTGGTGGGGCCGCTGGCGGGCCGGTTGGCTGACCGGGTGAACCCGACCTTGCTGGCCTCGCTGGGCCTGACCCTGCTGATGGTCGGCCTGGCCGCGCTGGCCCGGCTCGATGCCGAGGCCGGGGTGGTCGAGGTGTTGTGGCGCATGGCGCTGTGCGGGCTGGGCTTCGGGCTCTTCCAGCCGCCCAACAACCGCGAACTCATCGGCAACGTGCCCGCCGCGCGCAGTGCCAATGCCTCCGGGGCCATGAGCACCTCGCGCACCGTGGGGCAGTCGCTGGGGGTGGCACTGGTGGGTGCCTTCCTGGCCGCCGGCGTGGCGGTGCAGGCCACGCTGTGGCTGGGTGCCCTGACCACCCTCGCCGCCTTGCTGTTCAGTCTGCTGAGGGTTCCACTCGCCACCGCTCGGGACGAGTAGCGCACGGACAAGCAGGGCCGAGGCGCATCGTTCGCGCCGCCGATAGCGAGTACAATGTGACCTTCACTTCACCACTTCGGGAAGCCGCCATGAGCATCCAGTCAAGCATCGAAGAGAAGCTCAAGGCCCTCGAGCCCGCCTTTCTGCAGGTGGAGAACGAGAGCCATCGGCACGCCGTGCCGCCCAACTCCGAGACTCACTTCAAGGTCACCCTGGTCAGCGAGCGCTTCGCGGGGCTGATGCCGGTCAAGCGTCACCAGCAGCTCTATTCCCTGCTGGCCGACGAGCTGGCCGGCCCGGTGCATGCCCTGGCCCTGCACCTCTACACGCCGCAGGAGTGGGAGGACAGCGGCCAGGCGCGCCCCGATTCCCCCAACCGCCAGGGCGGCGGGCGGTGACCAGCGAGCCGCAGCGCCTCCAGTACCTGGAGGCGATGGGTCTGACCGCCTGGGTGGCACGCTATGTGCTGCCCAACGCGCGCAGTACCCCGGCCTGTGACTGGGAGCTGCCCGAGGCAGCCCCCGAGGCCGATCACGGCGAGCGTCTGCATGCCCTGCTCGACGAGGCGCGGGAGCAGCCTGCTGCCCCCCGGCCGGAGGTTCCCACCCAGGAGCGTGCCGCGCGCCCGCCGCGACCGGGCAAGGCGCGCGCGGCCCTGTTGGGGATATCCCGCCTTCGCCACAACCCGACAGCGGGGCCGAGGAGACGGCAGGGCCTGTCGCGCAGACGCCGGGAGAGGCGCTACGCTTCGCCTTCCAGGTCGCCTGCCTGGAGGGGCGCTGGCTGCTGGTGCTGCCGGGCGAACAGGCGCCGGGGCGTCCCCAGCTGATGCTGCTCGCCAACCTGCTGCGGGCCGCGGGTATCGACTCGCCGCTGCCGGTCTTCCAGGACTTTCGCTGGCCGCTGCAGGAGGGGCTGCCGGTGCATGAACCGCTGGAGGAGGCCCGCGAGGGTCTGAAGGCCTTCATCGCGGGGGCCAGCCGGCGCGGCTGGGCGCCACGCCGGCTGCTGATGTTCGGCCAGGATGACACCCTGGACCGGGTGCTGTCGCTCGAGGCGGGGCACTGCCCGCTGTTCGACCTGCCAGCCTGGCAGGCGCCGTCACTGAGCGAGCTCTCCGCCAGTGCCGATGCCAAGCGCGCGCTGCTGTCGCAGCTGCTTGACCTGGGCGAGGCGTGGCGAGACCCGGCAGTGGAAGTGCCGGATGAACGCTAGCAAGCGCGGGAAGAAGCCGATACTGGTGCGCCTGATGGAGGCCGATCACCTGGCGGTGGCGGCGCTGGAGGCGGCTCACGGCTGGCCTATGGGCGGCTCCGAGGCGCAGTTGAAGACAGCCCTGGCCGACCCCGCCACGGCTGTCTACGGCCTGCTGGCCGGCGATGCCCCGATGGGTGATGAACTGCTGGGCTATGCCGCCGTGGCCCGACTGCCCTTCGAGGCGGAGCTGCAGGCGATCCTGGTGGACGAGGCGCGGCGCGGCCAGGGGCTCGCCCGGCAGCTGCTCACCGTGGTGGCCGACCAGGCCCGCGAGTGGGGCAGCGAGCGGCTGCTGCTGGAGGTGCGGGCGGGCAATGCCCCGGCCATTGCGCTCTATCGCGCGGCGGGCTTTGGCGAGGATGGCATTCGTCGCGGCTACTATCCGCCGCTGCCGAGTCGTGCCTCGCCCCCGTTGCATGCCCCGGACACGCCACCGCCCCGGCAGGCCGGGGCGGTCAGGGAAGATGCGCTGCTGATGTCGCTGGCGCTGGGGTGAGTCCGCTGTGGCGGCTCAGCCCTGGCTGTCGCCATCCAGCTCGTCCAGCTTGCCCAGCACGGTGGTCAGGCGGCGCTCCCACTCCTCGCGCTCCTGCTTCAGGCGGCTGTTTTCCTCGCGCAGCTCCTCGGCTTCCATCTTCAGCAGCTCCAGAGCCTCCACGGCGCTGGTGACCTTCTGTTCGAGCCGGTTGAAGAGTTCGATGCTCATCCTGTTCTCCTGAGGTGTCGTTCCGGGTGGTCCTTGCGGCCGAGCCGGGGCCCGTGGCGGGCGGTCCAGGCCAGCAGCGTAACGCCGAGCTACTGGCTCAGCAAGCGTCGTCGGGCGGCGACATCACTCCGGCGTGGCGGCGGTAGAGCCGGCCGTGGCTGTCGCCGGCCTGCACCTCGCGGTGCAGCTGCCAACCGGCGGGGACCTGCGGGTCGAGCCCGGCCTCGGTCTCCAGGTAGATGAAGGCGTCGTCTGCCAGCCAGCCCGCCTCCAGGGCGGTGCAGCAGGGCTCGGCCAGGCCCTGGCGGAAGGGCGGGTCGAGGAAGACCAGGCTGGCGGGGCAGGGCGCGCCGGCCAGGAAGGTGGCGACATCGGCGTTGAGCACCCGCCCGCGCGGCGTTGCTCCCAGGGTGGCGAGGTTCGCGGTGAGCTGGTCGGCGACCCGAGCATCGCGCTCCACGAAGGTGGCTTCCCGGGCGCCTCGCGAGAGGGCTTCCAGGCCGAGGGAGCCGGTGCCGGCGAAGAGGTCCAGTACCCGGGCGCCGGGCAGGGGCGCTGCCAGCCGGTTGAACAGGGTCTCGCGGACCCGGTCGGGCGTGGGGCGCAGCCCGGGGCTGTCGAGTACCGGCAGCAGTCGGCGGCGGAAGTCGCCGCCGATGATGCGCAGGCGGCCGGCACTCCGGCGGCCGGCGTCCCTGCTGCCGTGCTGGCGGGCGGTGGCGGGCTTGCCTGAGCGGCGTGAACGTGGATGGCGTCGAGTCATGGCGAGGATTGTAACGGGCGGCTTGTCCACAGTCATGGTGGGCAGTGGTAGGATGTGGCGATTCGTTCATCCGCGAGGCTGATTCTGTCCATGTTCGGTTTTTTCAAGCGCAAGAAGAAGCAGGAGCAAGAGGCGACCCGGGAGGAGCATGACCTCCAGGACGAGACCGCCCCGCCTGCCGATGAGGGTGAAGGCTCCGCCGAGGGGAAGCGTGACGGTGAGCCCGAGGGCCGGGCCGAGCCACCGCACGCCGAGACGGCCGAGGAGTCGCTCGACGAGAACGACGTGGCAGACAGCGCTGCGGCGCGTCAGCCGGAGCCCGAGGTCGAAGTGGCACCTGACGCAGGGGGTGACCAGGCAACAGGCGTTGCACCCGAGGTCCCCGGAGCAGCAGGCTGCCGCCGAGCCTGAGCCTGAGCCCGAGCCCGAGCCCGAGCCGAGCCCGAGCCCGAGCCCGAGCCCGAGCCCGAGCCCGAGCCCGAGCCGCCCCGTGCCGCGCTGCAGGACAAGCCCGTCGCCGGCGAGAAGAAAGGCTGGTTCGCGCGCATTCGCTCGGGCCTCGGCAAGACCCGCGCCAACCTGACCGACGGCCTGGCCGACCTGTTTCTGGGCAGGAAGCAGATCGACGATGACCTGATGGAGGACCTCGAGACCCAGCTGCTGATGGCGGACGTGGGCATCGAGGCGACCACCGAAATCATCGACCGCCTGACCGAGCGCGTTTCCCGCAAGGAGCTCAAGGACAGCGAAGCGCTCTACCGCGCCCTGCAGGAGGAGCTGGCTATCATGCTCGAGCCGGTGAGCCATCCCCTGGTGCTGCCGCCCAAGGGGGAGGGGCCCTTCGTGATCCTGGTGGTCGGCGTCAACGGCGTGGGCAAGACCACCACCATCGGCAAGCTGACCCAGCGCTTCCAGCGCGAGGGGCGCAGCGTGATGCTGGCCGCCGGCGACACCTTCCGCGCCGCCGCGGTGGAGCAGCTCAAGGTGTGGGGCGAGCGCAACAAGGTGCCGGTGATCGCCCAGCACACCGGCGCCGACAGCGCGTCGGTGGTCTACGACGCCGTGGCGGCCGCCAAGGCCCGCGGTGTCGATGTGCTGATCGCCGATACCGCCGGGCGCCTGCACAACAAGGCGCACCTGATGGAGGAGCTCAAGAAGGTCCATCGGGTGATGGGTAAGCTCGATGCCAGTGCGCCCCACGAGGTGATGCTGGTGCTCGACGCCGGCACCGGTCAGAACGCCCTCTCCCAGGCCAGTACCTTCCACGAGGCGGTGCCGATCACCGGGGTCACGCTGACCAAGCTCGACGGCACCGCCAAGGGCGGCATCATCTTCGCCCTGGCCAAGCAGATGGGTATTCCGATCCGCTTCATCGGGGTCGGCGAGTCCCTGGACGACCTGCGCCCCTTCGTGGCCGGCGAGTTCGTCGATGCCCTGTTCGACCGCGAGAGGGACGACGCCCAGGGATGATCGTCTTCGAGCACGTCGGCAAGCGCTATGGCGGGCGCTTCGATGCCCTCGCCAACCTCGATTTCCGCGTGCGGCGTGGTGAGATGCTGTTCCTGACCGGCCACTCCGGAGCCGGCAAGAGCTCACTGCTGCGCCTGATCATGCGCCTGGAGCGCCCCTCCCGGGGGCGCATCCTGGTGGCGGGCCACGACATCGACCGGCTCCATCCCAGCCAGGTGCCCTTCTATCGTCGCCAGATCGGCGTGGTCTTCCAGGATCACCAGCTGCTCTACGACCGCTCGATCTTCCACAACGTGGCACTGCCCCTGGCGATCCAGGGCGTCGAGCCCCGCGAGTCGGCGCGCCGGGTGAGGGCGGCACTCGACAAGGTGGGGCTGCTGCACCGCGAGAAGGCGTTGCCCATCGAGCTCTCCGGCGGCGAGCAACAGCGCGTCGGGATCGCTCGGGCGGTGGTCAGCAAGCCGGCCCTGCTGCTGGCCGACGAGCCCACCGGCAACCTCGACCCCCAGCTCTCCGCCGATATCATGGCGCTGTTCGAGGACTTCAACCGCATCGGCACCACGGTGATGATCGCCAGCCACGACCTGGCGCTGATCGCCCGACTCCACCATCGCACCCTGCGGCTTCGCGAGGGCCGCCTGGTGGGCGACCAGGAGGCTGCATGAGCCGCTCTCCCGCTCCGCCCCCTCGCGGCGCACGCACCCATCGCACGCGCTCCTCGAGCCGCTTTCGTGGCTGGCTTCGCCACCATCGGGCCATGGCCCTGGATAGCGCCCGGCGGCTGCTGAGGACGCCCATCGGCAGCCTGGTGACCATGCTCGCCATCGCCATCGCCCTGGTGCTGCCGGCGGCGCTGTGGCTGACCCTGGACAGTGCACGGCTGCTCGACGCCGAGCTCACCGAGAGCGCCACCCTTACCGCCTACCTGGCTCCGGGTGTCGACGCTGGCGAGGCGGGGCGCATCGAGGAGGCCCTGGGGGCCCAGCCCGGCGTGGCGCGCACCCGGCTGATCACCGCCGCCGAGGGCATGGCGGAGTTCCAGCAGGCGCTGGGGCTGGAGGATGCCCTGGCGCGCCTCGACGACAACCCGCTGCCGGCCAGCGTGGTGGTGACCCCCGAGGCGCCGGCACCGGATGCGGTGCGTGAGCTGGCCGAAACGCTGGGGGCGCTGTCCGGAGTGGAAGAGGTGCGCCTGGACATGGCCTGGATCGAACGCCTGCGCAGCCTGGCCGAACTGGGGCAGCGCGTGGCCCTGGCGCTGGCGGTGCTGTTCGGTGGGGGGGTGCTGCTGGTGGTGGGCAACACCATCCGCCTGGCGGTGGAGAGTCGCCGCAAGGAGATCGAGGTGATCACCCTGATCGGCGCCACGCATGGCTTCGTGCGCCGCCCCTTCCTCTACAGTGGGGCCTGGTATGGCCTGGGCGGCGGCCTGCTGGCCTGGGCGCTGCTGACCCTGGGAGGGGAGTGGCTGGCGGCACCGGTCTCGGCGCTTGCGGCCAGCTACGGTGCCAGTTTCAGCCTGCCCCGGCTGGGGGCAGGCGGTTCCGCCACCCTGGTCGGCTGTAGTATACTATTGGGCTGGCTGGGTGCCTGGATCGCGGTCAGTCGCCACCTTGCCGAGGTGAAGCCGCGCTGAGGCCAGGCCAGCGCGATGATGGCTCCGACGCCACAGGGGCCTCGCGGAACTTTACGCTGTTCCTGGCGTCTGAGGAGCCGCACGCCAAGACACACATGGGCTGATTGAGGAGACATCCTGCACATGAGCAACAGTCTTCTTCCGGTGGGCCAACTCTCCCCGGGGCACGACCTCAACGGGTATATCCGGGCGGTGAATGGCATTCCCATGCTTACCTCCGACGAGGAGCGTGAGCTGGCCTTCCGACTGCATGACGAGGGCGATCTGGAGGCGGCACGCCGCCTGGTGCTGTCGCACCTGCGCTTCGTCGTGCATATTGCCCGCAGCTACTCCGGCTATGGCCTGCCCCAGGCGGACCTGATCCAGGAGGGCAACGTCGGCCTGATGAAGGCGGTCAAGCGGTTCGATCCCAACCAGGGCGTGCGACTGGTCTCCTTTGCCGTGCACTGGATCAAGGCCGAGATCCACGAGTTCGTGCTGCGCAACTGGCGTATCGTGAAGATCGCCACCACCAAGGCCCAGCGCAAGCTGTTCTTCAACCTGCGCAGCGCCAAGAAAGCGCCTGGCCTGGCTCAACAGCGACGAGGTCGAGGCGATCGCCAAGGACCTCGACGTCAAGCCCGAGGTGGTGCGCGAGATGGAGGGCCGGCTCTCCTCCCACGATGCCGGCTTCGATGCGGCTCCCGGCGAGGACGACGAGACGCTAGCGGGCGCCGGTGCACTACCTGGACGACGCCTCCGCCGATCCGGCCACCCTGCTCGAGGCGAGCGACTGGGAGGGCGACTCCACCCGCCGCCTGCAGCAGGCCATGGAGGCTCTGGACGAGCGCTCTCGCGATATCCTGCAGCGCCGCTGGCTCAGCGAGCCCAAGGCGACCCTGCACGATCTGGCCGATGTCTACGGTGTCTCCGCCGAGCGTATCCGCCAGCTCGAGAAGAACGCCATGAAGAAGATCAAGCAGCAGATCGGCGACGCCCTGGTGGCATGAGCCACGGCAGGGCGCCTGATGTCTGGCGTGGGCGGCCGAGCTCCGCCATGAAGTATCGAGGAGCAAGCTGCAAGGTAACCCCTTGGCTTGCTCCTTTTGGTTCAGGCTAGCCTGACTTGCTCCTTGCTCCTTGCTCCTTGCTCCTTGCTCCTTGCTCCTTGCTCCTTGCTCCTTGCTCCTTGCTCCTTGCTCCTGTCAGGCCGTCTGCGGCGCCTCCCGGAGCAGCTGCGCGGAGAGCAGCCCCCACTGGTCCTCCCAGTGCTCGGTGGGGCGACGGCGGAAGTCGCTCCTCACGTACTGGCTGATGCGCCCTTCGGCGGTGGCCAGCGGCAGGTTGGCGGCGGCGGAGGCGGGCAGGCTGGGGCGACGCCCCTCGCGCAGCTCGGCTTCGCGCAGGACCTGCCTGAGCTGGGTCTCGAGTCGCTCGAACAGCTGGTGGATGCGGGTTCCGCAGGCGCGCCGTCTCGCCGGTGAGCACGCCGCCATCGAGTAGCCGTGAGAGGCCGGGGTTCTTCTCGGCGAAGCCCAGCAGCAGGGTCAGCAGCGCCGCGCAGCGCGGCAGTGCCTCGTGCTCCTCTTCCAGGATGCGCCCGATACGGGCGAACAGGGTCTCCTCGATGAACTCGATGAGGCTCTCGAACATGCGTGCCTTGCTGGGGAAGTGGCGATAGAGCGCGGCCTCGGTGACGCCGACCTGCTTCGCCAGGGCGGACACGGTGATGCGCTTGCCGCTGTCCTCTTCCAGCATCATGGCCAGTGCCTGCAGGATCTGCTCGCGGCGGCTGGGGGTGGGAGTTGCCTGCGTCATGGTGTGGTCAGCTTTCGTCGGTGATCAGGGTGCCGACCCCGGCGTTGGTGAAGATCTCCAGCAGGGTGGCGTGGGGCACCCGGCCGTCGATGATATGGGCGCTCGCGACACCGCCCTTCACCGCCTCCAGGGCGCAGCGGATCTTGGGCAGCATGCCGCCGTGGATGGTGCCGTCACTGATCAGCGCATCCACCTGGGCGGTGGTCAGGCCGGTCACCACCTCGCCGGAGCCATCCATCAGGCCGGCTACGTTGGTCAGCAGCATCAGCTTCTCGGCACCGAGCGCCTCCGCCACCTTGCCGGCCACCAGGTCGGCGTTGATGTTGTAGCTGTGGCCCTCGGCGTCCACCCCGATGGGGGCGATCACCGGGATGAAGTCGCGCTCGGCGAGCATCTCGATCAGGTCGGTGGAGATATGCTCCACCTCGCCGACATGGCCGATGTCGATGATCTCTGGGACGGTCATCTCCGGGCTCTGGTGCTCCACCTTGAGCTGGCGGGCACGGATCTGGGCACCGTCCTTGCCGGTCAGGCCGATCGCCTTGCCGCCGCACTGGTTGATCAGGTTGACGATGCCCTTGTTGACCTGGCCGCCAAGCACCATCTCCACCACGTCCATGGTTGCCGAGTCGGTCACCCGCATGCCATTGACGAAGCGTGACTCGATGTTGAGCTTCTTGAGCAGTTCGCCGATCTGCGGACCGCCGCCGTGGACCACCACCGGGTTGATGCCGACCTCCTTCATCAGCACCATGTCGCGGGCGAAGGAGTCGATCAGGGTGTCCTCGGTCATGGCGTTGCCGCCGTACTTCACCACCACGGTCTTGCCGGAGAAGCGCTGGATATAGGGCAGCGCCTCGGAGAGTACCTCCACCACCAGGCGCGGGTCGCGGGTCTGTTCGGTCATTTCGGGTTCCCTTGTCATGCTCGAGGTCCGCCGTCGGTGCCGGCGGGCCAGCTATAGCGTAGCGTGCGCCTACTGCGCGATCTCCAGTTCAGGTGCCACCGCTTTCAGGGCGTCGGCGAAGCGCGCCTGGATACGCGCCAGGGCGGCATCGTCCTTGCCCTCGAAGCGCAGCACCAGCACCGGCGTGGTGTTGGAGGCCCGGCACAGGCCCCAGCCGTCGGGGTAGTCGACGCGGATGCCGTCGAGGGTGGTCTTGACCCCCTCCTCGCCGAAGTCGCCCTCGCGTGCCAGGCGCGCCACCAGGTCGAACTTGGTCTCGTCGGTGACGGTGATGTTGAGCTCCGGGGTGCCCTTGTCCTGGGGGTAACGGTCGAAAAAGGCGTCGGCATCCAGCTCCTGGCGGGAGAGGATCTCCAGCAGGCGGGCGGCGCCGTAGAGGCCATCGTCGAAGCCGTACCAGCGCTCCTTGAAGAAGATATGCCCGCTCATCTCACCGGCCAGCAGGGCGCCGGTCTCCTTCATGCGCGCCTTGATCAGCGAGTGGCCGGTGCGCCACATCTCGGGCTCGCCACCGGCCTCATCGATCACCCGAGCCAGGTTGCCGGTGCACTTGACGTCGAAGATCACCTTGGCACCCGGATTGCGCTCGAGCATGTCCTCGGCGAAGGCCATCATCAGGTGGTCGGGGTAGATCAGGCGGCCGGAGGGGGTGATCACGCCGAGGCGGTCGCCATCGCCGTCGAAGGCCAGGCCGATATCGGCACCGCTCTCCTGGACCACGCGGATCAGGTCCTGCAGGTTCTCGGGCTTGCCCGGGTCCGGGTGGTGGTTGGGGAAGGTGCCGTCGATCTCGGCGAACAGCGGGAGGGTCTCGACGCCGAGCTTCTCCACCAGCACGGGGCCGAGCTCGCCGGCCACGCCATTGCCGCAGTCCACCACCGCCTTCAGCGGGCGGGCCAGGCGCACGTCGGCCAGGATGCGCGCCAGGTAGGCGTCGCGCACGTCTACCTGGCGCACGCTGCCCTGGCCTGCGCTCAGGTCGCTCTCGACGATACGGGTGTGCAGGGCGGTGATCGCCTCGCCGAAGAGGGTCTCACCGCCGAGCACGATCTTGAAGCCGTTGTAGTCCGGCGGGTTGTGGCTGCCGGTGACCATCACCCCGGAGGCGGTGCCGTCCAGCGCATGGGTGGCGAAGTAGAGCACCGGAGTGGGCACCATGCCGACGTCGATGACGTCGCGGCCGGCGGCGGTCAGCCCGCGCACCAGGGCGTCCTTGAGGCGCTCGCCGGAGAGGCGGCCGTCGCGGGCGACCACCACGGTGGACTCGCCGCGGGCGGCGGCCTCGCTGCCGATGGCACGGCCGATCAGCTCGACGCTGCCCTCGGTAAGGGTGTCGTCGACGATGCCGCGGATATCGTAGGCGCGGAAGATGGAGGCGGGAACGGTCTGGGTGTCGGCTGTCATGGTTATCCTTTTCCTGTGAATAGCATCGCGGGACTCAATATCAGTGGCGGCCGGAGCTGCCGAAGCCGCCGGTGCCACGCTGGCTGGCGTCGAAGTCGTCTACCACCTCGAGCGCGGCCTGCACCACGGGGACAAGCACGAACTGTGCCAGGCGCTCGAAGGGCTCGACGGTGAAGTCGGCCGCGCCGCGGTTCCAGACCGAGATCATCAGTTCGCCCTGGTAGTCGGAGTCGATCAGCCCCACCAGGTTGCCGAGCACGATGCCGTGCTTGTGGCCCAGCCCCGAGCGGGGCAGGACCAGGCCGGCGAGCCCCGGGTCGGCGATATGCACGGCGAGCCCGGTGCGCACCAGCTCGCACTGGCCCGGCGCCAGGGTCAACGGCGCGTCGAGCAGGGCGCGCAGGTCCATGCCGGCGGAGCCCTCGCTGGCGTAGCGGGGCAGGTGGTCGCGCAGGCGCTCGTCGAGGAGCTTCACGGCGAGGCGCGGGGGAGTGGCGGAAGCGGGCATCGGGTTTCCTGGGAATCGGTCGTGTGGGTCAGCGGGACTGGCGGTCGGCGAGGCAGGCCAGGGCGCGGCGCAGGATCGCCTCGGCGAGCTGCGCCTTGGGCTGTGGGGGGAGGGCGTCGCGGCCGAGATCGTCTCCCTTCGGCGACGATTGGCGGGACCCCGCCCGCCACAGCAGCACGGCGGCGTTGTCGTCGGCGCCGAAGCCGAGGCCCTCGCGAGAGACATCGTTGGCGACGACCATGTCCAGCCCCTTGCGAGCGAGCTTGTCCCGGGCGTAACGCTCCACGTCCCGGGTCTCGGCGGCGAAGCCTACCACCAGCGGGCGGCGGGCCTCGGGGAGGGCGGCCACCGCGGCGATGATGTCGGGGTTCTTGACCAGGCGCAGGGTCAGGGCGTCTTCGCCCTCCACCTTCTTGATCTTGTGTTCGGCGGCCGTCTCGGCGCGGTAGTCGGCCACCGCGGCACAGCCGATGAAGAGGTCGCTCTCGGGCGCCAGCCGCTGGGCGGCGGCGTGCATCTCGAGGGCCGTCTCCACCGGGAGACATTCCACCCCGGCGGGGCAGGGCAGGGCCACCGGGCCACTGATCAGCTTGACCCGGGCGCCCAGCGCCGCGGCGGCCTCGGCCAGGGCGTAGCCCATCTTGCCGGAGCTGTGATTGGAGAGGTAGCGCACCGGGTCCAGCGGCTCCCGGGTGGGGCCGGCGGTGATGGTGACGGTCAGGCCCGAGGCGGGACCCTTGTCGGTATCCGCCGCCTGCTCCGCCGCCTGCTCCGCCGCCAGCAGGGCCTCGAGGATCGCCTCGGGCTCCAGCATGCGCCCGGGGCCGACATCGCCGCAGGCCTGGTCGCCGCTGTCCGGCCCCAGCAGGCGCCAGCCGTCCTCGGCGAGTCGGGCGGCGTTGCGCCGGGTGGCGGGGTGGGCCCACATCGCCTGATTCATGGCCGGGGCCATCACCCTCTCGGCGTCGCTGGCCAGGCACAGGGTGGTGAGCAGGTCGTCGGCCATGCCGGCGGCCAGACGCGCCATCAGGTCGGCGGTGGCGGGGGCGATCAGGATGGTGTCGGCCCAGCGGGCGAGCTCGATGTGCCCCATCCCGGCCTCGGCCTCAGGGTCGAGAAGCGAGGTGCGCACCGGCTCGCCGGTCAGTGCCTGCAGGGTCAGCGGGGTGATGAAGGCCTGGGCGCCCTGGGTCATGACGACCCGCACCTCACAGCCCGCCTGCTTGAGCAGGCGGGCGAGCAGGGCGCTCTTGTAGGCGGCGATGCCGGCGCTGATGCCGAGCAGCACGCGTCGGCCTGTCGTGGGTCCGGATGGCGATGACATGGGCATGTCCCAGGGCGCTGTTGTCAGCCGCCTACCTTACCACCGGCGCCCGACCTTGCGTAGCCGGGCTGGCCATGCCGGACAGGCCGGAAGAGTGGCTACACTGAGGTCACGCGGCGTGTGGAAGAAGAGTGGGAGGGTGGAGATGTCGATCAGGGACTGGCCGGAGGGGGAGCGCCCCAGGGAGAAGCTGCTGGCGCTGGGGGCGGAGGTGCTCTCGGATGCCGAGCTGCTGGCGATCTTCCTGAGGGTGGGCGTGCAGGGCCGTTCGGCGGTGGACCTGGCGCGTGACCTGCTGCTGGAGTTCGGTGGCCTGCGCCAGTTGCTGGAGGCCGAGCGCGAGCGTTTCTGTGCGGCGCGCGGCATGGGGGATGCCAAGTACGTGCAGCTCCAGGCCACCCTCGAACTGTCGCGGCGTCACCTGGCCAGCCAGCTGGCGCGGGGGGAAGCGCTCACCTCGCCGACCCTGGTGCGCGCCTATCTCTCCAGCCAGCTGCGCCATCTCGGGCACGAGGAGTTTGCCGCGCTGTTCCTCGATACCCAGCACCGGGTGATCCGCTACGAGTCGCTGTTCCGCGGCACCCTGGACAGCGCCTCCGTCTATCCTCGCGAGGTGGCTCGCCGCGCCCTGGAGCTCGGCGCCGGGGCGCTGATCCTCGCCCACAACCACCCCTCCGGCGTGGCCGAGCCCAGTGATGCCGACCGGCGCATCACCGAACGGTTGCGCGAAGCGCTCTCGCTCTTCGAGATCCGTGTGCTCGACCACTTCGTGGTCGGGGATGGCGAGGTGGTCTCCTTCGCCGAGCGAGGGTGGTTATAGTCAGCGGGGCATGACGCGGGGCGCCACTTCCTCTATAATGCCGCCTCGGCTGCGCCTGACCCCGCAAATCGGGGTCGCCTGCCAAGCGCCTGCCCACCGTCAGTCGCCTTTCGCGTCGCACTCGCCGTCGCGGGGCATGTCATGCCCTTGCGCTCCGGGCTTGTCCGGCGAGGCGGTCTCTGGTATAAAGTGCAGCCTTTGAATTCCCTTGGGTCAAATGTCACGGGATCTCCCGGTTTGCCCGACAGGTTTTGAACACAACAGGTGATTGAACACCTGGCCAGTGGTTGGAGGCTCCCATGTCCAAAGTATGTCAGGTTACCGGCAAGCGCCCGGTGACTGGTAACAACGTTTCACACTCCCAGCGCAAGACTCGCCGCCGGTTCCTGCCGAACCTGCACTCCCACCGCTTCTGGGTGGAGTCCGAGAACCGCTTCGTCAAGCTGCGCGTCTCTTCCAAGGGCATGCGCATCATCGACAAGAAGGGTATCGAGGCGGTACTCGGCGATATCCGCAAGCGCGGCGAAGCCGTCTAAGCGATTCGCTTTCTAGCGATTCATTAAAGGGGAGCAAGTAGTCATGCGTGACAAGATCAGAATGGTGTCCAGCGCCGGTACCGGCCATTTCTACACCACCGACAAGAACAAGCGTAACACTCCGGAAAAAATCGAGATCAAAAAGTACGATCCGGTTGTCCGCAAGCACGTTGCGTACAAGGAAGCCAAGATCAAGTAAGCCTTGATCCTCTTCCGCAGGTGTTCAAGCCTGTTGACCTGAACCCGGCTGACTCCTCAGCCGGGTTCAGGCGTTTCTGAGGCAGCCGCAGAGTCCGCCGTCGATGCCCGAACTTCCCGAAGTCGAGACCACCCGCCGCGGTATCGCGCCCCATGTCGAGGGCCGCGAGATCGGCGAGGTGATCGTGCGTCAGCCCCGCCTGCGTGTGCCGGTACCCGGCGACCTGGCCGAGCGGCTGGTGGGCGCGCGCATCGGTACACTGGCCCGAAGGGCCAAGTACCTGCTGCTGCCCCTCTCCGGGGGAGAGGCCGCCGGGGCCACCCTGCTGTGGCATCTGGGCATGTCCGGGAGCCTGCGCATCGCGCGCCTCGGCGAGCTCCCCAAGAAGCATGATCACCTCGACCTGGTGCTCGACGACGGCGCCATCCTGCGCTACCACGACCCGCGCCGCTTCGGCTTCGTCGACTGGCTGGCCGGTTGCCCCGAGCAGGATTCGCGCCTGGCGCGTCTGGGGCCCGAACCGCTCTCGGCGGCCTTCGACGGCGAACGGCTCTACCGGCTTTCCCGCGGGCGCCGCGTCGCGGTCAAGCCCTTCCTGATGGACAACACCGTGGTGGTGGGGGTAGGCAATATCTACGCCTCCGAGGCGCTGTTCATGGCCGGCATCGACCCGCGCCGTGCCGCCGGGCGCATTTCGGCCGAGCGCTATGCTCGCCTGGCCGCCGCCGCGCAAGGAGGTGCTGGCCGCGGCCATTACCCAGGGCGGCACCACCCTGCGTGACTTCGTCGGCGGCACCGGCGAGCCCGGCTACTTCAAGCAGCGGCTCAATGTCTATGGCCGCCACGGTGAGCCCTGCCGCCGCTGCGGCGCCGAGCTGCGCCTCATTACCCTCGGGCAGCGGGCCAGTGTCTACTGGCCCATACTGCCAGACCTGATTCCCCGGAGAGACCCATGACCCTGTCCTCATTGCGCCTGAAGAAGAACGCCGACCGCCGCCTCAAGGCCGGCCACCTGTGGCTCTACTCCAACGAGATCGACACCGATGCCACCCCGCTCAAGGGGCTGGAGGCCGGCCAGCAGGTGGTGGTGGAGGCCGCCAACGGCAAGGCCATGGGCGTGGCCTACGTCAATCCCAATTCGCTGATCTGTGCACGGCTGGTCTCCCGGGACCCCAAGCAGGGCCTCGACCGTTCGCTGCTGGTGCATCGTCTCAACCAGGCGCTGGCGTTGCGCCAGCGGCTCGTTCGCCGCGCCCTACTACCGGCTGGTGCACGGCGAGGGCGACCTGCTGCCGGGGCTGGTGATCGACCGCTTCGGCGATACGCTGGTGGTGCAGCTCAATACCGCCGGCATGCAGGCGGTGCTGCTCCCGAGCTGCTCGACGCCCTGGACAAGGTGCTCTCGCCGACTACCGTGGTGCTGCGCAACGACACCTCGGGGCGCCGCCAGGAGGGCCTCGAGCGCGTCGTGGAGGTGGTCAAGGGGGAGGTGAGTGATCCCGTGCTGCTGGAGGAGAACGGCGTGCGCTTCGCCGCGCCGGTGCTCGACGGCCAGAAGACCGGCTGGTTCTATGACCACCGCGCCAACCGCGCCTGGCTCAACCAGTTCGTGGCCGGCAAGCGGGTGCTGGACCTGTTCAGCTATGTGGGCGGCTGGGGCGTGCAGGCCGCGGCCCACGGTGCCAGTGAGGTGCTCTGCGTGGATGCCTCTGCCCCGGCGCTCGAGCGGGTCGCCGAGAATGCTGCGCTCAACGGCCTCCAGGAGCAGGTGTCGGTGGGCGAGGGCGACGCCTTCGAGGCCCTGGCGGCCCTCAAGGCGGAGGGAGAGCAGTTCGATGTGGTGATCCTCGACCCGCCCGCCTTCATCAAGAAGCGCAAGGATATCCCCAACGGCGAGCGCGCCTACGCGAAGCTCAATCGCGAGGCGATGCGCCTGCTCGGGCGTGACGGCCTGCTGCTCTCCGCCTCGTGCTCCATGCACCTGGCGCCGGAGCGACTGGTGGACGTGGTGCGCGGTGCGGTGCGCCACCAGGACCGCCATGGCCAGGTCCTCTTCCAGGGCCACCAGGGGCCGGATCACCCGGTGCATCCGGCGATTCCCGAGACCAGCTACCTCAAGGCGCTGGGCGTGCGGGTCTTCCGGGACTGACATGGCGGACGCGGCGGTGCGGGTCTTCGCCCACAGCAATGCGCTGCTGGTCAGCCATGTGCGCAACCTGCTCGAGGCGGCGGGGATCCCGGCACAGCTGCGCAACATGACCCTGGGCGGGGCGCCGGCGAGCTGCCGCTGGGGGAGTGCGAACCCGAGGTATGGGTGAAGCCCCATAACGGCGAGCGGGCGGAGGCACTGATTCGTGAGGCCCTGGCCGGGGCGAGCGATGCGCCGGCCTGGCGCTGCCCCGACTGCGGTGAGCCGCTGGATGGTGTCTTCGACGCCTGCTGGAGCTGCGGGGCACTGCGTCCCTGTGATTCGAGCCCCTGACACGCGAGGAGCGTCTTGTGGAGTGGGACCTGCCTGAGCCCTTCGTCATCGAACTCGTCGTCGAGCCCGCGGCCATCGACGAGTATGACCATGCCAACAACGCCGAGTACCTGCGCTGGATCGAGCGGGTGAGCTGGGCCCACTCCGACGCCCTGGGGCTCTCCCTGGCGCGCTACCGGGAGCTGGATCGCGGCATGGCGGTACATCGCCACGAGCTGGACTACCTGGCCCCGGCCTTCGCCGGCGACCGTCTGGCCCTGGCCACCTGGATCATCGCCGATGACAGCCGCCTTACCCTGACCCGCCGCTTCCAGCTGATCCGTCTCGCCGGATGCCCGCACCCTGCTGCGGGCGCGCACCCGCTTCGCCTGCATCGAGCTCTCCAGCGGCCGCCCGCGGCGCCTGCCCGAGGAGTACCGGCGGATCTACGGCGAGGCGGCCGTGGCCGAGTGACCCCGGTCGCCTTGAAAGGGTGCGCGCGTTACCATAGCGGCCATTTCCGAACCGCAGAGTCCGCTTTTCCCATGAGTGCAGCTTCCGAGAAGACCCGCGTTCTTACCGGCATTACCACCACCGGTACCCCCCACCTGGGCAACTACGTCGGCGCCATCAAGCCCGCCATCGAGGCGAGCCAGGATCCCAACGTGCAGTCCTACTACTTCCTGGCCGACCTGCATGCGCTGATCAAGTGCCAGGACCCGCGCCGGGTGCAGGAGTCGCGCCTGGAGATCGCCGCCACCTGGCTGGCCCTGGGCCTGGATACCGACAACGCCATCTTCTACCGCCAGTCGGATATCCCCGAGATCCCCGAGCTGACCTGGATGCTCTCCTGCGTCTGCGCCAAGGGGCTGATGAACCGCGCCCACGCCTACAAGGCGGCGGTGGCCGAGAACGAGGCCGCCGGCAACCAGGACCCCGACAAGGGCATTACCATGGGCCTGTTCGGCTACCCGGTGCTGATGGCCGCCGACATCCTGATGTTCAACGCCAACAGGGTGCCGGTGGGGCGTGACCAGATCCAGCACATCGAGATGGCCCGGGACATGGCCGGGCGATTCAACCATCTCTACAAGGGCCAGTTCTTCACCCTGCCCGAGGCGGCGGTGGACGAGAAGGTGGAGGTGCTGGGCGGCCTGGACGGACGCAAGATGTCCAAAAGCTACAACAACACCATTCCGCTGTTTGTGAGCGAGAAAAAGCTGCAGAAGCTGGTGCGTAAAATCAAAACCAACTCGCTGGAGCCCGGCGAGCCCAAGGATCCCGACACCTGCACCCTGTTCCAGATCTACTCCGCCTTCGCCACGGCGGAGGAGACCGCGGCCATGCGCGACGAGTACGCCAATGGCATCGGCTGGGGCGAGGCCAAGAATCGCGTCTTCGAATACCTCGATGAGCACCTGCGCGAGCCCCGCAGAGCGCTATCAGAGACGCTGCTTGAAGATCCGGGGCATATCGAGCAGGTGCTGCTGAAGGGGGCCGAGCGTGCCCGCGCCGAGGCCGCGCCGCTGATGGATCGCCTGCGTCAGGCCGCGGGCCTGGGGCGCTTCGTCTGATCGACGCGACCTCGCGGCCATGCGACGGGCGCCCGCGGGCGCCCGTCGTCTTGCATGGCGGTATATTCTTTTTTGGAATTATAACTTTCTTTTAAATACTTTTACGTGCTTTGCCAAGTTCGTTAGCCTGCTCTGTCCCCCGGGGCCTCCTGCCCCAGACGACTTCGAGAGAGCCTGCCATGAGTGAACTTGCCCTGACCCAGCGCACCCGACTCTCCCTTCCCGCCGTGGCCGCCGGCGCCTGCTGCTCGCGGCCCTGGCCGTGGGCAGCGCCTTCGGCGCGCGCCTGGGCGCCCTGATGGTGGTCGGCGGCCTGCTCGGCATGGTGCTCTACCATGCCGCCTTCGGCTTCACCGCCGCCTGGCGGGTATTCATCAGCGAACGGCGCGGGCGCGGCCTGCGCGCGCAGATGGTGATGCTGGCCATCGCCGTGCTGCTGTTCTTCCCGGCACTGGGCGCCGGCAGCCTGTTCGGCCAGCCGGTGTCCGGCTTCGTGGCGCCCATCGGCGTGTCGGTGGTGTTCGGTGCCTTCCTGTTCGGGGTCGGCATGCAGCTGGGCGGCGGCTGTGCCTCCGGCACCCTGTTCACCGCCGGCGGCGGCAATGCGCGCATGCTGATCACCCTGGCGTTCTTCATCGTCGGCTCGCTGATCGGTACCGCCCACTTCAACTGGTGGCAGAGCCTGCCGGCCTTCCGGCCGGTGTCGCTGGCCAACGAGTTCGGTACCGGTGGTGGCATCGTGGTGAGCCTGGTGCTGTTTGCCCTCATCGCTGCCTTCACCGTGTTCATGGAGAAGCGCCGCCATGGCCAACTGGAGCAGGCGCCGACGATCGATGCCGGCAACCGGCGCTGGCTCACCGGACCCTGGCCGCTGCTCTTCGGTGCCGTAGCCCTGGCGCTGCTCAACTTCACCACCCTGGCCCTGGCCGGGCGCCCCTGGGGAGTCACCTCGGCCTTCGCCCTGTGGGGCGCCAAGGGCTTCGAGCTGCTGGGAGGAGACGTCAGCCAGTGGGGCTACTGGCAGGCGCCACGGCAACGCCGCGGCCCTCGAGGCCAGCGTCTGGGGCGACATCACCACGCTGATGAATGTCGGCATCATGGTCGGCGCCCTGGTGGCGGCGTCCCTGGCCGGCAGGTTCGCCCCCAACTTCCGCATCCCGGCGCGCTCGGTACTGGCGGCGGTGATCGGCGGGATCATGCTCGGCTACGGCGCCCGCCTGGCCTTCGGCTGCAACATCGGCGCCTACTTCAGCGGTATCGCCTCGGGCAGCCTGCACGGCTGGGTATGGCTGGTGGCGGCCTTCGCCGGCAACATGCTCGGGGTGAAGCTGCGGCCCTTCTTCTTCACCGGCGAAGCGGCGCTCAAGCCTGCTGCCAAGGGCTGCTGAGCCCGGTCGGTGCTCCGAGACTGTCCCGTGATTGCCGCGTGATCCGCGCCCCGGCCCAGGCCGGGGCGCGGCTTTTTCGTGCGTGGTAGAGTATCGCTACAAGGCGCCGGCAGAGCGCCAACGGCCCGTTCCCGTCAACCGATCGAGAGCTGAGATGACCACCGAAGCCAAGCGCCCCCTGTATATTCCCTATGCCGGCCCGCCGCTGCTGGAGATGCCGCTGCTCAACAAGGGCAGTGCCTTCAGTCAGGAGGAGCGCATCGAGTTCAACCTGATCGGCCTGCTGCCGCAGTGCGTCGAGAGCATCGAGGAGCAGGTGGAGCGGGCCTACCGCCAGTACCGTCAGTGTCAGACCGACCTCGACAAGCATATCTACCTGCGCGCCATCCAGGACGACAACGAAACGCTCTATTTCCGTCTCGTCTCTGAGCATCTGGAAGAGATGCTGCCGATTATCTACACGCCAACGGTTGGCCAGGCGTGCCAGGAGTTCTCCAATATCTACCGCAATCACCGCGGCCTGTTCATCAACTACGGCGACCGCGACCGCATGGATGACATCCTGCGCTCCTCCACCAAGGACAAGGTCAAGGTGATCGTGGTCACCGACGGCGAGCGCATCCTCGGCCTGGGGGACCAGGGTATCGGCGGCATGGGCATTCCTATCGGTAAGCTGGCGCTCTATACCGCCTGCGGCGGCATTAGCCCGGCCTACACCCAGCCGATCATGCTCGACGTGGGCACCAACAACCAGGTGCTGCTCGACGACCCCATGTACATGGGGTGGCGCCATCCGCGCATCTCCCAGGAGGAGTATGACGCCTTCATCGCCCAGTTCATCGCTGCCGTGAAGCGCCGCTGGCCGAACGTGCTGCTGCAGTTTGAAGATTTTGCCCAGGCCAACGCCGTGCCGCTGTTGGAGCGCTACCGTAACGAACTGTGCTGCTTCAACGATGACGTGCAGGGCACGGCCTCTGTGGTGGTAGGTACGCTGATGGCGGCCTGCCAGGCCCGCGGCGAGACCATCGCCCAGCAGCGCGTGGTGTTTGTTGGCGGTGGCTCTGCCGGTTGCGGTATCGCCGAGCAGGTGGTGGTGGCGATGCAGGCCGAGGGCCTCTCCGAGCGGGAGGCGCGGGCGCGCATCTACATGGTCGACCGCGAGGGGCTGGTCACCGACGACCAGAGCTGGCTGCGCGACTTCCAGAGCCGCCTGGCTCACGCGGCAACGCTCACCCAGGGCTGGAACGGCCAGGAACTGGTGGAGACGATCCGCCAGGTCAAGCCCAGCGTGATGATCGGCGTGTGCGGGCGACCGGGCATCTTCACCGAGGAGGTGGTGCGCACCATGCACGCCGGCTGCGAGACGCCGGTGATCATGCCGCTCTCCAACCCCACTTCCCAGGCCGAGGCGCTGCCCGAGGATGTGATCCGCTGGACCGACGGTGCGGCGCTGGTCGCCACCGGCAGCCCCTTTGCTCCGGGTGGAGCATGCGGGGCGCTCGATCCCCATCGCCCAGTGCAACAACGCCTATATCTTCCCCGGCATCGGCCTGGGAGTGGTGGCCTCGGGCGCGAGGCGGGTGACCGACGACATGCTGATGGCGGCCTCCCGGGCGCTGGCCCGCGAGGCACCCATCGTCAAGCAGGGCGAGGGGGCGCTGCTGCCGCCGCTCTCCAAGATCCGCGAGCTCTCCAAGGCGATCGCCTTCGATGTGGCTGGCCAGGCCCAGGGCGAGGGCGTGGCGCTGAAGACCGATGGCATCAAGCTGCGCGAGGCCATCGAGCGCAACTCCTGGACGCCGGAGTACAGGCGTTATCGTCGACGGTCGTTCTGACCCGCGACGATCGCCTACAAGAAGGCCCTGCCGGATAACCCGGCAGGGCCTTTCTGGTTTACCTAGCAGCGGCTCAAGGCTATACGCCGTCAGGCCAGCTCCGGTCAGGCCGCTCCGATCATCTTGCGCAGCACGTAGTGAAGGATACCACCGTGGCGGTAGTACGCCAGCTCATTGGCGGTATCGATGCGGCACAGCGCCTCGAGCGTCTTCTCGCCCTTGTCGGAGGCGATGGTCACCTTGACCTTGCCGCCCGGGGTGAGCTCACCAGAGCCCCGCGATGGAGATCCGCTCGTCACCGGTCAGGCCCAGTGACTGGCGGCTTTCGCCTTCCGGGAACTGTAGCGGCACCACGCCCATACCGATCAGGTTAGAGCGGTGGATACGCTCGAAGGATTCGGCCAGCACCGCCCGTACGCCGAGCAGGCGGGTGCCCTTGGCGGCCCAGTCGCGGCTGGAGCCGGTGCCGTACTCCTTACCAGCAATCACCACCAGCGGCGTGCCCTCCTGCTGGTAGCGCATGGCGGCGTCATAGATCGCCATCTGTTCGCCTGAGGGAACATGGCGGGTTTCGCCGCCTACCACGCCGTCGAGCATCTCGTTTTTGATGCGCACGTTGGCGAAGGTGCCGCGCATCATCACTTCATGGTTACCCCGGCGTGAGCCGTAGGAGTTGAAGTCGATCGGCTTCACGCCGTGCTCTTGCAGGTAGCGCCCGGCGGGGCTATCCGGCTTGATAGAGCCAGCAGGCGAGATATGGTCGGTAGTGACGGAGTCACCCAGCATGGCCAGGATTCGCGCCTCCTTGACGTCCTCGATGGCGTCGGGCTCGCGCCCCATGCCCTCGAAGAAGGGCGGATGCTGGATGTAGGTCGAGTCGTCGGACCACTGGTAGACCTTGCTCTGGGGGACCTCGATGGCCTTCCAGACCTCGTCGCCGTCGAACACCTCGGCGTACTCCTTGCGGAACATCTCGGTGTTGACCTGTTCGACGGCCTCGGCGATCTCCGCCTGGCTGGGCCAGATGTCCTTGAGGTAGACCGGCTCGCCGTCCTTGCCGGTGCCGATGGGCTCGCGGGTCAGGTCGAGCTGGACGTTGCCCGCCAGTGCATAGGCAACGACCAGGGGCGGCGATGCCAGCCAGTTGGTTTTGACCAGTGGGTGAACGCGGCCTTCGAAGTTGCGGTTGCCCGACAGCACCGAGGCCACGGTGAGGTCGGACGTCTCGATGGCCTTCTCGATGGGCTCGGCCAGCGGACCCGAGTTGCCGATGCAGGTGGTGCAGCCGTAGCCCACCAGGTTGAAGCCCAGGGCGTTGAGGTCATCCTGCACGCCGCCGGCGGCCAGGTAGTCGGTGACCACCTTGGAGCCCGGCGCCAGCGAGGTCTTTACCCATGGCTTGGTGGAGAGGCCCTTCTCGCGGGCCTTCCTCGCCAGCAGGCCGGCGGCCATCATCACGCTGGGGTTGGAGGTGTTGGTACAGGAGGTGATGGCGGCGATCACCACGGCACCGGGGTTGAGCTTGAAGGCGTCGCCGTCGAGGTCCACGTCCTGGCTGTCGTGGTGCTCGTAGCTCTCCTCGACGCCCACGGCGGTCTGGCCACCCTCGGACATCAGCTTGCCCTTCTCGGTGGTGGAGAGCGGCTTGCCATCGTCCTCCATCACCTTGGCGAAGGCCGACTTCATGTCCTTGAGCGCGACCCGGTCCTGGGGCCGCTTGGGCCCGGCCAGGCTGGCCTCGACCTCGGTCATGTCCAGCGCCAGGGTGTCGCTGAACACCGGCTCGTCGCCGGGCTCGCGCCACAGTCCCTGGGCCTTGCTGTAGGCCTCCACCAG
This sequence comes from Halomonas sp., assembly GCA_018401555.1. GTDB lineage: Bacteria > Pseudomonadota > Gammaproteobacteria > Pseudomonadales > Halomonadaceae > Halomonas. The sequence goes on from JAGYKP010000084.1 coordinate 118,052, forward strand.
CGCCAGCTGGGCGTCGTCGCGGCCGGTGAGACGCATGTAGGTCAGGGTCTCGTCGTCCACCGGGAAGAAGCCGCAGGTGGCGCCGTATTCCGGGGCCATGTTGGCGATGGTGGCGCGGTCGGCCAGCGGCAGGTCCTTGAGGCCGTCACCGTAGAACTCCACGAACTTGCCCACCACACCGTGGTTGCGCAGCATCTGGGTGACGGTCAGCACCAGGTCGGTGGCGGTGATGCCCTCGCGCAGCTTGCCGGTCAGCTTGAAGCCCACCACCTCGGGAATCAGCATGGAAACCGGCTGGCCCAGCATGGCGGCCTCGGCCTCGATGCCGCCCACGCCCCAGCCGAGCACGCCCAGGCCGTTGATCATGGTGGTGTGGGAGTCGGTGCCTACCAGCGTGTCCGGGTAGGCCAGGGTCCGGCCGTCCTGCTCCTTGGTCCAGACGGTCTTGCCAAGGTACTCGAGGTTGACCTGGTGGCAGATGCCGGTGCCGGGCGGCACCACGCGGAAGTTGTCGAAGGCCTGCTGGCCCCAGCGCAGGAACTCGTAGCGCTCGTGGTTGCGCTCCATCTCGATGGCCACGTTGTCCTTGAACGCCGTGGGGTTGCCGAACTTATCGACCATCACCGAGTGGTCGATCACCAAGTCCACCGGGGAGAGCGGATTGATACGGGCGGGGTCCTCGCCCAGTTTTTCCACCGCCGCGCGCATGGAGGCGAGGTCGACCACCCCGGGCACACCGGTGAAGTCCTGCATCAGCACCCGCGCCGGGCGGTAGCCGATCTCGCGATCCGAGCGCCCCTCCCGCTGCCAGTCGACCAGCGCCTGCATGTCCTCGCGGGAGACGCTCTCGTCGTCGGCGAAGCGCAGCTGGTTCTCGAGCAGGATCTTGAGGGTCTTGGGCAGGCGGTCGATGCTCCCCAGCGCCTCGGCGGCCTTCGGCAGGCTGTGGTAGTGGTAGGTATTGCCCGCGGCCTCGAGGGTCTGCAGGGTATCGGGAATGGAATCGGTGCTCATCGAAGTCCTCCTCGTCGCGGAGAGTGAACGAACCTTCCTGGTCGTCTGAGTGTACATGGTCATGATAGGCAGGCTTTTCAAGCGTTGCCCGGGGGCCACTTGAAATGCCCCCGGGCGGTCGCCATCTCGATACCGAGCCACCACTGCTGCCCAGCCGGCAGGATGGCACTCGTCCATGACAGGCCGACAACGGCCGGGAGTTCCCATGCATGAAGAGGCGTTGATCCCGCGGCGCGTGCGCTGCCCCTACTGCGATGCGCCCTTCGATCTGCTGCTGGATGTCTCCCAGGGCAGCCAGCTCACCTGGGAGGATTGTCACGTCTGCTGCGCGCCGATCCAGGTGCGCATCGAAGGCCGACCCCGGCGACCCCGAGGTACTGACGGTGTCGCTGGGGCGCGACGACGAGGTGCTGTAACCACCCGTGTCGGGCACGCGACGACGCGACGCGTCGGACGGGCCGCGATGGGCGCCGGTGGCTGCTACAATGGCGCCACTTTCTCGAACGTTACTGCCACGAGGTTTCCCCATGAGCGATGCGCGTCACGAACGCCTGATCATTCTCGGTTCCGGCCCGGCGGGCTACACCGCCGCGGTCTATGCGGCCCGCGCCAACCTCAAGCCGCTGCTGATTACCGGTATGCAGGCAGGTGGCCAATTGACCACTACAACCGATGTAGATAACTGGCCCGGCGATGCCGAAGGCGTCCAAGGCCCCGAGCTGATGGAGCGCATGCAGCGCCACGCCGAGCGCTTCGACACCGAGGTGCTGTTCGACCATATCCACGAGGTGGAGCTGAGGGAGCGGCCCTTCACCCTGAAGGGCGACAACGGCACCTACACCTGCGATGCGCTGATCATCGCCACCGGGGCCAGCGCCCGCTACCTGGGACTCGAGTCCGAGCAGCAGTTCATGGGGCAGGGCGTGTCGGCCTGCGCCACCTGCGATGGCTTCTTCTACCGCAACCAGGAGGTGGTCGTGGTGGGCGGCGGCAACACCGCCGTGGAGGAGGCGCTCTATCTGGCCAACATCGCCTCGAAGGTGACCCTGGTGCACCGTCGCGACAGCCTGCGCTCCGAGAAGATCCTCCAGGACAAGCTGTTCCAGAAGGCTGAAGAGGGCAAGGTGGTGCTGGAGTGGAACCACACCCTGGATGAGGTGCTGGGCGACAACACCGGCGTGACCGGCGTGCGCCTCAAGTCCACCGAGAGCGGCGAGACGAAGGAGATTGCCGCGCCGGGCGTGTTCATCGCCATCGGCCATAGCCCCAACACCGGCATCTTTGAAGGCCAGCTGGAAATGAACGGCGGCTACATCCGGGTCAAGTCGGGCCTCGACGGCAACGCCACCGCTACCAGCGTGCCGGGTGTATTTGCCTGTGGCGACGTGATGGATCATATCTATCGCCAGGCGATTACCTCAGCAGGCAGCGGCTGCATGGCCGCGCTGGATGCCGAGCGCTATCTGGACGAGGTGTAACCCATCTCATCCGGCAAAAAACGCCGAGTGTCAAAGCCACTGAGGTGAGCGGCGCCGGGGACAGTCCGTAGAGGAGGTCCTACGTCAGGGATGGCGTCGGTAGCGCCCAGGGATGGGTTCACAGCGCCTCCTCGGCGGTCCGGCGCTCCGGGGATTGTCGCCGGGCAAGCCGCGGTTCAGTGCCGCGTAGGCCAGGCGGACAGCTGGGCCTGGGTGATGATCATGCCAACTCCCCAGAGTGCTAGTAGTGCGGCGGCAGCTCGTCCTCGGGGCGAGGTTGCGCCGCGTCACCCTCCTGCAGTGCCCGCTGCTGCTCGCGGATCTTCTGCTGCATCAATGCATTGATGCGCTCCAGCTTGGCCAGGCGCGTCTCCTGGGCGGCTACCGCCTGATCGAGGGTATCCAGCCAGTGCTCCTGGTAGGCGATACGGCTCTCCAGCGCCTCCAGGCGCTCGTTCAGGGCATCGGACGCCCGTGTTGTGCTCATGCTAGAATCCTGTCGCTGTGTGTCACCGTTCACCGTGGCACCTTCCCGTGGTTGTCAATATCGTTCATTACCAACAAGAGAGTCATTCGAGTCCATGAATCGCAAGGTCATGTTTCGCTGTAGTCTCGTCAGCCTGCTACTCGCCGCCCCGGCGCCGCTGCTGATCGCCCTGTTCATTCACCTGGCCGGCGGCGCCCTCTCGGAGGCGCTGTTCGATAGCCTGCGCATCGGTGGCGTGGCAGTGGTCTATGCCGCCGCCGCGCTGGCGGTCTTCCTGGTGCTGCTTATCGGCACCCTGGCGGTCAATGTCCTTACTCCCCAGCTGGTCAACCTGGCCGAGGTCGAGAACGACGATCGCGAGCTCGGCGAGGTGAAGTGGTTCAACGTCAACAAGGGGTACGGTTTCATCACCCGTGACAGCGGCGAGGATGTGTTCGTCCACTTCCGCGCCATTCGCGGTCGCGGCCATCGCACCCTGGCCGAGGGCCAGAAGGTGCGCTATCACGTGGTGGAGAACGAGAAGGGCCTGCAGGCCGACGACGTTACCGTGATTACCTAGCAGTGCGGCTGTGCCCGTCGGCGCGGCCGGCGTCACGCCTGCTCTTTCGCTCGACACGACATCGCCCCGCATACGCGGGGCGGTATCATTGCGCTACTGGCCGGAGTCGGGCCAGTGGATCTCCTCCTCGCGGCCGTCGGGGAGCACCCGCAGGAAGCGGTCGGGCTCGTCGCCGGGCTGCCAGCCGCCCAGCGAGCAGCGTACCTCGGCACCCAGCTGCATGGCGGCGGCGCGGGCGCAGGCCGCGTCGTCCGGCCAGGGAGTCTCCGCGCTGTCGAACCACAGGCTGGCGAAGCCATCGGCGGCACGCTCCACCAGCAGCACCGGGATATCACCGCCGGCAAGCCGGCCGCGGGTGCGCCACTTGCCCTTGCCGGCGGGGGCCAGGGGCTCGGCGCCGATGGCCGTACCCAGCCACTCGTCGAGCGACGCCACGGGCGCCTTGGCCAGGTAGATCTCGATATCGGGGTAACGGGTTTCGCTGTCAGCTGTCATGCAAGCCTCAGGGTCGGGCACTGCCGTTGATGAACAGGTGCTTCATGACCGCCTCGTAGATGCGGCTCAGCTCGTCCAGGTCGGCGGCACGCACCCGCTCGTTGACCTGGTGGATGGTCGCATTGAGGGGGCCTAGTTCCACCACCTGGCTGCCCAGGGTGGCGATGAAGCGGCCGTCCGAGGTGCCGCCGCTGGTGGAGAGCTCAGGCGTGTGGCCGGTGACCTCCTCGACGCCCCGCACCGCCGCCTCCACTAGCTCGCCCTCGGCGGTGAGGAAGGGCTCGCCGTTGAGGGTCCAGTCCAGCTCGTAGTCCAGGCCATGGGCATCGAGGATCGCCTCGGTGCGTGAGCGGAGCTCGTCGTGGGTCACCTCGGTGGAGAAGCGGAAGTTGAACACCACCTCCACCTCGCCGGGGATGACGTTGGTGGCACCGGTACCCGAGCGGAAGTTGGAGACCTGGAAGCTGGTGGCCGGGAAGAAGGCGTTGCCGGCGTCCCAGTGCTCCCGGGTCAGCGCATCCAGCGCGGGCAGCGCCTGGTGGATCGGATTGCGCGCCAGGTGGGGGTAGGCCACGTGGCCCTGCACGCCGCGGATATGCAGCACGCCGCCCAGCGAACCGCGCCGGCCGTTCTTGATCACGTCCCCCAGCCGGGCGGTGGAGGAGGGCTCGCCGACGATACAGTAGTCGAGTCGTTCGTGGCGCTCGCGCAGGTGCTCCACCACGGCGCGGGTGCCGTCCTTCGCGGGGCCCTCCTCGTCGGAGGTGATCAGGAACCCCAGGCGGCCGTGGTGATCGGGGTGGTCGGCCACGAAGCGCTCCACCGCGGTGATCATGGCCGCCAGGCTGCCCTTCATGTCGGCGGCGCCGCGGCCCCGGAGCATGCCGTCATCGTCGATGCACGGTTCGAAGGGCGGGAAGTCCCAGCGGGTATGGGGGCCGCTGGGGACCACGTCGGTGTGGCCGGCGAAGGCCAGCAGCGGACCGTGGTGGCCGCGGGTGGCCCAGAAGTTCTCGACGTCGCCGAAGGGCAGGCGTTCGATATGGAAACCGAGCGCCGCGAGGCGCTCGATCATCAGATCCCTGACACGTCCAGGTCATCCGGCGTCACCGAGGGGCGCGCCAGCAGCTCGAAGGCGAGCCGCAGGGTGGGCGAGAGGCCGTCAGGATCAGTTATGGGCATGCAGCGCCTCGTTGAGCGCGATGGCGCTCTTGTTGGTCAGGCACTCGATGCGGCCGTTCTGGGAGTTGCGGCGCAGCAGCAGGTCGTCCTGGTTGGCCAGCTCGCGGGCGGCCACGGTGCGGACCTCCTCGCCCTGGTCGTCGAGCAGGGTGACCTTGGCGCCGGCGGTGAGGTAGAGACCCGCCTCCACGGTGCAGCGGTCGCCCAGCGGGATACCGATGCCGGCGTTGGCACCGATCAGGCAGCCTTCACCGACCTTGATCACGATGTTGCCGCCACCGGAGAGGGTGCCCATGGTGGAGCAGCCACCGCCCAGGTCGGAGCCCTTGCCCACCATCACGCCGGCGGAGATGCGGCCCTCGATCATGCCGGGGCCTTCGGTGCCGGCGTTGAAGTTGACGAAGCCCTCGTGCATCACGGTGGTGCCCTCGCCCAGGTAGGCGCCCAGGCGCACCCGGGCGGTGTCGCCGATGCGCACGCCGCCGGGCACCACGTAGTCGGTCATCTTGGGGAACTTGTCGACGCAGTCCACGGACAGGGGGCGGCCCTCCAGGCGTGCCTTGAGGCGGCGTGCGGGCAGTTCCTGGACGTCGATGGCGCCCTCGCTGGTCCAGGCGATGTTGCGCAGCAGGCCGAACATGCCGGTGAGGTCGAGGCCGTGGGGCTTGACCAGGCGATGGGAGAGCAGGTGCAGCTTGAGGTAGACCTCCGGGGCGCTCTGCGGGGGCAGGTCCTCGGCGATGAACATCGCCACCAGCGGGCGCGTCGCAGCGGCGAAGGCCTCGGCCAGCTCCGCCTGCTCGGCGTGGCCGGCAGCCTTGAGGGCGCCGGCCAGCTCGGCGCACTGCTCGGGCAGGAAGCTCACCACGGCGTTGCCCTCCGGCACGTCCAGTACCCGCTTGACCGCCTCGATCAGGCCGTCGTCGGGGTCGAGCAGGGGGGCGGGGTAGTAGATTTCCAGCCAGTCGCCCTGGGTGTTCTGGGTGCCGGTTCCGAGTGCAAAGCTCAGCATGTCGAGGGTCCTCGTGAGTCGAGTGTGAGTAGGTGAGTCGTGGCGCCGGGGGTCAGCCCTGAAGATCGTCGTAGTCGCCGTCGCGGAAGCCCACGCGGATCTCCTCGCCGGTATCCAGCAGCGGGCGCTTGAGCAGGGTGGGGTGGGCGAGCAGCAGCTCGCGGGCGCTGTTGGCATCCACCTCCCGCTTGTCCTCGTCGGGCAGGTTGCGCCAGGTGGTGCTGCGCTTGTTGAGCGCTTCCAGCACCGGCACCTTGTCGAGGATATGCTCGAGCAGTGGCGCCGATAGGCCATCCTCGCGCAGGTCATGGAACTGGTAGGGAATGCCGGAGTTATCCATCGCCTTGCGCGCACGGCGACAGGTGTCGCAGTTCTTGATGCCGTACAGGGTGAACATCACAGCCTCCTCTCGATGAAGTCGCGGATGCGTCGGGCCGCCTCGGCGGTGGCCCGGGGCTCGGCGACCAGCGCCAGGCGCAGTCGACCGCTGCCGGGGTTGGTGCCGCTGCTGCCGACCCGGCCCATATAGCTGCCGGGCAGCACGCTGACGTTGGCATGGCGCAGCAGCTCCCGGGTGAAGGCCTCATCGTCGCCGCCGGGCACCGCCGGCCACAGGTAGAAGCTCGCCTCGGGGGCAGGAAACTCCAGCACCGGGGCGAGTATCTCGGTGACCGTGGCGAACTTCTCGCGATAGGCATCGCGGTTGGCACGCACGTGGGCCTCGTCGTTCCAGGCGGCGATGGAGGCGTGCTGCACCGGCAGGGCCATGGCGCAGCCGTGATAGGTACGGTAGCGCCGGAAGGGAGCGATCAGCGCGGCGTCGCCGGCCACGAAGCCCGAGCGCAGCCCCGGCAGGTTGGAGCGCTTGGAGAGCGAATGGAACACCAGGCAGCGCCGGTAGTCGTGGCGGCCCAGCGCGGCACAGGCCTCGAGCAGCCCTGACGGCGGGGCGGCCTCGTCCAGGTAGAGCTCCGAGTAGCACTCGTCCGAGGCGATCAGGAAGTCGTGTTCGTCGGCCAGTTCGATCAGCCGCTGGAACTCGGCCAGCGGGGTCACCGCACCGGTGGGGTTGCCCGGCGAGCAGAGGAAGACGACCTGCACCTGGCGCCAGGTGTCGGCGGGCACGGCGTCGAGGTCGGGCCTGAAGCCGTTGTCGGCGCTGCAGTCGAGGTAGTAGGGCTCGCCGCCGGCGAGCAGGGTGGCGCCCTCGTAGATCTGGTAGAAGGGGTTGGGCATCGCCACCTTCGCCGGACGGGTGCGGTCGAGTGCTGCCTGGACGAAGGCGAAGATCGCCTCGCGGGTGCCGTTGACCGGGAGCACCTGGGTCTCGGCGTCGAGCCCGGCGAGACCGAAGCGGCGCGTGGCCCAGCCACCGATCGCCTCACGCAGTGCGGCAAGGCCGCCGGTGGCCGGGTAGCGGGCGAACTCGTCCTGGTGGGCGTGCAGCGCCTCGAGCGCCGCGGCGAAGGGGGCGTGCTGGGGCTCGCCGATGGTCAGCGGGATGTGCGTGAGCCCCTCGGGGGGCGTCACGCCGGCCCTGAGGGCGGCCAGCCGCTCGAAGGGGTAGGGCTTGAGGGCGTCGAGATCGGGGTTCATGGGGGTCCAGGCGCGCCTCTGGGCCGTGGCCTCGGGCGTCGTTATGTGAGTCGTTGTCGGAGAAGGGGCTTGATTATAGGGAAGCCCGCAGTAGGCCTCAAACGCCCCCTACCCTGAGACATCCAGCACCTCCACGCAGCCGCTCGCGCAGGCGCGCCTGGCGTTCGGGGTCGGTGAGGGGCGCCCCGGCCTTGTCGGTAATGAAGAAGACGTCCTCCACCTTCTCCCCGAGGGTGGCGATCTTGGCCGCGGAGAGGGCGATGTCCTGCTCCATGAAGATGCGACCCACCCGGGCCAGCAGGCCGGGCCTGTCGGGGGCGATCAGCTCCAGCAGGGTACGCTCGTTGGCCGGGTCCTGCTCGATGATCACCTCGGTGGGCACCTTGAAGTGCCGCAGCTGGCGCGGGGTGTGACGGGTGACGATCTGTGGATAGTCGTCGGGATCGTCGAGCTCCTCCACCAGGTGGGCGCGGATCTCCTCCAGCCGCTCGGGCTCGCGGATGGGGTCGCCATGGTCGTCGAGCACGATGAAGGTGTTCAGCGTCCAGTCGTTGCTGGAGGTGGCGATGCGCGCATCGTGGATGGAGAGGCCGAGCTGGTCCAGGGCCGCGGCGGTAGCGGCGAACAGGTCGTCTACCGAGCGGGTGTGGATGAACACCTTGGTGCCGCCTTCGGCCATGCCCTCGGCCGGGGCGCTGAGTAGGATCAGTGGCAGCTGGCTGTTGCCATGGCCGAGGATGCCCTGGGTCTGCCAGGCAATCTCGCTGGGGGCGTACTGCAGGAAGTAGTCCTCGCCCAGCGACTCCCACAGCCGCTGTACCTGGTCCATGTCGGCGCCCACCGCGGCGAGCAGCGAGAGCGCCTCGTCGCGGGTCTCGTTGACCCAGTCGTTGCGCTCCAGCGGGTTCTCCAGGCCGCGGCGCAGGGCGCGTTTGGTCTCGGCATGCAGCTGGCGCAGCAGCGAGGCGCGCCAGCCGTTCCACAGCGTGGGGTTGGTGGCGTTGATGTCGGCCACGGTCAGCACGTAGAGGTAGTCGAGGCGGGTCTCGTCGCCCACCAGGCGGGCGAAGTCGGCGATCACGTCGGGGTCGGTGATGTCGCGCTTCTGGGCCACCATCGACATGGTCAGATGGTGCTCGACCAGCCAGCTCACCAGGCGGGTGTCGCGGGGCGAGAGGCCGTGGCGCTCGGCGAAGGCCTCCACGTCGCGGGCGCCGAGGATCGAGTGGTCGCCGCCGCGGCCCTTGCCGATGTCGTGGTAGAGCCCGGCGATCCACAGCAGCTCCAGCTTGGGCAGCTGGTGGATGACGTTGGCGGCCACCGGGAAGGTCTCACGGGCCTCGGGCTTGCGGAAGCCATGGATGAACTTCAGCAGGTGCAGGGTGTGGGCGTCCACGGTGTAGATATGGAAGAGGTCATGCTGCATCAGCCCCACGGCGCGGCCGAACTCCGGCAGGTACTTGCCCAGTACCCCGTAGCGATTCATGCGCCGCAGCTGGCGCGCCACGTTGCCGCCGGAGCGCAGCAGCTCCATGAACAGGCTCTGGTGGCGTACGTCATCGCGGTAGAGGTCGTCGATCAGGTGGCGATGGTCGCGGATCTGGCGGATGGTGTCGGCCCGCACCCCCTCGATCCTGGGGTGCTCGGCCATCAGCAGGAACAGCTCGAGCAGCGCCGAGGGACGGTCGCGGAAGACGGTGCGCGAGCGCGCCTGGATATAGCCATCCTTGATCTCGAAGCGCTCGTTGAGCGGCTCCACCGGCAGGGCCTCGCCGGCGTGCAGGATCGCCTCGTCGAAGTGCTGCAGCAGCATGTCGTTGAGGCCGGCCAGCGCCGTCACGTGGCGATAGTAGCGCTTCATGAACTGCTCGACGGCCAGGTGCTCCGGGGTGTCGCGGAAGCCGAACAGCGCGGCGATGGTGCGCTGGTGGTCGAACAGCAGGCGGTCCTCGGCGCGGCCGGTGAGCATGTGCAGGGCGTAGCGGACCTGCCACAGGAAGGCCTGGCCCTGGCTGAGGATGCGCAGCTCCGGGTCGTTCATGAAGCCCGTGGCGACCAGGTCCTCGTAGCGCTCGCTGCCGAAGTGGCGCTTGGCCACCCAGCCGATCATCTGGATGTCACGCAGCCCGCCGGGGGCGCTCTTGATGTTGGGCTCCAGGTGGTACTCGGAGTTGTTGTGGCGGTAGTGGCGATTGATCTGCTCCTGCCACTTGGCCTCGAAGAAGCGGTCCGCCGGCCACACTCGCTCGGGGGCCAGGCGTGCCTTCATTGCCTCGCGCAACCGCTCGGGGCCGGCGATGGTGCGGCTCTCCAGCAGGTTGGTGATCACCGTGACGTCGGCCCCGGCCTCGCGCTCGCAGTCGGCAAGCGAGCGCACGCTGTGGCCGATCTCCAGGCCGATGTCCCACAGGAAGGTGATGAAGGCGGTCAGCGCCTCCCGGTAGGGGGCGTCGTCGTCCTTCTCCAGCAGGAGCAGCAGGTCGACGTCGGAGTGCGGGTGCAGCTCGCCGCGGCCGTAGCCCCCCACGGCGAGCAGGGCGACGCCCTCGTCGGGCCAGGTATGCTGCTCCCAGGCCACCGCTAGCAGCCGATCCAGGCACCAGGCGCGACCGTGGACCAGGTCGCGGATATCGGCGCCGGCGCGGAAGCGCTCGTCGAGGCGTGCCTGGATCTCGCGCAGGGCCGCCTTGAAGGGGGCGATCGGCGAGCGGCTGCCGGAGAGCTCCGCACGGAAGCCGTCGACGTCGAACAGCGTCTCGTCTGGCGTGAAGCGGTAGTGGTGGAGCAGCATCGGCTCAGGGCTCGAGGAAGGAGAGGTCTTCGTCGCTGCGTGCGGTCAGCACCTCGACGCCGGACTCGGTGACCAGCAGGGTGTGCTCCCACTGGGCGGAGAGGCTGCGGTCGCGGGTCACGGCGGTCCAGCCGTCGCGCAGCACCTTGGTGCGGTAGCCGCCCACGTTGATCATCGGCTCGACGGTCAGGCACATGCCGGCGGCGAGTTCGATATCGGCCTCCGGGGCATAGCCGTCGTAGTGCAGCACCTGCGGCTCCTCGTGGAAGCTGGCACCGATGCCGTGGCCGCAGAAGTCGCGTACCACCGAGTAGCCGTTGGCCTCGGCGTGCTTCTGGATGGCCTGGGCCAGCGCGGAGAGGCGCACACCCGGGCGCATCAGCGCCATGCTCTTGTACAGGCACTCCTGGGTGACGCGGCACAGGCGCTCGCCCTGGATGGTCTCGCCGATCACGAACATCACGCTGGAGTCGCCGTGGTAGCCGTCGGCGGTCTTCACGGTGATGTCCAGGTTCATGATGTCGCCGTTCTTGAGCTTCTTGGCGTCATCGGGGATGCCGTGGCACACCACGTGGTTGATCGAGGTGCACACCGACTTGGGGAAGCCGTGGTAGTTGAGCGGGGCGGGGGTGGAGCCCAGCTCGTCGACGATGAAGTCGTGGCACAGGCGGTCGATCTCGCCGGTGGAGATGCCGGCCTTGACGTGCGGGGTGATCATCTCGATCACGCGGGCGGCCTGACGGCCCGCCTCGCGCATCTTCTCGATCTCGTCGGGCGTCTTGATGGGTACGTTCATGAGGTCTCGGATTCGGGGGTGGGGCGTCCGCGGAATGGTACGGCACGCGCGCGGACGGCTTCATCTCGGCGTTATTCCATGGTATAAAGCTGCGCGCCTTCCTGCAATCGCCGAGCCTGTCGGCAGCGTGGCTGCGACCTCCCGGTCGCGAACTCGTGTCGGGAGCCCGCGAGAGCGAGGGCGTCAATCAACATAACGCCTTGAAAACACACATGCACCGGCACATGGTCCCGGGTGCTGTCGCGTCTCTCACGAGCGCGGCGGTCGGATCCATGGGGTGCATGGAGGCCTAACCCGATATTTCAGGAGTCATCCATGGCACACGTCAACATGCGTGACCTGCTCAAGGCAGGTGCCCACTTCGGTCACCAGACCAAGTACTGGAACCCGAAGATGAGCAAGTTCATCTTCGGCGCCCGCAACAAGATCCACATCATCAACCTCGAGCACACCCTGCCGGCCCTCAACGAGGCGATCGACGTGGTCGAGAAGATGGCAGCGGCCAACAACAAGATCCTGTTCGTCGGCACCAAGCGCAGCGCGAGCAAGATCATCAAGGAAGAGGCCAACCGCGTCGGCCAGCCGTTCGTCAACCACCGCTGGCTCGGCGGCATGCTGACCAACTACAAGACCATCCGCGTTTCCATCAAGCGCCTGCGCGACCTCGAGACCATGCACGAGGACGGCACCTTCGAGAAGCTGACCAAGAAGGAAGTGCTGATGGCGACCCGCGAGCAGGACAAGCTCGAGCGGTCCGTGGGTGGTATCAAGGAGATGGGTGGCCTGCCCGATGCTCTGTTCGTGATCGACGTCGACCATGAGCGCATCGCCATCAACGAGGCGAACAAGCTGGGCATCCCGGTCATCGGCGTGGTGGATACCAACTCCGATCCGGACGGCGTCGACTACGTGATCCCCGGCAACGATGACTCCATCCGCGCCATCCAGATCTACGTCAAGTCCATCGCCGATGCCTGCGCGCGTGCCAAGGAAGGTCGTCCCGACGAGTTCGTCGAGGTGACCGAAGAGCCCGCCGCCCAGGAAAGCGACAGCGCCGCCGAGTGATCGCGGCCCGTCTGATCGGCGGCTGTGGGCGGCCTGTCATGCCGCTGCCATCGATGCCGGTTAGACGAGAAGGGGGCCGCGGCCCCCTTTCTTCTCCGAATTTTCCGGATTCTCCCCCGGGAGGGTCCGGCCCACTTCCCGAGATATTCAGAGGTGACACCCATGGCAGCTATCAGCGCCTCCCAGGTCAAGGAACTGCGCGAGCGTACCGGGCTCGGCATGATGGAGTGCAAGAAGGCCCTCACCGAGACCGACGGTGACATCGAGCAGGCCATCGAGAACCTGCGCAAGAACTCCGGTCTCAAGGCCGCCAAGAAGGCCGGTCGTACCGCCGCCGAAGGCGTCGTGGTGACCCGCGTGGCCGATGACGGCAGCTACGGCGTGATGGTCGAGATCAACTCCGAGACCGACTTCGTTGCCCGTGACGACAACTTCACGGCCTTCGCCGAGAAGATCGCCGACGCCTTCTTCGCGGCCAAGAGCGAGGACGTGGCCGCCGTCATGGCCGGCGATCTGGAAACCGCACGCGAGCAGCTGGTGCAGAAGATCGGCGAGAACATCGGTGTGCGTCGCAGCGTGGTAGTCGAGGCCGGCGCCGGCAACCTGGTGGGTGCCTACGTCCACGGCGGCCGCATCGGCGTGCTGACCGAGCTCAAGGGTGGCAACGCCGAGGTGGCCAAGGATGTCGCCATGCACGTTGCCGCCATCAATCCGGCCGTGGCACGTCCCGAGGACATGCCCCAGGAGCAGCTGGACGCCGAGAAGGCGATCATCCTGGCCCAGCCCGACATGGCCGGCAAGCCCGAGCAGATCGCCGAGAAGATGGTCCAGGGCCGCCTCAAGAAGTACCTGGCCGAGAACAGTCTGACCGAGCAGCCCTTCGTCAAGAACCCGGACCAGTCCGTGGCCGAGTTCGTCAAGGCGGCCGGCGGCGAGGTGGTCGGCTTCACCCGCTTCGAGGTGGGCGAGGGCATCGAGAAGGAAGAGGTCGACTTCGCCAAGGAAGTGATGGAACAGGCCAAGCGCAGCTGAGGTCGGAAGTTCCGCTAAGATGATGGCGTGCGCGCGAGCGCACGCCTTCGCGTATCCGGCCGGTCGATCCGGTCGCCCCGTCATGCCACCGCTGATGCCCAGGAGATGATGCCATGTCCACATCCGATCACGTCGAAGCGCCCGCCAAGCCACGCACCCAGAAGTCGAAGTACAAGCGTATCCTGCTCAAGCTCTCCGGCGAGGCGCTGACCGGGGATGCCGAGTTCGGCATCGACCCCAAGGTGCTCGACCGCATGGCTCTGGAGATCGGACAGCTGGTCGGCATCGGCGTCCAGGTGGGCATCGTGGTCGGTGGCGGCAACCTGTTCCGCGGTGCCGCCCTGCACGAGGCCGGCATGGAGCGGGTTACCGGCGATCACATGGGCATGCTGGCCACGGTGATGAATGCCCTGGCCATGCGTGACGCCCTGGAGCGTTCCAACATCCGCTCGCGGGTGATGTCGGCGATTCCCATGAGCGGCGTGGTGGAGCACTATGATCGTCGGACCGCCATCCGCTACCTGACCTCCGGTGACGTGGTGCTGTTCTCCGCCGGCACCGGCAACCCCTTCTTCACCACCGACTCCGCGGCCTGCCTGCGCGGCATCGAGATCGATGCCGACGTGGTGGTCAAGGCCACCAAGGTGGACGGGGTCTACGACAAGGATCCGGTCAAGTATCCGGACGCGGTCAAGTATGACCAGCTCAGCTACGACGATGCGCTGGCCCAGAAGCTCGGCGTCATGGATTTGACCGCCATCTGCCTGGTGCGGGACCATGACATGCCGGTACGCGTCTTCAACATGAACAAGCCCGGCGCCCTGCTCAACCTGGTGGTGGGCGGCGAGGAAGGCACGCTGATAGACAGAGGCTGATATCGTGATCAATGACATCAAGAAAGACGCAGAGAGCCGCATGAAGAAGAGCGTCGAGGCGCTCCACGGCAACCTGAACAAGATTCGTACCGGGCGGGCCCACTCCAGCATCCTGGACTCGGTCACGGTCGACTATTACGGCAGCCAGGTTCCGCTGAACCAGGTGGCCAACATCAATACCGAGGATGCCCGCACCCTCTCGGTGGTGCCCTGGGAGCAGAGCATGGTGCCCAAGGTCGAGAAGGCGATCATGACCTCCGACCTCGGGCTGAACCCCTCGACCGCCGGCAACAATATCCGCGTGCCGCTGCCGATGCTCACCGAGGAGACCCGCAAGGGCTATATCAAGCAGGCGCGTCATGAGGCCGAGAACTCCCGGGTGGCGGTGCGCAACGTGCGCCGCGACGCCAACGGTGACATCAAGGCCCTGCTCAAGGAGAAGGAGATCAGCGAGGACGAGCAGCGCCAGGCCGAGGAGGCGATCCAGAAGCTGACCGACAAGTATATCGCCGAGATCGACAAGACCCTGGAGTCCAAGGAACACGACCTGATGCAGGTCTGAGGACATCCGCCCGGCCCGCTCGCGGCCGGGCGGCGGCGACACACCCGAAGCGAGACCCCATGACGTCAACGCACTCCCCCGACGCCGGCTCCGATGCCGGCGCTTCTGCCGCCAGCGAGGCCGGCCTGCCGCGCCACGTGGCGATCATCATGGATGGCAACAACCGCTGGGCGAAGGCGCGTGGCCTCTCCGGCGTGCGCGGCCATCACGCCGGCGTCGAGGCGGTGCGCGCCACCATTCGCCGTGCCGCCGAGCGCGGCGTCGAGGTCCTGACCCTGTTCGCCTTCTCCAGCGAGAACTGGAAGCGGCCCAGGGCCGAGGTGAGCGCGCTGATGGAGCTGTTCCTGCTGGCGCTCAAGCGCGAGGTCAACAAGCTCCACGCCAACGGCATTCGCCTCACGGTGATCGGCGATCGCAGCGGCTTCTCCGAGGCGATCCAGGCGCATATCGCCCGCGCCGAGGCGAAGACCCGCGACAACACCCGTCTGCACCTGGTGATCGCCGCCAACTACGGCGGCCACTGGGACCTGGCCCGGGCGGCACGCCGCCTGGGCGAGCGGGTCGCCGCCGGCGAGCTCGCCCCCGAGGCGATCGACGAGGCCGCCTTCGCCACCGAACTGAGCCTGGCCGGCGTGGCGCCGGTGGATCTGTGTATCCGTACCAGCGGCGAGCAGCGTATCTCCAACTTCGTGCTCTGGGAGCTGGCCTACGCCGAGCTCCACTTCACGCAGCGCCTGTGGCCCGATTTCGACGCCGACGCCTTCGATGCCGCGCTGGAGGACTTCCGGCGTCGCAAGCGGCGCTTCGGCATGACCGATGACCAGATCGACGAGGCTCAAGGTG
Source organism: Halomonas sp. (assembly GCA_018401555.1). Taxonomy (GTDB): domain Bacteria; phylum Pseudomonadota; class Gammaproteobacteria; order Pseudomonadales; family Halomonadaceae; genus Halomonas. The sequence continues at coordinate 133,839 of JAGYKP010000084.1, forward strand.
CTTAGACAGCGCATCATCACCGCCGCCTGGCTGGCACCGCTGATGCTGGCCGGCCTGTTCGGCCTCACGGGCGGCGCCTTCGCGCTCTTCACCGCGGCCATCGTGTTGCTGGGCGGCTGGGAGTGGACCAACCTGGCCGGCATCACTGGGCGCGGCCGACGCCTGGCGCTGGTCGCCGCGCTGGCCGTGGCCATGGCGCTGCTGTGGGCCAGCGGAGGCATCCAGGCCGCCTGGCCGCTGTGGCTGGGCCTGGTCGGCTGGGCGCTCAACCTCACCTGGGTCACCCACTATCCCGGGCGCACCGGGCAGTGGTCCTCCTCCGCCAGGCGCCTGGCCATGGGCCTGTGGGTGCTGCTGCCCGCCTGGGTGGGCCTCAATGTGCTGCGCGAGACCGGCGGCATCTGGCTGCTCTTCGTGCTGCCTGCTGGTGTGGAGCGCCGACATCGGTGCCTACTTCGCCGGCCGCGCCTTCGGGCGACAGAAGCTGGCGCCGCGGGTCAGCCCCGGCAAGAGCTGGGAGGGCGTGCTCGGCGGCATGGTGGCCACCCTGGCGCTGGCCCTGGTGTTTGCCATCGGCCAGGGGCTGGTGGCGATCGACGCCGTCCTGCTGGTGCTGACCACCCTGGCGGTGACCCTGGTCTCGGTGCTCGGCGACCTGCTCGAGAGCATGCTCAAGCGCCACCGTGGCATCAAGGATTCCAGCAACCTGCTGCCTGGCCACGGCGGCGTGCTCGACCGCATCGACAGCCTGACCGCGGCGCTGCCGCTGTTCGCCCTGCTTGCACCGGGGGTGATCTAGCATGGCCAGCGAAACTGTCCTGCGCCGCCAGGGCGTCACCGTGCTGGGTGCCACCGGCTCCATCGGCACCAGCACCCTGGATGTCGTCGCGCGTCATCCCGAGCGCTACCGGGTCCATGCGCTGACCGCCCACCGCTCCCGGGAGCCGCTGCTGGCGTTGTGCCGGCGTCACCGCCCGGCCGTGGCGGTGCTCGAGCGTGAGGCTGATGCCAGCTGGCTGCGCGAGCGCCTGGCCGAGGCCGGCGTCGCCACCGAGGTGCGCAGCGGGGCCGAGGCGCTGGTGGAAGTGGCCGAGGCCCCGAAGCTGGGTGGTGATGTCGGCCATCGTGGGGGCCGCGGGGCTGCTGCCGACGCTCGCCGCGGTGCGTGCCGGCAAGCGGGTGCTGCTGGCCAACAAGGAGGCCCTGGTGATGTCCGGGGCGCTGTTCATGGAGGCGGTGCCACGCCATGGCGCCACCCTGCTGCCCATCGACTCCGAACATAATGCCATCTACCAGTGTCTACCCGTGGAGCATCGCGGCGGCCTGGCCCGTCACGGGGTGACCCAGCTGCTGCTGACCGCCTCCGGCGGACCCTTCCGGGGCTGGTCGGCCGAGGCGCTGGCCGGGGTCACCCCGGCCCAGGCCTGCGCCCACCCCAACTGGAGCATGGGGCAGAAGATCTCGGTGGACAGCGCCACCCTGATGAACAAGGGGCTCGAGCTGATCGAGGCGTGCTGGCTGTTCGATGCTCGCCCCGATCAGGTGCAGGTGGTGGTGCATCCGCAGAGCGTGATTCACTCCATGGCCGCCTACAGCGACGGTTCGGTGATCGCCCAGCTCGGCAATCCCGACATGCGTACGCCCATCGCCTATGGTCTGGCGTGGCCCGAACGCATCGACGCCGGCGTCCAGTCGCTGGACCTCTTTCAGGTCGCGCGCCTCGACTTCGAACCGCCCGATGAGGCCGCCTTCCCCTGCCTGCGCCTGGCTCGGGACGCCATGGCGGCGGGCGGCACGGCGCCGGCGGTGCTCAATGCCGCCAACGAGGTGGCGGTGGCGGCCTTCCTTGCCGGGAGGCTTCCCTTCACCGGTATCGCCGAGCTGGTGGCGAGGGTGCGCGATGCCGAGCCGGTGCAGCCGGCCGATGAGCTCGAGGCGATCCTCGAGGCCGATACCCGCGCGCGGCGTGCCGCCGAGTGCCACCTGGCACGTCGGTGAGGCCAGACCGCTTGTTCATGAATAGCCATGCTGTCAGGAGGAGAGTGACTTGGGCGTGATCCAGAATATCCTGGCCGTGATCGTGGTATTGGGCCTGCTGATTACCTTCCACGAGTTCGGCCACTTCTGGGTGGCACGGCGCTGCGGGGTGAAGGTGTTGCGTTTCTCGGTGGGCTTCGGCACGCCGATCTGGTCGCGGCGTGACCGCCACGGCACCGAGTACGCCATCGCCGCCATCCCGCTGGGCGGCTACGTCAAGATGCTCGACGAGCGCGAGGGCGAGGTGCCCCCCGAGGAGCTCGATCGCGCCTTCAATCGCAAGAATGTCTGGCAGCGCATCGCCATTGTCGCCGCCGGCCCCCTGGCCAATTTCCTGCTCGCCCTGGTGGCCTACTGGGCGCTGTTCGTCGCCGGTACGGCAACGGTGGCACCGGTGATCGGGGATGTGGCGCCGGACTCGCCCGCCGCGCGGGGTGGCCTGGTGGCCGGCCACGAGATCACCGCGGTGCAGGGCGAGGCGGTGCGCTCCTGGGAGGAGATCAACCTCAAGCTGGTGGCGGCCATCGGCGAGCGGGAGGCGCTCGCCATCGCTACCCGCGAGGACGCTACCGCCGAGATTCGCCAGCACCAGTTGCCGGTGGAGGACTGGCTGGTGCGTCAGGATCCTCCCCAGCCGCTGCCCAGCCTCGGGGTGACCCCTGGCGGCCGCCGATGCCGGCGGTGCTGGACCAGGTGATGGAGGGCGAGGCCGCCGCGGCGGCGGGACTCGAGCCGGGTGACGAGATCATCCGCGTGGATGCGGAGCCGGTGGATGACTGGATGCACTTCGTGGATATCGTGCGAGCCAGTCCCGGCGAGCCCCTCGAGGTCGAAGTCGACCGGGGTGGCGAGCGTCTCAGCCTGACCGTCACGCCCGGCCGCAGCGAGCTGGAGGAGGGCGTGACCATCGGCTATATCGGCGCCGGAGCGGCGCCGGTGGAGTGGCCCGAGGAGTATCGCCGCGAGATCCGCTACGGCCCGGTCGCCGCGGTGGGCGAGGCCTTCGCGCGCACCGGCGAGATGATCACGCTGACCTTCGATGCGGTGCGCAAGATGCTGGTGGGGCTGATCTCGCCCTCCAACCTCTCGGGGCCGATCACCATCGCCCAGATCTCCGGCGACTCGGCACGCGCCGGGCTGGAGAGCTTCGTCAGCTTCCTGGCCTACCTCTCGATCAGCCTGGGGGTGCTCAACCTGCTGCCGATTCCGGTGCTGGATGGCGGCCACCTGCTCTACTATGCCATGGAGGTGGTGCGCGGGCGGCCGGTCTCGGAGCGCACCCAGGCGATCGGGCTGCGCATCGGCCTGGCGCTGGTGGGCACCCTGATGCTGATGGCGATCTACTTCGATCTGATGCGGCTCTGGTAGGGCAGGGCAATCGCAGTTATAGAAACCAAGGGGCGCCAGGTCAGCCCCGAGCGACAAGCCATCTGCGATTGCCCAGGCCCCGAGGGCCTCGCCTTGTCAGTTGGCCGTGCAAATGTATAAGGTGCCTGTCTGGACAGGTTTGGCAGATCAACGCGAGCGAATCGACTGCATGAAAATCAAGACCATCGGACTGGCGGCACTGCTGCTTGCCGGGGCCAGTGTGGCCCAGGCGGAACCTTTCGACGTTGCCGACATTCGGGTGGAGGGCCTGCAGCGCATCTCTGCCGCCTCCGTCTTCAACGCCTTTCCTGTCACCGCCCGTGATCGCGTCGACGAGCGTGAGCTGGCCGAGGCCGCCCGTGAGCTCTTCGCCACCGGCCTGTTCGAGGATGTCAGGCTGGCCCGCGAGGGAGACGTGCTGATCATCCAGGTGGTCGAGCGCCCCACCATCAGCCGCCTCAATATCGACGGCAACCGCCAGCTCGACGAGGACCAGCTGCGCCAGGGACTGCGCGAGGCCGGCCTCGAGGAGGGCCAGGTGCTGCAGCTCTCCACCCTGGAGGAGATCGAACGCGAGCTCGAAGGCGTCTACCAGGCCCAGGGTCGCTACAGCGCCGGCATCGAGACCAGCGTGCGCGAGGTCGACGAGGGCCGTGTCCAGGTCGATATCGAGATCGACGAGGGCGCGGTGGCCAAGATTCGCCAGATCAATATCGTCGGCAATCGCGCCTTCGACGACGAGACCCTGCGCGAGGTGTTCGAGCTCAACGACCGCCCGGGGCGCATCTTCGGCTGGTTCTCCAAGGATGAGTACTCCCGGGAAGCCCTGGCCGGCGACCTCGAGCGGCTGCGCTCCTTCTATCTGGACCGCGGCTACGTCAATTTCAACGTCGAGTCGACCCAGGTCTCGATCAGCCCCGACAAGTCCGAGATCTTCGTCACCATCAACGTCAACGAGGGTGCCGAGTACCGGCTCGGCGACGTACGCTTCGTGGGCGACCTGACGATCAGCGAGCGCGAGGCGCGCGAGCTGCTGGAGGTCACCCCGGGCGAGACCTTCTCGCGCAGCGACGTCACCGCCTCCACCGAGGCGCTGCGTGCCCGCCTGGGTGCCGATGGCTTCGCCTTCGCCAGCGTCGATGGCATCCCCGAGACCAGTGCCGACGGCGAGACCGTCGACCTGGTATTCCGGGTCGATCCGGGCCGTCGCGCCTATGTGCGGCGCATCGAGTTCGTCGGCAACACCACCACCATGGACGAGGTGCTGCGTCGCGAGATGACCCAGATGGAGGGCGCGCCGGCCTCCACCGATGCCATCAGCCAGTCCCAGCAGCGCCTCGAGCGCCTCGGCTTCTTCAAGCAGGTCGAGGTCGAGACCCAGCCGGTGGCCGGCGAGCCCGACAAGCTCGACGTCACCTACAGCGTCGAGGAGCAGCCCTCCGGCTCCATCTCCGCCAGCATCGGCTTCTCCCCAGAGCGCCGGCGTCATCTACGGCGTGGGCCTCTCCCAGAGCAACTTCCTGGGCACCGGCAACCGGGTGAACATTGGCGCCCAGCGCAGCGATACCTTCACCAGCATCAACTTCGGCTTCACCGATCCCTACTGGACCATGGACGGGATCTCCCGGGGCTATAACCTCTACTATCGCGAGTCCGACTACGAGGACTCCGACATCTCCACCTACTCCACCGACGCCTACGGTGCGGGGATCAACTTCGGTTATCCGATCAACGAGATCACGCGCCTGAACTTCGGTACCGCGGTGGAAGACCTGACCATCAAGACCTACAACGACACGGCGTCGGAGATCAAGCGCTATGTCGACGAGCAGGGCGCCGATGCCCAGGCCCTGAAGCTGACCGCCAGCTGGACCCGCAACAACCTCAACCGCGGCATCATGCCCACCGATGGCAGCTACCAGCGCCTGTCGCTGGAGACCGCGGTGCCGGGCAGCGACGCCGAATATGCCAAGCTGCGCGCCCAGGCGCGCCAGCTCTTCGCGCTGGACGACAACCACGACTGGGCACTGAAGTTCAGCGGCGAGCTGGGCTATGCCGACACCCTGGGTGGCAGCGACCCCTATCCGTTCTACGAGAACTTCTATGCCGGCGGCCTGGGTTCGGTGCGCGGCTTCACCGGCAACACCCTGGGCCAGCCCACCACGCCGTCGGGCAACTCCACCCGCGACCGTACCCTGGGCGGCAACATGCTGGTGCAGGGCAGTGCCGAGCTGATCTTCCCGACACCCTTCGTGGGCGACCAGCGCACGGTGCAGAGCTCGCTGTTCGTCGACGGCGGCAATACCTTCCTCTCCGACTGCTACCCGGTGCTCGACGCCGATGCCACCGGCCAGCTGCGACTCGGGAGTCGACTTCGGCGACCTGCGCTACAGCGTCGGCCTGGGGCTCTCCTGGCTGACCCCGGTAGGCCCGCTGACGTTCAGTGTCGCCGAGCCGCTCAACGACGAGAGCGGCGACGATACCCAGTTCTTCCAGTTCTCCCTCGGCCAGACCTTCTGACCGGGCCTCGACACCCTCGATACCTGGCCGCCGCCGGCGGCGGCCCAACAGGAGTCTACCACCATGCCAAGTTGACCGCCGCCTTCGCCCTGCTGCTGATGTCCGCCATCGCCCTGCCGGCCCTGGCCGCCGACGTGGCGGTGCTGGACTGGCGCCGTGCGCTGATGGAGACCGACGTGGCCCAGCGCTCCATGAGCGAGCTGGAGAACCGTGTCGGCAGCCAGCAGCAGCAGGCCCAGGCCCTCGAGCAGGAGCTCAACCAGCTGCAGCAGCGCGCCGATAGCCTCAGTGACAGCGAGCGCCAGCAGGCCAACCAGAAGGTGGCCGAGCTCAATCGCCTGATGGGCGAGGTCATGCAGGCCCGCCAGGAGTCCGAGCAGGCCCTGCTGCAGCGCGCCGAACCCAAGCTGCAGCAGGCGGTGGAGCAGATCATCGCCCGTCACAGCATTCAGGTGCTGGTGGAGCCCCAGGGGGTGCTGCACGCCGAGCGCGACCTGCAGAACGTCACCGCCGAGGTGACCGAGATTCTCAACAGCATGCTGTGACCGCGGCGGATCCCTTCCCATGACGCGAAGTGCTATTCCCAAGATGACCCTGGGTGACCTGGCCGAGCGGCTGGGCGCTCGCCTGGTCGGCGATGCCGGGCGCCAGGTCGGCGGCCTGGCCACCCTCGGCGAGGCCGGGCCGGACCAGGTGGCCTTCCTGGCCAACCGAGCCTACCTCAAGGACCTTCCCGGGACCCGCGCCGCGGCGGTGCTGCTGCATCCTCAGCACGCCGACAGCTGCCCGGTGGACCGGCTCGAGCTGGACAACCCCTACCTGGGCTATGCCGCGGCCTCGCGGCTGTTCGACTCCCTGGCCGGGCCGAGATCCGGCCGGCATTCACCCTGCGGCGGTGGTCGATCCCACCGCCACCCTGGGCGAGCGGGTCGAGGTGGGCGCCAATGCGGTGATCGAGGCCGGGGCAACCCTGGGCGACGACGTGGTGATCGGGCCCGGCTCGGTGGTCGGTGCCGATACCACCATCGGCGACGGGGCGCGACTGCATGCCAATGTCACCGTCTACCACGGCGTGGTGATCGGCCGGCGGGTGATCCTGCACAGCGGCTGCGTGGTCGGCGGCGACGGCTTCGGCTTCGCCCACGACGGCAGTCGCTGGCACAAGATCGCCCAGCTCGGTGGGGTGGTGCTGGGCGATGATGTCGAGGTGGGCAGCTGCTCGAGCATCGACCGCGGCGCCCTGGGCGATACCCTGATCGGCAACGACGTCAAGATCGACAGCCAGGTGCAGATCGCCCACAACGTGCAGATCGGCGAGCACAGTGCCCTGGCCGGCTGCGTGGGTATCGCCGGCTCCACGAAGGTGGGGCGGCACTGCATGCTGGGCGGTGGCGTGGGCCTGGCCGGCCATCTGACCCTCTGCGATGGCGTCCAGGTGACCGGCATGAGCCTGGTGACCAACTCGATTCACGAGCCGGGCGTCTACTCCTCGGGCACCGGGGCCATGGCCAACGCCCAGTGGCGCAAGAACGCGGTGCGCTTCAAGCAGTTGGATGACATGGCCAAGCGACTCGCTCGACTCGAGCGGGCCCGCGGCGCTTGAGGGCCCTGCGGGGGGCGCTATAATCCCCCGCCAGACCGGCATGGTTGCCGGCTCTCGCCTGCCGGGACGGCAGGCATTCCGAGACTTCAGAGGTTGTGACGATGGTAATGGACATCAACGAGATCCGTGAGTATCTGCCCCACCGGTATCCTTTCCTGCTGGTGGATCGGGTCACCGAGCTGGCCCTGGGCGAGACCATCGTTGCCTACAAGAACGTCAGCATCAACGAACCCTTCTTCAATGGCCACTTTCCCCATCACCCGATCATGCCCGGGGTGCTGGTGATCGAGGCGCTGGCCCAGGCCTGTGGCATCCTCGGCTTCAAGACCGTCAACAAGCTGCCCGCCGACGGCTACGTCTACTACCTGGTGGGCAGCGACAATGTGCGCTTCAAGCGTCCGGTCATGCCCGGCGACCGGCTCGACCTGCGCGCCGACGTGGTGCGCGAGAAGCGCGGCATCTGGAAGTTTGCCTGCAAGGCCAGCGTGGCCGGCGAAGTGGCCTGCGAGGCCGAGATCATCTGTGCCGAGAGGAAGGTCGCTTGATTCATCCCACCGCCCTCATCGACCCTGCCGCCCGGCTGGCCGACGACGTCGAGGTCGGCCCCTTCACGGTGGTCGGCCCCGACGTGGAGATCGGCCCCGGATCGCGCATCGGCCCCCATGTGGTGATCAAGGGGCCGACGGTGCTCGGTGCCCGCACGCGCATCTTCCAGTTCGCCTCGGTGGGCGAGGACTGCCAGGACAAGAAGTATGCCGGCGAACCGACCCGCCTGGTGATGGGCGATGACAACGTGGTCCGCGAAGGCGTCACCCTGCACCGCGGCACCGTCCAGGATCGCGGCGAGACCACCATCGGCTCGCGCAACCTGTTCATGGCCTATGTGCATGTGGGCCACGACTGCGTGATCGGCAACGACTGCATCCTGGCCAACCAGGTGACCCTGGCCGGCCACGTCAGGATGGGTGACTTCGCCATCCTCGGCGGGCTCTCCGCCGTGCACCAGTTCTGCCACTTCGGCACCCATGCCATGGCCGGCGGCGGCTCCATCATCACCAAGGACACCCCGGCCTACGTGATGATCAACGGCAACCCCGCCCAGGTCCACGGCCTCAACCTGGTGGGGCTCAAGCGCCGCGGCTTCTCCCGTGATGCCCTCAAGGCGCTGGGTGAGGCCTACAAGCTGGTCTATCGCCAGGGGCTCACCGTCGAGCAGGCGCTGGCCGAGATCCGCAGCCGCTTCTCGCTGGTCGAGACCGAGGCCTTTGCCGCCTCCATCGAGGCCTCGACCCGCGGCATCATCCGCTAGTCATGCCCGTCGACGAGCGCGCCGCCGTGCAGCGCATCTACCTGGTGGCCGGCGAGCTCTCCGGGGATATCCTCGGCGCCAGCCTGATGCGTGCCCTCAAGTCCCGTCATCCCGGCGTCGAGTTCCGCGGCATCGGCGGGCCGCGCATGATCCAGGAGGGCATCGACAGCCGCTTTCCCCTGGAGACCCTCTCGGTGATGGGGCTGGTCGAGGTGCTCCGTCACCTGCCCCGGCTGATCGGCGTGCGCCGCGAGCTCAGGCGCGATGCGTTGGCCTGGCGACCCGATATCGTGATCGGCATCGACGCCCCCGACTTCAACCTCGGTCTCGAGCGCCAGCTGCGCGAGGCCGGGCTGACCACCGCCCACTACGTCAGCCCCTCCGTATGGGCCTGGCGCCAGGGGCGGGTCAAGGGCATCAGTCGCTCAGTCGATGCCATGCTCACCTTCCTGCCCTTCGAGGCGGCCTTCTACGCGCGGCACCGCGTTCCCGTGGCCTTCGTCGGCCACCCGCTGGCCGACGAGCTGCCTCTGGAGGAACGACCGTGGCGCGGCCCGCGCCGAGCTGGGGCTGCCCGAGGCGGGCGAGGTGCTTGCCGTGCTGCCCGGTTCACGGGCCAGCGAGATCCGCTTTCTGGGCGAGACCTTCCTGGCCGCCGCCGAGCGGCTGTGCGCCGCGCGACCGGAGCTCTCGGTGGTGATCCCGGCGGCCACGCCGGAACGACGCCACGAACTCGAGGCGCTGCTCGCCACCTGTCCGGCCCTCGCCGAACGCCTGACCCTGCTCGACGGCGGGGCCCGGGAGGCCATGGTGGCCGCGGATGCCGTGCTGCTCGCCTCGGGCACCGCGGCGCTGGAGGCGATGCTCTGCCATCGCCCGATGCTGGTCGCCTACCGCATGGCACCGGCCACCCACTGGCTGGCGAAGCGGCTGGTCAAGACCGAGTGGATCTCGCTGCCCAATCTGATCGCCCGCGAGAGCCTGGTGCCGGAGCTGATCCAGGAGGCGGCCAGCCCCGAGGCGATCGCCGCTCGTCTCGGCGAGATGCTCGACGACGCCGACGGTCGTGCGGCGCTGGAGGCTCGCTTTGCCCGGATGCATGCCGGCCTGCAGCGTGACGCCAGCCGCCGCGCGGCGGAGGCCATCGAGGCCCTGGTCGCGGGCCGTCCGCTGCCGGCCAGCGTCGCCCCCGAGCGCGCCGCAGAGGTGGCGCCTTGACGCGGCAGCAGGCGAAGGCGGCGAGCGCGAAGCGCGGCGGTAGCCTGCCGCCGCTGGTGGTCGACTACAGCGGCGAGCGGCTGGCCGGCGTCGACGAGGTGGGGCGTGGTCCGCTGGTGGGCAGTGTCGTGGCCGCCGCGGTGATCCTCGATCCGGCCCGTCCGATCCCGGGGCTCGGCGACTCCAAGACCCTGAGTCCCAGGCGTCGCGAGGCGCTGGACGTCGAGATACGCGACAAGGCGCTGGCCTTCGCCGTGGCCGAGGCGAGTCCGGCGGAGGTGGACGAGCTCAATATCTTCCACGCCACCCATCTCGCCATGCGCCGCGCCATCGATGGCCTGGACCCGGCGGCCGAGTACCTGCTGGTGGACGGCAATCGCCTGCCCGGGCATCATGTGCCCGGCCAGGCGGTGGTCAAGGGCGACGCCCGCCACCCGGCCATCGCCGCGGCCTCGATACTGGCCAAGGTGGCCCGGGATGCCCAGATGCGGGCCCTCGATGCCCGACACCCCGATTACGGCTTCGCCCGCCACAAGGGCTACCCGACCCGCGAGCACCTGGCCGCCCTGGAACGCCTGGGGCCGCTGCCCGAGCACCGTCGCTCCTTCGGTCCGGTCAGGCGCCAGCTGGCGCTGCTCTGACCCGTCCTTGGCCTCCACAGCTGCAGGCAGCGCCGAGCAATATTGACGGGTTAGCCTCGCGCTTCCTGTACTGATTATTTACCGCCAAGCCCGAGCCCCCTATGACCACGCCCTTCGTTCATCTCCGCGTCCATACCGAATACTCCCTGGTCGACGGCCTGCTGCGCCTCAAGCCGCTGGTCAAGCAGGCGGCGGGGCTGGGCATGCCGGCACTGGCCGTCACCGACGAGGCCAACCTCTTCGGCCTGGTCAAGTTCTACAAGGCCGCCCAGGGCGCGGGGCTCAAGCCGATCATCGGCGCCGACCTGTGGCTGACCAATCCCCAGGACGAGGCGCATCCCTACCGGGTGACCCTGCTGGCCATGAACGAGGTGGGCTATCGGCACCTGACCGAGCTGATCTCCCGGGGCTGGATGGAGGGACAGCGCCTGGGCCAGGCGCTGCTCCAGCGCGACTGGGTGCTGGAGCGCAGCGAGGGGCTGATCGCGCTCTCCGGCGGGCGCGACGGCGAGGTGGGGCGCCACCTGCTCGGTGACCATCCCGACGAGGCCCGTGAGATCCTGGCGCAGTGGAATGCCGCCTTCCCCGGGCACTTCTACCTGGAGCTGACGCGTACCGGTCGCCCCCAGGAGGAGGAGTGCCTGCACCTCTCGGTGCAATTGGCTGCCGAGACCGGCACGCCGGTGGTGGCCACCAACGACGTGCGCTTCCTCGAGAAGGAGGACTTCTGGGCCCACGAGACTCGCGTGGCCATCGGCGAGGGCAAGGCGCTGGACGACCGGCGCCGCGAGAAGAAGTACACCGAGGAGCAGTACCTCAAGAGCCCCGAGGAGATGGCGGAGCTGTTCGCCGACGTCCCCGAGGCGCTGACCAACAGCGTGATGATCGCCGCGCGCTGCAGCGTCGAGGTGCGCCTGGGCGAGATCTTCCTGCCCGAGTTCGAGATCCCCGAGGGCCTGACCCGGGACGAGTACTTCCGCAAGGTCTCCCACGACGGCCTCACCGAGCGCCTGGACTTCCTGTTTCCGCCCGAGCAGTACCCCCGGGAGGGTGCCGAGTACGCCGAGATCGATGCCCGCTACCGAAAGCGCCTGGATTTCGAGCTCGATATCATCATCCAGATGGGCTTCCCGGGCTATTTCCTGATCGTGATGGACTTCATCCAGTGGGCCAAGGACAACGACGTGCCGGTGGGCCCCGGACGCGGCTCCGGTGCCGGTTCGCTGGTCGCCTACGCCCAGAAGATCACCGATCTCGACCCCATCGGCTACGACCTGCTTTTCGAGCGCTTCCTCAACCCCGAGCGGGTCTCGATGCCCGACTTCGATGTCGACTTCTGCATGGAGAAGCGCGACCGGGTGATCGACTACGTCGCCGACCGCTACGGGCGTGACGCGGTCTCCCAGATCGTCACCTTCGGCACCATGGCCGCCAAGGCGGTGGTGCGCGACGTGGCCAGGGCCCAGGGCAAGCCCTACTCGCTGGGCGACAAGCTCTCCAAGCTGATCCCCTTCGAGGTGGGCATGACCCTCGGCAAGGCCATCGAGGCGGAGCCGGCGCTCAAGGAGTTCCTCGACAACGACGAGGAGGCCGCCGAGATCTGGGAGATGGCCCTCAAGCTCGAGGGCATCACCCGTGGCACCGGCAAGCACGCCGGCGGTGTGGTGATCGCGCCCACCAAGCTCACCGACTTCTCGCCGCTGCTCTGCGACGAGGACGGCTCCGGCCTGGTGGTGCAGTTCGACAAGAACGACATCGAGGACGCCGGGCTGGTCAAGTTCGACTTCCTCGGCCTGCGCACCCTGACCATCATCGACTGGGCCCTGGAGATGGTCGACAAGGTGCGCGCCGTGGGTGGCGAGGGGCCGCTGGATATCGACACCATCCCGCTGGACGACGCTCCCACCTTCGAGATGCTCAAGCGCGCCGAGACCACGGCGGTGTTCCAGCTCGAATCCCGCGGCATGAAGGAGCTGATCAAGCGCCTGCTGCCCGATTCGCTGGAGGACATGATCGCCCTGGTGGCGCTGTTCCGCCCGGGCCCCCTGCAGTCGGGCATGGTCGACGACTTCATCAACCGCAAGCATGGCCGGGCGGAGATCTCCTATCCCCACCCGGACTACCAGCACGAGCTGCTCGAGCCGGTGCTGGCCCCCACCTACGGCATCATCCTCTATCAGGAGCAGGTGATGCAGATCGCCCAGGTGATGGCCGGCTACAGCCTGGGCCAGGCCGACATGCTGCGCCGCGCCATGGGCAAGAAGAAGCCCGAGGAGATGGCCAAGCAGCGCGCCGGCTTCCTGGAGGGGTGTGAAGCCAACGGCATCGATGCCGATCTCGCCGGTAACATCTTCGACCTGGTGGAGAAGTTTGCCGGCTACGGCTTCAACAAGTCCCACTCGGCGGCCTATGCGCTGGTCTCCTATCAGACCGCCTGGCTGAAGGCGCACTATCCCGGCCCCTTCATGGCGGCGGTGATGTCCACCGAGATGGACAACCTCGACAAGGTGGTGCCGCTGATCGAGGAGTGTCGCAACCTCGGCCTCACGGTGACCCCGCCGGACGTCAACGTCGGCGGCTACAAGTTCAGCGTCGACGACCAGGCCCGTGTCGTCTATGGCCTGGGGGCGATCCGCGGCGTGGGCGAGGGGCCCATCGGCGCCATCGTCGAGGCCCGCGAGGCCGATGGCCCGTTCGCGGACCTCTTCGATTTCTGTCGCCGGGTCGACCCCAAACGCATGAACAAGCGCACCCTGGAGGCGCTGATCCGTTCCGGGGCCCTGGACACCCTGGGCCCCAATCGCGCGGTGCTCAGCGCGGCCCTGGACGACGCCCTCAAGGCCGCCGCCCAGAACCAGACCAACCAGAACCTGGGCATGGTCGACATGTTCGGCGAGGCCTTCGCCGCCCCGGACGAGGGCGAAAGTGGCGGCGACGCTTACGCCGATTACCTGCGGGTGCGCGAGTGGAGCGACAAGGAGCGCCTGGCCGGCGAGAAGGACACCCTGGGGCTCTACCTCACCGGTCACCCCATCGACGAGTACGAGAAGGAGCTGGAGCGCTTCGTCTCCACGCGCATCGCCGACCTCAAGCCCTCCCGGGAGCCCCAGCGGGTCGCCGGCCTGGTGGTGGGGGTGAGGACCATGAAGTCCAAGCGTGGCGACACCATGGCCTTCCTCACCCTGGACGACCGCACCGGACGCATCGAGGCGTCGCTGTTCGGCGAGCTCTTCGACCAGATGCGCGGCCAGCTGGAGGCCGACCAGGTGCTGATCGTCGAGGGCGAGGTCTCCAGCGACGACTACTCCGGCGGCCTGCGCCTGCGCGGCAAGGAGGTGACCCCCATGGTCGCCGCGCGGACCCGCTACGGCCAGGCGGTGGAGCTCTCCCTGGACGGTGCGGCGGTCAACGGCCGCCTGGTCGACTCGCTGCGCGAGAGCCTCGCCCCCCATCGTGATGCCGGCGGGCTTCCGGTGCGCCTGCGCTATCGCAATGCCGAGGCCACCGGCTGGCTGGAGCTGGCCGAGGAGTGGAAGGTGTCCCCCACCGATGAGCTGCTTATCGGCCTGCGCGAGGTGCAGGGCCAGGACGGGGTAAGGCTGAAGTATCGGTAACCGGGCTTCCCCCGGATCAGCCCGAGCGGTCTCCGGCAGTAAAGATGCCGCCTTGCGTGGCGCGTTGAGGGTGCGATAATGCCCCTCACTCTTTTTCATGCCGTCCTGGACCCCAGCTGGTCGGTCGGTGGCAGACGATAACAAGGCGGCTTGCCCATGAATCCCAACTATCTCGACTTCGAACAGCCCATCGCCGAACTCCAGGCCAAGATCGAGGAGCTCCGCCTGGTCGGCAACGACAGCCAGGTCAACCTCAGCGACGAGATCGGCCGGCTCGAGGAGAAGAGCCGCAAGCTCACCGAATCGATCTTCAAGGACCTCTCGCCCTGGCAGGTCTCGCAGCTCTCCCGGCACCCCCAGCGCCCCTACACCCTGGACTACCTGGAGCACGTGTTCGGCGATTTCGATGAGCTCCATGGCGATCGACGCTTCGCCGACGACGCCGCCATCGTCGGCGGCGTGGCACGCCTCGACGACCGGCCGGTGATGGTGATCGGTCACCAGAAGGGGCGCGACGTCCACGAGAAGGTGCGGCGCAACTTCGGCATGCCGCGTCCCGAGGGCTACCGCAAGGCGTGCCGCCTGATGGAGATGGCCGAGCGCTTCCGCATGCCGGTGCTCACCTTCATCGACACGCCCGGCGCCTATCCCGGCATCGATGCCGAGGAGCGCGGCCAGTCCGAGGCGATCGCCTACAACCTGGCGGTGATGTCGCGGCTGCGCACGCCGATCCTGGCCACCGTGGTGGGCGAGGGCGGCTCCGGCGGGGCACTGGCGATCGGTGTCTGCGACGAGCTGGCCATGCTGCAGTACTCCACCTACTCGGTGATCTCGCCGGAGGGCTGCGCCTCCATCCTGTGGAAGAGCGCCGAGAAGGCGCCCGATGCCGCCCAGGCCATGGGCATCACCGCCGAGCGTCTCAAGGAGCTGGGGCTGGTTGACACCCTGATCCCGGAGCCCCTGGGCGGGGCCCACCGTCAGCCGGTACAGACCGCCGAGCGGGTCAAGGAGGCGCTGCTGGCCAGCCTCGACCGCCTCGACGTGATGGACACCGATGCCCTGCTGGAACGGCGTTACCAGCGGTTGATGAGCTATGGTGCACCGGCCTGAGAAACTGCCCCTCCAGTCCCTGATCGACGACGCCCTGGCGCAGACCCCGCCGGGGCGTCGCGTATGGGTCGCCCTCTCCGGCGGCCTCGACTCCTCCCTGCTGCTGACCCTTGGCGCCGAGGCCTGCCGGCGTCATCCCCGCGCGCTGCATGCCATTCACGTCAACCATGGCCTGCAGCAGGCCGCCGCCGACTTCGAGGCCCATTGCCGGACGCTCTGCCGGCGCCTGGGGGTGCCGCTGTGCGTCGAGCACGTCAGCGTCGACCCGGCCAACGGCCAGGGCCTGGAGGGTGCCGCCCGGGAGGCGCGCTACGCCGCCCTTGCCCGCTGCGTGGCGGAGGGCGAGAGCCTGTGGCTGGCCCAGCACCGCGACGATCAGGCCGAGACCCTGCTGCTCGCCGCCCTACGGGGGAGTGGCGTGCGCGGGCTGGCGGGCATGCCGGTGGGGCGTGACTGGCAGCAGCGTCGGCTGCAGCGACCGCTGCTGGGCATCTCCCGGGCGGAGCTCGAGGCCGAGGCGGCACACCTCGGCCTCGCCTGGACGGAGGACCCCAGCAACGCCGTGCCTGACCAGGACCGCAACTACCTGCGCCATGCGATCCTGCCGCGGCTCGCCGAGCGCTGGCCCCATGCCGCCGGGTCCCTGGCCCGCAGTGCGGCACTCTGTGGCGAGGCCGATGGCCTGCTGGCGGAGCTGGCAGAGCTCGACCTGGACGGCCTGGGCGGCGCCCCTGGACGCCTGCCCCGCGACGGCCTGTCCCGTCTCTCGGCGCCACGCCGCCGCCTGCTGATACGCCACTGCTGCGAGCGGCTGGGCCTGGCGCCGCCGCCGGCGCGCCGCCTGGAGAGCCTGCTGGCCCAGCTGGATGCCCGGGAGGATGCCGAGACCCTCGTGGCCTGGTCCGGTGGCGAGGCGCGGGTGTGGCGCGGGCATCTCTACCCGCTGGCGCCGCTGCCGGCACTGCCGACGGCGTGGCAACTCGCCTGGGATGGATGCTCTCCGCTTGCCACGCCGTACGGCAACTGCCGGGTCGCGCTGGCGGGACCGGCGGACGGGGAGGGGGACCTGCGGGCGATGCCGCGCCGCGGCGGCGAACGCCTGCGCCTGGCGGGGCGCGGACGCCGTGATCTCCAAGCGGCTGCTTCAGGAGCTGGGGGTGCCACCCTGGGTGCGAGGGCGGCTGGTGGTGGTCCGGGCGGGAGAGACGCCGGTGGCGGTGCTCGACCCGGGGGCCGGTCAGTGGCTGGTGCTTGCCGAAGGCTGGCGAGGGACGGACTGAGGCACCCGGGGGCTGGCGACGGGTCAGCGGCCCAGGGTCAGGCCGAAGCCGGCGGCCTGCTGGTAGGCGGCCTCCTGCTCCAGGTCGTTGAGCAGCAGCGCCGGGTCGTCGTCGCTGCCCAGGCCCAGCGTCAGCGTCGTCGCCGCTGGCCGAGAGCCGCGGTGTTTCGGGGGGCTGCTCGGGGCGCGAGTGGTTGAGGATCACCGCC
Source organism: Halomonas sp. (assembly GCA_018401555.1). GTDB lineage: Bacteria > Pseudomonadota > Gammaproteobacteria > Pseudomonadales > Halomonadaceae > Halomonas. Next base: position 150,747 of record JAGYKP010000084.1, read on the forward strand.
AGGCGCAGCAGGCGTGCGAGCCGGGCATGGGAGTCGCGATCGGGGGCGGGCAGTGCCTGCCACTCCTTGAACGGAAACTTGCGGCGGTGGGCGCGTACCAGGAAGGCCAGCAGGCGCTGTTCGGGCCGCGAGAAGCCGGGCAGGTCGGAGTGCTCCAGCAGATAGGCGCCGTGGCGGTGGAACTGGCTGTGGGAGATGGCCAGGCCGATCTCGTGCAGGCGTGCCGCCCATTCCAGGAAGCGTGCCTGGACGTCGCTCAGCGCCCACTCGCCCCTGACCTGGTCGAACAGCGCCCGGGCCGTGGTGGCCACGTTGTCGGCCTGGCGCGCGTCGACCTGATAGCCGCGACTGAGGTTGTCGAGGGTCTTGAGCCGGCTGTCCTCGGCGCTGTTGCGGCCCACCAGGTCGTAGAGCACGCCTTCGCGCAGGGCGCCGTCGGCGTAGCGCATGTGTTCGAGCTCGAAGGCCTCGAAGATGGCGCCCAGGATCGCCATGCCGGCAGGGAAGACCCGCGCGCGGTCGGGCTTGAGGCCCTCCATGGAGACCCTGTCCAGGCGCTTGGCCTTGATCAGCCGGCGGCGCAGCTCGGCCAGCCCCTCGCGGGTGATCACGCCCTCCGGCGTGGCCCCGCTTGCCGCCAGCACCGCGGCGGCGGCCTTGATGGTGCCGCTGGAGCCCACCGGGTCCTGCCAGCCCAGCTCCCGATAGGGGCGGCGGATATTGGCCAGCTCGAGAGCGCGGCGAGCTCGGCGCGGCGCATGCGTTTCTCGCTGATCTCGCCGTCGCCGAAGAAGCGGCGCGTGAAGGTCACGCAGCCCATGCGCAGGCTCTCCAGGGCCAGCGGCTCGAAACGCTCGCCGATGATGAACTCGGCGGAGCCGCCGCCGATATCGACGATCAGCCGCCTGCCATCCTCGGCCAGGGCGTGGGCCGCGCCCAGGTAGATCAGGCGCGCCTCCTCGCGGCCGGCGATGATCTCGATGCGGTGACCCAGGTTGGCCTCGGCACGTTCGATGAGGGTCTCGCTGTTGGCGGCGTCGCGCAGGGCGTTGGTGCCCACCACCCGCAGGTGGTCCTGGGTGACGCCTTCCAGGAAGGGAGCGAAGCGCGCCAGGCACTCCAGAGCCCGGGCCATGGTGGCCTCGTCGAGCATGCCATCCTCGTCCAGGCCAGCGGCGAGCTGCACCTTCTCGCCCAGGCGCGCCACCACCTGCAGGCGGTCGTCCTGGTAGTTGGCCACCAGCAGGTGGAAGCTGTTGGAGCCCAGGTCGATGGCGGCCAGCCGGCGGGGATCGCTGGCGGCTTCCTGGGAGTTGGTGGCCGGGTCCTGTGGCGAGCTCATGGGTCTCCTTCGGCGGGTCTCGGAAAAGGGTGCGGCCAAGCCGCGTCCCTGTCAATCGCCGCTGGCGGCAGGACTTGCGTTCATCGGCCGGGCTTGTCTAGTATCGAGGCGTTCGCCTGTTCCGAATGCTTTCCGACCGAACCGGCGATCCCGTCTCGGTCATTTCCAAGTCGTCAGACAGCCCACTGCATCAGACCGCGTTCCCGGCCTTGCGGCTCCGAACCGCTGATCAGGCGAAACGAACCTGCTTCCTCGCTCTCGATATCGGCCCGGCAACCCCTGTGCGGTCTCCCGCCCATGGCCATTCGATGCATCACGACCAGAGGTGGCCTGTCCGGGCTCTGAACGCACCCACAGGGCGTCTTCGTCTCGCCTCCTGTCGCTTTTCCTCACGGCGCTTCGCCGCCCGGCTTACCAAGAGCAACGTCTGAACACACCGATGAATCTTACCGAACTCAAGCAAAAGCCCGTGCCGGAACTGCTGGAGATGGCCCGCGAGATGGGCATCGACAACCTGGCACGTTCCCGCAAGCAGGACATCATCTTCGCCATCCTCAAGAAGCACGCCAAGAGTGGCGAGCCGATCTTCGGCGATGGCGTGCTGGAGATCCTGCAGGACGGTTTCGGCTTCCTGCGCAGTGCCGACAGCTCCTACCTGGCCGGGCCCGACGACATCTATGTCTCGCCGTCGCAGATCCGCCGCTTCAACCTGCGCAAGGGTGACTCCATCTCCGGCAAGATCCGCCCGCCCAAGGAGGGGGAGCGCTACTTCGCCCTGCTCAAGGTCAGCGAGATCAACTTCGATCGGCCGGAGAACGCCAAGCACAAGATCCTGTTCGAGAACCTCACGCCGCTGTTCCCCGAGGAGCGGCTGCGCATGGAGATCGGTAACGGCTCCACCGAGGACCTCACGGCGCGGATCATCGACCTGGTGGCGCCCATCGGCAAGGGCCAGCGTGGCCTGCTGGTCTCCCCGCCCAAGGCGGGCAAGACCCTGATGCTGCAGAACATCGCCACTTCGATCACCCGCAACAACCCCTGAGTGTCACCTGATCGTGCTGCTGATCGATGAGCGGCCGGAGGAGGTGACCGAGATGTCGCGCACGGTGCGTGGCGAGGTGGTGGCCTCGACCTTCGACGAGCCACCGGCACGTCACGTGCAGGTCGCCGAGATGGTGATCGAGAAGGCCAAGCGGCTGGTCGAGCACAAGAAGGACGTGGTGATCCTGCTCGACTCCATCACCCGTCTGGCGCGCGCCTACAACACCGTGGTGCCGAGCTCCGGCAAGGTGCTCACCGGTGGCGTCGACGCCCATGCCCTGGAGAAGCCGAAGCGCTTCTTCGGTGCGGCGCGCAACATCGAGGAGGGCGGCAGCCTGACCATCATCGCCACGGCGCTGGTGGACACCGGCTCCAAGATGGACGAGGTGATCTTCGAGGAGTTCAAGGGCACCGGCAACATGGAGGCGCACCTGGACCGCAAGCTGGCCGAGCGTCGCGTCTACCCGGCGATCAATATCCGCCGTTCCGGCACCCGCCGCGAGGACCTGCTCGCCTCCGAGGACGAGATGCAGCGCATGTGGATCCTGCGCAAGCTGCTCAATCCCATGGAGGACACCGCAGCCACCGAGTTCCTGATCGACCGCCTCAAGGATACCAAGACCAACATCGAGTTCTTCGAGGCCATGAAGCGCCGCTAGGCGGCACCGGCGGTATCAAGAAGGGGCGGCATGCTATGCTGCCCCTTTCGTCATTCTGGAACCGGGAAATCCGAATGAAGTACAAGGACCTGCGCGACTTCATCGCCGCCCTGGAGGCCCAGGGCGAGCTCCAGCGCATCACCGCCGAGGTCGACCCCTACCTCGAGATCACCGAGATCTGCGACCGCACCCTGCGGGTCGGCGGGCCGGCGCTGCTGTTCGAGAACGTCAAGGGCCACTCCATGCCGCTGCTCGGCAACCTCTTCGGCACGCCGAAGCGGGTGGCCATGGGCATGGGCCAGGAGTCCGTCGAGGCATTGCGCGGGGTGGGCGAGCTGCTCGCCTTCCTCAAGGAGCCCGAGCCGCCCAAGGGCTTCCGCGATGCCTGGGACAAGCTGCCGATCTTCAAGCAGGTGATGAGCATGGGGCCGAAGACGGTGCGCTCGGCGCCGGTACAGGCGCTGGTCTACCAGGGCGACGAGGTCGACCTCGACCGCCTGCCGATCCAGCACTGCTGGCCCGGCGATGCCGCGCCGCTGGTCACCTGGCCGCTGGTGATCACCCGCGGGCCCCACAAGAAGCGCCAGAACCTGGGGATCTATCGCCAGCAGAAGCTCGGGAAGAACCGCCTGATCATGCGCTGGCTCTCCCACCGCGGCGGGGCGCTCGGACTTCCAGGAGTTCCAGCAGGCCCACCCCGGCGAGCCCTTCCCGGTGGCGGTGGCGCTGGGCGCCGACCCGGCCACCATCCTCGGTGCCGTGACCCCGGTGCCCGACTCGCTCTCGGAGTACGCCTTCGCCGGGCTGCTGCGTGGCTCGCGCACCGAGCTGGTCAAGTGTGGCCATGCCGACCTCGAGGTGCCGGCGTCCGCCGAGATCATCCTGGAGGGTTTCATCTACCCGGATGACATGGCGCCGGAGGGACCCTACGGCGACCACACCGGCTACTACAACGAGGTGGACCACTTCCCGGTGCTCACGGTGACGCGCATGACCATGCGCGAGAATGCCATCTACCACTCCTACCTATACCGGCCGCCCGCCCGATGAGCCGGCGATCCTCGGCCTGGCGTTGAACGAGGTGTTCGTGCCGATCCTGCGCCGCCAGTTTCCCGAGATCGTCGACTTCTACCTGCCGCCGGAGGGCTGCTCCTACCGCATGGCGGTGGTGACCATGAAGAAGCAGTACCCCGGCCACGCCAAGCGCGTGATGATGGGGGTATGGAGCTTCCTGCGCCAGTTCATGTACACCAAGTTCGTGGTAGTGCTCGACGACGATGTCGACGCCCGGGACTGGAAGGACGTGATCTGGGCCATCACCACGCGCATGGACCCGGCCCGGGACACCGTGATGGTGGAGAATACGCCCATCGACTATCTGGACTTCGCCTCGCCGGTCTCCGGCCTGGGCTCCAAGATGGGCCTGGATGCCACCAGCAAGTGGCCCGGCGAGACCGACCGCGAGTGGGGCGTGCCCATCGTCATGGACGAGGCCGTCAAGGCCCGTGTCAGCGAGCGCTGGCACGAACTGGGCATCGACCTCCCCGACAACACGACCCCCTGACAAGTGTAAGAGGCACTCATGACGCCAAGGATCCTGACCTGCCCGGTCACCGAGGTCGAGGACCTCAGCCCGGACGTCTTCCGCGTCCGGCTCGACGGCCGCGCCGAGGCGGCCGCCCACGACCCCGGCCAGTACCTGGAGCTCAAGCTCGACGAGGAGGTCTGGGTGCCATTCTCCATCGCCAATGCCTGGCGTGGCGACGGCGAGATCGAACTGCATATCCAGCACTGGCCGGAGCGCGACAACTCCGCTCGATTGCGCGAGATGGTCAAGGTGGCCAACCGCCTGACCCTGCGCCTGCCCGGTGGCGACTGCGTGCTCGACCCGGACAGCACACGCCCCCTGCTGCTGATCGCCGCCGGCACCGGCTTCGCCCAGATGAAGGCGCTGGTGGAGGGCGCGCTTGCCGCCGACCCCGGGCGCGAGATCGCCCTGTGGTGGGCCGCGCGGGAAGAACGCGACCTCTATCTGGAGCGCCTGCCCCGGGAGTGGGCCGAGGCGCATGCCGGCTTCACCTTCCATCCGGTCACCGAAGTGGCCCCGGAGCTGCCCTGGGCCGGCGAGCGGGTGGTGGGCCATCGCGGTCGCATCGACCAGGCCCTGGCCGGGGGGCTCGATGACGTCTCCGGCCATGACGTCTACCTCTCCGGCTCGCCGGGCATGGTCTACGCCTGCGTGGACGTGCTCGCCTCGCTGGGCCTTGCGCCCTCGCGAGTCTTCTCCGATGTCTTCGCCTATGCGCCACGGGATCCCATCGTGCCCACCGCCGGCAGCCTGCGGCGTGAGGCCGGCGCATGAGTGCCTCGCCGATCCTGATCACCGGCGGCGCCCAGCGCCTGGGGCGTCACTGCGCGGAGCAGCTGGTCAACGACGGCCATCCGGTGATCATCAGCTACCGCCGTGAGCGGCCGGAGCTCGAAGAACTGCGCGAGCGCGGCATCGTCACCCTGCAGGCGGACTTTGCCAGCGAGGCGGGCATCCTCGACTTCCTTGCGCGTCTCAGGGCCGAGACGCGGTCGCTGCGCGCCATCGTGCACAATGCCAGCGACTGGGCGCCGGACTCTACCGGACCCGAGGCGGGAGCCACCTTCGAGCGGCTCTTCCGCATCCATATGCTGGCGCCCTACCTGATCAACCTGCACGCCCGCGAACTGCTCGAGGCGTGCAGCGAGCCCCAGCGCGATATCGTGCACATGACCGACTACGTGGTGCAGAAGGGCTCCAGGAAGCATGCCGCCTACGCTGCCAGCAAGGCCGGGCTCGACAACCTGACGCTGTCGTTCGCCGCCATGTACGCCCCCGACATCCAGGTCAACGCCATCGCCCCGGCGCTGATCATGCTGGGTGAGGGAGACGACGAGGCCTACGCCGAGAAGGCCCGCGCCAAGTCGGTGATGCAGAAGGTGCCCGGCCCCGGGGTGATCTACCAGACGCTGCGCTACCTGCTCGACAACCGTTACGTCACCGGTGCCACGCTGCCCGTGGACGGCGGCCGCCATCTGCGCTGAGCCTGCGACTTTCGGTGCCGTGCCGAGGCGCGTCGACTTCGCTAGAATGGTAGCCACCCCAGACCCCAACCCTGACGCAACCAAAGGAGTGACACATGGCGGGACACGACGAGAACTTCCGCGACAGCAGCGGCCTGCTGTCCATCATCATGGGCCTGATCGTGCTGGTGGCCATGAGCTGCCTGCCGGCCACCATCGGCTGGTATCAGCTGTTTGCCGGTTGAGCCGCTCGGCCTTGCCAGCCTTGCCGCGATGCGGCAGGATGAAGCGAACGCTCAGGAGATACCGATGATCGCATCCGCCAGCCACCGATTCCGTCATCACGCCGCTTGCGGCCGTGCGGAATTGCCGTGCGTGGCCGCGGGCAGCTTCTGGTATGGCTATTTTATGACCGGTGTGCCGGCGGCCATGTCCTGAGCGCAAGACGCGACATCGCCGGAGGCACACCCACCAGGGCCGCCTCCACCTGAACCCCCGGACGGCAGCCCCGCCCGGGGGTTCTGCGTTTCACGGCCCCCACAACACAACTGACTTCGAGGAGAGAGACCATGACCGCATCCATCGCCTTCCGCCAGACCCGGGACTGTGTGGGCTATTACGGCTACTGGCGATTTAGCGAGCTGCGGTCGGTTCACTCCGCCACGTCCGACCGTAGCGAGATCGGTGGCACCCGACAGACACGATGTATGACCGCTACCCGGAGTTGATGACACATGAACGCTACCCTCGCCGCCGTGAACCTGAACGAATCCCTGAGCCCCGCCGCCAACCCTGCTCGAGCGCTGCCCACCCCGGGGGAGCTGTACCGCGAGCTGCCGCTCTCCGCCGGCCTGTCACGTCGCCTCGAGAGCCAGCGCCACGCCGTCCACGATATCCTCGCCGGCCGCGATGATCGCCTGCTGGTGGTGGTCGGCCCCTGTTCCATCCACGACCCCCAGGCGGCGCTGGAGTATGCCCACCGGCTGGCGGAGCTGGCTGCACGGGTGGAGGACCGGCTTGCTGCCGGTGATGCGTGTCTATGTGGAGAAGCCGCGCACCACCGTGGGCTGGAAGGGCTGGCCTACGACCCCGACCTGGACGGTAGCGGCGACATGGCCCGCGGCCTCGAGGCCTCGCGGCGGCTGATGCGCGATGTGGCCGCGCTGGGGCTGCCGGTGGCCACCGAGCTGCTGCAGCCGATGCTGGCCCCCTATCTCGAGGACCTGCTCTCCTGGGTGGCGATCGGCGCCCGCACCACCGAGTCCCAGCTGCACCGCGAACTGGCCAGCGGTCTCTCGGCGGCGGTGGGCTTCAAGAACGCCACCGGCGGCGATATCGGCGTGGCCCTGGATGCCATGCGCGCCGCCACTCATCCCCACAGCCATTTCGGCATGGATGCCGAGGGACGGCCGGTGATCCGCGACACCGCCGGCAATCCCCATACCCAGCTGGTGCTGCGCGGCGGTCACGGCGAGCCCAACTACCAGGCGCACCACGTCCAGGCGGCACGTCGCGCCCTGGAGGAGGCCGGCCTCTCGCCGCGGCTGATGGTCGACTGCAGCCACGCCAACGCCCGCAAGGATCACCGCCGCCAGAGTGAGGTGCTGCTCGACGTGCTGGCCCAGCGCCAGGCCGGCGAGAGGGCGATCGCCGGGCTGATGCTGGAGAGCCACCTTCACGAGGGCAAGCAGGCGCTGGAGCCGGGGCGGCTGCGCCACGGGGTCTCGGTCACCGACGCCTGCATCGGCTGGGAGACCACCGAGCACCTGCTGCTCTCCGCCGCCGAGCGGCTGCGCTGAAAGCGCCTCTTAGCGAGGTGCGCCGGGGGAAAGCCGGAGAGGAGGTCCTACGCCAGGGGTGAGGAGCATCGCTCCGAACGGGCTGGCCAGGGATGGCCAGCACCGGACCTGCAAGCGGAGCGGGACGCGAGAGCGCAGCAGGGCGTCGGTAGCGCCCATGGAGGGGTTCACAGCGCCTCCTCGACGGTCCGGCGCTCCGGGGCCTTCCCCCGGATCAGCTCCGAGCGGGTTTGGTGCTGGTTGGCTCTGTACCCTTGGTAACATTGTCGGGATAATGCCGACGATTGCCGATTCGCCACCCAGGAGTCCCGTCATGCCGTTCCAGTTCGAGGAGCACGACCCCGAGACCTATCGCCGCAAGGGGCGGCTCATCAGCCTGGCCATGGCCGGCCAGCTGATCATCTTCGGGTTGGTGTTCGTGCAGCTGCTGCAGGCCGCCTTCGATGGCGGCTTCTGGCTCAACGTGCTGGGTGTGGTGCTGGGGCTGGTGGCGACCAGCCTGGTGTTTGCGGCGCTGCGTGAGCGTCCCTGGATGGTCGAGGTGCGTTACGCCTGGCAGCTCAAGCACCACCTCTCCCGGGTCAGCGGCTACCTGCCGGCGCTGCGCCGTGGCATGGCGGAGGACAACGCTACCGCCCTGGACCTGCTCGCCTTCTACCACCAGGGCATGGCCCAGCTCGCCGAGCTCAATGGACGCACCCTGGACGACGATGCCGAACTGCTCGCCGAGCGCGAGGTGGTACGTGGTGGCCCGCCGCGAGCAAGGCCTGCCCGAGCGCGTCGATGGCCTGGACCCCCACGACCTCGGCGGCGTTCCGCAGGGGGTGGGGTCCCCGGGGAGTCGGGCCCTGGCACCGAGCTTCCTCTTGTCGCTTCATCGCGCTGTCACCTTCCTCGCCTAGCCTGACCTCGTCCTGGAGTCGTCCCCACGCCTCCGCCCACCCGACGAGGAAACCCGCATGAGCAAGGAAATTGAGGATCAACGCGTCCTGAACCCCGGCACCAACGTGCCCTTCGACCTGTCCTCGAACGCCATCGTCCCCGGCGCAGCGTGATGCGCGGCGGCCTGGGGCTGGCGGCCGCCTCGATGCTGGGCTTCGGCGGCACCGCCAGTGGCGCTGACCTCCGGCGCCATGCAGAGAAGACGCCGTTGAGCCTGGCCTTCGAGTCGGTCGCCGGGTCGCGCACCGACGCCGTGGTGGTGCCGTCGGGCCACACCGCCCAGGTGCTGGTGCCTTTGGGGCACGCCGCTTTCGGGCGAGGCACCGGCGTGGGGCGACGAGCTGGTTATGACCGCCGAGCGCCAGGCGGAAAGCGTGGGCACGCATCACGACGGCATGCACGGCTTCCGCTGGACGGGAGAGCGCCTCTCGCGGCGCTTCGTGCTGGCGCTGAACAACGAGTACATCGACCAGCAGGCGCTGTGGGCGCCCCAGGGTGGCCCCACCAATGCCGAGGCGGGCGCCCGCCCCGCCGAGGAGTCGCGCACCGAGATCAACGCACACGGCGTGACCCTGGTGGAGGTGAGGGCAGGGCGACGATGGTCGCTGGGCCCACGTGCCGGACTCCCCTACAACCGCCGCTTCAGCAGCGTCACCGAGATGGAGCTCGCCGGCCCGGTGGCTGGCAGCGACTACGTCAAGACCCGGTTCCTCGCCGGAGGGGCGGCTTGCCCGCGGCACCAACAACAACTGCGGCAACGGCTTCACCCCTGGGGCACCTACCTGTCCTGCGAGGAGAACTGGCCCAACATCTTTGTCAATACCGGCGAGCGCTTCGCCGACGACGCCCGCATCGGCATTCCCACCGAGCGTGGCCGCTATGGATGGGAGACCTCGGCGGGTGATCCCACCGAGGAGAACGACGAGTTCGCCCGCTTCGATATCACGCCCCGCGGCGCCGAGGCCCGAGAGGACTACCGCAACGAGGCGCGCACCTTCGGCTACCAGGTGGAGATCGATCCCTACGATGGCAGTCGCCGCGCCGTGAAGCGCACCGCCCTGGGCCGCTTCCGCCACGAGGGGTGCTGGCTGGGCAAGCCTCGAGCCGGGCAAGCCGGTGGTCTTCTATTCGGGCCACGATGCCCGCAACGAGCTACATCTACAAGTTCGTCCCCGCCGCCGCCTGGGATCCGGCCGATGCCAACCGTCCCGGCGCGGCCTATGAACCGGCTGGCGATCGGTGCCAAGTACCTGGACGAGGGTGTGCTCTACGCCGCCCGCTTCGATGCCGATGGTGGCGGCGAGCGGCTGGCGCTCAGCCCTCAGGCGCTGACCCAGGATGGCCGTCGCTCCACGAGGCCCTGGGGCTGGCCGCCGACGACCAGGCCGGCATCATCATCCATACCTGCGATGCCGCCGACCTGATGGGCGCCACGCCCATGGACCGCCCCGAGTGGGCCAGCGTGGACCCTGCCTCCGGCGACGTCTACATCACCCTGACCAACAACAGCAAGCGCACCGAAGCCGGCAGCGAGGCGACCTATACCAACGATGGGGAGCGCCATCGATGAACACGGCGTAGGCTTTGCCACTGCGCCGGTCAACGAAGCCAACCCACGCCCCGACAACGGCGCCGGGCATATCATCCGCTGGCGTGAAGGCAGCGATGGAACGCGCTTCGCGTGGGAAGTGTTCGTATTCGGCGCCGCCGCCGCGGACGGCGACAACCGCTCGGGCCTGACCGCGGCGAACCAGTTCGCCAGCCCCGATGGTCTCTGGTACGACGACCGTGGCGATGGCCAGGGCATCCTGTGGATCCAGACCGACAACGGCTATGAAGGCGTCACCGAGCACACCAACGACCAGCTGCTGGCGAGTGGTGCCGGGCGCCCTGGAGGGGAGGCGTTGTCAGGCCCGGCAACCAGCAGCATCTCAAGCGCTTCGCCGTGGGGCCCAACGGTTGCGAAGTCACCGGGATCTTCGCCACCCCGGACAAGACCGCGCTCTTCATCAACATCCAGCACCCCGGCAACTGGCCGGCCTCCCGAGGATGCCACTGAGGGTCACCCAGGGTGATGTACGCCCGCGGGCGTCCACGGTGGTGATCCAGAAGGAGGATGGCGGCCAGATCGGCGTCTGAACCCTTCTTCGTCGGCAGCGTCAAGTCATAAGTTTGACGCTGCGAGCACATCGCCTCCGCGGCAAGCGCCAGCGGAGGCGATGTCAGTCAAGCTGCCTGCGTCGAGCGTCAGGCCTCTGGCGGCGTAGGCGAAGAGCAGCGTCTCCTGGGCGCTGATCGGGGCCGCGTCTCGGGCTGCTGCTTCGACGTAGGGGCCGTCGCTGCGCAGCAGCCAGCTCTGGCAGTTGTCCACCAGGTAGGTCTCGAGGTCCTTGCGGACCCGGGCGGCCAGCTTCCTGTCCAGCAGCGGGAAGCAGGTCTCCACCCGATGGAACATGTTGCGCGCCATGAAGTCCGCGCTGGAGCCCCAGGTCTCCGGCTTGCCGCCGTTGTGGAAGTGGAAGACCCGGGTGTGCTCCAGGAAGCGGGCCACGATCGAGCGCACCCGGATATTCTCCGAAACCCCGGGAACGCCGGGGCGCAGGCAGCACATGCCGCGGATGATCAGGTCGCACTCCACGCCGGCCCGGGACGCACGGTAGAGTGCCTGGATCAGCTTCGGCTCGGTCAGCGAGTTGCACTTGACGATCAGGTGGGCGCGCTTGCCCTTGCGTGCCTCCACGGCCTCGCGCTCGATCATCGCCACCAGCCCTTCGTGGAGGGTGAAGGGGGCATGCAGCAGCGTCTCGATGCGCCGGGCCCGGCCCATGCCGGAGAGCTGCTGGAACACCTGGTGAACGTCCTCGCACAGGGTGGGGTTGGCGGTGAGCAGGCTGTAGTCGGTGTAGAGCTTGGCGGTCCGCGAGTGGTAGTTACCGGTGCCGAGGTGCGCGTAGTGGCGCAGCTTGTCCTTCTCGCGGCGCACGATATGCATCATCTTGGCGTGGGTCTTGTAGGCCATCACCCCGTAGATGACGATGGCGCCGGCCTCCTGCAGGCGCGAGGCCAGCGCCAGGTTGTCGGCCTCGTCGAAGCGCGCCCGCAGCTCGATCACCACCGTGACCTCCTTGCCGTTACCGCGCGCCGCCTCGACCAGGGCGATTGACGATGGGCGAATCGGCGCCGGTGCGGTAGAGGGTCTGCTTGATGGCCAGCACGCCCGGGTCCCGGGCGGCTTCGGAGAGCAGGTCCTCGACCGGCGCGAAGGACTGGAAGGGGTGATGCAGCAGGATGTCGCCATCGGCGATCGCCGCCGAGCAGGCTGCCGGCCTTGTCGCAGTGATCTTGGGCAGGCCAGGCGTGAAGGGGCGGTAGAGCAGCTCGGGGCGCTCCACGTCGCCCAGCACCGACATCATGCGGGTCAGGTTCACCGGGCCGTTGACCCGGTAGAGGTCCTCTTCCTCCAGCTCGAACTGCCGAAGCAGGAACTCGGTCGAGCTCGTCCGGGCAGGTTGTCGGCGACCTCCAGGCGTACGCCGCTGCCGTAGCGCCGCGCCAGCAGTTCGCCGCGCAGCGCCGAGGCGAGGTCGGAGACCTCCTCGGGGTCAACGGACAGGTCGGCGTTGCGGGTCAGCCGGAACTGGTAGCAGCCGCGCACCGCCATCGCCGGGAACAGCTCCTCGGCGTGGGCATGGATCATCGAGGAGAGGAAGACGGCACTCGCTGAAGCCTCGCTCGCAGAGCGCCTCGGGCAGTCGCGATCACCCGGGGCAGCGAGCGGGGTGCCGGCAGGATCGCCAGGCCTCCCTCGCGGCCGAAGGCGTCCTTGCCCTCGAGTTGGACGATGAAATTGAGGCTCTTGTTGACCAGCCGCGGGAAGGGGTGGGAGGGATCCAGGCCGATGGGGCTGATCACCGGCATGATCTCGGTCTCGAAGTAGTCACGCACCCAGGCGCCCTGGGCCTTGTTCCAGTCGCTGCGGCGCCGGAAACGCAGCCGCTGGGTCTCCAGGGCGGGAAGCAGGACCTCGTTGAGGATCTGGTACTGGCGCGCCATCTGGGCGTGGGCGATCTGTGCGATCTCGGCCAGCACCGCCCGTGGCGAGCGGCCGTCGGCCCCGGTGCTGGCGTCGCCCAGGGCCAGCTGGTGCTTGAGCCCGGCGACCCGGATCTCGAAGAACTCGTCCAGGTTCGACGAGAAGATCAGCAGGAACATCAGCCGGTTGAGCAGCGGGTGCGACTCGTCCAGGGCCTGCTCGAGTACCCGGATATTGAACTGCAGGTGGGAGAGTTCACGGTTGAAGTAGAGGGACGGGTCGCTCAGGTCCGCGTCGGCCTGGGGCTTGGCCTTGGGCTTGATGCCGGCGCGGGTCTGGTTGAGGCGTGGGGTCGGGATATCGGCCCCGCTCTCCTCGCCGATCGGGCCGCTCAGTTGCTGCGTCACGGCGGGGACGTGTTCGGGACTGCGGTCTTCCATGGAGTTCTCTCCGTCGTTCCGGGCGGAAGGCGCGCTGTCCCTCCCGTCGGCTACTGGCGTCGCGAGCAGCCGGGCGGCCCGCTTGGCGAAATAGGTCAGCACGCCGTCGGCGCCGGCACGCTTGAAGCACAGCAGTGATTCGAGGATCACGCCATCGGCATCCAGCCAGCCGTTCTCGAAGGCCGCCATGTGCATGGCGTACTCGCCGCTGACCTGGTAGGCGTAGGTGGGCGCCTTGAGCTCGTCCTTGACCCGCCGCACCACGTCCAGATAGGGCATGCCGGGCTTGATCATCACCATGTCGGCGCCCTCGGCCAGGTCCATGGCCACCTCATGCAGCGCTTCGTCGCCGTTGGCCGGGTCCATCTGGTAGGTGCTCTTGTCCGCCTTGCCCAGGTTGGCAGCGGAGCCCACCGCGTCACGGAAGGGGCCGTAGTAGCGCGAGGCGTACTTGGCGCTGTAGGCCATGATGCGGGTATTGACCAGCTGCTCCTGCTCCAGCACCCGGCGGATCTCGCCGATGCGGCCATCCATCATGTCCGAGGGAGCCACCACGTCGGCCCCGGCCTCGGCGTGGGAGAGCGCCTGCTTGAGCAGGGTCTCCACGGTGCGGTCATTCTGCACATAACCCTGCTCGTCGATGATGCCGTCCTGGCCGTGGCTGGTGTAGGGATCCAGCGCGACGTCGGTGATGATGCCGAGCTCGGGCAGGGCTTCCTTGAGGGCCCGCACGCTGCGCTGCACCAGGCCGTTGGCGTTGTAGGACTCCTCGGCCAGCTCGCTCTTCAGCGAGGCATCCACCACCGGGAACAGTGCGATGGCGGGGATGCCCAGTTCGACGGCCTCGCGGGCCTCCTCGATCAGCAGGTCCAGCGACAGGCGCTCGACCCCCGGCATGGAGGGCACCGCCTCGCGCTGGCCCTCGCCCTCCAGCACGAAGACCGGCCAGATCAGGTCGGCCGGGGTCAGCACGTTCTCGCACATCAGGCGGCGCGAGAAGGCGTCGCGGCGCATGCGCCGCATGCGGGTGGCGGGGAACTGGCGTGGGGTCGTGAAGCTCAAGATCGTCTCTCCGGCTCTGGCGCCGCCGATGGCAGTCTGGCGGCCCTTGATGACAATGACGTGACAGCAGGGTGTCGGCTGTCCTCGAGTATATCAGTGTCGCATTGCGCCGAAAGTCTCGCCTTGTCGCACTCGAGGGATCGCTCTAGAGTGTGGAGCTCGATAACTGGTCCTGCCGTCGGCAGGCGAACCCTGCAAGGAGATAGGCATGAGCAAACAGGTGGCGGTGATCCTTTCGGGCTGCGGGGTCTTCGATGGCTCCGAGATCTACGAGACCACCCTGACCCTGCTGCGGCTCGACCAGCTGGGCCTCGGCTATCGCTGCTTCGCGCCGGATATCGCCCAGCACCACGTCATCGACCACCGCAGCGGCGAGGTCGCGGAAGGCTGAGCCGTCGCAACGTGCTGACCGAGTCGGCGCGCCTGGCGCGTGGCGAGATCCAGTCGCTGGGCGAGCTGGAGGCGGGCGACTTCGACGCGGTGATCCTGCCCGGCGGCTTCGGCGCCGCCAAGAACTTCTCCAGCTTCGCCGAGGATGGCGCCGAGATGACGGTGCTCGACGAGCTCAAGGAGGCACTGGAAGGCTTTCACGAGGCCCGCAAGCCCATCGGCATGATGTGCATCAGTCCGGTGATGGTGCCACGCCTGCTGGGTCCAGGCATTGCCGTCACCATCGGCCAGGATCCCGGTGTTTCCGGCGCCATCAGTGCCATGGGTGGCCTGCATCGCAGCTGCGGCGTGGAGGACATCGTGGTCGACTTCGAGCATCGCGTGGTGACCACGCCCGCCTATATGCTCGCCACCCGCATCAGCGAGGCCGCCACCGGTATCTTCAAGCTGGTCGACCGGGTCGATGAGCTGATGGATCTCTGACCCGGCTTCGCCGGGAGCTGCAAGCCGTAAGCTGTAAGTAAAACCCCCAGAGCATTGAGCCCCGGGGGTTTTCTTATGGCTAACAGCTTAAAGCTTAGGAGTCGTCTTCCGCCTCGCGCTGCTGCTTCTTGCGCCGGGCGAAGCGGCCGAAAAAGAGCCCCACCTCGTAGAGCAGGTACATGGGGATCGCCAGCAGGCTCTGGGAGATCACGTCCGGTGGCGTCAGCAGCATGCCCACCACGAAGCAGCCGAGCACCACGTAGGGCCGCTTCTTCGACAGGCTCTCCACCGTGGTGGCGCCCGAGGCGATCAGCAGGAAGGTGGCGATGGGGATCTCGAAGGCCACGCCGAAGGCGAAGAACAGCTTCAGCACGAAGTTGAGATAGGCGTTGATATCGGTCATCACCGTCACGTTCTCCGGCCCGGTCTGGGTGAAGAACTCGAACAGCAGCGGGAAGACCGCGTAGTAGGCGAAGGCCGCGCCGGCATAGAACAGCATCACGCTGGAGGCCAGGATGGGGATGGCCAGCGACTTCTCGTTGTCGTACAGGCCCGGGGCCACGAAGGCCCAGGCCTGGTGCAGCACGTAGGGCACGGCGATGAACACCGCCGTGACCAGGGTCAGCTTGAAGGGCGCCAGGAAGGGCGACGCCACCTCGGTGGCGATCATCTGCGAACCTTCCGGCAGCAGCGCCATCAGCGGCTGGGCCACGAAGGTATAGATGTCGTTGGCGAAGGCGTAGAGGCCGAGGAAGATCACCAGCACCGCCACCACCGCACGCAGCAGGCGCGAGCGCAGCTCGATCAGATGCTCGATCAGCGGGGCCTGGTGCTGTTCCGGGCCGTCACCGGGGTTGCTCATCGTTCAGGGGCGTCCTTGTCGACGGGGGAGGGCTTGGGCGTGGTGTCAGGCTGGGTGTCAGCCCCCTCACGGGCGCGTGACAGGGCGTCATCCAGGCGCTGCTCGGGCGTCGCCGCAGGCGCACCCTGGCGTTGCCCGTCCGCATCCCGGGAGCCGCGCTCGGGCTCGGCGATACCCTCGACGCCACGCTTCACCTGGTTGACGCTGTCGTCCAGCTTCTTCTGCTGCTCGTCGAGTTTCTGGCGCAGCTCTTCCGCCTCCAGCTGAGCGCTGATCTCGCGCTGCATTCCGGAGACGGTTCGCTTGATCTTGCCGATCCACAGGCCCAGGGTGCGTGCTGCCTTGGGCAGCCGCTCCGGGCCGAGTACCAGCAGGCCTACCACGCCGAGCAGCAGGAGTTCGAGAAAGCCGATATCGAACATGGCGGTTTACTTGCGCTCTTCTTGTTCCTCGGGCTTTCGCTCGGCCTGGACGTCGTAGGTGTTGGTCTCATCCTTGTGGTCGACGCGGGCCTGGGCCTGCGCTTCGGTTTCCTCTTCCTCGGCCTTTTCGGCCTTCTCCTCCTCGCTCATCGCCTTCTTGAAGCCCTTCACGGCGCCCCCCAGGTCGGTACCGACGTTGCGTAACTTCTTGGTGCCGAAGATCAGGATGATGATGCCGAGTACGATCAGCAGCTGCCAGATACTGATACCACCTAACATGTGCGCTTCCTCTGATTGGGGTTCCGGCTCACCCGGAACGGCCAGTGATGTTGTGTCCAGCGGACTATGGCTGGCGTGCAGCCTTCTCGTCGTGGCCGGAGATGCCGAAGCGGCGTCCCAGCTCGTCGAGCACCGCACCATGTTCGAGCCCGAGATGCGACAGCATCACCAGGCTATGAAACCACAGGTCGGCCGTTTCGGCGATCAACGCTTGGCGTTGGGCATCGCCGCCGGCTTCGGCGTCCTTCGCCGCGAGCAGGGTCTCGGTCGCCTCCTCGCCGACCTTCTCGAGTATCTTGTTCAGGCCCTTGTGATGCAAGGCGGCGACGTAGGAGTCGGAAGGATCGGCCTCGCGGCGTTGATCCAGGACAACCTGCAGCCGCTCGAGAATATCGCTCATCGATGACGTCTCCATGAAAAGGCGAGCATGAAACTGGGTCAGTGCCAGGCCAGCAGGGCCAGGCCGATGGCCGCGGCGGTCAGCGCCGGCCAGGGCTGGCCGCCGGCCCACTCGGCCAGCGGCTGCCAGGCCACCGCCAGCACGACCAGCAGCAGTCCCAGCCGCAGCCGGCGGTGGCGGCGACCCTGGTGTGCCAGATGGCGCTGGATGCCGCCGAGCGCCTCGCCCTGGTGGCGGCGCTGGCGCTTCTCCAGCTCGGCCTGGGACAGCACCTGGTGGACCAGGGAGGGCAGCTCGGGAAGCTGGTGACTGAGCTCCGGGGCCTGGCGCTTCAGCGAGGCCCAGAAGCCCTTCACCCCGGCGCGCTCTTCCATCCAGCGCTCCAGGTAGGGCTTGGCGGTCTGCCACAGGTCCAGTTCCGGGTAGAGCTGGCGCCCCAGCCCCTCGATATTGAGCAGGGTCTTCTGCAGCAGCACCAGCTGCGGCTGCACCTCCATGTCGAAGCGCCGCGCGGTCTGGAACAGGCCCAGCAGCACCTGGCCGAAGGAGATGTCCTTGAGCGGCTTCTCGAGGATCGGCTCGCACACGGTACGCACTGCCGCTGCGAACTCGTTGGCTCGGGTATGCTCGCCGACCCAGCCCGACTCGATATGCAGCGCCGCCACCTCGTAGTAGTCCTGATGGAAGAAGGCCAGCAGGTTGCGGGCCAGGTAGTCCTGGTCCTCGCGGGTCAGGCTGCCGACGATGCCGCAGTCGATGCCGATATATTGCGGGTCGTGGGGGTGCTTGCGGGAGACGAAGATGTTGCCCGGGTGCATGTCGGCATGGAAGAAGTTGTCGCGGAACACCTGGGTGAAGAAGATCTCCACCCCACGCTCGGCGAGCTTCTTGAGGTCGGTGCCCTGGGCCCGGAGGGCGGCGATATCGGCCACCGGCACGCCGTAGATGCGCTCCTGGACCATCACCCGGTGGCGGGTCAGCTCCCAGTGGATGCCCGGCACGTAGAGGTGGGCGGAGTCCTTGAAGTTGCGCTTGAGCTGGGAGGTGTTGGCCGCCTCCTTGTGCAGGTCGAGCTCGTCGAACAGGGTGGTCTCGTAGTCGCGCACTACCTCCACCGGACGCAGGCGGCGCGCCTCGGGCACGATGGTCAGCAGGCGGGCGAAGCGATAGAGCAGGGCCATGTCCTGGCGCATCACCCGTTCGATGCCGGGGCGGATGATCTTGACCACCACCTCCTCGCCGCCGTGCAGCCGGGCGCCGTGAACCTGGGCGATGGAGGCAGAGGCCAGGGGCTCGGCGTCGAAGCGTGCGAAGGCCTCGGCCACCGGCAGGCCCAGCTCCCGCCTCCACCACGCCGCGGGCCTCGCTGCCGGGGAAGGGCGGCACCTGGTCCTGCAGGCGCTTGAGCTCGTCGGCCACGTCCTCGGGCAGCAGGTCGCGGCGAGTGGAGAGCACCTGGCCGAACTTGACGAAGATCGGCCCCAGCGACTCCAGGGCCAGGCGCAGGCGCTCGCCCCGGGAGCGCTCGCCGATGGGCACCAGGCGCAGCGGCGAGAGCTTGAACAGGAGACGCAGCGGCCAGGGCAGGCGCTCGTGGGGCAGCAGGGTATCGAGACGGTAGCGGGTGATCACCCACAGGATGCGCAGCAGACGCAGCAGGATCATGGCGTCACCCTGTCTGCCAGGCGCCGATGCAGGCGGGCCAGCCGCGCCTCGAGGCGGTCGGAGGCCACCTCCAGCTCGGTCAGGTGGTCACGCAGCACCTCTAGCTGGGGGCGGCCCGGCAGCAGACGGGCCTCCTCGACCAGGTATTCGGAGAGGTCGGCGCAGAACTCCTCGCGGGTGCGCAGACCGAAGCGCCCCAGGCGGCGCAGCCCCTCGGCCAGGCTGTGGGCGGGGATATCGCCGAGCCAGTGGGCCAGCTCGCCCTCCCAGTCCAGGTCGAGGTCGAGCAGCAGGTCGCGGGTCGCCTCCAGCAGCGGGATGCGGCCGCGAACCGCCAGCCGCCCCTGGAACATCAGCCGCTCCATCGAGGCGCCGCCCAGCAGGGCGCCGAGGGTCTCGGCGTCCAGCTCGACCACGGCGTCATAGGCCTCCTCGGCCGGGTCGTCGGGGCGCAGCAGGTCGAGGCCGCCGCCATGGAAGTGGATGGCCAGTGCCAGCTCGGGGTGTTCGAGGCGCAGCAGCAGCCGTTGGCCGGCCAGCCGGGCCAGGCGCGAGGGGGCCGCCGGGTCGCGGGCCAGCAGTCCGTTCAGGGTCCTCTCAGCGGTGGCGAGCAATAACATTATAATTTGATGCCGCGGTGCAGGGCGACGATGCCCCCGGTCATGTTGGTGTACTCGACCCGCTCCAGGCCGGCCGCCTCCATCATCCCCTTGAGCGTCTCCTGGTCGGGGTGCATGCGGATCGACTCGGCCAGGTAGCGGTAGCTGTCGGCATCGCTGGCCACCACCTGACCGATGCGCGGCAGCAGGCGGAAGGAGTACTCGTCGTAGGCCCTGGTCAACAGGGGGTTGCGCGGCTTGGAGAACTCCAGCACCAGCAGGCGGCCACCGGGCTTGAGGACCCGGGCCATGGAGCGCAGCGCGGCATCCTTGTCGGTGACGTTGCGCAGGCCGAAGGCGATGGTGATGCAGTCGAAGGTGTTGTCCGGGAAGGGCAGGCACTCGGCGTTGGCCTGGACATACTCGACATTGCCGCCCACGCCGTGGTCGAGCAGCTTGTCGCGGCCGACGCGCAGCATCGACTCGTTGATATCGGCCAGTACCACGCGGCCGCGGGGGCCCACCAGGCGCGAGAACTTCAGCGTCAGGTCGCCGGTGCCACCGGCGATATCGAGCACACTGTGGCCGGGGCGCACCCCGGCGCGCTCGATGGTCAGCCGCTTCCACAGGCGGTGGATGCCGAACGACATCAGGTCGTTCATGACGTCGTAGCGCGCCGCCACGGAGTGGAATACGTCGGCTACCCGGGAGGCCTTCTCCTCGAGGGGCACTTCCTGGTAGCCGAAGTGGGTGGTGTGCTTGTCCCTGGAGCTGGGGTTGGCGCTCATGCGATGGGGCTCCCGAATCGCTGCATGGGAGAGGTCAAGGCCTCGGATGGGCGCCATTGTAGCCTCCCGCAGCGGCGATTGTCTTGACGCGGGTTACAGCTGCTTGATTTCGATACCCAGCGGCTCGCGGCTGGCGCCGGCTGCTTCCAGTCGCTCCAGGTACTCGGCCCAGTTGGCCTCGCGATTGTCGATCAGCCACTTCAGGTAGTCCCAGCTGAACAGGCCGCTGTCGTGGCCGTCGTCGAAGTGCAGCTTGAGGGCGTAGCGGCCGGTGGGGGTGATGTCCTTGAGGCCGACGAACTTCTTGCCTACCTGCAGGGTCTCCTGGCCCTTGCCGTGGCCGCGCACCTCGGCGGAGGGGGAGAAGACCCGCAGGTACTCGATGGCGAGGCGGTAGCTCTGGCCATCGGCATAGCCGAGCTCCAGCTCGCGGGCCTGCTTGTGGTAGTGCACCTTGGTAGGAATTGGGGCTGGCATGGTTGGCGTCCGGATCTGGGCATTAGGGGACGCGGCTGACCCGGTGACAGGCCTTCGCGGAGGCGCTGTGAACCCATCCCTGGGCGCTACCGATGCCATCCCTGGCATAGGACCTCCGCTACGGCCTGTCCCCGGCGCCGCGGGCAGCCGCTGGGGGCATACTGTGCCCCGCGGCGTGCCGCTTGGTTACAGGATATACCGCGACAGGTCCTCGTCCATCGCCAGCTCGCCGAGCTGGGAATCCACGTAGGCGGCGTCGATCACCAGCGGGGTGCCGATGTCGCTGCCGCGGAAGGAGGCCTCCTCCAGCAGGCGCTCCATCACGGTGTGCAGGCGGCGCGCGCCGATGTTCTCGGTGCCCTCGTTGACCTTCCAGGCGATCTCGGCGATGCGCTCGATGCCGTCGGTGGTGAATTCGATCTCCAGGCCCTCGGTGGCCAGCAGCGCCTGGTACTGCTTGGTCAGCGCCGCGGAGGGCTCGGTGAGGATGCGCTTGAAGTCGTCCGGGGTCAGGGCGTTGAGCTCGACACGGATCGGCAGGCGGCCCTGCAATTCCGGGATCAGGTCCGACGGGCGCGACAGGTGGAAGGCGCCGGAGGCGATGAACAGCACATGGTCGGTCTTCACCATGCCGTACTTGGTGGAGACCGTGGAGCCCTCGATCAGCGGCAGCAGGTCGCGCTGCACGCCCTCGCGGGAGACCTCGCCACCGCTGGACTGGCCGCCGCCCTTGCAGACCTTGTCGATCTCGTCGAGGAAGACGATGCCGTTCTGCTCCACCGACTCGATGGCGCGGGCCTTGATCTCCTCCTCGTTGACCAGCTTGCTGGCCTCCTCGTCACGCAGCAGGGCGAAGGCGTCCTTGACCGCTACCCGGCGGGTCTCGGTCTTCTGCTTGCCCATGCCGGAGAACAGGCTCTGCAGCTGGCTGGTCATCTCCTCCATGCCCGGTGGAGTCATGATGTCGACGTTGGGCCCCTGCTGGGAGACCTCGATATCGATCTCCTTGTCGTCGAGCTGCCCTTCGCGCAGCTTCTTGCGGAAGATCTGGCGCGTGGAGTTGTCCTGGCGGGGCTCCTCCTCCTGGCCGCGGGGCGGCGGCAGCAGGGCGTCGAGGATGCGCTCCTCGGCGGCGTCGGCGGCGCGATGGCCGACCTCTTCCTTGGCCTGCTCACGGACCAGCTTGATGGCGGCCTCGGTGAGGTCACGCACGATCGACTCCACGTCGCGGCCCACATAGCCCACCTCGGTGAACTTGGTGGCCTCGACCTTGATGAAGGGGGCGCGGGCCAGCTTGGCCAGGCGGCGGGCGATCTCGGTCTTGCCGACGCCGGTGGGGCCGATCATCAGGATGTTCTTGGGCGTGACTTCCTGGCGCAGGTCGCCCTCGAGCTGCATGCGCCGCCAGCGGTTGCGCAGGGCGATGGCCACGGCGCGCTTGGCGTCCTGCTGGCCGATGATGTACTGGTCCAGGGCGTGAACGATCTCGCGGGGGGTCATCTGGGTCATGGTATCGGCCTTAGCCCGCCTTGGCAGGCAGCTCCTCGAGGGTGACATTGTGGTTGGTGAACACGCAGATATCGCCGGCAATGGTGAGCGACTTCTCGGTGATCTCGCGGGCCCCGAGGTCGGTGTTCTCGAGCAGGGCGCGGGCCGCGGCCAGGGCGTAGTTGCCACCGGAGCCGATGGCGATGATGCCGCCCTCGGGCTCCAGCACATCGCCGTTGCCGGTGATGATCAGCGAGGCGTCCTTGTTGGCCACGGCGAGCAGCGCCTCCAGGCGGCGCAGGGCGCGGTCGGTGCGCCACTCCTTGGCCAGCTCCACGGCGGCCTTGACCAGGTTGCCCTGGTACTTCTCCAGCTGCGCCTCGAAGCGCTCGAAGAGGGTGAAGGCGTCGGCGGTACCGCCGGCGAAACCGGCCAGCACCTCGCCGCGATAGAGGCGGCGCACCTTGCTGGCGTTGCCCTTCATCACGGTGTTGCCCAGCGATACCTGGCCGTCGCCGGCCAGCGCCACCTGGTCACCGCGGCGCACGGATACGATCGTGGTCATGGAGGAGACTCCTTGGGGGAGCGGATGAACGGCTCCCGATGACTTTCGACGCCCAGCCGGGCGTCGTGACGAATCTGTCTGGAGGGAGTAAGTGCGGGCGCGCCGCCCGGAATTCAAGCGGCCGCGCGGGTCGCTGTGGGAGGCGGGCTCAGTTGTTGAGCTGGATGAGCAGCGGCTCGATGCCCTGGGTGACCATCAGGTCCTGGGCCCGCGACAGCTCGCGGCGGTCATCGTAGGGTCCCACCTGGACGCGGTGCCAGGTCTCGCCGCCTCCCGCCTTCACCTCGCTGACCTGGGCCAGCAGGCCAAAGTCACGCAGCCGGCTCGCGCAGCTGCTGGGCATCGCCGGCCTCGCGGAAGGAGGCGGCCTGGAGCATGTAGCGCTGCCCCGAGGCGCTGGTGGCGGCCGCGGCCGGCTCACGGGAGGGCTCGCTGCTGGCCTGGCGGTCGCTGGCCAGGTTGGCGGCGATCACCTCGGCGATGGGGTCGTCGGCAGGCGCCGAATCGTCGGCCGCCGTCTCCTCCGCCGGCGGCGGCGGGTCGCCGTGGAGGCGGGCATCTCGCCGCCCGGGGCGATCACCTCGGATTCCGGCAGCAGGGTGTAGAACTCGAAGGTCGGCATCGGCGGCTCGCTGGGCTCGTCGCTGCCTCGGGCTCGGACTCGGCGGAGGCTGCGCGGCAGCACCGTGGCCAGCGGCGAGTCCTCGACCTGCCAGGGCGCCACGCCGTGCTGATGCTGGGAGAGCAGGAAGCCGGCCACCAGGCCGGCCAGGCCCCATACCCAGCCGGGCAGGCGCCATTCGCGGCGCGCCTTGCGGGCGGGTTGGCGGCGGCTGTTGGTGGCGCCGCGCTTTCTGGGGGCTGCTTGCGAGTCGCCATGGCTTACATTTCCTCCGGGGCGCCGACTCCCATCAGCTCCAGGCCGTTGCGCAGCACCTGGCGCGTGGCCAGGCCCAGCGCCAGGCGGGCGTTGCGCAGGTCGTCGTCCTCGACCATCACCTTCACCGCGTTGTAGCAGGTGTGGAAGTCGGCGGCCAGGTCGAGCAGGTACTGGGCGATCTGCTGGGGCTCGCGGGCGGCCGCGGCGTGCTCCACGGCCTCGGGGAAGCGCGCCAGGCGGTTCAGCAGCGCCTTCTCCTGGTCCTCCTCCAGGCGCCCCAGGCTGGCCATGGCCAGGCCGTGATCGAAGGGCTGGCCGTCGCTGCGGGCCCGCCGCTCGACGCTGCACACCCGGGCATGGGCGTATTGCACGTAGTAGACCGGGTTGTCGTTGGACTGCGAGCGCGCCAGGTCGATGTCGAAGGTGAGCTGGGAATCTGCCCGACGCGCGGCCAGGAAGAAGCGCGTGGCGTCGCGGCCCACCTCGTCGATCAGGTCGCGCACGGTGACGTAGCTGCCGGCGCGCTTGGAGAGCTTCACCTCGACCCCGGAGCGAGTGACCATCACCATCTGGTGCAGCACGTAGTCGGGCCAGCCCTTCGGAATGCCCGCCTCCAGGGCCTGCA
This sequence comes from Halomonas sp., assembly GCA_018401555.1. Taxonomy (GTDB): domain Bacteria; phylum Pseudomonadota; class Gammaproteobacteria; order Pseudomonadales; family Halomonadaceae; genus Halomonas. The sequence continues at coordinate 175,039 of JAGYKP010000084.1, forward strand.
GGCCGGCGCGCACCCGGGTCACGGTGGAGTGGTGGTCGGCGCCCTGCTCGTTGATTACCGTGGTGAAGCCGCGCTGCCACTTGTCGAGGTGGTAGGCGACGTCGGGCAGGAAGTAGGTGTACTGCCCATCGGACTTGCGCATCACCCGGTCCTTGTCGTCACCGAAGTCGGTGGTGCGCAGCCACAGGGCGCCGTCCTGTTCATAGGTGTGGCCCTTCTCGATCAGGCGCTCGACGGTCGCCTCCACCTTGCCGTCGCGGTAGAGCGAGGACTCCAGGAAATAGACGTCGAACTGCACGCCGAAGGCCTTGAGGTCGAGGTCCTGCTCGCGGCGCAGGTAGGCCACGGCGAACTCCTGGATCGCCGCCAGGTCGTCCGGGTCACCGCTGGCGGTGACATGGCGGTCGTCGGCATGGACGGTCTCGCCGTCGAGGTAGGCGTTGGCCACGTCGATGATGTAGCCGCCGCGATAGCCATCCGCCGGCCAGCCGTCGTCCTCGGGGTCGAGCCCCTTGGCCCGGGCCTGCACCGAGAGCGCCAGGTTGCTGATCTGGGCGCCGGCATCGTTGTAGTAGAACTCGCGGGTCACGTCGTAGCCGGTGGCCTCGAGCAGGCGGCACAGGCAGTCGCCGATGGCCGCGCCGCGGCCGTGGCCGACGTGCAGCGGGCCGGTGGGGTTGGCGGAGACGAACTCCACCTGCACCTTGTGGCCCTGGCCGGTGAGGCTGCGCCCGAAGGCGTCTCCGGCGTCGAGCACCTGACGGACCACCTGGGCGGCGGCGTCGGTGGCGGCGAAGAAGTTGACGAAGCCGGGGCCGGCGATCTCCACCTTCTGTACCGCCTCGCTCTCGGGCAGCGCGCCGATCAGCGCCTCGGCCAGCTCGCGGGGCTTGCGGCCGGCCGGTTTGGCCAGCATCAGCGCCAGGTTGGTGGCGTAGTCGCCGTGGGCCTTGTCCCTGGTCGGGTCGACTTTGATGGTCGGGGCGAGGTCGGCGGGCAGCACGCCCTGCTGCCGGAGGGAGTCGAGGGCGTCCTCGAGCAGCGCAACGATGGTCTCTTTCATGGGGCGTCGGATGTCCTGTGGCGTCGGGGTGAGCGGCCGATGAACCGGCGGTGAAGAGGCGCTCGGCCCGGCGTGGGCATGGAAACGGAGCCCTGAGCGGGCATGGCCGGCCATTATCGGCAATTGTGGGGCGGCTTTAAAGGGCGGGGGTCAGCTAAGCGTCTGCGGGTCGATATCCAGCGACCAGCGCACCCGGCGTGCCTCGGGGGTGGCCTCCAGCCAGGCGGTCAGCCAGGCACAGGCCTCATGCAGGGCGCTGCGCTTCTCGGCGCCCAGCATCAGCTGCAGGTGGTAGCGCCCCTGGCGTCGCTCCATGGGCGCCGGTACCGGGCCCAGGCAGTCCACCGCCAGCTCGCGCTCGGCCAGCCAGCCGCGCAGGGCGGTGGCGGCACGCCGGCCCAGCTCGCCGGCGGCCTCCTCCTTGGCGCTTTCCAGGCGCAGCAGGGCGAGGAAGCGGAAGGGCGGCAGGGCGGCGGCTCGACGCTCCTCCAGCAGCCGGTCGGCGAGGGCGGCATAGCCGCGTTCGGCCAGCAGTCGCAGGTGCGGGTCGTCGGGGTGCATGGTCTGCACCAGTACCCGCCCGGGGTGGGCGGCACGGCCGGCACGGCCGGCCACCTGCACCAGCAGCTGGGCCCCCTGCTCCAGGGCGCGGAAGTCGCTGGCATAGAGGCCGGCGTCGGCATTGACCACCACCACCAGGGTGACATGGGGCAGGTGGTGCCCCTTGGCCAGCATCTGGGTACCCACCAGCAGGCAGGGGTCGCCGCGGCGCACCTCGGCCAGCGCGTTCTCGAAGGCGTCGCGCCGCCGGGTGCTGTCGCGATCGATGCGGTGCACCGGCACCTTGGGGAAGCGTCCGGCCAGGGTCTCCTCGGTACGTTCGGTGCCGCTGCCCAGGGGGCGCAGGTCGATGCTGCCGCACTCGGGGCAGCTCTCCGGCAAGGGCGCGGCGGCGGTCGCAGTGGTGGCAGGCCAGCAGCGGTGGCTGGCGGTGCAGGGTCATGCGGGCGTCGCAGGCATCGCACTCGGCCAGCCAGCCGCAGGCGTGGCAGGCCAGGGTCGGGGCAAACCCGCGGCGATTGATGAATACCAGCACCTGGTGGCCGGCGCTTGAGTGTCTCCGCGATCGCCTCCAGCGCCGGCGGCGCCAGGCCGCCCAGGCGAGGACGCCCACGCAGGTCGAGCAGCTCCAGGCCGGCGGGGGCGTGGCGGGTGGCGCGGCGGGTCAACGGCAGGTGGCGCCACTCGCCGCGGCGCGCCCGGGCCAGGCTCTCCAGCGAGGGGTGGCACTGCCCAGCAGCAGTGGGATGTCGTGGTGGTGGGCGCGGGCCACGGCGAGGTCCCGGGCGTGGTAGCGCAGCCCGTCCTGCTGCTTGTAGGAGCCGTCGTGCTCCTCGTCGACGATAATCGCCCCGGGGCGGGCCAGGGGGGTGAAGATCGCCGAGCGCGTGCCGATGACGATGGGAGCCCGGCCACTGGCGGCGGCCTCCCAGGCATCCAGGCGCTCGTGATCGGTGAGCCCCGAGTGCAGTGCCACCACCGGTACCCGGAAGCGCTTGCGGAAGCGTGCCAGGGTCTGTGGGGTCAGGCCGATCTCCGGCACCAGCACCAGCGCCTGGCGTCCGCGGCCCACCACCGCCTCGATCAGCTGCAGGTAGACCTCGGTCTTGCCGCTGCCGGTGACCCCTTCCAGCAGGCAGGGGTGATAGGCATCGAGCCGTTCATGCAGCGCCGAGAGGGCGTGGGCCTGCTCGCGGTTGAGCGGCAGCGCCGGGTCGGCCAGCAGGTGGTCGGCATCGGGCTGGGGGCGGCGGCGAGTGGTCCTCGTGGCGCTCGACGAGCCCCTTGGCGGTCAGCGCCTTGAGCTGATCACGGCTGAAGGCCTGGGCGAGGATCGCCTGGCTGGCCAGGCCATGGGGGTGCTGGCGCAGCATCTCCAGCAGCGCCGCCTGGCGTGGGGCGCGGGGCAGGGCGTCGCTGCCGGCGGCATGCCCCGCGGCGGTGAGGGCCCAGCGCTCGCGGGTGCGGGCGGTAAGCGCACGGCCCTGGCGCAGCAGCACCGGCAGCGCCTGATGCAGGGTGTCGCCCAGCGGATGCTGGTAGTAGCGTGCGGTGAAGCGGCATAGCCACAGCCAGTCTTCCGGCAGCGGAGTGTCGTCGAGGCAGGCCAGCACCGGCTTGAGGTCGGCCAGCGGCAGCTCGCCCCGGTCACAGCACGCCACCACGATGCCGACCACCTCGCGGCGTCCGAAGGACACCCTGACCCGCAGACCCGGTTGCCAGCCGCAAGCCGGGGCCTCGCGGCTCGGGCGGTAGTCGAACAGGCGGTGCAGCGGCGAGGGGATGGCGACGCGCAGCACGCGCGGAACGGGCGATTCAGGCAATTGGCCTCCGGCAGTGGCTCTGGTAGAATGCTGCGCTCCCCGGCGCCAGGTCGGCGTTTCGGGGTGTTCCGGTGAGTTCCCAAGCTTGCTCGGCAACCGCTAGACAGGTGCCGGCAACCGATAGACAACCGTATGCGGTGCCTGGCAACAGATCAGGTGGCGGCATACAGCGCAACGAGGCTCAAGATGAAACAAGGTATCCACCCCGAATACAAGACGATCAACGCCACCTGCTCCTGCGGTGCCACTTTCGAGGTTGGCTCCACCGCCGGCCGCGATCTGGAGCTCGACGTCTGCTCCCAGTGCCACCCCTTCTATACCGGCAAGCAGAAGCAGGCGACCACCGGTGGTCGCGTCGAGCGCTTCAACAAGCGCTTCGGCGCCGCGCTCAAGCGCTGATAGCGTTGCGGCACTACGCCGTGCGTGCCAAGAACCCGCCCCCTGGGCGGGTTCTTGCGTATATGGCCGGAATAATGTCGACAATGGCGTCCAATGAGCGCCAGTCGGCCATCACGCATGGTGCTGTAAAGATATGGAAACTTTTTCTATACTCTGGATCACGACTCTACCCAAGCGGACACAAGCATGACTGATGCAAGACAGGCAGCGCTGGACTATCACGCCAAGCCCATTCCCGGGAAGCTCTCCATCGAGCTCACCAAGCCCACCGCCACCGCCAGGGATCTGGCCCTGGCCTATAGCCCTGGTGTGGCCGAGCCGGTACGCGAGATCGCCCGGGACCCCGAGAACGCCTATCGCTACACCGGCAAGGGCAACCTGGTGGCGGTAATCTCCGATGGCACCGCCATCCTCGGCCTGGGCAACCTGGGGCCGCTGGCCAGCAAGCCGGTCATGGAAGGCAAGGGTGTGCTGTTCAAGCGCTTCGCCGGCATCAATTCCGTCGATATCGAGGTCAACGCCGAGAGCCCCCAGGCCTTCATCGATACCGTGGCGCGCATTGCCGACACCTGGGGTGGCATCAACCTCGAGGATATCAAGGCACCCGAGTGCTTCGAGATCGAGCAGGCGCTCATCGAGCAGTGCAGCATCCCGGTGTTCCACGACGACCAGCACGGCACCGCCATCGTCACCACGGCAGGCACGCTCAACGCCCTGTCCATTGCCGGGAAGTCGGTCGAGGAGGCCAAGATCGTCTGCCTCGGTGCCGGTTCTGCCGCCATCGCCTGCATGAAGCTGCTGGTCAGCTGCGGCGCGCGTGCCGAGAATATCTACATGCTCGACCGCAAGGGCGTGATCCACAGCGGGCGCGAGGATCTCAACCAGTACAAGGCGATGTTCGCCGTGGAGACCGACAAGCGTACCCTTGGCGACGCCATCGACGGCGCCGACGTGTTCCTGGGCCTGTCCGGTCCCAACCTGCTCTCCCCCGAGCAGCTCAAGAAGATGGCTCCCAACCCGGTGGTGTTCGCCTGCTCCAACCCGGATCCGGAGATTCACCCGGCGCTCGCCCACGAGTGCCGCGATGATGTGATCATGGCGACCGGGCGTTCGGACTATCCCAACCAGGTCAACAACGTGTTGTGCTTCCCGTTCATCTTCCGCGGCGCCCTGGACGTGCGTGCCACGCGCATCAACGAGGAGATGAAGGTGGCCGCGGTGCACGCCCTCAAGGACCTGGCCCGGGAACCGGTGCCCAGCGAGGTGCTCGAGGCCTACGAGATGGAAAGCATGAGCTTCGGGCGCGACTACATCATCCCCACGCCGGTCGACGTGCGCCTGCTGGACCGCGTGGCTTCCGCGGTGGCCCAGGCTGCCGTGGACTCCGGGGTGGCACGCAAGCCCTACCCCTCCCACTATCCGCTCAAGACCGTCGACGACGTCTACGGCGGCTGACGCCAGCGCAAGCAGGCTGGATAGAGCGAGATGGAACGAGATCGGGGCCCAGCTGGGCCCCGATCTCGTTGTGGTAATGCCTCCTGGCGGATCGCCGCCTAGAAGATCGCCTCGTAGGCCCCCGTTCCCTGGGAGCCGCTTTGCTGTTCCACCTCGCGCTCCACGCGGCGCGGCTGGGAGCCGGGCAGGTGGTCGGGGTGGAAGATCTCGCTGATCCCGCCGCTCGTCAGGCGCCTGCCGGTATCGGGGTCGATCTGGGCGGTGACCAGCTCGGCCGGCGGTTCGGGCATCGCCGGGGGCTGTCCCTCCAGGGCCTCGCCCATGAAGGTCATCCAGACTGGCAGGGCGGCGCTGGCGCCGTACTCGGCGGTGGTGGTGTTGTCATCCTTGCCCAGCCAGACCGTGGCCACCAGGTTGCTGTTGAAGCCGGCGAACCAGGTGTCGCGCTGGCCGTTGGTGGTACCGGTCTTGCCGACGATATCCTCGCGGCCCAGCTCCAGGGCACGGCGCCCGGTGCCGTTCTCGATCACGTCGCGCAGCATGTCGCGCAGGATATAGAGGTTGATGGGGTCCACCACCCGGGCGGCGACCGGATAGCTCCTGTCATCGATGGTGACCTGTTCCTGCCCCGGGGGGCAGTCGCGACAGGCGACGGCGGGGTTGGCCTCTTCCACAGTCGTCTCGCCCTTGGCGACACGCTCGACGAACCAGGGGGTGACCTTGAAGCCGCCGTTGGCCAGCACCGCGTAGGCGTTGGTCATCTCCAGGGGTGTCAGGTCGGCGCTGCCCAGGCCGAGGGAGAGGCCGTGGGGCAGCCGCGAGGGCTCGAAGCCGAAGCCCTCGAGGAAGTTGATGGTCTCGTTCAGCCCCACCTCGCGAAGCACACGGATGGTGACCAGGTTGCGCGAGCGGGCCAGAGCATTGCGCAGGCGCATGGGACCCAGGAAGTCGCCGCTGGCGTTGACCGGGCGCCACAGCTCGTTGCTGCCGTCGTTGATCACCACCGGGGCATCGTTGACCACGCTGGCGGCATTCATCGTGCCGCTCTCGAGCGCCGCCAGATAGATGAAGGGCTTGAAGATCGAGCCCGACTGACGCTGCGCCTGCACGGCGCGATTGAACTTGCTGGCGTTGAAGTCGAAGCCGCCCTGCAGGGCGAGGATGGCACCAGTCTCGGGGTGCATCACCACCAGCGAGCCCTCGGCGTCGGGGCGCTGGGCCAGGCGCAGGCTGCCGTCCTCGCGCTCCATCACGCGTACCAGATCGCCGCGGCCGGCGATCTCGGCCGCCGAGCCGGGCTCCGGGCCGCGGTACTGGGCGTTGCGGTATTCGCGGGCCCAGGACAGGCCGTCCCATTCGATAGTGCGCAGCTCGCCGTCGCGCAGCAGCACGCGCATCTGGCGACCCTCGCTCGCCACCACGATGGCCGGGTGGAGCAGGCCGTAGCGCGGGGTGCGCTCCAGCACCTGCACCCAGTTGCTGACGTCGCCGTCGATGCCCTCGACGCGGGTCTCGCTGCGCTCGGCGGCGCGCCGGGCGGTCTCCAGCACCTCGGGGGATTCGTCGAGTTCCTCCTCGAGGCCGCTGCGCTCGGTGCGATCCTGTGCCTCGGCCAGGCTCTGCGGCAGCTCCTGTTCCTCCGGGCCACGCCAGCCGTGGCGGGTGTCGTAGTCGATCAGGCCACGGGCCGGGGCACGACGCGCCATCGGCTGGAGCTCGCTGTCCAGGGTGGTGGTGATGTTGTAGCCGCCGGTATAGGCCTCGCTGTCGCCGAAACGGTCCACGGCATACTGGCGGGCCATCTCGGCGACATAGTCGGCATCCACCTCGGCCTGGGCCACGTGGCGCTCGGCGGTGATCGGTGCCTGCACGGCCTCGTCGTAGGTGGCCTGGTCGATATGCCCCAGCTCGCGCATGCGGAACAGGATCCAGTTGCGGCGGATCAGTGCGCGCTCCGGGTTGGTCAGCGGATTGAAGCTGGAGGGCGCCTTGGGCAGGCCGGCGATCATCGCCTTCTCGGCCAGGGTCAGCTCATCCAGCGGGCGGTCGTAGTAGATCTCGGCGGCGGCGGCGATGCCGTAGGCGCGGTGGCCTAGGAAGATCTTGTTGACGTAGAGCTCGAGGATCTCCTCCTTGCTGAGCACCTGTTCCATCTGCAGGGCCAGCAGGATCTCGCGAATCTTGCGGGTAAAGGTGCGGTCCAGGGTCAGCAGGTAGTTGCGCGCCACCTGCATGGTAATGGTGGAGCCGCCGGACTGGATCTCGCCGCCGCTGGCGACCAGCTCGCCGGCCGCGCGGATCAGCCCCATGGGGTCGACGCCGCGATGTTCAAAGAATCTGTCGTCCTCGGCGGCCAGCAGCGCCTGGATGAACTCCTCGGGGATCTCGGCATGATCGATCGGCAGGCGACGCTCCTCGCCGTACTCTCCGATCAGCTTGCCATCCCGGGTATAGATGCGTAGCGGTGAGTGCAGCTCGAAGTCCTGGAGCTGGCGCACGTCGGGCAGCCCGGGGCGAAATAGAGGGCGGCGCCCACCACGCCTAGCCCGGCCGCGGCAATCAGCGAAACGGTGAGCCAGGCCAGGGAGAAGAGCAGGGTTCTGATAAACGTCATGAAGTGGCGGTGTCCATGCAGGGAACTGGAGCGGTTGTGAAGCGATGACGAGAGATCCGGTTGCGCGGCCATTATAGGAACCCCGGGCGGGGGTCACCAGCGTTGAGAGTGCAAGCCCAAGGTTTACCGTGTGACCAATGGCAAGATCATGTAACCTCATGCTACAGGATGGGAACAACAATCGAGACCTGCCGATATCCGTAAGGCGGGCACCACGACAAGGCGGGCAAGCCGCAAGACTCAGCAGGGGCAGGACCGAGATGCGATTGATGGCATCCAGCAAGGGACTGATCGGCGTCGACATCACCTCGGCTACGGTCAAGCTCGTGGAACTTCGGCGAGCTGGCGCCACTTATCAGGTGGAAAGCTATGCCGTCAGGCCGTTGCGCGAAGGCGCGGTGGTCGAACGGCGCATCCAGGACATGGGCGAGGTGGTAGACGCCCTGACCCGAGCCGTTCAGCAGGCCAAGCCGCACACCCGCCAGGTGGTGGTATCGGTGCCCGCCAGCGCGGCGATCACCAAGACCCTCACGCTACCGGCGTCGCTCAGCGACGATGAGATCGAATCGCGCATCCAGCTCGACTCAGACAAGCACATTCCGTTTCCGTTCAGTGAGGTCGCCTTCGACTTCCAGCGCCTGGGGCTCAACGCCCGCTACGCCGACCAGCAGGACGTGCTGCTGGTGGCCTGCCGGCAGCAGGACGTCAGCCAGCTTACCGATGCCGTGATGCAGTCCGGCCTGACGCCTGCGGCAGTGGATGTCGAGACCTTCGCCATGGAGCGTGCCTTCACCGAGGTGCGCCACCAGCTGCCGGCGCTCAGCGGCGAGGAGGACTGTGTGGCGCTGGTGGATATCGGGGCGACCATGAACACCTTCCACGTGCTGCGCCAGGGCCGTGTGGTCTACAGCCGCGATACCGTGTTCGGCGGCCGCCAGCTCACCGAAGAGATACGCAATCGCTACGGCCTGAGCTACGACGAGGCGGGCCTGGCCAAGAAGCGTGGCGGCCTGCCGGATGACTACCAGCGCAGCGTCCTCGACCCCTTCCTCGATACCCTGGTCCAGCAGGTGGGGCGCTCATTGCAGCTCTACTACACCGCCGGACGCAAGCAGGAGGTGCGTCACATGGTGCTGGCCGGTGGCTCCAGCGTGCTCCCCGGCCTGGCCGAGCGGCTGGCCCAGGAGAGCGGCCTGGAGGTCTCCATCGCCAACCCCCTGGCGCGCATGAAGGTCAACAACCGTATCGACGTGCAGACCCTCTCCGGCGACGCGCCGGCGATGCTCACGGCCTGCGGACTGGCAATGAGGGCGCGCCCATGACCATCGAGATCAACCTCCTGCCCTGGCGAGAGGAGCAGCGTGCCCGGCGCAGCAAGCGTTTCTACGTGACCCTGGGGCTGGCGGCCCTGCTGGGCCTCGGCGGTGGCTACGGCATGACCTGGTACTACGAGCAGGAGGCCGAGGCCCAGCGCCAGCGCAACGCCCATATCGAGGCCCAGAGTCGCCAGCTCGACTCCGCCATTCGCGAGATCAGCGAGCTCGAACAGATCCGCGCGCAGATGCTCGAGCAGGTGCGGGTCTTTACCGAGCTGCAGAATGGTCGCACCCAGACGGTACACGTGATGAGCGACCTCACCACCAGCCTCGAAGAGGGAGTGCACTACACCCAGCTCAACCGGCAGGGCGACAGCCTGCGCCTCTCCGGCCGGGCCGAGGATAACGGCCAGGTCTCCGACCAGCTGCGTCGCCTGGCGGCAGCGGCCTCCTTTACCGAGCCGGTGCTCTCCGAGGTGGAAACCGAGGGAGGTGGGGAGCGCAGAAGCTTCAGCCTCAGCATGAGCCAGCGCATGCCCGAAGCGCCCACGCAGGCACCGCAAGGCGAGGCCGAGGAGGAGGGATCATGAGTCTCAATGCCGAGATGCGTCGCCTGCGCGAGCTGGACTGGCGCGAACTGGATATCAAGGAGGCCGGGGTCTGGCCCTGGTCGCTGCAGCTGCTGCTCTGCCTGGTGCTGCTGGGCGTGACCTTCTTCGCCATGCACTGGTACCTGGCCGGCCCCGCCAAGGAGCAGCTCGAGCAGGTCAGGGCCGAAGAGCCACAGCTGATTCGTGACTACCGCAGCAAGGCGGCCCAGGCCGCCAACCTGGAGGCGATGCGTGAGCAGATGGACGTCCTCGAGGCGCGCATGGACACCCTGCGCGAGATGCTGCCCAGCGGTGCCGAGGTTCCGGCGCTGATCGACAACATCACCGAGACCGCCCTCGACAACCAGCTGGCCATCGATTATATCCGCCTGCGCGGTACCGCGGCGCGAGAGCACTACGTCGAGCAGCCCTTCGACATCCAGGTGCGTGGCGACTATCACCGTATTGCCGCCTTCCTGGCGGGGGTAGCCGGCCTGCCCCGCATCGTCACCCTGCATGACATGACCCTGGCGCCGGAAGGCGGGGATGGTCAGAACCTGCGCCTCTCCATGCTGGCGCGCACTTACAGCTACCGCCAGAGCGGGGAGGGTGGCTCATGATGGCCTGGCAGAAATCGCTCCTCGTCGTGGCAGGACTGGCAGTGATCGCCGGCTGTGCCGACCCGCAGCTGGCCAGCCTCGATCGCGACCTGGCCGATATCCGCAGCAATCCCGGCCCGACGCCCAATGTCGAGCTGCCGGAGATACCCGATTACGCACCGGTGCCCTACGATGAGGCCGACCTGCGCAGCCCCTTCGTGCCGCGCCTGCCCGAGGCGGAGCAGCAGGCCCAGGGCTCCGCGGAGCTGGCGCCCGACCTGACCCGCCCGCGGGAGACGCTGGAGGCCTACAAGCTCAGCGAGCTGCGGCTGGTGGGCACCCTCACTCAGAGTGGCCAACCCTCGGCGCTGGTACGCGCGCCGGACGGCCAGGTCCATCGGCTGCGGGTCGGCAACCATATGGGTAGCGACTTCGGCCGTATCGTCAGTATCACCTCGTCAACGGTGCAGCTGATCGAGGTAGTGCCGACCGGGCGCGGCGGCTGGATCGAGCGCACCACGCGCCTCGAGCTCAATGGCCAGGGTGACGCCTGATACACCGCCGGCCGAATCGGAAACGACCAGCGGCCAGCGGCCGAGTGAATAAGCAAACAAGCGAATAAGCGAACAGCACAGCAAGCCTACCGCCGTTCCCGGGGAGCGGCGTCAAGCGGGGGGAAGGGAACCATGCGATCACTCATCATCAAGCGTGCCGCGGCATTGCTCGCCATGCTGGCGGTGTCGGGAACCGCCCTGGCGGCCTCGACGCTCGAAGGCCTCGACTTCCGGCAGGGTGCCAGCGGTGAGCTCGAGGTCGATCTCGACTTCGCCGGACCGGTACCCGAGGTGCGCGGCTACCGTATCGATGATCCGGCGCGGCTGACCATCGACCTGATGGAGACCGACAACCGCCTCGACCGTCGCAGCTACTCCCTGGGTATCGGCGGCGTGCAGCAGGTCACCGCCCTGGAGGCCGGCTCGCGCACCCGCCTGGTCTTCGACCTCGAGGGGCCGCTGCCCTACAACACCCGCGAACAGGGCAACCGCCTGCGCCTGGCCATCGGCGGTGGCGCCGCCGATACCGGCGTGGCCGCCCGTGCCGCCAGCCCTTCCACCACCCCGACGGCCACCACCACGACAGCCGCCGCGTCGCCCGAGCCGGCGCCGCGCCAGCCGGTCAGCAGCGGGCCCAGCGTCGAGGATATCGACTTCCGCCGCGGCAGCGATGGCGCCGGCCGGCTGGTGGTCACCTTCGACCGCGCCGGCGTCGACGCCCGGGTGAACGAGAGCGGCCGCAACCGCATCACCGCCGAGCTGATGGATGTCGACCTTCCCACCTCGCTGGACCAGGTCTATGACGTCAGCGACTTCGGCACCCCGCTGCAGCGGATCACCCCGCGCGTGGGTCGCAACGGCGTGACCCTCGACATCCAGGGCAGCGGCGACTACGCCATGGTCTCCACCCAGAGCGGCCGCCAGCTGACCATCGAGGCCCAGCCGGTCACCCGCCAGCAGCAGGAACAGCGGGTGCGCGAGCAGTTCCCCTACACCGGCGAGCGCATCACCCTGAACTTCCAGGATATCGAGGTGCGCTCGGTGCTGGCGATCATCGCCGACTTCACCGGGCTCAACCTGGTGGCCAGCGACAGCGTGCAGGGTCGCGTGACCCTGAACCTCGAGGATGTGCCCTGGGACCAGGCACTGGACCTGGTGCTCAAGAGCCACGGCCTGTCCAGCCGCCAGGATGGCAACGTGATCGTGGTGGCCCCCGCCGCCGAGTTGGCCCAGCGTGAGCAGCTCGAGCTGCAGACCCGCGAGCAGCTCGAGACCCTGGCGCCGCTGGAGACCGAATATATCGAGGTCAAGTACGCCAAGGCGAATGATATCGCGGCCCTGCTGCGCGGTGGCGGCCAGTCGGGCTTCGGCCTGCTGACCGAGCGCGGCAAGGTGGCGGTGGACCCGCGCACCAATACCCTGCTGATCCAGGATACCGCCGACCAGATCGATAGCATCATGGATACCCTGGAGCGCCTTGACGTGGCGGTGCGCCAGGTGCAGATCGAGGCGCGTATTGTCATCGCCGGACAGACGGCCTCGCGTGAACTGGGCGTCAACTGGGGGGCGTCGGGAGCAGGCAGCCGCTTCGATCTGGGGGGCGCCTCCGATGGTTCGCCGATCTCCGGGCTTGGCGGGCTGGCGGTAGATTTCGGTTCCACCGACCGTGGCGTCGGCGGCATGACCAGTTTCGCCTTCGGCTACCTCTCCGGCGATGTGCTGCTCGACCTGGAGCTGCGCGCCATGGAGAGCGATGGCAAGAGCTATACCATCTCCCAGCCGCGAGTGATTACCGCCAACCAGACCACCGCGGTGATCAAGCAGGGGCAGGAGCGTGCCTATCGCGAGGCGGCGGCCAGTGGCGCCTCGGCGGTGGACTTCAAGGAGGCAGTGCTCTCCCTGGAGGTGACGCCCCAGATCACCCCGGACAACCGCATCATCATGGATGTGGCGATCACCAATGACACCTTCGGCGAGTTCAACCCCGGCGAGGAGCCCCCGATCAACAAGAATGAGATCGAGACCCAGGTGCTGGTGGACAACGGTCAGACCGTGGTGCTGGGAGGGATATTGCAGACCGAGGAGCTGCAGAACCTGGTCAAGACGCCCTTCCTGGGCGATATCCCGGTGCTCGGCAATCTGTTCCGCTATACCCAGGAGAGCAACGACAAGGTAGAGTTGCTGGTGTTCATTACCCCACGAATCCTGGACGACGGTGTGGCCCTTCGCTGATGTTGGCACTACCCAACCTGATACTGATCGGCCCCATGGGGGCCGGCAAGAGCACCATCGGCCGCCTCCTGGCGGCCGAGCTTTCTCGTGACTTCCTGGATACCGACCATGAGATCCAGGCGCGCTGCGGCGCCGATATTCCCTGGATCTTCGACGTCGAGGGCGAAGCGGGCTTCCGCGATCGCGAGACCCTGATGATCGACGAGCTGACCCGCCGCGAGGGCGTGGTGATCGCCACCGGCGGCGGCGCCGTGCTGCGCGAGGAGAATCGCCGCATGCTGCGCGAGCGGGGAACCGTCATCTACCTCTTCACCACCGTGGAGCAGCAGCTCAAGCGCACTGCCAAGGACCGTAACCGGCCGCTGCTGCAGCGCCCGGACAAGGAGGCGGTGCTGCGCGAGATGTTCGGCCAGCGCGACCCCCTCTACCGCGCCACCGCCGATCTCACGGTACGCACCGATCGCCGCGGCCCGCGCTCGGTGGTCAACGATATCGTCCGCCGCGTGACGCGGCTGGTCGACCCCCTGCAAGCCAAGGCCTGAACCATGACCCAGACCCCTTCCGGCCCGCACACCCTCGAGGTGGCGCTGGGCAGTCGCAGTTACCCCATCCATATCGGCCCCGGCCTGCTCGGCGAGCCCGGCGCCCTGGCCCCCTGGCTGGCCGGCCGCCAGGTGATGATCGTCACCAACGAGACGGTGGCGCCGCTCTACCTCGAGCGCTGCCGCAAGGCCCTGCCGGACGATATGGAGCTGCGTGAACTGGTGCTGCCCGACGGCGAGGCCACCAAGAACCTCGAGCATGTCTCGCGCATCTGGGATGCCCTGCTCGAGGCCGGCTTCAACCGCCGCTGCACCCTGGTGGCCCTGGGCGGCGGCGTGATCGGCGACATGGTGGGCTTCGCCGCGGCCTGCTACCAGCGCGGCGTGGCCTTCATCCAGGTGCCCACCACCCTGCTGGCCCAGGTGGACTCGTCGGTGGGCGGCAAGACCGGGGTCAACCATCCGCTGGGCAAGAACATGATCGGTGCCTTCTGGCAGCCCCGGGCGGTGCTGATCGACACCGATACCCTGGCCACACTGCCGCCCCGCGAGCTCTCGGCCGGCCTGGCCGAGGTGATCAAGTACGGCCTGATTCGCGACGCCGAATTCCTCGCCTGGCTGGAGCAGGCACTGCCCGCGCTGCGCGACCTGGCGCCCGCCGCCCTGGCCCGTGCCATCCAGCGCAGCTGTGCGCTCAAGGCAGAGATCGTCGCCGAGGACGAGACCGAGCAGGGCGTACGTGCGCTGCTCAACCTGGGGCACACCTTCGGTCATGCCATCGAGGCCCATCAGGGCTATGGCAACTGGCTGCATGGCGAGGCCGTGGGGACCGGCATGCTGATGGCCGCCGAGCTCTCCTGCCGCCTGGGCTGGATCTCCGCGAATGACGTCGAGCGCCTGCGGGCCATCCTGCAGGGCCGCGGGCCTGCCGCTGGAGGCCCCGGCCGAGATGGGTGTCGACGACTTCCTGTCGCGCATGCGCCTCGACAAGAAGAACGTCGACAGCCGCCTGCGTCTGGTGCTGCTGCGCGCCCTGGGCGAAGCCTGCGTGGATGACGCCACCCCCGAGGAGACCCTGGCGTCGCTGCTGGAGCAGTTTCCCCGCGGCTGAGCCAGCTTTCTTCCTCCCTTCTTCATATTCTTCTCTGATGACTGTCACGCCCGCGCCATCCTGGTGCGGGCGTGGCTCGTCTATGCTGCTGTAAGCGGCACCGCAAGCGGCAGAAAACGATCGATTGGCATGCCTTATGCGCTATCGGCATGGGGAAATTCGCCATGACAAGACTAAAGTCTAATGCTTTTTCCTGTTCGTTAAACTTGCGTTTATGGCGTTTGCAAGTCGTTGAGTGGTGGGGTTTTTTGCCCTGAGGGTAGGTAGCAACTGTCGGATTTATCGACGGTTTCTCGGAAGGGGTGGGCGCGATCCCATTGCGCTGCAGCGCGGCCGCTGGCTATGCTGGCCGCTCTTTTGCCATGCAGGTCGGCGCGGGGGTTGCGCCATCTCGGTGAAATAAAAAACCCTTGAGAATATCACGAGATTCCTGCCAAGAAAACCACTTTCCCGAGGCGCGCCAATGAACAGAGGTCTTCATCAGCCCGGCGAGTTCCGCGACAACTGCGGGTTCGGCCTGATCGCCCACATGGAGGGCCGTGCCAGCCATGAGCTGCTGCGCACCGCCATCGAATCCCTGACCTGCATGACCCACCGCGGCGGCATCGCCGCCGACGGCAAGACCGGTGACGGCTGTGGCCTGCTGCTGCAGCTGCCCGACGCCTTCATGCGTGACGTGGCCAGCGAGGCGCTGGGGGTCACCCTGGGCGAGCGCTTCGCGGTGGGGGTGGTGTTCCTGCCCGACGACGATGCCCGAGCCGCCCACGCCGCGGAGGTGCTCGAGGGCGAGCTGCGCGCCCGTGGCCTGGTGATCCGCGGCTGGCGCGAGGTGCCGGTGGATGCCTCGGTGTGTGGCCCCATGGCGCTCGAGTGCCTGCCGCGCATCCGCCACCTGTTCGTGGAGCCGGGCAAGAACGGCAGCCACGAGACCTTCGAGGTCGACCTGTTCATGGCCCGTCGCCTCGCCGAGCAGGCGCTGCGCGACGAGGAGGAGTTCTACGTCTGCTCGCTCTCCGAGAAGGTGCTCTCCTACAAGGGGCTGGTGATGCCGGTGGACCTGCCGGCCTTCTTCCATGACCTCGGTGACGAGCGCCTGGAGACGGCGATCTGCGTCTTCCACCAGCGCTTCTCCACCAACACCGCGCCGCGCTGGCCGCTGGCCCAGCCGTTCCGGCTGCTGGCCCACAACGGCGAGATCAACACCATCGAGGCCAACCGCGGCTGGGCCAATTCGCGCAAGGAGAACTTCGTCTGCGAGCGGCTGCCCGACATCGCCGGGCTCGACGAGATCGTCAACACCGTGGGTTCCGACTCCTCGAGCATGGACAACATGCTCGAGGTGCTGCTGATGGGAGGCATGGAGCTGCACCGTGCGGTGCGCATGATGGTGCCGCCGGCGTGGCAGAACGTAGAGCTGATGGACGCCGAGCTGCGGGCCTTCTACGAGTACAACTCCATGCACGTGGAGCCCTGGGACGGCCCCGCCGGCGTGGTGATGACCGATGGCCGCCAGGCGCTGTGTATGCTCGACCGCAACGGCCTTCGCCCGGCACGCTGGGTGATCACCAAGAACGGCTTCATCACCCTGGCCTCGGAGATCGGCACCTACGGTTACCGCCCCGAGGACGTGGTGGCCAAGGGCCGCGTGGGGCCGGGCCAGGTGCTCGCCGTGGACACCGAGACCGGCGAGGTGCTGCACACCGACGACATCGACGAGCGCCTCAAGTCGGCCTACCCCTACAAGCGCTGGCTGAAGCAGGAGGCGCAGTACCTGGAGTCGGCGCTCACCGAGCTGGCCAGCTTCCACAACATGGACGCCGACGCCCTGGCGGTGGCCCAGAAGATGTTCCAGGTCAGCTTCGAGGAGCGCGACCTGCTGCTGCGCCCGCTGGGCGAGAGCGGCCAGGAGGCGGTGGGCTCCATGGGCGACGACACCCCCATGGCAGTGCTCTCCGCCAAGCCCCGCGTGCTCAGCGACTATTTCCGCCAGAAGTTCGCCCAGGTCACCAACCCGGCCATCGACCCGCTGCGCGAGGCGATCGTGATGTCGCTGGAGACCTGCATCGGCGCCGAGCGCAACGTCTTCAAGGCGACCCCGGAGCACGCCCACCGCATCATCCTGACCACGCCGATCCTCTCGCCGCGCAAGTTCACCGCGCTGGTGGAGCAGGAGGATCCGGCCTACGCCAGCCACCGCCTGCGCATGGCCTACGATCCCGAGCAGCATGGCCTGCACGCGGCCCTGCGTGGGCTCTGCCGCGAGGCCGAGCAGGCGGTGCAGGCCGGCAAGGTGATCCTGGTGCTCTCCGACGCCGACCTCGAGAAGGGCGAGCTGCCGATCCATGCCGCCCTGGCGGTGGGCGCCGTGCACCACCACCTGGGCCGGCTGGCGCTGCGCCCGCGCTGCAACATCGTGGTGGAGACCGGCTACGCCCGCGACGCCCACCAGATGGCGGTGCTGTTCGGAGTGGGCGCCACCGCGGTCTTCCCGTGGCTCGCCTACCAGGTGATGGCCGACATGCACCGCACCGGCGAGCTGGTCGGCAACCCGGCCGACGCCCGCGAGAACTACCGCAAGGGGCTGCAGAAGGGGCTGTTCAAGATCCTCTCCAAGATGGGCATCTCGACGCTGGCCTCCTACCGCGGCTCCATGCTCTTCGAGGCGGTCGGCCTCGACGACGAGGTGATGGCACTGTGCTTCCCGGGGATGGCTTCGCGCATCCAGGGCACCGGCTTCGCCGAGCTCCAGCTGCAGCAGGAGCTGCTCGCCCGCGACGCCTGGATCCCGCGCAAGGGCATCAGCCAGGGCGGCCTGTTCAAGTACGTGCACGGCCACGAGTACCACGCCTTCAACCCCGATGTGGTCAAGTCCCTGCAGGAGGCGGTGCAGGAGGGCAGCTACGCCAAGTGGAAGCGCTTCGCTGCGCTGGTCAACGAGCGTGATCCGGCCACCCTGCGCGACCTGCTGCGCCTCAAGCCGGCCGCCGAGCCGCTGCCCTCGAGGAGGTCGAGCCGGTCGAGGAGCTGCTGCCGCGATTCGACAGCGCCGGGATGTCGCTGGGCGCGCTGTCGCCGGAGGCCCACGAAGCGCTGGCCCAGGCCATGAACGAGTCCGGCGGGCGCTCCAACTCCGGCGAGGGCGGCGAGGACCCGGCCCGCTACGGCACCATCCGCTCCTCCAAGATCAAGCAGATCGCCTCGGGGCGCTTCGGTGTCACCCCGGCCTATCTGGTCAACGCCGAGGTGCTGCAGATCAAGGTGGCCCAGGGCGCCAAGCCCGGCGAGGGCGGCCAGCTGCCCGGCGGCAAGGTCAACGAGCTGATCGCCCGGCTGCGCTACGCGGTGCCCGGCGTGACCCTGATCTCGCCGCCGCCGCACCACGATATCTACTCCATCGAGGACCTGGCCCAGCTGATCTTCGACCTCAAGCAGGTCAACCCGGACGCCCAGGTCTCGGTGAAGCTGGTCTCCGAGCCCGGCATCGGCACCATCGCCACCGGCGTGGCCAAGGCCTACGCCGACCTGATCACCGTCTCCGGCTACGACGGCGGCACCGCGGCGAGCCCCATCACCTCCATCAAGCACGCCGGTTCCCCCTGGGAGCTGGGCCTGCCCGAGGTGCATCAGGCGCTGCGCATCAACGGCCTGCGCGACAAGATCCGCCTGCAGACCGACGGCGGCCTGAAGACCGGCCTCGACGTGGTCAAGGCGGCGATCCTCGGCGCCGAGAGCTTCGGCTTCGGTACCGCGCCCATGGTCGCCCTGGGCTGCAAGTACCTGCGCATCTGTCATCTCAACAACTGCGCCACCGGCGTGGCCACCCAGCACGACTACCTGCGCGGCGAGCACTTCCGCGGCACCGTGGACATGGTCAAGCACTACTTCCGCTTTATCGCCGAGGAGGTGCGCGAGCTGCTGGCCATGCTGGGGGTGGCCAGGCTCACCGACCTGATCGGGCGCACCGACCTGCTCGAGGTGATCGAGGGGGTGACCGCTTCCCAGCGCAAGCTCGACCTCAGCCCGCTGCTCGGCAACGACCATGTGCCGGCGGACGCCCCGCAGTTCTGCCAGGTGAGCCGCAACGTGCCCCATGACCCGGGCGCCAAGAACCAGGAGGTGCTGGAGGCGCTCAAGGACGCCATCGAGAAGAAGAGCGGCGGCGAGTTCGCCTTCACCATCACCAACTGCGATCGCAGCGTGGGGGCACTGACCTCCGGCGCCATCGCCAAGCGCTACGGCGAGGCGGGCCTCGAGGACGCCCCGGTCACCGCCTGCTTCACCGGCGTGGCCGGCCAGAGCTTCGGGGTGTGGAACGCCCGCGGCCTGCACCTCTACCTGGAGGGCGACGCCAACGACTACGTCGGCAAGGGCATGAACGGCGGCAAGGTGGTGATCACGCCGCCGAAGGGCAGCCGCTTCGAGAGCCACAAGACGGCCATCGTCGGCAACACCTGCCTGTATGGCGCCACCGGCGGCAAGCTGTTCGCCGCGGGCACCGCCGGCGAGCGCTTCGGGGTGCGCAACTCCGGTGCCCACGCGGTGATCGAGGGCGCCGGCGACCACTGCTGCGAGTACATGACCGGCGGCCTGGTGGCCGTGCTCGGCGAGACCGGGGTCAACTTCGGCGCGGGCATGACCGGCGGCTTCGCCTACGTGCTCGACGAGGACCGCTCCTTCGTCGACAAGTACAACCACGAGCTGGTGGAGATCCACCGGGTCAACACCGAGGCCATGGAAGCCCATCGCCGCCACCTGCGCGAGGTGATCGAGGAGTTCGTCGAGGAGACCGGCTCGGCCCGCGGCCGCGCCATCCTCGAGGACTTCAGCGACTTCACCCGCCACTTCTGGCTGGTGAAGCCCAAGGCGGCGAGCCTGAACAGCCTGCTGGCCCAATCCCGGCGTCAGCCGGAATAAGAGTCGGCGTCAGCCGGAACAAGAGCCGCCACCGGATCAGCCAACAGGCAGGTGCCCGCCCCGGCAGCCCGGGGCCAGGCCGACAGGACTTCCAGGAGAGAGAACATGGCAAACCGTCTGAGCAACGACTTCCAGTTCATCGACGTGGGTCGCCAGGACCCCGAGAAACGCGACGCCCGCACCCGCTCGCGGGAGTTCGCCGAGATCTACGAGCCCTTCAAGCCCCAGGAGGCGGCCAGCCAGTCGCACCGCTGCCTGCACTGCGGCAACCCCTACTGTGAGTGGAAGTGCCCGGTGCACAACTACATCCCCAACTGGCTGCAGCTGGTCAGCGAGGGCAATATCCTCGAGGCGGTGGAGCTGTGTCACAAGACCAACTCGTTGCCCGAGGTGTGCGGCCGGGTGTGCCCCCAGGACCGCCTCTGCGAGGGGGCCTGCACCCTCAACGACGGCTTCGGCGCCGTGACCATCGGTTCGGTGGAGAAGTACATCACCGACACCGCCTTCGCCATGGGCTGGCGCCCGGACATGTCCCAGGTCACCTGGACCGACAAGCGGGTGGCGGTAGTCGGCGCCGGCCCGGCGGGGCTGGGCTGCGCCGACATCCTGGTGCGCAACGGCGTCAAGCCGGTGGTGTTCGACCGCAATCCCGAGATCGGCGGCCTGCTCACCTTCGGCATCCCCGAGTTCAAGCTCGAGAAGAATGTCATGGAGCGCCGCCGTGCGGTGTTCGAGGAGATGGGGGTGGAGTTCCGCCTGGGCTTGGAGATCGGCCGTGACATCACCTTCGACACCCTGCTCGAGGAGTACGACGCGGTGTTCCTGGGCATGGGCACCTACAAGTACATGGAGGGCGGTTTCCCCGGCGAGAACCTGCCCGGCGTCTACAAGGCCCTCGACTTCCTGATCGCCAACGTCAACCACTGTCTGGGCTTCGAGAAGGACCCGAACGAGTACATCTCCTTCGAGGGCCAGCGGGTAGTGGTTCTGGGCGGTGGGGACACCGCCATGGACTGCAACCGCACCTCGGTCCGCCAGGGCGCCACCAGCGTCACCTGCGCCTACCGCCGCGACGAGGAGAACATGCCCGGCTCGCGCAAGGAGGTGGCCAACGCCCGCGAGGAGGGGGTGGAGTTCCTGTTCAACCGCCAGCCCGTCGCGGTGGTGGGCGAGGGCAGGGTCGAGGGGGTCAAGGTGGTGCGCACCCGCATGGGCGAGCCCGACGAGAACGGCCGCCGTCGCCCCGAAGTGGTGCCGGGCTCCGAGGAAGTGATTCCCGCCGATGCCGTGGTGGTGGCCTTCGGCTTCCAGCCTGACCCGCCCGAGTGGTTCGCGACGGCGGGGGTCGAGGTCGACGAGCGCGACAGGGTCAAGGCCGCGGAGCAGAGCGAGTTCGCTTTCCAGACCAGCCACGAGAAGATCTTCGCCGGCGGCGACATGGTGCGCGGCTCCGACCTGGTGGTCACCGCCATCTATGAGGGGCGCCAGGCCGCCGAGGGCATTCTGGACTATCTCGGGGTGTAAGCGCCGAGCTACAAGCGCCGAGCCGCCAAGGGGCGTGGCCAGCAGCCAGTAGCAAGTGGCAAGTCCAAAGTAGCAAGAGACGCTGTGGCTCTTGCTACTTTCCACTTTTGACTTGAACCTCCGCTTGGCCGCTTGGCCGCTTGGCCGCTTGGCCGCTTGGCCGCTTGGCCGCTTGGCCGCTTGGCCGCTTGGCTGCTTGGCCGCTTGGCCGCTTGGCCGCTTGGCCGCTTGGCGCTGAAATTGAGCCATTCGTCGTATTCTGCTAGTCTGTCGTCCCATCCTGGCGCGGCTTCCTGCCGGGCCTACCGATCACGCTTCGACAGGTTCCTCATGACACGATACATCTTCGTGACCGGCGGCGTTGTGTCCTCTCTCGGCAAGGGCATCGCGTCGGCCTCGCTGGCGGCTATTCTCGAGGCACGCGGCCTCAAGGTCACCATGCTCAAGCTCGACCCGTACATCAACGTGGATCCGGGCACCATGAGCCCCTTCCAGCATGGCGAGGTGTTCGTCACCGAGGATGGCGCCGAGACGGATCTCGACCTGGGCCACTATGAGCGCTTCATCCGCACCAAGATGACCCAGGGCAACAACTTCACCACCGGGCGCGTCTACGAGCACGTGCTGCGTAAGGAGCGCCGCGGCGACTACCTGGGCGGTACCGTGCAGGTGATCCCGCATATCACCGACGAGATCAAGCGTCGGGTGTACGAGGGTGGCGAAGGCTTCGACGTGGCGCTGGTGGAGATCGGCGGCACCGTGGGCGATATTGAGTCGCTGCCCTTCCTGGAGTCGATCCGTCAGATCAGGAGTGAGCAGGGCGCGAGCCGGGCGATCTTCATGCACCTGACCCTGGTGCCCTATATCAAGACCGCCGGCGAGACCAAGACCAAGCCGACCCAGCATAGCGTCAAGGAGCTGCGCTCCATCGGCATCCAGCCGGATATCCTGATCTGCCGCAGCGAGGTGGAGCTGGAGGAGAGCGAGCGACGCAAGATCGCCCTGTTCACCAACGTGGAGGAGCGTGCGGTCATCCCGCTGCAGGACGCCGATACCATCTATCGCATCCCGCTGATGCTCCACGAGCAGGGCCTTGACGAGATCGTCTGCGACAAGCTGCGCCTGACGGCCGACGAGGCCGACCTCGGCGAGTGGGTGCACGTCCTGGATGCCAAGCTCAACCCGCTCAAGTCGATCAATATCGCCATGGTCGGCAAGTACATGGAGCTGCTCGACGCCTACAAGTCCCTCAACGAGGCGCTGATCCACGCCGGTATCCAGACCCGCGTGAAGGTCAACGTCGACTATATCGACTCCGAGGATATCGAGCACCACGGTACCGAGCGCCTGGCCGGCAAGGACGCCATCCTGGTGCCCGGCGGTTTCGGCGAGCGCGGCGTGGAGGGCAAGATTGCCACGGCTCGCTATGCTCGCGAGAGCGGCATTCCCTACCTGGGCATCTGCCTCGGCATGCAGGTGGCGGTGATCGAGTTCGCCCGTAACGTGGCCGGCTGGGAGGATGCCAACTCCACCGAGTTCACCCACGACACCCAGCACCCGGTGGTGGGTCTGATCACCGAATGGCTGAGTCCCGAGGGCAAGATCGAGCTGCGCGATGCGGCCTCGGATCTCGGTGGCACCATGCGCCTGGGCGGCCAGGTGTGCCAGCTCAAGGCCGGCAGCAAGGCCCGCGAGGCCTACGGGTCCGACGAGATCGTCGAGCGCCACCGCCACCGCTACGAGGTCAACGAGCAGTTCATCGAACAGCTCGAGCAGGCCGGCCTGGTGGTCTCCGGCAAGAGCGTCGACAACTCCCTGGTGGAGGTGGTGGAGCTGCCCGACCACCCCTGGTACATCGCCTGCCAGTTCCACCCGGAGTTCACCTCCACGCCCCGCGATGGCCACCCGCTGTTCACCGGCTTCGTCAACGCGGCGCTGGAGCACAAGGCGGCGCGCACTCGCGCCCAGTCCTCTCACCAGGAGTGAAGCGGATGAGCACGCCCGAGAGAACCATCGAGATTGCCGGCCTCAAGGCCGGCAATTCGTTGCCGCTGATGCTGTTCGGCGGCATGAACGTGCTGGAGTCCCGCGAGCTGGCCCTGGAAGTGGCCGAGGCCTACGTCGAGGTCACCGCGCGGCTCGGCATGCCTTACGTGTTCAAGGCCAGCTTCGACAAGGCCAACCGTAGCTCCATCCACTCCTTCCGCGGCCCCGGTCTCGAGAAGGGGCTGGAGATCCTGGCCGAGGTGAAGTCGCGCTTCGGTGTGCCGATCATCACCGATGTCCACGAGCCCTGGCAGGCCGAGCCGGTGGCCGAGGTGGCCGACGTGATCCAGCTGCCGGCCTTCCTGGCCCGCCAGACCGACCTGGTGGTGGCCATGGCCAGGACTGGGGCGGTGATCAACATCAAGAAGCCGCAGTTCCTGGCGCCCCACGAGATGCGCCATATCGTGCGCAAGTGCGAGGAGGCCGGCAACGATCGAGTGATCCTCTGCGAGCGTGGCTCCAGCTTCGGCTACAACAACCTGGTGGTCGACATGCTCGGCTTCGGCGAGATGAAGCAGGGCGGCCTGCCGGTGTTCTTCGATGTGACCCATTCGCTGCAGCGCCCCGGCGGGCGCGCCGACAGCGCCGACGGTCGCCGCGCCCAGGTGGCGGAACTGGCCCGGGCGGGGGTCGCCGTGGGGTTGGCGGGGCTGTTCCTGGAGGCCCACCCCGACCCCGACAACGCCAAGTGCGATGGTCCCTGCGCCTTGCCGCTGGATCGCCTCGAGCCCTTCCTGGCCCAGCTCAAGGCCCTCGATGACCTGGTGAAGGGCTTCGCACCGCTCGAGATCCAATAACATCCCAACGCTGACACGACTGAGGAAGACTCGCATGACCAAGATCGTCGATATCCGTGCCCTCGAGGTACTCGATTCCCGCGGCAACCCCACCGTCCAGGCCGAAGTGCGCCTGGAGAGCGGCGCCGTGGGCGTGGCCTGTGCCCCGAGCGGTGCCTCCACCGGCTCCCGCGAGGCGCTCGAGC
Source organism: Halomonas sp. (assembly GCA_018401555.1). Taxonomy (GTDB): domain Bacteria; phylum Pseudomonadota; class Gammaproteobacteria; order Pseudomonadales; family Halomonadaceae; genus Halomonas. The sequence goes on from JAGYKP010000084.1 coordinate 199,364, forward strand.
TGCGCGACGGTGACAAGGCTCGCTACCTGGGCAAGGGCGTGCTGAAGGCGGTGGCGGCCGTCAACGAAGCCATCCGCGAGGCGCTCGTCGGCATGTGGACGCCCGCGACCAGCGCGGCCTCGATGATGCCATGCTGGCCCTCGACGACACCGACAACAAGGCCAAGCTTGGCGCCAACGCCATCCTGGCGGTGTCGCTGGCCGCCGCCAAGGCCGCGGCCAACGCCAAGGGCGTTCCGCTCTATGCGCATATTGCCGAGCTCTACGGTCAGCCGGGCCAGTACCTGATGCCGGTGCCGATGATGAACATCCTCAACGGCGGCGAGCATGCCGACAACAACGTCGACATCCAGGAGTTCATGGTGCAGCCGGTGGGCGCGCCGAACTTCCGCGAGGGCCTGCGCGTGGGCGCCGAGATCTTCCATGCACTGAAGAAGGTGCTCGCGGCGCGTGGACTCTCCACCTCGGTGGGTGACGAGGGCGGCTTCGCCCCCAACCTGGCCTCCAACGCCGAGGCACTGGCGGTGATCAAGCAGGCGGTGGAAGATGCCGGCTACACGCTGGGCCGCGACGTGACCCTGGCGCTGGACTGTGCTTCCTCCGAGTTCTTCAAGGATGGCCAGTACGACCTCGCCGGCGAGGGCAAGCAGTACGATGCCGCCGGCTTCGTCGACTATCTGGCCGAGCTGTGTGACCAGTATCCCATCGTCTCCATCGAGGATGGCATGGACGAGTCTGACTGGGCGGGCTGGAAGGCGCTGACCGACAAGCTGGGCGATCGCGTGCAGCTGGTGGGCGACGACCTCTTCGTGACCAACACCCGCATCCTCAAGCGCGGCATCGACGAGCAGATCGGCAACTCCATCCTGATCAAGTTCAACCAGATCGGTTCGCTCTCCGAGACCCTGGACGCCATTCGCATGGCCCAGGACGCCGGCTTCACCGCGGTGATCTCCCACCGCAGCGGCGAGACCGAGGACACCACCATCGCCGACCTGGCCGTGGGCACCTGTGCCGGGCAGATCAAGACCGGCTCGCTGTGCCGCTCCGACCGCGTGGCCAAGTACAACCGCCTGCTGGTCATCGAGAACGAGCTGGGTGATGGCGTGGCCTACCCGGGCCTGTCGGCGATCAAGGGTCAGTAATCCCGTGTAGGAAATCGCCTACATTTCGTGTCAGTGATATCCGACATGGAGACGAGGAGGCCTGCACCCTAGGGTGCAGGCCTTCTTTTTATCTATCTGAAAAACAAGCGTTATTTTTGAAAAAATGGTGCCTCGGCGGAGAGAGGGTTGGCGTGGGTGGCGCGGCGCCGGGTGCTTGTGCCTGGGCCAGGCTCTGCCAGAATGCACAGCGGGACGAGGAGGCAAGGAACAGTGCCTCCGGCAGGATGCAACGGGATGCTGAGTGATGCGCCAGGTGCGGCAGGAAGCCGCCTCCGGGCAGGGAGGTCATCACGGGAGTCCGGGTGGAAGGAGCCACCCCTGGAATCGCTTGGAGCTGGCGGCCCCTGGGCCGCCTTTTCCCTTGTATGGTGTTCTCCTTCTTCTGCCCGGTGGTAGGGCAGAAGCGACAGCACCGACCGTCGAGAGACGGTCGGCGCTGTCGTTATCGGGCGAGCCAGCGGGGCGGTGGTCTCAGCGCTCCAGCAGATCGAGCTTGCCCGGCTTGCCGTCCCACTCCTCGGCATCAGGCAGCGGGTCCGTCTTCTCGCTGATATTGGGCCACACCTCGGCCAGTTCGGCGTTGATCTCGATGAACGGCTCCTGGCCGTCAGGCAGCTCATCCTCCGAGAAGATCGCCTCGGCGGGGCACTCCGGCTCGCACAGGGCGCAGTCGATGCACTCGTCGGGGTGGATCACCAGGAAGTTGGGGCCCTCGTAGAAGCAGTCCACCGGACACACCTCGACGCAGTCGGTGTACTTGCACTTGATGCAGTTCTCGGTGACGACGAATGTCATGCCGCTCTTCCCTCCCTCGTGGCCGGGCGCGCCTGGGGCCACGGCCGCTGTGAATAGTAAAAGGTAATAAGAAAAAGCTTTCTTATTCTAACGTGTCCGGTAATCCGTCCATTCTAGTCGCCGCCGCCAGGCCGCCGCAAGCAAGCGTCTGCAGGACAGGGGCACGGAGCGAGGAGCGCCGGGGGCTGGCCGAAAGGGAGGTCCTACGCCAGGGACGGCGTCGGTAGCGCCCAGGGATGGGTTCACAGCGCCTCCCTGCAGGCCTGCCCCCGGGTCAGCCCGAGCGTACTGGTAGCGGCGACAAGCATTGCCGGATTCAAAGTGTTTCCCGCCAGCGGTAGAGAAGCTCCAGCGCCTGGCGCGGGGTCAGCTCGTCGAGGCTGAGGCCGCCGAGCTCCTCCACTAGCGGGTGCGGTGTGCTGGCAAAGAGGTCGTTCTGCAGCGGTGCCGCCGCGGCGCCGCCATCGGCGCTTGCCGGGCGGCTACCCTGGTCGACCTCCTGCTGCTCCAGCTGGGCGAGCTTCTCCCGGGCTCTGGCGATCACTCCCTGGGGCACGCCGGCGAGCTGGGCCACCTGCAGGCCATAGCTCTGGCTGGCCGGGCCCTCCTCCACCCGGTGCATGAAGACGATGCCATCCCTGTGCTCCGCCGCGGTGAGGTGAACGTTGGCTACCCCCTCGGCCTGCTCGGGCAGGGCCGTCATCTCGAAGTAGTGGGTGGCGAACAGGGTAAAGGCGCGGGTGCGGGTCAGGTGCTCGGCGCTGGCCCAGGCCAGCGACAGGCCATCGAAAGTGCTGGTACCACGGCCGATCTCGTCCATCAGCACCAGGCTTTCGTCGGTGGCGTTGTGCAGGATGCTGGCGGTCTCGGTCATTTCCACCATGAAGGTGGAGCGTCCGCCGGCCAGGTCGTCCGAGGAGCCGATGCGGGTGAAGATGCGATCCACCGGACCGATCTCCGCCGCGTCCGCGGGCACGAAGCTGCCGGTGTGGGCGAGCAGCACGATCAGCGCGGCCTGGCGCATGTAGGTGGACTTGCCGCCCATGTTGGGGCCGGTGATCACCAGCATGCGGCGGTCGTCGCCCATCATCAGGTCGTTGGGCACGAAGGGGCGTCGGAGACTCGCTCCACCACCGGGTGGCGACCGCCGCGGATGCTGCGATGCCCGGGGCCTCGGCCAGGTGCGGGCGCACGAACTCCAGGGCGCGCGGCGCGCTCGGCGAAGGCGCAGCAGCGTCCAGCGCCGCCAATGCCCGCGGCGCTGGCCTGCAGGGGCGTCGAGCTCGGCGTTGAGGGTGTCGAGCAGTCCCTCGTAGAGCAGCTTCTCCCGGGCGAGTGCCCGGGACTTCGCCGAGAGTGCCTTGTCCTCGAACTCCTTGAGCTCGGGGATGATGAAGCGCTCGGCGTTCTTCAGGGTCTGGCGGCGGATATAGTCCGCCGGGGCGTCCTTGGCCTGGGCGCGGGGGATCTCGATATAGTAGCCATGGACCCGGTTGTAGCCGACCTTGAGGCCGGGCAGGCCGGTGCGTTCCCGCTCGCGGGTCTCCAGCCTTACCAGGTAGTCGCCGGCGTGCTCGGCCAGTCCGCGGTGCTCGTCGAGCTCGGCATCGTAGCCCTCGGCGAGCACCCCGCCGTCGCGGATCACCACCGGCGGGTTCTCCACCAGGGCGCGGTTCAGGGTGGCGGCGAGCTCGGGATAGGGGCGGATATGGTGCTTCAGCTCGTCCAGGGTGGAACCCTCGGGATAGTCGGCGAGCCGGGCCTCGAGGTCGGGCAGGGCGTTGAAGGCGTCGCGCAGCCGGGCCAGGTCCCGCGGACGTGCACTGTAGAGGGCCACCCGGGCCAGGATGCGCTCCACGTCGCCGATCGCCTTGAGCGAGTCACGCAGCGCCTCGTAGCCGTCCGCCTCCAGCAGCAGGGTCACGGCGGACTGGCGTGACTGGACGCGTTCGCGGTCGCGCAGCGGGCGGTTGAGCCAGCGCTTGAGCAGCCGCGCAGCCCATGGCGGTGGCGGTGGTGTCGAGCACGCTGGCCAGGGTGTTATCGCCGCTGCCACCGAGGTTCACGTCGATCTCCAGGTTGCGACGGCTGGCGGCGTCGATGACCACCGCGTCATCGCGGCTCTCCACGCCGATGGCGGTGACGTGGGGCAGGCGCGAGCGCTGGGTGTCCCGGGCATACTCGACCAGGACCCCGGCGGCGGTGATGGCGGCTTCCAGGTGGGCGCAGCCGAAACCGCGCAGGTCCTGGACCCCGAACTGGTCGCAGAGCAGGCGGGTCGCGCTCTCCAGATCGAATAGCCAGTCGCTCTGGCGGCGCAGCCCGCGGCGCCCCTCCAGGGCTGGCGGCAGGGAGAGGCTCTCGGTCACCAGCAGTTCGGCCGGGTCGAGGCGCTGGAGCTCGGCGAGCATCTCGCCTTCGCCCTCCACCTCCAGCACGCTGAAGCGACCGCTGGAGAGCTCCAGCCAGGCCAGGCCGATGCGCTCGCCGGCGGCATGCACGGCCACCAGCAGGTTGTCACGGCGGGCATCCAGCAGGGCTTCGTCATACAGGGTACCGGGGGTGACGATGCGCACCACGCGGCGCTCCACCGGGCCCTTGCTGGTGGCGGGATCGCCGATCTGTTCGCAGATCGCCACCGATTCGCCGGCGGCCACCAGGCGCGCCAGGTAGCCTTCGGCGCTATGGTAGGGCACCCCGGCCATGGGAATCGGTTGCCCGGCGGACTGGCCGCGCTGGGTCAGGGTGATGTCGAGCAGCGCCGCGGCGCGCCTGGCGTCATCGAAGAACAGCTCGTAGAAGTCGCCCATGCGATAGAACAGCAGCACGTCGGGGTGCTCGCGCTTGATCTTCAGGTACTGGGCCATCATCGGCGTATGCTGGGCGCTGGCCTGGGACATGGCGATCTCTGGCTCCTGGTCTCGTTGAGCGGTCGTCGGAGGCGCACGCGAAGCAGCTGCGCCTGCATCCCCTCGGCAAAGGCAGTATTCTACGCAGATGGCCCTGCCTCGTCAGGCATGCCTTCGATCCACCGTGCAGGAGTCCTCACCATGTCCCACTCTGCCACCAGCCTCGCCAACCTCGACCTGGCCACCCTGGCCGAGCGCCTGGGTCGCCTGTGCCGAGACCAGGGGGTGACCATCACCTGCGCAGAATCATGCACCGGCGGTGGGGTGGCCAGCGCCATTACCTCGGTGGCCGGCAGCTCCGACTACTTCGAGATCGGCTATGTCACCTACTCCAACGCCGCCAAGACCCGCCTGCTGGGCGTGGAGGAGGCGCTGCTCGACGCGCATGGCGCGGTCAGCCGCGAGGTGGTGGAGGCGATGGTGCGTGGCGCCTGCCGCGACAGCGGTGGCGACCTCGGCGTGGCGATCAGCGGTGTGGCCGGCCCGGGTGGTGGCAGCGCCGACAAGCCGGTGGGTACCGTATGGCTGGCGTGGGGCGATGGCGCGGCCGCCGAGGCGGAGTGCCATCACTATCCCGGCGATCGCCGTGCGGTACGCGAGCAGGCGGTGCGCGAGGCACTGGTCGGGCTGGTGCGCCGTCTCGAGGCGCGCTGAGTCCGCCGCTCGCCCGGGGACAATTTCCGCTGGCCGAGCGCGCCATTTTTCTCCATACTACTGGTCAGTCATACAGTATCCAGAGACCCAGATTGAGGAGGCCCGTGATGGCTCAGGAAGACAACCGTTCCAAGGCGCTGGAAGCCGCTCTTTCCCAGATCGATCGCCAGTTCGGCAAGGGCACCGTGATGCGCCTGGGCGATGCCCCGCGGGTGGTGATGCCCTCGGTCTCCACCGGCTCGCTGGGCCTGGATATCGCGCTGGGTATCGGCGGCCTGCCGCTGGGCCGGGTGGTCGAGATCTTCGGTCCGGAGTCCTCGGGCAAGACCACCCTGACCCTGTCGGTGATCGCCCAGGCCCAGAAGCAGGGCAAGACCTGCGCCTTCATCGACGCCGAGCATGCCCTGGACCCGAGCTATGCCGAGAAGCTCGGCGTCAACCTGGATGACCTGCTGGTCTCCCAGCCCGACACCGGCGAGCAGGCCCTGGAGATCTGCGACATGCTGGTGCGCTCCGGCGGCGTCGACGTGATCATCATCGACTCGGTGGCGGCGCTGACCCCGCGGGCCGAGATCGAGGGCGAGATGGGCGACTCCCACGTCGGCCTGCAGGCGCGCCTGATGTCCCAGGCCCTGCGCAAGATCACCGGCAACATCAAGAATGCCAACTGCATGGTGGTCTTCATCAACCAGATCCGTATGAAGATCGGCGTGATGTTCGGTAGCCCCGAGACCACGACCGGCGGTAACGCGCTGAAGTTCTACTCCAGCGTGCGCTTGGATATTCGCCGCACCGGTTCGGTGAAGTCGGGCGACGAAGTCACCGGTAACGAAACCCGCGTCAAGGTGGTCAAGAACAAGGTCGCGCCGCCGTTCCGCCAGGCCGAGTTCCAGATCCTCTACGGCAAGGGGATCTACCATGCGGGCGAGGTGGTCGACCTGGGCGTGCAGTGCAAGCTGATCGACAAGGCGGGCGCCTGGTACAGCTACCAGGGCAACAAGATCGGCCAGGGCAAGGCCAATGCCGCCCAGTTCCTCGAGGACAACCCGGCGGTGATGGAGGAGATCGAGAGCCAGATCCGTGCCCAGCTGCTCGCCCCGGTGGAGCCCAGGAAGGAGGCCGAGGAGGCTGCCCTGCCGGCCGGCGACGAGCAGGACGACGACCTGCTGTAAGCCATGCTGGAGCGAACCGCCAGCGACGCCACGCCCCGTGATGATGCCGTCCGGCTGTTGGCCCGGCGCGAGTACTCTCGCGCCGAGCTGGCCGAGCGTCTGGCGGCGAAGGGGCATGCGGCCGACAGCATCGCCGAGTGTCTCGACGACCTCGCCGAGCAGGGGCTGCAGTCCGATGCCCGCTTCGCCGAGAGCTTCCTGCGCTCTCGGATCTTCCGCGGCCAGGGGCCGGTGAAGATCCGCCTGGAGCTGGAGCGGCGTGGCCTCGGTCGTGAGGAGGTCCAGGCCGCCTTCGCCGCGAGCGAGCAGTCCGGCGAGGCCGACTGGTCAGGCCTGGCCTGTGCGGCGCTCGCGCGGCGTTTCACGGGGCCCGGTGACACGCCGCGCGAGCGCGCCCGTCGCGAGCGCTTCCTGGCAAGCCGCGGCTTCGACTTCGACCAGGTGCGCCACGCCCTGGCCCATGCCTGGGACGCCGCATCGGACTAGCCCCCTTCAGTCCCTTGACAACTGCGCTATAATGTCTCCCTTTGCGAACGCCCCGGGTGGCACCCCGTGGCACCGCGATGCGCCATGTTCACGCGCCTCGTGGCGCCCGTCTCGAGCCAGCGTCGCCCGCCGGGTCACCCCGTTCATCGCCACGGATACCCCATGAAAAGCGCAGACATCAGACAGGCCTTTCTGAGTTACTTCGAGGCGCACGGCCACACCGTCGTGCCCTCCAGCTCCCTGGTTCCCGGCAACGACCCGACCCTGCTGTTCACCAATGCGGGCATGGTGCCCTTCAAGGACGTCTTCCTGGGCCGCGACCCGCGCCCCTATGTGCGTGCCACCTCGGCCCAGCGCTGCGTGCGCGCCGGCGGCAAGCACAACGACCTCGATAACGTCGGCTATACCGCGCGTCACCACACCTTCTTCGAGATGCTGGGCAACTTCAGCTTCGGCGACTACTTCAAGCGCGACGCCATCTGTTTCGCCTGGGAGTTCCTGACCGAGACCCTGGGACTGCCGAAAGAGAAACTGTGGGTCACCGTGCACGTCAGCGACGACGAGGCCGAGCGCATCTGGAAGGAGGAGGTCGGCATCGACCCCGAGCGCTTCTCGCGGCTCGACGAGGACAACTTCTGGCAGATGGGCGACACCGGCCCCTGCGGGCCGAGCTCCGAGATCTTCTACGACCACGGCCCCGAGGTGTGGGGTGGCCCGCCCGGCAGCCCCGAGGAGGACGGCGACCGCTACATCGAGATCTGGAACCTGGTGTTCATGCAGTTCGATCGTGACACCGAGGGCACCATGCATCCGCTGCCCAAGCCCTCCATCGATACCGGCATGGGACTGGAGCGCATCGCCGCGGTGATGCAGGGCGTGCACTCCAACTACGAGATCGACCTGTTCCAGAACCTGCTGCAGTCGGCGGCGCGGCATACCGGCCACGCCGATACCCGCGCGCCCTCGCTGCGGGTGATCGCCGACCATATCCGCTCCTGCGCCTTCCTGGTCGCCGACGGCGTGCTGCCCTCCAACGAGGGGCGCGGCTACGTGCTGCGCCGGATCATCCGTCGCGCCATCCGCCACGGCCACAAGCTGGGCGCCCAGGGCAACTTCTTCCACAAGCTGGTGGGAGCGCTGGATGCCGAGATGGGCGACGCCTATCCCGAGCTGCGCCAGGCGCGCCACCAGATCGAGCGCGTGCTGCTCAAGGAAGAGGAGCAGTTCGCCCGCACCCTGGAGCACGGCATGGGTCTGCTCGAGGAGGCCCTGGCCGGCCTCGACGGCGAGGTGCTGCCCGGCGAGACGGTGTTCAAGCTCTATGACACCTACGGCTTCCCCTTCGACCTGACGGCCGATGTCTGCCGCGAGCGCGGCGTTACCCTCGACGAGATCGGCTTCGAGCGCGCGCTGGAGGCCCAGCGCGAGCGCGCCCGGGCGGCGAGCCAGTTCGGTGCCGACTACGGCGCCGCCCTGGAGCTGGAAGGCGAGACCGACTTCACCGGTTACGAGCGCCTCGAGGACCGCGCTACCGTCACCGCCCTGGCCGACCGCGAGGGCAATGCCCTGGAGCGGCTGGTGCCGGAGCACAAGGCGGTGGTGGTGCTCGATCGCACCCCCTTCTACGGTGAGTCCGGCGGCCAGGTGGGCGACACCGGCTACCTGCATCTCGATGGCGGTGGCCGCTTCCTGGTCGAGGACACCCAGAAGCAGGGTGGCCACCACCTGCACCACGGCGTGCTGCTCGAGGGCGAGCTGGCGCTGGGCGACGCGGTGCGTCCCCAGGTGGACGCCGGCCTGCGCGCCGCCACGGTGCGCAACCACTCCGCCACCCACCTGATGCACAAGGCGCTGCGCCTGGTGCTGGGCGACCACGTGGCCCAGAAGGGCTCGCTGGTGACCCCGGAACGGCTGCGCTTCGACTTCAGCCACTTCGAGCCGATGACTGCCGAGCAGCTCGCCGAGGTGGAGCGCCTGGTCAACGAGCAGGTCCTGGCCAACGCACCGACCCGTATCGAGCAGATGACCCTGGACGAGGCCAAGGCCAGGGGGGCGGCGGCGCTCTTCGAGGCCAAGTACGCCGACAGCGTGCGGGTGCTGACCATCGGCGCCGACGACTTCTCCATCGAGCTGTGTGGTGGCACCCATGTGGCGCGCAGCGGCGACATCGGCTGCTTCCATATCGTCAGCGAGCAGGGCATCGCCTCCGGCGTGCGCCGCATCGAGGCGATCACCGGCGAGGGTGCGCTGGCCTGGTTCCATGAGCAGGAGGCCAGGCTCAACCGTGTCGGTGAGCGCTTGAAGGCCAAGCCCGAGCAGGTCGAGGAGCGCGTGGAGTCGCTGGTGGAACGCAACCGCACCCTGGAGAAGGAGCTCGAGCGCCTCAAGGCCAAGCTGGCCAGCGCCGCCGGCAGCGATCTGGTCGCCGAGGCTCGCGAGATCAAGGGAGTCAAGGTGCTGGCCAGGTCGCTGGAGGGGGTCTCCGGCAAGGAGCTGCGCGGCATGCTCGACCAGCTCAAGAACAAGCTCGGCTCCGGCATCATCGTGCTGGGCGTGGGCGACGAGGCGGCCGGCAAGGTGAGCCTGATCGCCGGCGTCACCGATGACCTCACCTCGCGCGTCAAGGCCGGCGAGCTGGTCAATCACGTGGCCGGCCGGGTAGGCGGCAAGGGCGGCGGTCGCGCCGACATGGCCCAGGCTGGTGGCAGCGACGTGGCGGCCCTGCCGGCGGCCCTGGAGGGCGTTGCCGCCTGGGTCGAGGAGCGCCTTTAGCAGTTTTCGACAGGGCCGGTAGCCGCGAGGCGCCGGCCCTGCTTGTAGAGAGTCACCTTTCACTCATCCGGGCGTAGCAGCCCGACATACGAGGGGAAACATCACCGATGGCACTATACGTACAGAAGTTCGGCGGCACCTCGGTGGGCTCCGTGGAGCGCATCAAGGCCGTGGCCGAGAAGGTCAAGGGCTTCCGCGACAACGGCCACCAGGTCGTCGTGGTGGTCTCCGCCATGAGCGGCGAGACCAATCGACTGATCGGCATGGCCAACGAGATCAACGATGAGCCGACCCCGCGCGAGATGGACATGCTGCTCTCCACCGGCGAGCAGGTGACCATCTCGCTGCTGGCCATGGCGCTGCACAAGCTGGGCGTGCCGGCGACCTCCTATACCGGCTCCCAGGTGGGTATCCAGACCGACAGCGCCCACACCAAGGCGCGCATCCAGCGTATCGAGACCGATGAGCTGCAGTCCGACCTGGATGACGGCCAGGTGGTGGTGGTCGCCGGCTTCCAGGGGGTCGACGAGGAGGGCAACATTACCACCCTCGGCCGCGGCGGTTCCGATACCACCGGCGTGGCCCTGGCCGCGGCGCTGAAGGCCGACGAGTGCCAGATCTACACCGATGTCGATGGCGTCTACACCACCGATCCCCGGGTGTGCAGCAAGGCCCAGCGCCTCGAGAGCATCACCGTCGAGGAGATGCTGGAGCTGGCCAGCCTGGGCTCCAAGGTGCTGCAGATTCGCGCCGTCGAATTCGCCGGCAAGTACAATGTTCCGCTGCGCGTGCTGTCCAGCTTCGAGGATGGCCCCGGCACCCTGATCGTTGCAGACTCCGACCAAGACGAGGACACCATGGAAGAACCGCTGATCTCCGGTATCGCCTTCACCGCCAACGAGGCCAAGCTGACCCTGCTCAACACCCCCGACGTGCCGGGCGTGGCCTCGCGCATCCTCGGCCCCATCGCCGACGCCAACATCGAAGTCGACATGATCGTGCAGAACGTGGCGCCGGCCGGCGACTACACCGACTTCACCTTCACCGTGGCCAAGGGTGACTACAAGCAGACCCTCAAGATCCTCAATGAGCAGGTGCTGCCGGACCTGGGCGAGGGTGAGGTCAAGGGTGACGACAACATCGCCAAGGTCTCCCTGGTGGGCGTCGGCATGCGCTCCCACGCCGGTGTGGCCTCGAAGATGTTCCGCGTGCTCTCCGAGGAGAACATCAACATTCGCATGGTCTCCACTTCCGAGATCAAGATTTCGGTGGTGATCGACGAGAAGCAGATGGAGCTGGCCGTGCGCGCCCTGCACAAGGCCTTCGGTCTCGACAAGGCCGATATCGAGAGCGAAGAATAAGCCGACCCGTGGCGGCAGATTACCTTCTACGCTGGTAGGGAAGCCCGTCGCGTCCTGCGGCGGTGCTTCCCTTCAACGGGCGGCCCGTGTTTGATGGGCCGCCGTGTTGGTCACGGAGGACGTTCTGCCACATACTGGGGCGGCGTGGTACCGCCGGCCAACATCCCGTTGCCAGCCAGAGAACAAGCCTGAGAAGGAGATCAGCCATGCTCATCCTGACCCGCCGTGTCGGCGAGACCCTGATGATAGGTGACGACATCACCGTGACGGTGCTGGGCGTGAAAGGCAACCAGGTCCGTATCGGGGTGAATGCGCCGAAGGATGTGGCAGTTCATCGCGAGGAGATCTATCAGCGCATTCAGCGCGAGAAGAGTGACGAGGAAGGCTCTGGCCACGAAGAGTAACGGTCAGGGCTGTAGACAAAAAAGCCGCGGGGGGCTGGACAAACCCCTTCGGAAACGGTAAGATATGCGCCGTGTCGTTAGGGAGAGGTGGCCGAGTGGCTGAAGGCGCTCCCCTGCTAAGGGAGTAAGGGGTTTATAGCCTCTTCGAGGGTTCGAATCCCTCCCTCTCCGCCACAGCGATACCGTGAAGCATCAGCGCCCGTAGCTCAGCTGGATAGAGTACCTGACTACGAATCAGGTGGTCGGAGGTTCGAATCCTCCCGGGCGCGCCAGCTTCCACGCAAGACAGGTGATGGCGGTCACTGACAACACCGCACTTCGCGCCCGTAGCTCAGCTGGATAGAGTACCTGACTACGAATCAGGTGGTCGGAGGTTCGAATCCTCCCGGGCGCGCCAGATCTCGACCCGTCCTCCAACGCGAGGGCGGGTCTTCTCTTTTTTGGGACGTCCTGTCCCTACCGGTTTCTGCTAGCCGGGGCGCCTCCTCCTGGCGCCCCTGCGATCGTTTGAGGCGCCGTCGCCATTGCGACGTGCGCCTCCTTTTTATCCAGCCGTCTTTCCTGTCCCGCTGCCGTACCTATCCTGCAGAGACTCTCCGGCCGGCCATGGTAGCGACCATGGCCGTGGGGTGTTCGTTGGCGTCCGGCGCATTGGCCGTAAGGCCCGCCAGCAGATCGTCCAGCCTGGTAAGGCGCTTGAGGTGCTGGAAGCGTCGTGCCGCCTCGGTGTCCCCCTGGCGCATATGGTTGAGCCACTGCTTGACCAGCGAGGTGACCACGCGCTCGGGGAGCGTGCTACGCTGCAGTGCAGCAAACTCGTTCAGGACCCTCGCCCGCGCCGCCCAGGGGGTGGGCGCCAGGCGCTCGCCGGTGCGCTGCCAGTGGCGGATACGTGCCGCCAGCCAGGGGTCGGCCAGCGCCCCGCGGCCGAGCATGACATCGCGGCAGCCGGAGAGGGTGCGGGCCTTCCAGTAGTCCTCGAGGGTCCAGATGTCGCCGTTGGCGATCACCGGGATGGTCAGGTCGCGTCGAATGCGACCGATCCACTCCCAGTGGGCCGGTGGGCGGTAGCCCTCTTCCCGGGTGCGGCCATGCACCACCAGGTGTCGGGCACCGCCTGCCTGGGCCGCGCGGCCGCAGGCCAGTGCCAGGCGCCGATCGGCGAAGCCCAGGCGGATCTTGGCGGTCACCGGAATGTGCTGGCCTACCGCTTCATGCACGGCAGCGACCACGGCATAAACTCGCCGCGGGTCGCGCAGCAGTGAGGCGCCGCCATCGTGGCGGTTGACCAGCTTGGCCGGACAGCCGAAGTTGAGATCGACACCGGTGGCGCCGAGGCGCAGGGCCTGGCGGGCATTGGCCGCCAGGGCCTCGGGGTCGGAGCCGAGCAGCTGCAACTGGACCGGTACCCCGCCAGGGGTCATCATGCGGGCGTGCTGCAGTTCGGGGCAGTGCTTGTGGAAGACGCGTGGCGGCAGGCGGGCATCCACCACGCGCACGAACTCGGTGACTGCCCAGTCGAAGCCCGGCTGGCGGGTCAGCAGGTCTCGGGTATGGGCGTCGATGACCCCCTCCATGGGGGCCAGGCCGATCAAGCCGTGTGAATCCTGTAGTAAATTAACAACGCTGACTTCCACCATGAATCCATTGCAATTTGTCGACAATCTGGCAGTTTATACCACAATCAAACTTCGCAAGCCGCCATGTTCCGCGAAATCAGGGTGCATGGTGGCGAGATAACGCCAGGAGGCGCCCGATGCAGGACATGCAGCTGCTGGAGGAGGGCCTGTCCCTCATGGCCCTGGGCATGGGCTTCGTTTTTGTTTTTCTTACCTTGCTAGTGATCGTCACCACCCTGATGTCCAAGGTCATCGGCCGCTTCTTCCCGGAGCCCGTGGCACCTGCGGCGCCGGTAATCGCGGTGGCGCCACCGCCCAGCCGAGCCAGGACGATGACGTCATGGTGGCCATCACCGCCGCGGTGCACCGCTACCGCCGCCGCCATCGCCGCTGAGCGGCGCCCCGTCCCCAGTACCCCCCTATTCCCTTTCCTTTCCATTCATAACGACAAGGTCACGACCATGACTGACAACGTACGCCCGCTGGGCATCACCGATGTCGTCCTGCGAGACGCCCATCAGTCGCTGTTCGCCACCCGCCTGCGCCTCGATGACATGCTGCCCATCGCCGAGAAGCTCGACCGCGTCGGCTTCTGGTCGCTGGAGTCCTGGGGCGGGGCCACCTTCGACGCCTGTATCCGCTACCTCGGCGAGGATCCGTGGGAGCGGATACGGGCGTTGAAAGCGGCCATGCCCAACACGCCCCAGCAGATGCTGCTGCGCGGCCAGAACCTGCTCGGCTACCGCCACTACGCCGACGACGTGGTGGACAAGTTCGTCGAGCGGGCCAGGACCAACGGCGTCGACGTGTTCCGCGTCTTCGATGCCATGAACGACCCGCGCAACCTCGAGCGCGCCATCCAGGCGGTGCGCAAGGTCGAGGGCCATGCCCAGGGTACGCTCTCCTACACGGTGAGCCCGGTGCATACCCTGGACGGCTGGGTCGAGCTCGGCAAGACCATCGCCGCCATGGGCGCCGACTCCCTGGCGATCAAGGACATGGCCGGCCTGCTCAAGCCCTACGACGCCTTTGAACTGGTCACCAAGCTCAAGAAGGCGGTGGACATCCCCATCCACATGCAGTGCCACGCCACCACCGGCATGTCCACCGCCACCGCCCTCAAGGCCGCCGAGGCGGGCATCGACAACGTCGACACCGCCATCTCCTCGATGTCCATGACCTATGGTCACAGCCCCACCGAGTCGCTGGTGGCCATCCTCCAGGGCACCGAGCGCGACACCGGCCTCGATCTCGAGCTGCTCGAGGAGATCGCCGCCTACTTCCGCGAGGTGCGCAAGAAGTACGCCGCCTTCGAGGGCTCGCTGAAGGGCATCGACTCGCGCATCCTGATCGCCCAGGTGCCGGGTGGCATGCTCACCAACATGGAAGGCCAGCTCAAGGAGCAGGGCGCCGGGGACAAGCTCGACGACGTGCTCAAGGAGATCCCCAGGGTGCGCGAGGACCTGGGGTTCATCCCGCTGGTCACCCCCACCTCCCAGATCGTCGGCACCCAGGCGGTGATGAACGTGATGATGGGGGAGCGCTACAAGTCGATCTCCAAGGAGGTCCAGGCGCTTCTCAAGGGCGAGTACGGCGCCGCCCCGGCGCCGTTCAACAAGGAGCTGCAGGCGCGCGTACTGGAGGGTGGCGAGCCGATCACCTGCCGCCCGGCCGACAACCTCAGCCCCGAGATGGACAAGCTGGCCGCCGAGCTCAAGGAGAAGGCCAAGGCCGACGGCATCCGTCTGGCCGAAGGGGAGCGCGAGATCGACGACGTGCTCACCTATGCGCTGTTCCCGCAGATCGGCCTGAAGTTCCTCAACAACCGCGACAATCCCGATGCCTTCGAGCCGGCGCCCCAGGCCCCCGAGGCCGGCGCCAGCCTGCCCGCGAAAGCTGAGGCCAAGGCACCCGCGACCCAGGGCGGCGCCCCGGCCGGCCCCGAGACCTATACCGTCAAGGTCAACGGCAAGCAGTATGTGGTCGAGGTCGCCGAGGGCGGCGAAGTCGGTGCCGTCCAGGAGCAGGCCGCGGCCGCCCAGCCCGCCGAGAGCGCCCCCGCCGCCCCCAGCGGCGAGGCGATCACCGCGCCCCTGGCCGGCAACATCTTCAAGGTCAACGTGCGCGAGGGGGACAGCGTCGCCGAGGGTGACGTGGTGATCATCCTCGAGGCGATGAAGATGGAAACCGAGGTACGTGCCGCAAGCGCCGGTACCGTCTCTTCCGTCAAGGTCGGCGAGGGCGACAGCGTCGCCGTCGGTGACGTGCTGATCGAGCTCTAAGGGCCCCGACATGGAGAAACTACTGACACTCTGGTACGGCTCGGGGGTCTACAACCTGACGCCGGGGCAGGCCGTGATGATCCTGGTCGGCATGTTGCTGCTCTACCTGGCCATCGCCAAGAAGTTCGAGCCGCTGCTGCTGGTACCCATCGGCTTCGGCGGCATCCTCGCCAATATCCCCGAGGCCGGCCTGGCGCTGTCGGCGCTGGACCAGGCCATCGAGGTGGCCAAGCCAGCGGTGCTGCAGCAGCTTGCGACGGCGCTGGGCGTGACCCTCGACCCCCTGGCGAACGCCGAGGCGTGGCGTGAGGCGCTCAAGGGCGTGGCCCACGAGGGGGCCACGCCGGACGCGCTGCGCGCCGCGCGCGATATCGCGGTGGGCGTCGGCTATGGCGACGGCATGCTCTACAGCTTCTACAAGGTCGCCATCGCCTCCGGCATCGCCCCGCTGATCATCTTCATGGGCGTGGGCGCGATGACCGACTTCGGGCCGCTGCTGGCCAATCCGCGCACCCTGTTCCTGGGCGCGGCGGCACAGTTCGGCATCTTCGCCACCCTGTTCGGCGCGGTGGGCCTTTCGTCGCTGGGCGTGATGGACTTCTCGCTCAACCAGGCCGCCGCCATCGGCATCATCGGCGGCGCCGACGGTCCCACCTCGATCTACGTGTCGAGCGTGCTGGCTCCCGAACTGCTGGGTGCGATCGCCGTGGCCGCCTACGCCTACATGGCCCTGGTGCCGCTGATCCAGCCGCCGATCATGAAGCTGCTGACCAGCCAGAAGGAGCGCGAGATCACCATGACCCAGCTGCGGCCGGTGTCGAAGCGCGAGAAGATCGTCTTCCCCATCGCCATCCTGCTGCTGGTCGCCTTCTTCCTGCCCGATGCGGCGCCACTGCTGGGGATGTTCTGCTTCGGCAACCTGATGCGCGAGTGCGGGGTGGTGGAGCGCCTCTCCGATACCGCCCAGAATGCCCTGATCAACATCGTCACCATCATCCTGGGCCTCTCGGTGGGCTCCAAGCTGATGGCCGAGAGCTTCCTGGCCGTGGAGACCCTGGGCATCCTGGCGCTGGGCATCGTGGCCTTCGGCATCGGCACCTCGGCCGGGGTGCTGATGGCCAAGCTGATGAACGTGATGAGCCGCATTCCGATCAACCCGCTGATCGGCTCGGCGGGCGTCTCGGCGGTGCCCATGGCGGCACGGGTCTCCAACAAGGTGGGCCTGGAGGCCAACCCGCACAACTTCCTGCTGATGCACGCCATGGGGCCCAACGTGGCCGGGGTGATCGGCTCGGCGGTGGCCGCGGGGGTGATGATCAAGTACCTCGGCTGAGCGCCACGGAGACGCCAGCCACACGACGAAAGGCGCCTACGGGCGCCTTTTGTCGTGTCGCGGTTTCGAGAGGGGCGGTGCCGGCCTCAGGCCTCGATGAGCTCGAGGTGGCCGCGCAGCCGTGACGCCAGTGGGCTCAGGTCCACCGCGAGGTCGCGGGGCCACCCGATGGTGAGGCGTACCCCCTCGGCGTCGTAGTCCGCCGCCTCCACGGGGATGTCGCGCTCGGCGAGCCAGGCGCGGGCCTCGGCCTCGCCCGAGAAGTCGACCCTGAAATGCAGCGGACTGCGCTCGATGACCTCGCGTCGCGGCAGGGTCTCCAGCGCCTGGGACACGGCCTGGCTGTAGGCGCGGGCCAGGCCGCCGGTGCCCAGCTTGGTGCCGCCGAAGTAACGCGTGACCACGCAGCCCACCTGGCCCAGCCCCGAGCCCTCCAGTACCTGAAACATGGGGCGGCCGGCGGTTCCGCCGGGCTCGCCGTCGTCGGAGAAGCCGATGGCGGTCTGCTCCCCCGGCGGCCCGGCGATGAAGGCGCTGCAGTGGTGGCTGGCGTTGGGATGGCGCTCGCGGGCGGATGACAGCAGCGCTTCGAAGGCGGCGACAGCGGGGGCATGGCAGAGCCAGGCGATAAAGCGGCTGCGCTCGACCTCGATCTCGGTTTCCCGCCACTCACCGGACGGCAGGTCGGGTACTGGATAGCGCATCAGGCGGCCAGCTCGCCCTGGCGCACCACGCCCATCACCATTCCCAGCACCTGGATATCACTGTTCCTGAGGAAGATGGGTGCCATCTGCTGGTTGGCGGGCTGCAGGCGCACGCCGGACTTCTCGATATAGAGCTTCTTCAGGGTGACCTCCCGGTTGTTGATCATCACTACCGCGGTCTCGCCGTTCTCGGCGCTCTCGCACTGTTCGATGATGATCACATCCCCGTCGAAGATGTTGCAATCGATCATCGAGTCGCCGCGTACGCGCAGGGCGTAGGTATTGCGACGCACCATGCGTCGCGGGACGCGGATATGGCTGACGCTGGGACAGGCCTCGATGGGCATGCCCGCCGAGACGCTGCCCAGCAGCGGGACCTCGACCATCTCCTGCGCATCGCCGGGCATGGGGCAGGGCAACCAGGCCTCGGCCAGGCGCAGGTTGGGGCGGCGGATCATGAACCGCGTGGTGACCTCGGGCATGCTGCATCTCCTGTTGAAACATACAGTGCTATGGAAGCATAGCAGGGCGCTCGAATCTGGCAAGACGACCAATCGACGATGCGCTTGATGCATGTCAACCGCGACCTGCTGACGCGGCAGGCGTCTCTGGTAGAAAAAGCCCTTTCCGTGTAGAGTCTCGAGCCAAATTACCCACGCCGGAGAGTGTCTTGACCCTGCGCCTGCAAGCCAGAGGCCTGGCCTGTGAACGGGATGATCGGTGGCTGTTCGAGGATCTCGACCTGGATATCCGCGGCGGCGAGATCGTGCGCGTCGAAGGCCCCAACGGCAGTGGCAAGACCACCCTGCTCAAGATCCTTTCCGGCCAGCTCGCCGATTACCATGGCGAGCTGTTCTGGAACGATCGGCCGATGCGCCAGGCGCGCCAGGCGTTCCTCGAGAACCTGCTCTATCTGGGCCATGCCCCGGGAGTCAAGGCGGCGCTGACACCGCTGGAAAACCTCGCCTGGTACCAGGCGCTGGCCGGTGAGGCGGTGCATGAGGCCCCGCGCCTGGCGGCGCTGGAGTCGGTGGGGCTGGCGGGCTTCGAGGACGTGCCGGCCGGGCAGCTCTCGGCGGGCCAGCAGCGCCGGGTGGCGCTGGCCCGCCTGGAGCTCACGCCGCGCCCGCTGTGGGTGCTCGACGAGCCCTTTACCGCCATCGACCGCCATGGGGTCGCGGCGCTGGAGGAGCGTCTGGTGGTCCATGCCCGTTCGGGGGGCTGTGTGCTGGTGACCACTCACCATGAACTCAAGGCGTCGGAAGAGCTGCGGCATATCCGTCTCGGCCGGGGAGGGCAAGATGCCGAGCGCTGATACTCGCATGAATGGCAGCGACAGCAAGCGCGATAACGGCGACCGTCAGGCCACTGCCCGGGAACCCCGCGGCGGCCTGACGGTCGCAGTCTGGGCGACGCTCAAGCGTGACCTGACCCTGCTGATGCGTCGACGCAGCGAGGTGCTCAATCCGCTGGTGTTCTTTGCCCTGGTGATCACCCTGTTCCCGATCGGCATCTCGCCGGATCCGGAACTGCTGGCCACCATCGCCCCCGGGCTGCTGTGGGTGGCGGCGCTGCTGGCGGCGCTGCTCTCCCTGGACAGCCTGTTTCGTGGCGACTACGAGGACGGCTCCCTGGAGCAGCTGCTGCTGACGCCACAGCCGCTGCCCATGCTGGGCCTGGCCAAGGTGGCGGTTCACTGGCTGCTGACCGGCCTGCCGCTGGCGCTGATGGCCCCGGTGCTGGGCATCATGCTGGCGCTGCCAGCGGGCAGCTACCTGATCCTGGCCTTCTCCCTGGCCCTGGGCACCGCCAGCCTGAGCCTGATCGGTGCCATCGGCGCGGCGCTCACGGTGGGGCTGTCACGCGGCGGGGTACTGCTGTCGCTGCTGGTACTGCCGCTCTATATCCCGGTGCTGATCTTCGGCGCCGGCGCCGTGCAGGCGGCGATCATGGGCGATGGCGCCGCCGCGCATCTGGCGATTCTGGGGGCCCTGCTGGCCCTGTCACTGATGCTGGCCCCCTGGGCGATCGCGGCGTCGCTGCGCATCAGTATCAACGGTTGAGAGGTGGAAAAGGCATGTGGGCCTTCATTAACAAGTTGCGTTCCCCCAAGTGGTTCTACGCCATCAGCGAACGGCTTCTGCCGTGGTTCTGGGTGGCCGCGGCTGCGCTGATCCTGGTGGGCAGCGTCTGGGGGCTGGCCTTTGCCCCGGCCGACTATCAGCAGGGCAACAGCTTCCGCATCATCTATGTGCACGTGCCGGCGGCCTTCCTGGCCCAGTCGATCTTCGTCAGCATGGCGGTGTGTGGCCTGGTCTACATGGTGTGGAAGATCAAGGTGGCCGACATGGCCGCGGCGATGATGGCGCCGCTGGGGGCCGCCATGACATTCATCTCGCTGTTCTCCGGGGCGGTGTGGGGCGTGCCCACCTGGGGCACCTGGTGGATGTGGGATGCGCGCCTGACCTCGATGCTGATCCTGTTTTTCCTCTACCTGGGAGTGATCGCCCTGCGCGGCGCCTTCTCCAGCCGCGACAGCGCTTCTCGGGCCGCCTCCGTGCTGGCCATGGTGGGTGTGATCAACATCCCGATCATCAAGTACTCAGTGGACTGGTGGTACACCCTGCACCAGCCCGCCACCTTTACTGTTACCGGGCGTGTCGGCATGCCCATGGAGATGTGGGTCCCGCTACTGATCATGGTGCTGGGGTTCTACAGCTTCTTCATCGCGGTGACCCTGATGCGCACCCGCAGCGAGATCCTGCGCCGCGAATCCAACAAGCGTTGGGTGCGTGATCTGGCCGGAGGGGAGCGCTGATGGCCTTCGAATCCTTCAACGAATTCATCGCCATGGGGGGGCATGCCCCCTATGTCTGGGCGGCCTGGGCGGCGACCGCCGCGCTGCTCGTCGCCATCGTCCTCCACGCCCGCGCCGAGCGCCGCCAGCTGCTGCGCAACCTGCAGCGTCGCGCCCGTCGCGAGCAGCGCCTGGAAGTCGATCAGGACGAGGCAGCGAAAGTTTCACATCAATCGGGTGGTAATCGTCATGACACTTAGCCTGACACCGAAGCGCAAGCAGAGGCTCTTCGTGATCCTGGGGCTCGTCGCCCTGACCGCGATAGCCGTGGGCCTGACCCTCTACGCCCTGCGCAGTAACATCAACCTGTTCTTCAGCCCGGTACAGATCGCCGCCGGGGACGCCCCCTTCGAACGCCAGATCCGTGCCGGGGGCATGGTCAAGGAGGGCACCGTGGCGCGTGATCCGGAGAGCCTCGACGTCGCCTTCGTGGTCACCGACTACGTCGACGATCTCGAGGTGCGCTACAGCGGCATCCTGCCCGACCTGTTCCGCGAGGGGCAGGGCGTGGTGGTGGTCGGTGAGCTCCAGCAGGATGGTACGCTGCGTGCCGACCAGGTGCTGGCCCGCCACGACGAGAACTACATGCCCCCCGAGGTGGCCCAGGCCCTGGAAGACGCCGGCTACTCGCCGGAGGACTACCAGGCCAAGGCCGCCGAGGTGGGTGAACGGATGGAAGCCCAGCAGCAAGGCGCCAGCCAGTAACGAGCGGAGAACCCATGCAGACCCTGATGATCCCCGAGATCGGCCACTACGCCCTGGTGATCGCCATGCTGATGGCCGCCGTGCAGGGCGTGCTGCCACTGGCCGGCGCGGCCACCCGCCGCCCGCTGTGGATGGCCTACGCCCGGCCCATGGCGGCCGGGCAGCTGCTGTTCGTGGCCATCGCCTACGCCTGCCTGACGGCCAGCTACATGCTGGACGACTTCAGCGTGGCCAACGTGGCCAACAACTCCAACTCCATGCTGCCCTGGTACTACAAGCTCAGCGCCGTATGGGGCAACCATGAGGGCTCGGTGCTGCTGTGGAGCCTGCTGCTGGCCGCCTGGGGCTACTTTGCCTCGCGCTTCTCCCGGGAGCTGCCCCGCGACATGGTGGCCCGGGTGCTGGGCGTGCTGGGGCTGGTCAGCACCGGCTTCCTGGCCTTCGTGCTGGTCACCTCCAACCCCTTCGAGCGCCTGCTGCCCAACGTGCCGAGCGACGGTGCCGACCTCAACCCGCTGCTCCAGGACATCGGCCTGATCATGCATCCGCCGATGCTCTACATGGGCTATGTGGGCTTCTCGGTCGTCTTCGCCTTCGCCATCGCCGCCCTGCTGGGCGGTCGTCTGGATGCGGCCTGGGCCCGCTGGGCGCGTCCCTGGACCAACCTGGCCTGGGCCTTCCTCACCGTGGGTATCGCCCTGGGCAGCTGGTGGGCCTACTACGAGCTGGGCTGGGGCGGCTGGTGGTTCTGGGACCCCGTCGAGAACGCCTCGCTGCTGCCATGGTTGACCGGCACGGCGCTGATGCACTCCACTGGCGGTGACCGAGAAGCGCGGTGCCTTCAAGAGCTGGACCCTGCTGCTGGCGATCTTCACCTTCTCGCTGTCGCTGCTGGGCACCTTCCTGGTGCGCTCCGGGGTGCTCACCTCGGTTCACGCCTTCGCCAACGACCCCTCCCGCGGCCAGTTCATCCTGATGCTGCTGGGTATCACCGTGGGCCTGTCGCTGCTGGTGTTCGCGCTGCGGGCGCCGCGGGTCGGCCACAAGGTCGGCTTCACCTGGCTCTCTCGCGATGCCCTGCTGCTGATCAACAACATCCTGCTGGTGATCATGACGATCACCGTGCTGATGGGTACCGTCTACCCGCTGCTGCTCGATGCCCTGGACCTGGGCAAGATCAGCGTCGGCCCTCCCTATTTCAACGCGCTCTTCGTGCCGCTGACCCTTCTCCTCGCGCTGTTCATGGGGCTCGGCCAGGTGGCGCGCTGGAAGCAGACCCCGGTGAGCCTGCTGGTCAGGCGCACTGTGGCTGGCTGCCGTGGGGGCCGTGGTGCTGGGGGCGGCGCTGCCGCTGCTGTTCGCCGAACGCTGGAGTCCGGCGGTGGCGCTGGGCCTGATCGCGGCGCTGTGGATCGTGCTGCCGATGCTGCGTGACCTGTTCGAGAAGGCCCGTAACGCCAGCTCCGTGGGCGCCGGGCTGAAGAAGCTGTCGCTGGCCTACTGGGGCATGCAGCTCGGCCACCTGGGCGTGGCGGTGACCATCGTCGGCGTGGCGGTGGTCTCCAACTACAGCATCGAGCAGAACGTGCGCATGGCACCGGGCGACAGCGTCGAGGTGGCGGGGTACACCTTCACCATGAACGAGCTCTCCAGTCGCCAGGGAGCCAACTTCCTGGCCGACCGGGCGAACATCTCGGTACAGCATGGTGACAGTAGCCGCAGCTTCGCCATGAATCCCGAGAAGCGCCTCTACCTGGCGACCCGCATGCCGATGTCCCAGGTGGCGCTGCGCCCCGGCTTCCTGCGCGACCTCTACGTGGCCATGGGCGAGGACTTGGGCGACGGCAGCTGGGCGCTGCGGGTGCAGTACAAGCCCTTCGTGCGCTGGCTGTGGCTGGGTGGCTCTGCTGATGGCCTTCGGTGGTGTGCTGGCGGTGGCCGACAAGCGCTACCGGCGCCTGGCGACCGCGCGTGACCCCGAGGCCAGGACAGCCCCCGCGCCGGGGCGGGAGGCCAGCGCATGAACCGTCGGCTGATCCTGTTGCTGCCGCTGGCCGGCTTCCTGGCGTTGGCGGTGTTTCTCTACCAGGGGTTGTCGCTGAACCCCTTCCATCGCGAGTCGGCCCTGATGGCTCGCGACTTCCCCGAGTTCGACCTGGCTACCCTCAAGGAGCCCGAGCGGCGGGTCGATCGTGACCTGCTGACCACCGGCGAACTGACCCTGGTCAACGTCTGGGGCGAGTGGTGTCCCGAGTGCAAGCGCGAGATGCCGCAGCTGCTCGACCTCGCCGAGCGTCACGACATCCGCCTGGTCGGCATCAGCTGGAAGGACACCCGGGAGAAGGCGCTGGGCTTCCTTGATGAGTTCGGCGATCCCTTCGAGGTCAATATCTTCGACCCGGACAACGAGCTGGCCTTCGAGCTCGGCGTCTATGGCGCGCCGGAGACCTTCCTGGTGGATGGCGACGGGGTGATCCGCTACCACCACACCGGTTATATCGCGCCGGGCGATGTCACCGAGACGATCCTTCCGGAGGTGGAACAATGGCGCTGATGCGACTTTCGCGACTCCTGGCCACGGCCCTTGTCCTGCTGCTGGCGGCGGGGTTGGCACAGGCCGCCGCCATCGAGGTGCGCGAGTTCGATGACCCGGTGCTCGAGGAGCGCTATCGCGACCTCACCGCCTCCCTGCGCTGTCCGACCTGTCAGAACCAGGCAATCAAT
Source organism: Halomonas sp. (assembly GCA_018401555.1). GTDB lineage: Bacteria > Pseudomonadota > Gammaproteobacteria > Pseudomonadales > Halomonadaceae > Halomonas. The sequence goes on from JAGYKP010000084.1 coordinate 223,306, forward strand.
GACTCCGACGCCCCGGTCTCCGGCGACATGCGTGATCGCGTCTACCGGTTGCTGATGGACGGGCGCGCGGACATCGAGATCCGTAACCATATGGTGGAGCGTTTCGGCGACTACGTGCTCTACAACCCGCGCCTCGAGGGCCGCACCTTTCTGCTGTGGGGGCTGCCGGCGGTACTGGGCCTGCTTGGCCTGGTGCTGGTGGGCCTGCTGGTACGCGCCCGTCGTAACGCCTCCAACAGGGAGCTCTCCGCCGAGGAACGTGCTCGCCTGGATGCCCTGATCAACCGCGAGAGAACCGAATGACCCTGCTGTGGATCGCCTTCGCCCTACTGCTGCTGCCGGCCCTGTGGCTGCTGGTGGCGCCTCTCAAGCGAGCCCGCGCGGTGCACGACGCCCAGCGCGATCATGAGACCAACGACCGCTCCGCGGATCAGAACGTGGCCATCTACCAGCGCCGCCTGGCCTCCCTGGAGGCCGCCTTCGAGCGTGGCGATATCGGTCAGGCCAGTTTCGAGGAGGACCGCCTGGCGCTCGAGCGCAGCCTGCTCGAGGATACCGAGCGACTCAAGCGAGCCCCGCTCAAGGCCTCCGCCTCCGGGCGCCTGGCGGTGCCGCTGGTGATGCTGGCGGTGGTGGTGGCCAGCGTGCTCTGGTATCAGCACGAAGGCGCCGAGGGCGACCTGGCCCTGCTCGCCGTGCAGCAGGAGGTCATGGCCCATCCGGAGGGCTCGGCGCAGATGCTGATCGAGCGTCTCGAGGCGCAGGCCGCCCGCCAGCCGGAGAACCCCAACGTCTGGAGCATGCTGTTCCCGCTCTATCGCGACGGCGGTCAGGGGCGCGAGGCCATCGATGCCCTGGAGCGGCTGATCGAGATCGAGGGGCGCCATCCCTAGCTGCTGGCGCAGCTGGCCCAGATCGAGTTCTTCGTCGCCGGCCGCCGGCTGACCGACCGCGTACAGGAGTTGGTCGACGAGACCCTGGAGAAGAACTCCAGCGAGCCCACGGTGCTCGGCTTGCTGGGCATCGAGGCCTTCGACCGCGGTGCCTACCAGGAGGCGATCGACAACTGGCGGCGTGCCATCGCCGGCATGAGTGATCCCGCCTCCGGTGAGGCCCTGCGCCAGGGCATCCAGATCGCCCAGCAGCGCCTGGGCCAGGAGCCCGAGGGTGACGTGGCGGTGGAGGAGGAGCCCCAGGGCCCCGGCATCCTGGCCCGCGTCAGCCTGGACGATGAGCTCGCCGGTCGTCTCGACGACAACACCCCGGTGTTCGTGGTCGCCCGGGACATGAACGGCGAACTGCCGCCGCTGGCCGTGGCCCGCCTGACCCTGGGCGACCTGCCTACCGAGCTGGTGCTCGACCAGCGCCACGCCATGTCGCCCCAGGCCAACCTCGGCCAGGTCGAGCAGGCACGCCTGGTGGTGCGCGTCTCCGAGAGTGGCCAGGCCACGCCCCAGCCCGGCGACATGTTCGGCCAGCGTGGTGGCGTCGCCGTGGGCGACACCGACGGCGAGCCGGTCGAGATCGTGATCGACAGCGTCGTCGATTGAACGGAGTGGATCGCCCGCGATGCGCCTGACCTCGATCCGCCTGGTGGGCTTCAAGTCCTTCGTCGACCCGGTCACGGTGCCCTTCGACAGCAACATGACCGCCATCGTCGGGCCCAACGGCTGTGGCAAGTCCAACATCATCGATGCGGTGCGCTGGGTGATGGGGGAGTCGTCGGCCAAGACCCTGCGTGGCGAGTCCATGGCCGACGTCATCTTCAACGGCTCCACCGGGCGCAAGCCGGTGGGGCAGGCCGCCATCGAGCTGCGCTTCGACAATCGTGACGGCGCCATGGGGGGCCTGTATGCCCAGTACGCCGAGATCGCGGTGAAGCGCCAGGTCACCCGCGAGGGGCAGTCCAGCTACTTCTTCAACGGCCAGAAGTGCCGTCGCCGCGATATCGCCGACCTCTTCCTGGGCACCGGGCTGGGCCCGCGTTCCTACGCCATCATCGGCCAGGGCATGATCTCGCGGTTGATCGAGGCGCGCCCCGATGAGTTGCGCGCCACCCTTGAGGAGGCCGCGGGGATCTCCAAGTACAAGGAGCGGCGCCGCGAGACCGAGAACCGCATGCGCCGCACCCAGGAGAACCTGGAGCGCCTGGAGGATATCCGCGAGGAGCTCGACAAGCAGCTCGAGCGACTCAGGCGCCAGGCCGAGGCGGCGCGCCGCTATCAGCAACTCAAGAACGAGGAGCACCGCGTCAAGGGCGAGCTGGCCCTGCTGCGGGCCCGTGCGCTACGTGCCAGCCAGGGCGAGGAGGAGAGCCGCGTCGGCGAGCTCGAGACCGCCGTGGAGCGTGAGGTGCTAGGGCTGCGCCAGTGCGAGACCCGCCTCGAGGAGGCCCGTGCCGACCACGATCGCCTGGCCTCCGAGCTCGATGCCGAGCAGTCGCGCTTCTTCGAGACCACCACCGCCATCGCTCGCCTGGAGCAGGACCTGGAGCATGGCCGTTCCCGGGATGCCCAGCTGGCCCGCGACCTCGAGACGGCACGCCGCGAGCTGGCCGACCTCGAGCGTCTCGGCGAGGACGACGGCGAGCGCCTGGTCAGCCTCGACGAGCGTCTGGCGACCCTGGTCCCCGAGCGCGAGGAGCTCGCCGAGCGCCTCGAGGAGCTGGAGGCCGCCCTGGAGGAGGCCGAGCCCGAGGCGGAAGAGGCCGATGCCGCCTGGGAGACGTTCAGCGAACACTGGCGCGAGACCAGTCGTGAGGCCGAGCGCAGCCAGGATCGCCTGCGTGAGCTGGAGTCGCGCCTCGAGCGGCTCGACGCCGACCTTGCGCGCCGTCGCCAGCAGCAGCAGGAGCTGCCCGACCTGCAGGCCTTGACCGCCCAGCGCGACGAGATCGCCGAGCAGCTCGCCGAGCTCGAGCTCGAGCGCGAGGCGCTCGAGGATCGTCGCGATGCCCTGGCCCAGGCCCGGGAGGCCGCTCGCGAGACCTCGCGAACCGCCGAGGCCGGACGCGAGGTCGAACGCCAGGCGCGCAGCGAACTGGCCGGTGAGCTGGCGTCGCTGGAGGCGCTGATCGAGGCGGGGCTGGCCGATCATGACGAGGCACTGGACGCCCATCTTGCCGGGCATGGGCTCGGCGAGGCCCCGCGCCTCGGTGAATGCCTGGCGGTGACCCCCGGCTGGGAGGAGGTCGTCTCCTGGGTGCTGGCACCCTGGCTGCGCGCCCGGATGGCGCCACTCGACGACTGCTTGGAGGCCCTGGCGGCCTCGCCGGGGAGCTGGGGCTGGTCACGGCGAGCGAGTCTGCGGCACCGCCCGACAGCCTCGCCGCCCGGGTGGCGGGAGCCGGTGGTGCCGGCCAGTGGCTGGCGATGGTGCGCTGCGCGGAGAGTCGCGATGACGCCTGGTCGCGTCGCCACGAGCTGGCGCCTGGCGAGAGCCTGATCACCGCCGATGGCCTGTGGCTTGGGGCATGGCTGGGCACGTCGGCGGGGCAGCGGCGACGGCCCCGATGCGCTGCTCGTCAGCCGGCGCCGCCAGGCCGAGGTGCGCGAGCGCCTCGACGCCGTCGAGGCGCGCCTGGCCGATCATGAGGCACGCCTGGCGCTTGCCCTGGAGGAGGCCGAACGTGCCGATACGGACCTCGAGGCGTGTCACCAGGCGGAGCGCGACCTCGATCGCCGCCATCAGCAGCTCGCCGTGCAGGACAGCGGCCTGGCCAGTCGGCTCGAGCACCTGCAGGGCGCGCCGCCGAACTGAGCGAGGAGCTTGCCGGCCTCGGCGAGTCTCGCGAGGAGGCGCGCCTGGCCATCGATGAGGTGCGCGAGCAGTGGCAGGCCGCCATGGTGCGCCTGGAGGAGGGCGCCGAGCGCCGGGAACGCCTGGAGAGGCAGCGCCAGGCAGCCCGCGAACGGCTTGCCAGCCTGCGTGGCCAGCAGCGCCCGCTGGCCGACCAGCTGCAGCGCCTGGCCCTCGAGCAGGAGCGCCTGGCCGCTGAGCGGGCCGGTCTCGCCGAGCAGCAGGGGCGTGCGGGGGAGGCCCGGGAGCGTCTCCAGGGGCGCCTCGCGGAGCTGGAGGAGCAGCGTGAGCTGCTCCGCGAACCGGAGGAGGAGAGCCGCGAGCGCCTCGAGGCTGCTCGACCGGCGCGAGCGCGAGGCGCAGCCTCAATGCGGTGCGCGCCCGGGCCGCGGAACTGGTCGAGCGACTGCGCGAGGACGAGCAGGCCCGCCAGGGCCATGAGCGTGCGCTGGAGGGCATCCGCGAGCGTCTGCAGGAGTCGCGCATGCAGGTCCAGGCGCTGCGTCTGAAGGCCGAGGGCCAGGATGAACAGCTGCGGGAGCTGGGCCACGACGAGCAGGTCCTGGGCGAGTCGCTCGACCCCAATGCCACCGAGTCGGCCTGGCAGACTCGCCTCGAGGAGTTCGGCGAGCGCATCCGCCGCCTGGGTGCCATCAACCTGGCGGCCATCGAGGAGTACGACCAGCAGGCCGAGCGCCGCGACTATCTGGAGGCCCAGCACGCCGAGCTGAGCGAGGCGCTGGAGACACTCGACCGGGCGATTCGCCGCATCGACCAGGAAACCCGCAGTCGATTCCGGGACACCTTCGAGCGAGTCAATACGGGTCTGCAGGCACTTTTTCCGCGAGTCTTCGGTGGCGGAACCGCGTGGTTGACGCTGACCGGCGACGATTTGCTGGAGACCGGGGTTGCCATCATGGCGCGACCGCCGGGCAAGAAGAACAGCACCATTCATCTGCTCTCGGGGGGCGAAAAGGCGCTGACAGCCCTGTCGCTGGTATTCGCCATCTTCCAGCTCAACCCGGCACCCTTCTGCATGCTCGACGAGGTGGACGCCCCCCTGGATGATGCCAATGTGGGACGCTACGCCAGGCTGGTGAAGGAGATGTCCGAGAGCGTGCAGTTCATCTACATCACCCACAACAAGATCGCCATGGAAGCGGGCGAGAGGTTGATGGGGGTGACGATGCAGGAGCCGGGAGTCTCTCGGCTCGTGGCGGTGGATGTCGAAGAGGCCGCGGCACTCGCCGAGGCCTTGAACGCTTGAATGAAAGCCCGAAAAGGGGTAACAAGGAAGCATCACATGTTGCAATGCATGGAAGCAGGGGGATCATCGAAGGGCGATTGCGAAGGGCAGGTTCGGCTTGGCGTGAAAAATCGCCGATGCTTGACAAATAAAAAAAGTGGCCCTTTTTTCGGCAATCGCGCTATGCTGGTGACGGACAACCATCTGGCATGGCGCCCTAGCGAAAGGCTGACGACCCATGGAACTTAGAGAGTGGCTGATCATCCTGGGGTTGGCGCTGGTGACCCTCATCGTGGTGGATGGAGTGCGTCGCCTGCAGCGCCAACGACGAATTCCCCGCCTCGATGAGGTAGCGGAAGACGCCCATGGCACCGACCCCGACGAAGAGGCCCGTAAGGCCGAAATCAACTGGGAACTGCCCAACGGAGGGGCGCGAGTCGTCAGGCCCGCCGACTACAGCCGTGTGCAACCCAAACCCAAGCTCGAGCGCCAGGAGCACCCTGGCCCGTCGCGTGTGCTTTCCAGCTGGAAGGCTTCCGCCCCCAGCCAGGAGGCGCATGAGGCGGTAGCCGCCGATCGACAGCGCCGCGTGCTGCCGCTGGCGTCGCGCATCCCGCGTCATCGGTATCGGCCGAGAAGGCGAAAGAGGCGGCGTCACGCGACAGCGTGAGAAGCTCGGTCAGAGCGAGCCCGAGCCGCCACGTGGCTGCCGAAGAGCGCGACACCGAGGCTCGTGGCGCCCGGCAGCATGACGAGAGCCCTCTAGAAGAGCGTCGCGAGCCGACCCTTGCCGCCTTCGAGGAAACCTCCCGATGCCGACTTCGCACCGGGCGAGCCGATGGCTGACGCCGGCGCCGAGCCCCTCGCCGCCGATCCCCGGGATCACGAGGATGCCGAGGACGACGAGCGCTACCGCCTGGTCGATTTCGATGGTGTCGGCGACTCCCTGAAGAGTGGCTCGAAGCGCATGGGTGCCTCGGTACAGCGCTTCGGGGCTTCGCTGCAGAAGAGCCTGGCCGAACGTCGCGAGCAGAAGCGCCAGGACAGGATCCGTCGCGAGGAAGAGAAGGCTCGCAAGGCGGCCGAGGAGTCCGAGCGCAAGCGCCAGGCCCAGGCCGAAGCCGAGTCTGCCCGGATCGCCCGTGAGGCCGAGCGTCGGCGCCTGGAGTCCGAAGCCGCCGCCGAGGATGGCGACGATCCGCTCTTCGCGCCGCGTCGGCAGGCCGATGAGGCGAACGATGCCATGGCGGTCGCCGAGGAGGAGGCCGTCGAGGCCTCCCGTCACAGCGACAAGGTGCGGATCCATCCGGTGCTGGAGAAGGCGCTGCGTCACGACGTGAGTGCGGAGCATGCCCGACTGACCCTCAGCCAGGCCGAGGAGATCATCGTCATCTCGGTGATGGCCCGGGATGAAGAGGGCTTCTCCGGTACTGCGCTGCTCGACCTGATGCTGGCCTGTGGCCTGCGTTATGACCGCGAGATGGGGGTCTTCCACCGCTTCGAGACCGAGGATCCCCGAGAGCCGTCTGCAGTTCTCCATGGTCAATGGCGTCAAGCCCGGGACCTTCCCCATCGAGGCGATCGATGACTTCCGTACGCCGGGGATCACGCTGCTGATGCCGCTGCCGGGTGCCGAGGACTGCGGCGCCGCCTTCGAGGCCATGGTGGAGACCGCGATGGTCATCGTGCGTCACATGGGCGGCGAGCTGAAGGACGAGAACCAGAGCGTGATGACCGCCCAGACGGTGGAGTTCGCCCGCCAGCGCGTGCAGGAGTTCGTGCGCCGCAACCGCCTGCACCGCTATCAGGTAAACTAGCCGTAAGCCATAGCCGTGTAGCTGGAAGACACCCCCCGTGAGGTAGCCCCACGGGGGGTGTTGCTTTGGTAAGCTAGTCGATCATCTTGCCTCGCGCCCCGAGGCCCACGCGATAGACCGTGACACGGATTGCCATGACCCAGCCCGACTCGAAGATCCGCGACGAACTCGAGCGCCTGCGCGCCGAGCTAGACGATGCCAACTACCGCTACTACGTCCTCGACGATCCGGCCCTTACCGATGCCGACTACGATCGCCGGCTGCGTCGTCTCCAGGAGCTCGAGGACCAGCATCCCGAGCTGGTGACGGCGGACTCGCCGACCCAGCGAGTCGGGGCGCCTCCGGAGGCGGGCTTTCCCGAGGTCGAGCATGCGGTGCCGATGCTCTCCCTGGACAACGCCTTCGACGAGGAGGAGATCAAGGCCTTCGTCAGGCGTGTCGCCGACCGCCTGGAGGCGCATGGTGAGCCGCTGGCCTTCTGTTGCGAGCCCAAGCTCGACGGGGCCGCGGTCTCGCTGGTCTATGCAGGCGGCGAGCTGACTGCCGGTGTTACCCGGGGCGACGGCTACACCGGCGAGGGGATTACTTCCAATGTGAAGACGTTGAAGTCGATTCCTCTCAAGCTACGCGGAAAGGAGTGGCCCGATCGCCTCGAGGTGCGTGGTGAAGTCACCATGCGCCACGCAGACTTCGAGGCCATGAATGACAAGGCCAGGGAGGAAGGAAGCAAGGTCTTCGCCAACCCCCGCAACGCCGCCGCGGGAAGCCTGCGTCAGCTCGACCCGCGAGTTACCGACAAGCGCCCCCTGGAGTTCACGGCCTATCAGCTGGTGGACCAGGACATGGCCAGCCTTGCCAATGTCGATGTGCCGACCCACAGCAAACAGATGCAGTTGCTGCGTGACTGGGGGTTTCGGATAAATCCCGAACTGGCGGTGGTCGAGGGGGCCGAGGGGATCATCGACTACTGCCGGCGCCTCGGTGAGAAGCGTGATTCACTCGGCTACGATATCGATGGCGTGGTGATCAAGGTCGACGACCTGCGCCTGCAGCGCGAGCTGGGTTTCGTGGCGCGGGCGCCGCGCTGGGCCATCGCCTTCAAGTTTCCCGCCCAGGAGGAGACCACCCGGCTCAACGACGTCGAGTTCCAGGTCGGCCGCACCGGGGCGATCACCCCGGTGGCACGCCTCGAGCCGGTCTCGGTGGCTGGGGTCACCGTCTCCAATGCCACCCTGCACAACGCCGACGAGATCGCCCGGCTCGGGGTGATGATCGGCGATACCGTGGCGATCCGCCGGGCAGGTGACGTCATTCCCCAGGTGGTCCGGGTGCTCGAGGAGCGCCGTCCGGTCGATGCACGGGCGATCGTCTTCCCCGAGCGCTGCCCGGTATGTGGCTCGCAGATCGAGCGCCTGGAGGGCGAGGCGGTGGCACGCTGCTCCGGGGGGCTCTACTGCCCGGCCCAGCGCAAGGAGGCCCTCAAGCACTTCGCCTCGCGGCGCGCGCTGGATATCGACGGCCTCGGCGAGAAGCTGATCGACGCCCTGGTCGAGCGCGACTGGGTATCCACCCCGGCGGATCTCTTTCGCCTGGAGGCCGAACGCCTGGCCACGCTTCCGCGCATGGGCAAGAAGTCCTCCGAGAACCTGGTGGCCTCGCTCGAGAAGGCCAGACAGACCACGCTTTCGCGCTTCATCTACGCCCTGGGCATTCGCGAGGTGGGCGAGGCCACCGCGGCCAACCTGGCGCGACACTTCGGCTCCCTGGAGGCGTTGATGGCGGCCGAAATCGAAGCGCTCGAGGCGGTGGAGGACGTGGGGCCGGTGGTCGCCGCGCATGTCCACACCTTCTTCCGTCAGGCCCACAACCGGGAGACCATCGACGACCTGATCGCCTGCGGCCTGCTCTGGGAGGAGGAGGCCGTGGGCGAACGGCCCCAGCCCCTGGCCGGCCAGACCTGGGTGCTCACCGGTACCCTGGAGAGCATGACCCGCGACCAGGGCAAGGCTCGCCTGCAGGCGCTGGGGGCCAAGGTCGCCGGCAGCATATCCAGGAAGACCGCCGGCCTGGTGGCCGCGCGAGGCCGCCGGCAGCAAGCTCGACAAGGCCCTGCAGCTCGGTGTGCCGGTGCTGGACGAGGAGGCCTTCCTGGTGCGGCTGGCCGCCTGGGAAGCCGGCGAATCCGCAGAGGGAGAGACGCGGGAGGACGAGGCATGAGCGGCGATCGCTTTATCGAGGTGCCCTACCGCATGCTGCCGGGGGAGACCCTGGATGCCCTGCTGGAGGCCTTCGTCACCCGCCAGGGTTACGACACCACCGATACCGGGGAGGGGATGCGCGGCTGGGTGGCCGAGCTCAAGCGCCAGCTGGAGCGCGGCGAGCTGCTCATCGCCCATGACCTGCGTACCGAGACCACCGAGGTGATGACCCTGGCCCAGTGGCGGGCCTTCGGCCGCGACCTGGCCGACGATGAAGAGGAGGGGTAGGGCGCAGCCCCCTCTACGGGCTGTCCCCGACGCCTCTCGCTGACTCTACCTTCCTCGGATCAGGTCGCGGATCAGGCGCCGCCCCGGGTGCAGGTGGTCCACCAGCGGCTGCTCCAGGGGCAGCGGCTCGTCGCAGATCCGCGAGGCGAGCGGCTCGGCGCACAGCGGGGCGCTGGCCATGCCGCGGGAGCCATGGGCGGCGCTGACCCAGAGGCCCGCATGGTGGCCGCCGGGTGTCTCGGGGATGCGCGTCGCGTCCTTGGCCAGTACCGCGTACTCCTCCCGCCAGGCGTCGGCGTCGGGCACCGGGCCGCAGTAGGGCGTCTTGTCGGGGCTGGCCGCCCGGACGCCGACCAGCGCGGTGAGCTTCTCGGGGGCCAGGTCGGCGCCGGCGTCGCGCAGGGCGGCGACGAAGTGCGGCAGGCCGCGCTCCAGCTCCTCCAGATTGGCGCGGTGGTCGACCTCGCGTTCGCCGGTATCGGTATCGCCAGGTCCGAAGGTGGCCCCGAAGTTGAGCACGCCGTCCGCCGCCGGAGGCATAGCCGCCGGCGCAGACCACCCGTCCCAGCCGAGGCGCCCCCGCGGGCAGCTCGAGCTGGCTGAGCTGGCCGCGAACCGGCTGCAGCGGCAGCGAGGCGGTCTGGGCGAAGGTGGCCGTCTCGACGGCGCCGGCGATGACCACCTGATCGGCCGCGAGCGGCTCGCCCGTTGCCATCTCCAGCATCCAGCCACTCTCCTGCTGGCGGAGAGCCGCCACCTCGCCGCGCCGGAAGGTGACGCCAGGCGTTGCTGCCAGGCGCACGCAGAGCTCCATGGGTCTGACCCAGGCGGCGTCGGGATAGTCCAGCGCCGGGGCATCGATCCTGACGCCGGCGGCGGCGCTGGCCGCCTCGGCATCCAGTCCCCGCACCACGCTCTCCGGCAGGGGGTGGTTGGCCAGGAAGCGTGCCTGACGCGCCTGCTCCTTCTCGTTCCGGGCCAGCTGCAGCACCCCGCTGGCCCGCCACAGCTCCTGCCGCGGGTCGAGCCATGCCAGCCAGCGGCGGCTGTGCAGGAAGCCGGCCAGGTAGGTACGGCTCTGCCGGTTGGTGTCGGCGGCGAGCTTGACGTAGAGGGCGCCCTGCAGGTGGGTGTTGCCGAGATCGGCGCGCGCGAAGCGGTCGATCAGGGTGACGGCGATGCCGCGCCGGGCCAGGGCGGCGGCGGCGCTGGCGCCGGCGATCCCTGCACCGATGACTGCCACATGGCGTGGCGGTCGGGCAGTCGGCGGCGTGAACCAGGGCGTCTGTCGCCGGCGCTCATCCACGGGAGGCGTGGCGATCTCGCCGCACAGCATCTCGCGCTTGCGCCCGAATCCCGGGGCCTTGCGCCAGGCGAAGCCGGCAGCGGCCAGGCCGCGCTTGACCACCCCGGCGCAGCTGAAGGTGGCGAAGGTGGCGCCCGGTCGTGAGCGGGCCGCCATGGCCTCGAAGAGTTCGGGCCGCCACATCTCGGGGTTCTTCGCGGGCGCGAAGCCGTCCAGGAACCAGGCGTCGACCCGGCCGGCGAGCAGCGCCAGGCGCTCGGCGGCGTCGCCCAGGTGCAGGTCCAGGGTGACCCGCTCGTCGAGCCATAGCCGATGCACGCCGGCCACCGGCTCGGGCCACTGCGCGACAAGCACCTCGCTGCGTTCAGCCAGGTCCGGCCAGGCGGCCAGCGCCCTCGCCAGATCCTCTCGGTCGAGCGGAAACTTCTCGGTGGAGACGAGGTGCAGCCGTGCCCCGGCCGGGGCATGGGCGTCGAAGCAGGCCCAGGCGCAGAGCATGTTGAGTCCGGTACCGAAGCCGGTCTCGCCGACCACGAAGGGGCGCGGCTCCCGCCACTCCCTGAAGCGCTCCGCCAGGCGATTGCCGGCGACGAAGACGTGCTCGGTCTCGGCGCGACCGTCATGCCGGGAGAAGTAGACGTCATCGAAGGCAGGGGAGTGGGGGGCGGCCTCGCCGCTGGCATCGCTGCGCCAGTCGAGGCGGGGGGTCTCCAGGGCGGCGAGGGGCGGCAGGCCATCGGGGGCGGCGGTCAAGGGGAGCTCCGGAAGCGTTCAAAATTTGATCGGTCGCGCCGCGGGGCCGGAGCCAGGGGGCTGGCGAAAGGCATCCGCGGCGTTTCAACAGTGTTATCCACAGCGTCTGTGCAAAACCGGCTGTTGATAAGCGGCCCTTTTCAGGCAGGCGCTCTCAGGGAAGCACCTTCTTGAAGGGCTTCACCGTGACCCTGGCGTAGACGCCGGCGATCATGTAGGGGTCGGCGTCGGCCCAGGCCTGGGCCGCCTTGAGGCTGTCGAATTCGGCGACCACCAGGCTGCCGGAGAAGCCGGCCTCGCCCGGGTCCTCGCTGTCGATCGCCGGGTGGGGGCCGGCCATTACCAGGCGGCCGTCGTCGCGCAGCGCCTCGAGGCGTGCCAGATGGTCCGGGCGGGCGGCCAGTCGGCGCTCCAGGCTGTTGTTCACATCCTCGCTGATGATCGCGTAGAGCATGGGGTGGCTTCCTTCTGTGGGGCGGCATTGCCGAGGGGCGGGCGCCATGGGCCGGCATTGGATTGACCGGCATTGGCCAGGCGCGCACCATGGTAGGCCATTCTGACAAAGTCGCCGGTCGGCGTCATGCCAATGCCTCCACTTCCCGTTCGCTTCGAGGGCGACCCCGAGCCCCTCCGCATCGATCTGCACATGCATTCCACCGCCTCGGATGGCGCCCTGCCGCCCGCCGAGGTGGTGGCGTTGTGTGCCGCGCGGGGCCTGACCCATATGGCGCTGACCGACCATGACACCCTGGAGGGTGTGGCGGAGGCGGCGGCGGCCGCCAGGCGCGAGGGCCTGGTCCTGATTCCCGGCACCGAGCTCTCCACCCAGTGGCGCGGCATCGGCATCCATGTGGTGGGGGCTGTTGCCCGACGGCGCCCAGGGCTCGCTGGTCGAGGGGCTGGCGGCCCAGGCCGTGGCGCGCGAAGCGCGCCGGGACCATCGCCGCGCGCATGGAGAAGGTCGGGCTCGCTGATGCCCTGGCCAGGGCCCGGGAGCAGGCCGGCAGCGAGCGTCCCCTGGGTCGCCCCGACTCGCCCGGGCGCTGGTCGCGGCGGGGCTGGTCCCCGATGTGGCGACCGCCTTCGAGGCACCTGGGCAACGGCAAGCCAGGCGACGTCAAGGCGCTGTGGCCGGGTCTCGCCGAGGCGGTGGGCTGGATTGTCGATGCCGGCGGCGTGGCCGTGCTGGCCCATCCGCTGCGCTACTCCCTGACGCGGCGCAAGCGCGGCCTGCTGCTCGATGACTTCGCCGCCGCCGGCGGCAGGGCGGCCAGAGCTGGTCGGCGGCTTCCAGAACCCCGACGTGACCCGCGACCTGGCGCGCCAGCTGCAGGAGCGCGGCCTCTATGCCTCCCAGGGCAGCGACTTCCACTTTCCCGGCGGCCACCTGGCGCCGGGCAGCATGAGCCCGGTGCCGCGCACCGCTACCCTACCGGTATGGACCCATCCGCGGCTGGCGCCGCGACTCAATTCAGGAGCGTGACCACATGAGCCAGTTCTTCCAGATCCACCCCGAGAACCCCCAGAAGCGCCTGATCGACCAGGCGATCGAGATCATCCGCGCGGGCGGCGTGGTGGCCTATCCCACCGACTCCGGCTACGCCCTGGGTTGCCACCTGGGCGAGAAGAAGGCCATCGACAAGATCAAGTGGCTGCGCTCCCTGGACGACAAGCACAACTTCACCCTGGTGTGCTCCGACCTCTCCGAGATCGGCACCTACGCCAAGGTGGACAACGCCGTGTTCCGCCTGCTCAAGGCCCATACCCCCGGCGCCTACACCTTTATCCTCAACGCCACCACCGAGGTGCCGCGCCTGCTGCTGCACCCCAAGCGGCGCTCCATCGGCGTGCGCGTTCCTGACCACGCCATCACCCACGCCCTGCTCGAGGCCCTCGGCGAGCCGCTGATGAGCGTGACCCTGATCCCGGTGGGCGAAGAGTTGCCGATGACCGATGCCGAGGAGATCCGCGAGCGCTTCGGCGCCCACCTCGACCTGATCATCGATGGCGGCGCCTGCCACCTGGAGCCCACCAGCGTTGTGGACCTGCGTGACCTGCCGCCGGTGATCCTGCGCGAGGGGCGCGGCGACGTCGACACCCTTCCGCGAGTAGGCCCGCGCGGCCTCAGCCCTCCTGCGGCGGCGAGGAGGCGTCGTTGCCCTTGCCGCCGTGCTCCTCCCACCAGGCCTCCTGCTCCTCCTCGGAGAGCTGCGGGTCGGGGGTGTCCTCATCCAGCCAGGTGCCGCACAGCAGGCAGTACTTGGCACGCTGCTCGTGGCGGTCGTGGCCGCAGCCGGGGCAGGCCTCGTCGGAGTAGCGGTCGGCGCGGATCGAGCGGATCACCTCCGCCGAGAAGACCCCGGTGGGCACGGCGATGATCGAGTAGCCGATCAGCATCACCATCACCGAGATCGCCTGGCCCAGCGGCGTCACCGGCACGATGTCGCCGTAGCCCACCGTGGTCAGGGTGACGATGGCCCAGTAGATCGCCGTGGGGATGCTGGTGAAGCCGGCCTCGGCGGGTTCGATCAGGTAGATGATCGAGGCGAAGATCGAGACCAGCATGAACACGGTGAACAGGAACAGGAAGATCTGGTGACTGCTGCGCTTCAGTGCCCCCACCAGCAGGCGCCCCTCGCCGACGAACTCCATCAGGCGCAGCACGCGGAAGATGCGCAGCGTGCGCAGCAGGCGCACCATCACCAGGGTCTGGGCCCCGGGGATGATCAGCGTCAGCCAGGTGGGCAGGATGGCGATCAGGTCGACCATGCCGTAGAAGCTCTTGAGGTACTGCAGCGGCCGCTCCAGGCAGTAGAGGCGTGCCGCCAGCTCCAGGGTAAAGGCGATGGTGAAGGCCCACTCCAGCCAGAAGAACAGGGTGCCGTAGTCGGTTCGCAGGCTCTCGATGCTCTCCAGCATCACCACCAGCACGCTGGCGAGTATCGCCACGATCAGGGCGATATCGAAGCCCTTGGCCGAGCGGGTGTCGGACTCGAAGATGATCTGGAAGACCCGGGTGCGCAGGCCTTCGCCGGCGGGTTTGGGCAGGTGGTTCACGGGCGGCGTCCTTGTAGGTGTGGTCAGGCCAGGGCCTCACGGCCCGACAGGTGATGCGACAGCTGCAGCAGGCATCGCCCGAGGGGAGGCGTCAGCCAGGCGTCGTCGGCCAGGGCGTCGGCGAGTGTACCTGCCGCGTCGCGCGTGACAGTGTCGCCCTGCGCGGCGAGTCGCCGGAAGGCCTCGCGGGCCGCTGCATGGCACTCGGCGCGACCGCTGTCGGCGTGGGCGTCAAGCGCCACCACGGCGCGGTGCAACCAGGCCTGCGGCGAGCCTCCCTCGGGCAGGCGCCACTCGCCCGAGAGCAGGGCGCCGCCGCGAGCGGCCTTGCTGGTGTCCGAGGGACGCAGCGCCACGCGCGCGGCCAGCGCCTCGGCGAGCGACCACAGAGTGGCTGTCTCGCCGGCCTTGAGCTCGAGTTCCAGCTCACGGATCGCCACGCGGCCATCCCCTGCGGTGATTTCGCCCTCGTCCAGTGCGCCAGCTCGATCCTTGCCCCGCGGTGCTCCAGCTGCCAGGTCTCGCGACGAAAATCCGTGGTAAATCGCGCCTCCAGGCGTTCCAGCACGTCCCGGCCCAGTGCGGCCGGAGGCAGCTCCGTCAGGGCCGGCCAGGTCCAGCCCCGGCCCCGGGACCTGCCACTCCCACTCGCCGCGCTGCGACAGGCCGCCCCCACCCTCGCCGCGGGTCTTCACCGTCTGCAGCAGGCGGCCATCGAGTCGGCGCAGGCGCAGCGCCATGCGCGCCATCTCCAGCTCACCCGCAGGGGTGTCGAAGTAGGTGTTGCCGAGGAAGGTGACGCCCGGTGCGATATCCGCGAGCAAGGGGTGATGGCGCAGGGCGTCGGGACCTTCGGGACCCAGGGCGAGCTTCAGTTCGATCTCTTGACTCATGTGGCGGCGGCCTCGATCAGATGACGTTTGAGTGAATATTTCATGACGATAGCAGCAGGGGTCACTATACTGTCGCCGACATTTTCCAGGTTTCGAGATGCCCTATGGTGACATCCAATCCCTTCTCCGCGATGTTCGGTCGTTCGCCATTCCAGCCGTTGCTGACCCATATCGTCAAGACGAGCGAGTGCGCCGATCATCTGCTGCCGTTCTTCGAGGCGACCCTCGTGGGCGACTGGGAAGAGGCGGCGACCCACCGCGAGTCGATCACGCGCCTCGAACATGAGGCCGATGAGCTCAAGACCGAGCTGCGCCTCAACCTCCCCAATACCCTGTTCCTGCCGGTGTCGCGCTCCGACCTGCTCGACCTGATCAGCGTGCAGGACAAGATCGCCAACAAGGTTCGCGACATCACCGGGATCATGCTCGGCAGGCGCATGCAGGTGCCCGAGGAGCTGGCCCAGCCGATGCGCGACTACATGCGCACCGCGGTGGCCTGCGTGGCCCAGGCGCGCCACGCACCTGGAGGAGCTCCGGGAGCTGCTCGAGTCCGGTTTCGGTCGCAACGTCAGCGACGTGATGCAGAAGCTGATCCGCGAGCTGCACCGCCTGGAGCAGCAGGCCGACGACCAGCAGGTCGCCATTCGCCGCCAGCTGTTCGGCCTCGAGGATCGCATGCCGCCGGTAGACGTGATGTTCCTCTACAAGATCATCGACTGGGTGGGTGAGCTCTCCGATCGCGCCGAGCGCGTGGGCAGCCGCCTGCAGATCATGACGGCCAACTGAATTCCACGGCCCCGGTGACCCCGGGGCCGCCACCAGCACGCCATCCAACGACCGCAACGAGGGGACACATCCTCATGTCGATCATTGCGCAGCACGGCGAGATCTTCATCATCCTGGCCTGCCTATTCGGCTTCTTCATGGCCTGGGGTGTAGGTGCCAACGACGTCGCCAACGCCATGGGCACCTCGGTGGGCTCTCGCGCCATTACCATCAAGCAGGCGATCATCATCGCCGTGATCTTCGAGTTTCTCGGCGCCTGGCTGGCCGGCGGCGAAGTCACCAACACCATCCGCAAGGGCATCATCGATCCCGAATTGCTCCAGGATGACCCTCAGCTGCTGGTCTACGGCATGCTGGCGGCGCTGCTGGCGGCCGCTACCTGGCTGCTGATCGCCTCCATGAAGGGCTGGCCGGTCTCCACCACCCACTCCATCGTCGGCGCCATCGTCGGCTTCTCGGTGGCGGGCCTCGGCGCCGCCGCGGTGGACTGGGGCTCTGGCGGATGACCATCGCCGCCAGCTGGGTGGTCTCGCCGGTACTCGCGGGCACCATCGCCTTCACCCTGTTCAAGTCGGTACAGCACCTGATCTTCGAGGCCAAGGACCCCTTTGCCGCGGCCAAGCGCTACGTGCCGATGTATGTCTTCCTGGTCGGCTTCGCGGTGACCATGGTGACCCTGACCAAGGGCCTCAAGCACGTCGGCCTGGACCTCGGTTTCGGCGCCAGCCTGCTGCTCTCCATCCTCGCCGGCCTGCTGGTCGCGGCCCTGGGTGGTTTCATGGAGCGACGGGTGCAGGCCAGCAGCCGCAAGACCGACCAGTTCGGCTTCAGCGGTGTCGAGCGGGTCTTCGGCGTGCTGATGATCTTCACCGCCTGTGCCATGGCCTTTGCCCACGGCTCCAATGACGTGGCCAATGCGGTGGGCCCGCTGGCGGCGGTGATCAGCGTGGTGCAGACCGGCGGCGAGATCGAGGCCGCGGCCCTGGTGCCCTGGTGGGTACTGGTGCTGGGCGGCGGCGGCATCGTCGTCGGCCTGGTCACCTATGGCCACAAGGTGATCGCCACGGTCGGCACCGGCATCACCGAGCTGACGCCCAGCCGTGGCTTCGCCGCTACCCTGGCCGCCGCGGTCACCGTGGTGCTGGCCTCGGGCACCGGCCTGCCGATCTCCACCACCCATACCCTGGTGGGGGCCGTGCTGGGCGTGGGCCTGGCCCGCGGCATGACGGCACTCAACCTGCGCGTGATCGGCACCATCGCCATGTCGTGGCTGATCACCCTGCCCGCCGGTGCGGGCCTGGCGATCCTGTTCTTCTTCACCTTCAAGGGCATGTTCGGCTAAGCGTCGAGCGGCAAGCACCGAGCGACAGGAAACCCCGAAGGCCGAGGCCTCGGGGTTTCTGTTTGTCGCGGCCGGTGCCACGCTGCCGCTTGGCCGCTGGCAGCGCCCCGCTTGGCCGCTTGGCCGCTTGGCCGCTTGGCCGCTTGGCCGCTGGCCGCTTGGCTCGCTTGGCCGCTTGGCCGCTTGGCCGCTTGGCCGCTTGGCCGCTTGGCCAGCTTGGCCGGTGCCGCCGTTTTCGTCGCTCTGCTATAGTCGTGGCTCCCCAGCTGCTATCGTTCACCCGCTGCCGGAGAGCGGCCCTTGGATACACGCTTCCCCTTCGTTGACTGGTTTCGCAACTCCTCGCCGTACATCAACGCCCATCGCGGACGAACCTTCGTCATCCTGATCGAGGGCGAGGCGATGGCGCGGGGGCGTGGCGAGCAGCTGGTACAGGACCTGGCGCTGCTGCACACCCTCGGCGTGCGGCTGGTGGTGGTGTTCGGCATCCGTCCTCAGGTGCAGCAGGCGCTGGAGGCCGCGGGAATCACACCGGGGCAACACCAGGGGCGCTGGGTCGCCGACGCCGAGGTGATGGGCTGCATCGAGCGGGTTGCCGCCGAGCAGCTACTGTGGCTGGAAGCGCGTTTCTCGCTGGGGTTGCCCAACACGCCCATGCATGGCGTCGAGCTCACCGCGGTCTCCGGCAACCTGGTGATGGCCAAGCCGCTGGGGGTTCGTGAGGGGGTCGATTTCGATCACAGCGGTGAGGTGCGCCGAGTGCGTACCCAGGCCATCGAGGGGCTGCTGGAAAAGGGGGCGCTGGTGGTGCTGCCGCCGCTGGGCTTCTCCAGCACCGGCGAGGTGTTCGATCTCGACGCCTCCGATGTGGCCCAGCACGCCGCCATGACGCTGTCTGCCGACAAGCTGATCCTGCTCCGGCGAGGCCAGCGGTCTGTTCGATGCCAGCGGTCAGCTGCAGCGCCAGCTGACTCCCGCCGAAGCCGGGGCCGTTGCTGGCCCAGGCGGCGCCCGGCAGTGAGCTGGCGCGCCATCTGGAGGCCGCATGCCAGGCGGCCCGCCACGGGGTGGCG
The DNA here is from genome assembly GCA_018401555.1 of Halomonas sp. Lineage (GTDB taxonomy): Bacteria > Pseudomonadota > Gammaproteobacteria > Pseudomonadales > Halomonadaceae > Halomonas. The sequence goes on from JAGYKP010000084.1 coordinate 241,863, forward strand.
CGCACCCATCTGCTCTCCTGGCATGACCACGACGCCCTGCTCGGCGAGCTCTTCACCCGTGACGGCGTCGGCACCATGATCACCCAGCACCGCTACGAGCAGTTGCGCCCGGCGGAGCTGGCGGATATCGGCGGCCCGCTGGAGCTTCTCGAGCCCCTGGAGCGGCGCGGCATGCTGGTGCCTCGCTCCCGGGAACGCCTCGAGCACGAGATCGACGACTACCTGGCGATCGAGCGTGACGGCATGATCATCGGCTGTGCGGCCCTGCACCGTTTCGACGATGCCGAGATGGGCGAGCTGGCCTGTGTGGCGGTCCACGACGACTACCGCGGCGGTGCCCGAGGCGAGCTGCTGCTCGCCGAAATCGAGCGACGCGCCCGTCGTCTGGGGTTGTCGGCGCTGTTCGCCCTGACCACCCACACCACGCACTGGTTCTTCGAACACGGCTTTCGTCTGGCCGACCTCGAGGCGTTGCCACCACTGCGTCGGGATACCTACAACCACGCTCGCAAGTCCAAGGTGCTGGTCAAGCCACTGGGCTGAGCAGGGGTGTCGCCGCGTGGCGCCATGCGCGGCGCCACTGTCTCTGCCTGGCGACTTTTCAAACTACTGAAAATAAAGCGTTTATCGAAAGTCTTCTGCTTTCCGTCGCCTCCTGGCGACGGATTGGCGCGCGAAATCCCCCCGTTATCTTCATCTTGCCGTCGTGCCAGATTGGTATTGCTTTTAACTATCTGAAAATAAGTGATTTTTCAGATTCTGGCACGATGATCGCAATATTCTTGGTGAGCAACGAAAGCGGTTCATTACGGCTCGAACCGTTTCGATCACCGAGGGGGCGAAACCACGCTGCCCTGTGCCTCGCCTCCCCGGCGATCAGCGTCTGCTCCTAGCGATGTGTGACTTAGGTTGCGATGAGACGGGTACCGACACGGTCATGGACGCGTACCCCAAGGGCAAGGATGCCCCGGCATGGATGCCTCTCCCCCTTGCGGGGGATCGAATCGCGCAGTGGCGTCACGGCCCGACCCGATAAGGCCAGGCCGGACGACACTGCCAGACACGAAGCAGGGCGATGCGCTTGGCGCATCGGCCGCATGAGGAAGGCCAGCCCCTGATGGCAGATGGCTGACTCATGGCTTCGAGGGCCCTCCCCGGCCCGTTTGGAAGGGTGAGCGCTGGATGGATCAGGCCACCAGCGGTGATCCTTTCAGACCCTTCAGTTCCCTGCGTACTTGGGCCGGCCCTGCCGGCCCTTTTTTTCGCCGCTCGCCCGGGCTCGGGAGACACGGCTCCCGAGCAAACTCTGGTATTCTCAAGGTCCGACATGATGGCAGCCCCATCCACCGCCCCGCCCCTCGGCCTCCTGCAAAGAACGCTGGATATGACCACTCGAGTCGCGCGTCGCTGGCGCCCCCGCTCCCTGCTGCAGCTTGTGCTGATCGCCTTCCTGGTGGTGATGTTGCCGCTGGGCGTGCTGATGTTCCAGGCGGGTCAGGCGCTCACCGAGCTGACCCGGCTGGCCGACGTCAGCGCCCGCCAGGCGGTAGAGGAGACGCGCCGCGCCCGGACCCTGGGGGCGCTGGCGCTGGAGATGGAGCGCAGCGCTCGCCAGTATGCGGTACTCGAGCAGGAGAGCCTGCTGGAGATCTACGCCGAGCGGCTCGAGGAGTATCGTCAGCTGCTGCAGCTGCAGCGAGAACTGCTGCCGGACGATCCCGTCGTGGCGGACCTGGAGGAGCAGCTGACGCGCCTGGGCGAGCTGCCCGGGCTGACGCCGGAGGCCCTGGAGGGGCGGCTCGATGCCTTTCCGGCCTTCGCCGAGCGCACCGAGGCGCTGCGCCGCGCTACCAATCAACGCATCGATGCCCGCATCGATGCGATCCGCCAGCGGGCGAGTGGGGTACAGGGCCGGCTGTGGTGGCAGACCGGCGCCCTGGTCTCGGCCAGCCTGGTACTGATGCTGCTGTTCTCGTGGCTGATCATCCGCCCGGTGCGACAGCTGGAGCGGCGCATCCTGAGGATCGGCAGTGGCGCCCGCGATGAACCGCCGCAACCGGTGCAGGGCCCGGCGGAGCTGGTCAAGCTGGATGAGCGCCTCGACTGGCTCGCCTCGCGGCTCACCGAGCTGGAGGCCGAGAAGCAGCAGTTCCTGCGTCATATGTCCCACGAACTCAAGACCCCGCTGGCCAGCGTGCGTGAGGCTCGGCGCTGCTCGCCGACGGAGTGGCCGGGGAGCTGACCCCGCAACAGCTGGAGATCCTCGAGCTGATCGATGGCAGCGGCCGCGAGCTGCAGCGGCTGATCGAGCAGCTGCTCGACTACAACCTGCTGCAGCACAGCCGGCGAGTGGAGGTCGAACGGCTCGATGTTGCCACCCTGGTTCGCGAGGTGCTGGCCAAGCACCGCCTGGCACTGGCCAACAAGGGAATGCGGGTCGAGAGCTTCGACGGCCCGGTGGAGTGGGAGCTGGACCGCACCGCGACCGGCCATATCCTCGACAACCTGGTGTCCAACGCCATCGCCTACGGTGCCGATGGTGGCGAACTGGAGATCCGGGTCCGCCAGCGCCGCAACCGCCTGGAGCTGGAGGTGGCCAACAGCGGTGAGCCCATCGCCGAGGTCGATCGCCCGCGGCTGTTCGAGGCCTTCTATCAGGGCGCACCCGCCGCAAGGGGCCGCTCAAGGGGTCGGGCATCGGCCTCTCGGTGGCGGCGGATTGCGCACGCCTCCAGCAGGGTGAGCTGGCGCTGGTGGAGGATCCGCGCCTGGCGGTCTGCTTCCGCCTCACGCTGCCGCGGGCCGTCCCGTCCAAGAGAGACCACAACCTCACGCCTGCCGGGATGGCAGGTCAAGATGCAAGGAGCTGATGTCATGAACCTTCGCCCTCTGCTGGCCTGCCTGCTGGCCGGTGTGGCTGGCCGGCTGCGAGCACGCTGCCGCAGACTCACTTCGAGCGGGCCTCCAGCCGGACCCCACCGCCGGGCGGGCCGCTTCGGCCAGCGGCTGCCATGCTGAGCTGCCGAACTTCGTCGACGATGACTGCCTGCTGCCGGAGTGGGTGGCCTTCGGGCTGGCCTCACAGCGCGGTGATCGTGCCTGGCGTGAGGCGATGCTCACGCGCCTGGAAGGGGAGTCCGCGTCGCGTCGCCTGGCCCGGGCGGTGGCGCTCTCCTGGGGTAGCCAGGGGCAGTGGGAGCGCGCCTCGGAGCTCTACAAGGCCGACCTCTCGGCCGCGCCGGTGACCCTGCAGCCGCTGCTGCGCTACTGGCTCAACGAGCTCGAGGGCCGCCGTGCCAGGGCCGGCCGGCTGAATGCCGCAGAGTCGGCTCAGGCGCAGAGCGAGCTCGCCGCGCCGCGCTGGAAGAGGAAAATGCCGACCTGGAGAAGAAGCTCGAGGCGCTGACCGCCATCGAGCGCAGTATCAACCTGCGACAGCAGGCCGACGAGTGATGGAGGACCCGACGTGAAGACCCTGCCCCCCCTGCAAGCCCGCGCTGAATCGACCCGGATGGCGGCACCGGAGTGCCGGTCGTCGGCAACCTGCGCATATCCTGCTGGTGGATGACGACGTCAGCCTGCTCAAGTTGCTGGGCATGCGCCTGGAGAGTCGTGGCTACCGGCTGACCACTGCCGAGAGCGGCCGCGAGGCGCTACGTTCGCTGGAGGTCGATCGCCCCGACCTGGTGCTTACCGACCTGCGCATGGACGAGATGGATGGCCTGGCGCTGTTCCGGGAGGTGCAGCGCGAGGCGCCGGGGCTGCCGGTGATCCTGCTCACCGCCCACGGTTCGATTCCCGACGCCGTCGCCGCCACTCGCGAGGGGGTGTTCAGCTTCCTGACCAAGCCGGTGGACCGCGATGCGCTGTTCGAGGCCATCGAGGAGGCGTTGGCCCAGGCGCCGGGGGTCACCCCCGAGGGCGACGAGGCCTGGCGCGCCGGGATCATCACCCACAGCCCCGAGATGGAACGGCTGCTGGAACAGGCGCGCATGGTGGCGGCCTCCGACGTCAGCGTGCTGGTGACCGGCCCCTCCGGCTCCGGCAAGGAGCTGATGGCCAAGGCCATCCATCGTGCCAGCCGGCGTGCCGACAAGCCCTTCGTGGCGATCAACTGCGGTGCGCTGCCGGAACAGCTGCTGGAGAGCGAGCTCTTCGGCCACGCCAAGGGCGCCTTCACCGGGGCGGTGAGCGAGCACCAGGGCCTGTTCCAGGCCGCCGATGGTGGCACCCTGTTCCTGGACGAGATCGGCGACATGCCGCTGTCGCTGCAGGTCAAGCTGCTGCGCGCCCTGCAGGAACGCCAGATCCGCCCATTGGGCTCCACCACCCAGGTCCCGGTGGATGTGCGGGTCATCTCCGCCACCCATCGCGACCTCGATCGCGCCATGAGCGAGGGGGAGTTCCGCGAGGATCTCTACTATCGCCTCAACGTGGTCAACCTGCGCCTGCCCCCGCTCCATGAGCGCGCCGAGGATGTGCCGCTGCTGGCCAAGCACCTGGTGGCCCAGGCCGCCGAGCGCCACAAGCCCTTCGTCAAGGGCTTCTCGCCGGAGGCGTTGAAGCTGCTGGCCGCCAGCGCCTGGCCGGGCAATGTGCGTCAGCTGGTCAACGTGGTGGAGCAGTGCGTGGCACTGACCGGGACCGCCATCATTCCCGAGGCGCTGGTGGCCCAGGCCCTGGCCGCCGAGGAGCAGGCCCTGCCGACCTTCAACGACGCCCGGGCGGCCTTCGAGCGCCGCTACCTGATCAAGGTGCTCAAGCTCACCGAGGGCAACGTCACCCAGGCCGCGCGCATCGCCGGGCGCAACCGCACCGACTTCTACAAGCTGCTGGGGCGCCACGACCTGGAGCCCTCCAGCTTCAAGCCCGAGCGCTGAGCTCCCCTGGCAACGCGACCCCCCGCCGTGGCGGGGTCTGGGTGACGCGCACCGGAGCTGACTTGCCTGCGGCAGCTTGGCACGGCGCAGGTAGGGGAAGACGGTCTCGAACTCGCCGTACTTCGCCTTGGCGTCCTCGTCGGAGACGCTGGTGGGGATGATCACGTCCTGGCCCACGTTCCAGTCGGCCGGGGTGGCCACGCCTTCGCCGTTGGCGGTCTGCAGCGCATCCAGCGCGCGCAGCACCTCGGCGAAGTTGCGGCCGACGTTCATCGGGTAGGTCATGGAGAGCTTGAGCTGCTTGTCCGGACCGATGATGAACACCGAGCGCACGGTGGCGCTGTCCGCCGGGGTGCGGCCGTCCGGCAGGTAGGCGTCGGCGGGCAGCATGTCGAACAGCTTGGCGACCTTGAGGTCCTCGTCGGCGATGATCGGGAAGCCGACGTCGCAGCTGGCGAAGCTGGCGATGTCCTTGATCCAGCCCTTGTGCTCCTCGACGCCGTCCACCGAAATGCCGATCACCTTGGTGCCGCGCTTCTTCCACTCCTCGCCGAGCTTGGCGACGGCGCCGAACTCGGTGGTGCACACCGGGGTGAAGTCCTTGGGGTGGGAGAACAGGATCGCCCAGCTGTCGCCGATCCACTCGTGGAAACGGATCGGGCCCTGGCTGGTATCGGCTTCGAAATCCGGTACAACGTCATTGATGCGCAGAGACATGGTGGTACTCCCTGTTGCGTGGTGATAGATCCCCGCCTGCGGCGGGGACGTCGTGATGATATTCGACGTAACGGCATCTGGCCGATGGCGTCAAGACTTCTTGTGACTAAGCTTAGATATCTCTACTTGGAATAACTATATATCTAAATCTATCGATTCGATTGTTCCCTGACCTGCGGTTTGGTGTCGCGGCCGGGAGCACCTCCAGCGTCAGGTGCCCATCGCCCAGTCGGGCGGCCAGGCGGTCGCCGGGGGCGGTGTCGTCGGCGCGACGCACCACGCGTCCCTGCTCGTCCTCGAGGATCGCGTAGCCGCGGCCGAGTACCGCCAGGGGGCTGACCGCCTGCAGCTCCCGGGCGACCCCGGCCAGGCGCTCGCGATGGCGCGCCAGCTCCCGCGGCACGGCTGGCGGGTGGCCAGGCGCCGGCTGGCCGCCCTCGAGCCGGCGTCCGGCCAGCGTCAGCTGGCGGCCGGGAGATGTGCGCCGGGCGGCGCTCAGCGACTCTGGCGGCGCCGGGCCTCAGCCAGGCGTGCCTGGATGGCGCGCGTCAGTCGCCCGGTGAGCTGAGGCCAGGCGCCGGCGCTGACGGTCGAGCCCCTCGCCGGGGTGGCGCAGCCGCGCACGCAGGTGGTCCAGCCGCTGGCCCTCGGCGTCGAGGCGTGCCTGAACCGCGCGCCGCAGGCGCGGACCAGACGCTCGAGACGTCGGCGAGCTCGCGGCGATCCGGCACCAGGCGTTCCGCGGCGGCGGAAGGCGTGGGGGCTCGCGCGTCGGCGGCGAAGTCGGCGAGGGTCACGTCCACCTCGTGGCCCACCGCCGACATCACCGGCAGCCGCGAATGGAAGATCGCCCGGGCCAGGTGCTCGTCGTTGAAGGCCCACAGGTCCTCGAGGCTGCCGCCGCCTCGGGTGAGCAGGATGGCATCCCGGCTCGGGTCGAGGCTCGACTGGCGATTGAGCAGGCCCAGCGCCGAGATCATCGCCGGCACCGCCTCGCGTCCCTGCACCGCCACCGGGATCAGCGTCACATTGACCATCGGCCAGCGGGCGGCGAGCACCGCCAGCACATCGCGGATCGCCGCACCGCTGGGCGAGGTGACCACCAGCAGGTGGCGCGGGGGGCAGGGCAGGGGACGGGCGTTGGCGAACACGCCCTCGGCGGCGAGCCGGGCCTTGAGTCGCTCGAAGGCCGCCAGCAGCTCGCCCACGCCGGTGGCCTGCACCGCCTCGGCGATCAGCTGGTAGTCGCCCCTGGGCTCGAAGATCGACAGCCGCCCGCGGACCTTGACCCGGTCGCCGTCGCGCATGGGCGCGCCCACGAAGCGCGCACGGTTGCGGAACAGGGCGCCGCGCAGCTGGGCCTGCTCGTCCTTGAGGGTGAAGTAGACGTGGCCGGAGCTCGGACGTGACACCCCGGAGAGTTCACCCTCGACCCAGACCTCGCCGAAGCGTCCCTCCAGCAGCTGGCGGGCGCTGCGGTTGAGCTCGCTGACGGAGAGGGGCGGGGCGTCGGGGTGCTGCATGGCGTCGGCTCGGTTGGCATCAGGCGTTCAGGGTAGCATGGCATCTCGCTGGACCGTGACGTGACCCGCCCTCGGCCGTTATAATGGTGGATTAACTTCACCTGCCCCTTCTTCCCACCAGCTCACTGGGTGTTGCCGATATGCTACGTATGGCCCAAGAAGCCCTGACGTTCGATGACGTCCTCCTCGTGCCCGGCTACTCCGATGTCCTGCCCAAGGACGTCAGCCTGCGGACCCGATTGACCCGCGACCTCTACCTCAACATCCCGCTCGTCTCCGCTGCCATGGACACTGTCACCGAGGCGCGCCTGGCCATCGCCATGGCCCAGGAGGGCGGCATCGGCATCATCCACAAGAACATGACCATCGCCCACCAGGCGGCCGAGGTGCGCAAGGTCAAGAAGCACGAGAGCGTGATCGTCAAGGACCCGGTCACCGTGGGGCCCAAGGCCAAGCTCGAGGACCTGCTGGCCATGGCCCAGGAGCACGGCTTCTCGGGTTTCCCGGTGGTCGAGGGCGAGACCCTGGTGGGCATCGTCACCGAGCGTGACATGCGCTTCCAGCCCAACCACGGCGACAGCGTGGCGGACATCATGACCCCCGGCGAGAAGCTGGTCACCGTGCCGGTAGGCACCGACCTTTCCGTGATCAAGAGCAAGATGCAGGAGCACCGCATCGAGAAGATGCTGGTGGTGGATGACGCCTTCCGCCTGCGTGGCCTGGTCACCTTCCAGGATATCGAGAAGGCTCGCACCTTCCCCAGCGCCGCCAAGGATGCCGACGGCCGCCTGCTGGTCGGCGCCGCCGTGGGCACCGGCCCCGAGACCCCGGATCGCATCGCCGCCCTGGTCGAGGCCGGTGTGGACGCGATCATCATCGACACCGCCCACGGCCACTCCAAGGGCGTGATCGACCGCGTGCGCTGGGCCAAGGAGCACTTCCCGCAGATCCAGGTGATCGGCGGCAACATCGCCACCGCCGAGGCGGCGAAGGACCTGGCCGAGGCCGGCGCCGATGGCGTCAAGGTGGGTATCGGCCCCGGCTCCATCTGCACCACCCGCGTGGTGGCCGGCGTCGGCGTGCCGCAGATCACCGCCGTCTCCAACGTCGCCGCGGCCCTGGCGCCCTATGATATCCCGCTGATCGCCGATGGCGGCGTGCGCTTCTCCGGCGACCTGGCCAAGGCCGTGGCCGCCGGCGCGAGTGCGGTGATGGTGGGCGGCCTGCTGGCCGGCACCGAGGAGGCCCCCGGCGAGATCGAGCTCTACCAGGGCCGTACCTACAAGGCCTACCGCGGCATGGGCTCCATGGGTGCCATGGCCCAGAGCCAGGGCAGCGCCGACCGCTACTTCCAGGACAAGGACGCCGGTGCCGAGAAGCTGGTGCCGGAAGGCATCGAGGGCCGCGTGCCCTACAAGGGCATGATGGGCGCCATCGTCCATCAGCTGATGGGCGGTCTGCGTGCCTCCATGGGCTACACCGGCTGCCGTGACGTCCAGGAGATGCGCACCAAGCCGCAGTTCGTGCAGATCACCGGTGCCGGCTTCGCCGAATCCCATGTGCACGACGTGCAGATCACCAAGGAAGCCCCCAACTACCGCGCGGGTTGATACACGCTTGACGCCGGGAGGCTTGAAGCTGGAAGTGGCCGCGCCGCTTCCAGCTTTCGTGTTTCCGGGCCGTTCGCCTCTCAAAGGAAAGGCCAGATGACCGACATTCACGCCCACAAGATCCTGATCCTCGACTTCGGCTCCCAGTACACCCAGCTGATCGCCCGCCGGGTGCGCGAGATCGGCGTCTACTCCGAGGTTCGCGCCTTCGACATCACCGAAGCCGAGATCCGCGAGTACGCCCCCAACGGCATCATCCTCGCCGGTGGCCCGGAATCCGTCACCGAGCTCGACTCGCCCCGTGCCCCGGCGTGCGTGTTCGAGATGGGCCTGCCGGTGCTGGGCATCTGCTACGGCATGCAGACCATGGCCGAGCAGCTCGGCGGCGCCGTGGAGGGCTCCCACGTCCACGAGTTCGGCTATGCCCAGATCCGCCTCGACGCCGAGACGGCGCTGTTCCGCGACATCTCGGACCATATCGACCACGAGACCGGCCGCAACCTGCTCGACGTCTGGATGAGCCACGGCGACAAGGTCTCCCGCGTGCCCGCCGAGTTCACCGTTACCGCCTCCACGCCGAGCTGCCCCATTGCCGCCATGGCCTGGGAGGAGAAGCGCTTCTTTGGCGTGCAGTTCCACCCCGAGGTGACCCACACCCTGCAGGGCCAGCGAATCCTCGAGCACTTCGTGATCGATATCTGCCAGGCCGAGTGCAACTGGACCCCGGCCCAGATCATCGAGGACCAGATCGCCCGGGTGCGCGACCAGGTGGGCGACCGCCATGTGCTGCTCGGCCTCTCCGGCGGCGTCGACTCCTCGGTGGTGGCCGCGCTGCTGCACAAGGCCATCGGCGACCAGCTGACCTGCGTGTTCGTCGACAACGGCCTGCTGCGCAAGGCCGAGGGCGACCAGGTGATGGAGACCTTCGCCCGCCACATGGGCGTGAAGGTGATCCGCGTGGACGCCGAGGCGCTGTTCCTCGACAAGCTGAAGGGCGAGGCCGACCCCGAGGCCAAGCGCAAGATCATCGGCAACACCTTCATCGACGTCTTCGACGCCGAGGCGGCCAAGATCGAGGGCGTGGATTTCCTGGCCCAGGGCACCATCTACCCGGACGTGATCGAGTCCGCCGCCGCCAAGACCGGCAAGGCGCACGTGATCAAGTCGCACCACAACGTGGGCGGCCTGCCGGAGACCATGAAGCTCAAGCTGGTCGAGCCGCTGCGTGAGCTGTTCAAGGACGAGGTGCGCAAGCTCGGCGTCGAGCTCGGCCTGCCCTACGACATGGTCTACCGCCACCCCTTCCCGGGGCCGGGCCTGGGGGTGCGCATCCTCGGCGAGGTGAAGAAGGAGTACGCCGATATCCTGCGCGAGGCCGATGCCATCTTCATCGAGGAGCTGCACAGGGCCGACTGGTACCACAAGACCAGCCAGGCCTTCGCGGTCTTCCTGCCGGTCAAGTCCGTCGGCGTGGTCGGCGACGGCCGCCGCTACGAGTGGGTGATCGCCCTGCGCGCCGTGGAGACCATCGACTTCATGACCGCCCGCTGGGCGCACCTGCCCTACGAGCTCCTGGAGACGGTCTCCAACCGCATCATCAACGAGATCAGCGGCGTATCCCGCGTGACCTACGATGTGAGCAGCAAGCCGCCCGCGACCATCGAGTGGGAGTGACCGCCCCGGCGATCCTCGCCGGATTACGCCGAGGCCCGCCATCTGGCGGGACCATTCATGTCAAATATTCCAACTCTCCCGATTTCAGTCGCTGCAGGAAGGCTGGATGCTCGCCTTCGGTATCACCTATCCGATGAGTGACTGAGGGCCTGAGCACTCCCGCGCCGGGTGTCACCGATTCCATCGAGCGCGGCCCGGTCGCCGGCCATGGTGAGGTGGCAGCCAGGAAAAACCGCCACTTTCGGGTTTCCCCGGGTGGCGGTCATGCGCGTGAAATGGTCACTGCCGGTGTTCATGGTGCCGCTGAGGCAGGATCCCCGGCTCAGCCCCGCAGCTTGCGTGCGTTGGAGCGGGTCGCGGTGCTGCGAACTAGCGCCGCGACCAGCGCCGGCGCGCGATCTCGCGCGGGATCTGCCGCCTCTGGATCTACCTGCCAGCAGGCGCTCGCTGGCCGTGGCGACGTATCGTCGCCTCCTTCGTCATACCGTATGGCCTCGGGGCCGGTCATGGCACCGCTGGCCATCATCATGGTGCGACGGGCGATCACCTCGCCGGCAGACAGCATCATCATGTTGTAGGAAGTGGCGATCTTCATCCACGCGAACATCATGTCCATCGGGTTATTCTTCATATCGTCTGGTACTCCTCGTTCTTTCCGGCTTCGACCCGGGGTCTGTTCATGACACAGCGCTCGCCGGTGCGAAGGCAGGTGTCGACGCGCCTGAACGCTCGCCGTGACAGGTCGTCTGAGGACGCAGGTGTGGCAGCAAGATACGCTTGGTCGCGAGTCTGTGTCGGTGCGCTGACCCACCCTCGCCTGGTGTTTCGACCGACATCAGACCCGGCCGGGGAGGGCCAGCGATGGAACAGCGCATGAGTCTGATCACCCTGGGCGTCGGCGACCTGGCGCGGGCGCGGCGCTTCTATAAGGAGCTGGGCTGGCAGGCGGGCAGGGTGGAGGAGGGGGAGGTGGCGCACAACCCCGGTTTCCCCATCGATGCCGAGGGCAATACCCGGCTCAGGTGAGTGCCGGCGCTGGCCGGTTAAGGCGTATGTGGGGCTTTCGCGATCCGCGGCGCCGGGGCACCATGAGCGGAAGACCGTTGCCGGGATACCACCATGATCAGACTCCACCACTGCGTCAGCGCACGCTCCTTCCGTCCCCTGTGGCTGCTCGAGGAGCTGGGGCTACCCTATGAGCTGGTGATGCACGCCTTCCCGCCGCGGATGCACGACGAGGCCTTCCTCGAGATCAATCCGCTGGGCACGGTGCCGGCGTTCTTCGACGGCGAGGTAGCCATGACCGAGTCCGCGGCCATCTGCCAGTACCTCGCCTCGAGGCTGCCCGAGGCGGGGCTGGAGGTGGCGCCGGGCGAGCCGCGCCTATGGCGACTACCTGAACTTCCTGCACTTCGGCGAGGCGACCCTGACCTTCCCCCAGACCCTGGTGCTGCGCTACGGCCAGTTCGAGCCGCCGGAGCGCCGTCAGCCCCAGGTGGTGGAGGACTACGCTCGCTGGTGTCTCTCACGCCTGCGCACCCTGGAGCCGCGACTCGAGCGCGAGCCCTTCCTGTGCGCGGGGCGTTTCACCGCCGCCGATGTCTCGGTGGGCTATGCGCTGCTCCTGGCCGGCCATGTCGGCCTGGGCGAGCGCTTCAAGCCTGCTGTTTCCGCCTACTGGGAGCGCCTGCAGCGGCGCCCGGCCTTTCGGCGCGCCCTGGCCGTGGAGAGGGAGGCGGCCCTGGCCCAGGGCGTCTCGCCCGAGCCGGCCATGGCGACGGGCAGGTCTTTCTGAGGTCTTGAGGGAGCAGGCATCGATTGACAGCGCCGTGTGGCCGGGCATCAATGGAGCGGACCCCGTTGCGGGGCTATCGGGAGAGACCACGATGGATCGGCAAGATGATGACCTCAACCATGGGCCCCAACTGCTGCATGACGAGCTTCCCAAGGAGCATGAGGACCCGCTGATCCGCCGGCTGCATCTGGTTATCCGCTTCGCCATCAAGGTGCTGGCGGTGCTGATGGTGCTGGTGATCATCTGGGGCGTGCTGGACGTGATCTACGTGCTCTACTCGCGCTTCATGGCACCGCCGGTGATGCTGTTCGAGGTCAGCGATATCTTCGTCATCTTCGGCGCCTTCATGGTGGTGCTGATCGCCGTCGAGATCTTCATCAATATCCGCCTTTACCTGGGCACCAACCTCCTGCCCATCCGGCTGGTGGTGGCCACGGCGTTGATGGCGATAGCCCGGAAGGTGATCATCCTGGATATCGCCACCGTCACGGCACAGCAGATGCTGGCGATAGCCGCCGTGGTGCTGGCGCTAGGCGTGACCCACTGGCTGGTGGGCAAGGAGAATTAGGTGCCGGCGAACAGCGCCAGCCCATCGGCCAGTGGAAGTGCAGAGGGCGCGAGTGCTCAGAGCCTGACCAGCATCTTGCCGGTATTGGCGCCTTCGAACAGGGACAGGAAGGCGTCCGGCGTTCGCTCCAGGCCCTCCTCGATGGTCTCCGTGTAGTCGATCTCGCCATTGGCGACCAGGGGGCCGACTTCCTCCAGGAAGCGCGGATAGTCGTCCCAGTGATCGAAGATGATGAAGCCCTGCATGCGGGCGCGGCGGATCAGAATCATCGCCAGGTTGCCGGGGCCGGCGCTCGGTGATTCCTCGTTGTAGCGGGCGATCATTCCGCAGACGGCGATGCGCGCGCCGACCTTGAGGGTGTTCAGCGCCGCTTCCAGGCAGGTGCCGCCGACATTCTCGTAGTAGACGTCGAATCCCTCCGGGCAGGCGCCCTGCAGGGCCTCGGTGAGCTGGGCGGCGTCCCTGTCCCGGTAGCTCACCGCCTTGATGCCGTGCGACTCCAGCCACTCGAGCTTCTCGGCGGACCCGGCGATGCCGACCACGGTACCGCCCCTGGCCTTGGCCAGCTGCACGGCAAGCGATCCCACCGCGCCGGCGGCGCCGCTGACCAGCACGTTGTCACCGTCTTTCATCTCGGCGATCCGGTTGAGGCCTGTCCAGGCAGTCATGCCCGGCATGCCGAGCACGCCCAGGTAGGCCTGCTCGGGCACGTCGATGCCCGGCAGCGGCTCGACCTGGTCGCCCGGCAGCTGTGCGATATCGCGCCAGCCGCCCATGTGGCGGACCCGGTCGCCCACCGCCAGGCGCGCGTGGCGCGACTCGATCACTTCGCCCACCGCGGCGCCTTCCAGTGGCTCGCCGATGGTGAAGGGGGCGATGTAGGTCGTTACGCCGCTCATGCGCCCGCGCATATAGGGGTCCACCGACAGCCAGGTGTTGCGGATGCGCACCTCGCCCTCGGCCAGGGCGGGCAACTCTGCCTCGTGCAACTCGAAAAGCTCGCGTCCCGGCGTACCCTGGGGGAAGCCGTTGATGGTGAAGTAGCGTGACTGCATGGTGTCGTTCCTTCACGTGATGGGTAGCCCGCCAGTCTATGCCAGCGAAGAGGGCGCACGTCAATTTCGCCGAGAATCGGCGGGAGGTCATGGGCGTCGAGGGCGATGCGCCGGCAGGCCGCAGGGCAGGCACACAACGAAACAGGGCCCGCCGAAGCGGGCCCTGTCGCACGAACTCTGGGGTTCGTCAGCGTTTCTGATCGGGGATCAGAGCGGCTTGATGTTCGAGGCCTGAAGGCCCTTCTTGCCCTGGGTCACGTCAAAGGAGACGCTTTGACCTTCCTGCAGGGACTTGAAGCCATCAGCCTGAATTTCGGAGAAATGGGCGAAGACGTCATCACCGCCGTCGGACGGAGAGATGAAGCCGAAGCCTTTAGAATCGTTGAACCACTTCACGGTACCAGTCGTCATGTTAAATCCTTTCGCGCTTAGCGCCTTGCAAAGTTCCTGGTGTCACCCAGATGTATAGCGGGTAAAACAAGAATGATCATACAGGCGGTCGAAAGAATTCGAATGCTGCTGAAACCATGCTGCTTGCTAACCAACTGACGCTACAGTCTCATTCCTGGCGGCTCGGGTCAAAGGCTTTCGTGATTTATTTTTCGGGGGGCCGGCAGTGGCTGCCCCCGCCGGTGGTCCCCGAACCGTGATCAAGCTGTCTCCCATGGCATGCTCTTGCTAGACTTCGCCGTTGATCCTGCGTCCCCGGAGAGGCACGCCGCGTGAGCGCTACCCCCGATACCACCAGCCTTGCACAGACCGCTGCCGACGCCGGCCCTGCCGGGGTGCTCGGCAGGCTGTTCGACGAGCCGATCACCGAGTTGCCGGAGGACCTGTATATCCCGCCGGAGGCGCTACGTGTGTTCCTCGAGGCCTTCGAGGGGCCGCTCGACCTGCTGCTCTATCTGATCCGACGCCAGAACCTGGATATCCTGGCCATCGACGTGGCCGCCATCACCCGCCAGTACATCGAGTACGTGGAGCTGATGAAGGCCATGGAGATCGAGCTGGCCGGGGAGTACCTGCTGATGGCGGCCATGCTGGCCGAGATCAAGTCGCGCACCCTGCTGCCACGCCCGCCGAAGGAGGGGGGTGACGATGAGGAGGAGGATCCCCGGGCCGAGCTCATTCGCCGCCTGCAGGAGTACGAGCGGCTCAAGAATGCCGCCGAGTCGCTGGCCGAGCTGCCGCGCCTGGGACGCGACTGGTTCCCGGCCCGGGCGGCACTGCCGCCGCTGGAGAGTCGCGTGATCCACCCCGATGTGGGGCTGGATCAGCTGCTGGGGGCCCTGGCCGGCATCCTGCGCCGTGCCGAGCTCAACCAGACCCACCAGATCAGCCGCGAGGTGCTCTCGACCCGCGAGCGCATGCTGGCGATCATGGAGCGGCTCGCGGGCGGGCGTTTCACCCCCTTCGAGGCGCTGTTCTCCCTGGAGGAGGGGCGTGCCGGGGTGGTGGTCACCTTCATGGCGATCCTCGAGCTGGCCAAGGAGGCGATGATCGAGATCGTGCAGAACGCGCCACTGTCGCCACTGCATGTGCGTGCCCGGGCCGCCACGACCGAGGGAGGTGATCTGGATGACCTGGAGGGCGAGGGGGAGAGCGCCTTCGAGGAGTACGAGGAGGGGGCGCCATGACCGCCATGGAGTTTCCCGACGCCCTGGACGAGATCCTCGAGGCGGCGCTGCTGGCCGCCGGGGAGCCGTTGCCCCTGGAGCGCCTGGAGGTGTTGTTCGATGACCACGAGCGGCCGCCACGGCGGGCCCTGCGCGAGGCGCTGGAACGCCTGGGTATCCGCCATGAGCGCGGGGCCATGGAGCTGATCGAGACCGCCTCGGGCTATCAGCTGCGCATCCGTCCACGGCTTTCGCCCTGGGTGTCGCGGCTGTGGGACGAGCGGCCCCAGCGCTACTCCCGGGCACTGCTCGAGACCCTGGCGCTGATCGCCTATCGCCAGCCGGTAACCCGCGGGGATATCGAGGAGGTGCGCGGGGTCACGGTGAGTGGCTCGATCATGCGCACCCTGCTCGAGCGCGGCTGGATCCGTGTGGTGGGGCATCGCGACGTGCCGGGACGTCCGGCGGTCTACGCCACCACCCGCGGCTTCCTCGATGACTTCGGCCTCAAGACCCTCGACGAGCTGCCGCCCATGCACGAGCTGAAGGAGTTCGAGGAGCCGGAGGCGATGAAGGCGCTCGAGGAGGAGGGCCCGCCGCCGGCCCAGGCCGATATTCTCGCCCAGGCGGATGCGGCCCCGGCGGAGGGCGACGAAACGGAGGGTGCCGACGAGGCATCCGGTAGCGCTACACTAGAGGGGGGGACGGCCGAGGCCGACGCTCCCGATACGACGGCCGGGAAGGCCGACGCAGACCACGCCGGGACGGCGTCCGAGCGGACAGGGTTGAGTTTCGCCGATCTCGAGGCTCGCCTGTCCGAACGTGCCCGGGGCCGCGTCGACGATGACGCTGCCCCGGGGGCGGAATCCACACCCAGTGAGAACGACGATTCATGAGCAATACCAGCGAAAAACTGCAGAAGGTCCTGGCGCGTGCCGGGCTTGGCTCGCGCCGCGAGATGGAGACCGCCATCGCCGCCGGCCGGGTCCAGGTCAACGGCCAGGTGGCGACCCTGGGCGACCGCATCGAGACCCGCGACAGGGTGCTCTTCGATAACCGTCCGGTGACCCTGCGTGCCGCCGAGGAGGTGCCGCGGCGGGTGATCATGTACAACAAGCCCGAAGGCGAGCTGTGCACACGCAAGGACCCCGAGGGGCGCCGCACCGTGTTCGACCGCCTGCCGCGCCTCAAGGGCGAGCGCTGGATCGCCATCGGACGCCTCGACATCAATACCAGCGGCCTGCTGCTGTTCACCACCGATGGGGAGCTGGCCAACCGCCTGATGCATCCCTCCACCCAGGTGGAGCGGGAGTACGCGGTGCGGGTGATGGGAGAGGTGAGCAAGGAGCAGGTGGTGGCCATGGTCGAGGGCGTGATGCTCGACGATGGGCCGGCGCGTTTTACCGACGTTCAGGAGTTCGGCGGCGAGGGCATCAACACCTGGTTCCACGTGGTGATCATGGAGGGGCGCAATCGCGAGGTGCGCCGGCTCTGGGAGTCCCAGGGGCTCACCGTCAGTCGTCTCAAGCGGGTACGCTACGGCAACATCTTCCTCGACAAGCGGGCCAAGGCCGGCGAGTGGGTGGAGCTTTCCCAGGAGGAGGTCGATGACCTGGCTGAGCTGGCGGAACTGCCGACACGCAAGGTGCCCGAGCTGACGCCGGACGAGAAGAATCGCTGGAGCCGCGACAAGCACAAGCGCAAGCCGGTGCAGGCGATGCGCAAGCCCAAGCCCCGGCGCTGACCGCATACTGCTGCAGAAGGCAAAAAAATCCTTGCCAGGCCGGGGGCATACCAGTATTATCTGCCCCCGTTCGGAAGGGTCGTTAGCTCAGTTGGTAGAGCAGTTGGCTTTTAACCAATTGGTCGTAGGTTCGAATCCTACACGACCCACCACTCCGGACTCTGGCTTGCTCGCAAGCTCGGGTCGTTAGCTCAGTTGGTAGAGCAGTTGGCTTTTAACCAATTGGTCGTAGGTTCGAATCCTACACGACCCACCAGAACGTAAAGCGCCGCCGCTTCCCTGGAAGCGGCGGCGCTTTTATGTTGCCCGGGTACTCTTGTTCCTTGCGTTCGGCTGCACCGAGTCTCGGCCCCGCCGGTCACTCCGGGGTGAACGCGGGCGATAGCCTGTGGGCCGCGGCCTGCTGCCCCGTCATTCGAGGCGTGGCGGTCGGTCTCAACGAAGTCCGAGCACGGAAAGTATCTACCAGGACGATGACGACGGCGCCGACGATATAGACGATATTGTTCATGGAGCGTTCCTCTGGTGCGCAGCCCCCGATCCCGGGATGCTGGGCGATGCTGCGTGACATGATGGCGTCGCAATCCATGCGACGCGTAGTGCAACTCCCTGTACAGGCGACTCCTTGCCCCACTCAGGTCGAGGATATGGCATGGCGGGCGGCCCATCTGTACGCTGGCGCACATGGCCGGCAACTTGCGGGCCCCGCCTAGAAGCCAAGGTCGTATTGCGATGGCGACAGGAATCGCAGCGGGTGCGGTTCGGTCGGACTTTGCCTGGTGGGCACCTGCGCCTTCATCTCGGCCGTGAAGCACTGATGCCCATTCCGGCCACTTCGCTTCACGTGATACATGGCCATATCGGCGTGGTGCATGAGGGCCTCTGCATCGTCGGCATCCTCCGGGTAGCAGCTGATGCCGATACTCAGCGTTATGAGCAACTCATGCCCCCGGATGAGGTAAGGCCGGCCCAGTATGGCAAGCAACTTGTCCGCTACCCTGACCGCATCATCGAGTTGGCTGATCTCGGCAAGCAGGATCACGAACTCGTCGCCTCCCTGACGGCAGACGGTGTCGATGTCACGCATGCACTCCTGAAGTCGCCCCGCAACCGCCTTGAGCAGGCCGTCACCGACGGCATGACCGAGTGAATCGTTGATGGACTTGAAGTCATCGAGGTCGAGATAGAGCAGGGCAAGCTGATGCCGGTGCCGCCGGGCCAGCCCCATTGCCTGGGAGAGCCGCTCTTTCAGCAGGGCTCGATTGGGCAGGCCGGTGAGTGCATCATGCTGTGCCAGGTAGGCCATCCTCTCCAGCATGAGCCGGTGACCGGGAGGCGTCGTGGAACACGATCACGGCACCGGTGACCAGGCCTTCACGGTCATGGATGGGCGCCGCCGAATCCTCGATCTCGCGCTTGCTACCATCCTTGTGGATCAGCACGCAGTCCAGGGCAAAGCCAAGCGCGCGGTTTTCCTCGATGGCACGCCACCCGGGGGGCTGGGTGGCCTGATGGGTCTTGCCATCGACGAGATGGAACACTCGGGACAGCGGTTGGCCGAGCGCCTGGGCTTCGCGCCAGCCTGTCAGGGCTTCGGCCACACGGTTCATGTAGGTGACCGTTCCCTGCAGGTCGATGGTCAGCACGGCATCGCCAATGGTGTCCAGCGCCACTCGGGCCCATGCCCTCTCCGCACCCAGGGCGTCGGCAGAGTCACGTCGCGAGGCGCTGGTCGTGTTTCGCTCGGGGAGGTCCTGTACTCTCGGTGCGTGACCTTTCCTCACCGGCTCCAGGTTGGGTGACGAGTCCATCGGGAAGGTTGGCACTGGCATGTTGTGGATTCCTGTTCCGCCTGAGTGGATCCCCGGTGGTGCGCCGATGACAGACCCTGTGTCATGGGCTTGACCGGTGTCCACAAAGCCTAGTGGCGTGACGGGGCCGCTACCGTGCGCTAGCGTACACGGCATGCGCCTCGATCCTTGCGCCTCTGGCGAGGTGCTGGTGGGGCTCGTTAGCCCTCGGGTTTTTCTCATTTAATCAATTGGTTGTTGGCTGCTCATGGTGCATGAGTCAGCCATGTTGCCTGTCAAGGGATGTGATCAGGTGCGAGATTGGTCAGGAGGTCCGGCGGCCGTCTCGCCTTACTAAGGCACCGACGGGCAAGTCCCCGCTCTTCGACCTGCTGTCGGAGGAGGCTTGCTCGATATGGGAGTGTGTATATGGCCCTGCAACATGATCCGCGTCAGAACCACCTGCTGGCGGCCCTGTCGAGGGATGAATATGAGCGCCTGGCGCCGCATCTGGAGTGGGTCGAGCTGAAGCTCGGGGATTCGCTTGTCGAGTCGGAGAAGGTGATGCGCCATGTCTATTTTCCGACGGACTCCATCGTCTCTTTACTGTGCGTCATGGAGGACGGTGATTCGACGGAGATAGCCGTTGTCGGCTTCGAGGGGATCGTCGGTATCTCGCTGTTCATGGGCGGTGAAACCACGCCCAGCCGAGCCGTCGTCCAGAGTGCCGGGAGTGCCTATCGACTCAAGGGGCAGTTGATGAAGGATGAGTTCGAGCGCGCATCGACACTCCAGCACCTGTTCCTGCGCTACACCCAGGCCCTGATCACCCAGATGGCGCAGACGGCGGTATGCAACCGACATCACAGCCTGGATCAGCAGCTGTGTCGCTGGCTATTGCTGAGCCTGGATCGCCTGCCAACCAACGAGCTGGTCATGACCCAGGAACTGATCGCCAATATGCTCGGGGTCAGGCGAGAGGGTGTCACCGAATCGGCCGGTAAGCTGCAGAGAGCCGGGCTGATTTCCTACCATCGCGGACGCATCAAGATTCTCGACAGGCCCGGCCTGGAAGAGCGGGTCTGTGAGTGCTACGCGGTCGTCAAGAGGGAGTACGATCGCCTGCTGAGCTATCAACGCTCCAGGTCAGAGGCGTGAAATAACCCTCCCGTTGTTGTGGGGTTGCCAAGGCGGGGGTGCCGAAGGTAGGGCACCGTTGGACGTGGCGTGCACTACTCCTGTCCGGGCTAGGATGGCTGAGGTGAGGAGTCACACAGCAGGGGGCACGATGTGCCCCCCGATGAGGGTGGGATAAATCAATCGCGCTCGTACTTAGGCGAGTTGCGCAGTGCTTCCTCTTCAATATCCGTATAGAGCATGAGTTCGTCTTCCTCCATGCCGTATTCGATATAATCCCAGCCGAGTCCCGCAGACTGTCCACCAAGACCGAGGAATCCACTAGTCTCCACAACAACCCCGACAACACTGCCATCCTTGCCGATGAGAAGGTCCTGGACTTCGCCGACGTCCTCGTCCGAATTGCGGTGCTTGATGTTGTTGCCGATGATGTCGGTGGCGTAGATCGCCCCTGAGGGCTTGACGTCAAACTGCGGCTTTCCAGCGCGCTGCCTGTCGGCATTGTCCTTGTTGGCACTTTCCATCCCTGCCTGCTGCTCTTTGGCCGGATGCTCCGCATCTATTTCCGTATTGTCATGACTCTCTGCGAAAGCGGATGAGCTGAGTACGAATGCCGGGGCAATGGCGGCTGAAAGGATCAATGCGGTTATCTTTTTCATCATTGTTTCTCCTCTGCTTGACGGCATTCTGCCGGACCCTCTTGGGTCAAGAGCACAACCCATGATCGCTGGGTTTGCTGTTCCAGCTTGGTAATATGTGGAAGGTGCGTCTGTATGGTAGCGAACACATGACTGTCCTGTGGGGCCGGACCCCCTTGACGTTTCGGTCTCCCTTGCGGGTAGGAGTTGTTTCGTTTCAAATATTTAAGGTTGAGTAGTCGGGATCTCTTTGCTCTCTTTGTGCCATTTATATGCGTAATGAATATAATGCCGGGGAGGAATTTTTAAGTGCTTTTTGTTGTAAATTTATTTTAATAATGACTCTGCATGTGTTGGGTAGCGCACCGACCAGTCATGAATCTTCAGATATATTCAATTCTCACCCTCATGCGAATGGATGTAGTGAGGGGAAAGTCAGAGTGGCATGAGAATGGAGATAAGATTATGAACAAGAGTCAGGTAGAAAGTCGTGCCAACGAGACGAAAGGCAAGGGAAAGGAGGTTGTCGGGAAGGTGTCCGGTGACGAAAATGCCGAGCGAAAGAGCGAGGGTAAAAAGGGTGAAGACAAGGCAGGTGCCGTGTTAGGGGACCTCAATCGCGATTCCGTAAAGAGTGATAAATCAAACAGGAAGGATCAGAAATGAGCTATTCACCGACACAGCAGAAGACGGGGTACGCTGCAGAAAACAGCGTGCAGGGCATGGCCACGCTACTGAGTGCCGCTACTGTTACAGGGGATGAAGTTCGTAACTTGCAGGATGAAACCCTAGGCAAGATACAGGATCTAATGCTCGATATGGTCGAGGGTAAGATAATTTATGCGGTCCTGGCTTCGGGCGGTATCCTGGGAATGGGCGGTCAGCTTTTTGCTATTCCCTGGAAAGCCTTGAAGCTCGACAAGCAGAATCATCGCTTCACGCTCGACGTCGATGTTGATCGCTTGAAAAGTGCGCCGGGATTCGACAAGGATCAATGGCCAGATATGGCCGACCCCACCTGGCATTCGGCAGTCGAGTCCTACTATACACGATGAACGGACAAGGCAGGAGGCTTGATTAGCCTTCTGCTTTATCTTTTCAAGGTTTAGACTTTGTAATGCTTCAATAAATTTATGCAGGAATTCACGGTGCTTCACTACCGGCGGGACCCCCTGGCGAATGGGGTGAAAGTTGCCAGTCAACAACCTCCCTCGGCAAGGCCTGTAAAGCGCCTTTTCAATGCTCTTGAGCTTCGCTTATTTCGCTATACGGCGGTTCTATCTTCCCTGGTTATACTGACCGCACTTGTCGGAATCATCCTGTGGACACTTGGTTGGACACTCAATGTTTTCTACAACCTGCTTCTTCCACTCGCGGTAGCCGGTGTTCTATCGCTGGTGCTTCACCCTGTTGTTGATCTTCTCGAAAAGCGCCTTCACTTGCCACGATTATTGGCCATAATTTTTCTAATGGTGGCCTTCTTTATTGGTGTCGGTGGCTTGATTTACGCGCTGGTTCCCATTTTGCTCAGTCAAATTGTTCAGTTGATGACAGTTCTGCCCGATGCTCTAGAAAGATTGCTGGATAATTTCTCAACACACTTCCCAGGAGTCAGCTCCATGATCTCCTCGAGTATGGAAAGCAGTGGTGCGGGAAGGTCCCCAAGCCCGTTCTTGAAAACCCCAGCGAGGCGATCCTGTCCTATCTTGGGCTTCTGGCAGGCATCAGCTTCGTACCCCTTTTCCTTTTCTTCTCACTCCTCTCCGGTGACTTGCTTCGGAGGCAGGCATCCGAAGTGCTGTCGATATTTCGTGAGGCCACTCAGCGAAAATCACTGTATTTCATGGATGTGTTCTTGGGGTATGTGAGCGCCTTCTTTCAAGGCCAGTTGATCATTGCTTTGTGTATGGGAATCTTGTATGCCATAAGTTTTATGCTGATCGGCCTAGACTTTGGTGTATTAGCAGGGTTGGTGCTCGGGCTGTTGAATATTGTCCCTTTCCTTGGCAGTTTGATAGGCCTGCTGGTGGTCTTGCCGATGGCCTATCTACAGCCGGATGGCGGTGTTGAATTGCTGTTCCTGGCCGGGCTGGTATTCGCGGGAGTGCAGCTAGTCGAAAGCTGGCTCCTGACACCTAAAATCATGGCCAACCGTTCGGGCCTACATCCCGTCACTTGTGGTTATTTCACTTTTCTTCTGGGGTACGGTGCTGAGCGGAATCATCGGACTTGATACTCGCTGTGCCCCTTGACGGCATTTCTTTGTCGCTATCTGGCGCGAAATAAAGATTAGCCTGAAACGGACGCTGAGCAATAGAGATGAAAGGCCATGAAGATAGCGCTTGAAAATATCGATGGCTGGAAAGCGATTCTGAAAGGTAAGGTTGAAGTTGACCTTTCCACGGCTAAGGGAGTTAGCCTTGTCCCGAGCAATGTCACCGGTGATGCAGGAGTTGTAGATAATACATATACGGGAATACGTTTCGCGGTCCAAGAAAGTCGCAATAACTACGATTCTTCTAGCTTAGAGGTGAAAGCTATGAGGGCTCCTGGTCATGGTCTGGAGGTTCGCTTTGATTATACGATAACACCAAGGTCACTTCTTCCCGGCTTCAAGAAGAAGCTGAATGTAAGTATTGACAGCCGAAGGGTATATTGCGAAAAAATAAGCGATGAAATGTTAGAAGAGTCAGGTCCAGATTCTTGTACGGATTTCGGCGTTCCTTCCTGTTGCGGAACCCATCGGCCTGGTTATTCCAGTTTGATACTGACTTCAGAACGAAGTCGATCTCTGGTTCTGGATACAAGTCTCGCTCGGGGCAAGGCACCCTACCCGTCCTGGTGAAGATGTCGATATGGACTTTTCACGACAGCAAATTGATTGCCAATATACACCAAGGATTAAGATAGAGTAGGAAAAAATTTTATGGAGCCTGGCAAGGTTTGATGCGTGAGGTATGGCTGATTTCCGGCCTTGTGCTTCAGCGGTATATACATAACAGTTCTGTTTCAAGGATGAGCCAATGAACTTGTCAATCGCCAAAGAAAATCCTCATGTTTATTCTGCAGTTAGTGAATTACATGCCCATGCCGAAATCTTGCAGTCGGAGTCCTTGACCGATTTGCTGGGGGGCGATCATGCCTCTGCCAATTCCCGTTGGAGGGCGCATGCTCTTTCACACACTTTCGATAACCTAGGTGTCGATTTCAGTAAGCAGCGCCTGACGATTAAATCCATGTCACTGCTGAAAGAGTGGGCAGAAAGTTGTGGATTAGTTGAAAAACGACGTGCATTTTTTGCGGGCGAAAAAGTGAATACATCTGAAAAGCGTGCAGCTTTGCACATGGCGGCCAGATGGCCAGAAAAAGTGATGCCCCGGCAGGTATGGAAGCCAGCTGGACTCTTGCCAGAGACAGCGGGGACGCATGGCTGAAATGGTCAATCGCTTACATTCAGGTGCTTGGTATGGTGCGACGGGGGAGAAAGTTACTGATGTAGTGCACAGTGCCGTGGAGGGTCCAGACCTCGACCTAAATTGGTCAGCAATGCCCTGGCAGACCTACCCAGTGCTGAGAAAGTCGCAGTGCATTATGTTTCTTACCATGGATGGTTCTCAGCTGTTGCCATTGATGGAGAGTTTGAATCCGGCGACGACTCTACTGGTACTGGCATCAAAATCTTTTACCACAGAAGATACACAGTTCAATGTCCGTACGGCACTCGCCTGGTTAAGCCATGCACTGCAAGTGGATGAGGTTACGGTTTGCGCTCACCAACCTGATTGTGGTGTGTCAACCAGTCGCGAGAAAATGATTGGGTTTGGTATCCTGAGAGTCACCAGCTTTTGTTCAAGGAGTGGATTGGTGGACGCTTCTCGATATGGTCACCCATAGGCATCAGCGTAGCCATGCAACTGGGTATGAAAGAATTCAATGAACTGCTTGCGGGCGCACATGCCATGGATAAGCATTTTATAGAGGCGCCAACCGAAGAGAATCTACCCGCGCTATTGGCGTTGATCGGTGCTTGGAATTGCCAGTTTTTGAAGATTCCTACACATGCAGTCCTTCCCTACGATGGGCGTCTAAAGATCTTTCCAGCTTATCTTCAGCAGTTGGAAATGGAGTCTAATGGAAAGAGCGTGAAGTTAGGGCGGCGGATCGGTCACTCATCCCACCCGCCCTATTCTGTGGGGAGGTCTTGGCCCCTGATGGTCAGCATGCGTTTTACGGCTCT